>CAVUBP010000003.1:0-1436338 GCA_963739765.1 uncultured Acidimicrobiales bacterium | reverse complement strand
GCTGGTCAGAAGGGTGCGTCAGCCAAACGATCGACCCGATCAGCCGCCCTGTCCATAATTGACCGCCCTCCGCATACGCTTCAATCGCCCCTCGAACCTGAGGCCCGGCCGGTACCGTTCCGAGAGTCGCGAATACGGTGCGGTTGGGACCGAGCGCACGGTTGCCCAGACGGCCTGCTCACATTGCTCGACGCCCTAACGGAGACCTTCCAGGAGCCGCATCACGAGAGTGCCGACTCGTTGGCGTTCCACCTTGGGTTTGGCGGCCGACGCCACGGCCAACCCGGCCTCGGCCGTCGCGGCGAGAACCATTCTTGCCGTGAGATCGCCGGGTGGAATCTCGATGTGACCTCCCTGCACAAGGCCGTCGAGTGCTGCGGTCACCAGACCCAGGAAATATCGTTCCTCGATCTCCTTCCACCGAGACCAGCCCAGTGCGACGGGAGCCTCTTGGAGTGCGATCCGCCGAAAGTCGGCTTCACAGCATTCGGCGAGGAAGAGGTCGACCCCCGTCGCGATGAGTTCCCACGGGTCTTCGATTCCTTCCACGCCGACCGTCACCCTTGACAGCAGTCGTTCCTCCATCACCACGAAGGCCGCCTCGAACAGATCGGCCTTGTCCTTGAAGTGGTGGTAGACGGCGCCCTTGGTGACTCGCGCCGACTCGGCCACGGCGTCGATGGTGGTCTTGGCGAATCCATCCACCGTGAAGCGCCCGATGGCGGCCTCCACGATCGCTTCACGCGTCGTCTCCGCGTACTCCTGCCGGCGGCTCTTGACATCCACGACCTTTGATCTTACAGTCAGATACTATGAGTATCTCGACTACTATGAGTATGGACGGCAGATCGCTGCGCAGACGGTCAACGACGACCAGGTTCGGCGACATCACATATCTGGAAGCCGGTCGCGGTCCGACGGCTGTATTCATCCATGGCGTATTCCTCAACGCCGACCTATGGCGTTACCAACTCGAAGATCTTGCGGACATCCGGCGATGCATTGCGGTGGACCTTCTGGCCCACGGAGAGAGTCCGTGTCCGACACGCGGCAACCTGACCATGGGCCTGCAAGCCGAGATGATCCTCGAGCTTCTCGACTCGCTCGGGCTCGATGCCGTCGATCTTGTGGGCAACGACAGCGGCGGCGCCATCGCCCAACTCGTGGCCGCCAGGGCGCCACAGCGGGTTCGAACCCTGACGCTCACCAACTGCGACACCCACGACAACTGGCCACCGCCCGCCTTTGCGCCGATCTACGCCATGGCCGGCGACGGCGTCCTGGCCGCGGCGCTTGGTGCACTGAGCGTCGACCTGGCGGCCGCTCGCGCTTCACTGGCATCGGGGCTCGAACACCCCGAGGACCTCCCCGACGAGACGATCAGGGGATTTTTCTCCCCGTTCGGTGAGCCAGCCAGAGCCCAGGCGATTCAGGATTACGTGGCCGGCATGGACAACGGCGTCACGGTGGCCATCCGCGACGAGCTGGCACGCCTGCTCACTCCGACCCTGATCGTGTGGGGCGCGGCCGACGAGTTCTTCGAAGTCGCCTGGGCGAGATGGCTTGCCGCGACGATCACCGGCACTGTGCGGTTGGTGGAGTTCGAGGGGGCCAAGCTCTTCTTCCCTATGGAGCGAACCGAGGACTTCAACCAGGAACTGCGGGAGTTGTGGGCCCATACCGAAGCTCATCGGCTCCTGAACCGATACCTCGACGCGTGGAACCGACACGATCTCGAGGAGGTCATGGCGGCGCACAGCGTGGACACCGTCCTCACGCTGCACACCGGGGCGGTGTCTCACACCGGATCAGACGCAGTGCGCAGTGCGTTTCGCACCGACCTCGAGGCCTGGCCGGACGTCCAATGGGCGCAATTCCGGCGCACCGTCACCGAGGGCCTGTGCGTGCTGGAGTCGACGATGACTGCCACGGCGGCATCCCCCGTCGAAGCTCTCGGATTCACCGTCGACGCGGGATCGACCGTGCGAGGTAGTTGCGTCGATCTTCTGACCCTCGAGGAGGGTTGCATCACCCGCAAGGACACCTACTTCGACGTCATCGAGCTCCTTGCCTCCGGCGCAACACCCTCATGACCACGGTCGCTCCAACCGTCTCGGATGCACCCGAGGGGTTCATTCAGCTCTTCGAGACCGGGTGGTCGTTGCCGAAGCCGGATGGGTTCTTGGACTTCTTTGTGCCCCACCTCCACAGCGACTTCGTGTCGACCCAGCCCATTTTTCCCGAGGCCTGCGGGCGAAATGGATTCGTTGCCCTCTTCCGTCAGGTGTTCGCCCTCATCGAGGACTTCACCACAGTGGTCGACTCCTGGGCCGCGAACGACGACTCGATCTTCATCAAGGCCAACTGCACTGGCACGCTCGGCGGTACGTCCGTCGAGTTCCAGGTGTGCGACCGATTCGTGCTCCGCGACGGACTCATTCTTCGTCGCGAGTCGTACTTCGATCCGACACCGCTGATCTCTCTCGTCACGTGACGACAACCTTCGGGGATCTCTGATCAGCCAGATCTCCTCGGGATTACCAGGAGAGGTCGTCACGGAGGTGGCCGTCCAAGCGATCGACCTCGTCGGCATCGGCCAACGGGGCTTGCCGTACGACGAGCTTCTGAACAGCCACTTGCCGGAGTACGAGTTCCGGGATCAGCGTGCTCGGAAGATCAGGTTCGCCATCCTGGCCACCGGTGCCGCCCGAGGTGGCATCGAACCCGACCTCCTCGACGAGATCACCTGGTGGCAATCGGACGATTTCTGGTTCATGCCCTCGCCGCAACTGTGGCCATTATCCGAGCCGGAGCGGCCAAAGAGGCGGTCCCGATCGCCGATCTCATTGGGGGGCTGGCGCTCAAGCACGGGATCGGCCTGACTGCTGCTCAGCCGACAGCGGTTGACGACGGGCACGAGGTATGGAGAGAGTGACCCCCGAGCAGCGTCTTGAACGACGCCCGAACGGCGGGTAGTACTCGAAGAGCGACGAGTCCATGACCGGTATGTGGCAGCTGGACGTAGAGGACCCGTTCGCCGTGAGCACACAGAGTGTGGACGTAGTTGGTCGTGGTGAGAGGACGCACCAGCGTGTCGGAGTCTCCCTGCGCAACCAGAATCGGAGCACTGATCGGTGATCCACCGGGCGTGTTCTCTTGGAGCCAGGATTCCCAAGGTTCGATGCGTTGTGGATCTGCGGCCAGGTAGTGCCCGACGAGCGGTTGTGCGATCTTGTGAATCTGCTTGTTCTGCCCGAATAGGCAGAGCTTCGCTATTTCCGGCGTGGCGGCAGCACCGGCGGGTGTCAGGACCGACGTAAGCCCGGCGCTGGAGGCCGACGCTCCGTAGTGCTCCTCGTAGGCGGCAAAGGCGTACGCGCCCAACGTCACTCCGGAGACGGTGTCGATGTCATCGTTCAATAGAGATCCCAGCTCAACGGCCGGCGCGGCCACGGCGACGGCGACCAGGTGAAGCTCCGGGGCGTACGTGTGCACATCTTCTGCCGCGAACAAGACGGCGTGACCGCCTTGGGAATGACCCCATAGCAGCAGGCGGGCGCCGGCGTGAGCTTGAGGGATCTCACGGGCAGCCCGCACAGCGTCGAGAACGCTGTCGCCCTCACTCGTACCAATCAGATAGGAAGATGGACCACTCACCCCCATGCCCGGGTAGTCGGTCGACGCCACGACATAGCCATCGGCGATCAAGCCACGAAGGCCCTCGATAAGAACGAAGGGATCAACACCTCTCGAAGGACCGCATCGTGCAACTGTGCCCGTTGTCGGATGACCCCATCCGACAACGGGACGTCCGCCCCGGGGACCCGGAGCCGTTGGTGTCACTACGACCCCAGACACCGCTGTGTCGTCGCCGTTGGCGTCGCGAGAGTGGTACAACACACGCCAGGCGATAGCCCCGTTGGGTGCTCCGTAGAGCCGTTTCACTCGAATCAAGCTTCCCGGAGGCCCCGGAGGGAAAGGGTGGGGAACAACATAGAACGCGTTTTCTGAAGCATGCTCAACGACCGACTGGGCGGTGCGCCGGGCCACGGTGCACCCGGCCACAAGAACCGCGAGAGCGATAACGATGCCGATGCCGAACCTTCGAGTGCCCACGTATAGGGCTCAGGCGTCGGGCAAGGCCCAGTTGCGGTCGGGGTGTTGCGGGGGCACGTTCATGGGCTCGCTCGGCACCCACCCGCTGGCAGCCACGTCCTCCAAGACGTGGACCATGTTGTAGGTGTCCTCCTCGTAACAGAATTTCCCGTTGCCGGCGTAGCGAAGCCGTGAGTAGGCGGACTGGGTGTACGGCGTGCCGTCCGCCCGGGTCCCGGGAATGACCTGGGTCCACTTCACGATCACGTCATTGCCCTCGATCGCCGTGAACTCCACCGGGAATTTCCAGTCGCCCAGACCGACCATCGAGTGCTCCAGCCAGTGGGCGATGGCCTTCTTGCCCTCGATGCGGCCCCAGGCGGCGTCCACGTAGACCGCGTCGTCGGTGTAGAAGTCGGCCAGGGCCCCAAAGGCGTTGGGCTCGAGGCCCTCGTCGATGCGACGTCGCAGCTCGTGATAGCGGTCGACGGCCTCCTGGACCTCGGCACGCGGATGGGGTTCGGGTCTGAGAGTCATGCGGCGACGGTAGCCTGCGACCGGCGACCCCGTGACCAGAAGAGCAGCGGTAGGTCGCTCGACGTCCCGGGCCTACAGCCAATCGTCGGGGGCCAAGAGCCTTCCCGCTTACCTCTTCGTGCGTAGGTAGGAGCTCATGCGCGGGTCCGCCTCTGTCCCCAATGCTTCGAGAAGCCGGTTCAGGGCGACGAAACCTTCCTCCCCGATCTCGGTCCGGAGCCGGCGCTCGATTGTTCGAGCCGCCTTTCGCTGCGCCGCGAGATAGTCGACAGCCCGAGCGGTGAGCGTCACGATCTTCTCTCTGCCACTCGTCGAGGAATCGTGGACCGTCACGAACCCGCCATCGCGGAGCTTGGCCACGACCTTGCTGGCACCTTGGCGCGTGATCCCGAGATGCCGCCCGATCTGAGAGATCGTGGTCTCCGCGCTGTCCGAGCACAGACGCAACACCCGCCCGTCGGGGAATCGGCGTTCTTCGAACCCGGCCAGAGCCATCTCCTGGTCGACCCGTTGCTGATAGCCCACCCAGGCGCGGCGAAGCCCGGCGCCGAGCCTTACCTGTCCCCCGTGACGTCGTGGGGACGCGATGGCTGCCCCCGGCTCACGATGCGCGCCACCGCCGCTCATGGCCGGCCCACCGCCTGATTAGCAACCATGGTTGACATTCTAGGCAAGGATCCCTGATACTCGGGGTGATGCGTCGCATGGTTCGGCGGTCGGCGTTGCCCCTCGGTGCTGTCGTCGCCCTGGCACTGGTTGTCTGTTCCTGCGGCGCCACGGCGTCGCTGCCGGCCCACGTGGAGCGGGTCGGTGGCGGCCCGACCGGCAGCTACGTCGTGCCTGCGGGCATCCACAAGATCAAACACGTGATCGTGATCCAGCAGGAGAACCGGTCCTTCGACTCCTACTTCGGCACCTTCCCCGGCGCAGACGGCATCCCGATGGACAAAGGCACGCCCACGGTGTGTGTCAGCGATCCGGCCGCGGGTGCGTGTGTGGCTCCCTACGTCGACCATGCCGACGTGAACGGCGGTGGGCCCCACAACGCACTGAGCGCATCGGCAGACATCAACGGGGGGAAGATGGACGGCTTCATCGGCCAAGCCGAGTCCGGTCGGAAGGGCTGTCTGGATCCCACCGACCCGGCGTGCACCAATTCGGCCAGGCCCGACGTCATGGGCTACCACACCGAGAGCGACATCCCGAACTACTGGGCCTATGCCAAGGACTTCGTCCTCCAGGACCACATGTTCGAACCGAACGCGTCGTGGAGCCTGCCGGCCCATCTGTTCCTCGTGTCGGAGTGGTCGGCGTACTGCACCGAGCAGGACAATCCCTCGAGCTGCACCAATGCCGTGGAGACCAAGCCGGCGGAACGCCCCCCGGGCTCCCCGGCGGTCTACGGAGGCCAGGCCGGCCCGAAGACCGGGGGCGGCAATCCCAAGCGCGCCAACAAGAACAGGCAAGCCGGCCAGCCCATCTACGCCTGGACGGATCTGACCTACCTCTTGCACAAGTCCCATGTGAGCTGGGGCTATTACGTGGTGAGCGGGACCGAGCCGGACTGCGAGAACCCTGGGGCCGAGACCTGTGCCCCGGTTCAACAGAACTCCAACACGCCCGGGATCTGGAACCCGTTGCCGTGGTTCGACACCGTCCAGGCCGACCATCAGCTCGGGAACATCCAGGATGCGACCACGTTCTACGCCGCGGCGAAGAGCGGCACCCTGCCGGCTGTGTCGTGGGTCGTGCCCTCCGGCGCCCTGAGCGAGCATCCCCCCGCCCCCGTGAGCTACGGGCAGAGCTACGTGACGAGCCTCGTCAACGCGGTGATGAAGAGCCCTGATTGGGACTCGACGGCGATATTCTTGGCCTGGGACGACTGGGGCGGGTTCTACGATCACGTGGTTCCCCCCACCGTCGACCAGAACGGCTACGGGCTTCGGGTGCCGGCCATGGTCATCAGCCCCTATGCGAAGCGGGGCTACATCGACCATCAGACACTGAGCTTCGACGCGTACGACAAGTTCATCGAGGACGACTTCCTCAACGGCCAGCGGATCGATCCTGCGACCGACGGCCGCCCCGACCCGAGGCCCGATGTGCGAGAAACCAACAAGATCCTCGGGAACCTGAGCAACGACTTCGACTTCGAACAGCGCCCACACCAGCCGGTCGTGCTCCCCGTCCATCCCACGACGACGCTCACGGGCACCCCGGACCCGTCGCAGCTCGCTCCCGCGGCGAAATCCGACGACGGATAGGGAGCCGGCGTCACGGGTTCGTCATGACCCGGACGTGGGCAGCCGATGACGAGTCAGATCCTGAAGCACTCCTCGAGGAAGACGTCGAGCGCCTCCAGATCGCGCCGGAGGTGAACGTGCCCTTCACTATCCCTCGAGATCTCGAGCGTTGGACAAAAGGCGTCGAACCCTCCGCAGAAGAAATGCGGCGAACCCTTCACCCCCCGCACACGGCCTTCACACCACTCGTCCCTCACCCTCTGATCGTCTTCGGGACCTACCGCACCGAGACCATGTGCAGCTGCCACCGCGCCGAGGACGTCCGGGCATGAGATGTCGCGGCCCTGCTCGAACAGGGCGTCCCGTAGCGCGAGGCTCACGGCTTCGCCCACACGGTCACCTTGGCGGTACGCCGCAGCCGCCACGGCCAGCGCGGGGAGAGAGGTGCGGGGCAGGTGGCTGGGGTCATACCCGGCGAAGAGCCCCGGGGCCACTTGCGACCGCAGCTCGTCCACGTGCTCCGCGGTGGTCACCGGGTCCAGTTGTGCCCCGTTGACCAGTTCGAGGGGCCAGGCCCGCACGCGCAGGACCACATCGTGTCGTCCCAGCTGGTCCCGCCTCTGTACGACGGCGCGCAGGCCCACATGTGTGAAGGGGCAACAGACGTCGGCAAACACCTCGATCACGGCCACGACCGGTCCCTGCCCCCCGAAGAACCCATCGCAGGGCCTCGATGGTCCGCCGTGGCCGGCGAGCCGAGCGTGGAGATCGTCATGTGAAGATGATCTCGCCGCCGGCGGCCCTCTCGTAGAACTCACCGACGGTGATGATGTCCAAGATCTGGTCGATGAAGTCGTCCTTGGTGAAGCCGAACAGATCGACCGACGCCTTGCAGGCGAACATGCCGCACCCGGTGTCGGCGATCATCTCGACGAATTCGGGTATCGAAGGGATGTCGAACTCCTCCATCTTCTTCTCGAGCATGTGCGTGGCGATCGCCGACATGCCGGGGAGCCCACCGAGCATCGTGGCGATGTGCATGCCCGGGTTGCCCACCGTCGCCACCTTGATGTGCTCGAAGCGCTTCTTGTGGATGGCGTCGAGGCCGAAGAAGGTGAAGAACAGATTGGCGTCGATCCCCTCCGCCCTGGCCCCGTTGGCCATGATCAACCCGGGGTAGATGCCTTCGAGTGATCCCTTGGAGATGATGATCGACACCTTCTTGATCGTTTCGCCCATGAGTGTGCTCCTTCGTCGCGAGGTTCAGATACAGCCGCGGGGTTTGGGGATACCTGCGATCTTGGCGGCGATCTTCGCCGGCCCCTTGGGGAACAACTGGTACAGCTCCTTGATGGAGACGCCCGAGGTCTTGCCCAGCACGCGGACGGTGGGCCCTGTGCCCTTGGCGACGTACTCGGAGCGCATGAATCGGACGACCTGCCAGTGTCGTTCGGTCAGTGGTTCGATGCCCTCCTTGCGGGCGAGGTCCACCGCCATGTCCTCGGTCCATTGTTGGGGGTCGACCAGGAATCCCTCGTCGTCGAGCTCGACATCGACGCCGGCGAGCATGGTGCGCGTCATGGTGTGATCGTCTCCTTCGGGCTGGCCGCGGGTACTTTCTTCCCGCGGCTCGGCATGGAACCTGTGATGCCAGGAACGTCACGTCCCGGTAGCAAGCTGTGCCAGTACAGCCACTGGAACATGAGCTTGCCCAGGTGGTTGAGTCGTGACTCTTTGAGGAGCGGGAGCCCGAGCGGGCCCGGGTAGTGCCCCGGCAGAGGCTCGGTCTCGTAGTTGAAGTCGATGAGCATCGCCTTGGCGAACCCTGCTTCGATGAAGCAGTTCGCGTGCCCGTCGTAGGAGGCGTCGAGAGGCTTGCCGGCCAGGAACCTTTGGATGTTCTCGACGAGCACCTCTCCCTCGAAATGGGTGACCGAACCGGCCTTGGAGATCGGGAGGGCTGCAGCGTCACCGATGGCGAACACCTCGGGCCGGGCTCTTGACTGGAGCGTGTGCTCGTCGGCCGGCACGAAGCCGAGCTCGTCGCCGAGACCCGGGGAGTTGACCACACACGCAGCCCCGTTGTGCACCGGGACGACGACAGCCAGGTCGAAGGGGACGACGCGGTCGTCCCACGAGACCAGCTTCCCCGCCGCCCCGTCGACCGAACCGGTGTTGAACTCGGTGACAAGCTCGATGCCGCGCTCTGCGAGCATGCCGCCGAGCGCCCGCGAGGCCACCGGCTTCGTGAAGGCCGCGTCGAGGGGGGTCACATAGGTGAGCTCCACCCGGTCCCGGATGCCCTGCTCGCGGAAGAACCAATCGGCCAGGAAGCAGAACTCGAGCGGCGCCACGGGGCACTTGATGGGCATCTCGACGATGTTCACCACCACCTTGCCCCCGTCGAAGAAGGTGAGTGCCTCCTCGAGCGCGCTGGCTCCTTCAGGCGTGTAGAAGGTGAAGACCCTCTCCATCCATCCCGGTCCCAGCAGGCCCTCGGTCTCCTCGGGTGCCAGGGAGGCACCCGTCGCGACGACCAGAACGTCATAGGCGAGCTCGCTCTCGTCCTCCAGGAACACGGTTTGTGTCTCGAGCTCGACATGGTCCACAGCGCTGGTCCGATAGTCGATACCTCGGTGGAGCTGACGTCCCCGGGGGCGCGCGATGTCCTCGGCGTGCGTGAGCCCGAAAGGGATGAACAACAGTCCCGGCTGATAGACGTGCGAGTCGTTCTGATCGACCACGGTGATCGACGCCTCGTCGAGCCCATACGCCTTGCGCAGGCGGTTGGCGCTCAATGTCCCGCCTGTCCCGCCGCCCAGGATGACGATGCGATGCACGTACAGGCTCCGATCCTCTCGATCCCAGCTTGCCAGGGACCCGATTGCGCCAGGCAGGGTCCAAGGTCCTTTCATCGGTTCGACCCGACTCCCGGTTCGCCCCGGAGCCCCGGGTTGCCCCGGGTGGGATCCGAGCCGAGAAGGACAGGAGGGGACCGCCATCAGGGCGCGCCGGGTCGATCCTCCTCGGTGGTGCGCGCGTGCAGCGCTGTGAGAAAGGCGCGAAGAGCGCCGCGAGAAGCCCCTCGCTGACCGGTACAGACGAACCGCGGCTCTTCTGGAGTCAGGTGCGCCACGGGGATCACCTCGACCACGCGTCGCTCGGTGAGGGCTTCGATGCAGACGAACTCGGGGAGGAGGCTCACGCCCAACCCGAGCTCGACGGCTTTGAGCACGGCCCGCAGGTCAGGCGCGACGAGTCGCAGCCGGGCCCCGAAAGGGCGCCCGAAGGCCGAGAGCCAGAATCGGCGGGTGCGGGGGAGCTCGAGGCTGTAGGACACCCACGGCCGATTCGCCAGCCACGTCGCCGCGTCCTCCGGGGAATCGAGAGCAGTCGAGGGAGCGACGGTCGGGGCGGCCACCAGGACGAAGCGGTTGGCACCCATCGTCGTGGCGTCGATGCCTCGCCGAGGGGGCGTCGAGCTCGTCACGACGACATCGAGCTCGCCCCGGTCCAGGAGGGAGAAGAGCTCTTGATCGCTTCCGAACGTCACCACCACCGCCAGGTCGAGGTCGACGAGAAGAGGAAGCACCTGGGCCGAGAAGAACTCGGGGGTGGAGCCGAAACGCACCGGAGGCTCGGGGGCGTGCACGGCTCCCGCATCGAGATCGCGCAACACCGCTTCGAGCCCGTCCAGTGGCTCGGCGACCCGGGCGTAGAGCTCTCTTCCCTGTTGAGTGGGCTCCATGCCGGTCGACTTGCGCACGAACAGCGACCCGCCCAGGGTGCGTTCCAACGACGCCAGATGTTGGCTGGCGGCGGGCTGGGTGAGACCCCGGTGGTGCGCCCCTTCTGTCACCGAACCACTGCGGTAGACGGCCAGGAAGGTCCGCAACCAGTCCGACCGAGACATAAGTGCACCTTATCTTATTGATCAGAGATACTTCTTTGCTTATTGGCCGGTGAGGCCCGATGATGGTCCCATGCCGGACTCGACTCATACCTACCTGCACGGCCACCACGACAGCGTCCTCCGATCCCATCGCTGGCGGACCGCCGAGAACTCGGCCGCGTACCTGCTCCCGCACCTGTGGCCCGAGGCGCGGCTCCTCGATGTCGGCTGCGGCCCGGGCACGATCACCGTCGGACTGGCGAGCCACGTCGCGCGCAGGCGCGGTGCTCGGGGTCGACGCCGCCGAGGGAGTCCTGAGCGGGGCTCGGGCCGAAGCGGCGAGCCGAGGGCTTCGCAACGTCGAGTTCGAAGTCGGGGACGTCAACCACCTCCGCTTCGGCGACGGAGCCTTCGACGTGGTGCACGCCCACCAGGTGCTCCAGCATCTGGCCGACCCCGTCGCCGCCTTGCTCGAGATGAAGCGGGTGTGCCGGCCGGGCGGCTTCGTCGCCGCGCGCGACGGCGACTACGGGGGAATGTTCTGGTATCCCGAAGATCCCGAGCTCGAGGAGTGGCGGGCGCTCTACCAACGAGTGGCCAGGGCCGTCGGCGGCGAGCCCGACGGAGGGCGGCGGGTGCTGTGCTGGGCTCGCCGAGCCGGTTTCGCCGACGTCAGGGCGACGGTGAGCACGTGGACGTTCGTGGGTGGTGCGGACCGTTCGTGGTGGGGAGGATTGTGGGCCGACCGGCTCACCCACTCAAGCTTTGCGCGTCAGGCCATGGACAGCGGCCTCGCCACCGGTGACGACTTGGAGCGGTTGGCGGGGGCGTGGCGACGGTGGACGTCGAGCGACGACGGGTGGTTCGTCGTCCCTCACGGCGAGGTCATCTGTCAGCGTTGAACCGACCTCGGGACCGGTCGCCGGAGCGCAAGGTCGTTCACGGCGGACCAAGGGCCGTGCATATCCATCCGATGTCGTACACGCGGACATCGATGCCGGTGAAGCCGATTCGCGTGAGTCGTAGGCTCAGCGTCCTCGGGGTCGATCGGGTTGTAGACGTCATCGGCATGGAACAGCCTCGTGCTCTCGTTCTCGATCCCGTCTGCAGCGACGAGGACGCCGCCGGGCTCGAGCACACGGGCGAGCTCGGAGAAGACCGCGTCCTGTGCGTCGGCGGTCGGGATGTGGTGGAGCATGTGAAACGACGCCGCACCCGATGAAGCGACCGTCCGGCAGGTCCATCGCAGTGGCATCGCCGCACACCACCTCGACATTCGTGCCGGCCAATCGCTCGGCCAACGCCCCGGCCAGATCGGGGTCGAACTCCAGTGCGGTCAGTCGAGCCGTCCGGGGCGCAGGACATCGGTGGTCAATCCGGGCCCCGGCCCGACTTCGATGACGTCGTCGCCGAGAGAGACGCCGCGCAAGGCCTCGGGAAGAATGTCTCCTCCACCGTCTGGCGCCACTGCGGGCTGGCACAGAATTCGAGGTGTCCCTGGTTCATCTACCGGACCACGTTGATGACGGCCATGATGGCGCGGCGGCGTGGTACTCGTCCACAGGCGCGTCTGGCGTGATCAACCCGGAACAGGAGTGGCCCGTCCGGGCTCCTGTGACGGCATGCTCTGGTTCGTCGGAACCGGATAGGGCGCAGGGTTCGTGATGTCGAACTCGATCAGCTGCGACGGCGTGCACTGGCTCTTGACCCGTGCATCACTTCTTCCCGGAGTGGCGGGCAGGCGGGGGAACGACGTGTCGGGCGACCCCAGAGTGCAGAGTCGAGGTCAGGTCGCCGGTCACGCTTCGTCGCCACGCCGTGAGTTGGGCGCCTTCACACCGAAGCGGGTCTCGAGGAAACGCAGCTGCGAGGTGTGGTCGAAGGTGTCCGAACAGACATACCCGCCCCGGCTGAAGGGCGAGACAACGAGAAGCGGCACCCGGAAACCGAGACCAAGGGGCCCGGCGACGCCCTTGGCCGGCGACGGCAGGGGGTCGACGCTCAGGATACTCCCCCGGAGTCCCCGCCGGGGCCACGGGCGGCGTGACGTGGTCGAAGAATCCGTCGTTCTCGTCGTACATGATGAACAGCACGGTCTTGGACCAGGTCTTGGGGTTCGACACCAGGGCACTGAGCACCTGATGGGCGAACCACATCCCCGCTGCCGGGCGGAGAGGGCGGATGCTCGTCGTACCCCAACGGCGGGATGATCCACGAGACCTGAGGCAAGGTGTCGTTGGCCACGTCGCGGGCGAAGTCGCGGGGGAAGATCGGGCCGAAGGCCTTCTTGTACAGCGGTGACGACGGGTCCTGCACGTGGCGCTTGAAGTACAGAAGGATGTTGTCGGAGATGGCGATCGACAACGGGCTCGACGGTTGGTAGCGAGGCTCCCGAAGGGTTGTAGACCTTCCACGAGACGCCCTTCGCCTCGAGCTCCTCGGGCATCGACCGCCACGACGCACTCCCGATGGCGCTGGATGACGAGTTGGTGATGATGACCGGGCCGCCCTCGTGGCCCTCGGGGTCGAGCGTGCCCGACAACGCGTGGAGCCGGTTCGGGTGTGTCGGCCCCATCACCGAGCAGTGATAGCCGTCGCCGATGGTGAAGGCGTCGGCCAGGGAGTACCAGAACGCCAGATCCGAACGGGTGTAGTAGCCCATGGTCAGCACGCCGTTCTGGGGCCCCTCCCATTGCGGCAACGTGTGGGTGGCGACGAACTGGTCCATCTTCCCGCCGTTCCAGCACGTGTGCTGGGCCGACCATTCGTGGGACAGGTCGAACGTGCATTCGGCGTCGGTGTTGGCCGTGTCGAGATGGAAAGGCAGCAGCTGCTGGGCCGCACCCCCGGGCCACGACTGTGCGAAGACCCCCTGGGCTCGAGCCACGGAGTCGTCGAAACCTCGGACGCCCTTGTACGAGCCGAAGTAGTGGTCGAAGGACCGGTTCTCGTTCATCAGGAAGATGACGTGCTCGACCGCACCGAGGTCAGAGCCGGCCGGGGCGACAGTGGCGGCCTTGCGGGCGGTGTCGCCACCGCAGGCCGCCAGCGCCAAGCTGAACGCCCCGGCCATGCCCGCGACGAGCACTTCCCGCCGCGTCCGCAGGCTCGCATCGAGAGACAACCGATGGTTGATTCTCCACGTTCGGCACCTTTAGGCTTGCTCGTCCGCCCTGTATCAGGCGACGACATCCTGGCACAGATCCCGAATTTCGTCCCGGGAAGCGATCGGACGGGGAATGCCGGACGCGCTGTGAGGCGAGCCAGGCGAGCAATCGGTTTCCGCACTCGGGCGTCGGGGCCCGGTCGATGCGATATCAACGACATCCCGGAACCGGGCCTGCCGCTCGAGGTTCAGATGGCCCGCTCTGAAGTCGTCGCCCTCTGAGGACGGCGGTGACGCAGCTGGTTGAGCAGCGACTGCTCGTCGGGCCCCAGGCGCTCCGCAGCCCTGCCTCTGCGGACGGCGGGGCTCTTGCAGGCGGTCGGTGAGAAGAGACAGGTTGTGCTGCGCCGCCTCGAGTTGATTCTGCAAGCATGTCACGTTCGGCCGCAACCGCCTCGGCTTCGGCATTGGCACGGGCCACATCGCGCTGCAACGACGCGTTGCGCGCCTCGAGCTGCTCCAGACGTCGACGCGCCCATGAGGCGGATTCCGAGGTGTCGGTCGGGTGCGGCCGCGGCCCGCGTCGCCTGCGCGAGCAGTGCTGCCGCCAACTCGTCGTAGTCCAGTAGGCCTTGTCCCCGGCGGACATCGAGGCCGGAGACCGCACTCGCGCACGCTCCGCATTGGCGTTGTGCGAGATCCGATATGTCCGCTTGCCCTCTGATCTGACGCGTCAACAAGCCCGCTTTCGCCATGGCGGCCACGACCTGGGTGAATCCTGCGTCGGTTCCTTCGTACGCGATCGCCTTCTTCAAGACCGATGTCGCTTTTCCGCTCGAATCCTCCACGGCACCCTGCTCTGCAAGGTATTCGACAATCCGATTGCGAACGCTTTGATCTCGTGCCACAGAGACCTCCTCGAAAGGCAGGCGCGACTAAAGAACAAGTCGATCCGCTACAGAGATCGGCCACATGCCCCGCAGTGAACTTTACCACTTCGACAGCGCCTCTTGATCGCCACGCGTGCCAGTGCGTAGACGCAGGCGGAACGTCGCCGCAACCGGATCCACGCTCTCATCGAGATTCTCAGGTACCGAGAGGAATTGCTGAGAAGCCCTCGATCCGCATCGGAAAGGAACAACACCAGCGCATCGATCGTGCCCTGGCACGCGCGCCGTGGTCGAAACAGAGAGCCCGGTACTCGATGCATCGGCCCCGGCGGTGGTCGATGACGGCACCGACAGGTCCACTCTCGATCGGGCCGACACTCCAATGGCGTCCCAGGTTCACGTGGTCTCGAGGCGACCGATCCGAGAGCACCGGACCCGACCATGGGTCCGACCGCCTCTGCGCCGGGGGGCATCGGGTGCGCCTCGGGGTCGACGAGAGGCGCAAGGGGGACGACCTGGCCCCCGGCCGACCCGGGCAGGTGGCTGACGGAAGCCCAGGGCCGGGCCCGCGTTCACCAGGGCGAACGCCGGTGGGGCATCATCGGCTCACCCCACCGGCACGCCCTGTCCGAGTTAGCGGGTCCAGCACGTGGGGGGCATGTGCCGCCGCCCCGCCGCCTCGTAGGTCACCATGCGACGACCCGCTCACATGCCGCCGACACGTGGCTCACAGGATCCGGCGGCCGACGCCCAATCCCCACGGGTCGTGACTCGATCAGCGCGAAGAGTGCCCACGGCGGTCATCGACCGGACCGGGGGGCGCGTACACTCGGTCGTCCGCAGCTCGCAGGGGGCGATCGTGATCTCTGTCCGATTGCTCGGTCCGGTTGAGGTCGACGCCAACGGTGACAGCGTCGCGCTGTCACGGACCCTCGAGCGAGCCCTTCTTGGCCCGTCTGGCGCTCCACCCCGGGCAGCCGATCTCGAGCGAAAGGCTGATCGACGACCTCTGGGGCGACCACGCCCCTCGCGACGGGTCCGCCAGCCTGCAGGGGCTCGTCTACCGCCTGCGCCGGACCCTCGGCACCGAGCGCCGGTGCATCTTGCGAGCCGACAACGGGTATGCCCTCGACGCCGAGGTCGGCGTCGACGTGGCCACCTTCGACCAGCTCGTGGCCCGGGCGCGCGCCACGCAGGGGACCGAGCACGCCGAGGAGGCCCCGGCGCTGCTGCGAGAGGCACTCGACCTGTGGAGGGGCCCTCCGCTCGCCGGGCTCGAGTCACTGCCTTTCGTCAGTACCCAAGCCACCCGCCTGAACGCGGCACGCGTCGCCGCTCTCGGTGACAGGGTCGATGCGGACCTCGAGCCGCCGGTCACCACCGTGAGATCATCGCCGAGCTCGAGAGCCTCGTCGCTGAACATCCATTCGAGGAGCGGTTCTGGACGCAACTGATGCTGGCGCTGTACCGGTCCGGGTCACAAGCCGACGCCTTGCGGTGCTACTCGCGGCTTCGGAACACTGCTCAACGAGGAGCTCGGCATCGCGCCGAGCCCGGCTGTGGCCGAGCTCGAACAAGCGATCCTCAGACAAGATCCCTCGCTTGCCTTGTCACCGGGCGCCGGGAGCGCACCCTGCAGCGGCCAACGGGCACATGCACCGGCCCCACGACGTCGCGACCCTCGATCGATCAAGAGTCGGAACAGGCTCGGCCTGGGGCCGTCGAGAGCTCGGACCTCTCGTGGTGCCGCCGTCGGTGCGGCCGCATTCGTGGGACGACACGAGCCGAGCTCGAGGTCGCCCGGATCGCACGTGGTCGAGGCCGTGGCCGGCGAACAGCTCTTGATGCTTGTCACCGGGGAGCCCGGCATCGGCAAGACCAGGCTGACCGCGGAGATCGCACGCGAGTGCGACGCGGCGGGCGATCTCGTGCTGCACGGGCCGCTGGGACGAGGAGCCGCTCTGTCCGTACCAGGCGTTTCGAGAAGCACTCGGTCGCTACTCGCTTCGGGCTCCCCGAGGACGTGGTGCAGCCCGACGTCGGCGCACTGGCTCCCGTCCTGGCCCGGATCGTCCCCGAGGTGCTGGAGAGCGCAACGGCACCCCGAGGACCGAGCACGCTGAGGTCGAGGGGGACCGCTACCAGGTCTTCGATGCCGTCAACCGGTGGGTCCGGGCCATCGCCGGTCGCCGCCGACTGGTCCTCGTGCTCGACGACATGCACTGGGCGGACCGACCGTCGCTGCTGCTGCTCGAATACCTCCTACGGTCATCGACCCAGGCGCCGGTGTTGATCGTGGCCACCTATCGCCAGACCGACGCCAATGTCTCGGGGTGGTTCTCCGAGTCGCTGGCCGGGCATCCGCCGCACGACGTCGGTCGAGAGCATCGCCCTCCGCGGGCCTGTCGCCGGCCGAGACCCAGGAGCTCCTGGAAGCGGCCATCGGGCGCACCCTGAGCGATCACGAGGCCACGGGAGCGGCGAACCTCCAGCGTCATACCGGCGGGAACCCGTTCTTCTTGCAGGAGGTGGTCCGGGACCTGCAGAGAGGCGGGCCGCTCCCTCGAAGCGTGGTCGGTGGCCAACGCCGAAGAGCTCATGCTTCCCGAGCGCATGCGCGACGTGGTGCGCTGGCGCCTGCGCCAACTCTCGGCTGTGTGCATGCGTGTGCTCTCGGCCGCGTCGGCGTTGGGCGACGAGTTCGACATCGGCACCGTCGGCGACGCCATCGACTGTGACGAAGAGACGCTTCTGCTCGCGCTCGACGAAGCCCGTCTGGCCGGCGTCATCACCGAGAGCTCGCGCGAGTTCGACACCCATTGCTTCACCCATGCGGTGGTCCGCCAGGCCCTGTATCACGAGCTCGGCCTCAGTCGCCGGACCCGACTGCACCGGCAGCTCGGGAAAGTCCCTCGAAACCCGCTACGGGGCTGACTCGCGCTCGTCACGCCAGTCGAGTTGGCGCACCACTTCTACCTGGGGGCGAGCGCGGGAGGCGTCAACGACGCGCTGCGCTACCTCCGGCTGGCCGCCGACGACGCCCTCCAACAGGTGGCCTACGAGGCGGCCGCCGACCATCTCGGTCGGGCCCTCGAGCTCGTGACCGACTACCGCGCCAGCGACGAGCGTCGAACGCTGTCAGCTTCTTCTCGCCATCGGCAAGGCGTGCGTGAAGGCGGGGCGTACCAGCGAGGCCAACAACCGGTTCCTCGACGCGTTCGAGGTGGCCAACGGATGCGGGCGCGCCGACCTGCTCGCCGAGGCTGCCCTCGGGTACGGCGGGGTCCTCCCGGCGGGGTCCGAGCCCAACGACGAAGGCGCGGGCACTCCTCGAGTCGGCCTCTCGCCGAGCTCCCCACCGCACGACGGCAGTGCGCGCGCCCTGGTGCTCGGCCGGCTGGCCCAGTGGGGCCACTTCGACCGGCCCCGGGCCGAACGCCAGCGAGCTCACCGACGACGCCGTCGACGATGGCGCGGCGACTCGGCGACCCCGAGACCCTGGCCGCGGTCCTCCGCTACCGCTACTGGGCGATGGACGGCCCCGACGAGATCGACCGACAGATCGCGGTGGCGATCGAGATCCGGGACCTCGGCGAGAAGATCGGAGACAGCGAGATCCTCCTGCACGGGCTCAAGTGCGAGCTCCACGCCCGGTTCGAGCTGGGCGACTACGAAGCGTCTCGGCGGGTTGCGGCCGATCTCGGGCGCCCTGGCCGCACAGATCCAGCAACCCGAGTACCTGCGCCTGGGCTACATGTGGGACAGCCTGGTGGCCGGAATCGAAGGTCGGTACGGCGACGCCGAGGCTCAACGCGGCGGAGGCGGCCGCCATCCTCGAGCGGACCGAGCATCCCCAGCTGTACGCGCTCTACTGTCGGGCTGTCGTTGCCGTGGCGATGGCTCCAGGGTCGCATGGAGGACCTGCGGCCCCTGCTCGAGCTGGGCAAGACGGGCCGGGCATCGCTGGGCGAGAAGGCCCTCGTGGCGTGGGTGGCCAGCGAGATCGGCGAGCGAGCCCAGGCCGAGGCGATGTTGGCGGATCTCGTGCCCGCCGAGGTGGCCGCAGGTGATCGGAACTTTCACTGGTGGTTCCTCATGGTGGGCCTGGCCCAGACCGCGTTGAACCTCGGCGACCGGCGCGTGGGCCGCCACGCTCTACGACCTCATCGAGCCGTACGCCGACCACAACTGTCGTGCCGGACAGGCCACGTTCCTGGGAGCCGCCTCCCTGCAGCTGGGGAGTCTGGCGCTGCTGCTCGGACGCGACGACATTGCCGTCGCGCCACCTCGAGTCGGCCCTGACCCGCCACGACGAGATGGAGGCCTGGCCGCTCGTCGCCGATGACCAAGCACCTCCTCGCCACGGCGCTTGCGGCAGCTCGGGCGCGCATCGTGCACGAGGCCCGGGCCGACGTCCTCGACGACGAGGCCCGGTCACCGCCGCGGCCCTGGGGGCCCCTCGAGCCGTCATCGTCCCCGACGCTCTGACACCGGGCTCATGGTCCCGGCACCGACGCCGGGCGCTCACCGCGGGTCCGGCTCCTCGTGGTCGAGCCCCGGGTCACTCCTTGGTAGCGGTCGAGATGCTCGATGATGTCGGGGAAGACGTCATGGGCGACGTCGCGCCCGATGAGCGCGTCGAGATGCGCGTAGTCGGGTAGGACCCGGAGGGTGTAGTTCTGCGGACCGTTGTGGCGCTTGAGCCAGTGCAGGGTCTTCTCGGTGCCCTCGGGATGGAAGATGTAGTTGCGCTCTCCGGCCAGGAAATGGATGGGCACGTCCCGCAGCAGGTCGGGGCGCTGCAGGTAGCGGTCCCGCCCGTGGGCGTCGACCGCCCGACCCTTCTGCATCATGAGGCCGAGGTGCTCGAGGCAGCGGATGTTGGCCACTCCGAACATGTCGGGCAGCGCCTTGTGGGTGGGGTCGTCGAGCTGCGCGTGACGATGGGTCAGGCCGAAGATGGCGTTGATCCACCGGCACACCGGGAGCTCGCACGCTTCGCCGGGGGGAAGCGGGCACGGCATGCAGGGCCAGGTCGAGCACGACGTTGCCGGCGGTCCGTTGGTTGTCGGGATGGAGCAGCTGCTGGTTCACCGCCTCGAGCAGGTTGCCGACGTGGAGGTCGGACTCGAGCATCTTGAGCTTCGAGGTCATGGGATGGAGGGAGAACTGGGCGCACACCGCCGAGCGGACCTTGCCCTGCATGCCGTTCTCCCCGTCGAGCAGGGCCATGAGCAACGACACCGATCCCACGCAATGGCCGAAGACCTGGACCGAGCTCGCGCCGGTGACCCGGAGCACCTCGTCGACGGCTCGGGGCCAGTCCAGATAGGCGATGTCGTCCACGGTGAACTGGGTGTCGGCAGACGGGAGGTCGATGCCCGCCCGGTAGTCGAACAGCCACACGTCGTATCCCTTGTCGAGGAGGAGCTCGACCAGATTGGGATGGATGGTCGGCGTGAGCATCGAGGTCGCCGACATGGCGAAGCCCGAAGCGAGCATCACCGGCCCCTTGTCGCCGCCGCGATAGCGGATGAGCCGGGAACAGGCATCGGGGACGTCTCCCGAGACGTGCCACCGCCCCGCCGGGTCGCACAGAAGGACGACCTCGTCGTCCCCCGAGCGCCTCCGGGGCCGGGGACGCAGGGCCGTGGACGGCGGCGACACCGGGAAGCGGCCCAGCTCGTTGAGCGCTCCTCCGTAGAAGGGCCAGATCGAACGGGCGAACATGGCGACGAACCGGACCAGGTACGCTCGCGGGTGGCGCGGTTGACGTTCAGCACCTCGGCATGCGCCAGGAGATGGTGGACGTCGGTGAGGCCGATGTGCATGATGCCCAGGGCCCGCACCGCGCGATTCGTCGGGGGCGTCGCCTTCGTAGATCGTGACGTAGAGCGTGGTGGTGTGCTTCCAGGCCGCCAGGATGGAGCCGACGTTGATGACCTTGTGGCCTTCGAGGAAGAAGGTCTGTGACGGCTCGGTGCGCGACCGCAGCGTCATGCGGTACCGCATCCAGTCGGTGTCGACCTCCTCGGGATGACGCTCGAGCAGGATGAACGATCCTTCGACGACGTCGAGGGGCTCGGGCACAGCATGGGCGCCAGAACGGTCCCGGTGAGCATGCCGGGAGAGGTGGCGTCCTCGAGGAGGGCGGGAAGGTCGTCGTGGGTGATCGTCGTCTCGAACTGGATCGACGTGCCCTGGGCGCGGCCCGCCTCGTAGGCGGCCGCGAAGTCCCCTCCCATGCGGTCCGCGGCCGACAGGTAGCCGGACATCCGCTCGTTGAACCGAAGCGTCGGAGTGCTCACCGGTGTCACCGATCCTTGAAGTCGAAGAGCCCGGAGCTCCGGCTCGCCGGGTTCCGGAAGTTCCCGGCGGCGCCGTGCGGCGTCCCCGGGAACGCATCGGGGGCATGCGCAGCCCCGCGTTCGAGCACGAGCACGTCCATCCCCGACCTCCGCGAACCGAAACGAGGTCACGGCTCCGCCGGAACCAGAACCAACGATCACGACATCGAATTCCTCCACGGAACTCCCTCACGCAGCCCTCGCACCGAGACCGCCCCGCAAGACTGAGTGTGCGTGCCGGACTTGCACCCGGCTCACAGGCCGCTCACGCGGGCCCGCACCCCACGTAGCCTGGGCGGCGATACCCCGGGGGCCGGCGGCCGCACCCTCGGACCCGGAGATCGCCGTGACCCGATTGGAGCTGCTCGACGCCGGTCGGCTCGAGGAGGTCGTCCGCCCTGTGCCGCCGATGCCTGCCCGAGCCCCCCACCGAGGACGAGCTGTCGGCCAGCCTCTACAGCCCCGACCAGTCGGTGGCCGTGCTGGGCCGATCGGGCCTCGGGATCGTCGCCACGGTGTGCGACGGGCACCCAGGGCTACATCCGGCTGCTCGGCGTCGACCCGGCGGCGCGTCGCCGGGGTCACGGGACCGCTCTGCTGCGTCGCCGCCGAAGCAGACCTGTCGCGCACAGGGGGCGACGAGCGTGCAGGTGGGTGCCGACCCGCCGTACTACCTCTACCCCGGAGTCGAGATCGACGCAGACGGCGATGCTGTGCCTCCTCGAACGCCACCGGTACCAGCGGGCCGAGTCCAACTTCAACATGGGGGTGGACCTCGACGCGCTTCCCGGACCCCGGAGGCCACGAGCTGGCGACGCCGGGCGACCGCGCCGAGGTGGCGGCGTGGATGCGCCGCGCACTGGCCGAACTGGGAGGCCGAGGCGATGCGCGCCCTCGAACGCTCCACGCTCGTCATCAGCCGGGACGAGAGCGGGATCGCCGGGTTCTGCGCCTACGACGTCAACCGCGCCGGGATCATCGGGCCCACAGCCGTCCGAGGTGACCTGTGGGGCCAGGGAGTGGGCCGGCCTCTCATCATCGGCGCCCTGCACCACGTGCGCGCCCAGCGGCACGACGCCGGGCCGAGGTGGCCTGGGTGGGGCCGATCCGCCCCTACGCACGCGTCGGAGCCCATGTGAGCCGGGTGTTCTTCGTCTACCGGCGCACAGCTTCGACCCGAC
Organism: uncultured Acidimicrobiales bacterium; assembly: GCA_963739765.1. GTDB lineage: Bacteria > Actinomycetota > Acidimicrobiia > Acidimicrobiales > UBA8190 > Chersky-840. The sequence continues at coordinate 1,414,047 of CAVUBP010000003.1, read as the reverse complement.
CTGATCCATTTGCCGGTGCCGGGGACACTCCACCTACCGTGACCACGGCAGACGCGTCGGGCATCAGGCGATCCACCGGGATCGAACAGACAGAGGGAGCTCGTGGCGCAGGCCGTGTCCTCGACGGAGGTCCAGCACCCGCTGGCGGCCCTGACCGGAGGCGAGATCGCCGCCGCCGTCGCCCTCGTGCAGGCCGACCCGACGTTCACCGAGGCGACCCGGTTCGCCTACATCGGGTTGGTCGAGCCGACCAAGGACGCAGGTGCGGGCGTGGGCACCGGGACAGCCCGTCGACCGGCGAGGTGCGGCTCATGCTCGTGGCCGGGCCCGAAGCCAACGTCGTCGAGGTGGTGGCACTCCTCGCCACCGGCGCGCTCTCGGCCACCGAGGTCGAGGGCGTGCGGCCCGGCCTGCTCTTCGAGGAGTCGTTCGCCGCCATCGTGGCGGTGCAGGAGAACGCCCAGTGGCAACAGGCCATGCGGCAGGCGCGGCATCGAGGACCTCGAGACCGTGCAGATCGACCCGTGGCCGGCGGGATCGTTCGGCTTCGCCCACGAAGAGGGCCGCCGGATCTGCCGCTGCCTGTTCTACGTGCGCCACACGCCCGAGGACAACGGCTACGCCCATCCCATCGAGGGAGTCGTCGCCTTCGTCGACATGGCCCGCGGCGAGGTGCTCGAGATCATCGACACCGGGCGTCGTCCCCGTCCCGACCGAGTGCGGCAACTACTACCCCGAGTCCATTGCGCTTCGCGGCGACCTGAAGCCGATCGAGATCACCCAGCCCGACGGGCCGAGCTTCTCGGTCGACGGCAACCTCGTCCGCTGGCAGAAGTGGTCACTGCGGGTGTCGATGGACTCGGTCGAGGGGCTCATCCTCCACGAGGTGGGTTACGAGGACGGCGGACGCATCCGTCCCATCCTCTTCCGGGCCTCGGTCACCGAGATGGTGGTTCCCTACGGGGACCCGGGCCCGATGCACGGCTGGAAGAACGCCTTCGACGCCGGTGAGTGGGGACTCGGGCGCATGGCCAACTCCCTCACCCTGGGCTGTGACTGTCTGGGGGTCATCCACTACTTCGACGCGGTCTTCAGCCTCCGAGCGCGGACATCCCTATGTCGTGCAGAACGCCGTCTGCATGCACGAGGAGGACTACGGGATCCTCTGGAAGCACAACGACCCGCGGTCGGGGCGGAGCGAGGTGCGGCGGTCGCGCCGGCTCGTGGTCAGCACGATCGCCACCGTCGGCAACTACGACTACGGATTCTTCTGGTACTTCTACCTCGACGGGACGATCCAGTTCGAGGTGAAGCTCACCGGCATCCTGTCGACCATGGCCGTGGCACCCGGAGAGCAACCTCGCTTCGCGTCGATGGTGGCGCCCCAACTGGCGGCGCCGTTCCACCAGCACCTGTTCAACGTCCGACTCGACGCCGATGTCGACGGCCCCGCAACTCCGTCTACGAGGTGGACACCCACCCGGTGCCACCCGGCCCCGACAACCCCTGGTCCAACGCCTTCGCGCCGGTGGCGACCCTGCTCGAGACCGAGACCGCGAGCACGGCGAGTCGTCGACCCGTCGACCAGCCGGTACTGGAAGATCGTCAACCCTCACTCCGAGAACCGCCTGGGCATCCCCGTCGCGTACAAGCTCGTGCCCGGATCGACACCCACGCTGCTCGCCGACCCGGACTCCAGCGTGGCCAAACGGGCCGGCTTCGCCACGCGCAACCTGTGGGTCACGCCCTACGACCCTGACGAGCGCCGAGCCGCCGGCGACTACCCCAACCAGCACGCCGGCGGCGACGGCCTGCCCCGATGGACCGACGCCGGACCGCTCCGTCGTCGAGACGAGACATCGTGCTCTGGTACACCTTCGGCGTCACCCACGTCCCCCGGCCCGAGGACTGGCCCGTGATGCCGGTCGAGTACGCCGGGTTCATGCTGGTTCCCGTCGGGTTCTTCGACCGGAACCCGGCGCTCGACGTGCCCCCGCCTCCGGCGCGACACTGCGAGGCCGGAGTAGAGGCGATCAGGCGATCGCACCGTCCACGGAGACGGTCACCCCGCCCGACGCCTCCCCCACGGCCGAGCGCTCCGCCTCGATCCGGCTGTCGACCCATGTCGCCACGCGCGGCGACGACGGCAGAGGCGGTGGTCGCGCAGCGCGGAGATGTCTAGGGGAAGAACTCGCACCTGGCCACTCTGGGGCCAGACCCCGACCACCCGGCACGGTGCGACCTGGGCGTCGCGACCGAGTGCGGCAACCAAGCCCGGGGTAGCCGAGCTCGACCCGCCAATCCGCCTGGCACCGCCCCGTGCCCGACCACGAGCAGCGCAGGCCGGCGCCCCACGAGCGATCGCACGTCGGCACGACCCTTCAGCACGATCGGTGTCCCTCCCGGGCACTGCCACCAGTCGTCGCGGCCCCCGATGACCGGCCTGCGGGACCGCGTTGCCAGTCGACGGCGGTGAGCAGCTGGGTCGCCCACGTGACGGCCTCGGCACGCACCACGGCCCGACCACCGGCGGGCAGGTCGCGCGTACCACGTCGCCCACCACGGTGCCCTGACCGCACCGGTACCGCTGGCGACAGCGGCATCCTCGAGCCCCTCCGCCAGGACCTCGCGCCACCGCCACGGCCGGGCCCGGGGACGAGCCCGCGGACACACCGGTTGACGGCGGCGATGCCGACGGCGCGCCGGCACAGGCGCGGCGAAGGCACGAACGTGTCGTCGACGGACATGCACCGGTCGGGGTGACCGGTGAGCCGTCCGAACCTTGAAACCGTCGATCTACGAGGCGCTCACCGTCGGGGAGCTCCGCTCCCAGAGCCTGCAGGTCGCGCCCGAGGTCGTCGCGCAGCTGCGCCAGCTCGGCCGGCGCCACGTCCTCGGTCGCCGGAGCCACCAAGGCGTCGGTCAGCCACGCCACCCGGGGCGGGACCGTCGTCACGTCGGGCCCCGGCTCGGTCTCGGAGCGTCCGGAGGCGGCGACCGGGCACGTCGGTGCCTGCTCGCTGCTGGCCGGGCCGGCAATCGGGCAGCCCCACGCACCAGGCACAGAGCTGGTTCGGGCGGCGTGCGCGGCTCGAACCCGGCGGCCACGCGACAGAGCCGGATGGCCCCGTCCAGCGACCGCGACAGCGCGCCCACGAGGGTGTCCTCGCCGACCGGCTCGGCATCGAGCTCACCCGTGCCGCTGTAGTAGGTGGCGATCCGGAATGGCGGGGCGCCGCTGCGCAACGCCTCGAGCAGCGCGTAGAAATGAAGGTCGGGACGATGCTCGATGCGGCGGGCGCCGGACTTGAGCTCGACCAGGCACACCGAGGCCCGATCCTGGGCGGGGCTGCCGAGCACGAGGTCCACGACGCCGGCGAGGACCACGCGGCCGCCACACAACGGGACCTCGAGGCGCTCCTGGGTCCTCGGCAACCACGCCGGGCTCGGCACCGGCCACCGTTCGGTGATGTTGGCGGCGTGCTCGGACATCTCCGCCGTCAGCCGGTGCCGGAGCGCGTCGGGCAGCGCGGTGACAAAGGCGCCGACACCGTCTCGATCCCCCTCCACCTCGAGGGCGGCGAGGGCGTCGGCCCAGGGGTCGTCGACGACCCCGGTCGTGACCCATTGCCGGAACAGGGCGTCCACCAAGCTCCCCCGGGCCAATTCCACAGTCGTCACCCGGGGTGCCTTTCGGCCCGCCACCAGGTGGGCCTCGCACAACAGGACCTGGTTGAGCGACTCCTTGTTCACCCGCACGACGTCGGTGCCCGGCCGGCAGCGCCGCCACGGACTCGACGAGGCCGTCCTCGAGCCAGTCGCGGAGCCCGCCCGCCAGCCCCGGATCGATCACCGGCCGGGGGACGCCCGTCACCCCGGAGTCGGCGGAGCAGCCCGTCGCGCTCCAACACCGTTGCCGCCATCGATCGCACGTCGCTCCTGGGCACCGACCCACAATGCCCCACGGGTGTGACGAGGCACCGGACCGTCCCCGCCGGGGCGGCGGCCGCCCCGAAATACCCGCCGTGTCGTCGAGGTCGGGCGGGGGCCCCCGGTAACCTGGGGTGGTCATGGACGTCACCGGCACGGGGGTGTCCCCGGGCACCTCCAGGGACAGGCCGGGGCTCCCGGCATGAACATCGCGTTCGACGTGGTCTTCGGCGTATTCGCCGCCGCCATCGTCGTCCTGGCGGTCCTCGCCATCCGATGGGCGGTGCGACGTGACCGGATCGCCCGTGCCCGGCAGTCCGAGGCGTCTGCGGCAGATGACGTCCCCCGGCGGCGACACCGGTCGCGCCGGGCTCGACCGCCGAGGGCCGCACCTCGTGAGCGACGCCTGCGTCCGGTGCTCCCCGGCGGGGTGTTCATGGGGCCGGGCCCGGCCCGTCGCCTGGCCGGCGCCGGCAACTCCTCGCGCTGGCTGGCCCGCTACCGCCGCGTCCGGGTGCTGCGCCGCCACGTCCGCACCGCGTTCGTCTTCGCCGGTGGCGGCGCCCGGGGCTCGGCCCAGATCGGCATGCTCCAGGCGCTGGTGGCCCGGGGGATCACCGCCGACGCCGTCTACGGCGCATCGGTGGGCGCCATCAACGCCGCGGGATACTGCGGGCAGCCCACCGCGGCGGGAGTCGACACGGTTGGCCGAGCGGTGGCGGGCCATCACCCGGGAGGACGTCTTCCCCCAGGGGCGCTTCCCGACGCCGTGGCGCTTCTTCCAACAACGCGAGTCGGTTCATCCCAACGACGGCATCCGAAAGGTCATCGAGTCGGGCCTGCTGTTCGAGCGTCTGGAAGACAGCCCGATCCCGCTGGAGGTCGTGGCCACGTCCCTCACCGACGGGCGCATGCAGTGGTTCTCCGAGGGCCCCGCCGCCGAGCGCATCCAGGCCTCGGCCGCGCTGCCCGCGCTGCTGCCGCCGGTCACGATCGACGGCGAGGCCTTCATCGACGGCGGCGTCGTGGACAACGTGCCCATCGGTCGGGCCATCGCCCAGGGTGCCGAGCGCATCTTCGTGCTGCTGTGCGGGCCCCTGCACTACACGCCGCACCGGTACCGGCGCCCGATCGAGGGCGTGCTGACGGCGTTCTTCATCGCCGTCCACGCCCGGTTCGCCCGTGAGCTCGAACGACCTGCCCGAAGGCGTCGAGGTCGATCGTGTTCACCGTCGACACCGAGCCCGTGTCCCGCTACGACGACTTCTCCGCCACCGACGCCCTGATCGCGGCGGGCCGCGCCAACGCCAACGTCGTGCTCGACTTCTGGGAGAGCGGAGGCAGTCGGCGACACCTTCGGGGCCCCGACCGACGTCCACCGACGCTCGTCCCGCCGAGGTCCTGCCGATCTTGACCGCCCCCAGGGCGAAGCGGTCTGAGCGGCCTCGGGAGGCTCGGGGCCACGCTCAGCCCGCCGGCGGCTCGTCGGTCTTCGGGGGAGCGCACGTGCCAACCGGCCGAGGACACCTTCCGGGGCTCGTAGAACACGCACCCGTCGGGACAGGCGAAGGGCAGGGCCTGGTTGGCCTCGACCCGGCAGCGCTCGAGCTTGTCGCCGCGTGCCGTCGTCTGCATGATGTAGTGCCGACAATCGCTGTTCACGGCCATGGTCCATTGTGGCGTACGGCGCCGGCCGAGTGGGGCACGCCCTCGAGGGGCCTCGGCTAGCGTCAGGCACGTGGACAGTCCCGTCTCCACGCGCCAATTGCTCCGCTGGAGCGAGAGCCTGGCCGCCATCGCCCGCACCGGGCTCGGATTCACCGAGAGCCTCTACGAGCGGGAACGGTTCGAAGAGGTCCTGCGCGTGGCCGCCGACATCGGCGTGGCGGCAGCCGAGGGCGCGTCGGGCGTCGAGGACGCCGAGGAGCTCGTGGAGGAGTGGCTCCGTGCCGTGGGAGAAGGGGTGCCGGGCTACGTCACCCCCAAAGTGGCGGTGGGGGCTGCCGTCGGGAACGACAAGGGAGAGCTCCTTCTCGTCAAGCGCGCCGACTCGGGGGTGTGGCTGTACCCGACGGGATGGGCCGACGTCGGCTACTCCGCGGCGGAGGTGGTGGTGAAGGAGGTGCTCGAGGAGACCGGTATCGAGGCCGAACCGCTTCGTCTCATCGCCGTGCTCGACGGGCTTGCGCCTCGGATTCACGCGCGTGCCCCTGTACTCCCTGGTCTTTCACTGCAAGGCGGTGGGTGGCACGCTCCGGCCCCACCCGCTCGAGTGCGCGGACGTGGGGTGGTTCGCCGCGGACGACCTTCCCCAACCGCTGGCCGGCGCCGAGCGATGGAGCCATCACGTGTTCGCGGCGCTGCGGGGCGAGCATCTCGACGTCCTGTTCGACCGACCTCGGCGGCCCATGTGGCGCGGCGAGGCGCCCACGGGCTGACGAGCGCGACCTCGAGCGGGCTCAGCGCTCGTCGAGCTCGGCTCTCCCCGTCCCTCGGTGTCGAATCGGAAGCCGACCCCGCGCACGGTGACGAGGTACTGAGGACGGGCGGGGTTGCGCTCGAGCTTCACCCGCAGGCGGCGCACGTGGGTGTCGAGGGTGCGCGTGTCGGCGAGGTCGCGTCCCGACCACAGCCGGTCGATCAGCTCGTCGCGGGTCCGCACCTGGCCCGGGGGGTGACAGCAGCAGGGCCAGGAGGTCGAACTCGCGGCGCGAAAGGTGCACGGGACCGGTCGCCGGTGGTCACGACCCGACGGGCGAAGTCGACGCGGACCGGGCCGGCGCTCACCACATCGGTCGCGCGACACTTCGCCACGCGGCGCTGGTCGGCCCGGGAAACGGCGGCGGGGACACGCGGCGCAACACGGCCTGGATGCGGGCCACCAGCTCGCGCAGACGGTAGGGCTTGGTGACGTAGTCGGCCGCGCCCAGCTCGAGCCCGAGGACGACGTCGATCTCGGTGTTGAGGGCGGTCACCATGATCACCGGCACCGGGGCGATGTCGCGCATGCGCCGGCACACCTCGGTGCCCGCCATGCCCGGAAGGAGCACGTCCAGCAGGACCAGGTCGGGGGGATGGGCGGCGAAGCGCGTGAGGCCGTCGGTGCCGTCGGCGGCCAGCTCGATCTCGTAGCCCTCCATGGACAGCCCCGCATGCAGCGCTTCCCGGTAGGACTCGTCGTCCTCGACGATGAGGATCCGGACCCGGCCGCCGTTGTCGTGACGATCGGTGCGTGTCGTGGCGGTCGCGCTCATGCGTGGGCCTTGGCCCAGGCCGCGCGACAACGGGAATGCTGCTGTGCATTCGGCGATGTCCCACCGAGCCCTGCGGCCCGAGTCACAGGCCACGATGTCGTGGACGCGGACTCCCGAAGTGCACCGCCTGCCACGTTCTCCATGAGCAAGACCGGGGTGACGCGCCAATACCCCTTCCGAGGTCGATACCTGACTGGTGGGGATGCAGGCACCTTGAACAAGAACGGGTCGGCTACCATCGCCCTGGTTCAGTGCACACAGCTACTCGGTCATCCGAATCGTCCTTCGACGTAATCCTTTGTACGGGGGTCGTCCGGACTCTCGAATAGCTTCTTCGTTGGTCCCACCTCAATCAACTCACCTGCCTTGTCCTCACCCATGAGGAGAAAAGCGCAAGTGTCGGAGACGCGCGCGGCCTGTTGCATATTGTGGGTGACAATCACGATCGTCACCCGGTCCTTGAGCTCGCCGATTAATTCCTCGATACGTCTTGTAGCGATAGGGTCAAGCGACGAAGTCGGCTCGTCCATAAGGAGCACTTCGGGTTCGACCGCGAGCGCCCGAGCAATACACAAGCGCTGCTGCTCGCCGCCTGACAACGTGCCAGCGTGTGCACGCAGGCGATCGCGGACGCTGTCCCACAGGGCGGCGGCGATGAGGGCAGATTCGGCGGCTTCGTCGAGCAACGACTTCTTGCGAACTCCGTTGAATCGGAGCCCAGACACAGCGTTGTCGTAGATGCTCATCGTCGGGAACGGATTGGGACGCTGGAATACCATTCCAACTCGTGAGCGCAGCAGCGTTGGACGCATTGTCGGCCCGTAGACGTCGATGTTTCCGAGCTTGATCTCTCCCGATACGACGGCACCACGGACCATGTCGTGCATTCGGTTGAGCGAGCGTAACAGCGTAGTCTTGCCGGAGCCCGATGGCCCGATGAGCGCGGTGACTTGACTCATGGGAACGTCGAACGAAGCTCCACGGACAGCCACCTTCCCTGAAAACGCCACGGATACTTCGCGCAAGCGTCATCACCGAACCGTGGGGGATCGGCATCGAATCCGGAGGCGTTGTGACCAACGTCACGGGCACTGAGACAGTTGTCGGGTCAGTCACTTCGCACTCTCCTCAGTCGAGCAGCGACGAGCCTGCTGCCCACACTGAGCACGAGGACCATCACCACCAAGAACAAAGCCGAACCCCAGGCGATCTTCACCAGATCCGGGTACGCCTGTATGCCGTTTTGGTAAATGACCAGTGGGATCGCTGCAATCGGCTTCGTCGGCGAAACCGAGAAGTACTGGCTGCCGACTGCGGTGAACAGTAAGGGCGCAGTTTCTCCCGCCCCCCGAGCCAACGCCAACAGGACACCGGTAATGAGGCCGGGCAATGCCGCTGGCAAGATCACTCTGCGGGCGATCGTCGCCTTGCGGGCGCCCAGGGCGAGTCCAGCCTCCGACAGTGCCGATGGCACCCCTCTGAATCGCGGTCTCACTCGCCCGCGTGATCACCGGCAGCATGAGGATCCCGATTGCGAAGCTTGCGGCCACGGCAGAGAAATGGCCGATCCCGTGGGCGACGAGCAGGGCATAGGCAAAAATCGCAACCACAATCGAGGGCACTCCCGACAACACATCAGCAGCGAGGCGCAGAGTTCCGGCGATGCGTCCATCAGATTCGGCAAGGAAGAGCCCCGCTGCGATGCCGAAGGGGATCGCCGCGGCCGCGGCGATGCCGTCGATGACGAGCGATCCCACAATTGCGTTCCAAATGCCGCCACCGGGGATCCCGGCTGGCGTGGGCAGGTGCGAGAAGAACGCCCAGCTCCACGCCGAGGCCCCCCTGATCACGACATAGACGAGGAGGGCCCCCAGCGGGATCAAGGTGATGACCAGGCACGCCCTGCAGATCAGAAGCGCCAACTTCGACAGCAGCTCGCGCCTGGCGATCGGTCGCCTGAGCGATCTGTTGGATCTCGGCCCGACGGGCGAGCACAGGGTCGACAGCCATGATGGTCATAGCACCCCGATCCCGAGCGCGCGCTGGCGACCGACGGACCGCACGAGCAATCGAGCGGCGAGATTGACGACGACCGCCACCACGAGGAGCACCACGCCCACCGCCACCAAAGCCGACAAGTGAAAGGGCTCGGTTGCTTCGGTGAACTCGTTGGCGATAAGCGACGCCATGGTTTGGGTCTGTCCGAAAAGGGAGTGAGTGAAACGATCGGTGTTCCCGATGACCATCGTCACCGCGATGGTCTCGCCCAGAGCCCGCCCGGTGGCGAGCGTGGTCGCCCCCAAGATCCCCGCCCGTGCACTTGGCACCACCACGCGTCTCATCACCTGCCAGCGCGTCGCTCCGAGAGCGAAGGCGCCTTCGATCTCAACCTCGGGCACAGCCGCCAGGACGTCTCGGGAGATGGCAACCATGGTGGGCAGGACCATGATTGCCAGAATCACTCCGGCCAGGAGCAAGCCCACTCCAAGTTGCGACCCACCGAACGGTCCGTGGCCGCCGGTGATGTGAGCCAGGGCGGGCTCGACAATGGTCCGCACCCACGGAGCGACGATCAACAGTCCCCACAGGCCATAGACCACGCTCGGCACGGCAGCGAGAAGCTCGACCGCCGTTCCCAGCGCCACCCGAAGCCGTGGGGGGATCCCGAAGGCGAGCGCCAAGGCGCAGCCGAGTCCGATGGGGACAGCGATCACCATGGCGATCAGCGTCGCCTCGACGGTGCCGACGAGAAAGACAAGTGCCCCATAGTGGACGTGGACCGGGTCCCATTTGGTGCTCGTCAGGAAAGAGAGGCCAAAGTGAGCGAATGCCGGTCTCGCCTGGATGGCCAACGAGGTGACGAAGGCCACCAACAAGATGGTGAACAGTGCGGCCACGACCCCGAGCGCCCAGCGGTATGCGCCGTCGGGTAATGCGAGGGAGCGGCGAAGCCCCCCCGTGGTACCCGGACGCGGGGTTGGTGCCGCCAAAATGGTCACGGTCTACGATGTCTTGAGGAGCTGCGTCTTGCCGTCAGGACCGGTTACCTGGAGCAGCGTCGTGCGGGCCAGCTGCTGGATATTGGCTGGAAGCGGCACGTAGTCAAGCGTGGCCGCCTGCGACTGGCCGGCATGGGTCAGCCAGTCGAAGACGTGTACCAATGTCGGTCCCGATGGTTGCGTTCTTCTGCAACTGGTAGATGAGCGCCCAGCTGTAACCGGAGATCGGGTAGCTCGAGGCCCCGGCTTGGTTCACGATCGAGAAGTCGACCGCCGTGATATTCGGCTTCTGGGCAGCGTCAGCGGCCACGGTGGAAAGTGACGGAGAGACGAATTTGCCGGCGGCATTCTGGATCTTGGCGTAGGTGAAACTGTTCTGCAGAGCGTAGGCAAGCTCCACGTACCCGATCGTGTACGGCGTGGTCTTGATGAAGCCCGCCACGCCCTCGTTGCCCTTCTGGCCCACGCCAACGGGCCAACTGACCGACTTGCGCGTTGCCTGGTCCCGATGCCCAGGCCGGGGACACGACGCTCAGGTAATTCGTGAAGATGTAGGTGGTTCCGCTGCCGTCCGAGCGGTAGACGGTCTGAATCGGGTTGCTCGGAAGCTTGACTCCGGGGTTCAGGGTCTTGATCTCGGCGTCGTTCCAATTCTTGATGGTGCCCAGGAAGATGTCCGCAAGCACCTTGGGGGTCAGCTTGAGCCCCGATGCCACACCGGGCAGGTTGTACGAGATCGACACACCGCCGAGGGCGACGGGCACCTGCAGGACCTGACCCCCCTTGGCCGCCGAGATGTCGAGTGGCGACATAGGAACGTCCGAGGCGCCGAAGTTCACCGTGGTGGCCTGGAATTGCTGAATCCCTCCACCACTTCCGATCGACGCGTAGTTGACCGTGACTCCCGAATTCTGCTGGTTGTACGCGTAGAACGCCTTCGTGAAGAAGGGTTGATCGAATGTCGAGCCCGCTCCGGTCAGTGCTCCCGCCGGCGCTTTCAGATCAGCCTGGGCGTATGGATCCGCCGGTGCCGTCGTGCCTGTCGAGGCCTTCGTGGTGCTCGTCGTCGAGGGCGTCGAGCTGCATGCGGCCAGGGTGACGGCGAAGACGACAGCCGTCGGGGCGAACAAGCGCGAGGCAAACTGGCGGTGTGGCTTCAGGCGACGGGGCGGCACTCAAGGGTATTGACCTCCGATAGGTTCGTTGGGGGCGACTGGTCCAAGTCGGGCCGATTTCGGAAACGGTCCGCCAGCGACGCATCCCGCGGACCGCTCACGCACGAGGTGGTTGACCAGGGCGGTCGCTTCCACGGACTGGATCGGCGCAGCTCCTGGACCTTCGTCCGGGCCCACTGAGCCGATTAGCGCTGTCATCAAGGCTGAAGGTACCGACGGAAGGTGAACAATCCGCGAACAAATGGCGACCCGCCGGTGATCGTTAAGTGAACTCCGAGGGCCGGCCGTGGCGGGCCCGATGGGCCATGGCCTTGGCCGCACCCCAGGCGATGGCCAGGTCGCCGAGGCCCGGGTCCATGGCCTGCAGCGAAGCGCGGGGTGAGCCCGTAGGGATCGTCGGGGAAGCGTGCCGACACGAAGGGGTCCCGGGCCAGCGGGGGCACCCGCGCGTCGGCTGAGCACCTCGGTCGGGTACGCGACCGCGGCCCGGACCACCGCCAGTGGGGTGGAACGCTGGGCGTCGACATCCGCGCCCAGGAGGGCGCTGCAGCTTGTCTGCGACCTCCCGCTCCGGCGCGTCGGCCGGCCGCCTCGGCCCTGGCCATGATCCGGTCTCGCCCGGGGCGTCGGGGAGGGAGCCAGGGCCTCGACACGACCGCAGCGACCCAGCCCGGCACCGCCGCGCTGACCCGGGCCGCCAGCTCTTCGCCGAGCTCGGCCGAGCATCTCGGTCGGGATCAGGGTCCGCCACCACGCCGCGGCCCTCAGCTCTCCACCAGGTCTCCGAGGAGATCGACGCGCACTCCCTGGTCGCGCAGCCACGCCAGGGCGCCCTCGACCTTGGCCGGCTCACCCTCGAGCTCGCACACGATCCACCCCTCGTGGTCGTCGACGTTGGCGCGCCGGATGTTGGGCTCGACATCGTGGTCCCGCACCAGCTGGGCGATGAACGGTCGTCGCACCAGGTCCTCGGGGAAGGTGAGCTTGACCCGGACGTCGATCATGGCGCTCCCGGCGACGTCGCCCGGTCGGTTGCCCTCACCGTGGTGGGCGCCGCTGAGCGCGAGGTTGAGGTTGCCCGACCGGAAGCCCTCGAGGTCGAGGGTCACGTAGCGGTACCCCGCGGCCCGCACCGCGGCGACGACCTCCTCCCGCCGGTCCACCGCGGCGACGAGGTCGTCTCCTTGGAGCTCGATGCGCGCCAGCTCGCCGTAGTGGCGCACCCGGAGCTGCCTGAACCCGAGAGCGCGCAAGGCGGACTCGGCGTCCGACACCGTCGCCAGGGTGCCGAGGGTCACCGGCGTGCCGTAGGGGAGGCGTGACGCCAAGCACGCCGCGGCGGGCTTGTCCCATGTCCGCAACCCCAGCTGTCGCGACACGGCACGCACGTCGTCTTTGGTGAGGCCGGCCGACACCAGGGGAAAGAGCGCCCCTGCCTCGGCGGCGGCCCGTTGGCCCGGACGATGGTCGCCGAGGTCGTCGAGGTTGACTCCCAGCAACACGACGGCGGACTCGGCCTGCGCCAGCGGAGTCAGGGCCGAGAGGAGGCTCGCCTTGCAGTGGTAACAGCGATCGGCCCCGTTGGCGACGTACTGCGGGTCGTCGCAGCTCGTCGGTCGACACCGTGCACCAGCGCAGACCCCATTCCCGGGCCAGTGCCCGGCAATCGGCGAGCTCCTCGGGGGCGAGCGACGCCGATACCGCCGTGACGCACAACACGAGGTCGGGCCCGAGGACGTCGGTGGCCACCCGGGCCACGAGGGCGGAGTCCGCACCACCGCTGAACGCCACCACCGCCCGCCCCGCCGCCGCGATCTCCGAGCGCAGGAGCGGCCAGCTTCTCGGCCACGAGCACCTCGTCGCCCGTGTCGCGCCCGACGGAGCTACAAGACACTGTCGAGCACGTCCTCGATCTCGCCCACCATGCCCGTCCAGAAGGGGCCGAACTCGGCGTAGTGCGCCGAGGCTTCGTCGAAACGCATCTCGTAGACACACGCCTTCAAGTCGTCGGGGTGCACGCCGAACAACGTGACGCCCCACTCCCAGTCGTCGAGTCCCGTCGACCCCGTGATGAGCTGCACGATGCGGTCACGGAACGTGCGGCCCACCGTCCCGTGACCGAGCATGAGCTCCTTGCGCGCCTCGTAGTCCAGCGCGTACCAGTTGTGGTCGGCCGAGCGTCGCTTGGACATGGGGTAGAAGCAGAACGCCCGCTTGCCCGGCGGGGGAAGCGTGGGGTACAGCCGGGCCTGCTTCATCTCCTCGGGGACGCCCTGCGCGTACTCCGAGACCTCGGTCAGCGAGACATAGGAGCCTGTCGCCTCGAGGCCCGCCCCGACCAGCGCCGACTGCAAGGCGCGCAGGCGCCACAGGTCGGGGCCGAGCGCCATCACCCCGAGGTCCGCTTTGTGGCCGAGCAAGGCCACGCTCACGACCTGGTCGCCCTCGGCCCGGGCGGTCTTCACCGCGTCGACCACGGCCTCGCGTCCACGGTCGGGCCCACGCGGAAGAACAGGTGGAGCACGCCCCAGCCGATCGACGGGGCCGAGCGGGTCGGGTGCGGGTCGGCTCGGGGTCGATGCCACGGCGCCCAGTGTAGGAAACGCCCAGGGGGCGCCCGATGGGCGCCCCCTGGGGACATATCGCCTCCACCGAACGGCGCCACCAAGACGCCTGGGGTCGGGCAAAGGCGCGGCGGACTCTAGAAGTCGTCCATCCCGCCGCCCGGCATGGCCGGACCACCTTCTTTTTCGGGCTTGTCCACGATGACCGCCTCGGTGGTGAGGAACAGGGCGGCGATCGAGGCCGCGTTCTGCAGGGCCGAGCGGGTCACCTTGACGGCGTCGATGACACCCGCCGCGAACAGGTCCTGGTACTCACCGGTGGCGGCGTTGAGGCCCTCGGCCGGCTTCTTCAGGTTGCGGACCTTCTCGACCACGACGCCACCCTCGAGGCCGGCGTTGACGGCGATCTGCTTCAGCGGCTCCTCGACGGCACGCGACACCATGCGGCACCCCGTGGCCTCGTCCCCCTCGAGCTTCTCGGCGCGGTCGAGGATCTGGGCCTGGGACCGGAGCAGGGCGACCCCACCCCCGGGAACCACACCCTCCTCGATGGCCGCCTTGGTGGTCGACACGGCGTCCTCGATGCGGTGCTTCTTCTCCTTGAGCTCGACCTCGGTGGCCGCACCCACCTTGATGACCGCCACACCGCCCGAGAGCTTGGCCAGACGCTCCTGGAGCTTCTCCCGGTCGTAGTCGGAGTCGGTGTTCTCGATCTCGGCCTTGATCTGGTTGATCCTGCCCTTGATCTCGGACTCGTCGCCCGCACCCTCGACGAGGGTCGTCTCGTCCTTGGTCACGACGACCTTGCGGCCCCGCCCGAGCATGTCGAGCCCGACGTTCTCGAGCTTGAGGCCGACCTCTTCGGTGATGACCTGGCCGCCGGTGAGGATGGCCATGTCCTGGAGCATCGCCTTGCGCCGCTCGCCGAAGCCCGGGGCCTTCACGGCCACGGACTTGAACGTGCCGCGGATCTTGTTGACCACCAGCGTGGCCAGCGCCTCGCCCTCGACGTCCTCGGAGACGATCACGAGGGCCTTGCCCGTCTGCATCACCTTTTCGAGCACCGGCAGCAGGTCGCGCACGGCGGAGATCTTGCTGGCCACGAAGAGCAGGTAGGGGTCCTCGAGGACCGCCTCCATGCGCTCGGGGTCGGTGACGAAGTACGGCGAGATGTAGCCCTTGTCGAAGCGCATGCCCTCGACGAGGTCCATCTCCATGCCGAAGGTCTGGGACTCCTCGACGGTGATGACGCCGTCCTTGCCGACCTTGTCGATGGCCTCGGCGATCATCTCGCCGATCTCGCTGTCGGCGGCCGAGATGGCGGCGACCTGGGCGATCTGGCTCTTGGACTCGGTCTCTTTGGCCTGGCTCTTGAGCGACTCGACCGCAGCCTCCACCGCCGCCTCGATGCCGCGCTTGAGCGACATCGGGTTGGCTCCGGCCGCCACGTTGCGCAGGCCCTCGTGGACCATGGCCCACGCCAGCACCGTGGCGGTGGTGGTGCCGTCACCGGCGACGTCGTCGGTCTTCTTGGCGACCTCTTTCACCAGTTCGGCGCCGACCTTCTCCCACGGGTCCTCGAGGTCGATCTCCTTGGCGATGGAGACCCCGTCGTTGGTGATCGTGGGGGCTCCCCACTTCTTCTCGAGTACGACGTTGCGGCCCTTCGGGCCGAGGGTCACGCGTACGGCGTCGGCGAGCTTGTTCATGCCGTTCTCGAGGGCCCGGCGGGCCTCCTCGTCGAAGGCGATCAGCTTGGGCATGGCGTGGTTTCCTCCGTGGGTCTCTCTACCGGTGTCGTCGGCGGGGCCGGGGAGAGCGGCTCCCGGCGAGCGCCCCGTGCGACAGTTAGCACTCTAGCGCTTCGAGTGCTAAGAGCAAACCACGACCCGGGGGTGGGCCGCAACCGGTGCCCGCCTGGCTCCCGGGCCGGTGACCCAGCTCCGACGGCAACGGGGACCGGGGACTCCGAACCGGGGCCCGGGGACCGACCTCGGCCCGACCGGGACTCAGCCGCCGGCGACGGCGGGGACGATCGACAGGGTCTGGCCCTCGGTCGACCGGGGTGTCGAGGCCGTCGAGGAAGCGCACGTCCTCGTCGGCGAGGAACACGTTCACGAACCGCCGCAGCGAGCCACACTCGTCGAAGAGGCGGTCGGCGAACCCCGGGTGGGCCGCGTCCAGGGCCTTGAGCACCTCTCCCACGGTGGAGCCCTCAGCGCTCACCTGGGCCGCGCCCCCCGTGAGCGTGCGCAGCTGGGCGGGGACCCGCACGGTGACGCTCACGGCCGGCCTCCTTCGACGGTGGCGTCGATGGCGACCGCCTCGTGGAACGCCTCGAGCGTGGGTGCGATGGTGGCGGTGGGGCCGGCGCTGTCGACCAGGGCCTCCACGGTCTTGAGGCCGTGGCCGGTCACATAGGCCACGACCCGCTCGTCGCGGCGCACCACGCCCTGGGCGGCCAGCTTGGCCAGCGTGGCGATGGTCACGCCTCCGGCCGTCTCGGCGAAGATCCCCTCGGTCCGGGCGAGAAGGCGGATGCCGTCGAGGATCTCGTCGTCGGTGACCGCCGCCAACGACCCGCCGCTCTTGCGCACCGTCTCCAGCGCGTACCAGCCGTCGGCGGGGTTGCCGATGGCGAGGGACTTGGCGATGGTGTGGGGCTTGACCGGCCGGATGGCGTCGGTGCCCTCGGCGAACGCCGTGGCCACCGGGGAGCACCCCACCGCCTGCGCGCCCGACACCCGGACGTGGGGCTCGTCGTCGAGCAGGCCCACGGCGTGGAGCTCGGTGAACCCCTTGGCCACCTTGGTGAGCTGGCTGCCCGACCCCACGGGCACGACCACGTGGTCCGGAGCCTCCCAGCCGAGTTGCTCGGCGACCTCGAAGGCGAGGGTCTTGGACCCCTCGGCGTAGTAGGTGCGGACGTTGACGTTCACGAACGCCCAGGACGGGAGCTCGCTCGTGAGCTCCGCGCACAACCGGTTGACGTCGTCGTAGGTGCCTTCCACCGCCACCACGTGCCCGCCGTAGACCGCGGTCGTCACGACCTTGGCCACCTCGAGGTCGCGGGGGATGAACACCACCGACACCATCCCGGCCCGGGCCGCGTGGGCGGCCACGGAGTTCGCCAGGTTGCCCGTGGACGCGCAGGCGGCCACCTTGAACCCGAGCTGGCGCGCCTTGGTCAGCGCCACCGAGACCACCCGGTCCTTGAACGAGCCCGTGGGATTGGCGGTGTCGTTCTTGATCCACAGCTCCCCGAGCCCGAGCTCGGCCGCGAGGCGGTCCGCTCTGACCAGAGGGCGTGCAGCCCGTGCCGAGGTCGATGGGCTCGGGGTCCGACACCGGCAGCAGGGGTGCGTAGCGCCAGATGGTCCGGGGCCCCGCCGCGATCAGCTCACGGGTGACGGTGCCCCGCAGGGCCTCGTAGTCGTAGGCCACCTCGAGGGGGCCGAAGCAGTAGTCACAGACGTGCAGCGCCTCGGCCGGATAGGCCCGCGCGCATTCCCGGCAACGAAGCCCGGTGACAAAATCCACAACACACCTCCACATCGGTCGGGCATTGGCACCTGGCGCCCGCCGAAGTGACGGAGTCGCTGGTTGCCGCGGCGTCGCAGGGCCCGTCCCTCAGCCGCTCTGGATGATCCCTCCATGGTGGACGAAGTCGGCCACCCGCGTCAATGGAGGGGGGTGCGGGCGTGCCCGGCCCCGGGATGGGGGATGATCAGCACGTGGGTTCCCGACCCGGCGAGACTGGCCCGAACGCCCTGCGCAGCTTCCACCACCGCGACTTCGAGGTGGCGGCCCTGGTGGCGGCGCGGGCCGGGCGTCGGGTGGCGGTGTGCCTGCCGGCCCGCAACGAGGCGCGCACCCTGGGGCCGATCGTGGCCGGCGTCCGCGCTGCCCTCACCCGACGCGGCGGTGGGGCGGACCTCGTGGACGACCTCGTGGTGGTCGACGACGGGTCTTGCGACGACACCGCGGCCGTGGCCCGGCAGGCCGGGGCACGCGTCCTGGCGGCGCGCACCGAAGGAGGAGGAAAGGGCCAGGCCATGGCCGTGGCCCTCGACGAGACCGACGCCGAGCTCCTCGTCTTCCTCGATGCCGACGTCGAGAACTTCGACCCGCACTTCGTCACGGGCCTGCTCGGCCCGCTGCTCGTCGACCTCGAACCCCGACAGCCCGACGTGGCGCTGGTGAAGGGGTTCTACGACCGTCCGCTGCACGGCGAGCGAGGTGCCGGCGGGCGCGTCACCGAGCTGGTGGCGCGTCCGGTCATCGACCTGCTGTTCCCCCACCTCGCTGCGGTGCGCCAACCCCTGGCCGGTGAGACCGCCGCCCCGCGGACCGTGCTCGACAAGACAGGGCTCGCCCCCGGCTACGGCGTGGAGCTGGCGCTGCTCATCGACGTGGCCCGGCACTTCGGCATCGAGCAGGTGACCCAGGTCGACCTGGGTGTGCGCATCCACCGAAACCGGCCTCTCTCCGAGCTGCGACCCCAGGCGACCGACGTCCTCGGCGCGGCGCTGCGCCGGGCGCCAGCCGCGCCGCACACCGGGCCCTAGTCGCCCGCCGCGCCCACTGCGGTGACCGACCGGGATCCGTAGCCGTCGACTGCGACCTCAGCGGCGCGGATCGGAGTGGCGGCGCGGTACCCCGGCACAACCGTCGTGACCGGCGACGCCACCTCGGCCGGCAGGCGGCGCGTGGCCGAGACCCCGACTTCGGGCTGAGGACGCGTGGCCGCACGCCGAGGCAGCAGAAGCGCCACGACGGCGCCCACCCCGACCACGGCCACCCCCACCCACACCGCCGGCCCGAGGCCGGCCACGTAGGCCGCGCCACTCGAGTACCCGCCTCGGGCCGAGAACACCGCGCCCAGGACGGCGATCCCGAGCACGCCGCCGACCTCGCGAAACGCACCGTTGGCGCCCGAGGCCACGCCTTCCTGGTCGGGTCGCACCGACGACAGGACCACTGACGCCAGGGGCACGAAGAACAGCGCCATCCCCACGCCCGACACCACGAACGGCATCCACACCGCGGCGTAGCTCACGGTCGGCGAGATCTCCAGGGCGAGCCAGGCCAGGCCCGCCGCCTGCAGCATCAGACCGGCGCTCAACACGGGGCGGCCGCCGAAGCGCTGTGCCAGCGCGGCCGCCAGGGGTGCGACGAGCATGGGCATGCCGGTCCAGGGCAGGACCCGAAGCCCGGCGCCCAGGGGCGAGTAATGCTGGACGACCTGGAGGAACTGCGACAAGAAGAAGATCGACCCGAACATCCCGAAGCTCATGAACAACGCGACGGCGTTGACGGCGGTGAACGAGCGGTTGCGGAACAGCGCCAGCGGCACCATCGGATGGGTGCTGCGTCGCTCCCACATCACGAAGCCCGCCAGCCCGAGCGCCCCGGCCGCGAACGACGCCACCACACCGGTGCTCGTCCATCCGTGCTCGTTGGCCCGGACCAGCGCCAGCACGACGCCCAGCAGTCCGGTGCTGGCGAGGGCCACGCCACCCAGGTCGAGGGGTTGGCGCGGCCCCAGGGACTCGGTCAACCGCCAGCGAGCCAGCGCCGCCAGCACGATCCCGACCGGGACGTTGATCCAGAAGATCGACTGCCACGACCAACCGCTCGTCACCGCGCCGCCGACGAGAGGGCCTGCCGCCACAGCCACACCGCCGATGGCGCCCCACACCCCGAGCGCCTGGTTCCGGCGCTCGGGCCGCACCGCAGCCGACAACAGCGTGAGCGAGAGCGGCATGATGAGGGCACCGCCCGCACCCTGCACGGCGCGGGCGGTGACCAGCCAGCCCACCGACGGCGACAACGCGGCCGCGGCCGATGCCCCGGTGAAGACCACCAGGCCCACGAGGAACATCCGACGGCGGCCGAAGCGGTCCCCCAGGGCGGCGCCGGTCAGCAACAGCACCGCGAAGGTGAGGGTGTAGGCGTTGACGGTCCACTCGAGTCCGGCCAGGCCGGCATGGAGATGACGCCGGATGACCGGGAGCGCCGTCGTCACCACGAGGTTGTCGAGGGTCGCCATGAACAGCGCCAGCGACGTGATGACCACGGCCCACGCCGCACTCGGGGCCGGCGGTCGAGAAATAGCTAGTGACTGATTACTACCTTCTCTGGGCACAGGTGTCTCCTCTCGAGGACGGACGCGGTGGGTCAGGACGTGGGCTTGGGGGCGAAGAACTGCTCGGGGTCGGGCTGACAGGCCCGGGCCCAGGACTCGTCGAGCACGGCGGCGTCCACCGCGGCCATGACGTTGAGGAGCATCCCCTGGGCGAAGAACGCGCGCAGGTCCTCGTCCGGGAGCCCGGTGAGCTCCCCGGCGACGGTCCACAGGTGGCGGAACCCCTCGCGGGCGGCGCGGCGGATGTGCTCGTCCTCTGAGGCGGCGAAGGCGTGCAGCTGCACCAGCAGCAGGTCACGCTCGCCGAGGAGCTCCTTGTAGGCATCGCCCATGGCCATCATGGCCTCGACACCCGACAGCCCCGCTGCGGCGCGGCGGAAGGTCTCTTCGATGCGGGCGTGCATGAGCTCCATGGTGGCGATGAACAGCTCCCGCTTGGTGCCGAACAGGCGGAACAGATACGGCTGGGAGATCCCGGCCCGCACCGCGATGGCATCGGTAGAGGTGCCCGCGTAGCCGCCCTTGGCGAACTCGGTCATGGCCGCCCGCAGCACCGACGTCCGGCGTTGGTCGGCGGTCCGGCGTCTCGCCCCGGCACTCTTCGTCGATGTCACCATCACGGTTGTAAGTTAGTGGTCACTCACTTCTTTGTCAAGGTCGGGCGCCCCTCCCGAGCAACTCCCCCAGGACGTCGGCGACGACCTCCTCCACGCAGCCGGCCGGGTCGGCCAGGGCACGCGCCTCGCCGAAGCGGTCGGTGAGGATCCGGAACTCCACCTCGGCACCGGCACCACCCTCGATCCCGCCGGGGCCGAGCGCCCCGGCCACCACGAGCACGGGCACCCCGAGGCGCCGGGCCAGGCCCACCACCCCGCCCACCACCTTCCCGGACCACGACGAGGCGTCGAGGCGTCCCTCCCCCGTGACCACCACGTCCGTTCGGGCCAGGCGGTCTTCGAGGCCCACCGCATCGGCCACGACCCCGAAGCCGGGCACGAGCCGGGCCCCGAGGGCGGTCAACCCTCCGGCCAGACCACCGGCGGCCCCGGCCCCGGGGACGTCGCTCACCTCGACCCCGTAGCGGGCCCGCAGGTCCCGGGCCAGGCCCACCAGTCGGTGGCGCAGCTCGGCGACCTGGGTCGGCGTGGCCCCCTTCTGCGGTCCGAATTGCGCCGCCGCGTCGACGAAGCGGGTCTCCACGTCACACGCCACCACCACCTCGATGCCGCTGAGCCCCCCGGCCTCTTCCACGGCCTCGAGCGCACCCCGGCCCCCGTCGGTGGTGGCCGAGCCCCCGACGCCCAGGAGCACCCGCCGGGCGCCGGCGGCAGCGGTGGCGAGCAGGAGCTCACCGGTGCCCCGGGAGCTGGCTCGCACCGGGTCGTTGCCCTCCGCGCCTCCAACCAGCAGCAGGCCCGAGGCAGCCGCGGACTCCACCACCGCCACGCCGTCATACAGCCACCAGCGAGCCGCCACCGGCTGACCCAGCGGTCCGGTCACCGTGGTCTCGTGCCATGCTCCCGCGGGGGAGCCGTCGGACCGGACCGAGCCCGCGGCCAGGACCTCGGCGAAGCCCTCCCCGCCGTCGGACAGGGGGCACAGGTCGCATTCCCACCCGGCTCGACGGGCTCCGGCCGCCACGGCGCCGGCCAATGCCGGGGCCGCCGCGGTTCCCTTGAAGGCGTCGGGAGCCCCGAGGGCCCGGGCCGGGGCGGGTCCGGGCTCGTCGGACACTGGCTCGTCGGACACTGGCTCGTCGGACACTGGCTCGTCGGACACGGTGATCATGGTGGCCCCTCAGAGTGCCTTCTGCAGGCGGAGGGTAGGGTCGTTCGCGTATGAGAAGGGTCGGTTGCTCTTGAAGGCGGACCTGGTCATCGCCTCGAACCGGGGCCCGATGTCCTTTGCGCTGGACCAGGATGGCCGGCCCGTGCCTGCAGGCTCGGCCGGAGGGCTGGCCGCCGCGCTGCATCCCCAGCTCGAGGGCAGCGGGGCCACCTGGGTGGCGTGTGCGATGTCCGACGCCGACCGCATGGCCACCGCCGAAGGGCTCATGACCGAGCGCGGCCTGCATCTGTTGACGGTGCAGCCCGACAGAGACACCTACCGCATGGCCTACGACGTGGTGTCGAACTCCACCTTGTGGTTCTTGCACCACCACCTTTTCGACCTGGCCCGCAGGCCCCGCTTCGACCACCACTTCGCCCGGGCCTGGGAGGCCTATCGCGAATTCAACGAGCTGTTCGCCCAGATGGTGGACGCCGCCGCGGCCGAAGGGGCGACGGTGCTCGTCCAGGACTACCACCTGAGCCTCCTGCCCGGCGTGCTGGCCGAGAAGCGGCCCGACCTCCACACCGTCCACTTCACCCACACCCCATTCGCCAACCCCGACACCCTGCGCGTGCTGCCCGCCACCGTGGCCCGTGAGGTCCTCGAGGGCATGGCCAGGGCCACCGTGTGCGGATTCCACACGGCGCGCTGGGAGGAGTGCTTCCGGAGCTGCTGTGAGGACATGGGCGTCGACGTGCGCCACACCTTCGTCTCGCCGCTCACGCCGGACTCCGAGCACCTGGTCGAGCGGGCCGCGTCGCCCGAGTGCAGGGCGGCGGGCGAGCGACTCGAGGAGCTGTTGCGGGGCCGGCGCATGGTGTTGCGCGTGGACCGGATCGAGCCCGCCAAGAACCTGCTCCGGGGGTTCTGGGCCTTCGACGAGATGCTCCGCATGCGACCCGAGCTGCGCGGCGAGGTGGTGTTGTTGGCCCTCGCCTACGCGTCGCGCTCGACGCTGCCGGAGTACCTCGCCTACGGAGCCGAGGTCGAGCAGGTGGCGCGGCGGGTGAACGACCGGTGGGGAACCGACGACTGGGTGCCCATCATCCTCGACGTGGCCGACGACCCGGGCCGGTCGATCGCGGCGTTGATGCGCTACGACGTCTTGCTCGTGAACCCACTGCGTGACGGGCTCAACCTCGTCGCCAAGGAGGGCCCCATCGTCAACACGACCGACGGAGTCCTCGCCCTGTCACGCGAGGCGGGCGCGTTCGCCGAGCTGCACCCCGAAGCGCTCGAGATCAACCCCTTCGACGTGACCGGGACCGCGACGGTGCTTCTCCAGGCCCTCGACATGGCGCCTCCGGAACGGGCGCGGCGGGCCGAGGCTCTGCACGGGCTGGTCTCCAGGCGCAAGCCCGGAGACTGGCTCGCCGATCAGCTCGCAGCGGTGATCCCGGCCTGACGCAACCCGTCGACGATCGGCGCCCGGGCGACGGTGTCGGTGCGTCTCAACCCCGGGCCCGGTTCGCGAGCGAGGCGAAGAGATCCAGTGCCTCGGCCGGACCGCGCACCACGATGTCGGCGGCGGCGGCGAGCTCGGCAGGCGTCTCCTCGTCGGCCACCGCCACGCGCACGGTGCGGGTCCCGTCCAGAGCAAGGCGGTCGAGCGCCGAGAACGCCGCCAGGTCGCCGGCGTCGTCACCGGCGAAGCACGCCGCGTCGGTGCCGCGCGCCACACGCTCGACGACCGACCCTTTGTCGATGCCGACGGGCGGTCGGAACTCCACGGCCATCCGCCCGGGCTGCACGATGAGCCCGGTTCGCGCCGACCACAGACGGGCGAAGTCCCGGGCCCGCGCACCGGCCCCCGGCGCCTGACGCCAGTGCACGGTGACCGACACCTCTTTGTCCTCGATCCCCACCGCCTCCCCCGCGAACTCCGATCGGGCCGCATCCACGACCCGGGCCACCGGGTCCCGCCAGGGCTCGACCTCGAGCGCGCGCGACGAGCTTGCCGTCCTCGATCCACTCGAGCCCGTAGGCGCCGAACAACCGCACCGACGGGCCCGCCGCGGCCAGGCGCTGGGCCAAGAACGACACCGGACGTCCCGAGACGACGGCCACCAGCGCGAAGCGCCGGGCCAGCGCGGCCAACACCCCGGGGGCCTCGGGCAACGGGTGGGCCAGGGCCGGGTCCGACACGATGGGTGCCAGGGTCCCGTCGAAATCGCTGAGCACAGCACTGGCGGCGGGGTTCTCGAGGAGCACCGCCAGCGGCCCCAACAGATCACCGGCGCGAGCGGGATCCCCGCCGCGGCGTGGCCCGGTCGAGTCGTCGTCTCCCACGGGCGCGTGGCGCCGCGTCAGGGGGTGGAGGCGCCTGTCGTGGTGGGCGAGGCCCCCGGCGCCAACCGGGCGAGATCGGGGCCGACGACGACCACGACGTTGGCTCCGGCGATGCTGCGGACCGGGGCGACCGAGGCGGAGGGCTGGATGGTGCTGGCGGTCAACCCCAGCGCCTGGGTCACCGCCGTGGCCGAGCTCGAGGGCCCTGACACCGCGTACACCTGGGTCCCGGTCACCTTCGTCGTGGCGTTGGTGGCGGGGAGGGTGAGGAACCCTCGGGAGCGCAGGTAGGTGGCGGTGCCCCCGGCGAGACCGGTGATGCTCGTCGCGTTCACGACCAGGACGTGGATCGACGATGCCCCGGGGACGATGGTGCCAAGCGTGGAGGTGGTCGCCTTCGGCGTCGTGGTCGTCGGCGTCGTCGTGGTCGTGGGGGTGGACTGACTGGCCGTGGTGACGTTGAGCGGTGCCCGGGTGCCCGACGGCATGAGCAGGGCGCCGATCACCACCGCCACCACCACCACGGCCACCCCGCGCAGGAAGCCTGAAGGAGCCGGGCTTCCCGACGTGTCACGGCCGTCCCCGCCGCCGGCGCCCCCGCCCGGGCTCGCCGGGTCGTCGTAGTGGTCGCTCATCGTCGAGGATGATGCGGTGCGGCGGTGGTCTCGAACCGGCCCCGTCGTTGGTCGAGCCTGCGCCGGCGCGAGCGCCGGACGACCAGCGGGGCGTGTTCGAGCGCCTCGCTCATGTCGACGAGCTCGGCCAGCCGGCGGTAATAGCGGGTCGGTGACATCCCCAGACGTTGACGGATGCCCGATGCCTTCGATTCGGGCCGGGTCCACCACGATTCCTCGAAGTCGAGGATCTGACGGTCCTGGTCTGTCAATCCCATCGCGGGGTCAAGCCTGCCAATGCACCGCCGCGAAGCAAGGATCCTCGATCCCGCGCCCCGTCGTGCCCGGGCCCGGACGGGCCCGGCGGTAGCGTGGCGTGCAAGCCGGTGTGGCGCAGCTGGAAGCGCAGACGATTTGTAATCGTCAGGCCGTGGGTTCGAGTCCCACCACCGGCTCGGACCCGTCGTCCCGGCGCTCGTCGTCCCGGCGCCCGTCGAGGCGCGTGGGCGCGGCATCTCGATGGGCGAGCACGGACCGTCATCGTGGCGCCGACAACCGGTCGAGTTGTTGGCGCAGGCGCGCCGTGGTGTGCGGCGCCGCCCACTCGTTCGTCACGTCGCCGTCGACAATGGCGGCGTCCCGGTGCATGCGCTCGAGCACGGGGCGACGAAGCTGCGCCTTGGCCAGCGCGAACGCGACGGGGGCCCTGTCAGCGAGCTCGGTGGCGACCGCCACGGCGCGCTCGAGCACGCCCGGGCCGGGGCAGACCTCGTGGACCATGCCGACGGCCAGGGCTTCGTGCGCGTCCAGGAGCCGACCGTTGTAGACGATGTCCTCGGTGCGCGATCCGCATGCGTGGCGGACGATCTCGAGCGCCGCCACGGGGAAGGCCACGCCGACCAACAGCTCGCTGGCGCCGATGCGGGCGCCGTCCGCCATCAGCCGTCGGTCGCACGCGCAGGCCAGGATGCATCCCCCCGCCACCGCGGCGCCGTTGACCGCCGCCACCGTCGGCTTGGGGAACCTGAAGATCGTCTCGAATGTCTCTCGCAGCCCGGTCACCAGACGTTCGACATACCCCCGGTCGGAGTCGACCACACGCCGAAGGTCCACACCGGCGGAGAAGGCCCGGCCGGCGCCGGTGAGCACCACGGCACGGACCTCGACGTCGCGCTCGAGGCACTCGAGCGTGGTGCGGAGCTCTTCGAGCAATTCGACGTCAAGGGCGTTGACCTTGCCCCGCGTCAGCTCGATCGTGGCCACGGGTCCCTCGCGTGTGACAGCCAGAACGGCGTCGGTCCCCATCGGTCTCCCTCGTCGCTGCCGGAAGATGATCGCGCACGAGCGCTACCCCTGGTCACCTCGAGGCTCGTCGATCCGGCGCCGCGCCAGCTCGAAGCACGCCACCGCGCCCGCCGAGGCGACGTTCAGGCTGCCCAGGACACCGAATTGGGGGATGGCGGCCAGGACCGAGCAGCGCCGCCTCGTGAGCGACGCCAGGCCCCGGTCCTCGGCCCCCATCACGAGCGCCACCGCTGCCGCCGCGTCGAGCCCGAGATCGAACAGTGACGACGGTGCGTCGGCATCGAGACCGACGCTCGTCACGCCGAGCTCGTCGAGCTGTCGCAGCGCGTTGGGGACACCGGGAACCACCGCCATGTCGAGGTGCTCGATGGCACCGGCGGCCACCTTGGCGACCGTGGGCGTCACATGGACGGCGCGATGGCGTGCCAGGACCACACCGGTGACCCCGGCGCACTCCGCGCTGCGCAGGAGGGCGCCGACGTTGTGCGGGTCGGTGACGCCGTCGAGCACGAGCAGGAACGGGGCCACACCGCGTCGCGCCCGACACAAGGTGGCCAGCTCGACCTCCTCGAGGGCCCGGGCGTGGGCCAGCACCCCTTGGGGCGCGTCGGTGCGCGCCGCTCTGTCGAGCTTGGTACGGGGAACGAGCACGAGCCGCACGCGTCGACGTGTGGCCAGCCGCTCGATCTCGTCGATCTGGGGGGATGGATCGAGATCCTCGGCGATCCACACCTCGCGTACCGCTCGGCGACCCGCCGCGAGCAACTCGCGTACGGCCTGGCGACCTTCGACCTGTTCCCCGCCCAGACCGCGCGCGCCGGCTCGACCTCCTCCTCGACCGGGCCCTCCGGCCCGGGCGCGTCCCGCGGTCTCACCCCGATCCGCGTCGGCGCCGCGTCCGGGCGTGCCACCTCGTCGTGTCGTGGCACGTTCCGGCGTGCCACCTCGTCGTGTCGTGGCACGTTCCGGCGTGCCACCTCGTCGGGGCGCGGCCCGTCGGGGCGCGCCACCACGGGCAGGGGGAGCGGCGCGCCCCGGTGCGGGGCCGGGTCTCCGACGCGGTGGGGGACTCACGCGACCGAGGTGAGCAGCACCACCGCCAGGCATGCGATGCCCTCGACCCGACCCAGCGCGCCCAGGCCCTCGGCCCGCTTGGCTTTCACGCTCACGGGCGCCCCCAGCAGGCCCTGGAGCCGCCGGGCCATCTCGTCGGTGTGATCCGCCAGCCGGGGGCGCTCACAGACCACGGTGCAATCCGCGTTGACAAGAGCCATGCCGTGGTCCCCCACCATCGACGCCACCTGCTGCAGGAGCGCCATGGAATCGGCTCCAGCCCAGGTCGGGTCGGCCGCGGGGAAGTGGCGCCCGAGGTCACCCAGGCCGGCGGCGCCGAGCAGTGCCTCGGCTACGGCGTGGGCCACGACGTCTGCGTCGCTGTGGCCGGCGAGGCCGGCCGCGCCGGGGATCGTCACCCCCCCGAGCACGAGGGGGCGACCCGGGTCCCCCGAGAACCGGTGGACGTCGAATCCCTGCCCGACCCGCAAGGCCGCCGCACCGCCCCCATCGTCGGTCACGTCGCCACCAACGCCCGGGCCACCTCGAGATCCCCCGCTGTCGTCACCTTGATGTTCCTCGGATCGCCGGGCACGACGCGCACGGTAGCTCCCAGCGACTCCACCGAGCCCGCGTCGTCGGTGGCCTCGGGCTCGGCTCGATGGGCCCGGCGTAGCACCTCGGCGCGGAACGCCTGCGGGGTCTGGACCGCCACGATGCCGTCGCGCGGCACCGTGGCGACCACTGCGTCATCCACGACGCGCTTGAGGGTGTCGACCACCGCCAACCCCGGCACCGCGGCGTCGGCTCCCGCGGCCACGGCATCCACCACGGCGCGGAACAACGCCGGCGACGCCAGGGGGCGAGCACCGTCGTGGACCACGATCACGTCTGCGGACTGCGGAACCGCCGCCATCCCGGCGCGCACCGAGGCCGCGCGCGTGTCCCCGCCGGCCACCACGACATCGGCGCCGGTGAGGTCGGCCGCCCGGCCTCGGGCGTCGAGGGAGTCCTCGCCGGGAAGCACGAGCACCACACCGTCGGCCACCTGGCGCGCCGCGTCGAGGGCCCACTGCACCATGGCGCGGCCGCCGAGCAGTGCGAAATGCTTCGGGGACCCGAACCTCCGGCCGCTTCCGGCCGCGACCACGACCACCCACACCGACACGGGCTCACACCCCGTTGGGTGACCGCGCCCCGCCGAGGCGGTGCGGGCCCACGCGGGTCAGGGCAGCGCCTCGTCCAGGCGCTTCTCCGCCGCGGCTTCGTCGACATCGAGCGCGAAGGTCAGCTCCGAGACGAGGATCTGGCGCGCTCGGCTCAGCATGCGCTTCTCGCCTGCCGACAGTCCCTTGTCCTTGTCGCGGATCGAGAGGTTCCGCACCACCTCGGCGACCTGGTAGATGTCGCCGGAGCGCAGCTTCTCGGAGTGGTTCTTGTACCGGCGCGACCAGTTCGTCGGCATGCGCGCCTCCTTCTTGCGAAGGACGGCGAACACCTCCTCGACCTCTTCGTCGTTGATGACCTCGCGCAGACCGACGCCTTCGGTGTTGTCGGCGGGGACCATCAGGGTCAGATCGCCGTAGGCCAAGCGGAGCACGAGGTACTCCTTCTTCTCCCCGAAGGCCTCTTTGACCTCGCGCCGCTCCACGATCGCCGCCCCGTGATGGGGGTAGACCACCTTGTCACCGATGTCGAACACGTACCTCTCCTGGGATGGCGCGCTGACCACAGGCTCACGGCGAGGGACAGACGTTCCATTCTACCCGAGCGGCCCGTCGCACCCCCACCCCGACCGCCGTCCGCCGTCCTGAGCAGGGCTCAGCTGTAGCGGTCGAGGATGCTCGCTTCGGCCAGCCGGGCGAGGCCCTCTTTCACCGATCGGGCGCGAGCCTCGCCCACCCCTTCGACCTCCTCGAGGTCCGCCACCGACGTCCGCATGATCGGCTGCAATCCGGCGAAGTGCTCGACGATCCTGTCCACGAGCACTTCGGGAAAGCGCGGCAGGCGGTGCAGGAGCCGGTAGCCACGGGGCTCGACCGGCGCGTCGGGATCGGCGTGCGAGCCACCCAGGCCGAGCGCCGCCGACATGCGCCGGACGTCGAGCAGGTCGTCGGTGGACAGCCCGGCCAGGGTGGCCAGGGCCACATCGGCCTCCTCGTTCGACACACCGCGGCGCTCCCCCTTGCCGTCACGGCGCGCCGCGCTGGACCGTGGTGCGGGCCGGCCGGAGGCGCGCGACCCGTCTCGGCCCGGACCGGGGCCGTCGTCGACACAGTGGAGGTAGTCGCGGACGACGAGCCGGCGCGCCGGTTCGATGCCGTCGATCACCTCCTCGAGCTGCAGCCGGAGCATGCGCCCGTCCTCACCCAGCTCCACCAGGTCGACCATGACGTCATCGGCGATCCGGTCCAGCAGCTCGGCGGGCTGGAGCACCGCCACGACGTCCCTCGCCGTCACGGTGTCGGCGATCTCGACGGCCGACAGCGCGGCGAGCGTCGTGTCGAAACGCTGACGGAACCGCCGCGTGGTCTGCAGGGCCTGGCGCACGCGTTCGTGCAGGCGACGTTCGTCCTGCAGGACATGGCGCGTGTCGCGCCGGTAGACGGTGACGAGGCCCATGGCGGCCGACACCGACACCACGGGCACGTCGATCGAACGCGCCACCCGCTCGGCGGTGCGATGTCGCGTGCCGGTCTCGATGGTGGGGATGGAGGCGTTGGGCATCAAGTGCACGTTGGCCCGGGCGATCCGATCGGCGTCGGGGGAGAGGATGACCGCACCATCCATCTTCGCCAGCTCCGAGAGTCGCTGGGGACTGAACTCGGCGTCGAGGAGGAACCCACCGGTGCAGATCGAGAGCACCTCGGGGCCGTCGCCCACCACGAGCAACAGACCCCGGTTGGCCTGCAGGATGCGCTCGATGCCGTCACGCAGCGGCTGGCCCGGCGCAACGAGGGCCAGGGCGTCGGCCATGGCCGAGCTCGGTCGCACCACCACCTCCGCATCGTACCCGGCGCTCTGTGTCGCCAATCCGCACTGGCGCCGTTCGCACCGGCGCCAACCGGCACCGGCGCCAACCGGCACCGGCGCCCCGCTCTATCCGGACGCCGACCCCGTCGCCAGGGCGACCGCCTGGGCCAGCGACCGCACGTGCACGACCTCCATGCCGGGCGGCCCGTCGGGACACGACTCGGGCACGAGCGCGTGACGGAACCCGACACGCGACGCCTCGGCCAGTCGTCGAGGGGCATGCGGGACCTGGCGGATCTCGCCACCGAGCCCGACTTCGCCGAACACCACCAGGTCGGGGGGCAGGGGCCGGTCGGTGACCGCAGAGGCGAGCGCCAGTGCCAGGGCGAGGTCGGCGGCGGGCTCGAGCACGCGAATGCCCCCCACGGCCGACGCGAAGACGTCGGTGCGGGTGAGCGGCACCGCGGCGCGCTGTTCGAGCACGGCGAGCAGGAGCGCCAGTCGGCCACCGTCCACACCCTGGGCCGAGCGCCGGCTCGGGGTCTCGGGCGCGGTCCTCGACGTCAGGGCCTGGACCTCCACGAGCAGGGCGCGCTGACCCTGCATGGCGGGCAACACCGCACTTCCGGACGCGCCCGGACGCCGGTCACCGAGCAGCAGGCGGTACGGGTCGGTCACCGCGGCCAGTCCGGTGTCGTTCATCTCGAAGAGGCCGAGCTCGCCCGTGGGGCCGAAACGGTGCTTGGTGGCGCGTACCGTGCGCAGCGCGTGGTGGCGGTCGCCCTCCACCCCGAGCACGGTGTCGACCAGGTGCTCGAGGGTGCGGGGGCCCGCCAGGGTCCCCTCCTTGGTCACGTGGCCCACGAGCACGAAGGGCACGGCGTGGAGCTTGGCCAGATGCACCACCAGGTCGGTGCACGCCCGCACCTGGCCGATGCTTCCCGGGGTGCCCGAGGCGGCGGGGTCGACGACGGCCTGGATCGAGTCGACGACGACGAGCGCCGGCGCGGTGTCGTACAAGGCGGCGGGGAGCGACGAGAGGTCGGAGCTGTCCAGGAGCATGAGCCCGCCCGGGAGCGGCCCGAGACGCTCGGCGCGCCGGCGTACCTGCTGGGCCGACTCCTCGGCCGACACGAGCAGCACGCGGGCACCGGCACCGGCCATCGACGACAGGACCTGCAGGAGCAAGGTCGACTTCCCCACACCCGGCTCGCCCCCGAGCAGGGTCACCGACCCCGGGACCAGGCCCCCGCCGAGGACCCGGTCGAGCTCGGCCAGGCCGGTGGGGACCGGTCCCGACCGGGTGGGGTCGACCTCGTCGAGGGGGAGGGCGCGCTCAGCCCCCTCCGTCGGCCCCGGTGCGAAGGGGCCCGTTGCGAAGGGGCCCGGTGCGAAGAGACCCGGGGCCACGGGCCCGGTGGCCGCACCAGCCCGGTGAGCGGTGGGCTCGACCACCTGCTCCTCCACGAGGCTGTTCCACTCGCCACACCCCGGGCAGCGCCCGGCCCAGCGGGGCGTGGCACCCCCGCACGCCGTACAGCGGTGCACCGTCCGTAGCCTTCCCACGGGGGGAGGCTACGAAGAAGGTGTGACGCTCAGGGGCGTGACGGCGCGGCTCGGCGCGTCAACGGCCGGAAACGGTCGGACCAGGGTCAGGAGTCGGCGCCCGCGCCGGCCAACTCGACCGGCGGCGGCTCGAGGCCCTCGACAGTGCGGAAGACGAACTCGCCGTCCTCGACATCGACGATGATGGTCTCGCCCACGCGGAATTCCTTCCACAGGATGCGCTCGGAGAGCGCGTCCTCGACGAACTGCTGGATGGCCCGCCGCAGCGGGCGAGCGCCGAGGGTGGGGTCGTAGCCCTTCTCGGCCAGCAGCGACTTGGCCGTCGGGGTCAGCTCCAGGCCCAGTCCCTGCGACTCGAGCTGCTCTCCCACACGCCGGATCATGAGGTCCACGATCTCCACGACCTCTTCCTTGGACAGCTCGTGGAAGACGATGACCTCGTCGATGCGGTTGAGGAACTCCGGCCGGAAGTGTGCCTTCAGCGCGTCGTGGACCTTGGACTTCATGCGCTCGTAGGTCACCGCCTCCGACGTCTTGGCGAAGCCCACCGACGACTTGCGCAGGTCCGCGGTGCCCAGGTTGGACGTCATGATCAGCACGGTGTTCTTGAAGTCCACCGATCGACCCTGGGCGTCGGTGAGCCGGCCGTCCTCGAGGATCTGGAGCAGCGCGTTGAACACGTCGGGGTGCGCCTTCTCGACCTCGTCGAACAGCACCACCGAGAACGGCTTGCGCCGCACGGCCTCGGTGAGCTGGCCGCCTTCTTCGTACCCCACGTAGCCGGGGGGCGAGCCCACCAGCCGTGACACGGTGTGCTTCTCCATGTACTCGCTCATGTCGAGCTGGATCAGCGCGTCCTCGTCGTCGAAGAGGAACTCCGCCAGTGCCTTGGCGAGCTCGGTCTTGCCCACGCCGGTCGGTCCCAGGAAGATGAACGACCCGCTGGGCCGCTTGGGGTCCTTGAGCCCGGCGCGGGTGCGACGGATGGCACGCGACAGCGCCTTGATGGCCTCTTCCTGGCCCACCACGCGCTTGTGCAGCTCGTCCTCCATACGCAGGAGCTTGGAGGTCTCCTCCTCGGTGAGCCGGTAGACGGGGATCCCGGTCCAGTTGGCCAGGACCTCGGCGATGACCTCCTCGTCGACGACGTCGAAGAGCTCGAGGCCCTCGGCCCGCCATTCGGCCTCCATGGCCGTCTTGCGGTCGAGGCGCTCCTTCTCCTGCTCGGCGAGCTTCTTGGCCTGGTCGAAGGCCTGGCGCTCGATGGCCGACTCCTTGTCGTGGCGGATCCGGTCGATCTCCTCCTCGAGCTTCTTGTAGTCCGGAGGGGTGGTCATGCGCCGGATGCGCAGGCGGCTCCCGGCCTCGTCGATGAGGTCGATGGCCTTGTCGGGGAGGTAGCGGTCGGCCAGGTACCGGTCGGCCAGGTTGGCCGCGGCGACCAGCGCCTGGTCCGTGA
This sequence comes from uncultured Acidimicrobiales bacterium, assembly GCA_963739765.1. GTDB lineage: Bacteria > Actinomycetota > Acidimicrobiia > Acidimicrobiales > UBA8190 > Chersky-840. Next base: position 1,380,888 of record CAVUBP010000003.1, on the reverse strand, counting down.
TGGTCACCGAGTGGTGCGACTCGTAGCGGTCGCGCAGGCCCTTGAGGATCTCGATGGTGTGCGCCACCGTGGGCTGCTCCACCTTGATGGGTTGGAACCGGCGCTCGAGGGCCGCGTCCTTCTCGAGGTGCTTGCGGTACTCGTCGAGGGTGGTGGCCCCGATGGTCTGCAGCTCGCCGCGCGCCAGCATGGGCTTGAGGATCGACGCCGCGTCGATGGCACCCTCGGCCGCGCCGGCCCCCACGAGGGTGTGCAACTCGTCGATGAACAGCACGATGTCGCCGCGGGTGCGGATCTCCTTGAGCACCTTCTTCAGGCGCTCCTCGAAGTCGCCGCGGTAGCGGCTCCCGGCCACGAGGGCTCCGAGGTCGAGTGTGTAGAGCTGCTTGCCCTTGAGGGTCTCGGGCACGTCGTTGGCCACGATGCGCTGGGCGAGACCCTCGACGATGGCGGTCTTGCCGACGCCGGGCTCGCCGATGAGCACGGGGTTGTTCTTGGTGCGGCGCGACAGGACCTGCATCACGCGCTGGATCTCTTTCTCGCGTCCGATGACCGGGTCGAGCTTGGTGTCACGGGCGAGCTGGGTCAGGTTGCGCCCGAACTGGTCGAGCACCGGCGACCCCGAGGGCGTCTCGGAGGCCGACGAGCCGGGCCCCGCGCCCACCGACTCCTTGCCCTGGTACCCCGACAGGAGCTGGATGACCTGCTGGCGCACCCGCGCCAGATCCGCACCCAGGCTGACGAGCACCTGGGCGGCCACGCCCTCGCCCTCGCGGACCAGGCCGAGCAGCATGTGCTCGGTGCCGATGTAGTTGTGGCCGAGCTGCAGGGCTTCGCGCAGCGAGAGCTCGAGAACCTTCTTCGCCCGAGGGGTGAACGGTGGGGAGCCGGTCGGCGCCGTGCCCGACAGGCCGATGGTCTCCTCGACCTTCTCGCGCACCGCCTCGAGCGAGACGCCGAGCTGCTCGAGCGCCTTGGCCGCGACGCCCTCACCCTCGTGGATGAGCCCCAGAAGGATGTGCTCGGTGCCGATGAAGCTGTGGTTGAGCAGGCGCGCTTCCTCCTGCGCCAGCACCAACACCCTCCGCGCCCGATCAGTGAAGCGTTCGAACACCAGACCGCCTCCCTCGACGGCTCGAATCCTGAGCAGAGTCTACCGGGCGTGCTCTAGCAACAAACACCCATGGGCTCCGTTTCCCTCGAGCGTAAGGTCCCAAATGCATCCCCCATTCCTTCGGCACGCAGGGCCCGAATCCTGACCCGTTCCACCGAAGGTAGTCACCGGGCCGCCACAAACCTGTGCAGGCACGGGAGCCGGGCGTCGCCTCGAGGGGGCCAACACCCTGGCCACAGCCATCGTCGGGGACCCACGTTGTCCCGCCTGAGGATCCTTCGCCTATCGTTCCCCCTGGTGGACACCGCCTCTTTGCTGTCACTCCCCTTCCTCCAAGACGACCTCGCACGGCTCGAACCCGAGCTCCGGGACGCCGTCGGCTCGGGCGACCGGTTCCTCGACGAGGTCACCACGCACCTGATCGCGGCTGGGGGCAAGCGCCTGCGCCCCTGCCTGGCCCTGGCCTCGGCCACCGGGGGTCGCCGGCCGGGGACGGCCGAGGACCTGGTGGGGGCGGTGGCCGTCGAGCTCGTGCACCTGGCCTCGCTCTACCACGACGACGTCATGGACGAGGCGCTGGTGCGGCGCAACGTCGAGAGCGTCAACGCCCGCTTCGGCAACCTGGTCGCCATCGTGGCCGGCGACTTCCTCCTGGCCCGCTCGGCCGAGCTCGCCGCCTCGCTCGGCACCGAGATCGCGGGCCTCCTCGCCAACACGTTGGGCCTGCTCTGTGAGGGACAGGTGACCGAGGTCCGCGCCGCCTACAGCACCGAGCGCACCGAGGACGACTACCTCCGGACCATCGAGGGCAAGACCGCGGCCCTCATGTCGACGTCGTGCCGCATCGGCGCGCTCACCGGCGGCCTCCCCCGCCACGAGGTGGACGTGCTCACGGCGTTCGGGCGCTGTTTCGGCATGCTCTTCCAGTTCCGCGACGACATCCTCGACGTGGTCGCCACCGACGAGGAGCTCGGCAAGCCCGCCGGACAGGACCTCGCCGAAGGCATCTACACGTTGCCGGTGCTCCTGGCGCTGCGCGACCCGGGGACCGGTCCCGAGCTGCGTCCCCTGCTCGGCGCACCGCTCGACCAACCCGAGCGGGACAAGGCGCGCTCGATCGTGGCCGAGTCACGGGCCATCACCGAGACCGTGGCGGCGGGACAGCGCTTCGTCGACGAGGCCGTCGAGGCGGCCGAGGCCGTGAGCGAGCGAGCCCTGGCGCGCTCGCTCGAGGACCTGGCTCGGTCGCTGCTCCAGGGGCTGCCCGTCTCGAGATAGGCCTGCCGGTCCCGAGATAGGCCTGCCGGTCGCGAGATCGGGGTGTCGTCGAGGACGCTCGGGTCCCGGCGCTCGAGGTTCAGCGCTCGGGTCGCAGCGTCGGGAAGGCGATGACCTCGCGGATGTTGGCCACGTCGGCCAGCAACATGACCAGGCGGTCGATCCCGATGCCGAGGCCGCCGGTCGGGGGCAGGCCGTGCTCGAGGGCCCGGAGGTACTCCTCGTCGACGATCATCGCCTCGTCGTCACCTCCGGCGCGCGCCGTCGCCTGGGCCTCGAAGCGGGCCCGCTGGTCGTCGGGGTCGACCAGCTCGGAGAAGGCGTTCACGAGCTCACGCCCGGCCACGATGGCCTCGAAGCGCTCGACCAGGTCGGGGTCCGAACGGTGCCGACGTGACAGCGGGGACACCTCGGCGGGGAAGTCCATGACGTACACCGGTCCCCACAGGTCGGGCTCCGTCGTCTTCTCGTAGAGCTCGAGGAGCAGCTTGCCCGGCCCCCACGAGGGGCCCACCTCGACCCCGGCCGCGGCGACGCGCCGGCGCAGCTCGTCGACCGGGGTGTGGACGTCGACGGCCTCCCCGGTGGCCTCGCTCACGAGCTCGGCCATGGTGGCGCGCCGCCAGGGAGGGGTGAGGTCGAGCTCGCGGCCCTGATAGGAGATCCGCGTCGCGCCACACAGCTCCGACGCAAGCCCCGACACCAAGTCCTCGACGAGCACGGCGAGGTCCCCGTAATCCGCATAGGCCTGGTAGAGCTCGAGCATCGTGAACTCCGGGTTGTGACGCGGCGACAACCCCTCGTTGCGGAACACGCGGGCGATCTCGAACACCTTCTCGAACCCGCCCACGACGAGCCGCTTCAGGTAGAGCTCGGGAGCGATGCGCAGGTACAGCTCGGCGTCGAGCGCGTTGTGATGGGTGACAAAGGGCTTGGCCAGCGCGCCGCCGGGGATGGCGTGCAGCACGGGCGTCTCGACCTCGACGAACCCCTCCGCCTCGAGACGCCGGCGTACGGAGCTGATCAACCGGCTGCGCAGCGTCAGGATCTCACGGGCGCGCTCGTTGGCCCACAGGTCCACCTCGCGCTGGCGAAAGCGCGTCTCGACGTCGGACACGCCCTTCCACTTGTCGCCGAAGCCGCGGCGGGCCTCGGCCAGGAGCACCCAGGTGTGCACCTGCACCGACAGCTCGCCCTTGCGGGTGCGCACGACCTTTCCCGTCGCCCCCACCCAGTCCCCGAGCGACAACTTGGTGAAGCCCTCGAAGTCCGCGGTGACCTTCGCCAAGGCGAAGAGCTGCACCTGACCCGACGAGTCGCGCAGCGTGGCAAAGGCCAGACGCCCCTGGGGACGCACCAACATGACCCGCCCCGCGACCGAGACGACGTCCTCGCTCTCCTCACCGGGCCCGAGGGCGCCATACCGGTCATGGAGCGGCCCGGCCTCGGCGGTGCGGCCGAACGAGTAGGGGACGTCGGCCACAGGCGAGACGCTACCGGTTGGCCGAGGAGGCGCCGATCCTCTCGACGGCTCCGCTCACGCGGGCTTGGAATTGCGTTCGTAGACGAGACGCAGCCCGTGCAAGGTGAGCCACGGCTCGCGGTGCTCGATGGTGCGCGACAACGGCGCGATGGTCTCGGACAACCCGCCGGTGGCGACGACCGTGGCGTGTCCGAGCTCGTCGGTGATACGGCCGCACATGCCGTCGACCTGCGCGGCGTAGCCGTAGAGCACCCCCGATTGGATCGACTCGACGGTGGACTTCCCGATGACGCTGCGGGGCTCGACCAGCTCGACCCGCCGGAGCGCGGCGGCATGATGGAACAGCGCGTCCATGGAGATGGCGATGCCGGGCGCGATGGCGCCTCCGAGGTACTCGCCGTTCCCCGAGATGGCGTCGAAGGTGGTGGCGGTGCCGAGGTCGACGACGATGCAGGGGCCCCCGTAGAGGTCATAGGCGCCGATGGCGTTGGCGATGCGGTCGGCGCCGACCTCCTTGGGGTTGTCGTAGAGGATCGGCATGCCCGAGCGCACGCCGGGCTCGAGGACCACACACGGCACGTCGAACCACCGGCCCGCCATCTGGCGCAGGGCCGTGGTGACCCTCGGCACCGACGACGTCACCGCCATGCCCGTCGCCACCTCGTCGACGTCCATGCCGTCGAGGTTGAGCAGCTCCGACAGCAACAGGGCGTGCTCGTCGGGGGTGCGGTCGGCGACGGTCGACAGCCGCCAATGGTGGGTGAGGCCGGCAGGTTCGGGCGGGACCGGTGGCGCGGGCCGGCTCCCGGGGGGCGGGTCGTCCCCCGGCGCCAGCGAGAACAGGCCGATGACCGTCTCGGTGTTCCCCACGTCGATGGCGAGCAGCACGGTCAGTCCTCCACGAGGTCGAGCCCGAGGTCGAGTATGGGCGCGGAATGGGTGATGGCACCGACCGAGATCAGGTCCGCGCCGGCGGCAGCGTAGGCGGGGGCGTTGTCGAGGGTCACACCGCCCGACGCCTCGACGAGGACCGGGCCCGCCACGCGGCGCGCCCGCACCAGTGCCACGCACTCCGACACCAACGACGGGGTCATGTTGTCGAGGAGCACCGCCGTGGCGCCGGCGTCGACGGCCTCGGTCACCTGTTCGGGACGGTCGCATTCGACCTCCACCACCTGTCCCGGCCACCGTCGTCGAGCCATGGCCACCGCCTCGCCGATGCCGAGCCGGCCCAGATGGTTGTCCTTCACGAGCACGGCGTCGGACAGCCCGGCGCGGTGGTTCCACGCACCGCCGGCGCGAACCGCCGCCTTCTCGAGAACGCGAAGTCCCGGCGTGGTCTTCCTCGTGTCGAGCACCCGGGTCGCGGGGTTCGCACCGGCCACGGCGTCGACGAACCGGCGGGCCATGGTGGCGATGCCCGACAGGTGACAGAGGAAATTGAGCGCGGTGCGTTCGGCGGTGAGGATCGAGCGCATCGGACCCGCCACCTCGGCCACCACCGACCCCGGCGCCAACCACCCCCCGTCCGGTATCCGCCAGTCGACGCGGAGCGTCGGGTCGATCTGCGAGAACGCCTCGAGCGCGCACAGTCGGCCGGCGAGCACCCCGTCGGCCCGTGACACCACCCGGGCCCGGCCGTGCTCGGTCTCGGGCACCAGCATGGCGGTCAGGTCCCCGCGCACCCCGATGTCCTCGGCCAGAGCACGGGCGACGGCTTCTCGCGCCACGGCCCGCGGGGGGTCAGGCGGCCCCGACGACGGCCATGTCCCCGATTCCGCCGGCGCGGTGTCAGCCCCGGAACCGGTGTCGGCCCCGGAACCGGTGTCGGCGTCGGTGTCGGGGCGACTCGGGGTCATGGCCGGGGCTTCGCCGCGTGCGGGAGCGTCCCCGGCGCGGCCACGGCGCGATGGACGAGGCGACAGCGCCACTCGGGCCGCGCCTCGGGGAAGTCACGGCGGGCGTGTGCGCCGCGGGTCTCCTGGCGCCGATAGGCGGCGCGCAGCAGCGCGCCCGACACGGTGACGAGGTTGGCGAGCTCGCCCCGGGCCCGCCCGGCGCCGGCGACCGTGGCGGCCGACGCGGTGGCGAGGTGCTCGGCCACGAACCCGACCTCGGCGGCCGCGCCCGCCAGTGACGTGGGCGAGCGCATCACGCCCGCGCCTTCGATCATGGCCCGCTGCAGCCGCTCGCGGAGCTTGGCGATGTCGGAGTCGGGCGCGGCCCGGGAGCCGGGCGTGGCGCGCACCGCCGCCGCGGCGGCAACCGCATGGACATGGTCGTCGCCGGCATGGACATGGTCGACACCGACATCCACGCCGACATCGACATCCCCCTCGGCACCGGCGACGTCCACGTCGACACAGGGGATCTCCCCGGCCCGCCCCGGACCCGACGCGCCCGACAAGGCCCGCATCACCCCGGTGTGCCGGGGCCCGTCCCGGCCCGCCGCGATCGCCTCGGCCAGGCGGGCACCGAAGACCATGCCCTCGAGGAGCGAGTTCGACGCCAGGCGGTTGGCCCCGTGCACGCCGGTGCACGCCACCTCGCCCACGGCCCACAACCCGGGCAGGGCGCTCGCCCCGTCGAGGTCGGTCACCACCCCTCCCGACAGGTAGTGGGCGGCGGGCGCGATGGGAAGCCAGTCGACGGCGGGATCGAGACCCGCCTGGTGCAGCGACGCCGCCACGGTCGGGAACCTCTCGCCGAAGGACTCCAGGCCGGTGGCGTCGAGCCACATGTACCCCACGCCCTGCTCGGCCATGCGGTCGGCCATGGCCCGGCTGACGACGTCGCGCGGCGCCAGCTCGTCGACGAAGCGCTCGCCCCGCGCGTCGCGCAGCAGCGCCCCGTGCCCGCGCAGAGCCTCGGACAACAAGGGGCGGGGCATGGCGGGATGGTGCAGCGCGGTCGGATGGAACTGGAAGAACTCGAGGTCCGCCACCGGGACCCCGGCCCGCAACGCCATGGCGATCCCGTCCCCGGTCGCCTCGGGCGGGTTGGTCGTCACCGCGTAGAGCTGTCCCGCGCCTCCCGTGGCGAGCACCACCTGGGTGGCCCGGACCTCCTGGAGTGTCCCGTCGGGGTCGAGGGCCCGGACCCCGACGCACCGGCCGCCTTCGACCATCAGGTCCTCGGCGAACCACTGCTCGAGGACCGCCGCCGCGCTGCGGCGCACGGCCGAGACGAGCGCCCGCTCGACCTCGGCCCCTGTGGCGGCACCTCCGGCATGCAGGACGCGGGCGGTGGAGTGCCCGCCCTCTCGCGCCAGGGCGAGGTCACCGCCGGCCTCGCGGTCGAACACCGCACCGAGCCCGATGAGCTCGTCCACGCGACCGGGCCCTTCGTCGACCAGCACGCGCACGGCGTCGACGTCGCACAGCCCCGCCCCCGCCGACAGGGTGTCGGCCAGATGGAGGTCGGTGGAGTCCTCGTCGCCACCCACCGCCGCCGCGATGCCGCCCTGGGCCCAGCGCGTGGTGGACTGCGCCAGGTCGGCCTTGGTGAGGACCCCGACCTGCAGACCGGTGGGCGTGGCCAGGCGGACCACGGCCGACAGGCCGGCCACGCCCGATCCGAGGACGAGGACGTCGAGCTCCAAGGGTCGCGCCCCCGAACGCGGGCCGGGCGCCGGCCTCAGCCCGTGACGGCCGGGCGCAGCTCGTCGTCGAGCCGCTCCAGGGTGAGGTCCACCACGGCGTTGGTGGCGTCCACGTGGACGACGGTGGGCTCGAAGCCCACCAGCTCCGCCGCGTCGTAGTCGGCGTAGGTGATCACGATCACCTTGTCCCCCCGGTGCACGAGCCGCGCCGCGGCGCCGTTGAGGCACACCTCACCGGGCCCACCGACGATGGCGTAGGTCTCGAATCGGGCCCCGTTGTCGATGTCGAGCACCGTCACCTGCTCGTACTCGAGGATGTCGGCCAGCGTCATCAGCTCGGGGTCCAGGCTGATCGAGCCCACGTAGTCGAGGTTGGCGTCGGTCACCGTGGCCCGGTGGATCTTGGACTTCATCATGCGCCGGCGCATGTCAACGCTCCTCTCCGGTATTGACCAGCACGAGGTCTTCGGTGTCCGTCGCGGACGGAGCACACCAGGCGCTCTCGTTGTCGATGAGCCTGACGGCTCCGACCCGGGCCGCCACGAGGAGGCGGACCTCTCCCGACAGCTCCGTCGGGCACTGCAGGGTGTCGGGGTCGACGACCACGGCGTAGTCGGGGGTGACGAGCCGCTCGGCCACGAGCACCGCCGTCATGGCCGCGGTCACCCGCACGGGATCGCGCACGCCACGCTCCACGCAGCGACGGCCGGCGACGAGGGCCCGGTGCAATGCCAGCGCGGCGGTCCGCTCACGGGCCGACAGCCGGGTGTTGCGGCTCGACAGGGCCAGCCCGTCGACCTCGCGCACCGTCGCGCATCCCACGATCGTCACCGGGATCGACAGGTCACCGACCATCCGCCGCACCACGGCCAGCTGCTGGAAGTCCTTCTCGCCGAAATAGGCCCGGCACCGCCCCGACAGGGCGAAGAGCTTGGCCACCACGGTCGACACCCCGTCGAAATGCCCCGGGCGCGACGCGCCCTCGAGCCCCTCGCTCACGCCGCCGACGTGCACCGTCGAGACGATGCGGGCCGGATGCGCGCCGTACATCTCCTCCACCGGCGGTGCGAACACCATCGACGCTCCCGCCGAACGGGCCAGCGCCACGTCGGTGTCGAGGTCACGGGGGTACGCCGCCAGATCGGCGGCGTCGTCGAACTGCAGCGGGTTCACGAACACCGTCACGGCGACGACGTCGCACTCCGCCGCGGCCCGCTCGATGAGCGACCGGTGCCCGGCGTGGAGGGCCCCCATGGTGGGGACGAGGCCCACACTGCGGCCGAGCGCTCGCTCGGTGTCGAGCAGGGCCGAGAATTCCTGGGCGCCGGTGACGACGCGCACGGCGCGGTCCCGGCGCGACCGGCGGGCCCGGCGACCGGCGGAGCCCACGGTGGCGGGGCGCGGGGCGCCCGGGACGACCCTTGCCGGGCGCGGGGCGCTCGGGACGCGCGGGACCGAGATGGTCGCCGGCGGGTCGCTCGGGGGGCGATCCGACGCCAGCCGCCGGGCCAGGGCCACACCGGCGTCGTACCCGGGGATCTCCGCCGCGTCGAGCGTGTGGCGGTGACGTTCGAGGGTGGTGTCGTCCCCGCGGGCGGCGGGACCGGTCAGCGCCCGTGCCGGGCCGAGCTCGGTCACGTCGGTCAGCGCGGCCCGGGCGAGGCCCAGGAAGGCGTCGAGGTCCAGACCCGCCGAGGCCGCCACCCGTTCCACCTGGCCCATGAGCGCCACCAGGTGGTTCGAGGCGATACAGGCCGCGGCGTGGTACGCGGCGCGGTGCTCGTCCTCCACGACCACGACCGATCCGTCGAGCAGTCCGGCCAGCTGGCGCGCCACCGGGTCGCCCGCCACGGCGAAGGTGATCCCGCTGCGCAGGCGGACCCGGCCGACCTCGGCCGAGGGCAGCGGCACGAGCGGGTGCAACGACGCCCGCCGGGGATGGGGGGCCAACACGTCGAGGCCCAGCGCCCCCGACAGGTGGACGACGACGGTGCCGGGCGCGGGCTCGACGTGCCCCGCCACCTCGCCGATGGCCGAGTCGGGCGTGGCGATCACCAGGACGTCCACTCCCCGGGCGGCGTGCGTCAGGTCGTCGTGGCGCGTGAGCACGTCCCTGACGTCACATCCGGCGTCGGCCAGCGCCGCAGCAAGAGAACGACCAGCCCTTCCCGGACCGATCAGTCGGACAGTTGTCACCAGACACCTCTCTGCGCTCCAGCCCCTCACGGAGGGTGCCGGTCGCTCCAGGCGATCGGATCAGTACTCCGCCAGTCTACCCACCACCTCGACCTCGCCACCAGCCCCTTCTCGGGCCTGGGGCGACACCAGCTCCGGGGCCAGCTCGGCCAGCGGCTCGACCACGAACCGTCGCGTCCACAGGCGGGGATGGGGGACGACCAGGTCCTCCTCCTCGACCACCTCGTCGCCCACGAGCAGCACGTCGACGTCCAGGGTGCGCGGCCCCCACCGGACCCCACGGCGGCGGCCGGCGCCGTCCTCGAGGCGGTGCGCCAGCTCGAGCAACTGGCGCGGCCCGAGCTCGGTGTCGAGCTCGACCACGAGGTTGAGGAACCGGCCCTGGCCCGGTGGGCCTCCCACGGGCTCGGTCTCGTAGACGCTCGACACCGCCACCAGGTCCGGGAGCATCTCGACGGCCCGGGCCAGATGGGCCCGGCGGTCGCCGAGGTTGGAGCCCAGACCCAAAAAGGCCCGCACCGCTACCGGCGACGATGGATGCGGACGCCGGTCGAGGTGACCGGGGCCGACAACGGCGGCCTGAGCTTGCGCACGACCACGGTCACCGCCTCGATGCGCCGGTCGGCCAGGACGAGCTCGGCGATGGCCCCGGCCAGGGACTCGAGCAACCGCCGGGGAGGCCCGGTGACGACCGCCACGGCGGCGTCGACGGCGGCCCCGTAGTCGGCGGTCCTGTCGAGGTCGTCGGCGGCGGCCGCCGCCACGGTGTCGAGGTACAGGTCGAGGTCGACCTCGAAGGGCTGGGGTCGGACCTGCTCCTCGTCGAGCACGCCGTGGACCCCGTCGACGCGCAACCCCCGCACCTCGACCCGGTCCTCCACGGCGTCGGGCCGAGGGCTCAGGTGGCGCCGGGGACGCCGAGCTCCGACGCCCGGGCCACCATGTCCAACCCCGGGGGGCCCATGGGGTGGCCGATCAGCCGCTCCACCACGGCGATGGCCTGCGGCCCTCCGGGCAGGCGCCCGCTTCGCAGCAGGTAGCCGGCGACGACGCCCATGACCCGGTCACCGAGCTCTTCCTGGTGCACGAGGAGGCGCTCCCCGGCGCGCAGCCACGTGTCGAGGTTGCGGTACAGCTCCGCCAGGGTCTCGCGCACGTCGCCGGAGGAGGCGAGCGGGAAGTGCGACCACACCAGCTCCCCCTCGTCGTAGGCGGCGAGGTTGTGCGGCGACGGCAGCAGCGACACCACCCGGTTGAAGCCCTGGACCCGCAGCCAGATGATCTCCTCCTGCCTGCGCACCCGACGGTGGTGCGGCGCGAACCCCCCGGGGCGCTCGCTCACCGCCAACTGGTCTTTCACGATCCACGTGAAGTTGCGCGGGGGGATCCCCGCCGCCCACTTCCCTTTCACCGGTCGCCCCTCGTTCCCGTCGTCATCCTGCGCCTCTCACCGGCCTGCTCCTCACCCGATCCCACACCCGCCACCGGTCCCCGGGCTCGCGCTCAGCGGTCCGCCTCCGCCGCGGCGGCACACGAGTCCCGGAGCGCCAGGCGCGTGTCGCCCACGAGCGTGGCAGCCTGCACCGCGCTGCGCACGTCGTGGACCCGGACCATCGACGCCCCCGCCAGCATGGCCCAAGTGGCGGTGGCGATGGAGCCAGGGAGGCGCTCGGCCACTCCCGAGGCCTCCTGCCCGGGCCCCGCCGCCAGGCGGCCGAGGAAGCTCTTGCGGCTCGTCCCCACGAGCACCGGCAGCCCCTCGGCCACGAGCTCGGGGAGGTGGTGCAGCAGGGCCAGGTTGTGCGCGGCGGTCTTGCCGAAACCGATGCCGGGGTCCACCCACACCTCTCGCACCCCACCCTCGAGCGCGGCGCGCGCCCGGTCGCGGAGGAAGGAGTGCACCTCGGCGACGACATTGCCGTAGCGCGGGTCGTTCTGCATCGTGCGCGGCGCGCCCTGCATGTGCATGGCCACCCATCCCACTCCGGCCTCCGCCGCCACCGGCCACAGCGACGCCGAGATGTCGTTCAGCAGTGTCGCCCCGGCCGCCACCGCCGCCTCGGCCACGGGCCGCTTGACGGTGTCGACCGACACCCGGACATGGGCGGAGAGGGCGTGCACCACCGGCACCACCCGTCGCAGCTCCTCGCGCTCGGGCACCGGCTCGGCGCCCGGTCGACTCGACTCGCCGCCGACGTCCACCACATCGGCACCGTTGCGGGCCATCTCCAGGCCGTGTGCCACCGCCCGCTCGGCGTCGAGGTACAGGCCGCCGTCGGAGAACGAGTCCGGGGTCACGTTGAGCACGCCCATGACCCGAGGCCGCATGTCCGTAGGTTAGAGGTGCGACGGCGTCAGCGGCCGTGGACGTACTGCATGGCCTCGGCCCGGGTCCGGGAGTCGTCTCGGAACAGGCCGCGGACCGCCGAGGTGATGGTGAGCGTTCCCGGCTTCTTCACGCCCCGCATGGACATGCACAGGTGCTCCGCCTCGACCACCACGAGGACCCCGCGCGGGACGAGCACCTTCTCCATGGTGTCGGCGATCTGTGTCGTCATGCGCTCCTGCACCTGCAGGCGCCGGGCGTAGCCGTCGACCAGGCGGGCCAGCTTCGACAGCCCCGTGACCCGGCCGTCCTCGCCGGGGATGTACCCCACGTGCACCTTCCCGATGAACGGGATCATGTGGTGCTCGCACAGCGAGGCGAAGGGGATGTCTCTCACCATCACCATCTCGTCGTGTTCCGCCGCGAAGGTCACGGTCAGGTAGCTCCCGGGATCGACCTCGACGCCGGCGAACAACTCCTCGTACATTGCCGCCACCCGCCGCGGGGTGGCACCGAGCCCCTCGCGCCCGGGATCCTCGCCGATGGCGTCGAGGAGCTCGGCGACGAGGTGCTCGACGCGATCGCGGTCGACGGTCATTTGACGCCGGTTCAGTCGACGGGGACAGGGCCCTGATAGACCCGGATGTCGGGAACATTGCGATAGCGCTCTGCGACGTCGAGCCCGTACCCCACCACGAAGTCCGGGGGGATGTGGAACCCGACGTACTTGAGGTCCAACTTGGCGCGTTGGCGCCCTTCTTTCACGAGCAGCGCGCACACTTCGAGACTGGCCGGCCGGCGGGCCAGCAGGCTGCGACGCAGATACGACAACGTGAGCCCGCTGTCGACGATGTCCTCCACCACCAGCACGTGTCGATCGGTGAGGTCGGAGTCGAGGTCCTTGACGATGCGGACCACGCCGCTCGTGGTCGTGGCCGACCCGTACGACGCCACGGCCATGACGTCGACCTCGACCGGGAGCTCGATGGCGCGCGCCAGGTCGCTCATGAACACGAACGCACCCTTCAACACCCCGACCAGCAGCGGCGGCCGCTCGGCGTAGTCGGCCGTGAGCTCGTCGCCGAGCTCCGCCACCCGCTTGTGCAACACGTCCTCGGCCACCACGACCTGGCCCAGGTCGGGGTCGTCGCGCCAGCGGTCGCCGCTCACCGGTGCGCCGGTGTGGCCATGGCGCGTCCCTCGGTCATCGGGCGCCGACACTACCGGACGCTTCTGAGGCGATCGGCTCCGACGACAACGACCCGCGCGAGCGTCGCACCCGTCCGGTGGAGGCGACGTCGGTGGCACCCAGGTGGCCCCGGGCCACGGCCAGGACCCGTTCCACCGCGGCCAGGTCGGGGGGATGCGGCGCGGGCCCCCGCAACCATCGGCGGGTGGCCCGGCGGGCGAGAGGCGTGGGGGCCGCGGACAGCGCCGTGGCGTCTGTCGCGTCGATCCCCGCGGCCAGCTCGTCGAGCAGGTCGGCCTCGTCGGCCAGCACCGTGGCCTGGCGGGCGAGCAGGGGCACGAGGTCGCGCCCCGCGATCTCGCCGGCCAGGGGGAGTAGCTCGTGACGGACGCGGTTACGGAGGAAGCGCCGATCGGTGTTGGTGGGGTCGCGCACCGGGTCGAGGCCCAGCGCCTCGCACAAGGCGTGGGTCTGCGACCGGCGGATCCCGAGGAGGGGATGGACCGGTCCGGGGCGCATGCCGGCCAACCCGTCGAGCCCCGCCCCCCGGAGGAGATTGAGAAAGACGGTCTCGGCCTGGTCGTCCATGGTGTGGCCGGTGGCTGCGCCTTCGGGCAGCGCGGCGCGGCGGGCGGCGCGGGCACGGGCTTCGAGATTGGGGCCGGCGCCGATGTCCACCCGGACCCCTCGGAACCGGGCCCCCAGACGGCCCGCGGCGGCGGCGACCACCTCGGCCTCGGCCGCCGAGCCCACCCGCAGCCCGTGGTCGACGTGGACCGCGGTCACCGCGCATCCCGCCGCCACGGCCAACGCCAGCAGCGCCATCGAATCGGCACCTCCCGACACCGCGCAGGGGAGCACGGTGCCGGGGGGCGGGAACGTGCAATCACCGAGCAGCGCCTCGGGGGTGACGGTGTGGCCCGGGCCCGACACAGCCCCTAGGGGCGGCGGCATCAACCGGTGGCGACGCGGGCGGGTCCGATACGGGCCACCCAGGTCTCGGGATGGCGGATCTCCTCCATGGTGGGAAGCATCTCCGGCCCCTCCCACACCCGGTTCAGAAGCTCGGGCCCGCCCGAGGCCTCCACGGCGCGGATGAACCGCTCCCCGGCCTCGTACTGGCGCATCTTCGCCTCCAGCCCGACCAGCTGCTGGAGCAACCGCGACGGCAGGCTGGCACGCCGGCGTCGTTCGCGCAGGACCCGCGAGAACGTCTCGGCCTCGGGGATGGCATCCGCGCCGGCACGGTCCATGGTGATGTCGCCGTGTCCCTCGAGCAGGCTCATCATGGCCTGGATCCGCCCGATCACCTCGAGCTGCTCGGGCGGCGCCACCAGCCCCAGCATCCCGGCCTCCTCGAGGGGGTTGTGCCCGGCTCGCACCGCCGCCGCGGCACGGCGCAGCGCCTCGGCGAAGCGTCGGGGGTCGGGGGCCATGCCCGACATGGCCTGGTCGACGAGGGAGAGGAAATGGGGCCGCAACCACGGGACGCCGGTGAACTGGCACCGGTGGGTGACCTCGTGCAGGGCGATCCACAGGCGGAATTGCTTGGGGGGAAAGCCGTGACGCTTCTCGAGCGCCACGATGTTGGGGCCCACATAGGACACCACGCCCCCGGTGTCCTCCCCCTCCGCCAGCAGCAGGTCGTACTGGCCGAGGACGCGGGTGGCCATCCATCCGAGGACCAGGCCCATCTGCGCCCCGGTGGCCCGGCGGGCGGCTCCGGCCAGGGGTCCCTGCAGGGACCCGGTGTCGAGCTTCTCGAGGACCGGCTCGAGCAGACGTCGAAACGACGTCACGTTGGCACGCACCCAGCCGGCGCGGTCGAGCACCACCGCCCCGGCGCTCCCGGTGGCAGGGCGCAGCCCGGTGGCCTCGATCACCAGCGTCTCGGCGCGCGTGGTGGCCTCGGTGAAATCGGCTTCGAGCCGGGCCATCGTGGCCGCGTCGAGCGTCCCGGCCCCCGGGGGGCCCAACAGCGAGCCTCGCGTGCCCACCCAGGTGGCGACGCGTTGGGCCACGTCCCACGACACGGGGCTGGTCACGGCTCCCAGTGTAGGGAGAAGGAGCCCACCTCCGCCTTCTCAGGCGATCTTCTTGCCCCGCAGCCTGGGTGTGCTGGGCGTGAGGTGCAGGCAGCAGTACTCGTCGTCGTTGTAGATCGACAGCTTGGTGTCACAACCCGGCTCCGTGCACACGCGGCCCGCGGCGAAGGTGCGCGAGGGCCGACCGTAGCCCGTGAACGCCGTGGCCCCGATCGACTGGTCACCGAACTCGGTGCGGTCTTCCATGCCCCCAAACCTCCCGCCGCTGGTGGTGTCTGGCTTCCTATCGACGCCTGGAAGGGGCGTCGTGAGGGGGCGGGCAGGTCGTTGTGCGATCGTTGTGATCCGCTCACCGACCGGTGCGGACCGGGGTCGTGGCGGGCCCGGGCGCCACCCGCGTCCCCGCCGGGCGTGGCGGCGGCGTCGGACGAGGCGTTCAGCCCGAGTGGCCCGACGCCTCGCGGCGTTGCTCTTCGAGGATGGCGTCGTGGACCCGCTGGCGCAGGGACTCCGGGACGTGGTCCTTGCAGCGGTTGGCGATCACCGTCCGGAGGTCGGACTCGAAGTCGAAGGCTCCGAGACACGGTGCGCACTCGTCGAGATGTTGACGGATCTCGCTGCGTCGTTCGTCGGTGAGCTCACCGTCGAGATAGTGGTAGAGCCGTTCGATCGTGTCGTTGCAGTCGAACTCGGAGTCTTCGGAACCCATGTGGCGATCTCCCATCAGCCCCGAGGCTAATGCCCGGCCTCGGTCGAACCGACCAGGCCACGTGCAACGGCAAAGTCCAACAACGCCTTTTGCAGCGCCTTTCTTCCCCGGTGGATCCGGCTCATCACCGTGCCGATGGGCACCTCGGTGATGTCTGCGATCTCTTTGTAGGAGAAGCCTTCGACGTCGGCCAGGAGGACGGCGATCCGGAACGCCTCGGGAAGCGACTCGATGGCGTTCTTGACCTCGTCGTCGGTGAAGTGCTCGAACACCTCGTCCTCCGCCGATCGCCCGGCCCCACTGGCCCGGAGGTCCCCGATCCGGTGGTACAGGTAGAGGTCCTCGACGTCCTCGACGTCGGCCTTCTCGGGACGTCGTTTGGCGGCGCGGTAGCTGTTGATGAAGGTGTTGGTGAGGATCTTGTAGAGCCAGGCCCGGATGTTGGTCCCGTCCTCGTAGCGGTCAAAGGCGCGGTACGCCTTCAAGAACGTCTCCTGGACGAGGTCCTCGGCATCGGCGGGGTTGCGGGTCATCCGGAGGGCGGCGGTGTACAGCGCCTGCATGTGCGGCATGGCGAGCTCTGTGAAACGACCCCGGTCGGCCATGCGTTGCACCATAGTCAGTGGGTGTGGCGCCGGTGCCGCGCCGCGTCCGCGCCCCACCGGGCATGGGACGAGTCAGGTGAGGGGCAGGACCTCGGCGTGCGCCCAGCGCCGTTCGGTGCGGACACCGGTCGGGTAGAGACGGAAGTACATCGACGCCAGGAACGCCAGATCGCCGTCACCGGTCACGAACCAGGACGACAGGCCTGAGTCCATGGCATCGCGCAGCTCCAGCCAGGTCTCCCGGCTGATCGAACCGTCCTCCTCCGACAGCACCACGAGGCAGTCGATCCCGTCGCGGATGAAGGGCCAGCGCAGATGCCAGTCGGCACGCGACGTGAACCCGCAGGCGTCCGCGTCCATGACCACCGCCCGGGGCCAGACCTCGGCCACACGTTGCATGGCCCGGCGGTACGCGAGGGTCCCGTAGGTGTTCCTCGCGGCGGCGAGGTACACCACCGCAGGCGCGCTCTCGTGCGCTCGAGCGTGGAATCGGCGCGGTGCGGCGCTCGAGTCGCCCTGCGCGCCCAACGGAACCGTGACGCTCATCGCGGACCCCCCATCCGGCTCGCCGTCCGCGCGTCGCCGAGATCCGAGGATTCCGGCGACGTGCCCCCTTGGTGTCAATGGTGATGCGCGATCCTCACCGGGCGACCAAGCGACGCTCAACTCCCGGACAACGACGCGCCGGCGGGCCCGGCACGGCGTGGGCCGGGCGAGGTCGGCCGGAGGGGCCGATCCGCGCCCTAGGAACGAGGAGCGGCCGGGACCACGCCGAGTAGGGCGTCGATGCTCCCGCTGGCAGCGTCTCGCGCCGCGCCGAGATGCCCGAGCCCGTACACGTCCTCGACCGACCGCAAGATGCCGGCGGTGTCCACCGGGGTCGGGTCCTGGCGCGGATGGGCTTTGAGCGCGGCGCTGACCACGATGGTGGCGATGTGGCCCCCTCCGCCTCCGTCGATCCCGGTGTTGTCGCTGTCGGACTCGTCCCATTCCACGATGATCTCGCCCCCGGCGCGGTACCAGGAGGTGGACTGCACCTCGGGCACGAGCCGAGCGAGGAAGGCGTCGCCCTGCGCGACGCTGCCGTCGTGTTCGTCGTCGATCAGGTTCGGCGTGTACCAGACGAAGTCAGGAGCACCCGTGCTGTCGAGGTCGTGGAGCAACGACGAGGCGTCGGCCACCGTGATCCTGGCGTCGGGGAAGTACTCCCACGGGACGTGGCGCACCGCGTATTCGCCCGCGCTGCTCGTCGGATCCGAGGGGAGGTTCTCGGCGTAGGCCTTGGCCGAGAACCCCGCCGTGACGAGCTGGTCGGCCAGCGTCGCCACACCCGGGAACCGGTGCGACGACGGGGGATTGTCGTCGGAGACCCCCTGGTTGGACCCGGACACGAGGTCGAGGTAGTTCGGGAGGCTGGGATGACCGAAGGCGTAGCTCCGAGTCGCCAGTCCGTAGCTCGTGGCCAAGCTGTCGGTGTAGGGCGCATCCGCCGACCCGATGACCTGTGCCAGGTTCTTGTTCTCCATCACCACCACCATGACGTGGGGAGGCGACCCGGCTCCGGTCGTGGGGGGCGAACCCGTCGTCCGCGGCGCGGTCGTCGGGGCCGACCTCCCGCTCGTCGTGGTCGTGGTCTTGGTGGTCGTCCGGGTGGCGCTCGGGGCGGCGGTGCACGAACCGACGGCGAGGGCAGCCAACGCCGACAACGCCGAGAGCCCCACCGCCTTCTTCAGGCCCATCCTGGGCTCTCGCCTACCGCCAACGATCCTCATCGACGACCCGCGCTCCAGGGTAGGGACCTCGACCATCGGGCCGCATCTCCGCGTGGGCAGACGGCCCCGCGCTCCTCGGGAGTCGCCTCCCCCGGTCGAGATGCACGGGGGCGAGGCGCACGAGGACGTTGTACGTGACGAGCGCGATGGCGAAGTGCATGACGACGAGGACAGCCACCGCCCGGGGCGGCTGGCCTTTGGCCAGGAGCCACACGTCGGGGAGCAGGAGCACGACGGTGACGATCACCGCGAGGCGGAGGAAGAGCCACCGCGGTGACGAGGTGACGCGCGTGACGACGGGCCAGGCCATGCCCGCGATCACGACGCCGATGACCGTCAGCTTCGCGTAGCTGGAGAATTGGAAGTGGACGTAGTGCTTGGTCGAGGGGAAGAGCGCCGTTCCGACGGCCACCAGGAGTGCGTCGAAGAGAAGTGACCCGACGATCGACAGCACCGTGGCCAGCGTGACCCGGCGCAGGGGCGGCTGACCATGGGTGGGCACGAGGTCGATCCTCGCCAGCCTGAAGGAACGGTCGACGACCGTGGACGAAGACAGCGGGACAGACACAGGTCTCCTTTCGGAACGGGGTGGGACGTCGCTCATGATCGGGGCGCGGTCGTCTTCTCGATGAACAGGGCACGCCGCGGACACTCCCGGACAGCCCGCTCCGCCAACTCGAACAGCCGCGGGGCGATGGAACCCTCCCCGAGGACCGGGTATCCCCATTCGTCGCGCCCGATGATCTCGGGCACGAGCTCGGCGCAGTACCCGAAGGCGTCACAGGCGACGGGGTTGACGCGCAGGCGGTAGCGGGACTCGACGATGGGCAAGAGACGGCTCCCGGTCAGTGCCAGCGGCCGACGGCGGCTCCCGCCGACGGTGCCACGGGCAGGATCGGCCGGCGGTTCCATCCGGCACATGGCCGATGGCGGGCGTGATCGGAGGCGTCGCGGGCGAACACCTCGAGTGCGCTGCGAACGAGCCGGACCACACCGTCGGGGTGGCGGCAGGCCCCTCGTCCCTCCACCATCCCGAGACGCTCCTTCAACCGGTTCAGCGTCTTCGAATCGGTCTCACCGCGCGCCAGCTGGACGAGATCCTGTGCCACGGCGTGGAGCCCGAAGACACAGGGACCACACTGCCCGGCGCTCTCGTTGGCCATGTAGGTGGCGACGCGCGCTGTCTCGGAGATGCCACACGACGCGGCCGGGATGGCGGCGAGGACCCCCGCACCCATCGAGCTTCCGACCGCACCCAGGGGCCCGGGTGCGTAGGGGGTGTCGAGGAGCCCGGACCGGAGCCACGTGCCGCCGTAGCCGCCCACGAGGACCGCACCGATCGGCGCGTTGATCTCCGCCCGCTCGAGAATGGCGGCGACGGGCGTGCCCAGCTCGACCTCGCACACGCCGGGATTGGCGAAAGGCCCCGAGATCGTGACGAGGCAGGTGCCCGGCGCGTCGGGCAATCCGGCGCTGCGGAACCATTCCGGGCCATGCCGGGCGACGAGGGCCACATGGGCCAGGGTCTCGGCGCTGTGCACCAGGACCGGCTTCCGTTTGATCGTGAGCGGCACTCCCTTGGTGGCTCGGAACTGGGGATGCGCCGGCCCACCGGCGAGCCAGGCCACGAGGGCCGACTCCTCGCCGGTGACGTAACGACCCGGGGGTCGCAGGAGGCGCACGGGAAGGCGGCCCATGCCCGCACGTGACCGCTCGTCCAAGGCGGCCCGGACCGCCTGGGCACTTTGGTCACGGTCGTCGGCCACGCACACCGCGATCTCACGGCAACCCACGGCCGCGGCCACCACGTCGGCACCATCGAGCACCAGATGAGGCGCCCCCGTGAGCAACGCCCGGTCCTTCTGGCTGGCCGGCTCTCCTTCCATGGCGTTCACGACCAGGAGCGGATGCCCGTGCCCGGTTCGCACCGACTGCAGCTTCCGCGCTGTCGGGAAGCCGGCGCCACCGCGTCCGGTCAACCCGGCGTCACGCACCTGCTCCACCACCCGATCCGCCCAGGACCGGTCGGTCCGCCGCGGCAGCGCGAGAGGACCGTGGATGGCGGTGTGGCTGTCGAGGTCGGACCGCCCGGTCTCGTGCCACGCGGCCAGCACCCGCGAGGCGCCGGACCGCCCCGTCGCCACCAACGGCTCAGTTGCCGTCATCGGATCCCCCTGGGCTTCCGGGCCCGCTGACAGACGTCAGCTCGCCGGTGATGTGGGACCCCGACTGCGCGACGTCCACACGCAACTCCAGACGACTCCCGCCCGGACCGCTCAGCGACAGCAGTATCCGGGAGCCGTCGAGCCCGACGATCTCCCCGTGGTACTGGCCGGGATCGCCGGGGGGGCCGAAGGTCGCTTGGCTCTGTTGCATCGACACCCCGCCGGACCCTTCGGGTGCGCCGACGATCACGATGTCGAGCACGGCCACCAGAGCACCGGAGGTCTGCGCCTTGATCTCGAGCCGCACCTCGGCGTCGGCCGCACTCTGCTGGGTGATCGTTCCCGCCAGCGCGGCGCGGTACGGGGGAGCGGGGAGGGTCGAGGCGGGCGGGGCCGAGGACGCGCCCGAACCAGGAGCAGGAGCCGGGGCCGGAGCGAGGGCCGCGGCCTTCTGGGAGTGGGCGAGCAACGCCGCGGGGGTCCCGGCGCGAGCCGCCCAGCCCGGACGGAGCGGACCGGTGGCGGTCCATGCCATCAGGACGATCACGACCGCGACGCCGGCGGCACCCGTCGCCATCCGTGCTCCGGCCCGGGCCGGCCATCCCGCGATCAGTCGCCACCCGACGGCGACGAGCACGGCGGTGACACATCCGACCACGAGCAGCAGCACCCATCCGAGGTGAGGATCGGTTCCCGTCCCGAGACCATGGAACAGGGCGAGAGGCCAACTGCCGTAGGCGAGCCAGTGCAGTGCCCGCCACGAGCGAGCCTTGATCCGCTGGCGCAGCAGGCTCGAGACGGTGACGGCCAGGAGCAGGTCGACAGAGACCGTGCCGAGGCCGAGCCACAGGCGCCGGTAGGGCGAGGTGAAGGGGATCACGACCGACACCCATCCGATGGGGGCGAACGAGTCCGACACCGTGGTGACCACGTGCAACGCCACGAACACCACCGCCAGCAGTGAGAGACGGCGATGCAGGTCCTGAAAGGTGAATCGGGGCCAGCTCCGGGTCCCGAAGCGCACCGATGTCAGCACGCCGAGCACGACGCTTCCGGTCAACAGGACAAGGGCGACGATCCCCGTGGCGCGGGTGGTGTACCACAGCAGCTGCGATGTGGTCGCGGCCGTCACGGCCCGACGCACCGTGCGAGCTCGGCTCCGGCGATCGCGCCGGTCTCAGAGGGCCATCCCCCGACACCGAGCACCGACCCGTCCGGGCGGACCAGACGCGAGGGCATCCCGAGAGCCTCGAGACGCTCGGGGGCGCTCTCCCCCCAGACGACGGCCGCCGTGCTCATGGCGTTGGCCTCGACACAGGTGGAACCGGCCACCGTGACGAGGAGCCAGTGCTCCCCGGCACAGTCCCCGGTGGAGGGGTCGACGATGTGATGCAACCGTCGCCCGCCGCGGCGCCAGGCCCGGACGGCGGTGCTCGAGCTGGCCAGGCCGCCCGAGGAGACCAATACCACCGGACCGGTCTCGAAAGGCCCCGCACTGTCCACGGCGATGCCGACGGGCCATCCCTCTCCCGGTGTCGGGCCCGCCACGGCCACGTCGCCTCCCACACTCACCAAGGTGCCCGAACCGGTGACCGCGGCGATGCGGTGCGCGGCCCGGTCGGCCACCAGGGCCTTGGCCGACGCCCCCAGGTCGAGACGCACCCCGGGCGGCACCCGCACCGAGCGGGTCTCCTCGTCGAGCTCGATGAGCCACCAGCCCGGCGCCGGGACCGGGCGGGCGCGAAGCGGTTCCCCGGTCGCCGGCACGTGCGCGAAGTCTCGGTCGTAGCCGAGCGACTCGACGGCGTTGCCGACGGTCGGGTCGACCGCACCCGCCGAAAGCTCGGCGACGGCACACGCCACCGACACCGCCTCGTACAGAAGTGCACTCACCGGCACGGGCCGACCGTCGCCATAGAGGGTCCAGATCTCGGCGTCGGATCGGAAGCGGCTGCAGGCGCGGTCGATGGCAGCGAGCTCGAGGCGCAGGACGATCTCCGCCGATCCCAACGCGTCGCGGTGGGCCACGGCCAACGTGACCGTCGTGCCCAGCGCGCGGAAATGGGTCACACCGGCGTCACGTTCCACGGTGTGCGCGGTCAAGTCACCGTCCATGTCACCACCCCGTGCCGCCCGAGACAGCCACAGGCGCACGTTGTGTGGGAGCCGGAGCGGCGACCGGCGGCGCCACGGTGCTTCCGGCGCCGCTCGAGGGGACCGGACTGGTCGACGGCCCCACCGGGACGGTGGGGGTCGGGGCCGAGGCGCTGTTCGACGAAGGCGTGGCCCCGGCGGATCGGCCGGGTATCTCCTGGGATACCACTCCGACGATGACCGCGGCGGCCGCGATCGTTCCCCCCACGGTCCATCGGAACACCCGGCGCACCCGCGCGAAGACCTCGCGGCGTTGCGCCTCGATCTGTGCGTGTTGCCTGGGCGTCACCACCGGATCATCACCTCGATACCCATCGTGGGGGGCGGAGCATGACCGGAGCATGAAGATCCCCCTGAAAGCTCCGTGCCCTCTGGGTACCGGGCTGAGCTTGGAGGAAGCTGTGGGCGCAGGCGCCGACCGTGCGTCTCAGGGCTTTTGGGTGGGGCGGACCGACATCGTGATGAAGTCCCTCGACCACCACGGTTCGAAGTACCGCCCCGCCCCACCGGTCATGCTCGAAAGGAGCTCGGTGCCGTTGGCCAGACTGGCGGCGCCGGCGGGTGTCGAGGGGGAATAGGAGGAGAAATTGACCCAGTCGGTGTTGATGTCGAGCTCCATCGCCCTCACCGCCCCGGCTCGGACGAGCACGTCGGCCAGACCGGTGATGTTGAGGTCAGGTCCCCCGACGTAGACGAGCGCCCCGTCGGCGGTCACCCCGACACCTGAACGCCACACGTAGACGTGGTTCCCCAGGGTGAAGCCCCACTTGGTGGTGTCCGCGGCGTTCAGTCCGGGCGCCGGGTGCCCGTTGTCGACCAGGAGGTCCAGGTTCTGGCGCACTGCACTGACGTCGGGCGTCATCGTCACGTCTCGTCCCCACTGTCCGACCGTCGCCGTGCCGTCGGCGTAGATCACGAAGGACGCCGCTCCGACGCGAAGGGGGAAGACCGTCTTGCCCTGTGTGTAGTACCCACCTTGGGCGTTCGACATCAGGAATCCCGCGTTGAACGCGCTCACGAGGGTCGAGGCCGCTCGATCCGACACCGGCGCGGTGTTGTGCCAGGGGCCGCCGCCGGGGATCGTGGTCCCCGAGTACAGCGCGGCCGAGAGCAGCTTCGTGTCCATCCAGGCGACGCCGGCCACCACGCTGGTGTGCACGGTGTCAGGTCGGAGATACGCCTCGTACACCGCAGGCAGCCCGTGGACGAGACGGCCCACCGGATGCCACTGGCCCTCGCCCGCGACCGGCGGGCTGGCGATGGGCGCGACCGACGGCGGCGGCGTCAGGTGCGGAGGAAGCGACGTCGGCGACGTCGACGACGTCGTCGACCCGCGCCGTGCCGTCGTGCCCGGCAGCGGGATGGCACCCTTGGCGGGCTTGCCGCCCACCGGCGGGGCGTGATGGGAGTACCACGTGTTCTCCGCCCAGTTGACGATCGACGCGCCGCCGTGGCCGCGCAGCCATTCCGCGAACCTGGCCGAAGCACTCGTCCCCAGACCCGGATCGGTGAGGGCGGACCCGAGGGACCACCACACCGGGGTGAGGAGGGCCAAGAGCACGACCGCGATACTGATCACCCTGTGCCGGCGTACCCACCGCCGGCGGCGCGGCGGCAGCGGTGGACTGGAGTGGGCGCGAGCCAGTCGCCGGGGCGAAACGACTGTCTGCTGCATCAGCTCCACCCTACGGAGCTCACCTTACGCCGGCATGAACGCTCCTCCTGGGCACCACGATGCACCGCCTGACGTGCGCACGTGCCTGGTGGGCGCCCCAATTCAGCCAGTGGACACCCGCTGACCCTTTCGGAATCGTGAAGACTCTTCATGTGGGCTTCAGACAGACCGTGTAGACCGATAGGCGTGCGGGTGCTCGTCGCCGAGGATGACACCGGTCTCCGTTCTGTCCTGGAGCGAGGCCTGAAAGAGCACGGCTACGTCGTCGACGCCGTGGCTGACGGGGAGTGGGCACTTCGGTTCCTTCGCACCTATGACTACGAGGTTGCCGTCCTCGACTGGCGGATGCCCAAAGTGTCGGGCCTCGAGGTCGTGCGAGAGCTTCGCCGGCAGGGCTCACATCTTCCGGTCCTCATGTTAACCGCACGAGACGCACCCAGCGACCGGGTCACGGGGCTCGACGAGGGGGCCGACGACTATCTGGTCAAACCCTTCGACTTCCAGGAGCTGCTCGCCCGCATCAGGGCATTGCAGCGCCGATCACCCGCCCTGCAGTCGACGAGCCTGACGGTGGGTGACCTCGAATTCAATCCGGCCACCCGTGAGGTCCTCGTCGAAGGGAGGAACCCCGGGCTCACGAGCACCGAGTTGTCGATACTCGAGATCCTGATGCGCCGTGCCCCTGCGGTCGTCGAACGCCGGACGGTGGCGCTGCATGTCTGGGCCGAAGAAGCAGATGCCCTCGGCTCCAACACCATCGATGTCCATATGGCCCGCCTGCGCGGCAAGCTCGGCTCCGCCCGGACACGGATCGAGACCGTGCGGGGCATCGGGTTCAGGATCGTGCCGACATGAGAATCCGAGGCCGGTACCCCCGGTCGAACATGGCGCACGCCGCTCGGGTGGCCGCGGTGGCCACGGTGCTCATCGCATCGGTGTACGTCATGGTCAGCGTGGTCTTCGACATGGTCGACACCCATCGACTGGTGAGCGAGGTGGACTCGCACCTCCAGGACAGGCTTCATGACGTCATCGCCAAAGGCGACTTCTCCAAACCACCGAGCGAGACCCAGGACGACCACGACGTGGAATTGGCACCGGTGCTGTTGTGGCGGGTGGACCGTACCGGCCGCACCGTCGCCCTCAGCGACGCGGCACCCCCGCTCCCGGGCCGGGCGTGGTCCCGCCACGGCGGGCCTGTCACCTCCACCCTCGGACCGAGCTCGTTCCGGGTGTTGGCGACGCGCGTCGGTGGCGGTTGGCTCGTGGCGGCCGAGAGCCTGACCGAGACGGATCACGTGAAGACCGTGCTCATCGCCGGAGAGGTCATCGCGGGTCCTGTGGTCATGATCGCGGTGTTCTTCGGCGCCCTCATCATCGGACTGAAGGCCTCGAGGCCCGTCGAGCAGGCACGCCGACGCCAACTCGAATTCACCGCGGACGCGTCGCACGAACTGCGAACGCCGCTCAGCGTCATCGAGGCCGAGGTGAGCTTGGCCCTGAGCACCCCTCGCGACGCGGCCCGGTACCGCGACGCCCTCGAACGGGTGAACGGCGAGAGCAAACGGCTGCGGCACATCATCGACGACCTCTTGTGGTTGGCCCGCTTCGACTCCGAGCCCACCCCGCCGCGCGACGAGCTCGTCGACGTCCATGCCGTCGCCCGGGGCTGCGCCGATCGTTTCGGAGCGGTCGCCCGTTCTCGCGATATCGCATTGTCGGTCGAACGGTTCGGTGATTCGGACCCCCTTGTCACCGCACCACCCGACTGGATCGACAGGCTCGCGGCGGTGCTCGTGGACAACGCCTGTCGCTATGCCGGGGCCGGAGGGACCGTCCGTGTCGTGGTGTCGACCCAGGGCAACCGGACAGGAGTCGCCGTCGAGGACAGCGGCCCCGGGATTCCCCCCGAAGAGCGCTCTTTGCTGTTCGACCGGTTCCACCGGGTGACCGACGACGGTTCGGGCACCGGTCTCGGCCTCGCCATCGCCGACTCCATCGTCCGTTCGACAGGTGGGCGATGGCGCGTCACGGAATCGACGCTCGGTGGTGCGCACTTTGCGGTCTCCTGGCACCGTCCGCATGCTCGGGACGTGGGCCCCGAGATGCCCAACGACTCTCCGGGACACGCCGGACAGCAGCACCCCGGCGGGGAGCCGCAAAGGGCGACGATCCTGTCCAACGGGAGCCGGGGAGAGAGCCTGGGAGGGGACTCGAACCCCTGACCTGCGCATTACGAATGCGCTGCTCTACCAGCTGAGCTACCCAGGCGACGCGACCGATCAACCTACCCGACCCACATCGGGCCGATGGTGCCCGACATGCTCTGCATTGCGGTCAGCCCGTGACCGCAGACAGGCGCACGAGCATCGCCTCGAGCAGCAACGATTCGTTGGGATTGCGGATCAGCTCGGCCGCGGACCGCTCCACCACCGTGATGGCGGCACAGAGCTCGCGTACCCGTTCGACGGTCCTCCCCGACCAGGCCGGAGGCATCGCGGTGGGCACCCCGAGCGTCACCAGACGATCCCGGTAGGCCGCGGCCAAGACCGCGAACCCGGCGCGCAACTCGTCGGTGCGCCAGCGCCGCTCCTCGCGGTGCTGGCGGTCCTCGATCTCCTTGCGCCGAGGGACGCTGCGCTCTCCGCGCTGCTCCGCGTCGGAGCCAAGGCCCTCCATCTCCACCCGATGACGGGCGCGCAACGGCTCCACCGCCTCTTCGGCGGAGGACAACAGCTCCGCGGCCAGAGCGGCTGCGGCCGCCCCGGTACCGTCGAGGCGCGACGGCACCGAACGCCACAGCTCACGCCGCGCCGCGAAACCCGCGTCGTCGGCCAACAGTCGGGCCCGGTCGATGCTGCCCCCGGCCGCCTCGGCGAGCTCCTCGGCGAGCTCGTCGGCCATGCCCGATTGCTCGAGCCACTCCCGGAGCTCGGCGGCGGGCACCGGACGAAGCTCGATACGCACACACCGACTGGCCACCGTCGCGAGCTCGGCGGGAACGGAGTCGGCGAGCAACACGAAGACCGTCTGCCCCGCCGGCTCCTCGAGGGTCTTCAACAGCACCGGGGCGGCCAGTCGGGCCAGGTGGATGTCGGTGACCACGATGACCTGGCGGTGCCCCTCGAGCGGGCGTCGTTGCGCCACCCGGACCACACGACGGGCATCCTCGACGCTCACCAATGCGCCCATGCGCTCGACTTCCACCACGTCGGGATGGACCGCGGCCAGGGCGCGCCGACACACCTCGCATGCACCGCACCCGCCCCGGGGGCACAGCAAGGCGGCGGCGAAGCCGCGCACCAGGGACCGCTGGCCCAACCCGGGCGAACCGACCAGAAGATAGGCGTGGACGGGCTTGCGGCCCGCAGCGCGCAGTTGGGCGATGGCATCGGCCTGCCCGACCACGTCGGAGAACAGCGCCGCCACCGGAGGCTCCCGGTCACCGGGGGCGGGGCTCATCGGGCACCGCGGACCGGGGACCGGTCCCGTGGTTCGCAGCTCATTCGGTTCTCCCGGGAACCGGTCCGAGTCGCTCGACGACCACGGCCAATAGGCGCTCGGCCACAGCCTCGACCTCACCGCTGCCGTCGACGACGGCCCACGAGCCGGGGTCTTGCGCCGCCAGGGCGCGGTACCCGGCGCGCACGCGCTCGTGAAAGGCGTCATCGAGACGCTCGAGGCGATCGGCGTCGTCGGGATCGAGGCGGCGGCGCGTCAGCTCGGTGGGCACGTCGAGGAGGACGGTGAGGTCAGGGGTGACGCCCCCCGCCGCCCACACCACCAGGCGGCGCAGCTCGTCGAGATCGAGGCCCCGGCCATACCCCTGGTAGGCGAGCGTGGACGCCGAGAACCGCTCGGTCACCACCCAGCGCCCCCCCTCCAGCGCGGGCCCGACCACTTCGGCCACGTGCTGGGCCCGGTCCGCGGCCATGAGAAGCGCCTCGGCCCGTTCCGACACCGGGGGGAGGTGGGGATCCAGTGCCAGCGAGCGCAACGTGGCACCCAGTGGCGTGGCACCGGGCTCGGCCGTCGACAGCGCTCCGATGGCACCCGACAGCAGCACCGCCTGCGTCGACTTGCCGCAGCCGTCGACTCCCTCGAGGGCGATCAGCCGGCCGCGCCCGCTCACGCCGTCTCGGGCGTCTCCTTCGACGCCTTGTGGGCGGCGGCCGCCTTCTTGGCCGCCTTCTTGGTGCCCGCCTTCTTGGCGGTCCCCGTCTTCTTGGCCGTGCCGGCCTTCTTCGTGGCCTTCTTGGCGGACTTGGCCGCTTTCGTCGACTTCGAAGCCTTGGCGGCCCGCCCGGCGCGCTTGACCGGGGGGCCCGCGGCGCGCCGGTCGGCGAGCAGCTCGGCGGCGCGCTCGATCGTGATCGTCTCGGGCTCGTCCCCCTTGCGCAGCGACGCGTTGGTGGTGCCGTCGGTCACGTAGGGGCCGAACCGTCCCGAGCGCACGACGACCGGCGACGAGGTCTCGGGGTCCTCGCCGAGCTCGCGCAGCGGAGCCGCCGCGGTCCGGCCCCGACGCATCTTCGGTTGCGCGAACAGGGTCAGTGCTTCAGCGAGGGTCACCGCCAGGAGCTGCTCCTCGGTGTCGAGGCTGCGGGTGTCGGTGCCCTTCTTGACATAGGGGCCGAAGCGGCCGTTGAGGGCCTGGATCTCCTCGCCGGACTCCGGATCGGTGCCGACGACGCGGGGCAGGCGCAGCAACTCGAGCGCCTCGTCCAGGGTGACGGTCTCGGGGGTCATCGACTTGAACAGCGAAGCAGTGCGGGGCCGCTCACCCCCGTCGACGGCTTCCCCCAGCTGGATGTACGGCCCGAACCGACCCGATCGCACGAGCACCGGGAGGGAGCTGTCGGGGTCGGTGCCGAGGGTCCGGTCTCCCGACGGGGCGGCGAGCAGCTCCTGGGCTCGCTCGGGGGTGAGCTCGTCGGGGGGAAGGTCTTCGGGGATCGAGGCGCGGTCCTCGCCGCGTTGGAGGTACGGGCCGTACCGACCGACGCGCACGACGATGGGCTCGCCTTCGGCGTCGGACCCGATGGCGATCGAGTTGACCTCCCGGGCGTCGATCTCGCCCAGATGAGAAGCCACGTCCTCTTTGAGGCCCCGGTGGGTCTCTGCCGCAGGGGCCGTCGAGCCGTTCCCGCCGAAGTAGAACCGCGTGAGCCAGGGGAGCACCTCCTGCTCACCCTGGGCGATCTCATCGAGGTCGTCCTCCATCGCGGCGGTGAAGCCGTAGTCGACGAGGTCACCGAAGTACCGCTCGAGCAGACCGACCACCGCGAACGCCGTGAACGACGGCACCAGGGCGGTGCCCTTCTTCCACACGTAACCCCGGTTCTGGATGGTGCCGAGGATGCTGGCGTAGGTCGACGGCCGTCCGACGCCGAGCTCCTCGAGTGCCTTCACCAACGACGCCTCGGTGTAGCGGGCCGGGGGTTGGGTGGTGTGTGAGCGCGCCTCGATCTCCCGGGCAGCGAGCGTGTCGCCCTCGACCAGGGCCGGCAGCTGGACGTCGCGCTCGGTGGTCTCGGCCTCGTCATCGGATCCTTCGACGTACGCCCGCAGGAACCCGGCGAAGCCGATGACGGTTCCCGATGCGGCGAACTCCGCCTCGTCGGCCGGCGTCCGCTGCGCGGGGATCCCCACCAGGCGGAGCTGTGCGCTCGTGCCCGTCGCATCGGCCATCTGCGAGGCCACCGTGCGCTTCCAGATGAGGTCGTAGAGCCGGAGCGTGTCGCCGCTCAACTCGCGACCGGCTTCGTCGGGGGTCCGGAAGGTCTCCCCGGCGGGTCGGATGGCCTCGTGCGCCTCCTGGGCGTTCTTCACCTTGCGCTCGTAGCGGCGCGGCGCGTCGGGAATGTACTCGCGCCCGTACAGCGCCGACGCCTGGGCACGCGCCGCGGTGAGGGCCTCTTCCGACAACGTCGTGGAGTCGGTCCGCATGTAGGTGATCCAGCCCTGCTCGTAGAGGCGCTGGGCCACCTGCATGGTGCGCTGTGCCCCGAACCGCAGCTTGCGACTGGCCTCTTGTTGCAGTGTCGAGGTCATGAACGGGGGTGCGGGCGAGCGCCGGTAGGGCTTCTCGGTCACAGCCCGAACCGTGAAGGGCTGCCCGGCGAGGCCCTGCACCAGACGCGCCGCCTCGGCCTCGGCGAGGAGCACGACGTCGGCCCGGGCGAGCTCCCCGGTCTCGGTGAAGTCACGTCCGGTCGCCACCGGCGTCCCTCCCACCGCCACCAGGTTCGCCGTGAAGCTCTGCCCGTCGGCGTCGAAGGTCCCTTCGAGGTCCCACCACGTGCCGGCCCGGAAACGCATGCGGGCCCGCTCCCGCTCGACGATCATCCGGGTGGCGACGCTCTGGACCCGTCCCGCCGACAGCCGGGGCATCACCTTCTTCCACAGCACCGGCGACACCTCGTAGCCGTAGAGGCGGTCGAGGATGCGCCGGGCCTCCTGGGCGTCCACCAGCCGTCGGTCGAGATCGCGCCACTCCTCCACGGCGCGCTGCAACGCCGGCGCGGTGATCTCGTGGAAGACCATGCGCTTGATCGGCACCCGCGGCGAGAGCACCTCGGTGAGATGCCACGCGATCGACTCGCCTTCGCGGTCCTCGTCTGTGGCGAGGTAGACCTCGCTCGCCCCCGCCAGGAGGGACTTGAGGCGGGCCACGACCGACTTCTTCTCGGGCGCCACGACGTACAGGGGCTTGAACCCGTTGTCGACGTCGACCCCGAGGCGCGCCCAGCCCTCACCCTTGTAGGCGCTGGGGATCTCGTCGGCCCGGCGCGGCAGGTCGCGGATGTGGCCGACCGACGACTCGACGACGAACCCGCCGCCGAGCAGCGCCGCGATGGTGCGGGCCTTGGCGGGCGACTCCACGATGACGAGGGGCTTGCCCGCGCCGGCGGAACGGGCCGACGGGGAGCGGGGGGAAGGTGGCATGGTCGTGGACGAGCGTGGGGGGTTCACAACGCCCGTGTCAACAGCGCCCGGGGCCGTGTCCGTGCCCCGATGACCGTGGCCAGCGATTTCATCTCCGCGCCCCCACCTCGGTTGGGACCGACCGCCGGTTCCGTCAGGCCTCCACGGCCGCCGGGGCGGGCTCGCTCGGCGCCTTGTGCTCGGTGACCGCCTCCTCGGCGCCGAAGCCCTCGGACTTGCGCTTGGAGAACGCGATGGCGCCGATCAGGATCACGACCCCGGCGCCGGCGATGCCCAGCCGCGCCCCGGTGTGATGGCGGAGGGTGATCACCGCCGGCAGGATGAGCAGCGAGACCAGGTTCATCACCTTGATCAGGGGGTTGAGGGCCGGGCCGGCGGTGTCTTTGAAGGGGTCGCCGACGGTGTCTCCGATCACCGCCGCGGTGTGGGCTTCGGATCCCTTGCCGCCCTCGTGCCCGTCCTCGATGTACTTCTTGGCGTTGTCCCACGCCCCACCCGAGTTCGAAAGGAAGTTCGCCATGAGCTGCCCGGTCAGGATCGCGGCGGCGAGGAAGGCGCCGAGGGCGAGGTAGTTGATCCCGAAGCCGACGATCACCGGGGTCAGTACCGCCAGCAGCGCCGGGGTCACGAGCTCGCGCTGCGCGGCGGCGGTGCAGATCGAGATCACCCGCCCGTATTCGGGCTTCTCGGTGTAGTCCATGATCCCGGGGTGCTCCCGGAACTGACGCCGGACCTCCTGGACCACGGTGCCGGCCGAGCGCCCGACGGCCCGGATGGCGAGCGAGGAGAACAGGAACGCCACCGAGCCGCCGATGAGCAGGCCGATGAAGATCGTCGGGTTGGCCACGTTGATCTGGGTCTGTTCGATGCTGAAGAGCTTCGAAGCCGGGACGTGCAGGCCCAGCTGCGACACGATCGTCTCGACGAACGAGCCGAACAGCGACACCGAGGCGATGACCGCCGACCCGATGGCGACACCCTTGGTGATGGCCTTGGTCGTGTTACCCACGGCGTCGAGGCTCACCATGACCCGCTCGGCCTCACCGGTGAACTCACCCGACATCTCGGCCACACCGGCGGCGTTGTCCGAGACAGGCCCGAAGCTGTCCTCGGACACCACCATGCCGGCCGTGGAGAGCATGCCGATCCCCGTCAGGGAGATGAGGTAGAGGGTGAGCTCGATGTTGCCGTGGGCGAGCTCGACCGACACCCCGATGGCGATGGCGATGGCGAGGATGGCCCACACCGTCGACTCGAGGCCGTAGGCGATCCCCGAGAGCACCGTCGTGGCCGGGCCCGTACGCGCCGACTCGGCGATCTCGCGCACCGGAGGACGCTCGGTCGACGTGAAGTGCTCGGTGATCTGACTGGCGACGAGCACGAGGATCACGCCGGTGAGCACGGCGTAGAACGCCTTCATGTAGTGGAGGTAGAAGCCGGCCACGAGGCCCGCTCCGAGCACGGTCAGCGCGGCGGCGGTCCAGAAGCCGCGGTTGATGGGCGCCATGGCCGACTTGTCCTTGACCCGGGCCCGCACGACGTAGACGCCGATCGCCGACGCCGCGATGCCGATGGCCGGAACGATCAGCGGGAACACCACCGCTCGTGCCGCGTTGCCCTGGAAGGACTTCCCCAGGGAGGTGAAGGCGGCGAAACCCAGGATGATCGCCGCGATGATGGTGATGACGTAGGACTCGAAGAGGTCCGCGGCCATGCCCGCGCAGTCGCCGACGTTGTCGCCGACGTTGTCGGCGATGGTGGCGGCGTTGCGGGGGTCGTCCTCGGGGATGCCCGCCTCGACCTTGCCCACCAGGTCGGCGCCGACATCGGCGGCCTTGGTGAAGATGCCCCCGCCGACACGCATGAACAGGGCTATGAGCGAGGCGCCGAACCCGAAGCCGACCAGCACGGCAGTGGCGGTGTTCTGGAAGAGGAACACGATCACCGTCGCCCCGAGCAGACCCAGGCCGACGCACAGCATCCCCGTGATGGCACCGGTACGGAAGGCCACCCTGAGCGCTCCGGGCAGCTTGCCGTCGCGCGCCGCAGCCGCGGTGCGGACGTTGCCCCGGACGGCCAGGCTCATGCCGATGAAGCCGGTGAGACCCGAGAGCGTCGCCCCGGCCAGGAAGCACACCACCCGGAACCCGCCCGCCGCGCCGAACGACAGGGCGATCGTGCCGTTGGGCCGGGCGACCTTGGTGGCCGTGAAGAAGATCAACACCGCCAGGGGGATGACGATGATCCCGATGGCGCGGAATTGGCGGCGGAGGAAGGCGACAGCACCCTCCTGGATGGCAGCCGCGATCTCCCGCATCTTCGGGGTCCCGGTGTCCGCGCGCAGCACACCTCGCATGAGGACCAGCCCCACGGCGAGGCCGAAGATGGCGGTGACCAGGGCGATGACCAACCACACCTTCTCGGTGTTCGAGAAGACGAAGCTCTGGTACCCCCCTTCGGCGGCGAGGAAGTGGGTCATGTACCTACTACTCCCTTCACATGGGCCCCGAGGCCCTGGGACGAGACTCGGCGGGCGAGATCTCGGGTTCGGTCAAGGCAATTGGTCAGATGGTCGGACCCGGGGGTCGGGCGCGGCCTCGAGCTGAGACGCTCCCCCGAAGAACGGGGGCCGACGATACCGACTCCACGCGACGACGGGCAAGGAAGCTCCCGGGGTCTGCCCAGCGAGGACCCTCAGACCCCGACGTCGACCTCCTTGGTGTCGGGACCGGCGATGAGCTCGTAGTCGGGGTTCAAGATGGCCAGGCGGCCCTCCCAGGCGCCGACCATTCCCTGGGCCACCAGCCGCGCCCCCTGCTGGATCCCGGGGATCCGGCGCCGCCCCTGAAAGACGAGGAGGATCGCCCCCGAGCCGTCCACGAGCGTGCATTCGAGGTTGGCCGTCGCCCCCCCGGTGGGCACCCGTACCGATCGGATCTTCCCCGCCACCCGCACCCGTTGACGCCACTGCGCATCGCCGATGGGGGTCGTGCCCGCCACCGGGGGTGAGAGCTCCTCCCCGGCGCGCACCGACGACCGCACCGGTCGCGACGGCGGGGTGCCGGTGGGCGTTCCGTCGGTCTCGTGGCGCCAGCCCCCCGACAGCTGGAACGGCACGATGGTTGCATTGACGTGGGGTAGGTGGCCGACGGCGGCCGCGATGCGATCGGCACTTCGGTCATGGAGCAGGCGACGCCACCCCGCGGCGAAGCCGCGGCGGGGCAACAGCATCGTGAGCTCGGTGTCGCCGTCGCGCGTGAGCTGCGCCGCCAGCTCGAGCGCGGCGCGGGCCAGGCGCCGGTCCGGGCAGTCGATGATGTCGAGCGGCAGGCGCGACAACCCGAGGCGGCTCCAGTCATGCTCCAGCGCGGCGGCCTCGAGCGGGTCGACGGCGAAATGCACGGCCCGGAGATGGTCGGGCGACAGCGTGCGCGCGTACTGGACGGCCCGGGCCGTGGCCAGGTCCATCCGGTCGACGAGCACCACGACCACGTGGTGCCGCAGCACGGGGGCCTCGCACGCCTGTGACGCGCCCGCTTCGAGCTGTTGGTCCTCCTCGGCGTACTGCCGGTGCAGGCGCAGGAGCGCCAGCACACCCAGGGGAAGGAGCACGACGACGACCCATGCCCCCTCGCGGAACTTGGTCACGGCGAAGATGAGGAGCACCACGAACGACAGCCCGGCAGCGGTGCCGTTGATGACCGCGCCACGCCGCCAATGCGGCTCGTGATTGGTCAGGTGGTACTTGACCATGCCCGCGCCGGCCATGGTGAACCCGGTGAACACGCCGATGGCGTACAAGGCGATGAGGTTGTCGAGCTTGGCGTCGGTGACGAGCAACAGGACGACCGATGCCACCGTGAGCACGAGGATCCCCGTGGAGAACACCAGGCGGTGTCCGCGGCGCATGAGCTGGCGCGGCAGGTAGGAGTCGTCGGCAGCGAAGCTGGCCAGGAAGGGGAACCCGGTGAAGCTGGTGTTGGCGGCCAGGACGAGGATGAGCATGGTGCCCGCTTGGAGGAGCACGAACAGCACGTGCGCGAAGGCGCCGGGCCCGTAGACGTACTTGGCCACCTGGGCGAGGACCGTCGGGGTGCCCAGAACGTAGGGCACGGGGTGCACGATGGCGGCCAAGGCCGCGATGCCGAGCACGAGCGATCCGAGCACGAGGCTCATGATCACGAGCGTGATGCGGGCGTTGCGCGACTCGGGGGGCCGGAAGATGCTCACGCCGTTGGAGATGGCCTCGGTGCCGGTCAAGGCCGAGCCTCCCGAGGCGAACGCCTTCATCACGATGAACACCGAGGCGCCGAGGAGCAGGCCGTGTCCCGGCGTGCCGGCCGAGACCGCCCCGCTGGCGTGGAGCGAATGGGGGTGCAGGTCACCGAGGACCGCCTTGACCGAGCCGACCGCGATCAGCAGCGCCATGTTGGCGATGAAGAAATACGTGGGCACGGCGAAGGTCCGGCCCGCCTCGCGGATGCCGCGCAGGTTGCCGTAGGCGATGAGCACGACGAGGCCGATGGCGATCCACACCGTGGCGCCCTTGAGGTTGGGGAAGACCGACGTCAGCGCGTCAACCCCGGCCGCCACCGACACCGCCACCGTCAGCGTGTAGTCGATGAGGAGCGATACCGCCGCGATCTGGGCCACGCCCAGGCCGAAGTTCTCGCGCGCCACCACGTAGGCGCCACCGGCCTTCGTGTACACCTTCACGACCTCGAGATACGAGGCCGTCACGAAGAGCAGGACGACGACGACGGCGATGGTCACCGGCACCACCAGCGCGAACGCGGCGACGCCGACGTACTTGACCAGCTGGACCAGGATCTGCTCGGTGGCATACGCCGAGGACGAGATGACGTCCGAGGACAGCACGGCCAACGCCGTGGGCTTGCCGAGGCGCTCGACGGACTGGCGCTCGGAGGCCAGCGGTGGGCCGAGGACGGCGTTCTTGAGCCGGTACCGGATGGTCTCGGGGAGGGCGATGACGTCGGGAGAGGGCAGCGCCTCGGGAGCGACCTGGCGTCCCGCCGCCTGCCCCGGGGCACGAGTGACCATGGGACCAGCGCTCGGCTTCACGCCTGAGGGGAC
The DNA here is from genome assembly GCA_963739765.1 of uncultured Acidimicrobiales bacterium. GTDB lineage: Bacteria > Actinomycetota > Acidimicrobiia > Acidimicrobiales > UBA8190 > Chersky-840. The sequence continues at coordinate 1,344,534 of CAVUBP010000003.1, read as the reverse complement.
GGTCTCGCCCTCCGCGGGCGCCGGTACCTCGCTCACGCCTTCAGGTAAGCACATCCTGTGAGTTGTCCCGCGCTGCAATGCCGTGTTGCATGGTGCCGGTGCACGTCGTGATCGTCGGGTGTGGGCGGGTGGGCTCCGGTCTCGCCATCAGACTGGTCGATCAAGGCCACACCGTGTCGATCATCGACAAGGTGCCGCGCGCCTTCCGCCGCCTCCCCGCCGACTGGCCCGGGACGCGGGTCGTGGGCTCGGGCTTCGACCGTGACGACCTCGACCGTGCCGGCGCGAAACAGGCGGGCGCCCTGGCCGCGGTGACCAGCGGGGACAATTCGAACATCCTGACGGCACGGATCGCGCGGGAGAACTACGGCATCCGCAGCGTGGTGGCCCGGATCTACGATCCCCGGCGGGCCGAGATCTACCAGCGGCTCGGCATCCCCACGGTGGCCACCGTGACGTGGACGATCGACCAGGTGATGCACCGGTTGTTGCCCGAAGCCGTCGTCGGCGAATGGAGCGACCCGTCAGGGCATCTCGTCCTCGTCGAGCGCGTCCTTCCCGAGGGGTGGGCCGGCAAGGCGTTGCGCGACCTCGGTATGCCCGGGAAGGTCAAGGTGGTGGCGGTCACCCGGTCGGGCATGCCTCGCCTCGAGGTGGGCGACCTCGTGGGCCAGGAGGGCGACGTGCTGCATCTGGCGGTGCTCAAAGACTCCGTCGGTGAGCTCGAGCGCCGTTTCGACGGCGGGTCCACACTGCCCGAGGGCCGTGCCTTCGGGGCGGCACGGTGAAAGTCGCCATTGCCGGGGCCGGCAGCGTGGGAACCGCTATCGCCAAGGACCTGGCCGCCAACGGTCACGACGTCCTGCTCATCGAGAGGGACCCCGACCTCGTGGAGCGGTTGCGCTCCACGGTCGACGTCACCTTGGTCGCCGCCGATGCGTGCGAAGTCAACTCCCTCGACTCGGCGGGCATGGCCCAGGTGGACGTGGCCGTGGCGGCCACCGGCGACGACGAGGACAACCTGGTGATCTCCTTGCTGGCGAAACAGGAATTCGCCGTTCCCGCGTGATCGCCAGAGTGAACCACCCCAGCAACCAATGGCTGTTCAACGAGTCGTGGGGAGTCGACATCTCGGTGTCGACGCCCCAACTGTTGACGGCGCTGGTGGAGGAGGCGGTGTCGGTCGGATCGCTCGTCCGGCTGCTGCAATTCGAGCGCGGCAACGCGCATCTGGTCGAGGTGACCCTGGCCGAGGGCTCGCCCGCGGCGGGGACCTCCCTGGTCGATCTCCAGTTCCCCCGGGATGCCACGGTGGTGGCGGTGGTACGCGGGGACCGACTCGTCGTCCCCCGTGGCGACACCGTGCTCGACCCGGGGGACGAGGTCATGGTGCTCGTCACCGGAGAAGCCGAGAGGGCCGTCCAGCAGCTGCTGGTGGGTGACTGACCGGTCGTCGTCCCGGTCGCGGCACCGCCCTTCCCGCCGACCCGGTCGACACGTGGTCCCGGGGCGGGGTGTCGCCCCCGTACAATTCCGGTCATGGAGGCGGCCTTCTTCGATCTCGACAAGACCATCATCGCCCGGGCGTCGATGGCAGCCTTCGGCCACCACTTCTACCGCGGCGGCTTGATCTCACGGGCCACGGTCGTGCGGGCACTGACCTCGCAGCTGGTGTACCTGCACCTGGGCGCGAGCGAACAGAAACTGGCCAAGATCCGCGAGTCGGTGCTGAAGCTCACCTGTGGATGGGACCAGGGCGAGGTGTCACGGATCGTGCGCGAGACCCTCGACGAGGTGGTCGAGCCGATCATCTACGCCGAGGCCCTCGAGCTCCTCGAGCAGCACCACGCCTCGGGGAGAAAGACCTACCTCGTCTCGGCATCGCCCGAGGAGATCGTGCAGCCCCTCGCCGAATACCTGGGTGTGGACGGCGCCATCGCCAGTCGGGCCGTGGTGGACCTCGACGGTCGCTACACCGGTGAGATGGCCTTCTACGCCTACGGGCCCTTCAAGGCCGAAGCCATGCGCGACCTGGCCAAATTCGAGGGCATCGACCTGGCGGCGTCGTACGCGTACTCCGACTCCTACACCGACGTCCCCATGCTCGAGGCGGTCGGGCATCCTGTGGTGGTCAACGCCGATCGCGTGCTGGCACGCCTGGCGCGCGACAGGGGTTGGGAGACCCTGCAATTCACCCGACCCGTGCGGCTCCGCGACCGCGTGCCGGTTCCCAATCTCCCGACGGCGGCCGCGTTGACCGGAGTGGCGCTCGCCGCCACGGGTGCCGCTGTGCTCGTCAGACGGTACGGGCACAAAGGCGCCCGTACCTAGGTTCGATCAGGCTTCGCGCAGCCGCTTGGCGGCGATGAGGCCCAGACCGACGAGGATGGCGAGGATCAATAGCTTCTTCACGGGAGTTGATCCTACTCACGCGCGGTGGCTCTCTGTCCCGAGGCCCTGACCAGGGCCGTCACGCCGGAGACGACTGAAGTGCGCTCAGACCGTGAGCAGGTCGCGTGCGCCGGTGTCCGATGACGGGTGACGCAGCTTCGACATGGCCCGCGCCTCGATCTGGCGTATGCGCTCCCGCGTGAGGTTGAAGTGCTCGCCGACCTCTTCCAAGGTTCGGGGCTCGCCCCGGTCGAGACCGAAGCGCAGGCGAAGGATCTCGCGCTCGCGCTCGTCGAGGGGCGACAACAGGCGGTTGATCTCCTCGGGCAGCAGCGACGTCGCGGCGACCTCGAACGGTGATTCGGCCGAGCGGTCCTCGACCACGTCGCCCAATTCGGCGTCCCCGTCCTCGCGCAGGGGCTCGGACAACGACAGGGGCTCGGCCCGGAAACGCAGCGCCTCGATCAACTTGTCCTCGGGCATCTCCACCTCGGCGCCGAGCTCGGCCAGGGTGGCGGGACGGCCCAGCTTCAGCTCCAGACGAGCCTGCGCCTTCTGGACGCGCGCCAGCGTGTCGCCGGCATGCACCGGAAGCCGGATCGTCCTGCCCGTGTTGGCGATGCCGCGGGTGATCGCCTGGCGGATCCACCACGTCGCATAGGTGGAGAACTTGAACCCCTTGCGCCAGTCGAACTTCTCGACGGCGTGCATCAAGCCGAGGTTCCCTTCTTGGATGAGGTCGAGGAGGGGAAGCCCCGATGCCTGGTACTTCTTGGCGATCGACACCACCAGGCGGAGGTTGGACTGGACGAATGTCTGCTGGGCCTGTTCGCCGGTCTGGATCTTGCGCTTGAACTCTCGACGCTTGGCCGGGGTGAGGTCCTTCATCTTCGTGGCCAGCTCCGACTCCGCGGCCCGACCTCCCTCGATGGTCTGGGCCAGGCGCACCTCGTCGTCTTTGGTGAGCAACGGGTATTGACCGATATCGGTCAGGTAGAGCCGGACCAGATCCTCCTCGTCGCGCTCGACGCGCTCCTTTGCCAACGTCTCAACCCTTCGTCGGAACCCTCCGGCGATCCCTGCCGGTGGTCGAAGCCTTGGGGCAACGCATGCAACTCACCTGTGGATATCAGTTTACTTCCAGAGTCAAGACCCGAGCCCTTGAGAGCGCCTCCGGCGGCGTCCGCCAAGACCATCTCCGCCGCGCCCCGAGGCCTGCTCCACCTCCACTCCGTTCACAGCAGGAGCACAACGTGCCCGGTCACGGCGACAGGGGCTGCGGCGGCGCCCCGGGGGGATCGGCCCGTAGGGGCCACGGCACGAGCCCGGCCCCCGATCCCGCGATCAACGCCTCGAGGCGCTGCTGATGCCCCGTCACGACGGCGACGTCATGGGGACGACGCAGCAGCGCTTGGGTCAGGGCCTCGATGGCCTGCCACTGCTCTGTCTCGTCGCGCAACACGAGCCGGAGACACCGGGCGACCGGCGCGTCCACAACGGGTGAGACCCGGCGGAGGTGGAGGGTGTAGCCCGTGACCAGTCGGGGCAGCACCACCCGGCCCATGCCGACCAGACGCGGCAGCGTGCCGCCCGCGGGCACATCGAGATGCCCGCTTCGCGGCAGCAGGTTCCCGTCGGCGCCGGAGCCCTCGTCATCGGGCACGACCCCGGCGAGCACGGCGAACATACGGTCCACCTCGGCACTGGGTGGCACGACCAAAGACCCGGGGTCGACGGAATCGAGCGCCGGCAGTCGCTCGGTGAACAAGTCGGCATGCCAGGCGTGCTGTTGGCTGTACACGTCGAACAGCACCTGGGCCTCGGGCACCGGCTCGGACGCCACCCACGAGCCGAGCACCTCGAACAGTCGACGCTCGACCCACTGGTACGACCCGACCAGCCGGGCCGCCTCGTCGAGCGACAATGCCGATCCCCCCGACACCGCGACACCGTCGAGGGGTCCCCCACCCATCGCCAGCGCAGCCGCGTCGAATCGGTCAGGCACGTCGGCCCGTTCCTCCCTCGGTGCCAGAACCCGGGCCTGCGGCCAGGGGTGCCGTCTCGGGTGCGGGATCGCGATACCGGTTCGTGATGGGCATGCGCCGATCCTTGCCGAAGGCCTTGGCCGTGATGCGGACGCCGGGCGGGGATTGCCGGCGCTTGTACTCGGCGCCGTCGACGAGAGCGGCGACGCGGACCACGAGCGCGGGGTCGTACCCGCTGCCGACGACGTCCGCGATCGACCGGTCATGGAGCACGAGCGCCTCGAGCAGGGGATCGAGGATCTCGTACGGGGGAAGGCTCTGATCGTCACGCTGATCGGGGCGCAACTCGGCTGACGGGGGCTTGTTCAGCACCGACTCGGGGACGACCTCTGTGCCGTCACGGGCGTTCCGGTATCGACACAGGCGGTAGACGAGGGTCTTCGGGACGTCCTTGATGACGGCGAACCCACCGGCGGAGTCGCCGTACAAGGTCGAGTACCCGGTCGCCAGCTCACTCTTGTTGCCGGTGGTGAGAACGATCCAACCCCGGGCGTTGGACACCGCCATGAGCACGACGCCTCGGATGCGCGATTGGAGGTTCTCGTCGGTGAGGCCCGAGGGAGCGTCACCGAGCGCGGCGGTGAGAACCGAGCCCAACGCGGCGTGGGCGGCCTCGATGGGGACGCTCAGAAGGTCGATACCGAGGTGCTCGGCCAACGAGGCGGCGTCGGTGACCGACCCTCGACTCGAATAGCGAGACGGCATCGACAGGCCGTGCACATGACCCGCTCCCAGCGCGTCCACGGCGACGGCGGCGACGAGCGACGAGTCGATCCCCCCCGACAGGCCGATCACGGCGTCGGTGAAGCCGTTCTTCTTCAGGTAGTCGCGCGTTCCCAGTACGAGGGCTTCGTAGACCTCCGCCTCCTCGTCGAGAGGGGCCGGCGCCGCCGGTGCGGGGCAGCTGAGGCGGTCACGAGGAGAGGTGCTGACCGACACCACCGGCAGAGTCGGACGGGGGCCCTCGGGCAGAACGGGGATGTCGACAACGAGAGATGCCTCGCTGAATCTGGGAGCGCACGCAACGACGTTGCCCGCGGGGTCCATGACGAACGAGCCGCCGTCGAAGACCAGCTCGTCCTGGCCGCCGACCTGGTTGACGTAGGCGATGGCGCACCCCGCCTCCGCCACGCGCTGACGAGCCACGGCCATACGGTCGGCTTCGCGCCCGATCGAGTAGGGAGACGCGTTCACGTTGACCACGAGGCGTGCGCCGCCGGCCGCCTGCAACGGGACCGGCCCATCCGGGAACCACAGGTCTTCACAGATCGACACCCCGAGGGGCATGCCGGCGATCTCGTAGAGCTCGAGGTCGGTCGTCCCGGGAGCGAACCAGCGCTCCTCGTCGAACACCCCGTAGTTGGGAAGCCGGCGCTTGTGGTACACGCCGAGCACGCCTCCTCCGACGCAGACGGCGACGGCGTTGCGAAGCCGGCGCGGCGCGCCCCGAATGGCAGCCTCTCGGGCGACCGCACCTGCACCGGCCGCGTGGGCCACAGCGTCGTCGAGAGCTTCGTCGCCCACGACGTCGACGAACCCCACCAGGGCCACGCACGCGGATGTGGCCGCCGCCACCTTTTCGAGCGCAGCCAGGTTGTGGGCCACGAAGGCCGGCTTCAACAGAAGATCCTCGGGGGGGTAGCCGGTGATGGCCAGCTCGGGGAAGGCAGCCACGTCCGCGCCCTGCGACTCGACGCGCGCCAAGCGATCGATGATCCGGCCGGCGTTGCCCTCCACCTCACCCACGACGGTGTCGAGCTGGCACAGCGCCAAACGCAGGTGGGACACGGCGAAATCCTACCGGCAGCCTTGCCGTGCCCGGCCTGGCATGCTGCGGAGATGGCCGCTCCGTCACCCGGGCAACACCGGGCCGGTAGCCGCTCGACTGGTCCGGCGGCAGTGCCCGGTGCACTCACCACCCTGATCGAGCGCTCCGCGGCACCGGTGGTGACGTCGGCCACCTTGCACCGCCTGGTGGCCGAACACCCCGACGCCGTCGGACGACTGGTATCGGGCGCCGAACCAAGCGCTCTGGCCTCGGTGCTGGTCCGAGTCGAGCGCGGCGAGCAACTCCCTGGGTCGGCTCTGTGTGGTCGACCCGGCCGCCCTCGACGTCCTCGACGCCCTCGACCGACCCGTCATCGTCGAGGAGTCGGACCCAGACGCCTTGGCACGCACCAAGCGCCTCGAGCTGCTCCGCATCGCGGCACGCGACCTGCTCGGAATCGACACCCTCGAGACCGTCACCGCGGCGCTGGCCGATCTGGCCCAGCACGTGCTCGGCGGTGCGGTCTCCCTCGCCACGGGCGATCAGGCCATCGCCGTCATCGGCATGGGCAAGCTGGGTGGCCACGAGCTCAACTACGCGAGCGACGTCGACATCCTCTTCGTCACGGCCGACCGTCCCGACGAGGAGAGGGCGCGCCAGATCCTGCAGATCGCCCGGCGTTGTTTCCGTGTCGACGTCGACCTCCGACCCGAGGGGCGTGCGGGCCCCCTGACGCGGTCTCTCGACAGTTACGGCGCCTATTGGGGCCGGTGGGCTGCGACATGGGAGTTCCAAGCACTGTTGAAGGCACGCGCCGTCGCCGGGGACGACGAGCTCGGTCGGGAGTTCGAGAGTGCCGCGGTCGAACAGGTGTGGGGAAAGAACTACAGCGCCGACCAGCTGGCCGAGGTGCGGTCGATGAAAGCCAGGACAGAAGGAGTCGTGGCCGGACGTGGCCTGGTCGGACGAGAGATCAAGCGCGGCCCGGGTGGGATCCGGGACATCGAGTTCTCGGTGCAGCTCCTCCAGCTCGTCCACGGCCGTCACGACGCGGGGATCAGAGACCGCTCCACTCTGGGCGCGCTTGCCGATCTGGCGGCAGCCGGGTACGTGGCAGCCGAGGACGCCACCGTGTTGGCCGACTCCTACAGATTCCTGCGCACCGTGGAGCACCGATTGCAGCTGGTCGAGGAGGACCAGACCCACGCGGTGCCGAGCGATCCGGCGGCGCGACGTCGGGTCGCACTGGTCATGGGATACCGCGACGACGCCTCGGACTCGGCCACGGCCCGGTTCGACGACACGCTGCGCCACTGTCAACGCGACGTGAGGGCCATCCACGAGCGACTCTTCTTCCGCCCCCTCCTCGAAGCGTTCGCCACTGCGGATTCCCCGGGGTCGCCGGAACCGGGCACACCGGGGACGACCACGGGCCCGGTGATGTCGGCCGAGGCGGTGGCCCGACGCCTCGACGCGTTCGGCTTTTCCGACGCGGCGAGGACCCGGGCCGCGGTCGAGGATCTCGCCGGCGGTCTGACGCGCAGCTCGCGGTTGATGGCCCAGATGCTCCCTCTCGTGCTCGACTGGCTCTCGCTCTCGCCCGACCCCGACCTCGGGCTGCTGGGCCTGCGCAACCTCGTCGTGCATGCCCACCAGCGCTCGCTTCTGGTCTCCGCCTTCCGGGAGTCGCCCGAGGCGGCCCGGCGCCTGTGCCTGCTGCTCGGATCGAGCCGGATACTGATCGAGGCGATAGAGCGCAATCCCGAGCTCATCGGCGACATCGGTGACGACGCGGCGTTGACACCGACTCCTCGTGAGGCCTTGGTGGCCGAAGCCGCGGAGCGACTTCACCGGAACGACGACGAGACGTGGCGACGGGGCCAGCTCGTTCGCCTGCGACAAGACCAGCACGTTCGGATTGCGGCGCGCGACCTGCTCGACGTCGACGACGTCGTGGCCACGGGTCGGGCTCTCACCACAATGAGCGAAGCGCTCCTCGAAGTGGCCCTCGAGGTGGTCCATCCGGGCATGCCGTTCACGATCGTGGGAATCGGTCGCCTCGGCGGAGCCGAGATGTCCTACGGCAGCGATCTCGACCTTCTCCTCGTCTACGACGATGCCGGTGATCTCGAGGGCGAGACCGTCGCCGAGTCCCTTCTGTACCTGATGCACGGACCGAGCCCCGCTGAGCGTGTGGCCACCATCGACCTCGGGCTCCGGCCCGAGGGCGGGCAGGGGCGCCTGGCCCGCGATCTGCACGGGTACGCCACGTACTTCGACCGCTGGGCCGAGACCTGGGAACGCCAGGCGCTCACCAGGGCCCGCGTGGTGGCCGGCGATCGCGATCTGGGCGAGCGGTTCACGAGACTGGTCGACGAGTTCGCGTGGGGCCGCCCTCTCACCCAGGACGACGTGGCGGCGATCAGGAGGATGAAGGCGCGCATCGAGCGAGAACGGATCCCGTCGCGCGAGGACCCGCAGTTCCACCTGAAGCTCGGACGCGGCTCTCTCTCCGACATCGAGTGGACGGTCCAGCTGCTGCAGCTCCGCCACCGGATTCCCGAGCCGAGCACCCACAAGGCGCTCGACATCCTGGCGGATCGAGGTGTGCTCGACCGCCCGGACCAGGTTGCGCTGCGAGACGCGTACCGGTTCTGCGAGCGGACCAGAAACCGTTGGCACCTCGTGGGCGCGCTCCCCGGGGGCGGGATACCGGGTGACGCCCTGCCCACCCAGGCCGATCAGCTCTCACACCTGGCGAGGAGCCTCGGCACCACGCCGTCGTCACTGCGCGACGACTACCGCCGAGTCACCCGCCGGGCCCGCAGGGTGGTGGAGCGAGTCTTCTACGGGATCGAGGACGCCTGAGAGCACCGGCGCTCGCGTCGTGTGGCGATGGCGCCATTAGCATTCACACGTGCGAGCAAGGCAGCGGTGCTGATCGACATGTCGACCCGACAGCACGTCGAGCAGGCTCCCGACATCGACACGGGCTCGGCACAGGTGATCGACACCGTCCTCCGGGTGATCCCCGACGCCGCCATCGTGGCCGATGCGACGGGCACGATCGTGGCGGCAAACACCGGGGCCGAGTCGATGTTCGGCTACCGTCCCGGTGCCCTCACCGGGATCGCAGTCGAGGTCCTCGTCCCCGATCGTCACCGGGACAACCATGCGAGACTGCGCGCCCAGTACGTCGCACATCCCGCGTTCGCGTCCGATGGGCAGGGGCCCTGAGTTGTGGGCCAAACGCCTGGACCAGACCGAATTCCCCGCTGACATCAGCCTGTCCCCCCTGGGGGTGCCCGAGCGACCCCTCACATTGGCCGTGGTGCGGGACCTCAGCCACCGACGCTCGGAGTGGGAGGCGGGCGCGTGGTTGGCCGCGATCGTGTCGTCGTCGGAAGACGCCATCGTGTCGATGGACCTGAGCGGTTCGCTCACCACGTGGAATCCCGGTGCCGAACGACTGCTCGGTTACAGCGCGGAGGAGATCTGCGGCCACCAGGTGTCGCGACTGGTCCCCGGGGGCTTGCAGGCCGACTTCGAAGAGCAGATGGCTCGCGTGCGTGGCGGCATGCACCTCCCCACCCGCGACACGGTCCGAGTCCACAAGAACGGGCAGGAGATCGAGGTGGCCGAGGCCCTCTCGCTCATCCGGGAGCCCGGCGGCGCCTCCACCGGGATCTCGGCTGTGCTGCGGGACATCACCGCCCGCAAGCGCGCCGAGCGCGAGCTGCGCCGCCTCCTCGTCGACGGGCAGCGACGCGAACGGTGGCTGGGTTCGATCTCCGAAGTCAGGCGGTCCATGCTCGCTGGTGGCGGTGTCGACCAGTGGTTGGCCCTGATCGCCCGGCGCGCCTCGGAGCTCTCCGACGCGGACGGCATCACGGTGAGCGTCGTCGCCGACAACGACGCGTCGTTGCTCGAGGTGATGGCGACCCACGGAGCTCCGGTGGCACGCCGGCACGGTGAGGTCTTCCCCATCCAAGGCTCCACGGCAGGGCGGGTCTTCACGTCGGGGCGCTCGATCGTGACGAACGACCCCTCATCGGTGCTCGAGCGCGGACCGCCCCGACGCCCTCCCCACCGGGCTCGGCCCCCTGCTCCTGGTGCCGATCACGACGTCGCACGGAAACGCCGGGGTTCTGGGCGTGGTGCGCCTCGTAGGGCGCGCCGGCTTCAGCACCGAGGAGATACGGGTCGTCGAGAGCTTCGGGCAACAGGCGGGGCTCGCCATCGAGCTCGACCGTGCGCAGAACGACCGTGAACAGCTCGCGGTGATGGGCGACCGCGAGCGCATCGCCAGGGACCTCCACGACCATGTGATCCAACGGCTCTTTGCCGTCGGCATGGCCCTTCAGGCCGCCTCCCGTTCCATCGTGGACCCGGCGGGCTTGGAACGCATCGGGGAGTCGATCGAGGAGCTCGACGCCACGATCCGCGACGTACGGTCCACGATCTTCTCGTTGGCGCTGCGAACGAGCGACAGGGTGGGGACCAGCACGCGCGCTCGACTTCTCGACGTGACATCGATGGCGGCCCAGGGCCTGGGCTTCCAACCGCGTCTGCAGTTCGACGGCCCCGTGGACACCAAGGTCCCCGAGGAGCTCGTCCCCGATCTCCTGGCCGTGGTGCGTGAGGGACTCTCCAACGCGGCGCGTCACGCCCAGGCGTCACGGGTCGAGGTGCGGGTCGACGTCTACGACGACCTGACGGTCACCGTGACCGACAACGGGATCGGCATGAGCAACAGCACCCGGTCGAGCGGTTTGGCCAACCTGCGTGCCCGAGCCGAGGGGCGCGGCGGTTCGATGACCGTGGGTTCGGGGGAAAAACCGGGCACAACGTTGCAATGGCGGGTTCCGCTCCCACGCTGAGCGGCTACTCCGACTGGTCGGGCCCTTCGACCGGATCCACGTCGCGGCGGGCGATGACGTGCACGTCGACGTCGCAGTCGGCGGCGAAGCGCAGGACCCGCTGGACGACCGAGCCCTTGGTGAGCTCCTCCCACCGACTCCGGCGACTCGATCCCAACACGATCTGGGTGACCTGGTGCTCACGGGCGAAATCGACCAGAGCCCGGGCCGGCTCATCGCGATTGATCGAATGCCACTCGGCACCGAGGTCGTCGGCGAGCTTGTGCAGGACTTCAAGAGCGGCCCCGGCTGTGCCGCGCGCCTGCTCGGAAGGCACGACGTGGACGGCGTGCAGATCCGCTTTGGTCCGGGCGGCGATGCGCGCAGCGCGACGGATCACGGCATCGGTTCCGTGCGCGCCGGTGACGGCCACCATGATCCGTTCCCGGGTCTCCCACAGACCCTCGGAGTGCCGATCGCGCAGGTAGGCGAGGAGTTCATCCTCGGTCTCGTCGGCGACGAACCGCAGGGCAAGCTCGCGCAGCGCCACCAGGTTCTCGGTGCGGAAGAAATGCGTGAGCGCGTCCGGCACCTTCTCCGTCGGATAGATGTTCCCGTGGACCATGCGTCGCCGGAGCGCTTCCGGCGAGGAGTCGATCAGCTCCAGCTGGTCGGCCCGGCGCACCACCCAGTCGGGCACCCGTTCCCTCACCCGCGTGCCGGTCATGCGCTCTACGGCGTCCGCGATGCTCTCGAGGTGCTGCACGTTCACCGTCGTGATCACCGCGATCCCGGCATCGATCAGCTCGAGGACATCCTGCCATCGCTTTTCGTGACGTCCCGAGCCGGGGATGTTCGTGTGGGCGAGCTCGTCGACGAGGGCCAGCTCCGGTTTTCGGGCGAGCACCGCGTCGACGTCCATCTCCTCGAACTGCGAGCCGCGGTAGGCGACGACCCGGCGCGGCACGACTTCGAGGTCCCGGATCAGCTCGGCGGTCCGTGGCCGCCCGTGGGTCTCGACGAACCCGACGACCACGTCTGCGCCGCGGTGGTGACGCCGCCAACCCTCGTCGAGCATGGCGAAGGTCTTCCCGACACCGGCGGCCGCTCCCATGTAGATGCGGAACCGACCCGTGGGGCCGACGGCGTCGGGCTCCATCGGGTCTCGGCGATCACCCGGACCGGGGTCGGACATCGGCCCATTGTGCCCGGTACGGGAGCGGGCGGGGACGAATCGCGGCGCCGGTATCGTGGGAGGGCGAGGGACAGAGGGTAGAGCACATGGGAACACGGCGGCGCACAATGGTGGGATCGCTCGCCGTTCTGGCCGTCATGGCACCTCTGGTGGCCTTGATGGTCCCCCTCCGGAGCCACTTGAGCATCGCCACGACCGGTCTGGTTCTCGTGGTACCGGTCGTGACCGGTGTGGTCGCGGGAGGGTTCGCAGCCGGCGTCTTCGGCGTCATCGTCGGCTTCCTCGTCTACGACCTGGTGTTCATCCCGCCCTATTTCACGCTGTCGGTCGGAGCCAGCGAGAACTGGGTGGCGCTGTTCGTGTACGTGGCGGTGATGTTGTTGGTGGCGAGCGTCGTCGCCCGGCTGGAACGAGCGCGACTGGAAGCCCATCAACACGAAGAGGCCATCCGGCGGCTCTTCGAGCTCACCGACCTCCTCATCGAGGACCGCCCGCTTTCCGAGATCCTCGAGCTCATCGTGTCCACAGTCCACGAAGCCTTTGCCCTTCGGAGCGTGGCCCTCCTCCTCCCGGTGGAGACCCGGTTGCAGGTGGTGGCGTCGACCGGCGAGCCCCTGTCGGACGCGGAGCTGGAGCGGCTCGCACCCGAGCCCGGGGTCCCCGCCAGCCTGGGCGGCTCCCTCGACGTCGCGACGCGAGCAGGCCCAGACCGTGGCGCTCACCGCCACGGGCCGTCCCATCGGGTTGCTCCACATCTGGGGCGAGCATCTCAGCCGGCACGACCAGGATCTCCTGCACACCTTCGCCAATCACATGGCACTTGCCCTGGAGCGGGCGCAACTTCGAGAGCAGGCCCTGCGCACGGAGCTGCTCGAGGAGGTCGACCGCCTCCAGCGCGCGCTGGTGGGCGCTGTGTCGCACGACCTGCGCACCCCGTTGGCGACCATCAAGGCGTCGGCGTCCACCCTGCGCAGCACGAGTGCGGAGGTGGCGACGGCGGATCGCGAAGAGCTGCTGGAGCTCATCGACAACCAGACCGACCGCCTCGACCGTCTCGTGACCAACCTGCTCGACGTGTCGCGCGTCCAGGCCGGAGCCCTCGAGCTCCGGAACCAACCGATCGCCGTCGGTGATCTCGTCACCGACGCCGTACGTGGGCTCGGGCACAGGATCGACACCACCGACGTCACCGTGACCGTCGAGGACGACCTTCCACTGGTGGACGTCGACCACCTTCTCATCGGCCAGGTGCTCGCCAATCTGCTCGACAACGCCATTCGCCACGCACCGCCGTACACACCGATCACGGTTTCGGCACGGCTCCGTCACGACGGCCTCGTGCAGTTGGCCGTCGAAGACCAAGGACCGGGTGTTCCCAAGGCCGAGCGGATCAACGTGTTCAGAATGTTCAACCGGAGCGGGACCTCGGGCGGTACCGGGGTGGGACTGTCGATCGCCAAGGCCTTCGTCGAGGCGCACGGTCAGGAGATCTGGGTCGAGGACGGGCCCGCGGGGGGTGCCCGGTTCTGCTTCACGATGCCGGCGGCGCTCATGTCTGTGGTCGTGCCCTGAGTGGCCACGGTCCTCGCCGTCGACGACGACCAGGCACTGCTGCGGGTCCTGCGCATCGGGCTGCAAGCGCTCGGACACGACGTCCTCGTGGCGTCCACGGGGGAGCAAGGCGTCTCCCAGGCCGCCATCGGCGCGCCGGACATCGTGGTGCTCGATCTGGGCCTGCCCGACATCGACGGGATGGAAGTGTGCCGGAGGATCCGGCAATGGAGCGACGTCCCGATCATCGTGCTCTCCGCCGACGGCACCGAAGACCGCAAGATCGCATCACTCGACGGCGGGGCTGACGACTACATGACCAAGCCCTTCGGAATGGGCGAGCTCGAGGCTCGGCTCCGCGTCGCGCTCCGGCACCGAGCCTCGGAGCGTGGCAACGAAGAGGCCAAGGAGATCGTGGTCGGGGCGCTGGACCTCGACCTCGTCCATCACGAGGCCCGCATGGGCGACCGAGCCGTCGAGCTCACGACACGGGAGTTCTCCCTTCTCGTGTTCCTGGCGCGGCAACGCCGGCAAGATCTGCACGCACCGCATGATCCTCGAGCACGTGTGGGGGCCCCACTACGGCACCGAGACCCAATACCTGCGGGTGTACGTCTACCGCCTCCGGCGCAAGCTCGGCGATGAGAAGGGCGAGCTGCTCCGCACCATCCCCGGGGTGGGCTACCAACTCGTCTCCGAGGAACCTCTCTAGCCCGGCGTCCGCTCCGATCGACGAAACCCCCGGACCCCGCGCCGGGGAATTAGCCTCAGGAGGCACTGGGCTGAAGGGGGACGTCGATGATTCGGAAACTGTCCGCTGAGCTGCTGGGCACCTTGATCCTCGTGTACTTCGCCGTGGGTGTCGCAACCCTGTCATTCGGCTTCGGTGCCACCGGGACGAGCTTCTATGCCGGCGTCGTCGGCACCGCCCTGGCGTTCGGCCTCACCCTCTTGGGTCTCGCCTACGTGCTCGGACCGATCTCGGGCTGTCACGTCAATCCCGCGGTCACGATCGGCGCGTTGTTCGCGGGCCGGGTCACCATCGTCGAGGCCGTCGGATACTGGGTCGCGCAGATCGTCGGCGGGATCCTGGGCGCACTCCTGCTGTGGTGCACCTTCAGCTCCTCGCCGCTGTACAACAGAAAGACCACCGGGCTCGGGGCCGACGGCTGGGGAACTGCCAGCCACATCAACATCAACGTGGGCGGGGCGTTCCTCGCCGAGGTCGTGCTCACCGCCTTCTTCGTGTTCGTCATCTTGGGAGTAACGAGCAAGATCGGCAACACCGCCACCGCCGGCATGGTCATCGGGCTCACCTTGACCGTGGTGCACCTCATCGGCATCCCCATCACCGGCACCTCGGTGAACCCCGCCCGCAGCCTGGGGCCGGCGCTCATCGTCGGGGGGACCGCGCTGCACCAGGTGTGGCTCTTCCTCGTCGCTCCGCTGGTGGGCGGGATACTGGCAGCCGGCCTGCATCTGCTCATCTACCCCAAGCCCGACGCCGACGACGTGTCCATCTCTGACCCGGTGAGGGCGTGATCGGCACCGCGGTCGCGGTTTCCCGAGGCGAGATCTCGGCACCGAGGTGGGGACGTGTGCGGGCTCGGGGTGTTGTCGTTCTCGTCGTCGCCGGGGCCATGAGCCTGGCTGGGTGCACGTCGAACCCGACGGGCCGCTCCACCGAGACCTCGGTCACGGCGGTGCCCGCCACGTCCACCACCGCCGGGCAGACCACCACGACGACGGCCCCGGGCACATCGAACCTCGCCGTCACCGACGCCGTCCGATCGCAGTTGTTGGCTGCGGGCGCAACGCTCAACAGCCTCCCCGCCTCCGACTACACCGGGCTCCGTCCGGGCGAGACCTACTACGCCTACGACGCCGCCACCCGGACGTACTGGGCCGGCGCCGGGCTGGTCCCGAGCCCGACCTCGACACCGGCCCAGGTCGCGGCGCAGGACGACGGCGCGTACCTCGTCTTCGACCGACCCCAGGGTGGGGCGTGGAAGGCATACGCCGTGGGACTGGCGGGCACCCCGGAGGGAAGTACGTGTCCGGTCACCGTCCCCGGCGCGATCCTCGACCTGTGGGGCTGGCCGCCGGGCAGCTGTCGCCCCACCACCATCAGCTGACGCCCGATCCCCGCCCGGCCAGGTAGCGGTCGAACGCTTCGGCCTTCTGGGTGTCCTCGAAGTCCTCCTGGTACACGATCTTCCCCCAGGTGATACGCCCGAAGATGATGGCCCGGTTGTCGTAGACGACATCGCCGCCGGCATCGACGGCGTGATCGAGGAACATGACGCACACCGTCGTCCGCCACGGCGGGCCGTTGACGACGATGTCCCGTGCCTCGCCCACGATCCCCGCCTCGAGATAGCGCCGGAGGAAGGCCTCGATGGCCGGCTTTCCCCTGTGCTCTCCGCCCCACGAGCTGTTGCCGGGGAACACGAGCACCGCATCGTCGGCGTAGCCGGCCAGAAGACGCCCGAGGTCACCCCGGCGCAGCGCCGCCAGATTGCGCCGGACCATCCGACGAACCACCCACTTGTACATGGTCTCCCCTCCTCGGATTGCTCTGGATAGATCGATCCAATCCGAGGCTAGCTACACTGTCGGCCAGCCGCCAGAACGCCGCCAGCCCCGGGCCGGTCCTGTCCGGGACAGTGTGATGAGGAGCCCTTTGACCGACACCCGCGACCGCCTAGTCGAGGTGAGCGGAGCGCTTCTCCAGCGTCAGGGACTCACCGGGACAGGCATCAAGCAGATCCTGGCCGGGGCCGGCGCCCCGTATTCGTCGCTGTACCACTACTTCCCGGGGGGCAAAGAGGAACTGGCAGCCACGGCGATCCGCGTCTCTGGCGCTCGATACCAGGCACTGGTCGAAACGGTGTGGGACCGCACACCCGACGTGATCAGCGGCGTGGGTGCGGTATTCGAAGGCGCCGCCCAGACCCTCGAATCGACCGACTTCGCCGTGGCCTGCCCGATCGCGACGGTGGCGCTCGAGGTGGCGAGCACGAACGACCAGCTCCGTCAGATCACGGCCGAGGTCTTCGAGGCTTGGATCGAATCCGGCGCAGCGCGTTTCGAGTTGGCGGGCATCTCGGCCCGCGACGCCCGCGCGCTGGCACTTACGCTGATCTCGTTGCTCGAAGGCGCCTTCATCCTGAGCCAAGCGTTGAGAGACGCCGAGCCCGTCCGCGCCGCCGGTGCGACCGCCGTCGCGGCTGCACGACGAGCACTCGAGCGGCCCGCGACGACCCAACGTGACCGGAGACCGACGACCCCATGAACGAGCAAGCACCCGAGGACCTGCGGTCGAACCTGGCACCCATCATCGAGTCGGGCGACGACGTGGTGGCTCCCACCTTGGACGAGCCGGCGCTCGCCGAATTGGCGGAGTTCGGCGAGGAACGCGTGGTCAGCGCCGGCGACGTCCTCTACCAAGCCGGGGACCCCTCCTACGACTTCTACGTGGTCCTCGAGGGAAATGCCGAGATCGTGCGGCGCGACATCGACACCGAGACCATGATCGCCGTCTTCGGCGCCGGTGGTTTCCTGGGCGAGCTGAACCTCTTGACCGGTCAACGGCCGTACCTGACCGGCCGCATCACCGAGCCCGGACGAGTCCTCCTGATCCGACGAGACGCCTTTCGTCGGCTCATGAGCGCCAAGCCCGACATCGCGGACCTGATCTTCAACGCGTTCTCCGCCCGGCGAGAGCGCCTTCGCCAAGGAGACGGTGCCCGAGCGATACGAATCGTCGGGTCGCGCTACTCCTCCGAGGCGATGGCCCTGCGGGCATTCGCGACCCGGTCCCACCTGCCACATGTGTGGATCGATCTCGAGGAGGCCGCCGACCCAGAAGTGCTCCTGGCCGGCATGGGGCTCCGTCCTCCCGACGCGCCGGCTGTCATCACCCCGACGGCGGTGCTTCGCCACCCGTCCCCCGGGGAATTCGCCGAGCAACTCGGCCTGACGTTCCGCGCCGTTCCCGGCACCTTGTTCGACCTCGTCGTGATCGGCAGCGGTCCGGCCGGTCTGGCCTCCGCGGTGTACGGGGCGTCGGAGGGGCTCAACACGGTGACCCTCGACGCCATTGCCGTCGGCGGCCAAGCCGGCGCCAGCTCGCGCATCGAGAACTACGTCGGCTTCCCCAACGGGATCTCGGGAGAAGATCTGGTGTCGCGCACCGCCATCCAGGCCCAGCGTCTCGGGGCGCGCCTCAACGCCCCGTGCGAGGCGACAGGACTGCGTCCCGAGCACGGGTTTCACGTCGTCACCCTGGCGGACGGGAGCGAGATCCCCTGTCGAGCGGTGGTCCTCGCCTCGGGGGCGCGCTATCGCCGGCTGGCGGTGGACGACCTGGCCCGGTTCGAGGGATCCGGTGTCTACTACGCCGCCACCGACCTCGAAGCGAGGATCTGCACCGGAACCGACGTCATCGTCGTCGGCGGGGGCAATTCCGCAGGGCAGGCTGCGATCTACTTGGCCCAGCACAACTGCAAGGTCCAGATCGCCATCCGCAGGGACGACCTGTCCGAGACCATGTCGCGCTACCTGATCGAGCGCGTGGAAGCCAACCCGCGCATCGAGGTGCTGGCCAATACCGAGGTCCGAGGGCTCGCAGGCGGTGGCCACCTGGAGCAGGTGACGCTCGAGCACAACCCGACCGGCACGACCAGGGCTGTCGCCTGTGGCGGCTTGTTCTGCTTCATCGGGGCCGAACCGGCCACGTCGTGGCTGTCAGACGCCCTGGCCCTCGACTCGCACGGATTCATCCTGACCGACCGCGACCTGTCGGACGGGGGGATCGCCGACACGCCGTTCACGGGGCGAGATCCACTTCCCTTCGAGACGTCGGTGATGGGGGTGTTCGCCGTCGGTGACGTGCGGCACGGATCGCTCAAGCGCGTGGCTGCGGCGGTGGGCGAAGGCTCGAGTGCGGTCCGCTCGGTGCACGAGCACCTCACGACGAGCACCTGACACCGGGGGCGGCACGTGGTTCGCGGCATGGCTCGCAGGTACCCTTTGGCCGTGAGCGAGGTCGTCACCCCCGAGCAGCGCCGGTCCTGGGACGAGGACGGATGGTGCGTGATCGAAGAAGCCGTGTCCCGCGAGGACCTGGCCGCCGCGCAGAATGCCGTCGCCAAGCTGTTCCCCCGTGTCGAGGACATGGCGGCCACATCGAGCGACACCGAGCTCGAACGCTGGCGGACATGGGACGCCAGCTGGCCCGAGTTCCCGTTCCGGAGTCGCTCGCTCAACGGAATCGTCGTGGGAGAGGTGATGCTCGACCTCGCCCGGACCCTGCTCGACACCGATGACGTCCGGCTGTACCTGGCCATCGCGACGGCGAAATACGCAGGCCAACCTTCGGAGTACAACCAACTCCTGCACACCGACTTCCCGAACCACACCCTGACCGTGCCGCGGCCCGATCCGGGGTACCAGCAGATGGAGACGTTCGTCTACCTCAACGATGTCGGGCCTCACAACGGTGCGACGCGATTCGTGTCGCGCACGCGCACCTCCGAGGTCCCGGTTGAGCAGCACACGTTGAGCTTCGAGGACTATGGCGCCCTCTACGAAGATCCGGGGGACGCCTCGGCTCCCGCCGGGTCGATCGTCGTCTACCGTCCCGACGTCTATCACCGCTCGGTCGACTTCACCGATCCCACGCAGGCTCGTTTCATGCTCCACGTGTCCTACAAGCCCGCCACCATGGAATGGGGTGGGTACCAGGCATGGCCGTTCAAGGGCTTCTCGGCGGAGTGGCACAACTTCGTCCAACAGGCCACGCCGCGGCAACTGACGGCCTTGGGCTTTCCCGCACCCGGGCACGCGTTCTGGACCGACGACACGTTGGACGGCGTCGCCCGCCGCTATCCCGGTCTCGACCTTGCCCCGTGGCGGTCCGCCTTCACCGACAACCGCTGACTGCGAGGGGCACCCCGGGGGTCAGATCGGGGGAGCGGCTCGACGAGGACACGGCCGCACGTCGACCGACGACGTATGCTCTCCCGGCACCGTCACGTCGGAAGACGACCGAGGGGAGCGGACTATGCGACGAGGGCGCCTGGCGGTCCTGATCGGATGCACGGTCGGCGTCACCGGCCTCGGCCTGGGGACCGTGGCCTTCGCCACGTCCCATGCAGCCGCGGCGGTCGGGCCCAGCGCCATTCCTCTCGGTGACGGCCACGTGGCAGCCACGCCCAAGAAAGGATACGTGGATTCGTGTGGGACCACCTTCGCTCCCGCACCCACGGGGCCGACGCCTCCGTGGATCAACACGAAGAACCACACCTGGAACTCCGAGACGAAGGTGTCGGTCCAGGGCTCGGTCAGTTGGCCCGCCGCCTCGTATTCGATCACCGTCAGGGGCTCGACGCGCGTGGTGGAGACCAACGACCTCCCGGTCAACCACACCACCGGGGTGTTCCCCATCGCCGGCACCGACCCGGCTCATGCCTACGACGCCAATCCGAACCACATCGCATCGGATCTGATCACCTGGTCACTTCCGGCGAACCCGGTGGCGGCGCGGCATCCCTCGTGTACCGGCCTGGGGCCGATCGGGGCCCTGAGCGACGGCGTGATCCTCTACAACGCCCTCGACGCCAACGGTCGGGACGCGCCCGCGCACGAGGTCCTCGACAATTGCGGTGGGCACCCCGACCAAGGGTCGCGATACCACCATCATGACGTTCCGACTTGCCTGCTCGACAAGGACAGTGGTCGGTCGACCCTCGTGGGATACGCCATCGACGGGTACGGCATCTACGTCGAGAGGAACGCCAGTGGGTCACTGTTGACCGATGCGAACCTCGACCGCTGCCATGGCCGGACCAGCAAGGTGATGTGGAACGGCAAGGAGACTCGGATCTACCACTACGACGCGACGATCGAGTACCCGTACACCGTCGGGTGCTACCACGGGACTCCGGTCTGATCCCGTTGACGCGAATCCCGGGCCCCCCGAGGCCCCGGCGACGAGCGCCGGTGGCGTCGTTCACGATCTCCGAGCGCTCCCACCAGCAAGATCACGAGGTCCGGCCCGGGCGCGGGGCGTCGATTCGAGGGCGCTCAACGCGCCTTGGAGGTGCCGGACCACCACCACGTCCTGAGGGGTGGTGTCCATCAGCTCACCGGACTCGATGGCCTCGATGAACCGTCTGAGCACCTCGGCCTCCTCGGGGACCGTGGTGTCGGCTGGGGGTCGATGCTGAGACGCCATGCCGTCCATCCTTGACCGAGACATCACCCAGAGGGTGGATTTGCCGCGGCATGTGGATCCGGGCGCGTTCGAAAGTGCCACCCGGCCGATCGACCCTTGCTCTTCTGGCGGCGTCGCTCAGTGGCCGGCGCGGCGTGAAGAACGACAGGACCTTGGACGTGGCATTGACCTCTTGGGTCGTGAGACCGCCGGCCAGCGGCGTCGCTTCGGCGCCACCGGTCATGGCATCGATCGCGTCGGCTTCGAGTGTGGCGCCTCGGGCTTCGCCTTGGACACAGAAGCCATTGAGGCTTGGACTGCAGGTGACGTTCTGGTCTCGGCGACGGTCACGACCTGGCCCACCGGCGCGGAGGTCTGTTCCACCACAAGGTTGAACCCCTGATCCTCGCCCGACACCTCCTCGAGGTTGCGCCCGGCAGGTTCGGGAAGCACCAGCGTGAGCAGGTAGCCCACCACGGCCGAGCCGCCCGCGACCAGAAGCATCCCTCGAAGCCCGATGCTCTTTTCGAGCTGTGGCACCAGGAAGACCCCGATGAAGGCCCCGAGTTTTCCGATCCCGGCTGCGATGCCGTGGCCCGTGGTCCGCATACTGACCGGGAAGAGCTCGGACGGTAGGACGAAAGTGGTCGTGTTGGGCCCAAACTCGATGAAGAAATAGCTCAGCCCGAAGATGAGGAGGAAGGGAGCCACGACGGTGGTGAGGACAGGGACAGCGCCCAGGGCCGCGAACGCACCCGCCATCACACCGAATCCGATCAACTGCAGTCGGCGGTGGCCGATCCGGTCCATCTTCAGAAAAGCAAGTAGGTAGCCGGGCACAGCGAAGACGATGAAGAGGCCGAGCGTCCACGCCAGCTTGGTGACGAGCGTCGCGTGGGGGGCGACGTCTTTCAAGATCGCCGGAAGTGACAGCGTATTCCCGTAGTAGGCGTAGTCGAAGAGGAACCACGACCCGGCCGTGCCCAGAAGCAGGAGAAGCGTTCGGCGATTGGTGAGGAAACGGCCGAGCTCGATACGTCGTGGGACGTCGCGAGGAGCCGTCGTGGGGGCTTGGACGACGCCCTCGGAGAAGAGCGCCAGTTGACTGGCGGCACGGGCGGCCTCGCCCTGAACATGGGCCTGAAAGCGAGGGGACTCGGGCATCTTCGCGCGCAGGTAGACGACGGTGGCGGCGGGAACAGCGCCCAGGCCGAGCATCAAACGCCACGTGAGATCGTGGTTGATTCCCGAGGACAGCAGCAGCAATCCGACCAGAGGGCCCACGACCAGGCCCAGGGCTTGCATGGAGAACACCAACCCGACCAGCCGACCCCGGTCGTCCCGGTTGGCGTACTCGCTCATGAGCACCGCTGAGACCGGATAGTCACCGCCGATGCCGAGGCCGAGCACGAAGCGCGCGATGACCAACCACAAGAACCCGGTGGCGAAAGCCGACGTGACGGCGCCGACGATCATGATGAGGGCGACAACCACGTAGACGCTCTTGCGCCCGAGCACGTCGGCGATCCGACCGAAAACCAGAGCCCCGATAAAGGCGGCCAGGATGGTCGAGCCTGCAACCCAACTTGTCTGGGTGGTCGACAGATGCCACTGAGCCTTGACCAACACCGCGACCGTGCTGATGACGAACAGGTCGTAGGCATCGGTAAAGAAGCCCATGCCCGAGATGACCACGGCTCGGCGGTGGAACCTGCTCCGAGGAGCGTCGTTCAAAAGGTCGCTGACCGTCGCCACTGCCGCCAGACCGGTCGGAGGCACCTCGACGTCGGGCACGTCGGGACCGTCCACCGAGACTCCGGGACCGCCGGTCACCTGCGAGTTTTCCATCCATCCCCCGAGCCGCGTCTTTCAGGATCGGGGCGGATCTTCCCAGGACCAGGTAATCGTGGGACCATCCCAGGGTAATCGGAACGTGAACGATACGTGAACGTTTGGTAAACAAGGCGAATGCCGCCACTCCCAGGTCTCGAGCCGAAGGAAGCCTTCGGCCCGTGACCGTTGGGAACGAGGAGGTGTGCAGCCGCCTGGGTGCCGTGGCGGCGCAGGTGTCGGGGATGGAAGCCGCCCTGGACCGAGGGGACCCGGTCGGGGGAACCGTGTTCGCCGACCGGCTGATCTCCGCCACCACGGAGTTGCTCGATGAACTCGACCTTGACCCGCACCGTCATCCCGACACGGACGCCGAGTTGGTCTCCACGTTGCGCGTCTACCGCAACGCCGCATTCGTGTTCCGGAAGCTTGCAGGTTCGAGCGGGGAGGCAGATCCGAAATTGGGCAGCCTCTGTGCCGCCATTATCGAACAGGGCCACGACCACTGGCGGGCGCTCGTGGGTCAGGCGCCGACTCAGGCTCTAGTGTCTCCGAGCACCGACAGAGGACACCGAAAAGACCGTGAACCAACCGATGCGACAGAAGATGCGGCGAGCACGCCGGACGGTGGCGACGGCGACGGTGGCACTCGCCCTGCTCGCCACGGGCTGCTCGACATCGTCGACCGCGACCCCACCCGGCTTCGCCCACACAGGCCCGTACGCGGTGGGGGCGACCACCCTCGACCTGGGTAGCGCGGGAACCGCCCTCGGGGAACGGCTGACGACGGTGTTCTATCCGGCCGACTCCTCGAAGCTCGCCGATCACCGACTGTTCAGCTACGACCTCGAGGCGCCCCTGCCCGAAGCGTTGCGCGCCATCGTCCCGGCCAAGTACAACAGCACCATCGTCGTCGACGCCCACGTCGACGCGCCGGCCTCTTCTCGTGGCCCGTTCCCGATCGTGCTGTTCAGCCACGGTTTCGGTGCGTCGCGTCTCTACTACTCCCACCTTCTCACCGGGATCGCCTCCTGGGGATTTGTCGTGGTCTCCGCCGACTACCTCGAACGCGGACTGCTCGCCCAGGCCACGCACCCTGATGTTCCGAGCACTCCCGCCCGAGACCTCACGACCATGTTCTCCTCGCTCTCCGCAACAGAGACAGCCTCGACCGATCCGTCGTCGCCCCTGCGCGGCGTGGCCAACCCGCACAAGGTGGCGGCCGTGGGCCACTCGGCCGGAGGTGAGACGGCGTTCGACGCCTTGAAGGACCCTCGTGTCGCCGTCGCGGTCGGGTGGGCGCCGGTCGGGCCTTCCGGCTCCCCTTCTCGCAAGCCGGCGATGATCATCGGCGCCCAGGGTGACATCGCGCTCAAGCCCGCCACGCTTTCGCACGAGTTCAAGACGTTCCCCGGGCCGACGCGGTTCGTGGAGATCTCCGGCGAGGGCCACGACACCTACACCGACATCTGCACGTCCATCCGGAACGGCACCGGCGGCCTCGTCGGCTTCGCCGAGTCGGTCCACCTGGTCAGTCCCGAGCTGGCCAAGCTCGCCAACAGTGGGTGCACCGCCAAGGATCTCCCGCCTCAGCGGTTCTGGCCGATCGTGCAGTACTACACCGTGGCCGAACTGCGCGCCGGGCTCGGATTCGACTCGAGCGGGGCGGGCCTGAGCGCGCCCTCGGCGGGGCAGTTCAAGGGATTTGTGATCACCTACCGTCAGCACTCGTGAGGCAGAGAGGGTCGCGCCCGATGAGGCGCGACATCAACCCACCCGACGAAGGGTGTTGTGGTCGGTGTGCGCGAAAGGCGTCTCGAACTCGTTCATCTCGAGCATCGTGGTCTCGTCGTAGGACCACGAGTCATCACCCACGGTGATGGTCACTTCGTAGCTCAAGGTGCTGGCGTTCTTGGCCAGGTACAGGTTCTCGCCGATGTCGTACTGGGCGTCGCCATGGGCAGCCTTCAGTGTGAACTCGGTGGCGTCGGCGGTGGCAATGCCGCCGGCGAGCACGGTGATGCCGCGGGGAACGACGAAGCCTCGGAGGACTTCTCCGGTCGCGGCATCCCATAGCCAGTACCCGACTTCGGTGTGGAAGGGGTTCTCCTCGTCACCGCGCCACATGGCAGCTCTGTAGTCGAGGCCGTAGAGGTGCTGGTTCCCGTTGTCGACCGGTCCGAACGGCTTCATTGTGCACTTCTCTAGGTACGGGGTGCCGAGCACCTTGTTCTGGGCGTGCGAGAAGGCAGTGTCGAGCCCGCCCTCGCCTTCCCACTCACCGGCCAGTGCCCCGAGAGGCCCCCACTCATTTGTCATCGCGCATTCCCACTCCCGTCGGCCCGATGGCCGCAGCCTATCGACGAGCCACGCGGGGCGATGCGTCGGGATGCTCGACGAGGACGTGTGCACCGGATTCCGACCCCGGCGCGGTCGATCCGAGGAGACCCACTCATCCTGCTGGACCGCCGCTCGTTCCGGCGGCGATGGTGGCGAGCAGCTCGGCAACGAGGTCGGGACGACTCAGAAAGGGTGAATGTCCGGTTGGCCACTCGACCACTCGGTCCGCCCGCCGCGCCAGAATGCGCTGGAGCTCCGGATGGACGATGTTGTCCCGTGCGCACACCGCGTAGGTCGAAGGCCGGTGACGCCAGGCCACCGCACCCGGGGTCTGGGTCAGCGTCTCCATCGGATGAGGACCGAGCCGCTGGACCGCCCAGGTGGCGACGGCATCGGAACAGTCGTTGTAGAAGAGCACGCGGGCCCCGTCGCTTTCGATCGTACCGGTCCCGTCATCGGCGACCTGGACATAGGCCAGCGCGTCGGGGCGCCCCGAATGGTCGAGACCGGCGGTAGCTGATTCGGCGATGGCCGCACTCATGGCCGACTCTCCCTCGTCGAGGTTGAACGAGGCGATGTAGACGAGATCCGACACCCGAGGATGAAGTCCGGCCTCGGTGATGACCACACCGCCGTAGGAATGCCCGACCAGGACGACAGGCTCGTCGAAACCGTCCAGGGTGAGCCGCACCCGCTCGACATCGCCGTGAAGGTCGCTGAGCGCGCCCGGGTCGTCGCCGTGCCCCGGAAGGTCGATGGCCACGGTCGGGACGGCGCGGTCGGTGAGCGAGGCCATCACCGGCTCCCAGCACCATGCGCCGTGCCATGCTCCGTGGACGAGGACAACGGGCTTTACTCCCACAGGCTCATCTTGCCAGCCAGGCGGTGAGGGCTCATCACCCCCGGGCTACCGTCGAGAACGCGTGGCCAACCAACCCTCGAGCTGCTCACCGATGAGCCCCCAGCCGTTGTCGTGGTCGTCGACCAAAGCCGGTGGAAGTCGGGCGTGATGGATCGTCATCAGGGTGTCCTCGGCACCGTGCGGCTCGAGCGTGACGGTCACCATGCTGTCGGCGGGCGAGTCCCAGGTGGTGCAGCTCCAGGTGAAGCGGAGCCGACGAGGTTCGTCGAGCTCCAGGTACCGTCCGGTGATCGACAGCGCGAAACCCTCGTCCTCGATGTCGATGAGCAGCCGACCGCCGACCCAGGGCTGGAGCTCGATCTTGACCGGGCGGGCGGGACGCGGGCACATCCATTCCACCATTGCCTCTGCGTCGAGCCATTCCGCGTAGACCACTTCGGGCGGGGCGGGCAGCACGCGCCGAACCACCACCGATGGCGTCTTGTCCGTCATGCCCGGCGCGTGCGCTCGAGACGGGCAGCCAGGGCGTCAGCTCTGCGTGCCCAAAAAGACGACTGGTCGTTGATCCAACGTTCGGCTTGTCGAAGCCCTTCGGGCTTGACCGACAACCAGTGCTCGCGGCCAAGGATCTCACGCCGGATCAGCCCGGCCTCCTCGAGCACACCGACGTGACGCGACACCCCGGCAAAGGACATCGAGAACGGCTCGGCCAGATCGGTGATCCGCGCCGCACCTGTCCGGAGCGCGACGAGCAGGGCCCGGCGAGTCGGATCCGCCAGCGCCGCGTACGTCCGGTCCAACACCCGATCTTCAACCATCTTGTTGACCATACCACCGGTCCGTGTTAGTAAACACCTCTGTTGAACATCGCGGGCCGAGCGTCACAACGTCGTGCATCACGATCGACGACCCAGGCGACAACGAGAGGACCATCGTGGAACAGCATCGAGTCGTGTCGAATCAGGAGTGGGCCGAGGCCCGCAAGGACCTTCAGGTCAAGGAGAAGGAGTTCACCCGCTTGCGGGCGCAGCTGGCAGAGCAACGGCGGGCACTGCCGTGGGAGGCGGTGACCAAGGACTACGTATTCGAGGGGCCCGACGGAACGGTGACACTGCCCGAGCTGTTCGGGGGCCACTCCCAGTTGATCGTCTACCACTTCATGTTCGACCCGACCTGGGACGACGGATGCCCACATTGTTCGTTCTGGGCCGACAACTTCGATGGCGCCCCCGTGCATCTCGCTGCTCGCGACGTCACCCTCACCGCCGTGTCGCGGGCGCCCCTTGCCAAGATCGCGGCCTACAAGAAGCGGATGGGCTGGACCTTCCCGTGGGTCTCCTCGTTCACCTCTGATTTCAACTACGACTTCGGCGCGTCGTTCACACCACAAGCCTTGGCCGGCCACACCGCCGTCTACAACTACGGCTCCACCGACCCCGGGCTCGAAGACCGTGAGGGCATCAGCGTGTTCTTCAGGGAGCCCACCGGCGAGGTCTTCCACACGTACTCGACATACGCGCGGGGTATCGACATGGTCAACGGGACCTATCAGTTCCTCGATCTGGTACCCAAAGGGCGCGACGAGCCCGAGGGTGACCCGCAATTCTGGGTGCGGCGCCACGACGAGTACGGGTGTTGATGGATCCGGCACCGGGGTCCTCGGCTCCCCCGCAGGGCCGAGGGCCAGGTCCACGCTGCGCCTCGGCGTGTCGCGAGGTCAGTCGACCACTCCGAGTGTCAGTTTCACGGTCGTCCCGGGCCTGGCTACCGGCTCCGGCCCGGCCGGCCCCTTCGTGCGGAACTCGGGCACGATTCAGTTCGTCAGTTTTGGGGATTCGCCTTCGGCATCCGGGTGTTGAACTCCCTTTCGCGAGGGAGGTTGAGACGACATGTCCGGTCACCGCTTGGGCTCTCAATGGTTGCGCATCGCCTTCGGTGTCGGTGTGGGGCTGGCCGGATTCACCTCGGTCGGCATCGTGTCGGCCGCACCGGCATTCGCAGCGGTCAACTGCCACGCCGCGCCAACCCCGTCTGTCAACCTCCGGGGCTGCTCGCTCGTGGGCGTCAACTTCTCCGGCGCGGACCTCTCTGGCGCCAAACTGATCCACGTCGACCTTTCGGGCGCAAACCTCGCGGGCGCGAACCTTTCCGGTGCCAAGCTCACCGGGGCCACGATCTTCACGACCAACCTCAGCGGCGCCAACCTCACCAACGCCAAGCTCACCAAGACCGACGCCACGGGCGCCAACCTGAGCAACGCTGACCTGGTCAAAGCCGACCTCGCCGGGGCGGACCTCGACGGGGCAAACCTCGCGGGCGCAGATGTTCTGCGCGCCAACCTCGACGATGCCCAGTTCGTCGGGGCCAAGATGGTCGACGCAAAGCTCGTCGACGCCAAACTCATGGCCGCCGATCTCAGCGGCGCGACCCTCACCGACGCCCACTTCGAGGGCGCCAACCTCATCCGGTCCAATCTCTCGGGCGCCAATCTCACCGGCGCCACGCTCTTCAAGGCCAAGCTGGTGGCGGCCACGCTCACCGGCGCCAACCTCACCGACGCGACCCTCGTCCACGCCAATCTCGATGGCGCCACACTCGCCCGTGTCATCTGGACCGGTGCATCGTGTCCCAACGGCTCACTGGCACGGTCCTCGGGCTGCTGACGCCCCCCGCCGCGCGTTCCTGCTTGCTCTTCGTCCCGGCGCATTCCCATGGATCATCGGCCCCACGAGGCCGGTAGGGGAGTCCTGACCGATTCTGTGATCCATGAGGACCCCACAGGGCGAACAGCCTGCAATCCGACTCAGGGGGACCTCAATGCGCCGATTCGTTGCTGCCTTCGCCATGCTCGTGGGAGCGACTCTCGTGGTATTCACGTTCACCGAGCATCTCTTCAGTCGCTCCAGCGACGCACAGACGATCGCCGATCACTACCGACCCCTCATGTCCGCTCAGGGGCTGGCCGGACTACACAACGGATTCGACACGCTCAAAACGGCCGGCGCCAACTCGACGACGCCGCCCTCCCTCGGCTGCGCGACGTCATGGGCATGCCCCAGAGACAGTTCGATGCCCTGGTCGCCACGCAGATGCCCCACATCAAGGCCTTCAACGACCAGGCACCGACCGTTGTCGGTCTGGTCGGCCCGGTGATCGACAAGATGGAGGCAGAGCGCGCCGACTACGCCCTCGCTTCACAGATCCCGACCAGCTTTCTGGGCCTGTCGAGCGCTCCGTGGCTGTCCCTCGGTATCGGTGGGCTGCTCCTCGTGATCGGTGCTTTCGGACTCGTGCGGCCCCAGCCGCTCATCAGCTTCGCTCTCGTCGTCGTCGGGCTCGGCATCGTCGTCGCGCCACTGGTCATCGGGATTCCCGGGGAGATCGATGCGGCCGTGCGGGTGACCCAGGTGGGTGCCGTCGGCTTGGCCCCCACGACCGGACAGAAGGCCGTGGCGGCGACGGCGCTGTTCGACGGCATGGCATCGGATGTCACCAACAAGCTCGAACCGATGCTGGCCGGTCAGCTCCACCAGAGCCCGGCCGATGGTCAACGTGCCTTTGCCGCCGACTTCCCGACACTGGCGACATTCTCGACGAATTGGGAATCATCGATCTCGGCCCAGTCCCACGCTCTGAGCTCGAGCCAGGTCGCGCTGGCATCGACCTTCGCCAACGCCAACAAGATTCCTCTCCAACCCATCCCGTGGCTGTTCATCGGTCCCGGCATCGCCCTCACCCTGCTCGGCCCGGCGAGCTTGGTCCCGGTTCGGCGCCGGGTACACACTCCGGTCCCGGCCCTCTCCGTCGAGGCGTGACGCACCGACATGCAGGTGCCACGGAATCGTAGACAAGGCGAGATCCATGACCCAACGGAATCCGGTACTGACTCGGTATTCGGAGGTCTGCGCGTCGGCGGATGAGGCGCCCGAATGCCGTAGAGGTGTACGTCGTCACATGACTGTGAGTGGCGGCGTGTCTTCCACATTTCATCACTCCTTGTAGCGAACCAAATTCCTTTGGATGTACAACGAGTCCAAAGACCCTATTCTCCAATGCCGGGGTTCCCGACCATGGCTTGTATGGCCCTGGACCAAAGGCTTGCACCGAACGGCGGGATCGACGATCTCGATGGCTACAGGATACGAAGTGCGCTCTGGCCTTGGACCTCCGAACCGGCAAGCGAGGTTTGTTGCAGAGCGGCGGACGAAAGTGAAGTGGGTGCGCTTGCCGACCGGTGGCGGCGTGTGGCAGGGCATCACCATCTGTCTTCTTGGCCACACAATGAAGCCCACGACGTCGTCGTCGCAGTTCTTGGAGTCATGAGGAACGGTCCGGAGGCGGCCTTGCACGAAGCGGGGCAACGATGGGGCACTGTGCATCGGGACACCGAAACCCTTGCAGACCAGGTCGAGGTGCTCCGACAGATCATGGTCGAAGCATGGCCCGAAGAGCCCGACGCGGTACACCGAGTTCTCGATGCTCTGGTCGCAAGCGCTGCCATTGCACTATCGCGGCGCCTCGAGGTGGACTCCCGGACCGATGCGCTCACAGGTGCAGGCAACCGACGAGCATTCGATGAGTCATTGAGTGCAGCCATCGCCTCCGCCTCCAGACAGCACTACAGCTTTTCGTTGGTCATTGCGGACATCGACGGGATGAAGTCCATCAACGACTCGGAAGGCCACCTGGCAGGGGACGACGCCCTCGTGAAGTTCACCCGCGCCATCGGGGCGTCACTTCGTCAAGAGGATCGCGTCTATCGCATCGGCGGCGACGAGTTTGCGATCATCATGCCTTACTGCGCGACTGGCCACCTCACAGCTTCCATGGAGCGAATCCAGAGGCGGGGCGCTCCGCCATTCTCTTGGGGCGTGTCCAGTTTCCCCAAGGACGGCGCGCTAGCCAGTTCCCTTGTCGTAGCGGCGGATGTCGCCATGTACAGACGGAAATCCTGGCTCAGTCGTCGCTCTGGGATCAGAAACCCCAACCGGCAGCGCGCTCGCGTCGGTGGTTAGCCGACGCACTGGCGTGACGCGGGTATTGGCGGCTGCGGCCGCTGTACTTCATGCGGCGCGGTTTCACGGCACTTCACTGGGGTCCCTCCGCCCGGACCAGAAGGAATCCTAGGACCCTCGTCCGGAGATGGAACCGGCGTACGCTGCGCGTATGGTGCTTGCCTCGACGCACGACACCAGCTCCCCGCTGGTGGCGATCATTGTCCTAGCTTTGGTGGTGGTCGCCTTGGTGGGCGGAACCCTCGCGGCGAGGCGCAGGGGCTACTCGGGTCTCGGCGGCGACACGATCGTTCGGTGCAGCCGAGGGCACCTCTTCACGACCATTTGGATTCCGGGCGGGTCTCTCAAGGCGATTCGCCTCGGCTGGGCCAGACTGCAGCGTTGTCCAGTCGGCAGTCACTGGACCCTCGTTACTCCGGTCAAGGACTCAGACCTGACCGATGAGGAAAGGCGGTTTGCCGTGGAACACCGCGACGTGCGGATTCCGTGATCGAAGTGCAACGCCTAGAGCTCGGCGAAACATCGGGCGCGGAAGAACAGTGAGACCCCGCCGTCTCGGGCGGGGTCTCACTGAATCTGTTCTCGTTGGGATGGGTGCAACGAGCCAGAAGACTTGGATCAGAGGTGCGCCACGGTGCCCTTGAGCAGTGAGATCTTGTTGTTGCTGCTCTTGACGCACACCGTCGCAGAGAAGGTGTCACCCGCTTGCGTGTGTGTCGAGGTGCCCCCGGTGACGGTTCCGTGTGCGATGTACTCGGTGTTCTTCGGCTTACAGGCTCCCTGGCCTGGCGAGGTGAACGTGGGAGCTCCGACCACGGTGGTCTGCCCGCTCGGACTCCACGTGAGGGTGCCACCCGAGGCCAAGCCCAAGCCCCTGCCGGACAGTGTCTTGTTGGTCTTGTCTTTCCCTGTGACGAAATTGCACTTCTTGAATGTGATCGTGCTCGTCACGACCCCGCTGAGCTTCGCACAGGTCGTGCCCGAGGCGGCCACCGCTGTCGGTGCCAGGACGACGGTGGCGATGGACGTCGGCACGGCGACTGTAGCGACGGCAGCCAGAACCAAGATCAGACGACGCATTCTGTTTCCCCCTTCACTCGATCAATGCGGGATACTCATTTCCTTCGACGTAGACCCCGACCCAGACCTGCTTGGGACATTCATGACGTCTATGTCATAGAACGACGGTAGATCGGAACGACCTCACCGACTAGAGAGAATCCACCTACGAGTTGGGAGAAATCACCTACTGAGGACAGGAGGAAATCACCTACAGAGGAGACCTTCCATGGCTCGACGGATACCCGCCACCTATGAACGCCCCAACCTGGTAGCCACCGTATCCAGCAGGCGCCGATCATCGTCGGCCACGGGCACGTCGATGCTGCGGTTTGGAGGGCTTTCGGACTCTGGTGGCGCGCTCAAAGTTCTCCCCCTTGGTCTCTGTCACGAGGCGAGGTCCAGGGCCACCGGCGGTTCTCCCGTGATTATCGGTCATTGCGCATGACGCCGTGAGGGGAAATCACCTGTCCTACACGGGTGATGACGCGCAGACGTGGCTGCAACGCCCAATGAGATGCCAGGTGCCGTCCACCGCAGATGTCCCCCAAGCCGTGAGTCTGACGTCAGAGGCGGAGCGACCAGTCAGAAAGGCGACGACGACCAGTCCGGCCAATGCAATCAAAGCGTGCTCATCGCTCATGGTTCATGGTTCATGGTTCATGGTTCATGGTTCATGGTTCATCCCAGCGCCATTGCCCGCCATTGAGGTTCAGAGGCGTTGGCCAGAGGGACGTTCATGCCTCTGAGCGTGACCCCAACCCGCCGAACTTCTCCTCAGCCCAGGTGACCGGCCGGTGTTCTCTGCCTTTCGTCCACGAAGCATGCGGGCGCAAATCCCCAAGGTCATCCTCTTGTTATCCCCAGCTCGGCCGTACGAAGGTGACGACCTTGGGCATGAGTTTCATGGCCCATGGCCGGAAGTCCGAGTGCTGTACTTCGACCAATCTTTTTGGCCGAGGAAAAGGGGGAGTTCGACCAACGGCGCTATGCGGTGTTGGAGCGGGAGCGAGTGGGTGTCGCCGCGGGATGACGGCGCCCATCTGAGGGGCTTGCCGCACGAGGGTGTTGTCTCCGAGCGCTCTGCTGCCCCCCATCAGGTCGCTCGGGGCAACGCCTCGTGACGAGGAGGGTGAACGGTGGCCGGAAGGCTCCGGGTGTCTCGACTAAGTGGGATGTTGGACCGCTATCGGAAGTGGAACATCGTGCTCGACGGCCGCGTGAGGGGATCTGTCTCCAATGGCCAGACATCGGACCTTCTGGTGGAATGTGGCACCCACACGGTGAGAGTCGGACACCGGTGGTGGGCAAGCCCAGTTCGGACATTCACTGTCACTGATACGAAGACGGTGGAGTTTGTCTGCCGCCCGCGACCTCATCCGATGATCTGGATACCGTATGGGGTGGCGTCGCTATATCGACGTGACCTCTTCATTGTTCTAGAACCCATCCCCCTGCAGGCAAGGAAGTCGATCTCCACCACGCAATAGGAGATGAGACCCAAGACTCTCGCATCTGACCGGCCCAGTATTTGCGTCGTCATCACAACTCCCGCTCGTCGATTACCTCCCGGTGGAACGCTTGAAGCTGCCTGCCCGCTTCAACCACAACCGGGGACATGTTTGCTGCGGCGAGGTGGTCAAGATGGCCCCCGCTCACGACGACGGCGAGGTCGATGAGTGCGTCTTCAAGTCGGGTGAGCCGATCGTTCACGTCCATGGCGATCTCCGTTCTCATGCGGCTGCGTGTTCCAGGTGCCGGGCTTTCGTATTTCGGTCCGAGACCAGAGCCTGTCTGGTGACAGCAACACGCTGTTCGCTGTATTCCATTCTGCAGTCCGAGATCGGATGAGGCCGTCCAGCCCGAAGGAGGTCCAATCCAGGAACACACCTTTGCCTGGGCCTGGGCCGTCGCACGCTCAAAGACCGGTCTCCCCGACCGGGCGACCCCCAAGGCGCTTCGGCACTCCTGCGCCAGCGTCCTGATCAGGTGAAGGGCGTCGGTGAAGGTGGTCCAGGTTCGTCTCGGCCACTCCTCGGCCAAGACCACTCTCGACATCTGCGGGCACCTCTTCGAGGACGAAGAGGACAAGA
This sequence comes from uncultured Acidimicrobiales bacterium, assembly GCA_963739765.1. GTDB lineage: Bacteria > Actinomycetota > Acidimicrobiia > Acidimicrobiales > UBA8190 > Chersky-840. The sequence goes on along the minus strand of CAVUBP010000003.1, from coordinate 1,310,307 downwards.
GACGGACGACCATCGAAGCCGAGTTCGGCGCAATGACGGCCTGAGGACGGGCTGACACCCGTGTCAGAGGGCGTCCAAGACACCGAAGGCGCAGCTCAAGCGGTCATTCCATCCTAGATGTCGTAGTAGAGCATGAAGTACAGAGCCCACCTCGGTGACCTGCCGGTACCCAAGGATCTGGGTTCTGAGCTGGCATTCTGCTCTCCAACAGTTCTCGTCGTTTCGCGCTGGTTTTGATCCTCGCGTGTCACGTTTGTGTCACGGCCGAGACTGAATGGGACGAGCGGAGAGCGACACGACGTCGACCAGACTCCTGGCGCCTTCTCCATATGGTGCCGGTTCACTCGGCCCCTGCACCTCCACCCCCTGCAAACTCAGCGCGCCCCTGACGGCCCCAAGGCCCACTCCCAGCACCCCAGGGTCACGTGGAAGACGGGGAGTCCCACCACGTCGTACAGGCCCCGTACGAACCCTTCATCGGGTGGGAGCGGGGCCAACAGCCCGAACGGCCCCGTGGGGGTCGTCTTCCGTACACCGACCCTTTCGTGAACGGTCACCCGCTGTGGTCGTCCTCCCCAGACCCCTTTCCGAGGGCCTGATTCCAGCCCGCCAGGGTGCCGTGGAGGCGCCGGAGGAGGGCAACGTCGCGCGGGGTGGAGACGTCCAGCTCCCCCGCTTCGATGGCGTCCAAGAGCCGCTTGAGGGATTCGGCGGCCTCCTGGACGGTCGCATGTGACGGGGGACGGCGGGCACTTGCCACGACCTCATCCTTGACCGGGGCCGCGACGAATAAGGGGGAATGGGTGGAACCCGCCGAAGTCCGGACCGGTGATGATGGGCGATGACCGTCATCCGCATCAACGCCATCACCGTGCCCCGAGGGTGGCGGCGAAGAGCTGGCCCGGAAATACGGACCGGTCAACCCGAGCAAGCAGGCAACTCCGGCAGCCCGACTTTCCTGGGCTCGACAATGGCAATCAGCGGCGATTGCGCAACTTGAATGACACCTTGACCTTGGCTCGGTATGTCTTGACTTGCCCGTCCTCGATCTGGAGATCGAGTTCGACAACTTCGGCAATGCGAAGGTCTCGTAGTGACCCGGCCGCCTGGGCCACTGCCGCGCTGGCTGCCTTCTCCCAGGATTCCTCGCTGGTGCCGACGAGTTCGATGACCTTGTACACGCTCTCGGCCATGCTTGTCTCCCCTCTCCCGTGGTTGCCAAGAGATTAAGGCCTCGCTTCATATCTCCTCATCACGGCGAGGCAGCAGCGCGGAGTTTGGTGTTATGAACCACCGCACGATGGCCCCTCATGACATGGCGCAGCGTCGACCACTCGGTGCGACCGCTGGGGAAATCCTTGCGGCCCGGCATGCAGGGTGAATCGGGGCGTCCCTCGCTGGCAAGAGGACCTTCTCCTCTTGCCAGCGATCAGCAAGGAGCGGACCGTCGAAGGTGGGGCCACGGAGGAAGGAGAAAGCGCGATGGCGGAGAATGCGTATGAGTCCGTAGTCCGCCGGGCATATCAGGATTTTGAGACCGGTGACCTGGACCTCCTCGGGGTAGTCATGGGCCAGGACGTGGTGTGGCACGAGCCGGGGCGCAGCAACCTCGCTGGTGATTACAAAGGCCCGGAGGCCGTGCTGGGCTTCCTGGGGCAGCTCAAGGCACGCAGTGATGGCACGTTCAAGATCGAGGTCTTGGATGTGCTCAGTGAACCGGAGCGGGCGGTGGTCTTGCAGCGGGAGACGGCCACCCGGAACGACAAGGTTTTGGACGTGATCGTGGCGGTCGATTTCGAGATCCACCACGGGAAGATCACCGAGGTCACCGTCTACCAGGCCGACACCTACCAGTTCGACGAGTTCTGGGAGGACGGCTAGGGGATTGTCTTCAGAAAGCGGCGGTGGCGATAGACGAGACGCCATTCGCACTGAAGCATGTCCGAAGGGCGGGAGCGAAAACGGGCGCCATAGGGGTGGCGTTCGACCGCAGAGAGCAGTCGCCAGCGGTTAGACACCCGCTCACCACGCTCCGAGGGACTTTCGACTCTTGGCATACGGCCCGCGACGAGCCATGCTCGTGTTGCACCAATCGGGCGGAGAGTCCCAGGAGACTGGGGTCCGAGTGACAGGAGGTCTTGCCTATGACTTGTTTGATCTCCAGCGCCGCCGTGTGAGTAGCTCCAGGCAGGCGTCCGGTGGTGTCGCACCGGGATGTTCCTCAGCGGTGACAGGTGCGAATGTCCGGGGCACAGTGTCTCGGTCCGCACAAGGTCGAAGCGCCTAAGGCTTCGCTGAGTGTCCGTCTGTCGGTTCGACGCTTACACGGAGTCGCTGGTTACAACCAAATGATGGCTCGCCCGTCTTGCCGTAAATGGTGGGGCGGGCGAACTCGCGTCGGGCGACGAGTTCGACGGCGGGTTGGCCGTCCACAATGTGCCGGTGAGGTGTGCGCTCCGGTCCGAGGGCGGCCCGCTCGCCAAATCCCGGCGGTCGTGCGCTTGGTCGTGGAGCCTTCTTGGCGCAGTATCAGCACAAGGTGGCGTGAAAGGCAATGTCTTCGCACCACTTCCTAGGCGTGGGGTCCGATCTTGCACGAGGTCCCGTGCGAGACTCAGCGGGTGCCCAGACCGGACCGGCGTGTGTTCGGGAACCTTCCCCTGCTGCTGGATGCTCTGGCCCTGGCGGCCCTGCTGGCAGCGTGTGGTTCATCCGGCGTCCCGCCCACCGGCAGCCCCACCACCAGTCCTTCGAGTACTAGCCCTGCGACGAGCGGACCGACCACGACGGGACCTGCCGCCCCGCCCTGCGGGGTGGTCCTCAGCCCCGATGTGGTCGTCACCGCCCAGCCTGAACCCTGCACCGTGGCCACCCACGTCGGTGCCACCATCCACATCGCGCTCGATCCTGGGTTCCACTGGGATACCCCGAAGAGCGATTCGAGCACCGTCAAGATCGTCAACGTCGAACGACAGTCCTCCGGCAGGCTCGACGCCGACCTGCGCGCTGCACGTGTGGGTCAGGCCACCGTATCTGCCACCGGTTCTGTGCTGTGCGCGCCGGGACAGCCCTGTCCGGCGCTCGCCCGACTCTGGGTGCTGCACATCACGGTCGCTCCCCCCTCGCCCGCCACGATCGCGGTCACACAAGCAGATAGCGGTCGCAGCTACGCACTCCATACCGGTGATCGCCTTGTCGTCCAACTGTCTGGTCCATCGAACTACACCTGGACCGAGCCCACTTCCTCCGACCCAGCCGCACTCCAGGGCACGGGGGGATCCTCTGGCGCGAGCGCGAGCGCCGGTTTCCTCGCTGTGGCGATGGGAAGGGTGAAAGTGACGGCCACCGACAACCCCAACTGCTATCCGAAATGCCTTGCACCGAGCCGCCTGTTCGAGGTCACGGTGTCAGTGCGCGGATGACTGACGTCGCCATCACAGAGCCCAAGAATGTCAGTGTCTTGCCTGAGAAACGACGACCGGGCTCCCGGTGAGTCGGGATCACTCACTCCCCACCGAGAGCCACATGACCAAGCGAACCTGGGGGCGGTCCTCGCTTGGTCGGTCATCAACCAGACTCTGACACGAGCGTCATACCTTCAGAAAGGGTCCAAGGACTCCTAAAGGTCGAGGCTCCTGCCTCGCGTGCGCGGCGCTACACCCACGCTGTGCAGCGAGCAATAGTCGCTGGCGTTGTACACGGAGAGGCGCGTGGAACAGTCGGGTTCCGCGCACAGCCGTCCCGGTCCGAACCTCCGTGGAGGACGGTCGTGGTCGCTGTATACCTCTCCCGCGACGGTCTGCGTGCGTACTTGCATCTTCACCTTCTGACCCCACGAGCGTCATAGAGGGCTGAGCGGTCACATGACCACTACGACTCGACGCTGTGCAAGGAACCTTGGAACAAACGAGAGGTTGGAGAACAAACCAGGTCGCTACTTGCCACACGAATAGCCTGACCCCGATGGGACGTTGCCCCCGAACCCGCCCCATCGGGGGGCAGGACCCTTCAACTGTGGCATGCGGTGATGACTGCGAATAGAGCAGAACGACACAACGAAGCAAGTGTGATGCAGAGGAGCCTGGCGGTCTTGTGTTAGTGGCACACAGTGGGCACCACGTCACTGCGTATTCACTGACATAACGTCTAGCAGGAACGAGTTGCACGTGATCCACGCACGGACTCGGATGGAAGAGGACTCGCCGAGTTGGTTGTGTGTCTTCCGGCCCTATTGCACACATCGTCTCCATGAGAGTCTGGCTGTTGCGGGGGTATGTGCATTGCGAGGGCGCCAGGGAAGCCCTCGTGGATGCCCGGTTGTCTTGGACGGTGGGGGGCTAGCTGCGTCGCACCGCTCCGGACAGCCATCCCCGTGCTCCAGAGCAGAGGGGGAACGATGCGAGCTATGCCATTGCCTGAGTGTTTGGGGACTGTGGTGGTCCACCGGAACGACGTCGTCACCTGCACGAGCGACGCGTGCCGGAGAGACCTGCCCTTGGAATCATGGTTTAGTCATCACTCGTCGTTCTTGACGTGCAGAACGGACGGCTGTCCGCATTGTGGATGCGACGCTCCTGCGCAGTTCGGGCACGGGAATGGCAACGCGATATCGAGTGCAAGCCGTTGGGGAGATCGTCGCCGGGGCCACCTTCTCGAACCTGAGTTTCCGCACTGTCCCAGTCGGTGAGGCCGTTCTCGCCGACCTGGCGGCCTGGTTCGAGCGCCATCCTCGGTCACGCGGGGAACTCCTTGTGGCCGACGCAGCAGGAGCGCCTATCCCTCAGAACCGTTTCAGCCAGACCTGGGCGCGCTCCGTCGAGAGAGTAGGCCTTCCACCCGGAACCCAGTATCACGACCTTCGCCATACCGTCGCCTCGGCGCTGATTTCGGCGGGGTGTTCCGTGAAGGCCGTCCAAGTGGCCCTTGGCCACGAGTCTGCCACCACAACCCTCAACACCTACGCGCACCTGTGGCCGTCGGACTCCGAACGCACTCGGGCTGCTGTGGACGCCTTCCTGATGCCAGACCAGGACGCTAGAGAGGAGCAGGCCCGTTGACCGGACGAAACGTCGCGTGTCAGATCCGTGCCATCGGAGCCTCGGCGTCCACCTAGAGAACCAGGTCACAACCCCTAAACGGCTTAGATGTCGTAGTAGAGCATGGACTGGCAGGCGACGCCGTTTTGTGTTCACCGTTCGCCGTATGTGTCGTTGGCCTGCGTGTTCTCTCATGGCATCTGGAACTTAGGCACACGAATTCGAGCCGCGACTAGGGACGAAACTAGGGACGGATCGGTGTCAGCCTTCGGGCCCGTCTCATGGCATCAACGAGCATTCCGAGCAACGCTCCGAGAAACGGCAATTTCCTGGCGCCCCTACAAGAGGTCGAAGCCGGCCGACGCCCCCAGCGAACCACTGAGGCAGCCCACCTCACCCAGCTTCGGCAGTCAACGGGAGTCGCTGTCCGCCACCTCTCCATGCACCTCGGCGAGGAAACGCGGGACCGATACACGCCACTGAGCTCCGACCCTAACCGCCCCGGGTATCTTGCCGACAGCCACCAGCCGATACGCAGTCGAGGTGCCGATCCCCAATTGCTCGGCAGCCCAAGAGAGGTGCTGTACGTCGTCGGGGAGTGAGGGCGTCATGGATTCTCTTGCTCCTGGGTCGTGTCGAATCCGTGGATCGACTCCCGGCGTCGACGGAACAGTCATTCGTACTGCGTGTGATCCCCACCCATTGTCCTGAGCGATGTCACCCGCAACGTCACCCGCTCGAAGGCCCACGCTCGAGGGACCAAGTGGTATCGCGACCGACTTCGTTCCGAGCGTCACCCTGCCGTCGACCCGGACGTCACCCTCACGCGCAGATAGCCGCTGAGCAGGGCACCTTCGCCGGTCAATCCAACCTCACCGTCGGACCCGTTTCCGATTGTCGGCACCCACAGGGAAGGCCGGTCAAGGCCGGCCGATAGGCCGCCCGAAGGGGGCGCCTTGACGGGCCTGGTCACTGCCACCGGGACACTGGGTGCGGAGCCGGCCCTGCCGGCTCCTGTGTGCTGCTTCTCCTGGGGCGCCGGGCATCAGGGGACGAGACTCTTCCTGGACCCATCCACCGAAGGACGACGGACGGGATCTCGGCTCACAGTCCAAACCCGTCGTCGTAGTCGCGGCCGTAGGAGAGATCGTCGTCGTAAGACCAGCTGAGGCCGGGGTCCCGAGTCGGGGCTTCGTGGGTCCGCTCTTTGTTGCGGGCGAGATCTCGTCCGAAGCGCTGGAACCATTCCTCGACCGAGGCCTGAGGCGGTTCTCCCATGGGTCCAGACACTGACCGCTCACCATCAGCGGTGGTGCGGGCACCGGTGGTGCCTGCGGGGAGCGACTCCAGAGCCATGGTCTGTTCGTGGCTGCGCGACAGGGCATCGACGAGGCCGGCCAAGGCGTCTTGGTGGGGGGTGACCTCATCGAGGTGGGCGATCTCGGCCCGGGGATTCTCCGAAGCGACGGAGTAGAGGTGGTTGGACAGCCGTCCCCGGCTGAGGGCGGTGTAGCCGGCCTCTTGGAACAAGGCGTCGTTGCCGAGGAGAAACGCATGGTCCACGGTGATGCCCTGGGAGCGAAAGACGGTGAGGGCATAGCCGAGGGAGGTGGACTCCTCCAGGTACTGCGACGAAAGGGTGACGTGTTGGCCCGACGCCAGCTCGACGACGAGCACTTCGCCCCGTTGCCCCGGCGGGACGTCACCCTGGCTCGGAGGAACGTCACCCTCCCTGGTGGGCGGGCTTGTCGGCTCGGTCGCCGGGGACGGCGACGACGGTGGCAAAGGTCCCGTTGCGGATCGCCACCGTGGACGCCCGGCCACCGGGGTCTGAGAGTGCCAGGCGAGCACGGGCATTCTTCTCGAACGCGATGCGGTCTCCGACAGCAAACTCCTTGCCCGAGGCGAGGCGGATCTCGGCTCCGAGCTCACCGGCCTCGCGACGCCGTTGTCTCGCCATCTCGTTGAGGGCGGCGACATCAGCACGCGTCACCGCCATGATCGCCGTGGTGGCGCTCGGCCTGGACGCTCCACCACCGGTCGATTAGCTGCTCTCGGGCGGCCACGACGTCACCGGCGATGGCGATGCGGTCGTGGGCGTCATAGGCGGCGATGGCCGGCGCGATGTCGCCGTTTCGGAGCTGGAGAAGGGCTTGACGCTCCCACTCCTGATCGACCTCGCTCTGGCGCCGGTTGGTGGTCAGCTCGACGACATGGGCGGACAAGGTCTTCGACAGCGACCGCAGAGCCCCACCGGCATCGATGGAGGAGAGTTGGCGGTTGTCGCCCACCAGGACCAGCTTGGCCCGGGCCCCGTCGACCTGGCGTTGGAGCCGGTCCAAGGTGCGACTGCCGACGAGAGACGCTTCGTCGACGACGATCACGTGGTGGCGGGTGAGGGTGGTGTCCCCCCGCTCCAGATCGATCAACAGCCGCGCCATCGTGATCGATTCGATCCCGGTGCTGGCCTCGAGCTCGGCCGCGGTTCTGGAGGCGATGGCGGTCCCGATGACCTCGTAGCCGGCGGACTCCCATCCGGCCCGGGCGGCACCGAGCATGGTCGACTTCCCCGTCCCGGCCTGGCCGATCACGAGGTCGAGCCCGTTGCCCGATCCGAGGAGCTGGCGCACCCCGTCGGCCTGCTCGGCATCGAGATGGCCGTTTGTGGCCAGGACCTGGTCGATCGTTCTCCCGCTCACCTGGCCGGTGGACCGCCCGACGCGACGAACAGCCGAGTTGACGATCCTCCCCTCGACCTTGAGCATCTCGACGGTGGTGTAGCGCCGGTCCCCGATCGTGGCGGCCCGACGCTCCCGGCCCCGTCCCGAGACATCAGGTTGCGCGTTGCCGTCACCGATCATCCACAACACGTCGTCGCGGTCCAGGAGCTGCCGCGTGAGCCGGGCGACCTGGCGAGGACTGGCATCGAAAGCTCGGGCCACCGCCGCCAGGGCGTCTCTGTAGGTGAAGGTCGAGGCGAACAGCGTGAGGGGCACGACGCGACCTGACGTCGGATCAGAGAGGTCGTAGTCGGCCAGGTCCACCGACCGCTCCCCGGCCAGCGTCGCCAGAATCTCCTCCCGCTCAGTGTCGGACACAGACGCACCCGACACAGCGACGCCCTGGCCGACACCGAGGGCCCCGGTGATATCGGTGATCGCGCCTGGCCTCGGCCCCTCGGTCCCGTCGGCGACGGTGACCGCGGCGAGCTCTGTCGCCCACCTGTGGCGAAGCACGTCGCTGTGCTCAACATTCCCGGGCTTGTGCCGCCGAGTGGCGAGTGCGGCGACTTCGGCCGCTCGTTGGGACTCGAACCCGGTCTTCTCGAGTGCCGCTTCGATATCGACCCGCCGCTTCGAGAACGCCCGGAGGACGGTTCTCGGGATGTCGGACAACTCCCCCAGGCCGTTGCGCCGGACAGACCACGACACACCGAGAGGGGTCAACTCGGCCCGCAGTGCGGACTGGTACATGGCGGTGGCCGCCTTCTGCCACAGATACAGCTGGCGAGCGTCGGGGCTGACCATCGCCCGTCTGTGCCACACACGACGTTCGGGATGAGGACGTGGGTGTGCAGCTGCGGGTCGCCGTCGCGGCTCGTGCGGTGCCGGAAGGCGGCGGCCACGAACCCGTGGGCCCTCACCAGATCCTTCCCGTCTTTCCCACGACGGACGTAGGCGGCCTCGGCTGACAGGTGATCGATCACACCGGCGATGGCCCGGTCATGCGCTGATGACACGACGTCCCGAGCCTCGGGCGACCCGAACGCCCACAGCAGTGACACGCCCTTCGGAGCTGAGAACGTCAGGTCGAACCCGGGCCGGCGGCCGCTCCGGCGCATGATCCCCAGATCCTCACCTCCACCACCCCTTGCCGTCGAGCAGGTTCCGCAGCGCTTCGGCATCCACGACGCCGGTCAGGTCGAGGACAGCCGATGTGGCGCCGATCCACTGGCCCGGGGCTTCTCCTCGGCCCAGGTAATAGTCGTCGACCGAGTTGGCCACATTGGCCAGGTAATAGTCGGCCCCGGTCACCACACCCAGGCGACCTATCGACAGCACTGCCGTCGCCTTCGATAACCCCAGGCACACGACCATCGACGCATGGGCCGCCATGATCCGGACCGACGTCACCCCGGACATCACCCTCCCAGGGTGCGGCGGTATTTCTCGCCGTCAGAGTGGGTGGTTTTGGCGTTGAAGGCGGATTGTCACCCTGTGTCGAACACGGACAGGGTGGGCGAGGCGGCATCAACAGATGCAGGGGTGTGAGTCTGATTCGGGGTTGCTGCTCGAGTCGACGGAGGCTTGCCGACTCCTGGTTGTTGCGCCCACCCACTGTCGATACCGGATGGCCCGAACGCTGCCAGAGATCACCGGACCGACGCCGGTATCAAAGAGCTCCGGACGGCTTGAGGTCGTTTCCGATCCGCAGCAAAACGGGTGATCCCGCTCGGCCCGAGAGCGGTTGGGTTGGCCCTGCCAGGGCGCTCAGAACGGCATTACCGGACAGTGTCAGCCGTCGTAACACCTGTGGAGTGCGGACGACACCCCGTTGATCCGATGCGGCTACGCTCGCGGAATGGCACCGGTGCTGCCGGCGACGCGCCGTCGCCAGCACGTCCACGATGACAGCCAACGGTGGGAGCGATTCACTCCGCGGCCGGACGACATCTTCATCACGACTCCGCCGAAGTCGGGGACGACATGGATGCAGGGCATCGTGGCTTCGCTGTTGTGGCCCCACGGCGACGCGCCTGCTCCCGCCTTCGACCTGAGCCCCTGGCTGGACGCCCGGATAGTTCCGTTGGACGACATGATCGCGAGGGTCGACGCGATCCCACACCGACGGTTCATCAAGACGCACAGCCCAGCCGACTGCACGCCGATCTTCACTGAATGCCGCTACCTCGCCGTCTATCGAGACGGACGCGACGCCCTCGTCTCATTGGCAAACCACCGGCGCAAGATGCGGCCGGAAGTGATAGAGGCCCTCAACGCCATCGCAGCCCGGGACGGCGTCGCACCATGGCCACCGGTGTGGGATGGCGACATGGACCAACTGTTCGACGAATGGGTCGACTGGGGGACGCCCATGGAACACCTGGCCTCGTGGTGGCCGAATCGCCACGAGCCGTTCGTGCTGCTCGTCCACTACGCCGACCTCATCCGCGACCTCGGCGGCGAGATGCGGCGCATCGCCGACTTTCTCGACGTCGACATCCCCACTGCGCTCTGGAGCGAGGTCGTAGAGCGGTGCAGGTTCGAGGCGATGAAGTCACAACATGAAGCATCGGGGATCCTGAACCAAGCCTTTCCCGAAGGCGCGACCGCATTCTTCAACCTGGGGACGAACGGGAGGTGGCGCGCCCAGCTCAGTGAGGCGCAACTTCGTCGACACGAGCAACTCACCGCCGAGCGCCTTCCCGAAGATGCCGCCCTGTGGCTCGAGCATGGCTCCCTCGCCCTGGGGCAGCGCCCCTAACTGCTGCGACCGCGCCGCTGACGACTCGGAAAGTGCCGGTACATCGCACCCCAGTCCGGGGCTGACCAGAGCAGTATTCGTGGCCGGGAGCGATCTCGGATGGCCTGGCCGGTCAGAGACCTCCTGGGGCGTGTACTCCTCCCGGCAATAGTTCGCGCCTGGCCCATGCTCGCGAGAGACAGCGACATTCCCCTCGCCATCCGGGCGTGCGACGACCTGAGCCGTCGTTCCGTCGCGAATCACCGAACGGTCAACCCGTTGCTTCATAGATGCCGAATAGTGATTCTGCGTCACGCAACTGTGGCCGCGTCAAAGCAGCGGCCCGATCTACGCGTCACCGTGCCGGTAGATGCCGTGCTGTGGCTGGACGATGAAAGCGCCGCCTGACCTGGGTCGACGTAGCAGCAGGACAGCGCAGCGCCGGGAGCCGTACGGCAATCCACGCTCGCTGCTCGCGAGCCGGCCCAACCCCATTTGCCGTCTTCGGATCTCTGTGCGAGCGCGCCTCCTTACGTGTGGCCGCCCGAGCCGCTCTCCGTTTCGCAAACTCAGCGCCTCAATCTTGGGACCTCGTGTGACCAGCCAGGCGCGGTACGGCTACCCGAACCCCAAATGCGGGTGCGGGCACGATCGATAATCAGGCTGTCGGCAGCGATCCTGGAGACATGAGACCATCAGCCGCTCCGAGCGACGTCGGGGACAGCGCTTCTCGACCTGAGTTGCCGCCGGGTCTTCGGGGATGGCTATTCGTCTACATAGTCGGTCTGGCCGTACAGGCACTGCATGGGCTCTTCCTGACGGTGGGCGCGGTCGTGATCTTCACCGACCCAGCCCGAGCCGGCCTCAGGTCATTTGTCCCGCTCGGAGCGTTGTTGTTCTACGTCATCACGAACATCGGCCTGGCTATCTACACCGCCCTGGTGCTATTACTCATGATCCGACGGCGCAGAGCAGCAATCGCGAACAGCATCATCCTCAACTGCCTTGGCGTTCTATTTCTCACGTTGTGGCACCTGTTCGGCGAGAAGTCGCCGGTGGGCACCATTGTCGACTCCCTCCCAGGGTTGGTGGGCATTGCCTACATCCTGAGTTCTAGAAGGGTGCGCGGCACCTTCGTCTGTTCTCGGGGCGGCGCGCCTCCATTGAGCAGCGAGAATGTCTCGTGAGAACGGTCATGGCCCGCCCCGCTCGGCTCGCTTCGACAAGAATATTCTGAATGGCCAGCCCGTCGATGTCGCGGTCGCCCTCGCCAGGGTGCGCCTTGCGTGGCCCGAGTCCCTGGGTGGTGCTCGCCAGCGCACCGTTCACCCGCCGATCCTGGCGTGAGCTGCTCTATGCGTTGGTGTCGTTCCCACTCGGGGTCTTTGGCTTCGCCTTCGTGATGGCGACGCTGTTCTTCGGCATCTTGTTCTCCGTGATCCTGGTCGGCCTGGTGTTGCTCGCTTCATCCACGCTGGCGGTGCGCCGACTAGGAACGCTCAACCGGGACATGGTCCGCCAGTTTCTCGACGAAGATGTCCCCGCGCCGCCGCCATTCCGACCGAGGCCGGGGATCGTCGGATGGGTCCGCTCTGGCGTCACCGACCGACCGGGTTGGCGTGGCCGTGCTTATCTCGTCGTCAAATTCCCGCTTGCACTTGCCAGCCTCATCGCCGTCATCGCATTACGAATCGGCAGTCTGTGGTTACTTCTAGCCCCGGCACAGTGGGCCGCCAACATCGGCACGGAGAACCTGCAGAACGACGGTGACGCTCACCACTACGTCATCAACTTCGGTTCCTTCTATTTCGACACGTGGCAGCGGACCCTGCTGCTCGTAGGAATCGGTGCGGTTGGTTGGTGGCTGGCACCGTGGGTGTTGCGGTCGATCTTGTACCTCGACCAACGTCTGCTCGCGGACCTATTGGGCCCGACATCACTGCCATCGCGGGTCCGCCAACTCGAGCGAGCACGTGCCGGCGCTATCGACGACGCCTCGGCACGCCTGCGGCGCCTCGAACGGGACCTCCACGACGGCGCCCAAGCCGAACTGGTCGGGTTAGCCATGAAGCTCGGTCTGGCACAAGAAAAACTCGCCCAGTCGGAGCCGCACAGTCCTCCCGAGGTCGCCCAAGCCCGCCGATTGATAGACGACGCCCACGATCGCGCCAACACCGCGCTCCGCCAGCTCCGCGATCTCGCCCGTGGCATCCACCCACCAGAGCTAGAAAACGGCCTGGAGTCAGCACTCTCCACGCTGGCGGCCCGGAGCCCACTCCCAGCCCGGGCTACCGTGACGCTCACGAAACGGCCGTCACAAGCGATCGAGGAAATCGTGTACTTCTGCGCCGCCGAGCTAGTGGCCAATGCAGCCAAGCACAGCGGCGGATCGACCGTATCAATCGAGCTGACCCAAGACGGTGATCTGGTGCGGCTGATAGTCGCCGACGACGGCGTCGGCGGCGCAGTAATCGCTGGCAGCGGACTGAGCGGCCTAGTCGAGCGACTCTCCACCGTCGACGGACAGCTGAAAGTGACCAGTCCTCTCGGCGGTCCGACGGTGCTCACCGTGGAAGTGCCAGCCAAGCCGTGAGTGCAAAGCCAAGCTTGCGAGTGGTAGTTGCTGAGGACTCGGCCGTGATTCGAGCGGGGATCGTTGAGATCCTGGCCGATCGTGGCCACGAGGTCCCAGCCGCTGTGGGCGACGCGGCCTCGCTGATCGAGGCCGTCGCCGAGCATCACCCAGACCTGGCGCTCATCGACGTCCGGATGCCACCCACATACACCGACGAGGGCCTCCGTGCCGCGCTGATCCTCCGAGATGATCAGCCTGATTTCCCGGTGCTGATCTTCTCTCAATACGTCGAGACCCGCCTCCTCGCCGAACTCCTCGGACGGTACGGGCCCCAAGGCGTCGCCGGCATCGGCTACCTACTCAAGGACCGGGTCGGCAACGTGGCCGAGTTCCATGATGCTCTCAGCAGAGTGGCTGCTGGCGGAACGGCCCTCGACCCTGAAGTCATTGCCGAGCTCATCGGCATTGGCGGTCGAGCAAGGGCGCTTGAAAATTTGACGGCCAGAGAACGGGAAGTTCTCTCTCTCATGGCAGAAGGTCGATCCAACGCGGCGATCGCCCGGAGCCAGGTGGTTTCCGAAAGGGCAATTGAGAAACACATAAGCAGCATCTTCCTAAAACTCGACCTCCCCCCGTCTGACACCGACCACCGCCGGGTCCTCGCCGTGCTCGAATATCTGAGGCTGTGATCGTCGCTGAAGTGAGATCCTGAAGGATGTCAACTGTATGACAACTCGAACAATTGCCGACTTCCACGATTGCGATCAACTCTGGAGGGTCATCGGTTGGGCCATCCGCAACGTGCCGTTCCCGACCGGGGTCTGAGAGGCATCGGCGAGGGCCGTAGGGCGACCGGTAGTCGGGGCTATGAAATTCCTAACCGCGTCAAGGGGGCGTAGCCTCGTCTGCTGAGCGAGCCAGCGCGGGGCGCCAATGGCGACCCCTATATCGTTGGCTCGCTCACCGCGTCAGGGATTCGAGACCGACGGCGGGTTGCAGGTGGGATCGAGTAGCGCTTGGCGATGATCGCTCTGGCCACTTCAGTGTCGACCGGAGTGCCGTCGACGTCTCGCACCACGTAGAGCTGGCCCGAGCGCATGCACGCCGCGATCCGGGTGACGAGGGTGGTGGCCAGGTGACAGATCGCCGAGTAGTGATGCAGCCGGCGCTCCATGATCAGCCGGTAGTACTTGGCGGCCAGCTGGGGATCCTGATGGCGAGCCAGCTCGGCGGCGAGGAACAGATCACGGCGCAGGCCGGGGTCTCCCTGTTTGGTGATGCCGGGTCGGGTTTCGGTGAAGCCCGACTGGTTCACACCGGGCACGATCCCCGAGAACGAGCGAACGGCCGCCAGGTTGGCGAAGCGCGTCGCATCGCCCAGGCGCCCGGTGATCCCCGCCGAGAGCACCGGGCCGACACCCGGTGCGGAGCGCACGATGCCCTTGGGGTCGGCCAGCTGGTAGAGCTCGGCGATGCGACCATCGAGTCGTTCGATCTCGACATCGAGCTGACTGATGAGCCGAATCTCCTGGGCGAGGTCCCAGGCCAGCTCGTCGAAGTCGAGACCTCCGCCTTCCCACAAGGTGATGGCTTCCGTCGCCGCCTCGAGGAGCCGAGCGGCATACTCGGCATCGAGGTGGCCCGCGCTCGTCTTTCTCACCAGGTCGGTGAGCCGGGAAAGGCCCAGCCGACGCAGAGTTTTCGGGTTCCCGTAGCGCTCGAGGACCACGGCTGAGGTTTTGGTCCCTCGGCTCCCGAGCGCCTCGTTGTAGGCGGGGCCCAACAGGTCCAACATGGCATCGATGCGCTGGTGACACGCCCCACGCTGCTCCACGAGGTCCACTCGCCGACGCACCGCTCGCTTGAGCGGCTCAGCGGGCCCGAGCCCGCTCACCTCTTTGAGCCCCTCGGGATGAAGAAGCGGCACACACGAGAGCACGAGCGAGTCGAGCCGGTCGTTCTTGGTGTGTTTCTTGTAGTAGTTGCGCAGGTCCGCCGACTGCTCGGGGGCGATCATGACCACCTTGGCGCCGGTGGCCCGGAAGTGCGCCGCCACGACCACCCACGCACTGCGGGTGGGCTCCATCACCACCGTCAGCTCCGATGCAGGTCCAACCGCCGCGCTCAGAGCCGCCAGGTCATGAGGATGGCTCGTAAAGCGCCGACGTGACCAGATCACCTCCCCTCGGTCGTCGCTCAAAGTGGCGACGTGCACAGCCCGCACCGCCAGGTCGACTCCCAATGTGCTCACAGGCCCTCCTCGGCTCGCGCTCGATGTCGATCCACGGCCGGCCGGTGATGCGCAAGGTCCCGAACATCACTAAGAGGGCTCTGGCCTCGCCAGTCCCGAATTCCTCAAACAGGGTCTCCACGCCCACCGGGCTGGCCCGTCCTGCCCGCCGCTCATAGCCCAGGAGTCGCACTACAGCGCTCCGGCGTGCCCATTGAGACGAGACAGGACGGGATCAACCCGACGCACCCTATGACCCCAGAATCCCCGGAGTTTGGAGTGTTCGTCCTGTTTAGATGCGTTACCCGTGTCCTCAGCTGCGTCCCACAGGTTGCACCGGGTTCGGGTGACCGGGCCGGACGGCGACCCGCGCCAGTATTCGCGTCGCTGAGCGATAGCAGATGAGTCAGGTCGGCGGTGAGCCCGTCACCTTCGGACTGACTCCGCTAGAGCAGACGGGGCGTTGCCCACCCTGGACCGGGTGCTATTCGCTCCCACTACCTACGCTGTCTTGTGTTGTCCTCGGTGCCACGCTTTGGCGACCACCCGGCCTCCGAGAATGGCTACCCAGCCAACGCCCGCAGCGACGAGAAAGAAGGCGGCGAACAGAAAGCCATACACGTACTGCACGGGAGCGTAGAGGAAGGGATGGTCCCGGCGGTCGTCGACCGGCTCAGTCCTCGTAAGGCGCTTGATCACCGCGAACAGGACGATGATTGCGACGATGATCAAGAAGGCGATGGCCTCGGGCCTCACCCCCCCATCATCCCACGGGACTTAGGGCACCCGATACTCAAGGGATCCCGTACGGCACGCGGGGATGGGGTTAGGCGACCTCGACCGGGAAATCCCAGTGCAGGGGTTCGGGATCTCCTGCTTCTAGCGCGTCCACCTACCGCTTGCCTGCTGCAGCTACCGATCAGGGGGCACGGGGGCTGAACGTTGCTGGTCGGATAGCCTCTCTATGGTCAAGTCCGAGTCCACGTCGTGGTCCAAGTTGGAGCCAATGAAACCGGCGCAAAAGCCCAGAGTCGTTAGGGACCTAAGCCTTAGGGATCGGATCAAGGATGTTGTAGTGGGCGGTTACCAAGATCGTTCCTGTTGGGAGATTGTCTCTTACGTGTTCGGCCTGCTGCTCCTGATGACTGTGTGTTCCCTGATATCGGGATCATCGCTCAGTGTTGGGTTGAAGGTGTTCGGGTCGATCATCGCGTTAGTAGTCATTGCTGCCGCCAGCACAGCAATCATGGTGAAGATTCGCTTCAAGTCATAGAGAACGCGGTTGGGTCGCCGACATCGGGCGGTTGTGGCGGCACCACCAAGGGTGGCTCTGATCAATCGATCGCCTCGCAGCTTCCTTCGACCTCCATCCCAACACGGGTGATAGGGGCGGTATACGGTCGGGCGACCTCCATCCGGCAATGGCCCCAAGCGTTAAGTACTCTGAACTGGTGACCAGACCCGATCGCCAACTCCCAGACCTATGAGAGAAGGTCGATGGTCGCACTCAGCGGACAGCGCAGGCGATGATGCGATCCCAAGACTGTGGGCGCACTAGAGGGTAAGCAGCTACCTGCTGAGGCTGTGGGCTTCGTAAACCGTTGCATCATTTGCGACAAGTTGATCAGGGAGGAGTTCTGGTCCCGAACCCACGCCTACTTGTCTAAGAAGACGCGGTTTACGGAAGCAAAGAAGCTCGTGCCTGTCCATGAGAAGTGCATAGAGACAGGGGCTGCGCTCGCAGTCACGCAAGGGTATGACCTGCGGGTTGAAGACGAGGATGAGTAAGGGCGTACCGGGCGGTCGAGCACCGCGTCCCACGTATAGCCTTCTCGGCATGAAGTCGAGCAAACCGAACTTGCAGAGGGTTCTCGTATTGCTGGGCTTCCTTCTTGTTGCGGGGGGCCAACTACCTCCGCTTGGGTTCGCTTCTGCATCGCCCCCCGGTTATGCCTTCTTCTGGATTGTCTCGGCAGTTGGATATGTCCTCTTGGGGTGGGCGTCCTGGGCCTGGCTGACCGCTCTATCTCGCACAAGAGAGGGCAGGACTGGGATGCGCTGGGTTCTCAGACTCGTAGCCCTTGCATGTTTGGTTCTCGGGGTCGCTTATGCAGGGCTGATCAACGAGATCATCGACCTTCATCGACAACTTCATCATGTTGGACTGCGACGACAGCTTCTCAGCTACGGGCTATCACTCTTCGGCTTCTGCATAGCCTCATTGGGATTCTGGACCACAGCCAGTGTTGTGGAGGCAGGCGCACCGACCTCGGAGGATGAAACAGCGGAGTTTAGCGAGGTCGAGACGACCGCAAGGTAGGTGTCGGAATCTGCTCGCGGCGCTTCCGGGAGTGTGAGGCAGCGGGTCCGCCGACCGGGACCGGTGATGCCGAGCGGCCCTGTCAGTCGACTCAGTCCTGAGACAATGTATTGATGGCAGAGACAATCGTGGCTATGGATGCCTCGCTTGAAGTCCCGATGCGCGATCTTTGGGATCTCTGTAAGCGGACGACGAGTTGGGTGCTTGAAGCTCTACGAAAAGAAGTCACCCTCGTCTCGTACGACGAAACCGCTCGTGTCGTAAACGCAGGATTAATCGCCTCACTGGAGTACAGAGCCGTCTACGGAGCGAATGTCCATCATGCGCTCCTGTTGGCCAAGGAAATGCTCGTCGCCAGTGAAGGGGAGACAAGAATCCTGTTCGTCGCATACGCCCAGCCATCAGCGCACTGCCTGCCCAACGGCGATGTCTACTTCTGTTATCCACCCAACCCTGAAACGACGGAAGCCACCCTTGGCGAAATGCGTGAGTGCACTCGGCTGGGGATTCGCGCAGACTTCCTGCTCCTAGAGCCCGACGCTCCCTTCGCAAGTCTCGCCGCCGAAATGGCGGCTATGTGCTGGGGTTCGGTAGGGGTCGTTCCCGGGGGGATGGCATCGGCTGATGGTGTTCAGCGGTTTATGTCCGAGGTCCGGCTGAAGTGATCGCCGGGGGCCGTTCTGGCCGTGCGCCATCCCGGCTCCGACCGGCGCCGGAGCCCTACTCTGAGAGGGTGGCGAACTCGTTCACCATGAGGGCAAGGGGGCGAGAGACCGCTCTGCGTATCTGCGGAGTGATCGATCTTTGCGCTGGCGTTGTCCTATTCCTTCTCGGCCTTGCACTGATGTCGGTGGGCGATTGGGAGGGAGCGATTGCGTTCCTGGGGTCACTGCTTGCTCTGTGGGCTGGTACGACGATGACCTGGGGTCGCGTGTATGCAACGCCCCAGCGGATCCTCACGACTAGCCTTCGTCCTCATCGTGCGAGGCAGGGCGACATCGCTGCGATCGACATTTGCCGAAGTGACTTCGGAAAGATCAAGCAGGTTCTTCCGATCGTACGGCTCAAAAAGGGGTGGGTCCTTCAAAATACTTCCGCTCTGCTTATCCTCGGGAAATAGGATTGCTCCCCAGTTCCGGGAGCAACGACTGGAGATGCTGGCTCGTCAGCAGTCACTGGTCGAGGAGCTTCGATCCATGCTTGGCGTGGGAGGGTCCAACTACAGCGATGAGTGAGGAACGTGGGCTGACTTATACGGCCCAGGCACAACGTGTCGATGTCGGTTGTGGCGCCCGTGGCGTGATGGCCGCTGACCCACTCCGGCATCACGCAGGTGGGAACGGGTGGGGGACCTCACCTTGCCAGCGGAGACGGGCGTGAGAGGCAGCGGGTCCGACGACCGGGACCGGGTGATACAGACCGGTCCGGTGCCGGGGCGGCCATCCGAGCTTCGGCCGTTGCCAAACTGGGTGACGTGGGCGCCAACTCTGTTGCCGCCGCCCCGTCGGTCCCTGGGCTGCCCGGCACTCCATATTCCAGAGAAGGCAGAATGGCTGCGTGGCAGAGAGCGATCCGCTGACGGTGAGCAGAGAGGGAACCACCGTGGTGGGAGAGCGATGGCTGGGAACGGGTCCCGTCACGGTGTTTCTCCACGCAGGAGTAACCGATCGCCGGAGCTGGAGCCGGGTCATTCGACAGCTAACCCAGTCCCTGACGCCTGTGACGTACGACCGGCGGGGATTCGGAGAGACCCCCGTCTCACGAGCACCCTTCTCTCATGTTGATGACCTGCTGGCCGTGCTCGAAGCTGTTGCTGACGGCCCGACTTGGTTGGTGGGTAGTTCCATGGGTGGAGGATTGGCGCTCGATGCAGCCCTAGTGGCTCCCGAACTGGTGGCGGGCCTCGTGCTGATCTCTCCTGCGGTGAGCGGCGACTCCAGGTTCGAGTTGGACCCCGACACGTCTCGTTTCGAACCACTGCTTGACGAGGCGATCGAGAAGCAGAATCTCGAAGAGGTCAACCGGCTCGAAACCTGGCTGTGGCTGGATGGACCAGGCCAACCTGAAGGCCGCGTTGGAGATCCTGTCCGATCTCTCGTCATGGAGATGAACGAGATCATCCTCCGCAACAATGCCGACGAGGAGGCCGGTACGAGCGGCCTGGACACTTGGGATCGAATCGGCGAAGTTCGTGCACCGACCACGGTCGTATGTGGCGACCTCGACGTACCCTTCTTCGTGAAAAGGAGCAGAGAGATTGCCGAGCGCCTTCCATCAGGCAGGTTTATTGAGATGAAGGGCGTGGCGCACCTTCCTCAGATGGAGAACCCAGCCCTGGTTGCAGATCTGGTCAAAGAGGCTTGTCTCGGGACTCCGTGACGGCCGTCCGCTCTGGGGTCCTCATTGGGAAAAGAGACCCAACTACGAGTAATCCGGGCTGCCTTGCGTACCGGTGCTGACTGGCCAGAGGGTCGGACTGACGACGGTGCTAGTGCGCACGGTATTCGTGGCTATCGGTCGCGTCATGACAGCGACCGCGATGCGCCGGAACGCGCATCCCTGTCGAGACTCCCGGGCCCTGGAACCAGGCGATAATGCTCGGAGCCGCGAATAGGGTGCGGCTGGGACTAAGTGTCGTGATACCGGGATCGGCGGGCTTCGCCTGGCGACTTCGATATTTGGACCAGGCGATACCCCCGAGTACCGAGCGCCCTAGTCCCCCCGCCAGGCCGAGGATCCGGCCGATTGGCAGCGGCACATCTCGGGTGGCGTCCTCCAGGGAAGTCCGCAGGTGCTCCCCCTGGACGAGGCGGATTGGCGCCCTTGGAATACAGTGATCCAGCCGAACACCCACCGACGAATGTTGTGCGTAGCCAACCAGCAAGGAGTTCATTTCCATGATTGCCATCTACATCGTCACCAAGAACATGACCGTTGAACGGCACACCAAGGGGCGCGACCGTCTCCGTAAGGCCGGGGCACCTGAAAGCGCTATGAAGCTCCACTCATGCTTCGGTGAAGATGGCCGGCTTCAGGTCTTCGATGTCTGGGAGAGCCAGGAGGCGTTCGATGAGTTCCTGACGTACCTCGGGCCGGTGATGGAAGAGCTGGGCATCGAGCTGGCGCAGCCGCCCGCCATCATGCCCATTGTAGACCTTGTCCAGCAGTAGCGGCTGAAGCCCACGAAGACCGCGAGTCCGGGCATCGCGCGGGTCAGCGGTAGTCGGGGTTGGAGAAGTCGAAGCGACATCCAGCATCCCATGCCGAACGCTGGTTGCCATGGGCCGGGATGCCGCCGACGTCTTTCAACATGCGGGCCAGGTGCAGCAGATTCCAGGTCATGAACGTCGTGTTGCGGTTGGTGAAGTCGTTCTCCGGCCCGCCAGATCCAGGGTCGAGGTACGAGGGACCTGGGCCCGCCTCGCCAATCCACCCCGCGTCGGCCTGGGGCGGAATGACGTAGCCGAGGTGCTGGAGCGAGTACAGGACGTTCATGGCGCAGTGCTTCACACCGTCCTCGTTGCCCGTCACCAGGCAGCCTCCGACCCTGCCGTAGTAGGCGTACTGGCCACGATCGTTCAGGAGGTGGGAGTTGCCATAGAGGCGCTCGACGATCTTGGTGCACACCGAGGACTTCTCGCCGAGCCAGATCGGCGTGCAGAGCACCAGGATGTCGGCCTCCATGACCTGGGCCGTGATGGTCGGCCATTCGTCACGCTCACATCCATGCTCAGTCATGTCAGGCCAGACTCCGGTGGCGATCTCGTGGTCGATCGCTCGGACAGCGTCGACTGTCACCCCCTGGCGTCGCATGATCTCCATCGAGATCGAAGCGAGGCCCTCCGTATTGGAGATCTCCGGTGATCGCTTCAGGGTGCAGTTGATGAACATCGCCCTCAGGTCCGAAAAGTCCCACTGGCTTTGCCGGCACAGCTCTTCTTGCATGGCATTGAGGGTCACGGAGTCCTCCCGATACGAGCTCAGTCTTCTCCAGGTCGGGGACGTTACGGAGCCTCTCCGCAGTTCGCCAATACCGGGTGCTCGGGCCGGCAGTACCTGTCGACTGCATGGGCACACTGCGAGCAACTCGACGGCGCATCCCCAACGCCAGCGGCGGCGCCCGTCATGCCGGTGGGCGCCGCCGCTAGTTTGGGTCTTCTCAGAAGGCGACGATGCCCTCGCCACCAACCGCGCCTGCCACAGTGACTGATCCGAGTTCGGTCAGGCTTCCATCGGCGTTGACCTGAAACTCGTCGACAATGCCCTTCCCTCCGGTCTGAACGTAGAGGAACCGTCCATTGGCCGAGGCCGAGGCGTCAACTGTCCCCGGGTCGGTGGGAGTGAATCCGAGCAAGGTGAGCTGACCGTTGGCGCTGGATTGGTACCCGCTCGTCGAGTTGCTGGCAGTGTTTCCGGTGAAGAAGTACTGGCCGGCGGGGGTGATCCAGCATAGGCCCGGCTGTTCGTTGGCCAGGGAGTCGAGCTGAGTCACGGTGCCGTCACGGTGCAGCCTGAAGGTCACCACCGCGCTGGGCCCGGCCTCACCGATGAGCAGATGACCTGCTTGGTCGAAGGTGATGGCGAAGGGAACCGTGCCGGGCTCGGAGTTAACCACCGGGGAGTGCGAGAGGCGGCCGTCGGACCTGACGCCGAAGACGTCGATGTCGTTGCCGACGACGTTGGCCTTGGTGGTCACGATCAGCTGCGTTCCGTCCGGCGAGAAGGCCACCTGTCCCGGCGTGTGGGTGAACTGTGTCGTGTCGGTGGGAATGGTGAGTCCTAACGACCTCGTTGACCCCCAGATCGGGTGCAGCCTGCCACCCGAGACCCAGTAGCCCGACACGCTCCCGCCGTCTTTGGCGTTGAGGACGTAGACAAGATCGTCGTGGACAGCGACGCTGACCGGGAACGTACCGCCCGAGTCCACGACCTGGCGCAGGCTGAGCTGGTCGCCATCCACAGAGAAGACCGAGACCGTGTTGCTGCCGGCGTTCACGGCGTAGAGCAGGCCGTGCGTCGGATCGGAGGCCAGCGAGCCCTGCGAGCCCAGATGGTCGACCGCCGAGCCGTTCAACACGCCCCCAAGCCCTCCAGTGGCGTAGGTGTTGGCCAGATCCAGGGTGCCGTCGTGATCCCGGTGATAGGCGACGATCTGGTTGCCTGCGATGTTGTCGGTCTGGACGAAGACAGCGTGATCGCCGCCACCTCCGAAGTGCGGACCCGGCGCAAACCCTTCGGCTCCGGCGACAGGCGCCACCCAGGCCGAAAGTCCCAAGGCGGCTCCGGCGCCCAGCGCCAGACGAGTGAATCTCCTCATGTGCATCTCCTTTGTCGACGGCTCAAGGTGTCGACATACAGTCCCGAGCTGGAGGCCAAGCGTTACGTTGGTGCCTGGACCCACCGTCGGGACCCACCCGATGTAACGCCTCCGAGGGGACTGAGGACTGAAGGGCGATGTCCAGATGCCAGGGGACCGGCCGCAATCCGAGACACCGAGGTCGTGACTGCGGGGCGCGACCCGCGCCCGATCGTGGAGTCCTACGCTTCGCGCCGTGGAGATGGACAGCGAGCTGCTCAGCCGGGTCCGCACCGGTGACGAGGAGGCGTTCGTGATGCTGGTGGCCCGCTACCAGCAGCCCATGCTTCGCCTGGCCTGTTCCCTAGTCTCCAATCAGGCCGTGGCCGAAGAGGCCGTCCAGGACACGTGGTTGGGCGTGGTTCGTGGCATCGAGAACTTCGAGGGACGTTCGTCGTTCAAGACATGGCTCTTTCGGATCCTCGTCAACCGTGCCCGCTCGGCCGGTGCTCATGAGCCTTCTGAACCCTCGATCGACACACTGCAAGCTGTTGACCCGACCCGTTTCGACGCTCGGGGCCAGTGGGCCGATCCCCTCGACCGTTGGACAGAGGAAAGCGAGGACCGTCTCGATGCCGCCACCTGGGTGCCGATCCTCAAGGCTGCACTCGATGCACTACCTCCCCGTCAGCGCCAGGTCGTTGTGTTGCGGGATGTCGAAGGTCTTTCCAACGACGAAGCGTGCGCTGTGCTCGGAATCAGTGTTGGCAACCAGCGGATCTTGCTGCACCGGGGCCGCTCGCGACTGCGACAGATCCTCGACGCCGAGATGGAGAAGGGCTGACCGTGTTATCGCTGCGACGGAGAGACATCGTGTGTCAGCAGGCGGTCGAACTCGTCACCGACTACCTCGAAGGGGCTCTCTCCCGGCGGGACCGACGCCGATTCGAGACCCATCTCAAGGCGTGTCCCAACTGTGCCGCCTACCTGGAACAAATCAGGATGACCATTCAGTTAGCCGGTGCCATCGAACCCGAGGACCTGTCTCCAGAAGCAAGACAGGACCTGACAGATCTCTATCGGCGCTGGCGCTCCGAGTAGGCGAGGCTTCGATGGTGGCGAACTCCTGGCTAACACCGATCCGGCACATCCCGGCTACGCCGTCGTACACGTTGCCCACACCTCGATGAACGATCCACGATAGATCTCGTCGATGAGAAAGCCTGCTGCCGCAACCGTTCTGACGAAGGCTTCATTTTCCCAGATCGTGTACCAGCGGCGTCCATCTGGTTCATCCAGCCAACCTGTCAGGCCCACCGTGTTGACGCAGACGTAGAGCTTGCCTCCCGGGCGCAGAAGCGAGGCAAACTGCCGTAACACGTCGGATGCGTCTTCGTTGGTGAGATGCACGAGGGAGGCGCTCGCCCAGATCCCGTCGAAAAGACCTCGGGGAAAGAGTTGTTGTACCTGACGAAGGTCGGCCCGCGACGTGGGTGCGTGGGCCGTCGCCTTTGCCACGAACACAGGGTTGAGATCGACGCCCTGAGCGACATGACCGAAGGACACGAATCGGGCCAGATCTCGACCTGGGCCGCATCCAGCATCAAGGATCAGGGAGGGGACCGGGAGCGATGCGGCAAACCGCTCGACACGGTCGAGCATCTTCAGGGCATGGCTTGCTTCGTACTCGTCGGCGTGCTCGCTATAGGCGGCAACCGAAATGATGAGCGGGTCCTCGCCAGCCGAATCCGACCCCATGGAACTCATTGTCCCCTCCAGCGGGCAGATCGTCCGCTGGGCAGGGTACAGGGCCCCCCAAGAGGCCATCGCGGTTGGACCTCGTGGGACCCGGTATCACCCTGATTCATGATTGTGGCGGCGCTGAGCTTCGGTTCTAGCGTCTCGGGAGCTTGGCGGTCTGGCTCTGTAACACCCTGCCGCCTATGGGTTGGCCTCTAGGTCCGAAGTGTCAGCCGCCGAGTTCCTTGGCCACGGCGTGGCTCGAAAGAGGCGAGCACACCGGTCTCATCAGGATTGCCCGGCGTGGCTCCCACCAGAGACAGGGAGGAACACGATGGTGCTGATCGGCATCGACCCGCACAAGGCAACCCACACCGCCGTGGCGGTCGACACAGAAGAGACAGCACTCGGCGAGCTGACGGTGCAAGCAGACCGTCACCAGGTCGAGCGCCTCCTCAAATGGGCGATCGACTTTCCGGAGAGACGCTGGGCCATCGAGTCGGCCAACGGGCTCGGGTTCTTGTTGGCCCAGCAGCTCGTCGCCGCGGGCGAAGACGTCGTCGACGTCCCGCCCACGTTGGCGGCCCGAGTCCGAGTTCTCGGTTCGGGCAAGACCCAGAAGAACGACCCCAACGACGCCTTGTCCACCGCCATCGCCGCGTTGCGGGCCAAGAGACTGCGCAGCGTCGTGGCCGAGAACCACGGAGGCGTCTTGCGCCTGCTGGCGGATCACCATCACGACCTGGGGTCGCTGCGCACCCAGGCCGTCTGTCGACTCCATGCCCTGGTGCGGTGCTTAATCCCAGGCGGGACTGGCCTTCGGCTCTCAGCGGCCCGTGCGGCGGTCGTCCTGCGCAGTGTGCGACCGAGCAATGCCGTCGACGCCGAGCGCAAGCGCATGGCCCTTGGTTTCGTGGCTGACATCAGACGCCTCGACGCCGAGATCGCCGCGTCCAAGGCCCGCATCGTTGCCGCGGTGGCGGCCTCGGGCACCAGTGTGACCGAGCTCTATGGCGTTGGTCCAGTGGTGGCCGCCTTTCTCATCGGCCACAGCGGTGACATGGCGCGCTTCGCCAACAGGGACCACTTCGCCTCGTATAACGCCACGGCTCCCATCGAAGCCTCGAGCGGTCCAAGAGTGCGACACCGGCTCAACCCCCGGGGCAACCGACGCCTCAACCACGCCATCCACATGATCGCCATCGTCCAGATCCGCACCCGAGCGAAGGGCGGCAGTACTTCGACCGCAAGGTGGCCGAAGGGAAGACGCCAGCTGGTCATCGACTCGAGCAGGTGACATAGCGGACCCGGGAGGGCAAGTAGGGGCGACTCCTATGGCCAGCGCGACCGGCTCACACCCTGATACCGGCTCTTCGGTTCGGCCACTTCCCGGATCCAGCACAACGATACGCCCGGCCGTCGGCCGGCGCTTCAGCGCGCTCCAAATGCCCCTCTTGACAGAAAGAGGCTTCGGACTCGGATGGCCTCCGAGGCCTGGATGCACCCTCACATGGCCCTGGTTGCAGAGGGGCGGCACCCACGGGAGCCACCGCTATCGCTCAGCCACGCGAATACTGCGTGGGTCGCCATCCGGCCCGGCTACCCGACTCCGGTGCAACCCGTCGGAAGCAGATGAAGATACGAGGGGCGCAGATCGATTATGCGTCGGTCACGCCGTCCCAGCACCGTCGATCGGCACGGTTGCCAGGAGTGGCTCTCGATTGACATTACGGGTGCCGATGGATCGCTCTGACGCGCTCGCGACAGTTCGCGTTCGGCCTCTTCGGCTGTGAATAGCGGATCACTTCAGCCCGCGCTTTGGGACGCCCTTGGACCGAATCGGTGTCAGCACATCCACGGTGGTACAGCTCGATACCTGACGCTTAGGAGATCGCCGAATGTACGGCGGCATCGAGTCAGGCGTCTCTCAAGCGTCCCTGGTCGCCATTCTCCATGCGCCCAAGACCGTCCACACCACCAGCCAGGCCGCGATCACTGCAACCGCGATGGCAGTCGACTCCGGCAGCAAGTTCGACGAGTCTCGAAGCGCAGCGGGTCCGTTCACGATTCCGTTGTTGATACCAATCCCGGCCGGTTCGAGATGGGCCACAGCCAGTTCGATAACCAGGAGTCGTTGAAGGTTGATCAGGTGGGGAAGCTGAATCTTGGTCGACAATAGGAGCGGTCGGAAGATGATCTGGTACACGATCATCAGGACGATCGGAACCATTCGCTGTCCCAGGAGAGAGGCGAACCCGAGACCGAAGAGGTAGGCGATGATCACCTCGAGCTCGAGCCACAGTCCCGTCCTGATCATCAGGCCATAAGGAGGCGAGTTGAAGGTCGCGGCGTAGGTCGGATAGTTCTGCTCGGCCTGTCGCTCGGCCAGCGCCCTGGACAGCGGGGTGTTTGGCTCAGGTTCGTTCCCCGGGCATGGCCCGTTGTAGGGGAAGTCGCAGATGATCAGATTCGGATGATCGGCGGCCCACGTTTCGTATCCATGGAGCGACAGGCCAAGGGGTACGGTGGTGCCTTGGAAGTCGAAGCTGGACGGCGCGGAGAAGACGCAGACCGCGCAGATGATGGTGAATGCGACGGCCACAATGGGGATGATGATGGCCAAGCCGGCCGGGATGCGGGCCAGGTAGAGCGCAACCCTCGAGCGCCCGGTCACCACTTGCTGCGTGAACATCCCGTCGGCAAGGTCGGAGCAACCTGCGGTGGCTCCCAAGGTCATGGCGGCGATGAACCCGAAGATGTAGAGCACGCCGGCGATGAGGGCGGTGAACACGTCGAATCCACCAGCCGGCCCGTACGACTGCGGCACGAAGGCGTGCAGCAACAGCTTGATGACGAGGAAGAGCGTCGGGAGCCCGATCGTCAATGCGATCAGGGTGATCATGAGCCCCCGACGTTTGCGAAGCTCCATGAATCTCGTTGCGATCATGGCGCGGTTGGGGATCCACGATCCTCGGTGATCACCCGCCGCTTCCGCGTGGATCGAATCGGGGGCCGAACCCGGATCCGATGCATCCACATCGGGGATGTTCGTCATTCCGGAGTTCCCAGTCGGCTCGTGATGGAAAGAAACCACTGCTCGAGCGACGCCTCGATTTGCTGGATCCGGTACACCGAGATCCCCCCCTCAACCAGCAGGCGATTGATCTCTGCCATTTCATTGCGCTGCGAATTCTCCGGGAGGGTAATCGCGAGTCCGTTCACCCCGACTTGAACGTGAGAAACGAACGTCGTCCCTTCCAGCAGGCTGCGCGCCCGGTCGGGGTCGGAGCACTCGACTTGCACCTCGAATGAGGATCCGGCGAGCAATTGGGAGATCGGTCCCTGCCGAATTACCTTGCCACGATCGACGATGGCCACCGCGTCGCATGTGCGCTGGACCTCGTCTAGAAGATGCGATGACAGCACCACGGTGCGACCTTCGGACACGAGGGACGTGATCATGTCGCGCATCTCGTGCATCCCCGCGGGGTCCAGGCCGTTCATTGGCTCGTCGAGGATCAGCAGCTGGGGGTCTCCGAGCAGGCAGGCGGCTACACCCAGCCGTTGGCGCATACCCATGGAGTATTTCAACACCTTGTCATCGGCACGATGCAGGATGCCGACACGCTCGAGTGCCGGGTCGATGCGTCCCTTCGCCGCTTGCTCACGCGCCGCGGCGAGGATCTGCAGATTTTGGCGGCCGGTCAGATGGCCGTGAAAACGGGGCTCGTCCACGATCGCCCCGACTCGAGCCAAGGCCACGTCACGGTGTCGTGGGACGGCGTGGCCGAGGAGGGTCATCGTTCCGGCATCGGCATGAGTCAAACCCAACAGCACCCTGATCAACGTGGTCTTGCCGGCACCATTGGGTCCGAGATAACCGAAGGCGCAGCCACGGGGAACGAGGAGTTCGACGTCGTCAACGGCAATGTTCTCGCCAAATCGCTTGGTCAGGCCACGCGTCTCGACCGCCCATTCATCAGACCGGCTCGGCGAACCAAGAATGTTGGTCATGCCCTGGGAGCACCTGGCTGATGCGCCGAGTGAGCTCGGTCCTTGCCAGGGCTCTCCACCTGTCGATGAGCGCGAGGGAGGATAACCAGAATCAAAATGTCGCCGTGACTGCCGGCTAGATCAAGAGGAGACGAATCGTTGCGCTCCAGTTTCATGCGGGGTTCCTCCCTCTGCCTTCGGCGTTTTCCGAGAGCCCAACCGCGAACCGCTCATCTATCTGGCCAGGAAGAGGAGCGCGACTGCCATGACGACCGCCACTGCCACTGCCGCGCGGACCAGCAACCGTCCAGTGGTTCGGCTCTGGCTTCCGTTGGCAGCTCGTCCGGCGGCCTTCGGCGTGCTCATCGAGTCAAAATTCCGTTGGGCCAGGTCCACACTGCGAATGCGGGCAGTTGCTGTCGCCGCGACCCATCCGATCGTTGCCGTCGCAAATGGGAGAGATATCAGGAAGAGCATGGCCACGTGGGAGAACGCCTCGCTCACGCCCCCGGCAACCCCCACCCCCGGGTCCCGCTGTCCTCCGTCGATCGCCACAACCGCGATCGTCGACACGAAGAACATGACCAGGCCGGCACTGACGCCGGCCAGTCGGGCGGCGCGCCGGCCTACGAGGGCGCTCCCGCTGCGCCACGCGCCACCCACCCCCACGATTAATGGCACAGCGATCATCAATGCCGGGCCGGACAAAGAGCCCGCCGGGCTGATGATGCCTGTAAACGTGAACCCAGAGAACGCCAACCATGCTGTTGCGACGAAGAGCCCGCCCACCAGTCCGAGACGGGCCGCACCGGGGCGGCGCAGCTGCACGCTCACGGCGACGATGGAACCCATCACCAGGGCGGCCAGGATCGCCAGCATTACCCAGTTCCAAGGGTTGGCAGCCAGCCCGAAATGGACGAACCCGAAGCCGAACACGACCACGCTGCCCAGCGCGAACGCGACCAGTGCTGCCATCGGTCCGACGAGCCCCCATGGTGGCAGCAGTACGACGCCGGCCACGCATCCGAGAGCAAAGCGCCACCGGTTGGAACGGCCTCCGATCCAGTCCAACTCGCCGAGCATCGCCCGGCCCCAATCGACCTGGTCGGCGGGGAGCAGTCCGTCTGCCCATTGCAATAGCCGGACCGGAACGTCGCCAGGCACCGTCAGCGCGCCCTGAGGTGTGTGCTCGCGACTCCACAGCACCGCCCCTGCCCCACTCAGCAGCAAGATCGCGAGGACCGGAGGCCCCCCTGCGCCAACCGACAGCACGATCGGGAGAACCGAGGGCACTACGCCCCGCTCAAGCCCAAGCGCCGGCGCGGCACGGACCGTTCGATCCGGGCGACGTCGAAAGCTGCCACATACTCCCGCCCCGTCGGGGTGAGTCGATACAGGTGCCGGGGCGGCCGGCCTGGCGGTCCCGGCTCCCAGGACGTTTCGAGCAGTTCACGATCGGCGAGCCGGATCAGGATCGGATAAAGCGAGCCCGATTTCAGGTGGACTTCGGTAGCGAGGTCGTAGCCATAGCGCCACCGCGCCGGATCAGCGGCGAGTGCCCGGAGAACCCTGATCGTCTGGGGAGACAGAGCGCGTGATCGGGCCATGGCCATAACTCTACCTATATAGTTATGTGTGTCAAGCGAGGTGGCGCAACCTGCGCCGACCTGTCGGCGTTTTCCCCTAAGTCCCAATCGCCGGCAGGCAACAAGCGCGAGCGATCGAGATCACCCGGTCCGGGGTGGGCGACCCTCCGTCTGTTAGTGCCGAGTTAGTCCGAAGGCGACTGGCTCACCGCCATCCTGACCCATCCGCTATCGCTCAGCGACGCGAATCCCGCGCGAGTCGATGTCCGGCCGGTTACCCGAATCCAGTGCAACCCGTCGGATGCATCGGGAAGCACCAAGAGCGCATCTAAACAGGACGAACACTCCAAACTCCGGGGATTCTGGGGTCATAGGGTGCGTCGGGTTGATCCCGTCCTGTCTCGTCTCAATGGGCACGCCGGAGCGCTGTAGTGCGACTCCTGGGCTATGAGCGGCGGGCAGGACGGGCCAGCCCGGTGGGCGTGGAGACCCTGTTTGAGGAATTCGGGACTGGCGAGGCCAGAGCCCTCTTAGTGATGTTCGGGACCTTGCGCATCACCGGCCGGCCGTGGATCGACATCGAGCGCGAGCCGAGGAGGGCCTGTGAGCACATTGGGAGTCGACCTGGCGGTGCGGGCTGTGCACGTCGCCACTTTGAGCGACGACCGAGGGGAGGTGATCTGGTCACGTCGGCGCTTTACGAGCCATCCTCATGACCTGGCGGCTCTGAGCGCGGCGGTTGGACCTGCATCGGAGCTGACGGTGGTGATGGAGCCCACCCGCAGTGCGTGGGTGGTCGTGGCGGCGCACTTCCGGGCCACCGGCGCCAAGGTGGTCATGATCGCCCCCGAGCAGTCGGCGGACCTGCGCAACTACTACAAGAAACACACCAAGAACGACCGGCTCGACTCGCTCGTGCTCTCGCGTGTGCCGCTTCTTCATCCCGAGGGGCTCAAAGAGGTGAGCGGGCTCGGGCCCGCTGAGCCGCTCAAGCGAGCGGTGCGTCGGCGAGTGGACCTCGTGGAGCAGCGTGGGGCGTGTCACCAGCGCATCGATGCCATGTTGGACCTGTTGGGCCCCGCCTACAACGAGGCGCTCGGGAGCCGAGGGACCAAAACCTCAGCCGTGGTCCTCGAGCGCTACGGGAACCCGAAAACTCTGCGTCGGCTGGGCCTTTCCCGGCTCACCGACCTGGTGAGAAAGACGAGCGCGGGCCACCTCGATGCCGAGTATGCCGCTCGGCTCCTCGAGGCGGCGACGGAAGCCATCACCTTGTGGGAAGGCGGAGGTCTCGACTTCGACGAGCTGGCCTGGGACCTCGCCCAGGAGATTCGGCTCATCAGTCAGCTCGATGTCGAGATCGAACGACTCGATGGTCGCATCGCCGAGCTCTACCAGCTGGCCGACCCCAAGGGCATCGTGCGCTCCGCACCGGGTGTCGGCCCGGTGCTCTCGGCGGGGATCACCGGGCGCCTGGGCGATGCGACGCGCTTCGCCAACCTGGCGGCCGTTCGCTCGTTCTCGGGGATCGTGCCCGGTGTGAACCAGTCGGGCTTCACCGAAACCCGACCCGGCATCACCAAACAGGGAGACCCCGGCCTGCGCCGTGATCTGTTCCTCGCCGCCGAGCTGGCTCGCCATCAGGATCCCCAGCTGGCCGCCAAGTACTACCGGCTGATCATGGAGCGCCGGCTGCATCACTACTCGGCGATCTGTCACCTGGCCACCACCCTCGTCACCCGGATCGCGGCGTGCATGCGCTCGGGCCAGCTCTACGTGGTGCGAGACGTCGACGGCACTCCGGTCGACACTGAAGTGGCCAGAGCGATCATCGCCAAGCGCTACTCGATCCCACCTGCAACCCGCCGTCGGTCTCGAATCCCTGACGCGGTGAGCGAGCCAACGATATAGGGGTCGCCATTGGCGCCCCGCGCTGGCTCGCTCAGCAGACGAGGCTACGCCCCCTTGACGCGGTTCAGGAATTTCATAGCCCCGAGTATGCGCCACTTGCGCCGACCCTCGCCGTTGAGCCGGACCCGGGTCGGGGCACCAAGGTTGCGGGCGACACTACGAGGGCACGACCAGGGCAGGGAAGTCGCGGGTCATGTGGGCATCGGAGGGATGTGTGAGGCTGGCTACCTGGCCCTCGCTGACCAGGCGCTCGTAGCTCGCATCCCAATCAGGCAGTTCCGAACCTGCCTGGTCCCAGTCGACGAAGGTCGCCTCGTCGCACCACTCGGCGATGTGACCCATCGTCCCCAAGTGAGGTTCCGAGCCAACGAATGCATTCATCGAATCACGCTCTTGCCAGGCCGTGCGTGTCCAATAGGTGTCATTGGCGTCGGCGAATACGTCGGCGGCCAGATTGCCCTCCGAGTTGTTTGCCTGCTCGACAACTGCAACTGCGCTCGCGAAGAACTCATCCGAGAATGCTGAGTTCTTCAGTCGAAGCCGGGTAACCACGATGACCGGCATCGTTTGACCTCCTAGAGGAGCACGTCTCGCCCGAAGACTCCCGAGGCTACCCGACGACCAACGGCTCAACCAGTAGCCGAAGCTTGGCACCGGTCGGGACAGCGCATAGCACCCGTTTTGCTGCGGTCAGCAGTGGCGTCAGGCTGTCCGGATCAAGCTCGATCCCGATCCAACATTCCTCGGGTCCAACTGGGACTAGGCCGATCGGTATCGCTCCAGGGGCAGCGAAATAATCGTCGCGGAGGCCGCCATGTGCAAACGTCCAGCGCCGATCGGACTTACCGAGAACCTGAGGGCCACGCTGACGGGGGCACCGAGGGACTGCGCACAGCTGTCTCAGCTCATTCAGGTCGGGTCCGCCCGCCATCCATCACGATTCCCACTCACCCCCGCTCGGTACCTCCGGCACTTCGCTGTGGCCCGGATCCGCAACTACAACGTGGCTACAACTCGATGAAGTCCCGCGCATGCACCGCGTCGACGTCGAATAGCACGACAACCAGCCCCTGCACTCGGCCGTCGTTGTCTTGCCGCGGGATTGTTGCTTGGCATGGCTGACAGTTGTAGACGCGCGATCAGACAGACAGTTCAGCCGATTCGGTTGGCGCCGGCAGGACCAGCCCTTCCAATGCGGACGACGCCTTGCGACGCTCGTCCAGGTCGCCGCCGAACTGGTGGCTGTAGACGTCGAGTGTGATCGACGGTCGGGAATGGCCGAGCGCGTCGGACACCTGTCGAACATTGAGCCCTTGAGCGATCATGGCCGACGCCACGAAGTGCCGAAGGTCGTGAAGACGGAAGTCGGGCAGCTTCAGCCGGCGACGCAGCTTCGACATCAGCGTCGTCAGCGTCTCGGGTGCCAGCGGTTCCGCGCCGTTCGGGTAGTAGCTGACGACGAACGATCCGTCGGTCAGGGTGGCGTCCATCTCGTACGCGAACGACTCACAACGCCCACGGTGCGCCTTCAGAATGGCGACGCCGGCTTCCCCGATCACCAGACGGCGAACGCTCCTAGCCGTCTTCGGCGTCGTCAGGACCAGTGTTCCCGGCTCGATGCCTCGCGACACGGACCGCCGAACCTCAATGGTGCCGCCGTCAAGGTCGACGTCTCCCCATTGCAACCCACACAGCTCGGCCCGTCGCATACCGGTGAGGGCGAGCAATGCCAAGGCCGTTCCGAGGCTCGCATGTTCCTTCTCGGCCGCTTCGATCAGGCGCCGTACGTCTTCGACGGACGGCGGGCGAATTTCGGCTGCCTCGGGGGACGGTGGACGGGCGTTGTTCGCCGG
The DNA here is from genome assembly GCA_963739765.1 of uncultured Acidimicrobiales bacterium. Lineage (GTDB taxonomy): Bacteria > Actinomycetota > Acidimicrobiia > Acidimicrobiales > UBA8190 > Chersky-840. The sequence goes on along the minus strand of CAVUBP010000003.1, from coordinate 1,276,304 downwards.
ATTGGCCTTGATCCATCCCCATCGAACGCCGAGCGACAGGGCTGCCGACAACTGTGCGTGATAGCGCCGAATCGTCCCCGGCTTCTTTTTCGCGTCAGCCTGAGCCGTGTAAAACGCCTCAAGGGTGTGGGCGCTCACCTTGTCGAGTGCCAGATGTCCCAGCGCCGGCTTGAACACGCCGGCCACCACGAGCTGAACCCCTCGGACGGTTCCGGGTTTGCCCCGACGCTCGACGTCGCTGGCCCATTCGTCCAGTAGGGCCCCGAAGGTGGCCCACGTTCCTCCGTGGCGACCCTCAGCGATTTCCCCCTGAAGCTCCCGCAGAACGCGCCGAGCTTCGGTGATCCCGCCCCGGACCGTCCGAGACACCTGGCGCGGCTGGTGGGTGACGGGGTCGGTGCCAGCGAAGGCCCGAACCTCATACACCTGGCCCTTGCCGGCGCCCTTACGCAATCGAATCGAACCCTGGCCGTACGCCATAGCTCTACTGTACTGCGGCGGAGTAAGAATAGGGATACTCTAGGGACGACAGGGCATAAGTCCTGGTCAGACCTAGATATCGTAGTAGAGCATGAACTCCCATGGATGCGGGCGCAGGCGGATGGCATCCACCTCGTGCAACCGCTTGTAGTCGATCCAGGTCTCGAGGAGGTCGTCGGTGAACACACCACCGGCCTTCAAGAAGTCGTGGTCGCCCTCGAGCGCGGCAAGGGCCTCGTCCAGTGAACCCGGCACCTGCGGCACCTTCGAGAGCTCCTCGGGCGGCAGGTCATAGAGGTCCTTGTCCACGGGGTCCGGCGGCTCGATCCGGTTCTGCACGCCGTCGAGTCCAGCCATGAGCATGGCCGAGAATGCGAGGTACGGGTTGCACGAGGGGTCGGGGCAGCGGAACTCCACCCGCTTGGCCTTCGGGCTCTGCGAGTACAGAGGGATGCGACACGCCGCGGAGCGGTTGCGCTGCGAGTACACCAAGTTGACCGGGGCCTCGTACCCGGGGACGAGCCGCTTGTAGGAGTTGGTGGTCGGTGCCGCGAAGGCCAGCACGGCCCGGGCGTGCTTGAGCAGTCCCCCGATGTACCAGCGCCCCATGTCCGACAGCCCGCCGTAGCCGTCCCCGTAGAAGAGCGGGTTGCCGTCCTTCCACAGTGACTGGTGGCAATGCATGCCGGACCCGTTGTCCTGGAACAACGGCTTGGGCATGAAGGTGGCGGTGAACCCCGCGGCGCGCGCCACGTTCTTCACCACGTACTTGTAGAGCATGAGCTTGTCCGCCATGACCAGGAGCGTGTCGAACCGCATGTCGATCTCGGCCTGGCCGGCGGTCGCCACCTCGTGGTGCTGCACCTCGATCTCGATGCCGAGGCGCTCCATGGTGAGGATCATCTCCGAGCGCAGGTCCTGGAAGTGATCGGCCGGGGGAACCGGGAAGTACCCCTCCTTGGGGCGGATCTTGTACCCGAGGTTCGGACCTTCGTCGGTGCCGGAGTTCCAATGTCCCTCGACCGAGTCGACCTGGTAGAAGGCATGGCGCTGGTCCTGGGAGTACCGCACGTCGTCGAAGATGAAGAACTCCGCCTCGGGCCCGAAGTAACAGGTGTCGGCCAGGCCGGTCGTGGCGAGGTACGCCTCGGCCTTGGTGGCGACGTACCGGGGGTCGCGCGAGTAGGGCTCGAGGGTCACCGGGTCGCGAACGAAGCAGTTGACGTTCAGCGTGCGGTGCTCACGGAAGGGGTCGATCACCGCCGTGTTGGGGTCGGGCATGAGCAGCATGTCCGACTCCTGGATCTCCTGGAACCCTCGGATCGAGGACCCGTCGAACCCGAAACCCTCCTCGAAGACGTCCTCGGTCAGGGCGTGGGCGGGAACCGAAAAGTGCTGCATGAGGCCGGGCAGGTCCACGAAGCGGACGTCCACGATCTCGATGCCCTCGTCCTTCACCAAGCGGAGCACGTCCGCCGGGGTCCGCTTCTGCACGGTTCCTCCTTGGTCTGTTCTCGACCCGGCTCCGCCGCCGGGGGCCGTCACGGCGGCACCATGGTGGTGGCTGGCTCGCCGACTCACAAGTCCGCGCCCCCGCGCGAGCCCAAAGGGTCGGATCCGCCGCCTACCAGCCTCTCACGGTGGGATTTCCCGGCCGTTGCCCGTCTGTAAACGGCGTATGAACTCGTCACCCGACCCCTCCGGGGCCTGCGACACTGGGAGAGCGCGGCCGGCCACTCCCCGACGGGGGTGGGCCGGCGTCGAGTGACACACAGCGGAGGCGACATGCGGAGCCAGCAGGAATACGTGCTCAGGACGGTCGAAGAGCGCGCCGTGCGATTCGTGCAGTTGTGGTTCACCGACGTGCTCGGGACGGCCAAGACCTTCGCCATCACCCCGGCGGAGCTCGAGAACGCCCTCGAGGAGGGCATGACCTTCGACGGGTCGGCCATCGACGGGTTCTCCCGGGTCCAGGAGAGTGACGTGCTGGCACGCCCCGACGCCAAGACCTTCCAGATCCTGCCCTGGCACCCCGACGAGGCGCCGGTGGCCCGGGTCTTCTGCGACATCTTCAACCTGGACGGGACCCCGTTCGAGGGCTGTCCCCGCCACGTCCTGCGCCGGAACCTCGACCGCGCCCGGGAACAGGGGTTCACGTTCTTCGCGTCCCCGGAGATCGAGTACTTCTACTTCGCCAACCCCGATCCGACCAGGCCCCCGGTAACCCTGGACACCGGGTCGTACTTCGAGCTCACCGCCACCGACATGGCGAGCGACCTCCGCAAACGCAGTGTGCTCACCCTCGAGGAGATGGGCATCCCCGTCGAGCACGCCCAGCACGAGGATGCGCCCAGCCAGCACGAGATCGACCTGCGCTACACCGACGCGCTGACGATGGCCGACACCGTCATGACCGTGCGGCTGGTCGTGAAGGAGACCGCACAGCACCAGGGTGTGCACGCCAGCTTCATGCCCAAGCCACTCACCGGCGTCCAGGGCTCGGGCATGCACACCCATCTTTCGCTGTTCGAAGGCGATACGAACGCGTTCTACGACCCCGAGGACCCCTTCGGCCTGTCGGATGTGGCCAAGCGGTTCACCGCCGGGCTCCTCCGCCACGCACACGAGATCACGGCCGTGACGAACCAGTGGGTCAACTCCTACAAGCGCCTGGTCGTCGGCTACGAGGCGCCGATCCACGTGTCGTGGGCCCGCAACAACCGCTCCGCGCTCATCCGGGTCCCGGTGATCAAGCGCAACAAACACGAATCCACGCGCATCGAGTACCGCGCCCCCGACCCGGCGTGCAACCCCTACCTGGCCTTCGCCGTCATCCTGGCTGCGGGGCTCAAGGGCGTGGAGGAGGGCTACGAGCTGCCGCGCGAGGCGGCAACCAACCTCTTCACCATGACACCCGAGGAGCTGGCGGCAGACGACATCCAACCGCTGCCGGGAAGCCTCAACGAAGCCGTCGCCGAGATGGAGCATTCCGAGCTCGTCGCCGAAGCACTGGGTGAGCACGTGTTCGAGTGGTTCATCCGCAACAAGCGTGCCGAGTGGGGCGCCTACAAGACCCACATCAGCCAGTTCGAGCTCGACCGCTACTTCCCGCTCCTCTAGGCCCCGCGCTGCGATCGATGGAGCCGTTCTCGAAGAGACACGCCGCCTGATGGAACCGCTCTTGTGCTACCCCGAGCCGTTCCCCACCGAGCTCGCGCTCGTCATCGAACGGGCCGGCTACCCGTGGAAGGCCGTCGCCCGTCCCGAGCACGCCGAGACCGACGAGCCCGAGGACGGTTGGGCCGGGGCGGTGGTGTGCGCCGAGCCCGATGCCACGGGAGCCTTCGCCCTGTGCCGGTTGGTGCGCGCCCGCGACGTGCCGCTGCGCCCTCTGCTGCTCGTGGTGGGGCCCACCCAGCTGGCGGAGCTCCAGCTGCGCGAGGACCACTTCGACGACTTCTGCGTGCTCCCGGTGCGCGGCGAGGAGGTGGCGGCGCGCCTTGCCCATCTCTTCTGGCGCACAGGCCGGGGGCTTCGCCCCGAGCTCATCGAGCACGGGCCGCTGGTGCTCAACCTCGAGACGTACCAAGCAGCGGTGGCGGGTCGGGCCCTTGACCTCACGTACATGGAGTACGAACTGCTCCGCTTCCTGGCGGCGCGTCCCGGCAAGGTCTTCACGCGCGAGACCCTGCTGAGCCGGGTGTGGGGATACGAGTACTACGGCGGGGCGCGCACCGTGGACGTCCACGTCCGTCGGCTGCGGGCCAAGCTGGGTGAAGAGCATGCGCACCTCATCGAGACGGTGCGCTCGGTGGGCTACCGGTTCGGTCACGGCACCTGGGCACCGTGACCTCGACGGGAGCTCAGCCGCGGTGGTCTTCTCCTCTGTAGGCCCAGGCCTCGATCTCGACGAGCGCCCCCAGGGGGAGGCCCTGTACCGCGACGACCGAGCGGGCGGGTCGGTGCTCACCCAGCACCTCGGCGTAGATGGCGTTGAAGGTGCCGTAGTCGGCCATGTCGGTGAGAAAGACCGTGGTCTTCACCACATGGGCCCAGCCGACCTCGCGTCCCCACAGCAACGACGCGAGGTTGGCGAGGGCCTTCTTCGCCTGGGCCTCGAACCCGCCCGACACGAGCACGGGCCCGTCGGCACCGTGGTCGACACCGATCTGTCCCGAGCACACGAGCCAGGGCCCGGCGCGCACCGCCGGGGAGTAGGGCCCGACCGGAGTACTCACGCGCCACCTCCCAGTTCCACGGGCCACGAAGCAGGAAGCCCGGCTGCCACCCACGCCGCCGCGGCGACGGCTGCGAAGACGGTATCGCCCGCCGGGAGTGCCGGCCCGGGACCGTCTTCCACCACGACCTCGACCGCGGGCATGGCGCGCGCCGCGATGATCCCGAAGGACCTGATGGTCAGGTCGAGCACGACGCCGGCGTCGTCCACCGCCACGCCTTCGCTCCGCACCCAGCCCAGTGCCTGGTGGGCGGCACCCACGGCGTAGGAACGCAGGACGACCTCGTCCAGGACCTCGCCTGCCGCCACACGGACGTGCAGTGAGCCCGATGCTCCGACGGTGACCGTGGCGCTGACACCTCCCTGCGACTGCACGGTGATAGGACGCTCGGGTCCGATCGCACCGCTCCGGGCGGCTTCGAGTGCGGCGACCAGGACAGCGGCCTCGACCCAACCCGCGCCACGCAGGTCGGCAGACACCGGCGGGCCCGGCACCGCCACCTCCTGCACGACCAGATCGGGTGCGACCGCGGACACGGCGCGCGCCCACCGGTCGAGGTCGGGCGATCCCGGGGTGCGGGCGACGCGCAGCACTCCGGTCCCTTCGGCCTTCACGCCGGCGGCGATGGGAGGACGCTTGGGCCCGTAGCGCACGACGTCTTCACGGGAGAACACGGCGCGCACGGCGCGGCCGGTCTCGTCGGCGAGACGTCGGGCCGCCGAAGCCACCGGAGACGCCGTCTTCCCGCCGAATGCCCCGCCGTTGGCGAGCGGCGTGACCGGCTCGCCGCCGGGTACGCACCACGACGCGTCGGGCTCGAGGTAGGCCGGCTCCACGAACGCGGTACGCAACGTGAGGTCCCACGCGCCGGGGGGAACCGACAGGGGGTGACGCAGTGCCACGGTCGAATTGCGCCCCGGGACCCGCTCGGCGAGCCCCCGGGCCTCGGCCAGGGACTCCCCTACAGCCCAGCCCCCGCGGCCGTCGGGAACGGCCACGAGCGCGTCGGGCGGCGCGGTGTCCTCGGCGAACCCTCCGCCACCACACGCCACCCCCACTCCGACGGCCTGGGGACAGCCCCCTTCGAGCGCCGCCCGGCGGGCCGCGGCAGCGAGGTCACGGGGGCGCGGGGTTGCGCCACGTTGGCGGGGGCGGGCCGTGTCGATGGTCTGTGGGACCGGCTCGCCGTCGGCGCCACCGTAGACCCGGCGCGCCGCCTCGACGATCGTCCGCCACCCCGTGCAACGACACAGGTGCGCGAGCAGAGCGCGCTCCACGGCGTCGTCGTCGGGCACATCGGCGCGCGATCCGAGCGCGGCCAGCCGCATGATGATCCCCGGTGTGCAGAAGCCGCACTGGCTGGCGCCCACGGCGGTGAAGGCATCGGCCCACGTGTCGCGCACGGCGGGCTCGAGGCCTTCGAGGGTGGTGACCTCGCGCCCGGCCACCCGCCGGGCCGGTGTCACGCACGCCACCCGGGGTGCCCCGTCGACCCACACCGTGCAGCACCCGCACTGGCCCTGCGGGCTGCAGCCGTCCTTGGGTGACCGCCGGCCGAGGCGCTGTCGAAGGACGTCGAGAAGCGATGCGCCGTCGTCGGGAACGTCGACGTCGACCCCGTCGACACGCAGAGACAGCCTCGGCGCCGACCCCGGCGCGTCGGGGTGGGTCAGCTGAAGGACGAACCGCACCCGCAGGTACGGGTGGCGTTGGGGTTCGAGATGTTGAACCCGGCGCCCTGCAAGCCGTCGGTGTACTCGAGGGTGGAGCCCTTCAGCAGATCGGCGCTGGCAGCGTCCACGACCACCTTGACCGGACCCTGGGTGGTGACCACGTCGTCGTCGGAGAGCTCGGAGTCGAAGAACATCTCGTAGCTGTAGCCCGAGCAGCCTCCGGGACGGACCGCCACCCGCAGGGCCAGGGCGTCGTTGCCCTCCTGGGCGAGCAGGTCGGTGACCTTGGTGACCGCGCCGTCTGTCAGCGTGATCACGCTCGGCTTCCTGCTGATGCTGACCGAGCTCATCGTCGTCACCGTGCTGCCTCCTCCGGTCGTGGCCCTGGGGCCGACCCACGAGGGCTCCGGGCCCACGTGCTTGGACACCACTTTATCCGAGCGCGTCACCGAGGCGGCCCCGAGCCGGGCGAAATGTCCCAGGTCGGACCGCTGAGGACCAGGTGAACGGTAGGATCGGTGGAGTGCCCGCGCCTTCCTCGCCCCCAGCCGAGGAGTCGGTACGCGCCGCGTTGTTGGGGGTGATCGACCCCGAGCTCGGTGACAACATCGTCGATCTCGGCATGGTCCGGGCGGTGGGCGTGGACGCCGACGGGCGGGTCCGTGTGGAGGTCGCCCTGACCGTGGCGGGATGTCCCTTGCGCACCCAGCTCAAGAAGGACGTCGAGTCCCGGGTGCGAAGCCTGCCGGGCGTGCGCCGGGTGGACGTCGTCATGGGAGAGATGGACGCAGCCGAGCGCAGCGCGCTCATGGACCGGGCCCGCCGCAAGGCCCAGGAGGACCGGGCCCTGTCGACCGACATCCCGACGACGGCCAGGGTCCTGGCCGTGTCGTCGGGGAAGGGTGGGGTGGGGAAGTCGTCGGTGACGGTCAACCTGGCCGTCGCCCTGGCCCGGCGCGGGCTCGTGGTCGGCCTCCTCGACGCCGACATCTGGGGCTTCTCGGTCCCCCGCCTGCTCGGGATGCAGGGCGAGCTCACCGCCCAGGGCAAGAAGATCGTGCCGCTCGAGAAGCCTGTCGGGCCGGGCCTGCTCAAGGTGGTGTCGATGGGGTTCCTGGCCGACGAGGAGTCCGCCATCATGTGGCGGGGCCTCATCCTCAACCGGGCGGTCCAGCAGTTCCTGGAGGACGTGCGCTGGGGGGAGATCGACTACCTCCTCATCGACATGCCGCCGGGAACCGGAGACATCCAGATGGGTCTGGCCCGCATGTTGCCGCGCACCGAGGTGCTCGTGGTGACGACCCCGCCCATCGCCGCGCAGAAGGTGGCGGCCCGCGCCGCCGACATGGCCCGCAAGGGCCATCTGCGGGTGGCGGGCGTGATCGAGAACATGTCGGCGTTCACCTGCGACCACGGCACCAGCTACGCCCTCTTCGGGACGGGAGGGGGCGAGCGGCTCTCCGCCGAGATCGGCGTCCCCCTGGTGGGCACGGTGCCGATGCACCCCGACATGGCGGCCTCCGGGGACGCCGGGACCCCCGTGGCCCTCTCCCGCGGCGCTCTGGGCATCGCCTTCGAAGCCCTGGCGACGCGCATCGCCGAGGACGTCGCCCCCGTGGTCGAGGTGTCGGGCTGCACCGCCCGCCTTCTCGACCGGGTCGAGGCCGCGCTAGGCGACGTCCCTTAGCGAGGTCCACCGGGCCCCGATGTCGCCGGGATCGTCGCCACGGGCCCGGCCCTCGGCACCGAGCCTGCGCAGGTGCGCCCACAGCGACTGGCGGGCCACCGGGAGCAATTCGTCGCGGACGTCGACGTAGACGACGGGCAGGAGCTCGTCCACCGTGGCCTGCCCCGCCCGGGCCAGCGCCTCGCACACCGCCTTCTCGCGCCCGCGCCGGTGCTCGATGATGCCCTCGACGGCGGTGGCCGGGTCCGCGATCAACGAGCCGTGGCCCGGCGCGATCGTCGCCAGCGGGGGGTCGAGGACCAGGAGGTCGCGCAGGCTCTGGAGGTAGAGGGTCATGTCGCCGTCGGGCGGCGCGATGACCACGGTCGACCCCTGCATGACGTGGTCGCCCGAGAAGAGCATCTGCTCGCCCGGCAAGAGCCAGCAAAGGTGGTTCGAGGCGTGGCCCGGGGTGTGCAGCGCCCGCAGCGTGAACCCCGACCCGCGCAGCTCGAAGCCCCCGCCCACCTCGCTGGTGGGCTCGAAGCCGTCGCGCGCGCAGAACCCGAGCACCTCGGCCCCGGTGCGCTCGGCCAGGCCGGCGGCGCCGGGGGCGTGGTCGGGATGGGTGTGGGTGACGACGATCCAGCGGATACGACCGGCTCCCAGCTCCGCTACCCGGTCGAGATGGCCGGGATCGTCGGGTCCGGGGTCGACCACGACCAGCTCCTGGGTCCCCACCAGGTAGGTGTTGGTCCCCGGGCCGGTCATCATCCCCGGGTTGGGGGCCGTCACCCGGATGACCGACCTCGACAGCGCCGCCGGGCGACCGGGCTCTGGGACGCTCGCCGGCTCGAGGGGGAGCGGGTCGCTCAATCGCGTCGCTCGGCCCGACCGTCGGCCCCGATGGTGCGGACGATCGCCCCCACCTCGGACGGGGTCATCGAACGCCCCGGCGCCGCGCCGGGGCCTTCGCCCACGGCATCGTCGTAGCCGGGGTCGCCCGGGAGCAGGATCCGGAACCCCCGCTCGTCGGCCACCACCCTCGGGAGCACGGTCGGCACCCGCTCGACGGCGGCCGCGGCGGCGAGCAGGTCTCCGCTGGTGGCGAACCGGCTGATCGCCTCGAGGTTCTTCACGGTGGGGAAGATGAGATCGAACTCGCCGGCCCTGGCCCGCGCCAGGGCGTCGTCGGGCCGGACCCAGACCGTGTCCACCGTTTCGTGGTCGTCGTGGATGGGCACCTGGCCCGGTGGCACCGCGGCCACGAAGAAGCGGGTGTCGTAGCGCTTGGGCGCGGGTTCGGGCGTGATCCAGTGGCTGAAGTAGTGGACTCGGTCGGTCGCCAGGCGCAGGCCCTCGGCCCGGCAGGCGTCGAGGAAGCGCACCTCCCCTGCGTTCAGCGCCACCCGCAGGGCGGCCAGCCGGGACCGGGTCTCGCCGTCGTGCGCCTCGAGGATGGTGTCCCGGGCGCCGGTGGCACCGCTGCGGTAGGCGAGGAGCACGCCGGCCTCCTCGAAGCACTCGCGCAGTGCCGCCACCCAGAACGCCAACCCGCCGGAGTCGACGCCCAGCATCGCACTGGCCTCGGCGTCGCGGCGCGAGGCGCACGCCTCCTCGGCCGCCGGCGTCCGGTCCTCGTCGTCGACCTTCCCACCGGGAAAGACGTAGGCGCCCCCGACGAAGTCGGAGTTCAAGTGGCGTTGCAGCATGCACACCTCGAGCGCAGGCGCCCCCTCGAAGATGGCGTCGCGCACGAGCATGATGGTCGCCGCGTCTCGTGCCGCCACGGGGGCGGCGGCATCGTCGGGGGACTCGGTGGGCGGGCTCGGCGGGGGCACGCTCCCAGGCTACCGACGGCGGCTCTCCCCCAGCCGACGATGACCACGAACGGCGCATAGGTAGGCTGGCGGCTCCTCGGTCCGGGCGCGGTGTCGGCGCCTGCACTCGACCGAAACGACGGGGCTTCTCGACAATGGCGACGACGCAGGTCAACGGCACCGACGATCAGGTCCCGGCCGGCCCTCCGCGCCGACGTGTCCCCATGGCGCTGGTCACCTGGGTGTTCGTCGTCCTGGTCCTGCTGATCGTGGTCGTGCTGTTGGTGGTGAAGATCACGCGTGGCACGACGACCGTCGTACCACCCCCCGTCGCCCCGGCCTCGTCGAGCGTCGTCCACGCCGCCACGTCCGTGCCGAGCACGGTCTTCGACGCCGTCGGGGCCCAGCAGGCCGCGGATCCGGGCCAGGCCGTGCTCTCGGGCCAGCCGCCCCTGTCCATCGGGGGCCGACCGGCGGTGGTCTACGTGGGCTCGGAATTCTGTCCGTACTGTGCGGCGGAGCGGTGGGCCCTGGTGGCCGCGCTGGGTCGGTTCGGGACCTTCTCGCACCTCGGGGCGACCACGTCGTCGAGTGCCGAGGTCTTTCCCGCCACGCCCACCTTCACCTTCGACGGCGCCGTCTACCGGAGCCGGTACGTGACTTTCACCGCCGTCGAGGAATACGGGGCCCGGCCCTCGGCCACCGCACCGGCGGGGTTTCCCAAGCTCCGCGATCCCTCGCCGGTCGAGTGGGCACTGGTCAAGCGCTACGACACCGCGCCGTTCGTGCCCGGCACCGGCACCGTCCCCTTCGTCGACGTCGACAACCGGCTGGTGGTCTCGGGCGCGGGGATCGGCTTCTCCCCGGGCGTGCTCCAGGGCAAGTCGATGGCGCAGATCGCCGACGATCTCTCCACGGCGTCGAACACCGACACCCAGGCGGTGCTGGGGGCCTCAAACACGCTGTCCGCGGCGATCTGCGCGGCCACGGGTGGCAAACCGGCGGCGGTGTGCACGTCGCCGGGGGTCCGGGCGGGGGCGGGCCGACTGGGCCTTCCCTGAGCTCGGTCCGGACCCGGGCTCAGCCGGCGCGGCGCTGCAGGACCTGCTTGCGCTCGTTCTCGTTCAGGCCGCCCCAGATGCCGTGCGGCTCGCGGATCCTTATGGCGTATTCGAGGCAGTCCTGCTGGACGACACACGTCGCGCAAATATCCTTGGCGCGGTTCTCGCGCTCGATCTTGTCTTCCTTACGCTCGGCGTGCGTGGGCGGGAAGAAGACCGCTGACTGCGGTCCCCTGCAGGCCGCCCGAGCCTGCCAAGCCTCCCCCAAAGTTCGAGTCTGCACTCCCCCTCCTGAACGTGACGCTAGTCCCAGGCCTGTGAAGCCGACAAGGGGTGTGACCAGGAAGTTCCCTCGATTTATCGTCCAGGAGGCCCGTTCCCCCGACGGTCGTGCTCCGTGTCTCGGACACGGCGCGCCACGCCGACGAGACACTCCGCGGTGACAGGGAGGAGCCATATACGCTCGCCCGCACATGGACGTCGCCACCTTCTGCCAGAAGAGCCGGGTCCTGGTGGTCGCGGGCAAGGGGGGGGTGGGCAAGACCACGATCACCGCCGCCCTGGCCCGCATGGCCGCCCACGCGGGGTTGTCGGTCCTCGTCGTGGAGCTCGAGGGCAAGAGCGGGGTCCCGGCCGCATTCGGGGGATCCGGAAGCCTCGAGTACGACGAGTCGCATCTGTCGGGCGTGCAGTCGTTGCCGGGGGGCGGGACGGTGCGAGCCCGGCGGATCACCCCCGACGACGCCCTGCTCGAGTACCTCGCCGATCACGGGATGAAGCGGATCTCGAAGCGCCTAGTCTCGTCAGGAGCGCTCGACGTCGTGGCGACGGCCATTCCCGGCATCAGGGACATCCTCGTCCTCGGCAAGGTGAAGAGCCTCGAGCGCCAGGCCGCCGCCGACCTGATCCTGGTGGACGCCCCCGCCACCGGCCACGCCATGACGTTTCTGTCCTCGGCCCAGGGCCTGGTGGACGCAGCCCGGTCGGGCCCGGTGCGGATCCAGGCCGCCGACGTGGTCGAGCTGCTGTCGGACCCGGACCGCTGTCAGGTGGCACTCGTGACGCTGCCCGAGGAGATGCCGGTGAACGAGGTCGTCGAGGCGGCCTATGCGCTCGAGGACCGGATCGGCATCTCCCTCGGGCCGGTCATCGTCAATTCCTGCCTTCCCGCCGACCCCCGGCTCGAACGCGATCCGCAAGAGGCCGCATCGGAGGTCGGGGTTACCCTGACCGAGGACCAGGCCGGCGCGCTGCGCGCCGCGGCCGAGTTCCGGGCCCGCCGCTTCCGGCTCCAAGAAGAGCAGCGGGCGCGCCTGGCGGCCGAGCTCCCCCTTCCCCAGCTCCAGGCGCCGTTCCTGTTCAGCGCCGGGATCGGGCCGGTGGAGCTCGACAGTCTGGCGGAGGAGCTCGCCGGGGCGATCCGCCGGCTGCCCGACGACACCTCGAAGTCCCGGCGGCCCCGACCCGACCCCACCGCCACACCTGCAGGGCCGGGCTCGTCGGAGCACAGCCCGCGGCGCGACGACACCGGCGACGAGGCCACGTCGTGAGCCCGGTCACACCACCCCCCACGCCCGGCGCCATGGTCGGGCTCGCCGAGATCGTCACGGAGCGGGCCATCGTGGTGTGCTGCGGTTCGGGTGGGGTCGGCAAGACCACGGTGTCGGCCGCATTCGCCCTCGAGGCGGCCCGACGCGGCCGCCGGGCCTGTGTCGTCACCATCGATCCGGCCAAACGGCTTGCCGACGCGTTGGGCGTCGATACCCTCGCCAACACCCCCCGACAGATCGAAGGAGACTGGCCCGGCGAGCTCTGGGCTCTCATGCTCGACCCCAAAGGGACCTTCGACGAGCTGATCGCCAGGTACGCGTCGTCACCCGAACAGGCAGAGGGCATCCTCGCCAACCGGATCTACCGCAACCTCACCGGCGCGCTGTCGGGCACCCAGGAGTACATGGCGATGGAGAAGCTCTACGAGCTCTCCGAAGACCAGCGCTACGACCTCGTGGTCGTCGACACCCCGCCCTCGCGCAACGCCTTGGACTTCCTCGACGCCCCTCGGCGCCTCACCCGGTTCCTCGGCCATCGCCTGTTCCAGCTCCTGCTCATGCCGACCCGGGCCTACCTGCGGGCGGTGTCGGTGGCCACCCAGGCACTGCTCCGCACGATCTCGAAGGTCGCCGGCGCCGAGATCGTCCACGACGCCGTGGCGTTCTTCCAGGCCTTCGAAGGGATGGAGGAGGGGTTCCGGACCCGTGCCGAGCACATGCGCCGGCTCCTGGCCCGTCGGACCACCGCCTTCGTGCTCGTGACCTCGCCACGGTCAGACACCGTGGAAGAGGCAGGGTGGTTCGCCGACAAGTTGAACGAGTCGGGACTGGCGGTGGAGGGCCTGGTCGTCAACCGGGTCCATCCGGCCTTCGGAACCGGCGAGCCGCTGCCGTCAGCTCCCGCGGGAAGTGCTCTCGCCGCGCTCGATCGACAACCTTCGGGGCTACCAAGCGGTGAACCGGCGCGAGGAGGACGCCTTCGCCGCCCTTGTGGCCCAGGTGGCGCCCTCACCGGTGTCGCTGGTCCCTCTGCTCGAGGTGGACGTGCACGACGTCCAGGGGCTCGGGCTCGTGGCCCACCACATCTTTTCCGAGCAGCCCGGCACCCGTTAGCCTGGCGCCGGTGCGCACGATCGTGGTGGCCAGCGACGCTCCCTCGGTGCGAGCCGACGTCGTGGCCGTGGTGGGCGAGCCCGGCACCGACATCATCGAGGTCGACTCCGGACACGCCGTCGCTCCTGCTGTGGATGAGCACGAGCCGGACCTCGTCATCGTCGACCTCCAGATGGGCAGCATGGGAGGCATGGCCGTCTGCCTCGAGCTCCGCCTGGAGGAGTCCTACGGCAACCTCCCCCACGTCCCGGTGCTCATGCTCCTCGACCGTCGCCCCGACGTCTTCCTGGCCAAGCGCTCGGGGGCGGAGGGTTGGATCGTGAAGCCTCTGGACCCCATCAGGCTGCGCAAGGCGACGACGGCGCTGACCGAGGGTCGGACGTACCACGACGAGTCCTTCCAGCCGGTGCCCGTGCTGGCCGTCGTCAGTGGCGCGCCGTCGGGCGGAGACGCCGCCGGTGCCAGCGCCTGACCGAACGTTTCTCGACGTGTTTCGCAAACGCGAAGGCTCACCAGAAGACCGCCCTCCAGGATCCCGCCCCGGGCGCAGCCGACGTCGGGAGGAAGCAGGAGAGAACCAGGAGCGACTGATCCTCGCCGCGTTGCACGACCTGCGCGACACGACGGTGCGCGAGGTCATGACGCCCCGGGTCGACGTGGTCGGCCTGCCCATACCGGTCCACGCCGCGGATGTGGCCAGGGCCGTGCGCCAGACCGGGCACAGCAGCTTCCCCGTCTACGACGACGACCTCGACCACCTCATCGGGATCCTGTTCGTCCAAGACCTGTTCCGTTCGGGCTGGGCACTCGACGTCCGCAACGGCAACGGCGGAGGAGGGCCCGACAAGCCCACGCCGCTCGACATCTCCCGTCGGCTGCGCCAGCCCTATCCCGTGCCCGAGAGCCGCTTCGTGCTCGACGTGCTCGCCGATATGCGCCGCGACCACAGGGCATTCGCCATCGTGGTGGACGAGTACGGCGGAGTGGCCGGCGTGCTGACCGTGAAGGATCTCCTGGGTGCTCTCGTCGGTGACCTGCGCGACGAATTCGACCCCGGTGGTGAGCCCGAGATCGTTCGCGTCGACCGCACCCGTTGGCTCGTCGACGGCGGAGCGAGCATCGACGACGTGCGTGAGCAGCTCGGAGTGGACGTCCCCGAAGGCGAATACGTGACGCTGGGCGGGTTCCTCTTCGACGCCTTCGGCCACATTCCCGAGGAAGGCGAGAAGTTGACCTACGACGGCTGGGAGTTGCGCGTGGCCGAGATGGACAAGCGGCGGGTGGCCAAGGTCGTCGTCCAGGCAGCCGGCGACACCGTGGCCGAGGAGCAGTCCACCGCCACCTGAGGCCCGCGGAGCTACTTCGGGTTTTCGCACTACCATCGACGCCGTTGCCGGTCGGTCGACAACGCTCCGGCGCAGCCGGGGGCCGCCGGTGCCACGGGCTGTAGCGCAGCTTGGTTAGCGCGCCACGTTCGGGACGTGGAGGTCCCGGGTTCAAATCCCGGCAGCCCGACCAACCACCCGCAGGCCGAGCTCAGGCGGTACGACTCCGCCGCCGGGGCTTACTGGATCTCGACGGAGCTGACATACCAGCCCCCGGGTGCCTGCGACTCCAGAAGCTGGTAGATGGGTGCGTTGACCGGGCCGCCCCCCGGCGCCCCGAAGGTGCAGATGATGGGCGGGAACGCGGACGTGCATCCACGGTTGATGGCGAGGCCGCTCGGATAGCGCACGGCGAAGAGCGTGTCCACGGCTTGGGGAGTCGCCACGCGCAGCGCGGTCGTCCTGTTCCCCGAAGCCCAATAGCCCACGAGGGCGTTGGCGGCGGCCTCGGGGCTCGCTTGCGGGGCGGGGGGGATGACCGGAGCCGCCGTCGTCGGAACCGGAGCGGTCGTGGTCGTCGAGGGTGCGGGAGGGATGGTGGCGATGGTCGTCGTTCCGAGCACCGTCGTCGTCGGATGGGTGGTGGGACTTGCCGACTTCGAGGTGCCACAGGCGGTCGCGGTCACTGCCAGGACTGCGGCGATGGCCGCCGCCCGGACCGATCGGGTGCGGGTGGGACTCATCATCCCATTGTGACAAATGTCGGCACACAACCTCGGGCGCGAACCGCCCGACTGCGACGTCAGAGCGTCTTGACGAGGTACTCGCTCATCGTCGTGTTGCGGATCCGGGAGAGGTCGAGACAGGCGTTCACGCTGTCGAGCATGGCGGTGATGTGTTGCGACAGCAGCGCCGGATCCCCGTTCGCATTGAAGAACAGCATGGGGTCGGCCACGTGCTGCGCCGAGGGCCATGCCTCCTCCACGATGCCGTGGATCTCGGGCGCCCCCTCGGTGAGCGGACGCACCACCTCGTTCCGGACATACCGGCACCGAGGCTGGAGCTCGCCCGAGAGCGGGGACTGCGTGCCGTGCCAGCGCTCGATCCACGTCGAGTAGTCGAGGCCCTCGGGGCGGTGGATGAGCGAGACGGTGAGCACACCGGGCGAGCGCCGACCGTCGGGCCAATCCCGTGGGCCCGAGTGCGGAGTGGTTCCGTAGTCCTCGTAGAGCGATTCCACGACGAGGTAGCCGGCGACGCCGAGCCCGACATCGAAGATCCGTTTCTCGAAGGGCGCGCGGCGGTCGTAGCTGTCTGTCCAGATCGACACTTCGGCGACGTGGGGGTCCTCACCTTCAGGAGCGGGAACGGGCGAGGGCGCCTCGGCCGCCGCGCCGTCATGGACGTTCACCGTCACGGCGTGCGCTCCGTCGTCGACCAAACGCGCCGCCACCGAAAGAAGACGGTCGCGTAGTTGATCGCCCCGGACCGGTGACGGGTCGCCCCACATCAGGTAGACGAGCTTCTCCACGGCCGCAGCATACGGTGAGCGATCAGCCGGGCCGGTGGGCAGTCGGTCAGCGGTCGGTCTGGTCCCACTCCTCGGACATGATCTGCACCTCCATGAGCGAGGCGATCTCCTCGGCAAGCTCTGCGCACCGGCACGGCTCCTCGGCGAGGTCCGCTTCGAGGACCAGCGACACCAACCGGTCCACCACGCGTTGCTGACCGTGCTCAATGAGACGCGCCGTGAACGGCGACAAGCGCAGCACCATGGGCCGTTCCGCCTCGGCGTGTCGGACGAACGCCTCGAGAAGGGCCGAGGCAACTTCGCTGAGCCGGACGTGATCGCCCTTATTGGCTATCGGGCCCAGTTCGTGCGCCATTTCGAGGAGTCGACGATGGTCCGGGGGGTCGCCATCCCAGACTGGCGCGGGTTGGAAGGTCATCGGTGGGCCTCTTCCCTGGATCGACCGCAGGTATCGAAAGCATCCTCCCGAGCGCCCCGATCTGCAAGGGGTAATGCCCCAACACTCGGCGCCCGCTACCCGGTGCCGACGACCGGTGCCGACGACCCCGATCCGAGGGTCACGACGACGGGGCCACCTGGGCCTACCTGGACGGGCCCGCCGGGGCGTGACGGCACTGGAGGTCAGCGCGTGGGCTCTGTCGCCAGCAGTCGGGGGCCGGGCGACCGTCGACGCCGAGGGTGACGAGGTGGGCGTTATCACTTGTGTCACTTTGTCAACATTGCGCAGGTGAGCACCATTGCCCGTGCGCTGAGCAAGGGCCTCTGTTTGCCACCGCAAGACGGACCTTGCTAAGCAGTTGTCCCATAGTGACCGACGTCGAGCTTCCCTCGACGGTTCCGTCAAGCCAGCAGACAGGGTGGCCCCGCCGCGCCGCTCTGGTGGCCGGAGCTGTCGTCACAGTCCTCGCAGGTGTTCTCGGCGTCTCTTCGCGCCCGGCGGTGGCCGACGCCCTGTCGAGCGCGCAGGCTCAGGCCGCCCAGATCACCGCCCAGCTGGCGACGGACCAGCAACGCCTCGATACCACCTCGCAGCAGTACGACTCCGCACAACAGCAGCTGCAACAGGTCGGCCAGCAGATCGCCCAGATCAAGTCGGCCGTCGCCCAGGACAAGGCCACCGTCGCGGCTGACACCTCTGACCTCCGTCAGCAAGCAGTGACGTCGTACATGTCGGGCACCTCCGACAGCGGCCTGCAGACGCTGTTCAGCACGGGGGGCGAGCAGGCGGCGGTCGCGGGCGAGTACCAGTCGGTGGCGAGCGGCAACATCTCGGGGGCCATCGACACGCTGAGCGTGGCCCAGACCCACCTCGCCACGCAGCAGGACCAGCTGCAAACGGCCCAGAGCCAGGCGCAGGCCGCGCTCGATCAGGCATCTTCGGCTCGCCAGACCGCTCAGGCGACGATCGCCAATCAACAGGCGACGCTGGCCCGCGTGAAGGGACAGATCGGCACACTGGTCGCCCAGCGTCAGGCGGCACAGCTCGCTGCCTCGCATGCCGCCTTCCTGGCCCGGGTGGCAGCCGCGGCCAAGCTGGCTCCGGCCACGAGCCCGGCCCAAGGCGGTGGCCCAACCCGGCCCCGGCCGGTCCTGCCCAACCTGCCCGCCGCCGGCGGTGCCGCCACCGCGGTGGCGGCTGCCGAAAGCCAGATCGGCGTGCCCTACGTGTGGGGCGGGGAGAGCCCGGGGCGGGGCTTTGACTGCTCGGGACTGACCCAGTGGGCCTGGCGTCAGGCCGGCGTGGACCTGCCGCGCACGGCTGCGGCCCAGTACGACGCCATCGCCCACGTCCCGCTGTCGGACCTCCAGCCCGGGGACCTTCTCTTCTGGGGCTTCGGTGGCATCAGCCACGTGGGCATGTACGTGGGGGGCGGCGAGATCGTGCACGCGCCCGAGAGCGGCGAGTTGGTCCGATTGCAGTCCATCTGGAACAGCGGGCTCGTGGGGGCCGGCCGCCCCTGAGGCTCCGTCCCGCCGCCGCGCTCGCACGATGTGCCGGCGCCACGCCCGGCCGGGGGACACCGTTCGGAGGACCTCGTAGGCTCAGGCTCCGGCAAATCGCGATCACCTGACGAAGGCGACGTCACCACGACGTCGTGAAAGGAACCACCATGGAGATGGAGTACCGCCGACTGGGTCGTTCGGGTCTCAAGGTGAGCGTCTTGTCGTTCGGGTCGTGGGTGACCTTCGGCCCCCAACTCGACGAGGGCCTGGCGTCGGACTGCCTGGCAGCCGCACGGGAGGCGGGCGTCAACTTCTTCGATAACGCCGAGTCGTACTCGGGGGGCGAGTCCGAGCGGATCATGGGCAAGGCCCTCGCCCGCTTGGGGTGGCCACGCCACAGTTACGTCGTGTCGACCAAGCTCTTCTGGGGCATCCACGACGAGGTCAACATGCGCAACACCCTCAACCGTAAATACCTGTCCCAGGCCATCGAGGGCTCACTGGAGCGCTTCGACCTCGAGTTCGTGGACCTCGTGTTCTGCCATCGCGCCGACCCCGAGACCTCGATCGAGGAGACGGTATGGGCCATGTCGGACATGGTCAGCTCGGGCCGCGCCCTGTACTGGGGGACCTCGGAATGGGCTGCCGACGAGATCCGGGCCGCCTGGGAGATCGCCGAGCGCCACAACCTGCACAAGCCGGTCATGGAGCAACCGCAGTACAACATGCTCGAACGGACCAAGGTCGAGACCGAGTTCGCCCGCCTCTACGACGACATCGGCCTGGGCCTGACCATCTGGAGCCCGCTGGCGTCAGGGCTGCTCACGGGCAAGTACATCGACGGCATCCCCGACGGGAGCCGGGCCGCACTCCCTGGCTACGAGTGGCTCCAGGGCATGCTGACCGACGCCAGGCGCAACAAGAAGGTCAAGGCGTTCAAAGAGATCGCCGACGAGCTGGGTTGCACACTCGCTCAGCTGGCTTTGGCGTGGTGCGCCAAGAACCCGCGCGTGTCGACGGTGATCACCGGGGCAAGTCGTGTCGAACAGGTGCGCGAGAACATGAAGGCTCTCGACGTCATCCCCCTATTGACCGAGGACGTCTTGAAGAAGATCGACGAGATCACGTACTTCTTGCGCTGAACGGACCGGTGCGGGGACCCGGCGGTCGGCTCACACCTTGGACGCGATGAGCGCGGCCAGCGCCTGGGCCCCGGCCCCGTCGATGGGGAGATGAGTGCCGTCGGTGTAGAACCACTCGGGGTGCTGTGCGGCCAAGGACGCCCAGTCGGCCAGCATCGTCTTGGGGTAGCGGACGACTCCCCGGGCCAGGACACCGTTGACCTGGTCCTGCCACTGGCGGTCGACGTGCACCGTCACGAACACGACGTGCGGGGCCCCGTGCAGGACCGACATCATGGTGTCGAAATCCGCATCGGTGATGGGCCCGTTGGTGCCCAGGGCAATGACCACGACCGATGGCGGGGAGGCACCCGCCATGACGGCCCGCATCACCGCCTCTCCGTCGGACCACTGGCGGCTCACGGCCGCGTTGACCTGGATGCCGGGCACGCAACCCTGCAGAGGCTGCTGCGCGTCGATCATCACCGAGTCACCGACGGCATAGACACCGCCGGTCGATGTGCCCGGGGTGCACGGAGAACCTGAGAGCACCGAGGAGGACGTGACCGTCTGCGTCGTCGTCGGGGGCGGGAGAGTCGTGGTCGAATCGGTCGTCGTCGTCGCCCTTCTCGGGACGAGGCGGGCCACGGCGTGATTCGTACGCACATGGAGCAGGACGCCGAGGGAGGCGGCCACCCCGATGATGACGACGACGAACACCGAGACGATGAATCGATGCTTGCCGGTTCGAAGATGCTTCGATCCGGCTCGGCCGACACCTCGGGCGTGGGCAGGCTTGTGGTGCTCGGCGGGAGGCATGGATCGCGGCGTCTGTCGGGTCGGAGCTCAGGAGCCGAAGACCGCCCCTGCGGCCTGATCCCCTGACGCTGTGGCCCCCGAGGTTACCGGGACATTCGAGGAACCTCGGCGCTCGCGGGCCATCTCCACCCCCGGCATGACCCGCCGGGAAGCTCCGCGCCCGGTGCGCCGGCTCGGAGTCGGAGGCTCGAGGGCGTGGATGTGGTGCCGTCCGCTAGGCAAGCATGCTGGTGTCCGAAAGGCGCACCCTCCACGTAACATCTCGGGAGGAGTACCAAGTGCCATTCACGCTTCACGTGTTGGGGACGTAGCTCAGCTGGTAGAGCACCTGCTTTGCAAGCAGGGGGTCGTGGGTTCGAGTCCCATCGTCTCCACCAACGACTCTCCCTGGCCATGTGAAGTCCCGGTACCTGGACGACACATTGGCTCCGGTTCCTTGGCGACACTTCACGGACGCGGCTCCGGCACCTGGGCGGCACGGGCTCCGGCACCTGTGTCCCACTCGCTCCGTTGGTTCACTGACCCGTTCCCCATGACTCGGCGTCACCCCGAGCCCCAGGAAGCGGTCATGGCGTTGCTGGAGCTTTCGATGCTTGAACAGCGCTACCTCACCGTTCGACAGGTGCTCGACACCGGTCACAGACCTGGCGGCGCGCGCGCTCGAGGACGGCCGAGCGGCGTTTCACGTGGCTGTCAAGTGCCTAGGCTCGGGAGACTCGGAGGGGCAAGAGACTCCGTCAGTCTTGGATCTGGTTAGTTCACGGTGATGATCAACGCTTTCGTCGCCGTCTGCGGCGGCTTCTCGTGGTCGGACGCCGTGACGCTGAAGCTGTAGGTGCCCTTTCTGGTGGGTTTGCCCGAGATGACGCCGGTCGTGGCCTTCATCTTGAGCCCCGGGGGGAGTGCACCCCCCGCGACCTTCCAATGGAACGGTGGCACTCCGCCGTCAACGTTCAGCTTGGCCGAATAGGTCGTGCCGACGGTGGCACTAGGCAACGTGGGCGCCGCGATGCCCGCCACAGGCGGCGCGACGACATGGAACCGAGGATCGCCACCAGGGACGTAGAACGTCACGATGACGTCTCCCCCCACCTGCAGGGACGACTTCAGGCAGGGCGCTCGGTTGTGAGTCTTGCCGCACTTGAGGAGAAGCCCCGTTCCGGCTTTGGGCACCGTGGGACTGCTCTGGCTCCTGTACGGAATCGTGGAGTCGAAGCACACCTGTTGCGACTTGGGCCTGATCGTGTTGTGCAGCACGGCCGTCAACTTGAGCTTGTCATTGGGCGCGAACCCTGTGTCGTCGAGGTTCACTACCGGGGCCTGGGCAGGATTGGCCTTCGGGCACACAAGGGTGTCCGTTGCGATGGCTATCGTGATCGTCCCGGTCTGTGCCGTGGTTGTCCCACTCACTTGTATGGTTTGGGCCGGTGACGTCGACGTGGCCGGGGTGGACACGGTGCCCGAGCATGAGCCCGTGCAATTGACGACGTCGACGCCGTTGTCGGTATAGATGAACGCGTTGCCGTGGGCATCGAGGGTGGCACAGAATGACTGGCTCGGACAGGAAACGCTGACGAGGTAGTCGGAGTCGACGCTCACGGGAGATGACCAACTCCCACCGGTCAACGTGAGAGCTGAACCGGACTGATCCACGGCCGCACAGAAGCTGCTCCCGGAGGGAAGCGCATTGTGGGTGCACGACATGGCGCTCAGTGCTGATCCGATGCTGCTCGGTGCCGACCAGCTTCCGCTGCTGTAGGTGAGGACGTCGCCGAAATAGTCGTTGGCCACACAGAACGACGGTCTGGCACACGAGACCAGGAGTGCGTTGCCATCGATGCTGGTCGGTCCCGACCATGACGAGCCGTTGTATGTGAAGACCCTGCCCGAGTCGTCGCTGGCAACACAGAACGACGAGCTGGGACAGGACACCGCGTAGAAGATGTGCGGCGACGCGTCAACGGTGGTCGGTCCCGACCAGGATGTGCCGTTGAATACGCTGATGTCGCCGGCGCTCGCTGCGACACAGAACGAGGCTGTCGGACACGAGACGGAGACAACGTAGGTGGACGCTATGTGCGTCGGCGCAGACCAGGAGGTGCCGTTGTGTAACGAGAAGGCATCGCCGGCATCGTCGACGGCCATGCAGAACGAGGGGACGGGGCACGACACGCTGTAAAGGAAGCTCGTGTGGTCCACGAGCGTCGGGCCCGACCACGAGGTGCCGTTGTATATGGACGCATCGCCAGAATGATCGATCGCCACGCAGAACGTGGCGTTCGCGCACGAGATCCCTTGACCGGTCGAGGCAACGTTGGTCGCCGCCGACCAGATTCCGGATGCATCCGCGGTGCTTGTCGTCATGGTGTCGAAGGCAACGAACGCCAGGCATATGACCATCCAGACCATTGCCGATGTGATCAATCGTCTGGCCGTCGGAGCCCGAGATGATTGCTCCTGTCGCATTATGGACTCTCCGTGATGGGTGAGTAGAGGACCGAATGTCGCTATTCGACGTTCGACTGCTCTGGGATTTGGGCAAGGCGTCGTGGATTGCTCACGACATGACGGAATCATGGGAGAGGTCACCTCTTGGTCGGCACTTCAGCCGAGATGCCGAGGCCCTCCAGTAGTGGCAGAACCAGTCCTGACTGCGCAGTTGCTCCGCAGCGAGCGTTCAGTGCAACCTGGTCAGGACGCTCATCGCTCGAACGAGACGCGGTTGGCTACGGGCCTCGCCGTGGCAGCGCGAGGGTTCGCCAGCGCCGGACTCGCTCGACGATGCGTTGCCGGCTACGCCAGCGGCGGCCCCGGTCGCTGTCAGGTGGGCTTCCGTCGTCACCGTCCTCGATGCGGGTTTCGGCGTCAGCGGCAGAGCGGGTCTTCACCGGCGCCACGATCTGTGGAAGGTTGTCTGTGTTGGGATTACCGTCCGCGTCCCATACCAGCGACACGAGCAGGCCCGCGGCAAACAAGAACATCAACCAAGTGATGGTGGTTCGGCCCATGCTGTTGCGCTGACAACTAGTTCTCAAGTCGACCCCGCCGATCGCTCGAGGAAATGTGAGCACAAGGGCCTGTTTGCAGTCAACGTCAATCCTGACGGAGTTCCAGAAGCCCGGGCAGACCGAACGACACGTGCCGCCGGTCAGCGGGTGGTCCTCGGACTGAGCCCTCCCGTATCGACGTCGCGATCACTGGCCGTCGTTTTCATCCCGGTAGGGCTCTACGTAGCTCCACGCATCCCTGCGTGTACAAGCGATCAATCCCGGGAGTGGAATCGACACCCGGCCTCTGTCAGGATTTCGCGACGACGGCAGACGATCGAAGCGGGTGATCATGACTTCCGAGCAGAGTCGGTTCAAGTTGGACGGCTTCCGGGGCACACTGCTGTACCCCGGAGACGAAGGGTATGACGAGGCTCGGAAGGTCTTCAACAGGATGATCGATCGGGCACCTGCTCTGGTGGCCCGCTGCGCCGACGCCAACGATGTGGCCGCCGCGGTCAACCTCGCCCGGGAGACGAACCTGCCGCTCTCTGTCTACGGCGCTGGGCACGGCGTGACCGGTGCGGCCGTTTGTGACGATGGGGTGTGCGTGGACCTGCGCGCCATGAAGGGCATCGACGTCGACGTGGCGGCCGCAACCGTTCGGGCCGAGGCCGGCTTGACCTGGGGGGAGCTGGACGCAGCCACCCAAGAGCACGGCCTGGCTGTCACCGGCGGTCGGGTCTCGACCACAGGGATCGGTGGGCTCTCGTTGGGCAGTGGCAGTGGATGGCTCGAGAGGAAACTGGGCTTCGCGTGCGACAATCTCCTGAAGGCCGAGGTGGTCACAGCGGACGGCCGCCAGGTGGTGGCGTCGGAGACGGAGAACCCCGATCTCTTCTGGGCACTGCGCGGCGGAGGTGGGAACTTTGGCGTGGTTACGGCCTTCCACTTCCGGCTGCATCCAATCGGTCCGATCGTCTTCGGAGGATTGCTCATGTACCCTGCCTCGGCGGGCCGCGAGCTGGTCCGGTTCTGGCGTGACTTCATGTTGGAAGCTCCGGACGAGGTCGGCAGCGGCCTGGCCTTCATTTGCGCCCCTCCCGAGGAGTTCGTCCCCGAGCCGGTCCGTGGCCAGCCGGTGATCGGCGTCGTGCTCTGCTACTCGGGTGAGGTCGACCAGGGCCCGAAGGTGCTCGCCCCACTCCTCGAGTTCGGGCCCCCCGCCCTGAGCATGGTGCAACCCATGCCCTACGTGGCCATTCAGCAGCTCCTTGATCCTGCCAACCCAAAGGGGAAGCTCAACTACTGGACGGGCGACTTCTACGATGAGTTTCCCGACGTGGCCGTCGACACCCTTGTCGACAAGGCGACCCGACCGGTCTCACCCCTGACCCAGATCATCCTCGTGGCCGGTGGAGGCGCTGTGGCTCGGGTCGATGACAACGCCATGGCATTCGGTCAGCGCCAGACACCCTGGAACATCCACTACCTGTCGATGTGGGACGAATCCGCCGACACCGACAGGAACATCGCCTACACCAAGGAGCTGTCGGGCGCCCTGAAGCCGTGGAGTACGGGCCGGGTCTACCTCAACTTCCTCGGAGACGAAGGCCAGGAGCGGGTCGAGTCGGGATTCGGGGCGGAGAAGTACGCCCGCCTCCAGGGTCTCAAGGCCAAGTGGGACCCGACCAATCTCTTCCGCCACAACCAGAACATCCCCCCGGCACGCTGACCCGCCGCGGCTCCCGCCTCCAGCGGACGGTCCGGTCGGTCGGGGCCTACCGAGCTGCGACCTTGGGCATTCTCAGTCTCCACCCATAAGGCACCGGCCGGGGCGGAGCAGTGTGAGTAGTTTGGGTAGGTCTGGGGTCGGGCTTGGATGGCACCAGACTTGGGGGAACAAGATGAAACGCGTGTTCAGCCGAACCGGTGCCAAGAAGGAGTTGCGGGCAGCTCGGTGGGCGGCACCGTGCGTGGTCCTCGTCAGCGTGTTCGTGGGATCGTTGATCGGCAGCCCCACTGCTGCCACGGCGACACCGCTGCCCCAAACGGTCGAGGGGTGGATCTACCCCTCGTCTCCGGGGCAACCTGCTTGTGACGTTCCGGCGGAGCTGTCGAGCCTCTCGTCTGCTCCCATCGCAATCCTCAAACCGGAGTACCTGACCGTCACAAACGCGGGCCTGGTGACGACAGAGACTGCAGCCAGTCTTCCGTGCAATGGCTACAGCCGGACGAACGTGGCGTCGGTGCGGACGGCGGCCCACCGCGTCTACGTGACGGTCTCAGCCGGCACTCACGGCACAAGAGCGCTCCTCAACAAGCCCGCTCACCGGGCGGGCGCGCTATCAGCCATCGTCAACTTCGTCGGGTCCAATGGCCTGGACGGGGTAGACCTCGACTTCGAGCCAAGTCGGTGGTCAGCGCCGTTGTGGGCCGAGTTCACCTCCTTCGTCTCGTCTCTCGCTCTCAGCCTCCACACCACCGGGCGGGTCGTGGAGGTGGATCTCGAGCCTTTCACCACGACGCCTTGGGACGCACAGCGCTACGGGAGTATCGCAACCGCCGGTGCGCACCTCGTCGTGATGGCCTACGACCACGAATTCGACACGGCGTGCGCTTCCATCAGCCCCTACTCGTGGTTGCAGCAGGTGGTCCGGTACGCGCAGAGCCAAGTGCCTGCGACTGACCTCACCATCGGAATTCCCTCCTACGGCTACACCACCACGACCTGCAAGAAGGTGGCCCACGTCACGTCGAACGTGGCCTATGTCACGATGGAGCATTGGCCGGGCTTCCCGAGGACCCCGGCTGCGGTGACGACCCTGCGGGACCCCGGTTCGGGCGAAATCCGATGGAGTTCCGGCGGCATCTTCCACGACGTCGTCGACTCGAGCGCTCTCAATGCGAAGCTCGCCGTGGTCGAGGGGTTGGGGGTGACCGACGTTTCGGTGTGGAGTCTCGGTGGTGAACCGTGGTTCGGTGGAAACCCGAGTTGACGTTCTGCGCAGACGCTCACGTCCACCCGAGCATCATGTCGGGAGGCCCGGCCGCTTGAACGGGACCGGGGGAACGTCAGACGCCGGTGGGGTGCCTCACCCAGGAGCCAGGGCCGAGCACTGGTGCCTCAGCCTCAGGAGGCCCTGTGGTGAGATGTGCATCGGCCTGTCGGGGACAACGCCCGGTCAGCAGCGATAGACGCGCTCTGCGTTACTGGCAAAGAGCTTCCCGCGGGATTCGCTGTCGAATCCTGCTGTCACGGCGCTGAACGCGGCGTAGAGCTCGTCGAAGGTGCCGTACATGGCGTCGACGGGGAAGTTGCTGGCGAACATGCAGCGGTCGACGCCGAAGGCCTCGATGGCGTGCTCGAGCCAGGGGCCGAAGGCATCGACGCGCATGGACTGCAACGGCATGGCCAGGCCCGAGAGCTTGCACACGACGTTGGCGCCGAGGCCGGCCAGCGCGTCGATGCCGGACCGCCAGAGGATGCGCTCCTCGTCAGAATTCGAGCGGGGCCATCCGGTGTGCTCGACGACGACGGACAGATCATCGAAGCCGGCGAGCCCTGCCGCCGCCACTCGGAGCTGATCGGGATGGGTCATCAGCTCGAACAGCAGGTTCCGATCCTGCAGAGCCTGGAGCACTCCGGCGTCGGGGAGCGGCCCCATGTTGGCGCCCATGGGGCGGACCCCACGGAAGCGTGACGCGGTCATCTGCCGGTCGATGAGCTCGATGGCCTCGGCCACCGTGTCGGTCGGCGGGAGCCCGCCGATGATGGCGTCGGGACGGCCGCTCGCACGAGCATTGGTATCGAGCTCGATGGTCTCCTCGATCGAGTGACGACCGGTGGCGGCGGCGACGTTGATGAACTTCTCGACGTTCCACCGCGCCGTCTCGGCCTGATAGGTGTCGACATCGAAGCGGCGGTACATCCGTGACGCATCACCGGCGCCGCCTTCCGGAGGCCGCGAGAGGTACGGGTACCAGTCCGTGCGGGCCGGGTCCCAGAGGTGCACGTGGGCGTCGACGACGCGGGCGGGTTGGGCGGTCATCCGGCTTCGGTGTGCGGCGGGTAGCCGTCGGCACCGACGACCTCCCGGAGCGTGGCGTCGAGCCAATCAGGGACGGCAGGCCCACCGTAGGTGACGCTGCCGGTTGGTCGGGGGTGACTGCGAAGGCCGAGCCAGCCAGCGCCGATCACGAGCTCCGCACCGGCCAGAGCAGTTGCCTCGGGGTGGAGGAGCAGGTGGGCGACGAGCTCACCGACCGGTTGACCGACTGCCTCCTCCGGAGCCTCGATGCTGGCGGCGAAGGCCGTGATCCGTCCTTCGGTCGACCCCGCGGCGGCGCGTGCCAGCTGCGCCGAGGCCTGGCCTCGACTCCGGCCTCCGGTGGTGAGGGCGTCGGTGAGGGTCACCAGCTGGACCGGCCGGGCGGCGCCGGCGGCATAGTCGGCGGCGGCCCGGGCCCATCCGGCGTCGGCATGGATGTGCTCGACGATGCCACGGTGCTCGTCGAGCACCCGCTCCCAACCGTTCGTCGAGGTCGCCGTCGGCTGACGACCGGCGGGCGCCACGACGATGGCGTCGATCGGCCCGGAGGCTTCGACGAGGGAGCGCAGCGCGCCGGCGGCGTCTCCGAAGCCGTGCGCGACCTCGACACGGTGGCAGCTCACAGACCTCGCCTCGAGCGCGGCGGTGAGAGACGCTGCCAACAGTGGACGGTCGGTGACGACGGCACAGGATCGCACGTGCCCCGGCGCGACTTCGCCGGGGGCCGGCTCGTCGAAGATCGGCCCGAACCGAGGGTTGCCCCCGCCGTCGCTCGCCTGTGTCGCCTCGGCCGCGGCGAAGGCGCGCGGGATGACGGCCTGGAGCACCCGGGCGAGGGACACCACCTCGTCGCTGCGCACCACCTCGAGCAGGCGGGGCTCGTCCACCACCGCCACCTCGGAACCGCCGGCGAAGAGCACCCGACCGGTGCACCACCCGACTCCGTCCCCGACGAGGTGTGCGCCGAGCGGCCCGAGGTCCTCGGGGCCAGGCATGGACTTGAGCGACATTCCGCCGCCGCGTGAGGCCCCGCCCGTCCGACGAGCCCGCTCGACGGCGGCTGCGACCATTCGGGTGGCCGCGATGGGCGACACGGCGTTGACGGTCACGCCCGGCGGTGCCTGGCGGCCCAGCTGCCACGTGAGCGCGGCGACGGCCCGCTTGGCGCAGCCGTACCCGCCGGCATCGGCGGGCCGCCACCCCGCGCCGGAGGTGACGCCGAGGACGCGGCCGTGCCCAGCGGCGGCCATGAGCGGCAGCGCGGCGTCGAGCACGTTGAGGTAGCCCCCGAGGTGCACGGTGAGCAGCGCCAGCCAGTCCTCCTCGGACCCCTCTGCGAAGCTGCTGTGCCGGGTGATGCCGGCGACGTTGACGACGGCGTCGAGCCCGCCGCGCTCGTCGACGAGCTCACGAAACAGACCGCCGACCGCCTGGCCGTCGGTCACCGACACCGACGAGGCCCGGGCCGAGCCACCTGCCGCCACGATGCGACCGGCGGTGGTCTGCTCCGGCTCCGGGAGCCGCTCGGAGCCGTCGAGGGTCACGAGAGGGTCGACGGTGACGACGAACCAGCCGGCACGGCCGAGCTCCTCGGCGACCGCCGCCCCGATCCCGCCCCCGCCTCCGGTGACGACGGCGACCCGCTGACGCGTGCTCACGACGCCGTCGACCGGACCTCGAGCTCCAAGCCCTCGAACCCGCCGGCCTCGAGCCATTGCTCGAGCAGCTCGCGATAGCCGAACCAGTCGCCCATCCCGCGGCCGAAGTTGCCGTTTCGGGGGTTCATCGCTTCCGGATGGCCCTCGTTGTTGATGCGCGACGGCGTGCAGGCGGACATGACGGCGCTGCCGTCGACGAAGGAGCTGACGATCTTCTGCGTCCACGCTTCCTCGGCCTCGGTGCTCACGTCCGACACCTCCACGCCCCGCTCCTCGAGCCGCCCGACGGCGCCGCCGATGAACTCGGCCCCGAGCACCGCCAGCTGTGTGTAGTTGACGGTCACCACCGCCTGCTGCCCAGGCGCCGGCATGACGAACAGGTTGGGGAAGCCACGGCTCATCATCCCGAACAGGCTGGCGGCGCCGTCGGCCCACTTCTGGGCCAGGGTGACACCGCCCCGGCCGACGATCTCGTGGCCGGCGCGACGGAACAGCGGAGTGAGCTCGGGCTCGAAGCCGGTGCCGTAGATGATGCAGTCGACCTCGTACTGCAGCCCGTCGACGACCGGGCCCTGGTCGGTGATCCGTTCGATCCCGGAGGGGCAGTCGATCAGCGTGACGTTGCCGTTGTTGAACGCCTGCAGGTACTCGTCGTGGAAGCACGGCCGCTTACAGAGGTACCGATAGTACGGCTTGAGGATTGCAGCCGTGAGCGGGTCGGCCACCAGCTCCTCGACCCGGTGCCGGTGCGCGTCCATGATCCGGTAGTCGAGCTCCTCGGCGCTGCGCAGGTACTCGGCCGTCGTCATGCCCTCCCCTCGCGGGGGGTGATGGACTGCCGCGTAATGGTGCGTCCACCCGTCGTCCACCTGGTCGACCTCGACGGGCCGGCCCAGCATGATCGCCTGGAAGTTGTCCATCCGGTCCCGCTGCCAGCCCGGCTCGAGCTCGCCGGCGAAGCCAGGATCGGTGGGCCGGTTGCCCCGCTCCCCGATGGCCGACGGCGTGCGCTGGAACACGTAGACGTGCTTCGCCGACTCGGCCAGCGGCGCCAGGCACTGGATGCCGGTCGCCCCGGTGCCGATGAGGGCGACCACCTTGCCCGCCAGGCCGGTGAGGGGCTCGTGCGGCCCACCGCCGGTGTAGGCGTAGTCCCAGCGCGCCGTGTGGAACGAGCTCCCGGCGAAGTCCTCCATGCCAGGAATGGCGGGCAGCTTCAGGAGGTTGAGGATCCCGACGGCCAGCACGTACCAGCGGCAGCTCACCTCGTCGCCGCGGTCGGTGCGGATCCGCCACCGCGCTGCGTCCCCGTCCCACTCGGCGCGGGTCACCCCGGTGTGGAACAGGGCGTCGGCCACGAGGCCGAACCGGTCGGCGATGGCCTCGAGGTGGCCCAGGATCTCCTCGCCGAACGCGTAGCGCCGGCTGGGGATGTAGTCGAGCTCCTCGAGCATCGGGAGGTAGATGTACGACTCGACATCGCACATCACCCCCGGGTAGCGGTTCCAGTACCAGGTGCCCCCGATGCCGCCCGCCTGGTCGACGATACGGATCCGGTCGAGGCCGGCCTTGCGGAGCTGCGCGCCGGCGAGGACCCCGGCGATCCCCCCGCCCACGATCACGACATCGACTTCGTCGGCGACCGGGTCGCGCTCGATGAACGGTGCGAACGGGTCGTCACGGTAGCGGGCGAAGTGCTCGTCGGTCCGCAGGTCGCGGATGTCGGCGCGGCCGGGGACCAGCCGCCTGTCGCGCTCGGAGAGGTACTTGGCGCGCACAGCCTCGGGGTCGTAGGTCGCGGCTCCGCCGGCTCCCGCCGTCGGGCTCCTTCGCCGCGATGACGGCGCCGTGGGATCGAACCCGGACATGTTCCAACGCTACTGTCTGAGCCGGCCCGGGTTCGAGGGAAGCCGGCGCGCTGGAGCTACGATGCCATCCATGGCGGACCAGGTAAGCGTGACAAAGGACATCGCTGCACCGGCGGCACAGGTATGGGCCATGGTCGCCGACGTGACCCGAATGGGTGAATGGTCTCCCGAGAACGAGGGGGCGACGTGGTTGCGGGGTGCCGCAGACCCGAAGCCCGGCGCGACCTTCCGAGGCGAGAACCGCAATGGGAAGAAGAAGTGGACCAGTGTGGGGACGATCGTCGACGCGGAGCCCGGCCGCCTTCTGACCTTCCGGGTCACGGCGTCAGGGCTCAAGGTCGCAGAATGGCGCTATGCGTTCGAGACGACCGCCACCGGATGTCGGGTGACCGAGACCTGGATCGACCAGCGCGGCCGTCTCGTGAAGGCACTGGGCAAGCCGGTGAGTGGTGTGGCGGATCGCGCTTCACACAACCGGGTCACGATGGAGCAGACGCTCGAGCGCCTCAAATCGGCAGCGGAGTCCAGCTCCAGCTCGAGCTGACGCCCCGCCTGGCCCTTCGACGCCTCTCCGGCGGCCACAGCCCGGGGTCCCCGAGTTCCAGGTACACCTCTCCTCGCGGTCTTGGCCGGCCCGTGTTGCGACCCCACGGGGTCGCCGATGCCGATCGGTCCGGTGATGACAGAGAACGCCATCAGGCTCCCACGGTGCGACGACTCCTCTGACAAGGGATCCAGAACCAGTCCGATTCCAGACAGACGGCGTTCTCGAAGCGGTCGGCGAGCAGTCGGACGACGTCGTCTTCCCGGCTCCGGGCGGTCACGAAATGATGACCACCCACGAGTCAGGCACAGTCCGACGGTGCTCGCCTCACGCGTGCTGCCAAGCGTCGGATGCGGGGCCCACTCCTACAGATCGAACGCCGAGGCCATGCTGTTGGCGCCGGCCGCCTGACCCAGGGCTCGCAACCCGAGCAGGGCCTCGGTGGTACGGAGCAACGAATAGTGGTTGAACAGCGTTCCCGATTGGGTTCCAGCCGGGGTGCTCGGGCTTGCCACGATGGTGGCGACACTGCAGCCGATGTCCGAGGTGTTCGTCGCGCAGTTGTTGCTCGAACCCCCCTCGCCCTCGTCCCACGTCACGAACACGACGACCCCGCCGGATCGGTACTCGGCACTGTTGAAGATCCCGGGCAGGTTCTGGCTCAACCAGGTGTCGCCCTGCTGGATGGACCCGTTGTGCATGTCGTCGGTGATGTTGGGCGTGATGAACGAGAATGCCGGCAGGGCGTTCGAGGCGAGGTCGCTGGCGAGCTGTCCGTAGGGGACGTCGAAACTGACCTTGGGCCCGTGGCGGACCGTGCGGCGCGGCTTGCAGAACGAGAGGCTCCGGTAATACGGAGGCGGGTTGTGCCGGACGGCGTAATCGCCGAGATCGTGGCGGAGGCAGTCAGAGGGCATGGACTCCTCATATGCCCTCCAGCTCTCGCCTTGCCCGAAGATGCTCGATGCGGTGGTCGAGCATCTCCGCGACGCATTGCAATCGCCGGAGAAGACGCCCAACGAACCGAGAGCCAACCCCGAAGTGGCCGCGATGTAGTTCGGAAGACTGGGATGGCTGATGTTGTGGTAGTTGGTTGCCAGCCCACACGAACTTGCCAAGCCGTTGATATAGGGGGCTTGGTTCGAACCGATGATGCTCGACGAGCTGTGGTTCTCCATCCACACCCAGATCACGTGCTGGTAGTGGGTGGACGAAAGGGGCATCGTCCCGCAGGGCCCTCCCGACGCAGATGCCACGGAACCCGATCCCTCGCCGAGCGGAACGGTCAACCCGGCGATCACCAGAGCCCCGACGACGATGAAGACTGCCCGCCTCGACATGACTTGCTCCCCCAGCCTCGTGAAACGAGGTCCAACCCCCTGATCAGTTTCGACGCCGGGCGCAGCCTTGTCAACGCCGCCCACGGCGGGAAACGGGCGGTGGAGCTCAGTCCCCGTCGGCCGCCTTGAGCGCCGCGCCGATGGTGGGGTCGATCGTCCAGCGTTCGGGCGCCAGGTGGTGTTCCGCCGCCCACGACACCGTCAACACCTGGCTGCCGGCCCGTTCGAGCAGTTCGGCACCCAAGCGGTCGTGGGTCAGGTAGAGCCCGACCCGAGCCCGCCATGACGGTCGTCCATTGTGCAAAGGCTCGCCGGCCCATCGCAGCAATCGCGAACGGCCCATGGCGATCGCCGCAAGGGTGACCCCGACGCGAGCGAGCGTTCCGAACGAGGACTCGACTTTGCCGACGTCGTGGAGAAGCGCCGCCGCGATGACGTCCCGCCGTGCTTGGTCCGGGCCGAGAAGCCCGATGGTGTCCCGAGCCACTCCCACCGCATGGCGCCGGTCAGGCCCCGACATGCGCTGCCACAGTGCCTGCTCGCCGGTGCCCAACTGGTCAAGTGCCCAGAACTCGTCGGCCGGTGGCGGGCCGATCGGCAACAGAGCGGTGAAGAAGCGCCCCGCCAAATGGGTCCACGAGCCGAATCCTCTGCTCGAACGCATCCTGTTCACGCTAGCGCGACGGGTCACGCTAACCGCCCTCGGCGACCCTCCATTCCGACCTCGTGCTCCTCCCGAGCCGGCTCACCGGCACGAGCGCAGTCGCCTTCCGGAGCTGGACGACTGACCCCGGTTCTGGGCCACGTCGGATCCGCCGTTGGGGAAGAACAGGCCGCTTTCACACTTCTGTCAGGTTGACCTGGCATAGATTGGGACGGCTCTCAGCTGAGGGCCGACTTGCCGCGTGGGACGCCCGATCGGAGGTGCGTGATGGAGCACTTTCTCGAGACCTGGGGCTACGTCGCGGTCTTCGGCCTCAGCTTCATCTCGTCGATGGGTCTGCCGGTGGGGGCCGAGCTGGCCGTGATCTACGGCGGGGTGCTGGCCAGCGGCCAGATCCCCCACGAGCCCCACCACCTCAACGTGGTCATCGTCATCGTCCTGGCCACCCTGGCGGAGGTTCTGGGGTCCCTGGCCGGCTACCTCATCGGTTTCTACGGTGGGCGCCCGTTGGTCGATCGGTTCGGCAAGTACGTGCTGCTCACCCACAAGGACCTCGACCGCGCCGAGGCGTGGTTCGACCGCCACGGCGAGCCGCTGGTGCTGTTCGGCCGCTTCATCCCGCTGCTGCGGTCCTTCGTGTCCTTCGCCGCGGGATTGGGGGAGATGGCCATCGGCAAGTTCGTGGCCTTCACCGTCATCGGCTGTGCCATCTGGGTCACGGTGTTGGCCAGCCTGGGTGACGCCCTCGGGTCCAGCTACAACCACGTCCTGAAGGGGTTCAGCTACGCCGGCTACGCCCTGGCCGCGCTGGCGGTGATCGCGGTGGCCGTGTTGTTCGTCCATCGCCTGCGGGTGGTGCGTGAGGAGCGGCATACCGCCTGATCCTCGACGGGAGCCGGGCGCTGACGCCGGGTCCACCTCGGTCGGCGCTGTGCTGCGAGAATCCCCATATGAGCAAGGAACGGCTGGAGGCCTTCAGCGACGGGGTCTTCGCCATCGCCATCACCCTGCTGGTCCTGACCATCGCCCAGCCCGGCCACTACCGGAACCTCGCGCACCAGCTGGGGACCCGGTGGCCCTCTCTCGCCGCCTACGTCGTCAGCTTCATCGTGATCGGGATCATGTGGCTCAACCACCACACCATCTTCAGCAACCTCGGTCACATCGATCGCGGCCTGTTCTACCTGAACCTCGTCCTCCTGATGACGATCGTGTTCATCCCCTACCCGACAGGTGTCTTCGGCGAAGCGCTGCGTCGGGGCCTGGGCGCCAGGACCGCAGCCATCTTCTACACGGCCGTGATGGCGACGAACGCGTGCGTGTGGGCGGCCCTGTGGCTGTATGCGTCGGTCGGCCGCCGCTTGCTGCGTCCCGAGTTCCCCGAAGCCCAACGCACCATGGCCACCATCCTGTTCATCGCCGGAGCCTTCGTGTACACCGCTTCCATCGGTGTGGCGCTCATCAACCCGTACCTCTGTCTCGCCGTGCAGGGCCTGCTGGCCTTGTACTACGCCTTCGACCCGATCGCCCGCAGGACCAGACCCGAGCGCGCCGCCCCATCATGAGATCCCGGCCACCGAACCGGTTCGAGTTGTTCACCTGTGGCTGGAAAGGTCACGTCCTGGTAGGTCTCGACGCCGCCGAGGTGGACGACGCCGACCCCGTGCTCGTCCGGCAATACGATGGCCTGCGCTGGCATCACTGCCTGCGCTGTGACACCTGGCTCCCCAAGCCCCCACCGCAGCAGCCGACGCGGGAGCGGGTTGCCTCTCGTGACGAGGTCGAATTGCCGCTCCGGGGCCCTCTGTTGCGTGACCGCTACGTTCTGCGCCTCATAGCCCTCGACCGCGCCCTGCACGTGGCGCTGCTGACCGCGCTCGCCTTCGTCATCTTCTTCTTCGTGGGCGACCACGCCGCGCTCCAACGGGACTACAACCAGATCGTCCAGGCGTTCGGCGGGCCATCACGGGCGCATCCGTTCCTCGGGCGCTTGCACCACTACTTCACCATCACCCCTCGACACCTCGACGAGGCCGGCGCCGGGGTCGTCGCCTTCGCTGCGCTCGAGGCGGTGGAGATGGTCGGCTTGTGGTTCGCCAAGCGATGGGCCGAATACCTGACGTTCATCGCCACCGCCGCTCTTCTTCCGTTGGAGGTCTACGAGCTCACGTCCGGTGTCAGCGCCCTGAAGCTCATCACCTTCGTGGTCAACCTCGCCATCGCCGGCTACCTGCTGTGGGCCAAGCGTCTCTTCGGACTCAACGGCGGGGACCGGGTCGAAGTAGAGCGCCGTCGCGCCGCCCGCGACTGGGGACCGCTGGAGCAGAGCCTGGAGGGACCCGCGCCTGTGTGAGCCAGCGGGCGAGCCGGTACGGTCGCCGCGTGGACGACCGGGCCGCCTGGGAAGCCGAGGCCGAGAACTGGTTGCGGTGGGCGCGCACCCCGGGCCATGACGCCTACTGGTCCTACCGCGACTCGTTCTTCGATGCCATCGTCCCCGGGCCGGGTCGCCTCACTCTCGAATTGGGATGCGGGGAAGGGAGGGTCGCCCGGGACCTCAGCGCCTTGGGCCATGAGGTCGTGGCCCTCGACGGCTCGGCGACCCTCCTTCGCCACGCCCGCGAGGCCGATCCGGCCGGCCACTACGTGCTAGGTGAGGCTTCGGCGCTCCCCTTCGGAGACGCCAGCGTCGACCTCGTCGTCGCCTACAACTCGCTGATGGACTTCGACGACATGCCCGGTGCGTTGCGCGAGATGGCCCGCGTGCTCGAACCCGGGGCGATGGCGTGCATCTGCATCACCCATCCCATCCTCGACGCCGGTGGGTTCGAGGGCGATGCGATCGACGCTCCTTATCTGTTACGGACGCCCTATTTCGGGCGCCGACGCTTCGACGAGACGGTCGTGAAGCGCGGCGTCACGATGCGATTCAGGGGGTGGAGCCACCCTCTGGAGGACTATGTGGGCGCCCTGACGGGGGCGGGCTTCGTCATCGACGCCCTGCGTGAGCCGAGGCCGGACACGGGTGGGGTCGATGACCGACGGTGGCTTCGCTACCCCATGTTCCTCCACCTGCGGGCGGTAAAGCGCTGAGCGACGACGCACCGGCTCCCACCGGCGAAGCCGGGGCTGATCCCGCACGCAGGCGCCGCGTCACGGGGCGTTCACAACGCCGAAACGGACGCGACACATGGCGCTGCAAGGGTGGGGGCCGTCTGGGTGACCGAGGGCACACCGGACGCCGAGCCGACTGCGGGAGGACCCAACGCCATGAGCTACCAGGCCGAATACATCTGGATCGACGGGACAGAGCCGTCCCCACTCCTGCGGAGCAAGACTCGCATCGTCGCCGACGGCAAGGACCCGGGCATCTGGGGCTTCGACGGCTCGAGCACGAACCAGGCCGCCGGGAACGACTCGGACTGCGTCCTGCGGCCGGTGTTCAGCTGCCCCGACCCGTTGCGGGGCCCCAACGACAAGCTCGTCATGTGCGAGGTCCTGCTGACCGACTTCACCCCCCACCCCACCAACACCCGGGCCGCCTGCGCGGCGGCGGCCGAGAAGTATGCGGACCAGGAACCGTGGTTCGGCATCGAGCAGGAGTACACCTTCTTGGAGGCGGACCGGCCCCTGGGTTGGCCCGCCAAGGGGTACCCCGCACCGCAGGGGCCGTACTACTGCGGCGTGGGTGGCGACAAGATGCCCGGACGCGACATCGTCGAGCGCCACACCGTCGCCTGCATGGACGCCGGTCTCGCCATCGAAGGGACCAACGCCGAGGTGATGATGGGCCAGTGGGAGTTCCAGATCGGAGTCCTCCCGCCGCCCCTCATCGGCGACCAGCTCTGGGTGGCGCGGTGGCTGCTCTTCCGGATCGCCGAGAACTTCGGGGTCTTCGCCACCTTGGAGCCCAAGCCCGTGCTCGGTGACTGGAACGGCGCGGGGGCCCACACCAACTTCTCCACCAAGGCCATGCGGACGGACGGTGGCTGGGACGCCATCATCGCCGGCTGCGAGGCCCTGGGGAAGAACGTCGAGGAGCACGTCAAGAACTACGGCGTGGGCATCACCGAACGCCTGACCGGCGCGCACGAGACTGCGCACTGGTCGACCTTCAGCTACGGCACGTCCGACCGTGGCGCGTCGATCCGGATCCCGTGGGCGGTGGCTCAGGACAAGAAGGGATGGCTCGAGGACCGTCGTCCCAACGCCAACATGGACCCCTACGTGGTAAGCGAGTTGATGGTCACCACCGTGTGCGGGTCCGCCATCTGACCGTTGCCCGCGACGGGACCCGGAGCACCTGAGGCGTCGGGGGACCGGTCGCGCCGCAGGACCCGGAGGAGTCCGTCGTAAGGACCGAGCAGGTATGCCTACCCTCTGGAACCGCGGAGCGACTGTTGTCACGGATGCTGGCGCCAGCCGCGTTCGAAGGGCAGGCGCCACGACCGCGGACGGCGGAGCGTGTCATGGCTGTTCCCACCAGGGTCCCGGGCGTCTCGGGTCGCATCGCCGGGGCCGACGTTACGGCGGCATCGTTTCCGCCACGTTGCCACCGTTGGTGCATCGCGTGAACGATCGGTGGTGCGAGGGTGCAGCGCCCTGACGCCCCGGGCGCCGCTAGAGGTAGGACTCTCGGACCTGCCCGGGGGAGTGCTCACCTGCTGACGGCTCGGGATCAGCTTGCCGAACAAGCCGATCAGGTGCCATTAGCCCGCAGGGAACGACGGGGGTGCGTCGGACGGGCTCGCACCCCAGGCCGCGTCGGGGGATCGACCCAGGGTGAAGTCGAGTTGGGCGCCGCTCTCGGCCACGGTCGAGGGCAGCCAGGGGCAGCCGTACGGGGCCGCTGCCGCGCCGGTGGTGGGAGTCGTTGCGGGCGCGGAGGTCACCGCCGGACACGTGTCATCGGCGGCGAGGAGCCCGCCCACGTCGAGGCCCAGGACGTAGGGGGTGGCCGCCGACGCCCCGGGTGCATCGATGACGATGGCCCGGCCGCTGCCGAGGGTCATGGTGACCCGGGGGAAGAGCGGGCTTCCCAGGACGAGCTCGCCGCGACCCGGCACCTCGGGGTAGAGGCCGAGGGCCGCCCAGACGTACCACGACGACATCGCCCCCAGGTCGTCGTTGCCCGGCTCGCCGTCGGGGGTGGGGTGATACAACGTCGTGACGATGCGCCTGACCACGCCCTGGGTCCGCCACGGCGCGCCCGCGTAGTCGTACTCCCAGGGAATACCGAGCGACGGTTCGTCCCCGGCCCAGTCATAGGGTTGCTTTCGACCGGCGTTGAGCTGGGTGAAGAAGGGATCGAGCTTGGCCACCACGGCACGGTCGCCGCCGAGCGCGTCGAACAGGCCTCGCAGGTTCTGCGGGACGCTCCAGGTGTACTGGATCGCGTTTCCTTCTTCGAACCCGACTTGGCCGATGCCCGGCAGCGGTGAGCGTTGGAAGGCGGGGCCGGGCGGGAGGGTCCCGTCCGCCCGGCGACCGGCGAGATAGCCGGTGGCCGGGTTCACCAGGTTCTGCCAATTCTGGGCCCGCCCCAGGAACGTCCGGTACAGCGCCGTCTCGCCCGCGGCCTGGGCCAGCTGCGAGATGGCGAAGTCGTCGACGGCGTACTCGAGGGTTTCCGAGGCCCCGACGGTGTAGGTCAGGGACGTGAGGTCCAGGGTGGCGGCGGGGACATAGCCCTTGGCCTCGTACTGGGCCAGGTCCTGGCGCTCGAGGTGACCGTCGTTGGTGACATGGGGGTCGGTCGCCCCTCGGACCATGTCCGCCAACGCGCCGTGGACGTCGAAGTTCCGGGCCCCGAATGCGTACGCCGACGCGATGAACGCGTCGGCGGAGTCCCCGTTGAGCTGGGCGCTCTCGAGGTTGGCGACTGGCAACTTGGGGAGACCGCCGCCCTGGGCCGCATCGGCCAGCAGCGAGGTGACCATGTCGCTCGTCTCCCGGGGGACGACCAGTGCCAGCAGCTGCACCTCGCTGCGGTATACGTCCCACAGCGAGAAGTTGGCGTACTGCGTGTAGCCCTCGGCGACGTGCACCTTGCCGTCGAAGCCGATGTAGTCGCCGTTGGCGTCGTCGAAGACGTTGGGATGCAGAAACGCGTGGTACAGCTCGGAGTAGAAGGTGCGCTCCTCCGCGTAGCTCCCTCCGCTCACCCGGACCTTGCCCAGCAGCTGGTTCCATGTGGCCGTGTCGCGTCGACCGAGCGCGGAGATGTCCCATCCGGGACGCTCGGCGGCGATGTTCGAGCGGGCGTCGGCGACGCTCACGAACGACACACCGACCTGCATCTCCACGGTACGGGTGTGGGTGAAGCGCACGTACGCACCCGACTGTGGCTTGCTGCTCGCTCGCGAGCCCGGCGTCACCTTCTTGTCGTGCCAGGTTCCGAAGTCCCGGAACGCTGTGTCGAATCGGGCCGCGAAGTAGAGCCGATAGCTTCCGGACGTGTCGCAGAAGTCTCCGCTCACCACCGAGCCGTCCACCTCGCGATCGCCGACGACGGTCACCGAGGAACGCGTGGACCCCGCCGCGCTGTCGGCCACCTTGAACAGGACGTTGGCGGGGTCGGTGCCGGGGTAGCTGAACCGGCCGAGGCCGGCCCTGGTGGTCACCGCCAGCTGCACGCGCACCGGGGGATGCCCCACCGTGACGGCGTAGCTCCCCGGGGACGCGACCTCGCTCGAGTGAGCGAACGCGGCGCTCGACGTCGCCGGGTCGCTGCCGATGCCTCCCACGGTGGGCAGGATCGGGATGTCCCCGTAGACGGGACAGCCCGGACCGCTCATGTGGGTCAGGCTGAAGCCGCTGATGGCCGAGTCCTTGGAGGAGTACCCCCCACCCGATGTCCGGTGGGGTGTGGTGTCGGGGCTCCACTGCAGCATCCCGAAGGGCATGTCGGCACCCGGGAACGTGTCGATGCTGCCGACGCTCTTGCCCCCCACCCCGGTGCCCACGAACGTGTCGACGAGTGCGCTGGGCGACGGGCCGTCGGGCGGGGAGGCGCCGGTGGCCGACGTCGTGGACGGGACCGACGACGTGGCCGACGACGGGCCCGCACCCGGTGACGACGGGCCGCATCCGCTCAGGACCACGACCGCCAGCGCCACGACCGCCAGTGCCACGACCGCCGGTGCCGGCGCTGGGCCCGCCGGCAGGACGCCCCGCCGGCCGGCGCCGTTCATCCGAGGAAGCGCGAGGCGAATCCCGCCAAGGCGTCGGGCACGTCGCGCGTCCGGGCCCAGGGGGCGACGATCAGCCGGTCCACCCCCGCGCTCGTGAAGGCGTCGATGTCGGCGTCGTCGGCCACCGTGGCACCGACGGTGACCGTGAACGGCCCCGATCCTCCCGCCTTCGCCCGCAGCTCCAGCAGCCTCGCCGCGTGGGAGCCTGCGGTGTCAGGGGTGTGGTTCAGGCCGATCCAACCGTCGTGGCGGGCTGCTCGACGCAGCGCCGCAGGTGATTCCCCGCCGATGAGCACCGGCGGATGGGGTCGCTGAAGGGGTTTGGGCTCGAACATCACGGCGTCGAAGTCGAAGAACCGCCCGTGATGGGCGACCTGCTCTTCGGTCCACAGCCGCTTGCAGACCTCGAGCGCTTCGTCGAGACGCGGGCCCCGGGTGTCGAAGTCGAGCCCGGCCACGTCCCATTCGCCCCGGAGCCACCCCGCGCCCACGCCGAGCTCGACGCGCCCCTGCGAGACGACGTCGGCGGTCTGCACCGCCCGGGCCGCGGTGAACGGATGGCGCAGGCCCAGGTTGTAGACGTGTGTTCCCAGACGGACGCGTCGGGTGCGGCCGGCCAGGAACGACAGGTAGGCGAACACGTCGAAGACCGGGGTGGAGGGCGGCACCGGCGGATGCTCGGCCCCGGCGAACGGCGACCCGGTCATGTCGACGGGCAGCACCAGGTGCTCGGGGAACCACACGGACTCGAACCCGAGCTCGTCGGCCGCGGTGACGGCGTCGAGGAACATGCTCGGGTGCATCCGCCCCAGGGCGATACCGAATCGCACGGCCAGCACGCTACATGGACAGGTCCGCGACGCACGGGGAGACACAGCAGCGTGCCCGCGCCGTCATCTCCTGGTCCTCCCGGGCTTCGGCCCATCGCCACCACGTCGCCACGGCCGGGACAGGAGCGGCGTCGACGGCACCCACGGCGCGCCCGGCGACGACGATGGCGACCACCTCGGCACCCGCCCGATCGAGCGCGACCGCCGCGCTCCGGCCGCGCGCTCCGGTCACCCAGCTGTCGTCGAGGAGCAGGACGTGCCGGCCCTCGAGGCCATCTCCCACCTCGAAGGCGCCGGCGGCCGGGGCCAGGTGCCCGGCGGTGGCCGGACCGCCACCGATCACGACGTGGCTCAGGCCCGACAAGCACGGCAGCGCCGTCACCGCCCGGCCCAGGGGATGTTCGGGCAGGGGCACCGAGTGCCGTCGCCCCGCGGGTCGCCGCGTCGAGGAGGGGACGACGGCGACACTGTCCCATCCCGCCCCGGCGGCTCGGGCGATGCACGGACCGTGGGTGGACAAGAAGGCCGAGAGATGCGTGGCGATGCACCGCGTGAAATGGCGACGCGCCGTGACCGCCGGCGCGTCCTTGTAGCCCCGGAGCACGCGGTGCAAACGGTCCCCCGTTCGATACAGCGCCACGGGCACGACGAGAGGAGTCGCGCCCGGGGTCGGACCCAGACCCGCCGAGACCGATCGACAGCACCAGCACACGGGTCGGCCGTCGCGTGCCGGGCCATGGCACATCGCACACACGCCCGGCCCGGCCGGTGGCACCCCGATCCCAAGTCGGCCTCCGACATCTGCGCGCGCCACCATTCCCACCTCCGCCGCGAGTGCGTACGTCTCGAGGGCGACGGTGCCGCAGGGCGCCCCGGCGTCGTGCCGGGAGCGCGACTACCCCGCGTCGTCGCGATAGAGAAGGAACGTTCCGGTCGACCTGCTCACGAGCCGGCCCTGGCCGTCTCGCGTGGTGGCCTCGGCGTAGGCGACCTGCCGGGCCATGCGGACCACGTCGCCACGCACCGAGACCGCCTCCCCGAGCTTGGCCGGCCGCATGGTCTCGGTCTTCATCTCGAGCGTTCCCCGGGTCCGGTCGCGTCCGGGCAGGGCAGCATTGATGGCGAAGTTCATCGACGCGTCGAGGATCAGTGAGTGGATGCCGGCCTGGGCCGTGCCGTGGGGGTTGCAGGCCAGGGCGGTCGGGGTCCAGGTCCCCACGACCCAGCCCAGGTCCTCGCCGTCGACTCCGTACGAGGTGAACGACGCACCCACCAGCCCGATCACCTCCATGCCGCCGTCGCCGAGCCAGCGGTCCATGTCCTTGCCTCGCCTCGTCACGGCGCCAACCGTAGCGTCGGGCCGTCGCGCTCCCGGGCGGCGGGCGAGGAATTCCCTGGTCGGAGGGGGCAGGGTCCGCCCGATTGACCGCCAGGGTGGCAACCGGGCAAAATCTTGACCGATCAGTCAGTTTGGGAAGGAGCACCCATGACCACCGCCGTGATCGTTGATGCCGTACGGACCCCCGGCGGCCGCCGCAACGGCAAGCTGCGGGGCTGGCACGCCGTGGACCTGGCCGCCGAGCCCCTCAGGGCGCT
Source organism: uncultured Acidimicrobiales bacterium (assembly GCA_963739765.1). GTDB lineage: Bacteria > Actinomycetota > Acidimicrobiia > Acidimicrobiales > UBA8190 > Chersky-840. Next base: position 1,233,231 of record CAVUBP010000003.1, on the reverse strand, counting down.
CGCCGAGCGCAACAACCTCGACCCCGGCCTCGTCGACGACGTGATCATGGGATGCGTGATGCAGGTCGGCGAACAGGCCCTCAACATCGGCCGCAACGCCGTGCTGGCGGCCGGGTACCCCGAGTCGGTGCCCTCCACCACCATCGACCGCCAGTGCGGGTCGTCACAACAGGCACTGCACTTCGCCGCCCAAGGCGTCATCGCCGGCGCCTACGACGTCGTGATCGCGGCCGGGGTGGAGCACATGACGCACACGCCGATGGGGTCCTCGGTCGTCCGCGATCTCGGGTTCCCCTTCGGTCCGAAGATGATGGAGCGCTACTCCGAGCGTGGTGGGCTGGTGTCGCAGGGCATCTCGGCCGAGATGATCGCCGATCAATGGGACCTGTCGCGCCAGGACCTCGACGCCTTCGGGGCTCGGAGCCAGCAGTTCGCGGCCCGGGCGACGGCCGAGGGCCGTTTCGAGCGGGAGATCCTCCCCGTCACGGTGAAAGACGACGAGGGCGCTCTCACCAACGAGGTCATCTCCACCGACGAGGGCATCCGGCCCGACACCACGGCGGAGGTTCTCGCCAACCTGAAGCCGGCCTTCAAGCCCGACGGCAAGGTCACCGCGGGCAACTCGTCGCAGATCAGCGACGGAGCCGCGGCGGTCCTCGTCATGAGCGAGGAGAAGGCGAGCGCCCTGGGGCTCACCCCGCGGGCCCGCTTCCACGCCTTCTCGCTGGCCGGGGTGGACCCGGTCACGATGCTCACCGGTCCCATCCCCGCCACGCGGGCCGTGCTCGAGAAGGCCAAGATGACGATCGACGACATCGACCTCGTCGAGATCAACGAGGCTTTCGCTTCGGTCGTGTTGGCGTGGGAGAAGGAGCTGCACGGCGACATGGACCGCGTGAACGTCAACGGCGGGGCGATCGCCATCGGCCACCCGCTGGGGTGCTCGGGAGCCAAGCTCATGTGCACGCTGCTCAACGAGCTCGAGCGCACCGGCGGACGTTGGGGCCTCGAGACGATGTGCGAAGGCGGTGGCATGGCCAACGCCACCATCATCGAGCGCCTGGGGTAGTCCCCGGGGTGCGCGACGCCGTCAGTGGTACTGCGTGGCGACGACGAAGCCACCCGCGATGAGGACGATCCCCCCCATCAGGTACCAGTTGCTCGGCCCCGCCGGCATGACGTTGAAGTAGTTGAGGACGATCATGAGCGCCCCGGCGATCAGCAACGCCAGGATGAGCGGCCCCATCCACTTGGGGCTCACCTTGTTGCTGCGCGGGATCGGCGGGGTGTAGCGACCACTGGCGGTCGGAGGAGGCGCGACGGCTCTCCCCGACGCCGAACGGCCCTTGCGCGACGGGCTTCCGGGACCCTGCTTGTTCGCCATGCACCGAGGATAGCCATGACGGCGCACCCGATCGGGGCGGCGCTCGGGGGCGGTAGTGTCGGGCGGCGTGGGAGCCAGGGTGCTGCTCGTCGACAACTACGACTCCTTCACCTACAACCTGGTGCAGGAGATGGGCGCGCTCGGCGCCGAGCCGGTCGTGTTCCGCAACGACGCCATCGACATCGCCGGGCATCAGGGACCTCGGCGCTGACGGCATCGTGATCTCACCGGGCCCGGGCCGGCCCGAGGACGGCGGCATCAGCATGGCCGTGGTGGCAGAGCTGGGCGGTGAGCTGCCCATCCTCGGGGTGTGCCTGGGGCTCCAGTGCATAGGCCAGGTCTTCGGCGCCCGGATCGTCCCGGCGCCCGAGCTCATGCACGGCAAGACCTCGGCCATCTTCCACACCGGGGTCGGCGTGTTCACCGACATGGCCAACCCCTTCGAGGCGACCCGTTACCACTCCCTGATCGTCGACCGCGACACGATTCCCGACGTGCTCGAGATCACCGCCGAGACCCTCGACGGCGTCGTCATGGGGTTGCGCCACCGGGACCTGCCGATCGAAGGGGTGCAGTTCCACCCCGAGTCCGTCCTCACGACCGTCGGCCCCGATTTGCTCACCAACTTCCTCGCCTCGCTGGGGGCGCCACGGCCCTAGTGGCGGCCATGACCGGTGTTGCCCGTGGGCGCGGTCGTCGTGGTCGTGCCCGAGCAACCGGCGAGGTTCGTCACCGTGATGTTGACGGTCGTGCCCGGGTTGACCGATACCCCGCCGTTGGGGCTCTGATTCTGCACGATCCCGTCCTGCGACGGATCATTGGTCGACTGGCAGATGACGATCGTGTTCAGGCCCGAGCCCTGCAGCGTCGAGGCGGCCGCGCTCTGGGTGTCGCCCACGACGTCGGGCACGAGAACCGACGAGGGCCCGCTCGACACCACCAGGTTCACGTTGGCGTTGGCCGGCTCCTGCGCCCCCTGTGGGGGGTTGGTGCTGATCACGTTGTTCTTGGGCACGGTCTGCGACGGCTGCGTGGTGATCGTCCCGCACTGGAACCCGGCTTGGCCCAACCGGTTGCAGGCCGTGGTCTGGCCGAGCCCGGTGACGTCGGGGACCGCCGTGGTCGTCGACTGCGTGAAGATGTCGACGGTGCCTCCCGGCAGGATGGTCTGACCGGCCTTGGGGCTCTGGGTGCACACGATGTTCTGCTGCGTACAGGTGCTGCTGAACTGCACGTTGGCCTGCAGGCCCTTCTGCTGGAGCTCGGACTTCGCGAACGTGACCGACTGTCCCACCAGATCGGGAACGCTGACCGGGGGCCCCTGGGCCCCGGTGATGAGTGTGACCCGGTCGCCCTTCTTGACCGTGGTCCCCTTGGCCGGGTCGGTCCGCAGGACCTGGGTGTTGGGTGTCGAGGTGGCGGACTTGTCGGACTGCACCGTGGTCTTGAGCCCGTCGTGTTGGAGGGTCCGCTCGGCTTTGCTCACGTTCTGGTTCGTCACGTCGGGCATCACGAGCGTGGTGCTGGGCCCCTCCCCGATACGCCACCAACCCACGGAATTGCCGAGGAAGATGATGACGACGGCCAGGGCCACCAGGAGCAGGGCGAGGATGGCCGCATAGAGCTTGGTGCGGCTGGGCGGCTCGTTTCCCTCGAGGTCGTCGCCGGCGACGACGGGAAGCGCCTGGGTCCCGCCCACCGCTCGTACACTTTGGGTGGTTCCCACCGACGGGTGCTGACCCGTCGGGGGCGACACCGCCCCGACCGCCCGGCCCTCCCGGAAGCGCAGCAGGTCGATGCGCAGGTCGTCGCCGGTGGCGTAGCGGTGGTCGGGGGACTTCGCCAGGCACTTCAGGATGATGGCCTCGAGATCGGGCGGGACCGCGGGGTTGATCTCGCGCGGCGCCGGCGGGTGCTCGCGGACGTGCTTGGAGGCGACGGCCACCGGGGTGTCGCCCAGGAACGGGGGCCGGCCGGTGACCATCTCGAAGATCACGACGCCGAGCGAGTAGATGTCGCTGCGTGAGTCCACGCCCATGCCCTCGGCCTGCTCCGGGGAGAAGTACGTCGCCGTGCCCATGACGGCGCCGGTTTGGGTCAGGCTCTCCTCGGTGTTGACGGCGCGGGCGATCCCGAAGTCGGTGACCTTGATCGTGCCTTCCTCGGTGATGAGCACGTTGCCCGGCTTGACGTCGCGGTGGACCACGCCGTGGCGATGCGCGTAGGACAGCGCCCCGGCGACATCGGCGGCGATCTCGGCGGCCCGGTCGGGGTGCAACGGCCCGGCCGTGCGGAGGATCGAGGACAGGGCCCGGCCGTCGACGAACTCCATGACGATGAAGTAGGTGCCGTTGTCCTCGCCCCAGTCGAAGACCGGGACGATGTTGGGGTGCGAGAGGTTGGCGGCGGCCTGGGCCTCGCGACGGAACCGCTCCACGAACGACCGGTCCACCGACAGCTCGGGGAAGAGCACCTTGAGCGCCACCGGTCGGTCGAGCAACTGGTCACGGGCGCGGTACACCTCGGCCATGCCGCCCCGGGCCACCAGGTGCGAGAGCTCGTATCGTCCCGAGAGCACCCGGGGGGTCTTGGTCGGCTCCATGCGCGGTCAGAGCCTACGTCTCGCCGGAACGTCGCCTGGGCCAGACACCCTTGGTCTCCTCCTCGGTCGCAGTGGGCCGGACATCGATGTCACTGTCCCGCCAGTGCCGCTTCGATCATGGTCCTCATCACGGGACCGGCCACCTCGGCGCCGGTGGCCGAGAGCGCTTGGTGCGGGATGACGACCGCCACTGCCACCTTGGGTTGGGTGGCCGGAGCGAAGGCGATCATCCAGTCGGTGGTGGCGGTGTTGCCCAGCCCGACCTGGGCGGTACCGGTCTTGGCCGCCACGTCGTCCTGGGCCGGGAACCCGACGCCCGACGCCGTCCCGGCCCTGACGACGTTCTCCATGAGGCCGCGCAGAGCGGTTGCCGTGGCCTGCGACGAAGCCCGATGCCATGCCACGGGCTGGTACAGCTTGACCAGGTTGTTCTGTCGGTCGCGGATCTGGTACATGACGTGCGGGGTCATCACGACGCCTCCGTTGGCGATCCCAGCCGCCACGAGCGCCATCTGCAGCGGCGAGGCGGCCGTGCACTGCTGGCCGATGGAGGAGTTCGCCAGGAAGATCTGCTGGCCCGCGTAGCACGCCGGTTGCAGGAACTTCGAGACCTCGTACCGGCTGGGAGGCAGGTCGATCGGTGGCTGTGAGTTGAAGCCGAAGGCGTCGGCCTCGGCCGTCATCGACGCGGCTCCCACCTCGGGTGCCGAGGATGGCGAACCCGGTGTCGCACGACGGGGGGAGCATCTGGGCGATGGTCCCCCCGCATCCGCCGCCCCCGTAGTTGCACAGGGGGCTGTTGAGACCCTGCCCGCCCAGGGTGCCACCGGGAATGCAGCCGTAGAACGGCATGGAGACGTTCACGAGTTTGGGCGCGTACTCGTAGGCCGCCGTGGCGGTCACCACCTTGAACGTCGACCCGGGCGGGAAGATGTCCTGGTAGGCGAGGGACGCCGCGGGGGAGAACCCCGTGGCAGGGTCGACCCGTGTTGTCGACTGCGAACGCATCGTTCTCGGTCTTGATGCTGTTCGCCGCCAGCGGGTTCGGGTCGTAACTGGGATTGGAGTACATCGAGCCAGCACCGCGCCCGTGGTGGGGTCGAGCACCACGATGGCGCCGTCCCGGCCGTTCAGTGCCTGTCGGGACGTCGCCTGCAGCTTGCTCGACAAGGTGAGCGTCACGGTGTCGGTCTCCACCGGCGTTGTGAGCAGGTCACCGATGGTCTTGACAGGTCGGTTGTGCTGGGCGAGATACGAGCCGTAGGTGTCCTCGACCCCCGTCGCCCCGTAGTTGAACGACAGATAGCCGGTGATCTGGCCGAAGAGCGTCCCCATGGGATATTGGCGGAAGTACTTGTACGAGCCGCTGTGCGTCCGCACCGACTGGGCCAGCACCACCCCGTCGGCGCTCTGGATGATGCCACGGGGCTGGTCGTACTTGGCCGAGATGACCGAGGGGTTGTGCTGGGATGTGGCGTATTTGTGGGCGTTCTTCACCTGCAGGTTGTTGAGCTGTAGGAACAGCGCCAGAAAGCACACGACCATCCCCACGCCGAGCCAACGGATGCGCCCCGCCATCAGGCCGCCTCGCGCCCGTCGTCGGCGCTCCACCCAGGTGCGGGCAACCCGAAGGTGGCCGGGGTCGACGTCGGGATCGTGGTCGGCGTCGCACCTGGTGCGGTCGGGTTGGCCACGTTCGAGCAGTATGCGGGCGGCGCCTGCAGGCTGCACACCGACTGCTGGAGGCTCGTGACATACCCCACCGCCGCTTTGTAGGAGGGCTCTTGGACCCCGCCGCGAAGGTCCGGGATCCTGTAGGAGGGGACCTCGCTGGCGTTCATCTGGGTCCGCTTCACGATCTTGGGATTGATCCCGACGAATCCGCCGGGGCGTCCCTGATAGATCACCACCTGGTGGTGGCTCAGGCCGACGAAGTACGAGTTGTTGACATACCAGCGGATGGTGGCGAACCCTGCGTACGCCAGTCCCCCCAGAACCACGAGGAACAACAGGACTCGGAAGGTGATGCGACGGGGGATGCGCGCGCCCGGTGCGCGGGTCGTGTCGCCGCGAGGGTGGGCGATCCAGAGCCGTGTCGAGAGCCGAGCGACTCACGACGGCCGCGCCCACGCCGTTGGTGGTGACCGTCCCGGCCGGGCCCGCCCCGACCGACGTGGGTGCCGGTGACTCCGGCGCACTGACCACCATCGTCGCTCCCGACGAAGCAGGCGCCGCGGCGCCGGCATCGGGAGCGGCCGAGGCCCATGGCGCCACCGCCCCGGCGGGCTCGCCGGCGTGCTCGCCGGCCTCCTCGGCCGAGGGTGGCTCTCCCACCATCACATCGAGCACGACGACCGTGGCGTTGTCGTTGCCACCAGCCTCGTTGGCCATGCGAACCAGGGTTTCGGCGGCCTCGCGCGGATCGCGCGTCCGAGAAAGGACAGCGGTGATCTCGTTCGACGGGCACCTCGTTGGTGAGCCCGTCGGAACAGAGAAGGAAGCGGTCACCTTCCTCGGGGACGAGCTGCCATACGTCGACGTCGACGTCGGGCTGCACCCCGAGCGCCCGGGTGAGGATGTGGCGGTGCGGGTGCACCGCCGCCTCCTCCTCGGACAACTCACCGCGCGCCACGAGCTCCTCGGCCACGGAATGGTCGGTGGTGAGCTGTACCAGCGTGTCTCCGTGCAGGCGGTAGGCACGGGAGTCCCCCACGTTGGCGAGCACCAAGCGGTCGCCCTCGTCGGTTGCCACCAGGGCGGCCGCGATCATCGTGGTGCCCATGCCCCGCAGATCGACGTCGGCATGGCCGCGTTCCCATACCGCCTTGTTGGCGTCGTGGATGGCACCGGCCAGCCCCTCGGCAGAGGGCTTGCGCGGCGAACTCGGCCTGCAGGCTGTCGATGGCCGTGCGCGCCGCGATCTCACCGCCGACGTGCCCGCCCATCCCGTCCGCCACGGCGAACAGGGTGAGGCTCTCGAGCGCGAGGTCCTCGTTGACCGTACGCACCCGACCGACATCGGTGGCCGAACCCGACCGGAGGACGGTCAACGACCCTCCGGTGAGCTCGTCAGCTCCAACACCCGCGCTCCTCGTCCGGGCCCGGTCACCGGGCGACCTCGAAGACGGTGCCGCCCACCTGAAGCAGGTCGCCCTTGCCCAGTTTGGCCGTTGTCCCGATGCGCTCGGCATTCACCCAGGTCCCGTTGGTGGACCCCAGGTCCTCCACCCACAGCGAGCCGTTGCGCCGGAACAGACGGGCATGCAGGCTCGAGGTGTAGGAGTCCTCGACCCTGCACCCCGCACCCCGCGGCACGCCCCAGGGTCACTTCCTCGCCCACCTCGAAGGTCTGGCCGTATCCCTCCTGGGGCTCGATCACCTTGAGGTGGAGCTTGCCGGCCCGTCCGCGACGCTCTGCCGGGGGGCGTTCCCCGGGGTGCGAGGCCACAGCCTGGGCCGCCGCACCACGCGCCGACGGCGGACGCACCTGGACCCAGACCGCCCTGATGACCCGGAAGAAGAAGAGCCAGATCAGCGCCACGACCAGGACCTCGAGCGCCCGGAGCAGGTTCTGGTTGTCCAGCGACGTCAGGAACACCACGGCAGCCTGCCACTCACGAGGTCTCGAACCGGATGGACGTCGTCCCCACGGTGATCTCGTCCCCGTCCTCGAGGACCCGCTCTCGGACCGGGACGCCGTTCACCCTGGTGCCGTTGGTCGACTGCAGGTCGGCCACGACCACATCGCTCCCGTGCCGGCGGATCTCCGCATGCCGGCGACTGACGTTGGGGTCGCTGAGGGCGATCGTGCACTCGGGCAGACGGCCGATCTCGACCGTCTCGTTGCCGAGGACGATCCGAGACCCGTCCGACAGGATGAGCGAGGCGGCAGCGAGGCCGTCGAGACCCTCGCGAACCTCGGCGGTCACCCGGTAGCGCCCGGCACGCGTCGAGGGGTCGCTTCGGATCTCGACCTCGACGGGACCGACGAACACGTATCCCTCGCTCCGGGCGTGTTCCCGAGCGGCGTCGCCGAGCTCCCTGGCCAGCACGTCGGCAAAGCTCTGGAAGCGGTCCGCGTCCTGGGGCGACAGAGTGACCACAAAGACGTTGGGCGCGATTAGGCCCCTGACCCCTACGCGACGCAGGAGGTCCATTTCGCGCGTGAGGCGTCGGCCGATCTCCACAGGCTGGATGCCACCCCGCAGGGCTTTGGAGAACGCACCTTCGACCATACGCTCGAGACGCTGCTCGAACCTTTGGAGTCCCATCGTTGTAACCCAGCCTACCGGCGCTTTCTGCCCGGACGGGGTTGCCCCTTTCCGCATCAAGCGAGATGAAACCACATGAGATTTCTTACGACTTGAAGTGACACTCTCGACACGACGCGTGATGAGACGCCGAAGATCTCTTGGTGAATCCGCATGAAGTCGAGTCAGGCGGCTTGGGCGCAGTCCGGCGGACCTCGAGGAAGGGTCGGGTATCGTGACGCCGTCGCTCGGGCGAGTGGCGGAATTGGCAGACGCGCAGGATTCAGGTTCCTGTGTCCGAAAGGATGTGGGGGTTCAAGTCCCCCCTCGCCCACCACATGTGATGTCTCGGGACATCGCGGACAGTTGTCGCCAGACATGATGGACGATCTTCAAGTGCCGCAGTGGGCTGGTATTTCCTGGCTTGGGTCGATGACGATGCGGCGCAGCAGCTGGCCCTCCTTGGCGAGGATCCGGACGTCGCGATCGGCCACCAGGGCCAGCACCCGCTCACCCTTATGGGGACGACCGACGGCGAGGTGGCGCATCACTCCGGCGTAGCGCATGGTGATCTTGCCTTGCCTGTCGACCCGGTCGTTTCTGATCCGGTAGTGCAGGTAAGGAGTCTTCGGCGCTCCCGGCGCCTTGGCCTTGAACCGCGCTGCGTAGGCTTCAGCCGGCGTGCGTCGTCTGTTGGCCCGATGGGGGCGAACCTCGTTGTAGTAGGTCGTGAAGGTGTCGAGCTGGGCCTGGAGCTCCGACAGTGAGCGCGCCGGACGGCGTTTGTTCAGATACTTCTTCTCCGTCTGGTGGAATCTCTCGACCTTTCCGCACGTCTGGGGATGGTAGGGCCGGGAGTGACGGAACTCGATGCCATGGGCCTCGAGGACGATCTCGGTCAGACAGCGTCCCTTGCGAAAGGCGGCGGTGAAGATGGCGCCGTTGTCACTCAACACCGTGGCCGGGAGCCCGTAACGGTTGGCGGCACGGGCGAAAATGCGCACCACGTCGGGCGCCGACACCACCGTGCAGGCTTCTGAGGCCACGCACAGCCGGGAACGGTCGTCGATGATGTTGAGCACCTCGACCACCCGGCCACCCGACAACTCGACATGGGTCATGTCCATCTGCCATCGCTCGTTGGGCAGATCGGCTTCGAAGCGGACGTACGAGCTCTTCGGGCGTTTCTGGGGCTGGGGGGTGACGAAACCACGGCGACCCAGCACCCGCCAGATGCTCGACACCGCCGGTGCCGTCCCGTGGCGGCGCAGCAGGTGCTCCTGGATGGTCTGCGCCCCGGCGTCGAAGCCCTCCTCGGAGAGGAACTTGCGCAGCTCGACCATCTCGTCCTCGGCTGCGGCCGAGATCCGGGTGGGCGACGAGAGCGGCCGCCGCGAGTGCGGTGCCAAAACCTCGTCCCCGCCCTCCCGGTAGCGGGCCACGAGCTCGTAGAGCCAAGTCTTCGACACTCCGTGCTGGCGGGCCACCTCCCGCACGCTGCGGTGCTCGACAACGACCGATTGGACCAGGTAGCGGGCACTTTGCACGTGGACACCTCCTGCCGGTGTCCACCATGTCCCGAGACATCCAGGCTGTCAGGCGTCCGCTGTGTCCCGGAACCAGATACGAACGAATGTGATGTTTCGGGACATCAGCCACTCATCTGTCAGGACATCGTAGAAGGTCGGCCCAGGGTTTGCGAGTGGCAATCCCCGTTACAGATGCGATACTCGGCGCCATGCAGTCGCTATTGCTCGAGATACTTGGTGAGGACGAGCAGACGCGCCGTTCTCGCGACAGCGAGAAGGAGGCGGTTCAAACGCAGCGAAGTAGTATTCCATGACGGCGACCCCGGCGATACCCTGCATCTGGTCGACAGCGGCCACTTTGCAATCCGTGTCACAACGCCCCTGGGCGACCAAGCGATGGTCCGGGTTTTCGGTCCTGGCGACTACTTCGGTGAGCTCGCCATGCTCTCGCCTGGCCCACGCCGTGGAACGGCAATCTCCCTTGAGGGAGGCGAGACTCTGAGCTTACATCGGAAAGACTTCGAAGAGCTGCGAGCGATGATGCCGAAGATCAATGAAGTCTTGACGAACGCGCTCGTCGCCGAAGTACGCCGCCTGTCGGGTGCGCTCACGGACGCGCTCTTCGTCCCCGTCGAGCAGCGCGTCTGGCGGCGACTCAACGACCTCGCACAGCTCTATGGAGGTCAACCAGGGGTGGTGGTCCCGCTAACACAAGACGATCTCGCCCAACTCGCTGGAACGACGCGGTCGACGGCCAACCGGGTGTTGCGCGCCGGCGAGGAGCAAGGCATCCTGCGATTGGCCCGTGGGCGGATAGAGGTCGGGGATCGCGCTGCTCTGCAGAAGCTGACCCACTAAACTCAGGGACTTCGGCGTAAACGGTACATCGGGATCGTCTCGAAGTCATGTGCCGTCGTGACCCGCCCGACATATTCCGTGGCGAAGGGAACAGCAGGCTCAAGGGAGAGCAGCGCGGCAAACGCGTCGGTCACAAATACCTCTCCCTCCGGAGTGCGCGGTTCAATGCGAGCTGCCCGGGTGAGTTCTCGTCCCCAGTAGGTCGGTTTGCGGGTCACGGGGTCGGCGATCGCCATCACCGGGCCGGCGTGCGCGCCAATCCGCAGATCGAGATCCTCCGGAAGCCCCATCGCCGCCAGGTCGATACGACTAAGAGCTTCGTGGAGGCCGAGCGCACAATCACCCGCTTCGATCACGTCGGAGAAGACGGCAGCGATAGCGTCGCCCCACGTGTTGGTCCAGAGAACCGCTTCGGCGTGGTCGTCGAGCACGGCGCCCAGGGTTCCGAGGACGTGATTGACAAATAGAGGGAATTGCTCATCTCGCAAGCGACTGAAGCCGTGGAGATCAGTGAACAGGATGGCTCCGATACGGCGCGTTGATGACACCGGCGGTGTCTTCCGTTGTCGGCGCTTCGGCGCATGCAATGGGATGACATGAGTCGAGTGACCGCTTGCCTTCCAAGTGGCCACGTCATGGGCCGTGCCGGCGAAGTCGAGGCCCTCCGTTTGGTCCCACACCGCCAGCTGTATGGCAGATGCGTCGAGGAAGGCGGCACGGTTGAGGGCATGGCCCATAGCGATGCGTCCGGCGTAGCCGTACAGTTCATCGTCACCCATATAGGCGGAATCCGAAGCGTGAACGACCGACTCCGCACGAGCCAGGCACGACCGGAACCGATCCGGCCACCCGGGCCCCGCCGGCGTAACCGATGATCGTTCGAATTCGTCGGTGTCGAACGGCAAGATGACCTGTAGGGAGACGCCGTTGTCGAGTAGGGACTCGGCAATCAGGATGTCGGCACCCGATGCAAGCGAGCCGTACGCGAACCCCACCCGCTGTCGGGCGAGATACGACCGGATCTCGCGGGCGACGGTCGCCTCGGAATCAGGAGGAAAGCGTTCTGAGACTCCGGCGGGATCTATTCGGTGTCCGCAGTAGTGGAGGATCGTCGGAGGTTGAAGCTCGTCGAGCACCGACTCGTCCGTTGACGTGGCTTCGCAGACGAGCCTGAGCTGGCGCCTGGTCACGGCAATCGCGGCAAAGTCGTCACCGGCTTCGGAAATAGCCCTTGTGAGCGCCCGGCTTGCCTCCCCTAGATTACCCAGGATCAGCGCGGCCTCAGCCGCGGTCGCCTCGCGCCAATAGTCATCCATGGCTTCGCTTGCCCGCGTTGCCCTTACGAGGCGGCGTGCTTGGTGGGCAAAGGCCCGAGCCTTGTCGAGGTCGCCCGCCAGCAGCGATAGTGTCGCCGCGTTGATGCGCGGATAGAAGCGGCCGTATCTATCGGCGACAGCTTCGTACAACTCGGCAGCGTGTCGCAGCTTTGTGAGTCGCTCGGTGCCAAGGCTGGCCAGGGCGTCCTGCTTGGCGAGTCGGGCGACCAGTGCCGCGGCATCTTCGCGGAGCGATACCGGGACGTCAGGGGTGGTTTCGATCCTGGCAAGCAAATCTATTGCTGAAGTCCTCGCTCGTTCGGCGGCTCCAGCGCGCGCCAACGCCAACGCCGCAACGAATTGGGCTTCCAAGCTCTCGGGGTCACTCTCCATGGCTGAGACCGCCGCGTCATAGGCCATTAAGACGTCGCCCCTGGTGAGCGCAGCGTGCGCGCTGGCAAGCCGTCCTTCCACCATTCGCGCACCGTAGCTCATCGGTCGTTCAGGGAGGTGGTCGAGAAACAGAAGAGCATTCATAGGATCTCAGGAGCCCACAGCCAACTGTGGCGGCTCCATCCGATTTCGGAAGTAGCGCATGGGTTGTGCGAAGAGGTGGATGACGATTGGCACGAAGGGAAGCATGAGATAAGCCGCCAGGATCTTGTAGCCGACACCGCCGTCCCAAAATTTGAGGAACAGCCCACCGAAGAGGCCCCACCACGCAGCGAAGCCGAGGACGATGAGAGCCAGCCCGAAGACAAGGCTTGCTGCCGAGTACGAGGCCAACGCGCGGCTCGCCGGTTGTCGGCGGAGGGTCGCGACCAGGGCCCGACGAGCGTCACGTTGAAGCGTCGGTCGGTCGAGCGCGTCGGCGAGGAACCAGTAGCCGTCGAGCTCGAGGAGAGGCACGGCATTGATCACGATGTTCAAGTAACCCAAGACCGCGAACTCGCGCAGCACGACGGCCCACGTGGTGTCGCCGCCGGTCATGGCGATGATCGAAGCGGTGCCGCAGACGACAAAATCGGTCAGGATGCCAGCGGAGGCCTGGAACATGCGGGTGCGCCGTGGCAGGAACAGTGCCTGAGAGGCGTCGACGTAGAACGTGAGCGCCCCCCAGTAGAAGCCGATCCCCACCATGCCGACGTGGCGGCGGTTCCGCGCGATCACGAGGGCATGCCCAGTCTCGTGCGGGCCGACCGCGGCCAGGCCGAGGACCCGCAGTGCCACCACGGCGAGGACGGGCGTAGCAGTAGAAACGGTCAGTTGGCGTCCTGCCACGACCTGATCCACGAAGAGTGCCAAGACCACACAGGGCGACGAGGGCGAAGACCAGCGCAGTCGGTACGGAGAATACGAAGTTCCCGAAGTGACTATTGAAGGCTTGGACGACGTGGTCGAATCCCCGGAACTCGACGCCGTGGAAGGTCACGGCCGCCCGTGCTGTCGGCTGAGGGGCCCCGACCAAATAGCCCTCGTCCCAGAGGTCACCGACCAGCTCGTTGACCGGCCCCCCCGCGATCGACTCGATCTCAGCTTCGGTGTGGATGCCGTCCATGAGATCGAGCAAGGCGTACTCGTCGGGCTCGAGGTGGAGCATCGAACCGCCGCCCGGAGGGGCAACCACACCGTAGGAGCCGAAGTCGCGGCGATCAACGCCGGCAGCGAGGACTGGCCTGTCAGGAAGGCGCATCTGGTCGTTCCTCCCATGCCCGGCGTCGCGCCAGGTGCCCGCCTGCATCGGCACACATCAGCGTCACCAGCCGATGCGACTAGTCGGCGGTTCTGCGGTCATGATAGGAGAGACCGACTTGACCGTTTCTTCACCTATCGGCGGTACCACCGTACGAGGCTCCGGTGGCGGAGCGTGCAGGGTCGGATTAGCGGTCATTTCTGGTTCTCCCTCAGCCCCAAGTGCGGCCTCGGCTCAGTCGGCGGATGCGTCGGAAGCGGATAGCGGTCATTTCTGGTTCTCCCCTCAGCCCCAGTTGCGATTGCGGCTCAGCCTGCGGATGCGTCGGATGCGGATAGCGGTCATTTCTGGGTTCTCCCTTCAGCTCCAAGTGCGGTTGCGGCTCAGCCTGCGGATGCGCCGGATGCCACGGATGCCTCGGATGCCTCGGATGCGGATAGCGGTCATTTCTGGTTCTCCCCTCAGCCCCAGTTCGCGGTTGCGGCTCAGCCTGCGGATGCGTCGGATGCGGATAACGGTCATTTCTGGCTCTCCCCTCAGCCCCAGCTGTGATTGCGGCTCAGACGGCGGATGCGTCGTATTCGGATAACGGTCATTTCTGGTTCCTCCTCTCAGCTCCAGCTGTGATTGCGGCTCAGACGGCGGATGCGGCGGATGCGGCTCTTCATGTCATTCCTCTCTGCTCTTCGCTCGGGATCTCCTTTGCGTTCCCGGTGTAGTACCTAGTGTGATCGGTGGGGGCGGCAGAGTCTGTGTCGGTCGACACACAACCGGTGTGACCGTCGGCACTCACGAATCGGGGCCGCCGGCATGATCGGGTGGGGTTCGTCGCTGACGACCATCGACTCTTTGGGACGGCGCCGGGACTGCGCTCGGAGGAGCATCGCGGCAACAGTGAATGCAACCCGACCCAATCGCATCAGCCTCCGCCACGGAGCGCTCTCAGCAGGGATACGACGGGGATTGCCGACGCCCACCGGCCGTCTTCCTCGGCTCTTTGGGGCTGATCCCTAGGGCCAAGCGATGCCGGTCAGCAGCTCTGTGCCTGGTCCAATGGGCGTACTTTCATTGGGTGAGACGCAGACATCCTTCGTAGGGCTCCAGATTCAGAGAACCCCGGCAAGGCCAGTTGACGATCCGTCGACGCTGGGCTAGACCCCGATTGCTCCCACGCAGAATCGCGACGCGGAGCGCTGGGATAGGGCGGACTTGGCGATGTCTAGACCATGACGGCACAAGAACAACTGCTCGAGGCTCCACCCACTGAAGCGGGTCAGCTCGACGCCTTCATCACCTACGCCCGGAGCGGCGGTGGCATCCGCTTCGTGGACGACCTCACCGACGACCTGACAGCCCGAGGCAAGTCTGTTTGGGTGGACCGCCAGGACATCGAGGCCGCGGCCGAATGGCGAGGGCGCATCAGCCGAGCGATCGAATCGGCCAAGGCGCTGCTCTTCATCCTTAGTCCGGAGTCGCTTCTCTCCACTGAGTGCGGACGCGAGCTTGAGATCGCGACCCAAACGCAAAAACTCATCGTCCCGGTGGTCTTCAAGGACGTGGATCCAGAGGCCCTTCCGCCGGTGTTAGCCGATCGCAATTGGATATTCTTCAGAGATTCTGACGATCGAGCAGTGGCGATGGATCAGATCGTCCAGGCTCTCGAATTCGATCTTGAATGGCGTGACCTGCACACACGGCTGGAGGTGCGGGCCCACGAGTGGTCGAACGCAAATAGTGACGACAGCTACCTCTTGCGTGGGACAGACCTCCGCCGGGCTGAGAATTGGCATGCCGAGCGCGCTAGTCACAATGAGCTACCCACAGATGTCCAGGTCTCCTACATCGGAGCCAGCACGCGCGCTGCCGCCAGACGCCAACGTCGGATCATCATTGGCGTCGGCGCGGCCCTCGTCGTCTCGATCTTGTTAAGTATCGTCGCAGTGGTCAAGAGCATCGACGCAACCGATAGTGCGTACCGGTCACAGTCAGTGGCCATGGCCGCCCAATCGAGTTCGTTGTTGTCGACGAATTTGCCCCTTGGGATCCTCGTCGCCATCGAGGCCCGCAATCGAGCCGACACCCAGCAGGCCATAAACGCCCTGGCCACCGCGGCGTCAGAACCCCTGCTCACCACCAAACAAGTGCAGGCATCGGGGTACGTGGAAACTCTGGCATTCAGCCCCGACGGCAAGACACTCGCTTCGGGAGGGGACGCGGGCAATCTGATCCTTGACAACTTGAACAGTGGACGGACAACCAAGGTCCGAGATGGAAACGACGTCTATTCCGTTGCCTTTAGCCCGGATGGGCCGCGTCGTTGCAAACGTCAACGATTCAGGCGCGCTTAAGCTCTACGATCCATCCACTCGTCGCACAACGATGATCAGTGTCGGACAGGGGCTGTACAATGTCGCATTTAGCCCAGACGGATCGGTGGTTGCTGGCAGTGCGGCGACAGGCAACGACGTTCTGATTCACAGCCTGCGCACAGGACAGACAACTGTGCTGCACGAGATGACACCGAGCTTAAGCGTTGCCTTCAGTCCAAACGGAACGACACTTGCCAGTGGCGACCACAATGGCCAGATCGTGCTGCACGACTTGGCTGGTGGGCAGCAGCAGACGCTGAATGTTGTTGATGGTCGATACGTCTCCGCCATGGCCTTCAGCCCAGACGGGAAGATCCTTGCAAGTGCCGATGCCGGTGGCCAAGTCGATCTTTTTGATCTCACGACTAGTCGAACCACCGCGTTTGAAGATGGAAGTCCGGTGTACGCAGTTGCTTTCAGCCCCGACGGAGAGACACTCGCCAGCGGAGACGCCACGGGGCACGTCAACGTGTACTCCCTCGCCACCGGGCACATTACAACCTTTAACAATGGGAACGAAGTCGACGCAGTTGCTTTTAGCCCCGACGGTAGGGCCCTCGCGAGTACCAACGCCAGCGGCGAGGTGCTGCTCTACGGGCTTGCCGGAGCACCGAGTGTGTCGGTTCATACGCGATCCGCCATCGAACAAGTGGCTTTCAGCCCGGATGGCAAGACCCTCGCCGTCACAGACGACGGTGACGAGGTTGTTCTATACCACCCCTCAACCGGTAAAGAGGAGGTGATTAACACCCAGGTCGTTGCCCCTGGTGTTTCCTTGAGCCCGAACGAACGACAACTCCTCGTGGGCGACAACAACGGTCGAGTCTTTCTGGTCGACCTGGCGACTCATCGTGAACGGACGCTCCGCGACGGGGACGAAAACGAGATGTTCGCGGCCGCCTTCAGTCCAAACGGCAAGTATGCGGCCGCGGGCGGAACCAGAGGACAAGGTGGGCAGGCCATACTTTACCCACTAGAGGTCAATGGACATGCTAGGACCTTTCGGTTTGACAGCATTGCCGACGACGTAGAATTCAATCCGAGAAGCACGGTCATGGCGATCGCCGTCGAGGGCGGATATGTTGAGCTCTACAACTTGGTCACACATCGCACCGTGAAGCTGACCCTCGGCGATGGCAGTCGAGTTGAAGCCGTGAGATTCAGTCCTGACGGGCGAACTCTCGCCAGCGCCGATGACGGTGGCCAAATCATTCTCTATGATCTCTCGCGCCGAAGCAGGGTGATGATCAATGAAGGATTTTCGATCTACAGCATTTCCTTCAGTCCCGATGGTGAGTTTCTGGCCACTTCCGGAGCAAATAGCCAAGTGACGGTTCATGACCTGGTCAACGGGAACACAGTCAGCTTCGCCAGCCCAGTTGGTGTGGGAAGCGTCGACTTCAGCCCAAGCGGGCGGTTCCTCGCGAGCGGCGACACGGCTGGAACAGTCACCATACGATCTTCTGTCCTGTGGAAGTCCAGCTTCGAGGAGCTGAAGACGCACCTGTGCCGTGAGTTGGGAAATATGAACTTGTCCAGAACGGAGTGGGCTACGTATATTCCCGATCAGCCGTATAGGCACACCTGTCCGTGAGTGGCTGGGGATGCGCCAACTCCCGCCGCTCGAATCCGAGTGACGGGAGTTGAATCAATCACATAGTCCAATGTCCGAGTGGAGCTAACACCAACTCCGATTGCGGCTCAGCCGGCGGATGCGACGGACACGGTGGAGAACGGTCATCTGAGTCTCTCCTTTAGCCCCAACTCCGATTCCGGCTCAGCCGGCGGATACGGCGTATGCGGTGGACAACGTTCATCCGAGTGTCTCCTCTCAGGTCCAACTATGATTGCGGCTCAGCCGGCGGATCTTGCGGACACGGCGGATTCGGGTCATTTCGAGTCTCTCTTCCTTCGAAGCGCCACCCCCCGCCGCTCTCGGGAGGCGGGGGGTGGCGTTGCTTGATTCGGCCGGACTTGCTTAGAAGTTGCGAGACCGAGTCAGGCGGCGGATCTTGCGGATGCGGTTCTTCATGGTCGTACCTCTCTGTATTCATAGGCTTGAGACCAACTCTCAACCCCGTAGGTACAGGTTGAACCACATAGGCAATTGAGTCTGTGGCCGAGCACACACACCGAATGTGGCCGTGGGCACGTCCCATTGAGGTGGGTCCGGAGTGCCCTCCACACGCGTAAGGTCCGAATATAAGACCGCCCCCTTGAGCAGGGACTTTATGGTCCGGAACCCGTGGGTGCCGAGACCCTGTGGGGCCGAAAATGTTCTCCACCCTGCAGTGACAAGGGGAGTTGCAGCCCGGGCGCTTTCAGCGAAGACGGTGGAACATGGTGAGGGTGCCGAGAATCTCATCCGAGGCTTGGACCTGGGAATTCTCAGTGTGATTGCGCCCACAAAGATGTGGGAAATCGAGAGTCATAGCGTGGGAAATGACGCTCGAATGAGCTGTGTACCCCCAGGGTGGAGCGGTTATATCGACAGCCCACGAACCACCCAGTGAACGTGCCAGCCATAGCTCGCATCTCGCTCGCTCGAGGCATCTCGAGGTGCCAAAGTCCCTACTCACCGGCGTGAGGCAATATTCGGGCACTACGGGCACTCTTGTCGGCAAGATAGCGACGCAGCAAGCAGCAAGGTTCAAACCACTCACTCGCCGCTGGGCACTGGATTCGGTCCGGAGACGGCCGCTTCGACAAGCAGGAGGTCCGTTGCGGTCATGCGCGTGCCACCAGGGCGCATGCCGGCACTGGTGAGAAGTTGTTTGATCTCGCGGCCCGAGCGCTCTCTCCCACCTTCGGACATGGTCAACATCTGTAAGTCGATCATTGAGAATCGTGGGTGAACCTCGTTGCGCTCTTGATTGCCTTCGATCACAACGAGGCGCGCTTCGTCGGACATTGCCGATGCGACGTTCTTGACGATCCTCTCGCAGGTTCCATCGTCCCAATCGTGAAGAATCCACTTGAGGATGTAGATGTCCGCGGCCGCGTGGATCTCTCCGAATAGATCTCCCTCGACGAGTTCGACCCGATCGGCAAGACCGATTGATGCCAGGTAGGTGGCCGCCTCGGTGAGCACCAGGGGTGCTTCGACGAGGACGCCACGAAGGCCGGGCCGAGATTTCAGGATCTCCCCGAGCAGGACACCGACACCACCAGCGACATCGCAGACGGTGCCAGTCTCAGGGAAGGGGTACGCGGCGATGATCATCTGTGCCTCGGCACGCGTGAGCCCGCCCAGACCGGAAGCGAACCGGCGGCCATCGCCGGGATGGGCATCGAACCACTCGAAGGTGGACATCCCGTTGATGCGGTGGAACCCGTTTTGGCCGCTACGAATCGTTTCTGCCAGGTCGGCCCAGGCCGCCTGGAGCGAGGGCGAACCGATGTATCGGCACCAGTCGCCGGTCGCGTCGAGATCGGTAGAACACATCGACCCCATGAGCCGGGTGGTGTGGAACCGGCCCTTGCTGTCGAGTCGCAGCAGGTTGCAGGCGGCGGCGGCCCGGAGAGCCCGGTGCAGGGCATCAGCGTCACAGTGCACCAAGCCGGCCAGCTCGTCGGCTGTCTTCGGACCGGTAGCGAGATGATCGGCGATGCCGAGCTCGGCGAAGGCGGAAAGTAGGTGGGTGCCGACGAACTGATGAATGTGCTCGAGCAGCGCGAGCTGCGCCGGGAGCGCCCGGTCAGCAGCACGCAGCAACGACCGCCGAAGCCACATCGACACCTGGACCGCGAATCGCGGCGGCACCCGATTGTGCTTGGACGAAGGCTCGGACCGGCGGTCCGCGTCACGTTCCACCGCAGTTGCCTGATTGGTCATGGCCGACCCCTCTCTGAGTCGATGCGGGGCCTTAGGTCCTTCTCAGCGATGGTGCTGGGCGGCTTCGCAGGTGATTAGACTCTACGTCTAATGACCTCGGATGTCAAAGTCGGACCCGCCTGGCCCGCACGCAGGGCCAGGGCCCGCGCCACGCGCGTCGCAGTCATCGAAGCCGCGAGCGGCCTTTTCATCGAGCGGGGTTACCTCGGCACCTCGGTCCCGCTCATCGCCGACGCGGCGGGCGTCAGTCGGGCCACAGTGTTCAACTCGGTCGGCGGCAAGCTCGCATTGCTTAGGGCCGCATTCGATGTCGCCACGGTCGGCGACGACGAGCCCATCGCGCTCCCCCAGCGACCAGAAGCCCTCGCGGTTCGCGCCGAACCCGATCCCTGGAAGGCCGTCGCCCTCTACGCCGCCATGGTGACAGGCGTGAGCACCCGAGTTGCCGGCATCTACGAGGCCTTCCGCAGCGCAGCCGGGGTCGATCCCCGAGTTCGTGTGCAATGGACACAAATTCAAGAGGAGCGCTTCGGTGGTGCCCGGGGCTTCGTCGGGATACTCAGCGCCAAGGGGCCACTTCGAGACGGCCTCACCCCTGAGGACGCCGCCGACCTGGTCTGGGTGTTCATCGATGCCAGCCTTTACCACCGTCTGGTCATCGAGCGCTCGTGGACCACGAGCAGGTTTCAAGGGTGGCTCACCGCGACGATGCAAGCCCAACTGCTCCCAATCATCGGCACCGCCGCCCACCGTGAATCTCGTTAGAAGATCGAGCGTGGTTGGCTCCGGCACCAGAGTCTCCGACTAGATCTACAGCGCATCAGTGCCGAAATAGGTGCCAATAACGCATCTGGGCCCGGTGACCTGGGATCTGCCATCTCGATTGCGACCACAAACACGTGGGAAATTGAAGGCAACAGCGTGGGAATCCGCCGCCACACGGTGTGCCCCATACCTGGTGGAGAACGTTGTGTCGATAGCCCACGAACGATCGGCTCCCGACAAAAACCGAGCGCGTCGCGTCGACAAAACCCCATTTCGAGCCGTCTAGCTGTGCTGCCCACGGACGTTGTTGACGCCCGGGAATCCGTCGTGAAAGGGGCCTCCGGGGCTAAGTGTGGAGCTGTCGAAAGCACACACTCGCCCAGGAGGCCCGTCATGCACGCTAACGCTCCGCTTACTCCCGAAGGTCGGTTCCGTCTCTGCCAGCGCATCCAGGCGGGCTGGACCGTGGCCAATGCGGCCGAGTCCATGAACGTGTCTCGCCAGACGGCCCACAAGTGGTGGCGCCGTTATCGCGAGCTCGGGGTCGAGGGCCTGGTCGATCGCTCGAGCCGGCCCCGGCGCTGTCCGGCCCAGACCCCGGCCCGGGTCGAGCGCCGGATCGTGGCCTTGCGCCAGAGCCGCAAGCTGGGCCCGGCCCGCCTCGGCGGGATCGTGGGGCTTCCCGCCTCCACGGTGCACCGGGTGCTGGTGCGCCACGGGCACAACCGCCTGGCCTTCATGGACCGGGTGACTGGCCGGGTCGATCCGGCGCATCGAGACCGACCACCCCGGCGAGCTGATCCACGTCGACATCAAGAAGCTGGGACGGATCCCCAAGGTGGAGGGCTGGCGGACCCACGGACGGGGCAAGGTCGCCCACCACGGGACCACCAACATCGGATACGCCTTCGTCCACTCGGCCATAGACGCGCACTCCCGGCTGGCCTACAGCGAAGTGCTGGGCAACGAGCAGGCGGTCACAGCCGTTGGGTTCTGGCGTCGTGCCTCGGCGTTCTTCGCCGCCCACGGCCTCGTCATCGAGCGGGTGCTCACCGACAACGGGTCGTGCTATCGCTCGTTCGCCTTTCGCGACGAGCTCGCCGACGCCGGCATCCGCCACAGCCGCATCCGGCCCTATCGGCCCCAGACGAATGGCAAAGTCGAGCGCTTCAACCGCACCCTGCTCGACGAGTGGGCCTACGTCCGCCCCTATGGCTCTGAACAGGCTCGGGTCCGGGCCCTTGACCGCTGGCTCCACAGCTACAACCATCACCGACACCACACCGCCATCGGCGGTCCGCCAATCGGCCGGGTCAACAACCTCTGGGCAGCACAGCTAGCAGGGCGATCTTTCGGAGTGTCGGCCACGTGAACTCGTGAGAGAGCCTCGGAATGGCAAACACACATTCCGCGGGCTGGCGGTTTCAATCCATCGACGAGGGCCAGAGCGCGCAACAACTCGACCGGACGCGACTGATCAGGTCAAGGGAACCTCAGGCCGTGAGTGGCGGGTCCGACGAAGGGACCGGCTCAGAAGCCGGTGGCGGGGGGCGCCATTCGTCGAGTGCCTTGGTCCGGCGGCGACGGGGCAGTCGTCGCAAGGGGCCGGCCTCGATGGCGGCGCGCCTTCGCAAGAACACCCCGATCTTGCGAAGGTTGGCCCCCAAGATGAGAAACGCCACGAAGACACTCTGCGGCAGCAATTCCCCGGACCCGTCGGCGCTGCGGAGCGCCGAGGGCCTCGCGCGCCTTGTCTTTGATGAAGCCGTTGAATGCTTCGACCGAGTTGCGCAGGGTGGCGTAGACGGTGTGGTGCTCGGAACTCCCGAAGAGCAAGTCCTGGGAGAACTTGGCGCCGGCCTCCGGTGGGATGGTCAGGCTCGCCTGGGTGCACGCCGGTGGTGGATCGGCACGGACTCCGGAGCGGACCGCAATCCTGAGCTTTCCCCGGGAGTCGAGGTTGAGTGATTTCGGCTTGAGCTCGCAGCGCGCCGTCGCGTAGGACGCAGGGCAGCAAATCCGAACATGGCCGTCGGCGTCAGGACGGCTCTTGGCGTGGGTCCGGTAACGCCAGCGTTCATCTTCTCGTCGTCAATCAACGGCACCTCGAACGACATAGCCACTTGTCCCGTGACCGGCTTCCAAGTCATCGCGATCTCCACTCCCGCCAACGCTGGGCGCTCCACCATGTGACCACAGTCACCCCTGAGTTCGACCTCTCGGGATAAGTCCAGTCCAAGAGGGAGTCAACCCCGCGTTGATCTGGAGCTTGGACGCTCACCTCTTGACGGCTGAGCCTGGTGGTCGGAAGCTTACGGTGATGGCGGGGGGTTGGCGGAGTTCAACGGGTCACAACGATTTAGGTAATTCGATGGTCCAACGAGAGTGGCAACGGATCCGATTACGCGGAGCATGTTGGTGGGAGGGTGCGCCGTTCCCTCAGGATCGGAGGCGAGAGAACCCCAGAGCAGAGGCGTCCAGGATCGAGACCGAGGACCAGCTCACCAAACTCTTGGTTGAAGGATGGAGAATCGCCTCGGTGGTTGGAGCTCGGCCGATCCTGCTCTTCCAGAATCGCGTCAGTACATTCTGGCAAGAGGTCTTCCATGTGTTCGTTGAGCGCGAGCTCAGCGATGAGGTGGTGCACAGTGACGCCAGCCAGGCTGCCTACCGGGAGACATGATAGGACGTTTGGTCACCTCAGCACGTAAGTGTATTCGGAGGTTGTCGTGCCTTGTCCACCAAGTGGAACTCGCAAGAGGTATGAGCCAACTACACCTCCGACAACCCCAGACAACGCAGCGGCCGGCGGAGTGATCAGAGGAGCCGAAAACAAAGGCGCGTGCCGGAAGGGGCCCCTCGAGAAGGTGGCGGCGCTCGAGCGAAAACGAAAGGAGCGCCGAGTTCGTCGCGTCAGCATGCAGCGCCGACAGGCATGCACCAGACGTTGGGCTCATTGGCCGATCCGGGAGTTGTAATCCTGGATCTTGGCGTTCGCCTCCTGCTCGGCGATCGCCGCGGCGGCCTGAGGCGACTGGTGGTTGCTCAGCATCTGCACCATCCCGTCCTGCACCGCGTTGCGCACCCCCTGGTAGTCGCCGATGAGCGATCCGATGTTGGCGTTGCTGAGCGTCCCCGTCGTGAGCTGTGTGTAACCGACCCGGTAGTTGGGGTCTTGGGTCCACCGGTTCGCCAGCACCGGCACGGTGGTGGCCGACATGCGCACAGGCACGTAGCCTCCCTCGGCCGCCATCGACGCCTGCTCGGCCGGTGAGTCGAGGTACTGGATCAGCTTCCAGGACGCGGCGCGCTTGGCCGGCGCGGAATGCGAGGAGATCCACAACGACCCGTCGCCGACCGGCACCCCGCCGCCGGTGGCGAGTGCGGGCAGTGGTGCCGTGGCGATCTGCACCCCGGGGTACTGCCCGCTTGCCAAGACCGCCTCGATGGGCCCGATGGCGCTCGACGCCTCGAAGGTCATCGCCGCGTTCCCCACTGCCAGGGCGATCAGATGGTCGAAGTTGTTGGGGTCCGACCCCGTATCGAGGGCCAGGCCCGACTTCACCATGTCATTCCACCACTGCCAGATCTTCATGGCCGTCGGGCTCGTCAGGTTGGCCTTGGTGGCCCGGCCCGCCCGCCCGTTCCCGTTGTTCACGTACTGTCCCCCGCTCTTGGCCAATAGGAACTCGAAGAGGTATGGCTGCTCGTGCAACGAGATGCCGTGCGTAGCCGCGCCCGAGGCCACGATCTGCTGCGAGTCAGTCTGCACTTCGGCCAGCGTCTGGGGCGGCTTGTTCGGGTCGAGCCCGGCCTTGCGAAACTTGTTGGGATCGTAGAACAGGACGATGTTCGACACCCCGAACGGCATGGAGCGCTGCACGCCGGCGTACGAGTAGAACTTCAGCGCCCGGGGCAGGTAGTCACTCAGGGCGTAGTGGCTGGCGTCGATGCAGTCCTGCACGGGGATCGTCGACCGACTGTCGACGAGCTGGGCGACCGTAGTGTCCTCGAATTGGGCCACGTCGGGGAGGTCGCCGCTCGACAGTCCCTCCTTGTACTTGTTGAACAGGTCGGCGTAGCTGGGCTGCTGGTTCAGCGTGACGTGCACGTCGGACTGCGACGAATTGAACTGGTTGATCTGCGCCACCAGCCAGTCGTTGTTGCTGCGGGCCAGGGTGTGCCACAGCACGATCTGCACCGGCTTTGAGGCGGCGGCGAACGCCTGCAGGCCGCAGACCGACGGGTCGACCACGCCCGTGGCCTTCGTCGGGGTGGTGCTCGTCGACCTCCCGCCGCCGCCGCAGGCCGCGGCCGCGAGGGAGACCGCCAGGACCAGCGCCAGCAGACCGACTCGGCGGTGATAGTCCCCCGCAGCCGGGCTCCCGTTGTCGATATGCCTGTGCATGACGTGCCTCCTTGGTTCACTCATCCCTTCACGGCACCGGCCGTCAGGCCCCGCACCAGCTGCTTCTGGAACACCAGCAGCAGCACGAACAGGGGAAGCGCGGCCAGCACGGTGCCGGCGAAGGTGACGTTGATGTCGTTGATCTGGGTGCCGCTCAAGTACTTGAGCCCGATCTGCACGGTGCGCAGGCGGTCGTCCTTGGTGACAATGAGAGGCCACAGGTACTGGCCGAACGCGCCGAAGAAGCTGAACAGGCCCAGCGCGGCGATCGACGGGCGCGCCAGGGGCACCGCGACCCTGGTCATGAAGCGCCAATGGCCCAGGCCGTCAAGGGCCGCCGCGTCGCGCAGGTCGCGCGGCAAGCCGAGGAAGGCCTGGCGGAGCAGGAAGGCGCCGAACCCGGTGGCCAGGAATGGCACGGTCAGCGCCAGGTAGGTGTTGTACCAACCGAAGGTCACTACCGTCTGCACGTTGGTGAGGAAGGTGACCTCGAGCGGAACCATCATCGTGGCCAGAAACGTCACGAAGAGTGTCTTCTTGAACGGGAACTGAAGGAAGGCGAAAGCGTACGCCGCCGCGATGGAGGTGGCCAGCTGGCCGGCGACGATCACGGTGGTGACGATGAAGCTGTTCGCCAGGTACCGGCCCAGGTGCCCTTGCGTCCACGCCGTGGCGTAGGTGGACCACACCGGGTGCGTGGGGAACAGCGTCGGCGGGCGGTGGGCGATCTGGTCGGGGCGAAGCAGCGAATTGACGACAGTGATGTAGATGGGGAACAGCACGACCACCGCCAGCACCACGAGGAGCAGGTATCGCCCCGCCAGTGACGCCCGCCGGCGCGTCGCGGGGCTCCCGATGCGGCTGAGCAGCTGCAAGGCGATGCCGACGCCCACGACTCCCGCCACCGCCCACAGGAAAGTCCGGAAGCCCGGCGCGATGGCCGCCACGGGCCCGAGGAAGCCGTCAGCGCTCATAGTTCACCCGCCGCTCGAGCAGCTTGAGCTGCACCAGGGTCAGCACGAGCGTGATGGCGAAGAGCGCGATGGCCATGATGGCCGCGCTTCCTTCGTCGCTCTGTTTGAACACCTGGTCGTAGATGGCGTACACGAGCACGTTGGTGCGGTGGATCGGGCCGCCCGCGGTCAGCAGGTCGATCTGCCCGAACGCCTGCAGCGACAGGATCGAGCCCACCACTACGGCGAAGAAGATCGTGGGCGACAACATGGGCAGCACCACGTGCCGGAAGCGCGTCCACGTCCCGGCCCCGTCGATGCGGGCCGCCTCGAGCAGGTCGTCGGGGACCGTCTGGAGCCCCGCCGACATGAGGATGAACGACAGCCCGAGGTTCTGCCACACCGTCACCACCGACACCGCCACCAGGGCCCACGCCGGGTCGTTCAGAAGCGAAGGTTGGTTCTGGCGGCCGAGCCAATAGGTGAACAGACCCACCTGCGGGTTGAGCAGGGTGAAGAAGATCACCGACGCCACCGCCACCGAGGTGGCCACCGTTGACGAGAACACCGTGCGGAAGATGCGGATGCCCCGGAGGCGCTGGTGGGCCAGTACAGCCAGCAGGAGTCCGAGGACCAGTCCGGAGGGCACCGTGTACAGCATGAAGAGCGCCGTCACCCACAGGCTGTTCAAGAAGTCGTGCGAGGCCAGTACGTGCTGGTACTGCGTCAGCCCGACGTAGCGCTTGGGCAGCCCCGGGAACGGCGGCGTCTCGTACAGGCCCAGGTAGAAATTGCGCAGGAAGGGATAGAAGACGAACACGCCGAACACCGCCATCGAGGGCGCGATGAGCCCCCAGGCCAGCAGCGCCTCGCGGCGACGGCGACGGCGACGCGTGGCACCCGGCGCCGGCGAACGGGCCTTGGTGGCCTCGACGGGATTGGTAACGGTCATGTCCCGATCCGGGCTCCGGTCGAGGCGTCGAAGAGGTGCAAGTGGTCCTCGGCCGCACTCAGGTGGACGGCCTCGCCTACCGCCGGAGTCGGCAGATCGCCCGGTACCCGCACCACGACCTGTTGGCCGTCGGACAGGCGGCAAATCACGTGGCGCTCGTAGCCCAGAGACTCGACGACCACCACGATGGCCGGCAGCGGGCCCTCGTCGATGTCGACCCGCTCGGGCCTCACACCCACCACCACATGCCCGGCCCCGCTGCGTCGCACGGCATCCTGGTGGGCAGGCGGCAGCGGGATGCGGCCGTTCGCCGTCTCGATCACCAGCTCGTCGCCGACCGCCATGGGCGTGCCGTTGATGGTGTTCATGGGAGGGCTGCCGACGAATCCGGCCACGAACAGGTTGGCCGGGTGAGCGTACACCTCGGCCGGTGGGGCCACCTGTTGGAGCTCACCCCTGTCCATGATCGCCACGCGATGTCCCATTGTCATTCCCTCCACCTGGTCGTGAGTGACGTACAGCACGGTGATGGCGAGCCGACGCTGCATCTCAATGAGCTCGGTGCGAGTCTGCAGCCGGAGCTTGGCGTCGAGGTTCGAGAGCGGCTCGTCCATGAGGAACGCCTGCGGGCGGCGGACGATCGCACGGGCAAGTGCCACCCGTTGGCGCTGGCCGCCCGACATCTGGGCGGGCCTGCGGTCGAGCAGATCCCCCAGGCCGAGCGACTCCGCCGCCTCCTTCACCAAAATGTCGCGCTCGGGCTTGGGCACGCCCCGGCTCTTCAGTGGGAACTCGATGTTCCGCCACACGTTCATGTGGGGATAGAGCGCGTAACTCTGGAACACCATGGCGACGTCGCGCTCTTTGGGATCGACGTCGTTCACGACCCGGTCGCCGATCTCGACCGTGCCCGCCGTAGGCTCCTCGAGCCCCGCGACCATGCGCAGCGCCGTGGACTTCCCGCACCCTGACGGCCCGAGCAGCACAAGGAACTCGCGATCGGCGACATCGAGGGTGAAGTCCTTCACCGCCTCCACCTCGCCGAAGCGCTTCGATACCCCGGTGAACGCCACCCGCCCCATGACCCTCCCTATCGGGGGTGGGACCGCCGCCGGCCCCGATCTCACCTTGCCTGGTCGAAGACCCCGGTCAACAGGGCAGAACGTCCCACTGTACGGGGACCGAGGCAGGTTTCCCCTCCTCCGTCCTGGGTCGGGGTCCGTGGGCGTGGGCCCTCTACGCTCCGCCTGTGCGCCTGGTGCCCCTGCGAGTCGAGGCCAGGATCGGCGCCTCGAATCCGAGCGCGCCGGTGACGGGTACCGGGGCCGTCCCCGTTGGGGTGCTCCAGGTGGACCTGGCCGAGGGCGCAGGGTGGCCCACGATGTCGTGGGGGCTTGCCAACCGCGACGATCGTGCCGTAGCGGTCCGGTCGGTGTCGATCGTGTTCGGCCTCGGTGACGTGGTCGAGCCGCTGCGCATGTTCCGCCACGGATACCAGTCGTGGTCACCTTCGGGTGTGGCCACGTTCGGCGCTGACAACGACCCGTCGGCGTCCGCGCACTTCGAGTTCCTCCAGGCCCTCCATCACGCCGACCAGCGCGAGGTGACGGCCGCGGGCGAGCTGCGCTCGGAATGGGTCACGGTGCTCGTCGACGCCGCGGGGACATCACTGCTCGTCGGCTTCGAGGCGGGTACCGGGCACGACGGCACGCTGCGCCTCCGCCAGGCCGATGGCGGTGACGGTATCGAGCTGCACGCCGAGGCGTTCCTGGGTGATGCCGTCCTCGCGCCCGGGGAACGCCGCGGCCTGCACGGCGTGGTCGTACAGCAGGGCGACGACCAGCGGCCGGGCGAGCTCCTCAGTGGGTGGGCGGGGGCGGTGGGACGATCCAGCGGGGCACGCGTAGGCGCGCCGTACCAGGTCGGGTGGTCCTCCTGGTACCACTACTTCGAGGCCGTCACCGAGGCAGCTTTCATGGAGAACCTGTCGCGCGCCGGGGACTGGCCCTTCAACGTGTTCCAGCTCGACGACGGCTTTCAGGCTGCGATTGGCGACTGGCTGGACACCAACGACACGTTCCCGTCCGGACTGCCCGCGCTAGCCGGTGCCGTGCGCGGCGCGGGACTACGTCCAGGCTTGTGGCTAGCCCCGTTCCTGGCGGCTCCGGACTCACGCGTCGCCACCGAGCATCCGGATTGGCTGGCGCGACGCCAGGAACCCGACGGGGGGACCCGCCCGCTGTACGCGTGGTGGAACCCGGCGTGGGGTGGGGGGCACGACGGATTCATGTACGCACTCGACACCACCCACCCCGAGGTCGTCGCCCATCTCGCCGAGACGGCACGCCGCCTGGTGGAAATGGGCTTCTCGTACCTCAAGCTCGACTTCACCTTCGCCCCCAGCGTCGACGGGGTGTGGGCGGACACCGCTCGCACACCCGCCCAGCGGGTGCGCGCCGGTTTCGAGGCCGTGCGCCGGGGAGCAGGCGCTGACGCCTTCATCGTGGGCTGCGGCGCTCCCCTGTCCCATGTAGTTGGCGTGGTGGACGCCAACCGCATCGGCCCCGACGTCGCCCCCTTGTGGGCCCTGGAGCCTTCGGCCCAGATTGTCGCCGGGTACCTCGACGTCCAACCCGCCACCCGGGGTGCGTATGCAGCCACCCTGGCCCGCAGCTTCATGCACCGCCGGCTGTGGATGAACGACCCCGACTGCATCATGCTGCGCAGCACAGACACCGAGTTGCGACCCGAGGCCGCCCGCACCTGGGCGCGGGCGGTCGGTCTGTCCGGCGGCCTCGCACTCGTGTCGGACGATCTCGCCCTGCTCGACGCGGGTGCGCGCGCCGTACTTGACGACACCCTGGCAATGGGTCGCGCCTCAGACCGTTCGGCGCGCGCCGGGACCCCCGCGGTGGCGCTCGACCTCATGGATCACGCCCCGCCCACCACATTCACTGCCGCCGGGTACACCTTGGTCACCGACCCCACCACGGGCTCGTCCGAGATCTCGACAAAGCAGTAGGTGTGTTGAAGGCGACTCGATGTCGGTGAAGTGGTTCTCAGCATGTGGGGTGCCGAAGATCCCATCCAGAGCCTTGACCTGGACGTTCTCACGAGTTGAAGTCAGGTCTGGATCGGGCTGTGGCATGCCCTTGGGTCATTGATTCGCATTTCGACCTGTGGGTGCCGAGAATCCCATCCGCATCATGTGGCCAGGCGATACTCATGAATGAGGCCTGTGGGTGCCGAGAATTTCATCCGAACGTCTCACGCAGCCAGTTTGTATTCGTGGATGAGCCCACCAAGCCGGTCCGATCTTCGCAGGTGCCGGGCACCGGGACACGAGGTCGGCGTCACAGGAAGGACCGACAGAGGTGACGCCTGGTTGAGGGACCGGTGAGGTCGATGGGTGTTGTAGTGCTGGACGTACTCAGCAAGAACGACTTCGAGCTGACCTCGGCTGAAGATCAGCATCCGGTCGAGGCACTCGCCGGCGGATCGTGCCGACGAATCGCTCGGCAAAGGCGTTGGCACGTGGCGCGCGAACGGGTGTGCGGATGATCCAGATCCGCTCGGCGCGGAAGACCCAGTCGAAGCGGGATGTGAACTTGGCACCACGATCCCGCACCAGGAACCTGACTGGGCGGACAGGATCGGCGAACACCATTGTCAGGTTGCGCGCCTGTTGGACCACCCACGCTCCTAGCGGATTGCACCCACAGGTTGGTGGCCCGCTCTACGAAGCTCGGACGACGTCAACATATTCGCTATTCATCGGCCAGCGCTCGAACTCAAGCCGGAGTGCAATACGGGTAAGGTCGGCTTGCCGCTGTACTTCTGCCGTGTCGGGTAACGATGGATCAGTCTGTTTGACGGGGGTCGGGCTCGACATGTGGTCGTTCCTCGAAATGGTGATGCGCTGGGCCTCCGAAGACCTTCCCCGGAAGGAGGAAACGACGACCGGCCCCGAGGCGGAATCCAGAGCCGGTCGTCGCGTGGGGTGAGAAGGGATTTCCTAGCCGTGACGGTGGTGGCGGTGTGTCTGACCTACTGAGGACAAGACGACCGCAGACTGGTCGATCGATGACTGATCCGCCGTGTCAGTGGAGTCACTCGCAGGCGTGTCACGTGTGCCCTCATCGTTCGCAGACGGGTCGGTCGACAGTTGGTCGGCGGTGTCAGTGGAGTCACTTGCCAGCGTGTCGCTAGCACCCTCGTCGTTCGCGGACGGGTCGGCCGACGACGAATCCGTTGGTTCGTTCGGGCCAGTCGATGCCGGGTCGATCGAGGTCGTCTCGCTTGCCCTCACCGCCGTTGACTCCTTGCGTTCGTGCTTGGTGATCTTTGCCTTCGACGCCCCCAAGACGCCAACAGCGGCGTGGTGAGAGGGCTGCGCGAAGGCGGTCCCGGCTCCGATGGCTCCGAAACCGAAGCCCGTGACCAGAAGGCCGACAACACCAAGTGCCACCGGACCAGAATGTCCGAGGCGGCGTGTTCGGGGGGTAGTGCTCATGGTGGGGTTCCTTTCGTGGGGGTCGCTGCGGTGGATCGTCCGCGTCGTCATGATGCGCTCTCGGTCATGTGTCGACCGTGAGAGGTGGATGTGAACTGGTCACATCTTCCGAATCCTGACGCGGAGCGCTCTTGGCGAGTTCTCATCGATTTCTCATGAAGGGCCTCGTAGGCTGGCGGCGTGCGAGTCCTGGTTGTGGAAGACGAGGCTCGAATAGCCCGGGTGCTCAAGCGCGGACTGGAGGAGGAGGGGTACGCCGTCGATATTGCCGGAGACGGCCCGGAGGGGCTGTGGATGGCAACGGCGAACCCCTATGAAGCCGTCATTCTCGACGTCATGTTGCCCGGATTCGATGGGTTCGAGCTCTGCCGAAAGATGCGGGAAACAGGTATTTGGGCACCGGTGATGATGCTCACGGCCCGCGACGAGATCGAAGACCGTGTCCAGGGTCTCGACGCTGGCGCCGACGACTACCTCGTCAAGCCATTCAGCCTGCTCGAACTCGCCGCCCGACTCCGGGCGCTCGCCCGGCGAGACGATCGTTCTCGGCCGACGGTGCTCGTCGAGCGTGACTTGAAGCTGGATCCCGCCGCCAAGCGGGTGTGGCGCGGAGACCAGGAGATTGACCTCTCCCCCAAGGAATTCTCTCTCCTCGAGCTCTTCCTCAAGCACCCAGGGGCGGTACTCACCAGATCACAGATCATCGACGCCGTGTGGGACTTCGCCTATGACGGCGGATCCAACGTCGTCGATCAGTACGTGAACTACCTCCGCCGCAAGGTGGACCGACCCTTTGGACGCAACGACATCGAGACGGTGCGGGGCATGGGCTACCGGTTGCGCCACGAACCGTCGGGCTAGAGGACATGCCTATCCGCATCCGCCTTACTCTCGTCTTCGCTGTCTTGGTCGCGGTGGCGTTCTCATTCGGGAGCTGGTTGTTCGTCACCGAACTTTCCTCGGGACTTCAGGGGCAGCTCGATTCACAGCTGACCACACAGCTGGCCCAGGCCGATCGGTATCTCTCCCCGACGCCCCAACCGACCGAGTCGCGTGGCTCCGCCTCTTCCACCGCGGGTCCAGCTCCCGGCGAGTACTTCTTCCAGATCCTCGATGCGAGCGGAACGGTGCGTGGGGCCAGTGTCGACGCGGGGAGGGCAGCGCTTGTCTCGCCCACAGAACTTCGTCGCGCCAGGCAGGGACAGCTCTTTCTCACTAGGTCGATCGAAGGCGAGCACGCCCGGTTGACGGCGGCCCCCTACCCGTCCCATGCCCGATGGGTGGCCGTGGCCGGCGCCTCCCTCGACACCCTCGACCGCACCTTGAGTGACGTCTTTCGTGAGTTGCTCATCGGGGGCATTTCCACCGTCCTGATCGCGGGCCTGGGCGCCTACCTACTCGCCCGAGCTGCGCTTTCTCCCGTCGAACGGCTACGCGGCGAGGTGGCGGCATTGTCAGGGCGCGAGCAGAGGGCAGCGGTGGAGGTTCCTAGTACCAACGATGAGATCGCCGCCCTAGCCAAGACGATGAACGAGCTACTGGGGCGGCTCCAAGAAGCGCTCGCACGACAACGGGCGTTGATCGCCGACGCCGGCCACGAACTCCGCACCCCGTTCTCGGTGCTGCACGCCGAACTCGAGCTTGCCGGCAGGCCTGGGAGATCAGCTGAAGAGCTCCGCACCGCAGTGCAGAGTGCAACCGATGAGGCTGCCCGACTCTACCGTCTCGCCGACGACCTGCTCTTGCTAGCTCGGAGCGACGAGGAGCAGCTCGGGCTCCACCGGGAGCCGACGGATCTGAAGGCATTGATCGAACGAAGCTTGGCGCGCACCAGCGTGCTCTCTCACGCGCCCGGAGTCAGGTGCCGAATCGACTGTCCGGAGGGACTGTCAGCCGTGGTGGACCCAGACCGGATCCGACAGGTGATCGACAACCTCGTTGATAACGCCGCGAGGTTCGCCCCGAGTGAGACGGAGATCGTCGTTTCTGCCCGACCCGCGGAGGCCGACCTGATCATCGAGGTATCAGACTCGGGACCCGGATTCCCCCCGGACTTCCTTCCGCACGCCTTTGAGCGCTTCCGCCGACCCGACCTTGGGCGTGCTCGCAGCGCTGGGGGAGCTGGTCTGGGGCTCGCCATCGTACAGGCCGTTATCGTCGCCCACGGAGGCCAGGTTGCCGCTGGCAATCGGCCCGAGGGGGGCGCCATCGTCACGATTGATCTGCCTTGCGTGGTCTCGCTCGCTCCGAGGTGAGCCGGTGACATCCCTGATCCGAATGGTGCACCACGACACCATCCGGGCGCACCCGTACGATCTCGGCAAGTTCCGAGCGCTCCGGCAAACCCAAAACACAAGGTCCCGGAACAGTCTCTTTGACCCAAGCGTGAGCGCCCGACCAATCAGCGTCCTAAGAGCCATCCGGTGCAGCTGATCGCGGCGCGCACTAGCGTGCGCCCCAGTTTGTGTGAGCCGACTCCGAGTTGGCTTCCCAACTTCCTGGGATAAGCGAGTGACGTTAGCCTGGTCCGGTAGCTAAGCCAACGCTGCGAGTTGATGTAGGCGACTTGCGTCAACAAGCGTCGAGGACCTTCGGTGAATACAAGGATCGTCAGACCGAACACGATGAGGGCAACACCCACCAGCGCCATCCGCTTGATAGCTTTCCCTGGGCCGGTAAACGCCAGTGAGCCCGAATCGGCCCTGATGGCAGAGGGCGGCGGCGACGTCTGACCGGTAGCCGCCGCCAATGCCGGCGGTCCCGACGTCGTGGTTGTCGGTGCCGTGGTCGTAGTGGTGGCGGCGGTGGTCGTGGTTGTCGGTGCCGTGGTCGTAGTGGTGGCGGCGGTGGTCGTGGTTGTCGGTGCCGTGGTCGTAGTGGTGGCGGCGGTGGTCGTGGTTGTCGGTGCCGTGGTCGTCGTGGTGGCGGCGGTGGTCGTGGTTGTCGGTGCCGTGGTCGTCGTGGTGGCGGCGGTGGTCGTCGTCGTCGGTGCCGTGGTCGTAGTGGTGGCGGCGGTGGTCGTCGTCGTTGGTGCCGTGGTCGTAGTGGCGGCGGTGGTCGTCGTCGTTGGTGCCGTGGTCGTAGTGGTGGCGGCGGTGGTCGTCGTCGTTGGTGCCGTGGTCGTAGTGGTCAACACAACCGGAACACTGCTGTTGTCACCCGATGCGAAGCAGGCAGTGGTCGTCGGGCACGAGATTCCCAGCAAGTCGACGGTGTCGCTGGGGACGGTCACGGCGACCCAATTCGTCCCGCCGTTGGTAGTGGCCAACACGACGGGATTGTTGGCATTGTCACCCGATGCAAAGCAAGCAGTGGTCGTCGGGCACGCTATGCCAGTCAAGTCGACGGTGTCGCTGGGGACCTTTCTAGCGGTCCAGCTGGTTCCGCCGTTGGTAGTGGCCAACACGACGGGGTTGTTGGCATTGTCACCCGATGCAAAGCAGGCAGTGGTCGTCGGGCACGCTATGCCAGTCAAGTCGAAGATGTCGCTGGGGACCTTTCTAGCGGTCCAGCTGGTTCCGCCGTTGGTAGTGGCCAACACGACGGGGTTGTTGGCATTGTCACCCGATGCAAAGCAAGCAGTGGTCGTCGGGCACGCTATGCCAGTCAAGTCGAAGATGTCGCTGGGCACACCCTTGCTTGTCCAGCTGGTTCCGCCGTTGGTAGTGGCCAACACGACGGGGTTGTTGGCATTGTCACCCGATGCAAAGCAGGCAGTGGTCGTCGGGCACGCTATGCCAGTCAAGTCGAAGATGTCGCTGGGCACACCCTTGCTTGTCCAGCTGGTTCCGCCGTTGGTAGTGGCCAACACGACGGGGTTGTTGGCATTGTCACCCGATGCAAGGCAGGCAGTGGTCGTCGGGCACGCTATGCCAGTTAGATCGACAATGTCGCTGGGGACATTTTGGACCGTCCAGGTATCGCCCAAAGCGGATGTAGCCGAGGAGACGAGGAGGACCCCGCCCAACACCGTCACCCCAAGTGCAATGGCGCGCAGCCAGGCAACTCGGCGGCGAATCCTCAATGACTGACCTTTCGCTTACACGGCCGACGGTCCAGGGCTCGCAGCACGCCGACTCTGTAAATCGTCTGATCGCCCACGTCCCCGGACCTCCGAACACAGTCTGATTTGAGGCTACGGACTGAGCCCTGGTCTCGCATCATCAATGTTGACGAACCTGTGGGTGCCGAGAACCTCGTCCGTAGGTCTCATGCAGCCACTTCGTACTCGTGAATCAGATCGCCGAGCCTGTCGGATCTTCGAAGTGACATGACATCGAGAGGCGACGTCGGTTGCGTCACGTGCTGACACGGAGAGCAGTGAAGTACCAAGCGGGGTGCCCGATCGAAATCGGTGCCCTGACCGCGGCGCGCCGCCGTCGACGGATGCTGCGCCATCTCCCCTTGATGTCCGCGATCCGTCCCGCAGGGGAACAGACTCCGTGTCTCGGAGACCGGGTTCCAAGGACAGAATGTCCCAAACAAAGCGATTCAGCGGGGCACGTCCGATGGCGGGCGAGGGGACGCGGATGCCCGGGACGGGTCTTCCGCCTCGGCGGTGGGCCGGGACGGCCGGCGGCGGGGGCGAGCGGTCGCCGCCCGGGCGGCGGCGGCGGCGCGCAGCCTTGGCACGAAGACCCGCACGTATGCGGTGGACAATGACCCCAGGACCACGATCACACTGATCGGAGCGACCGAGAAGTGGCGCGCGTCCTTGGGGTCGGAGAACCCGGTGGCCACGAACAACAGGCTGAAGAGCACGATCCCGAACACGGCCAAGGGCTTCCCGGCGATGAGCCGGAAGGGACGCGCCCGGGTCTCGCGGCGCCGCAACACCACGACGCAGAGCGATCCGATGGCGTAGATCCCCGCTTCGATGGTGGCGCCCACGGCCACCAGGAGAAGCCACTGCCCGGTGGCGAAGACCACGGCGGCCACGGCCGCGGAGACCAGCGCCAGCGAGGTCACGGCCAGCCACGGCACGGCCTGAAGATTCAGCCGGGCGAACGAGCGCGGGAGGTTCCCCTCCCGGGCCGCTGCATAGATGAAACGCGAGGCGACCAGAAAACCCCCGTTGAACGTGTTGAGGGCGGTGAGCACGGTCAGCGCCAACATCCACAGTTCGCCCACGGTTCCGAGCGCCGCCCGGCCCAGCAGCAGCTGCGGGTAGGCGCTGTCGTGGAGGTGGCCGAACGGCACGAGGTGGGCCAGGCCCAGGGCGAACAGGCTGGCCGCCAGCCAGATGAGCACGGGGGCGATGAACAAGGCCCGGGTGATGACCGGCGGGGTGCGGGCTTCCTCCGCCGTGGTGGTGACCCACTCGAACGCCGCGTACAGGAAGAGGGCAAAGGCCACCGCCTGGACCCCCGAGAACGTGCCCTTGCCGAACAGGTCGAAGGGGTGCGGGAACGTACCGCCCACATGGAACAGGGCGACGATCGACAGCCCGGCGGTGCCGGCCAGCACGGTGTAGGTGACCACCGTCTGCACCCAGCCGGCCAGGCGTACGCCGCGGAGGTTGGCGGCGGTCGCCAGTCCCAGCAGGACGGCGATCCACAAATAAGCGAGCGCGGCGGGCTCTCGCAGGACGTGGCGGACGGCGGCCCCGATGAGGAAGGCGTCGGCCGCGATGACCAGGACCACCGTCGTCATGTAGGTGAACGTGACCGCCAGGGCCGTGCGGTCGCCCACCGTCCGGCCGAGGTAGAGGCGGATGCCGGCGGCCGACGGGTAGAGGCCGTTCAGTTCGGAGAAGATCCCCGAGACGAGCAGCACGATCACGCCGCCGATGAAGATGGCCGGGATGGCGGTGGCACCCGGGGCGTAGGCGAGGACCGACACCACCCCGAGATAGTCGATTGCCGCGAAGGCCAGGCCGGCAGAGGTGGCGGTGGCGGTGGCGGTGCCGATCGACCGCCGCAGGGCCATCCCCCCGGGGTGCGCCACGCCGGCGTCGGCCATCAGGTGTCGGGCCAGATCACAAAGCTGATGGCGTCCAGGCGCATGACGTCTTCTTGGGAGCCCTTCACCGTGATCTCACCGCGCAGGTACTTCTGGACCGGGTTCAAGTCTCCCCAGAACATGTCGCAGAAGATCTCGGACTCCGCGGTCACGACGATGTCGGGCGTGCCAACGTGGCCCTCGGGGGTGGACAGGATCTCGCCGCGCTCGACCATCATCGAGAAGGTTGTCCCGTTGTCCGCACAGATGAAGTGCAGTGTCCTCGACCAGTCCCGCTGCATCTTGCGCAGCCGCTCGTTCTCGTTGCAGTTGACCGTGTAGTCGGCCAGGGCCTCGGCCAGCTCTCCCCACTCCGCCACGGTCGCCCCTCAGGCCGACGGCGCCGGGGCCGAACGAGCCGGTCGACGCCGGGGCCGGGCCGGGGCGGGCCCCTCTGGACCCGCACCCGCCACCAGGTCGTTGATGGCACGCTCGAGCGCCTCAAGCAGGAAGTCCACCTCGGCCGGCTCGATCACAAGCGACGGCATCAGGCGCATGACGGCCGGCTGGTTCCCGCTGTAGACCGCCAGGACGCCGTGGCGCGCCAGGTGGTACGACATGCGCGGCCCCATCGAGTCCTCCGCGTACTCGACACCGTTCATCAGCCCGAGCCCCCGCACGTCAGCGATGACGTGGGGATGCGCGGCGGCGAGGGCCCCGAGCCCGGCGAAGAGCCGCTCACCCATGGCGGCTGCGTGGGCGACCAGGTCGGTCTCCTCGATGACGGCGATCACCTCGAGCGCAACTGCGCAGGCGAGGTCGGAACCGCCGAACGTCGATAGGTGGATGAAGGGGTTGGGGATCAGGAACTCCCGGAGGTCCTCGGTGAAGACGGTGGCCGAGATTGGCACCAGGGACCCGCCGAGCGACTTGGCGGTGGCCATGATGTCGGGCACCACGCCGAAGTGCTCGCTCGCCCACCAACGCCCCGTCCTACCGAGCCCGGTCTGGATCTCGTCCAGGATCAGCAAGGCCCCGGCCCGGTCACAGGCGGTGCGCGCCGCGGCCAGGTATCCGGGCGGCGACACCACGATCCCCCCTTCGCCCTGCACCGGTTCGAGCAGGACGGCGGCGGTGTGCTCGTCGACCGCGGCCGCCAGCGCGTCGGGGTCCCCGAAGGGCACCTGGACGAACTCGGGCATGAGCGGCTCGAAGGGTTGGCGGAATGCGGCCCGGCCGTTGGCGGAGAGGGCGAACCCCGTGTGGCCGTGGTAGCCGTTGACGGTCGAAACGATCCGGGGGCGTCCCGTGGCCCCCCGGGCAAGCTTGATGGCGAAGTCGATCGCCTCGCCCCCGCCGGTGCCGAACATCGTGCACGAGAGGTCTCCCGGAGTGATCTCGGCCAGCTTGGCCGCCAGCTCGGCCTTCTCTCTTGAGCAGAGCAGGAAGTTGCCGTGATCGAGCCGATCGAGCGCGGTGCGCGCGGCGGCCACCACCCGTGCGTTGCGGCGGCCGACATTGAACGACCCGGCCGACGTGAAGCAGTCGAGGAACCGTCGCCCGTCGAGGTCCCAGACCCACGGGCCCGACCGCTGGGCCTCGATGATGTCGAGGCCGGCCGCCCGCAGGACCCGGACCTTCTGGGGGTTCACGTAGGTGGCGAACTGCCCGAGGGCGTGTTCTTTGGCGGCGGCGTCGGGGACGAATTCGAGCCCGTCATCCGGCCCCCCGGGGGGGCGGTCGTTTTCCATCGGCCGACGATACCCCCGGTTCCCCCCGCCCCCACCGGGGTGCGTCGACAGCCCGAGTGGCAGCACGTTGTGTGTCACTACCCCTCCCGGTGTCAGCCGGCGTCACCGGCCAGGGCCTCGTCCACGAGACGCCACCAATCGGCGTCGTCTTCGGGGTCGTGGCCGGGGACCAGGTGCCGCCGCACGAACAACGAGGCCGCGGCGGCCTTCCCGGTGTCGGCGTCCTCTACGGCCGCCTCGGCCAGGAGACAAGCCGCCTGCGCGGCACGCATCAACCGGTCGAGCTGACGACGGAAGTGCCCGGCCGCGTGCTCGCCGTCGGCCAGCGAGCGCCGCAGGCGCGGTTCGAGGGCTTCCACCGCGGCGGCCACGGCACCGCCGTCGGCGCCCGCCCCGTCACCGGCCGAGGACAGCTCAGCTCGGATCCACGGCAGCACCTCGTCGAGAAGGCCGAAGCGGACGCAGTCCCGGTGCACCTGGGCGCACAGCACGTTGTGGGTGCCTTCCCAACTCTCGAACACCATGGCGTCGCGGTACAGGCGAGGGAGCGCAGAGAAGTCCTCGATCGTGCCGTTGCCGCCCAGCACCTCGATGCCCCGACGCGCCACGTCGGTGGCGCTCATCGAGGTGAGGTACTTGTTGGCGTTGACCAGGAAGCGGAACACGGCGGCGCCGTCGACCCCGGCGTGTTCGGCACCGGCATCGGCGGGCTCGGCACGGGCATCGGAGTCGTCGAGGCCGGCGCGCAGGGCGGTGACCGCCACGGTCGACGCCAATGCCGCCTGCTCCTCCGCCTTCATCACGGCCAGCTGCTCGCGCACGACCGGGAACGACCCCACGACACGCCCGAAGGCACACCGGTGCCGGGCGAACGACGATGCCTCGAGGTAGGCGCGCCGCATGATCCCCGTCGAGCCCACCGCGTTCAGCCACCGCGAGGTGTTGAGCAACTCCTCCACGGCGACCCGGAAGCCGTCGCCGACCGGGCCGATGGGCCACGCCAGCGCGCCATCGAAGTCGATCTCCGCCGAGGCGAGGATGCGCGTCCCGAGCTTGTCCTTGAGCCGGCGGATCCGGTAGCCGTTGGGGGTGACGCCGTCGACACTGCGGGGCACGAGGAAGCACCCCAGCCCGCGGGTGCCGGCGGGCGCCCCGTCCGGCCGGGCGGTCACGGCGAAAAGATCGGCATCGGCCACGGAGCAGAACCATTTCTCACCGCTGACGCGCCATGCGCCGAGCTGCCCGGCGGCGGGGACGGCTTTCGCCGTGTTGGCACCGACATCGGACCCTCCCTGAACCTCGGTGAGGAACTGCGACCCCCGGTAGCAGCTGTCGTACTCACGCTCGCGCAGACGGGACATGAACAGCGCCTGCAGGTCGGCCGAGCCCCGCCGCTCGACGGCCCGGCTCATGCCCGCCGTACACACCACCGGACAGGCGTGCCCACCCTCACCGACATGCGACAGCAGGTAGAACAACCCCACCAGCT
Source organism: uncultured Acidimicrobiales bacterium (assembly GCA_963739765.1). Taxonomy (GTDB): domain Bacteria; phylum Actinomycetota; class Acidimicrobiia; order Acidimicrobiales; family UBA8190; genus Chersky-840. The sequence continues at coordinate 1,192,624 of CAVUBP010000003.1, read as the reverse complement.
CGAAGGCACCGCGGCTGTCGTGCGGCAGCGCCAGCATCCCCGATGCCCACACCGCCTGACCGGCCCGGCGGTAGGCGGGGTGGAACTCGACGGCCTCGATCGGTCGGCCGATGGCGTCGTAGGCGACGTGAGCCGGTTGTTCGCGATGACGCTCGAGAGTGGCCACCGCCGGCTCGACGACGGCGGCCACGACGTGCCCGAAGTCGCGTAGGTGCGGCTCCATGGTCCGGAGTCGCTCCGCTCCGGCGCGCAGCGCAAGCACCCGCGCCAGGTTGGGGGTGGCGTCGTAGTAGTTGGTCGGTCGAGACGCCGACCAGCGGGCCAGGTCGTCGCGTCCCGGTTGGCTATCGGGCACTTCCCATCTCCCATCTCGAAGGTGACGCTTCAGGTAGTTGCCCCGCTGTACATGTCGAGGAATTCGGCTAGGCCCGGCGGGCTGATGTTGGCGGCGTGGTCGACCACCACCTGCACTACGGCTGGCCGGCCCGACGCGCTCGCCCGCTCCAGCGCGGGCACGATCTCCTCGGGTGCCTCCACCAGCTCGCCGTGGCAGCCGAGGGCCTGGGCGACGAGGTCGTAGCGGACGACGGACGTATGGACGCCGATGGTGCGGCCCACTTCGTCGAGCATCCCCTGCTCCTCCATGGCCCAGGCGTAGTCGCAGTTCACGACGGCCACCAAGGCCGCACCGACGCGGGCGGCGGTCTCGAGCTCCTGCAGGTTGAACCCGAAGGCGCCGTCGCCGCTGAACAGGAACACGGGACGATCGGGACGGGCCAGCTTGGCCCCGATGGCGTACGGGAGACCGGTGCCGAGGTGCCCGAAGTGCCCCGTCCACAGAAGCGACCGCGGACGTGTGATGACGAGGGCCAGATGCGCCCACAGGGCGGAGTTGCCGCCGTCCAGGCAGACCAGGGCATCCTCGGGCAGGAACCGGGCGAACTCGGCGGCCAGCCGCGCGGGGTGGACTGGCGACTCGTCGAGCTCGAGGCCGCTGTCGGCCATCATGGCCATGACGCTCTGTGCCCCCGCCGCCTGCTGGCGCGCCCAGCTGCCGTCGTTGCGCAGGGCCGATGCACTGACGGCTTCGGTCAGGGCGCGCAGGCCCTGGCGGGCGTCGCCGACGAGGGCGACGTCGACGGGTCGGTTCACGCCGATGACCAACGGGTCACGATCGATGTGCACGAGGCGCTGGGTGCCCGGCCCGGCCCAGGCTGGGAACTGGCCGTAGCCGACGACCTCGCCGATACCGGTGCCGACGGCGACGACGACATCGGCCTCCTGCATCACCGGTGACAGCAGCGCGTTCGCCATCCCAACGGCGTGGGGGTGCAGCTCGGAGATGGCTCCCCGGGCTCCCGGCGTGGTGCACACGGCCGCTCCGGTCACTTCGGCAAACCGCGCCAACTCCCCGGATGCCTCCGCGCTGTGGATGCCGTTACCGGCCAGCACGAGCGGCCGGGCCGCTGCGCTCAACAGGGCGGCCGCCCGCTCGACAGCACCAGGGTCGGGGGCTCCGACGACGGCCCGATACAGCGCGGGGTCGTGCACGGGGTTGGCGTCCTCGTCGACCTCGTTGCGCAGCAGCTCGGGGGCGAGCTCGAGGTACACGGGCCCGGGCCGACCTCCGAGGGCGTGGCGGAACGCTTCGCGCAGGTACTCGGGTAGTCGCCTCGTCTCGGGGACGGCGGCGGCGAACTTGGTGATCGGGCGGAACAGCTCGAGCTGCGGCGTGTACTGGAAGCGGTTGCGGCGGATGGCCTGGTCGACCCGAGAGCTCCGTTGGGTGCCGACGACCACCACGGGGACCCCTTCGATCCAGGCGTTGACCACGCCGGGGAGCAGGTTGGCGACTCCGGGGCCCATTCCGCCGACCACGAGGGCAGGGACACCTGTGGCCCGGGCCCAGGCATCGGCCATGTGGACCTGGGCGCTTTCGTGTCGGCCGGCCACCACGAGCATCCCGGCTTTCTCGGCCGCGATCGACAGGGGGGTGAAGGAGATATCGGTGATGGCGAACATGGCGCCGACGCCTTCGACCAGCAGCGAGCGCACGAGCAACTCGGCTCCGCTGACCAGCGCCATGTCCAGACCTCCTCCCACCGGGCGGGCCCCGCCGTCATCGGGCGGGGCCGGGGTCGCGACCGGTCCCCCCGGCAGTCTCGGGGACGCCGCATCGACAGGCCAGGGTCAAAAGGCCCAGCGTGGGGCCGTACCGCACGCCAGGCGTCGGCCGCTTGGGACGAAAGGCCCTATCCGGCCCCGGCCTGGCGCAGGATGCTCGTATCCGAACGCAGGAGGTACACGTCATGAATGGATCACCGTCGCTCGCGCCGCTGTATCCGAGCCCGCCCTACGAGTACCGCCGGGCGCGCGTGGTCACCTGCATCCTCGAGGGTGCGGCCCCCCGCGATGTCCTTCCCGCTGGCCTGGATCTCCCTGAGTCACCGTCGCGGGCCGTGGTGTTCGCCGACTATCCCGACACCACTATCGGCCCCTACCGCGAAGTGGTGGTGCTAGCCGGCGCCGATCGACAGGGAGCGCCGGGAATGTTCTGCCCCCTCATCTACGTCGACGCGGATGCCGCCCTGTGTGCGGGCCGTGAGATCTGGGGCTTCCCGAAGAAGCTGGCCCACATCGAGCTCGAACAGGACGGGGACGAGGTCCGCGCTCACCTCGTCCGCGGTGGCGTCGAGTTGCTGTCGCTCAAGGGGACGATCGAGGAGCATGTCGACCCGACCGCCTTCGCAGCGCTCGGGGCACTCCCGCTCTACAACCGCAAGCTGATCCCCGGGGCCGCCGCCAAGGAGCCCGACGTCGATCGCCTCACCCAGGTCTTCCTCGACATCGTGACCCACGAGGCGAGCACGGGGACGGGCTCGCTCCGGGCCACCGGAGAAGCGGCCGGAGTCGTCGGGGACCTGACTGCGATCACCATGATCGCCACCGTGGTGGACAGCGTCTTGCCGGCGGGCGAAGACCTCAGCTGATCCGCTGACCGTTCGCCCGGCCTCGAGTGAGGCGTCGTGACGGGCGAACGGCCGGCGGCGCGTTCGTTCAGGGCTCGTCGAGCGAGTACCTCCCGAGGATCGAACGAGCCGCCTGTAGGCCCAGGAACTCGTTGACCCCGTCCTCGATCAGCGAGGCCCGGGCATCGCGGAAGTACTTCTCGACGGGAAGCTCCCGCGACAGGCCGATCCCTCCGAGCACCTGCAGGGCCTCGCTGGCCACCTCGAACGCGCTTTGCGTGCAGGTCACCTTCGACGCGATCGAGTACGCCAGGTCCGGGGGGAACGTCTGGCTGTTGTGGACGAGCGCAGCACGTGACAGGGACCGGGCCTGCTCGACGGCGGCGAACATGGCGAAAAGCTTCCCTTGCACCAGTTGATGCTGGGCGATGGGATGGCCGCCCTGGGTGCGGACCTTGGCGTAGGCGAGGGCGTCTTCCAGCGCGGCGCGTGCCAGGCCGGTGAAGATGGCTCCCATACCGGCGTTAGCCAGGGAAAGGACCGTGGACAGCACCAGCGGGTACTGGTCGGGACCCACCAACAGGTAGTCGGCGGGGATCCGGACCCCGTCGAAGCGGATGCCACCCTGGTTGAGGTCTCGCTGGCCGAGCTTGTCGAGCGCCGGGCCGCGCTCTATTCCAAGGCGGTCGAGCGGGATCATGGCCACGCCCCCGCCGGCCGGCCCCGACGGCGGGGCCACCGTGCAGAACAACAGGGCATGGGTGGCGATGGTGCCGTTCGATACCCAGGCCGCTTTCTCGCCTGTGATGACCCACTCGTCGCCGTCGGCCACCGCCCGGCACGACCCGGCCGCTCTGGCCCGGGTGAAGGCGTCTGTGCCCACCTCGAGCGCGTCCGAGCCGTGGGAGGGCTCGGTGATCGCCCAACAACCGATGAAGCGGGCGTCGCGATCGGCCACGAAGGGGGCTACGACCTCGTCGAGCAGCCGGTAGTTGCCGGTCATCTCAGCCAGCATGGCGGTGAACTCGAAGGGCATGGCGGCAACGCCCAGCCCGGCGGCCAGACCTGCACTGCCCCATCCGAGCTCCTCGAGGACGAGGTGGCGAGTGAGACCGTCGATGCCCGTCCCGCCGTGCGCGGGAGCGAGGCCCGCCGTATGGTTCCCGAGCTCGTACCAGGCGCGAAAGACGTCCCACAGCGGCGAACTCTCGGCCACCACCTCATCGGGAGGCAAGCGGTCCAGGCGAGCGGCGGCCGGACGCAGGACCCCGGAAGCAAAGCCGTGGGTGGCGACCCGGACTTCTCCTTGCTCCGAGGTCAGGTCCGGGTCGAGTTCGAGGTACATGGACCTCAAGCCTGCTCGCTCCGGAGAGCGTGACGTCAGCGTGAGGGGCCGAGAACTCATCTGGGGCCGATGACCTGGGAATTGTTGCCTTGATTGCGATCACAAGTGTGTGGGAAATCGGGATCGATGCGTGGGAAATGAGCCTGGAAGATGCTCCATACCCCCAGCGTGGAGCAGTCCTTCGATAGCCCACGAACGAACGAACCGAAACGAAATCGACATAACTCGAGGGACGGGGCTCCTAGTCGATCCAGTCGGTTGTCGACACCGCGATCAGGACAACCGCACACCGCTCGTCGGCCGCCTGGGCCCCTGTTTGGACTCCCGAAAGCCTTCTTGCCGAAGGTCAGCCGCCACCAGGTCCCGCTGTCCCCGGTGAGTTCAGGGGCTAGATCGAGGGCGGTGCCTCGGGTCCCTGGGACACCCTCGCCGCATGGGCCGATGGCCAGATTGCGCCAAAGACACCGGCCCACGGGACTCTCGAATGGGAGGCCCGCTACCACCTCCTGCGCAACACGATCGAGGGTATGAACGGCTACTCGAACGACGGTGCTCGCGAAGCGCTCGATGACTCCCGACGACGGAGGATCCGGGGCGTGGGCGCCCAGAGCGTGTTCGCAGCCTTGCTCGTCCGCTGCCTGAGCGTCTTGGGGGGGTTTGGCACCCCACCCCACAGGATCAGGACCTCGTGGGCGGCCGCTGGAATGACTCAACGGCCGGCCCCGGGGAGCCGATACCAAGGGTGTGTTCACGAGCGAGGACCGGGAAGCACCGATGGTCGCTGTCACCGTGGGCGCGCTGCTCGACCAGTCCCCGGCCGCCGCCCTGTGTGCCATCGGGCCGGACGGGATGTCGGTGGGCATGCCCGATTCCGTCCCGACCCGGGGGCACCACCTCGTTGCGGCCCGCTCCCCCCTCGACCTCGTCGCTCCCGAGGACCGCCTCCCGGTGATCGACGCATGGAAGCACGTCCAGGTGACGGGCTCCCACGCCCATGTGACGGTGCGGCTCCTCGACGAGCCCGACCGCTCGGTGGAGCTTCATCTGCTGGACGCCCGGCAGTCCCACGGGGTGTTCCTCGGCGTCCTGGTGCCCACCGACCCCGGGAGCGACGACGTCTGCATGGCCTCGCTCAGTCGGGAGGTATCGCCGCTCCCCCCCGCACCGCCCGGGCACGCCAGAACGAAGTGGGCGAGTTCGTCGAGGTCGACGAGGCCCTCACCCGGATCCTCGGTTGGAGCGAGGAGGAGTTGGTGGGACATCTCTCGCTCGAGTTCATCCACCCCGACGACCACGTGCTCGCTATCGACAACTGGATGGAGATGCTGGCGTCGCGGGCGCCGAGCAGCCGGGTCAAACTCCGCCACCACCATCGCGACGGGTCGTGGGTGTGGTTCGAGATCAACAACCAGAACCTGCTCGGTGACCCCGAGCACGGATGCGTGATCGCCGAGATGGTCAACATCTCCGACGAGATGGCCGCCCATGAGGCGGTACGGGCCCGGGAGCAGCTGCTTGACCGCCTGGCCGAGGCCCTGCCCGTGGGCGTGATCCAAGTGGACGCCGACGGGAGCGTCGCCTACACCAACAGCCGGCTGCACGCCATCCTCGGCTCGCCACGGGCGGCGACGATCGATGAGCAGATCGCCACAGTGCAGCCGACCGACCGGTCGAGTCTCACCGGTGCCTTCGACGCCGTGCTGCAGCGCCGGTTCGACAGCGACATCGAGGTCCGCCTGGTGACGCCGCCAGACGGCGAACACAAAGAGCCGCGGCGCTGCCTCTTCAGCATCCGGGCCCTCACCGCCGAGACCAGCGAGGTCACCGGCGCCATCGTCTGCGTGGCGGACGTGACCGAGAGCGCCCGGCTGCGCGACGAGCTGCACCTGCGGGCGACGTTCGACGACATCACCGGGTGCAGGAACCGTGTGACCATTCTGGCGCTGCTCGAGGGCCTCCTGTCCGACGCCGATCCGGTGGCCCGGCCGGCCGTGTGCTTCATCGACCTCGACCGCTTCAAGGACGTGAACGACAAGCTCGGCCACGCCTCTGGTGATGCCCTCCTGGGCGTCGTGGCCCGACGATTGCAGCGGGCCGTGCGTGCCGGCGCCATCGTGGGGAGGATCGGTGGTGACGAGTTCCTTGTGATCAGTCCGGGTGTCACCAGCCCCGAGCAGGCCATGGTCACCGCCGTGCGGCTGGCGGAGACGTTCCGCCACCAGGTCCGCCTCAAGTCCAGGCGGCTGTCGTGCCCGGCCAGCATCGGGGTGGCGTGGTCGGGGGATCCAGACCTCGAGGCCGAGGGTCTGGTGGCGATGGCCGACGCGGCCATGTACGAGGCCAAGCGCAACGGCGACGGGGTTCCAGTCCTCCACCGTACGGTCTGAGCCCGACCGGCGGGTCAGGGACGCCGGAGTCGAACTACCACGGCGCGGGCAGTGCAGCCCGTCGGGCGCAATGTCCAGGATGTGCTCGATCTGCTCGGACGGGGCGGCGAGCTTGGCGTTGGCCACCCACCAGCTGCACGATGTCGGTGATGTCGATGTCGGGCCTGCTGAACTCGCGACAGCAACGGCCAACCGGCGGCGTAGAACGCGGTGCGGCAGTTGAAAGGGACGTCGGCATCTTGTCCAGCCGGATGCTCAAGAACTCATCCGGGCCTCTCAACCGGGAACCTCCGCCGTATGGTTGCTCTCCCAGATGCGTGGGAATCGCGGTCGATGAAATGGGAAGTGGGTCTGGAATGCACTCCTTTGCGCCCAGGGTGAAAGGGTTATGTCAGCAGCCCACGAACGAAGCCGCGCACGCACGCTGGGGTATGGACACCTCACCCTGTGGGGTGCCAAGACCCATACCGTTACGCAGCCCTTGAACTCATGGCGTACTCAAGAATCAAGCCGCTACGTCGATCCCTCCGATGGATTTCTCGAGGTGGCTGGACGGGAAACTGACTCCAAGCGCCGTCGGCCCGGGACATGACGGATGGAGCCCGAGACCCCGGTCCGGCCGATGGGCGTGGGAGTGCCCGACGTACTCCCGGAGAACGGCCTCGAGGTGCCGCCGGCTCGAAACGTGGGCCCACGTCCGGACCCATGGGCGTGGACCAACCTGGCAGGACAACACACCTAGCCGAGGATCGGACAGCGACGCTCGCCGGCCAGCCGGTCGAGCATCGCCTGCATCGTGCCGGTGAGCTCGTCGTAGCACTCCCGGACGACGTCCTCGTTCTCGGCCGCCTCGGGACCGTACCGCAGCGCCCAGTCGAGCGGTTCGCCCAGCTCGACGGTGATCTTCGACGGGAGGGGCCACGTCGGGATCCCCCCGGGGACGATCCCGAACGGCGGCCCGAGCACGAGGGGCATCACCTTGATGCGGAACATCCGGTCGATCCCCAGGATCTTTGCCACCCGCTCACCCCGCGCCAGGACCACGACAGTCTCGTGGGCGCCGACAGAAACGGCGGGAACGACAGGGACTCCGGTGCGAAGGGCGAGGCGGACCACGCCGACGCGGTCGCCGAAGTCGATGCGATTGCGCTTCCACCAGGGTCGGAACACCTCGTGGTCACCGCCGGGGTAGTCGATGAGGATCCCGCCACCGCGCAGGATCGACTCGGCGCTCTCGCGGCCGGCCTCGACGGCCCCGGCCCGTTGCATGACCGGGCCCACTCCGGGTATCCCCAGGAGGAAGGAGTGGAACAGTGCGAAGACCGGCTCGTCCTCGCCCCGCTCGTGCCACCACGCCGTGAGCAGGACGGGAAGATCCGGAGGGATCTGACCGCCGGAGTGGTTGCCCACCACGAGGAAGGGCCCCCTGTCCGGCAATCGCTCGAACCCCCGGACCTCGGGCCGGAAGTACGACGCGAAGAGCTCCAGGATCGGCCGGGCGGCACGGAGGAACGCCGGGTCGCGGGCGGACCCGATCTCCTCGGAACCGGCGTCGCCGTCGCTCACGACGCCTCGACCGCGATGCGCGTCATGTGGGCCAGGGAGTCGTGGAGCGCCTCGGCAATCGACCACGGATCAGGGACGCTCACCGGGCACCCGAGGATCGACACGTGCAGGTCGGCGGCGTAGCTCCAGGCCGTCATATTGAGGCCGATGCCTTCGAGGATGGGGCCCACCGAGTAGATGGCATCCAGCTCGGCCTGCCCGACGCGCAGGCGCTGGCGCGGTCCCGGCACGTTCGACAGCACCACGTTGACCGGTGGCCGCATGTGATCGGCCAGGCCCGTCCGGGACCACGTCCGCACGGCCAGCGCGTACAACTGCGGGGGCACGATGTCGGCCCGCTTCTCCAGCAGGTCGTTGCCGAGGACCGAGCGCACGTCCTTGGACGCGGCGGCCACGGCCTGGACGTGGCGGAGCCGCTCGAGCGGGTCGGCGATGTCGGTCCCGATGGACACATACAGGTTGTCGACGCGGTTGCCGCCGAGACGGGTGGCACTCGGGTCCGTCGACACCGGGACACTCGCCACGAGCGGGCGGTCGGGCAGCTCTCCCTGTCCGAGCAGGTACGTCCGTAGGGCCCCGCCGCACACGGCCAGGTAGACGTCGTTGAGTGTCGCCCCGGACGACCGGCGCACGGCCTTCAGGTCGTCGAGCGGCAGGGTCGTCATGGCGAAGGTCCGCGCCGGGGTGAGCGACACGTTGAACCTCGTCCTCGGCGTGTCGAACGGCAGTGGCGGCTTCGCCGGCGATGCGCGCCTGCGGGCCTCGGAGGCGCGCAGACCCCGAACCGAGCGCGTCGCCAACCGGGGAAGCCGGCGCAGACGCGTGACATGGTCTCGTGCCGCCATCCGCAGGAGCTGCGACCGCGTGGGAATGGCCTCGGGACGCCACCCGCCGACCCGGGAGCCGGCGTCGGGCGCCCCCATCGCGCGCAGTAGGAGGGCGACCGTGGCGGCCCCGTCGGCCACCGCGTGGTGCACCTTGGCCACGACAGCGAGCCGGTTGCCGGCCAGGCCCTCCACCACGACGAGCTCCCACAGCGGCCGGTCCCGGTGCAGGGGCCGGCCGGCCACGTCGGCCACAACGGCGGCCAGCTCGCGGTCACCCCCCGGCTCGGCCACCCGGCGGCGGGTGACGTGGCGTCGCAGGTCGAAGTCGGGGTCCTCCACCCACACCGGGTGCCCGAGCCCCATGGGGACCGGCACCGCCCGCCGGCGGAACGGGGGGAGCCGGTCGAGGCGACGGCCGAACAGCTCGAGCACCTGCTCGTAGGAGTAGTCGCCGCCGAGCGCCGTCATGTCGAACACGGCGACCTTCAGGGTGTGCATGTGGGTCGACGGGGTCTCCGAGTAGAGGAACTTGGCGTCGAGCCCGACCATCGGCTCCACGGGTTCAGCCCTCGTCGGCGACAGGTCTGCAGCTGAGCCCGGACGCCTCCAAGGACTCCGCGAGGAACGACTCCACCTGCCGTGACCACAGGTACCCCACGTGGTTCCCCGGGTACCAGCTGATGCGGGGTTTGTCCCAGTGCTCCCACAGGGCGCGCGCCTGCTCCGGGACGGCCACGCGGTCGCCGTAGCCGGCGAAGACGTAGCGACGGTCGTGGGGCACCTTCGGCTCGAAGCTCATCGGCGACACCACCCGGCACACGTCTTCGGCCACACCACCGAGGATGTTGTGCTCGATCGACCGGGCCCGGATGTGGACCGGGCTGTGGGCGTGGAAGAGAGAGGGGAAGTCCACCACCGGGATGCCGGCCACCACCGCGTCGAGCCCGTCCTCGATGCCGGCGAGGAGTGCAACGACATAGGCCCCGAGCGACACCCCGTAGAGGCCGATGGAGGTCGCGCCCTGGGTCCTGATCCACGACAGGAGGCGACGGATGTCCCACACTGCCTGTGTCAGCCCGTGGACCGTATTCATCATGTCGAAGGAGAGGAACGGCTCGCCGCTCACGAGGGTCACCTTGCGCGAGCCGTGCAAGGGCAGCACCGGCAACGCCACGTTCAGCCCGAGCCCGCGGTGCAGCTTGGCGGTGTGGAGCCCGGCGAAGTCCATGAACGGGTATCCCATGGCGAACCCGTGCACACACACGACCCACGGGCGCGGCCCGCCCCCGTGACGCAGGACGGCGGCCGTCGCCCGGCAGTTGGGCCCGTAGGCCATCCACCGCTCTCCACCCGGTTCGCCCGGACGCGTGGCGAACCCGCTGCCATAGGTGATCCGTTCGTACCCCAGGCCGGTGGCCCACCCCCGGCTGGTCTCGACGTCCCCGGCGGTGAGCGGCGGCGGGGTGCGGTGATACGAGGAGGGACGGGTGATCCACCCCCGGCGGGAGAACATCCGCCGGGCGTCGGCCAGCTCTGCGCTCACCCGGGCGAAGTCCGCCCTTCGGGGGAACCGGCTCGGCGTCATGGCCATGGCCAGTAGGGCCTCGTCCATGGCCACGCCGGCCGCCAGGCCCAACGACATGCCCGGCGTCGCCAGGCCGTCGGCCACCTCGCCGCTCATGGCCGTGGTCACCATGAAGCGAAGTGTGCGGGGGACGGCGCGCGTGGCCCGGGCCAGTGTCCGCCGCCCCAGGAACCGCATCACGGTGCGATAGGGCCCGGTGACGCGGTCGACCAGCGACGGGGACTGCCGGTCCGCGCCGGTGGCGTCGGGCGACAACGCCGCCGTGGTCACGACCGCCGCCTGTGCTCCGTCCACGATGCCCTGAGCGTGCCCCACGGGCCCCCTCCAACGACGCTCATCCATCCGAGCCACCTGCGGATCACGCCTCGTGAGCAATACTACGCCGAGGGACGCGGACGGCCGCCGATCGAGGGGAGCGGCGATGGAGTTCAATCTGGCCGACCTGTTCGAGAGCGTGGTCGACCTCGTCCCCGGGCAACCGGCCGTGGTCGCCGACAGCCGCCGGCTCACCTACGCCGAGCTCGACGCCCGGGCCAACCGCCTGGCACACCACCTCGCCGGCGCCGGCATCGGCAGCGGCGACCGGGTCGGCCTGCAGCTGGCGAACGGGAGCGAGTACCTCGAAGGGATGCTCGCCTGCTTCAAGATCCGAGCCGTTCCCGTCAACGTGAACTACCGCTACGTCGCCGCGGAGCTCCGCTACCTGTACCGGGACGCCGGGCTCGTCGCCCTGGTCTTCCACAGCCGCTTCGCCCCCGCGGTCGGAGACTCCCTGGCGGCGATGGCTCCACCGCGGATGCTGCTCGAGGTGCCGGACGAGGCCGACGCGTCGGGCGTCGGCGACGACTACGAGCGCGCCTTGGCCGGCGCTCCCGACGGGCGCGACTTCGGGTCGCGCTCGGCGGACGATGTGTACTGCGTCTACACCGGGGGGACCACGGGCATGCCCAAGGGCGTGCTATGGCGCCATGAGGACATCTTCTTCGCCGCCATGGGCGGTGGCGACGCGTTGTCACTCGGCAACGTCATCGCGTCGCCCGAGGAGCTGGCGACGAGGGTGTTGCGCCCGGGGATGACGGCGCTGCCGTGCCCACCATTCATGCACGCCAGCGCCCATTGGCTGGCGTTCACCATGCTGTTCGGCGGCGGGAAGATCGTCACGCTCCCCGGTGGGCGCTTCGACCCGGCCTCGGCATGGCAACTGGTGGGCACCGAAGCGGTGAACATCCTCGTCGTCGTGGGCGACGCCATGGCCCGGCCCCTCCTCGACGAGCTCGATGCCCACCGCGACCTCTACGACACCTCGTCGCTCGTGGCGGTGGGCTCGGGCGGGGCCGTGCTGTCGCCGGCGACCAAGCGACGCCTGGCCGAGATCCTCCCGGGCCGGATCGTCGCGGATGCCTTCGGGTCGTCGGAGACGGGGCAGCTGGGCGGGAGCGCCCGCGACGACGACCCCTACGGCGCGCCGCGACTGCGCGTGGACGGCCGCACGAACGTCCTCGGCGACGACCTTCACCCCGTGGTGCCGGGCTCCGGCGCCATCGGGCGCCTGGCCCGCAGCGGCCACATCCCCATCGGGTACCTCGGGGACGCGGAGAAGACGGCGGCCACCTTTGTGGAGGCCGGCGGCAAGCGCTGGGCCCTGCCCGGCGACGTGGCCACCGTCGAGGCCGACAGCACCATCACGGTCCTCGGCCGGGGATCGCTGTGCATCAACACCGGAGGGGAGAAGGTCTTCCCCGACGAGGTCGAGGCGGCCCTGAAGAGCTGCGACGTCGTCGAGGACGCCCTCGTCGTCGGCGTGCCCGACGAGCGTTTCGGCGAACGGGTGGTGGCAGTGGTGCAGCCCCGTCCGGGCTGCACCATCGACGGCCAGGAGCTGCGCGCCCAGTGCCGGGTGCAGCTGGCGGGCTACAAGGTTCCGCGCCAGGTCGTGGTGGCAGACGTCATCACGCGCTCCCCGGCCGGCAAGGCCGACTACCGGTGGGCCAAGGCCTTCGCCTCGGCGGCCGCGAACGACGGAGCCTGACCGACCCGCGACGGTGAGCCGCGGGGCCGGCCCGACGCCGCACACAGGCACCCACCATCGACGTCGTCGAGATCGCCCGGATCGTCGACAACGTGTGTTCCTGCGTGATCATCCGCCCTTGCGGTCGGGGTCGCCCGTCTCGGCCGGGGACTCGCCCCCGAGCACGCGAGGCCGCCCCAACCAGCCCGATCGCTCCGACGCGCCATCCGGCGCAGTCGGAGAACGGGCTCCTTCACCTCACCGAGCGACATAGCTGGCTGCGCGCTACCGAATCCCCGTTCAGATGGCCAGAATCCGCCCGAGACTGCGTGTGCCTCCGAGCGCTCTGGGCTGGCCAGAGTCCCCAACCGCCCCCTGGGCGCCGCGGGAGGTCGACTGTCAACTGCAGCCTCCGGTGTCTTCGACCAGACTGTCGTCGGAGGTGACGTTATGCCGTATAGCTCCGGCCGCATCGTCCACGACGCAGATGCGCACATCATGGAGACCCCTATGTGGCTCCGGGACCACGCCGATCCAGCTGTCCGCGACCGGATCGAGATCCTCACATACCCCGGTGGCAACGAGCTGCGTCAGACCGGCGACCCCACCGAACAGCGCCGGGACCTGCTGGCGTCCTTCGATCGCCTGGCGGCCGTGCACGGGTCTGACGAGTACCGGGCTCCGGAAGCCGACGAGATCATGAACCGCAAGAACTTCGCCGCCACCGGGGCGTTCATCGCCGACGACCGGTCGCGAGCGCTCGATCTGCTCGGCTTCTCGAGCCAGCTCGTGTTCAACACGTTCCACAACCGGCGCCTGCGCGACTGGGAGCACAGCGGTGACCTCGAGCTCGCCTACGGGGCGGCCCGTGCCCATAACCGCGGCATGGTGGAGTTCTGCTCGGTCGACCCCCGCCTGCTGCCAACCTGCTACGTGCCGCTCGCCGACTTCGGAGGGGCGCTCTCCATGACCAACGAAGCCATCGACATGGGAGCGGCTGCCCTTCTCGTCGCCTCCGGCTGCCCGCCGGCCCACTCGCCCAGCCACATCGACCTTGACCCGGTGTGGGCGAGAGCGCAGGAGGCGGGCATCTGCGTGGTCTTCCATGTCGGGGGGACGGGCGACCTCATCGACCCGACCTACTTCCGCAACGGCCTGCCTGTCCCGCCCGACTTCCACGGCGGCGAGGAGAATTTCCGATCGGTCGATTACATGGGGATCCCCGGGCCCCCGGCGCAAACTCTCGCAACGATGATCTTCGACGGTGTCCTCGAGCGCTTCCCCCGTCTTCGCATCGGCGTGATCGAACAAGGGGCCGTCTGGGTGCCGTCGTGGTTGCGCCAGATGGAAGCGGCTGTGGAGGCCTTCGCTCGGCACGAAGAGCGCGTCCGCGCCCTGTCACTCAGGCCGACGGAATACGTGCGCCGCCAGGTACGGTTCACCCCGTACCCCACCGAGGACGTCGGGTGGATTATCGATCAAAGCGGACCGGAGCTGTGCATGTTCTCCTCCGACTACCCCCATGTCGAAGGCGGACGGAGGCCGATCGAACGGTTCGAGGCCACCCTGGCCGGGGCGACTGAAGACACGAAACAGCGCTTCTACAGAGCGAACTTCCTCGACCTGCTCGGGCCCGCGGCACGTGCACTGGCAGCTTGACCCAACAAGCTCACAAGCAACCGACAACAGGTGGGCAGGCCGTTCACCTCGGCGTCGAATCGGTTCCTCCCGGACTTCTCGGCCAACTGCGGGTCGTGCCGGCATCGCTTCAGTACCCGCGGCATCGAGACTGCAGAAAGGTTGAAGCTGACGGCTCGACCTGCCGATACAGGCCCTGATGGGGTCACTGTGTCTCTCCAAGGGGCGATCGATGCGTCCGAAGATCGCAACCCTCATGGTCCCGGTCAAGACGCTCGGGGCTCTACTGCTTCTGGTGTTCCTCGCCTGCGCTTCACTGTCGGTCGGCGCCACCGGCTCGGCGTGGGCGACCACGCAAGGGGACCAGATCGCCACGTTTGCCGCCTCCCAAGCGAACGTCCCCTATTGCGATGGCGGGGGAGGCATCGATGGCCCCACCAACGGCGGGGTCGTCGAGCCTGGATGTGGGACAGGCGTCAAGGGATTCGACTGCATGTCCCTGGTCCAGTACGCCGTGTACCAAGCGACAGGGATCGCGTTGCCCGGCGACGGGACCCAGCCCAGTGGCGTGGGGACCTTCATTGCTCCTCTGGCCACCATCGCCGAGGACACCGCCGAGCTGCTGCCCGGCGACGCGGTCTTCTGGGGTGGGAACGGCATCAACGGCTTCGCCCATTCAGGGATCTACGCCGGGGGTGGGAACCTCTGGGATGCCATCAACATCAACCAGCCGGTCCAGTTGCACACGATGACGTATCTGCGATCCGTCTACAGCTACGACGGCGCCATGAGGTTCTGGGGCACAGCGGGTACGTCCGGCAGGCTCGTGACCCCCGTGGTCGGTATGGCGTCCACTCCGAACGGCAACGGTTACTGGTTGACCGACGCGTCCGGTGGTGTTTCCGCCCACGGTGCCGCCGTCAACTACGGCTCCATGGCGGGCCACCCCTTGAGCGCCCCCATCGCCCACATCGTCTCGACTCGGGACGGCGGCGGGTACTGGCTGGTGGCCGCCGACGGAGGGATCTTCTCGTTCGGCGACGCACCGTTCTACGGGTCCATGGGTGGCCGACGCCTCGCTGCCCCCGTGGTGGGGATCGCTCCTACACCCGACGGCGGCGGGTACTGGCTGGTGGGCGCCGATGGAGGCATCTTCTCCTTCGGCGACGCACCGTTCTACGGGTCCATGGGTGGCCGACGCCTCGCTGCCCCGGTGGTGGGGATGAGCGCAGACGATGCCACCGGGGGGTACTGGGAGGTTGCCTCTGACGGCGGAATCTTCTCCTTCGGGGCCCCGTTCCTGGGCAGCACCGGGGGGATCCACCTGAGCCGGCCCGTCAACGGGATGGCTTCGCTCGCCGACGGGCTGGGGTACTGGTTCGTGGCCTCCGACGGAGGGATCTTCTCCGAGGGTCGTGCTCCGTTCCACGGGTCGATGGGTGGAGCCACGCTCGACGCTCCGGTGGTGGGGATGGCGTCGGATCCCTCCACTGCCGGCTACTGGCTGGTTGCTTCCGACGGCGGCGTGTTCAGTTTCGCCGCGCCGTTCTACGGCACCGGGTAGATCGCGTTCTGGACCGGCCTCAGGGGCACCCGCACACAGATCCCGTCGTGGCCATCGTGGTCCGGGACTTCTCGCATCGATTGCTTGCCGATAATCTCTGTTTCTCGCCAACCAGAGGCTTCTCGGTGGACATGGCACGACGCCGTCGAGAGCAACGGCACGAGGTCGGAGCGAGGTGGGAGCGGTGACCATGTACGGACCCGACATCTATACCGAGCCCGACGGCGACCCCGACACGTTGGCAAATCTCGGGCCTCTGCGCCCCATGGCAGGTGTCTGGGAGGGGACCAAGGGCTCCGACCAACACCCGGTCGCCGAGGGGACCGAGAAGGACGCGTTCGTCGAGCACTACGAGCTGCATCCGATCGACCGCCAGACAAACGGTCCACAGCTCCTCTACGGCCTGAGATACCACACCCACATCACCAAGCCCGGCGAGGCCGAGACGTTCCACGACCAGGTGGGCTACTGGCTCTTCGAGCCTGCTGCGCAGACGGTGACGCTCACACTCGGCATCCCGCGGGCCCAGGTACTCCTGGCATCGGGGTCGGCGGGTCCCGACGCCACCGAGTTCGAGCTCACGGCGACCGTCGGTTCCGAGGTCCACGGCATCTTGTCGAACCCGTTCCTCGATCAGGCGTTCCGTACTCTGAGCTATCGGATCCACGTCTGGGTGAACGACGACGGGACCTGGTCCTACGAAGAAGAAGGGGTGCTGCAGATCCCCGGCAGAGAAGAGCTCTTCAGTCACATCGACCGCAACACCCTGACCAGGATCGGTCCACCCGAGCTCAACCCGCTCGCGCGGCTCGCGTCGAGCTCGGGCCCTGCTGAGGACAACCGCGGCAGCCTCGGCATCGGCTCGTTGCGGACGACCGGGCGAGGTCTGTGAGCGGTGCACTCGGGACCGTCAGCCCCCAGGTACTCGCTGCGCAAGGAGACATGGGGCGCCGCCCGAGCAGGAGTCGCCTCGGGTGTCTTGTAGGCGGTCGCCGACAATGTCCTCGAGGCGACGAGTGCGGACGAGATGTCGTTGATCGCGGCCGTGTGGGTCGACCCCGGCGCTGAGTCCGGGGCGCTCGTCTACGAGAACAACCGCCAGGCGACCCGCCAAGCCCTCGATCGGGGGCGCATGCGACGCCCGCGCCCGATGCTCTTCCTGCCGTAGCCGACCTTCCCGAAAACCCCTTCTTCGGATTGCGGCCGAGAAGAACTGCACACCGGGCACCGCCCGCACGAGGCGTCCGGGGCCCTGTGACTACCCGGACAATTGTCCTCGGCGCAGTCTCATCAATAGATGAGCTCGGATCGTGTCGCAGGCTCATCGTCGAGCACGATCGTCATGCCCTCGTAGGCGAGGCAGACGTGATTCTCCTTCCCCGGCCACTTTCCCCGGGCTTCATCCAGCAGCTCTTCGAGCTCGCGGTCAGAGTGGTAGGGATCGTGGTGGAACAAGACCACGTTGTCCACATGCGCCTTGCGGGCGAATTCCATGGTGGCGGCGATACTGGAGTGTCCCCAGCCGACGTGGGCGCCATATTCGTGATCGCGGTATTGCGCGTCGTGCAGCAAGACGTCTGCATCACGAGCGATGTCGTGCCCGCTCATCCATGCCGCAGGGACATCGACGAGGTCGGTGCCGAGGGATGGTTCGTGATCGGGCAGGTACACCAAGGTGCGACCGCGTTCTTCGATTCGATATCCCACGGTCGGGCCTTGATGGGTGACCTTTGCAGCTCGGACGGTGGCTGACCCGATGACCACAGGTTCTTCGCGGGTGTCGTGAAAGGTGAGGTGAGACGGCACGTCTTCAAGTCGGACGGGGAACAGGGGAGGTGAGAGGTACATCGCAATCCGCTCCGACAGGTGCTGCACCGGCGAAGTCGGACCCCAGATGTGGATTTCGAGCCCGGGCGAGAACAATGGACGGAAGAACCCGAGGCCCTGAAGATGGTCGAGGTGGAGGTGCGTCAGCAGAATATGCAACTCGACAGGCATGTCGTCTTGCATCAGTACGCCCAGAGGGCGCATGCCGGTACCGGCGTCGAGGACGAGTGCGTGTCCACTCGACAGGCGCACTTCGACACACGACGTATTCCCGCCGTACCGGACCGTGTCGGCCCCGGGAGCGGCGACCGACCCCCGGCATCCCCAGACTCGAGCTCGCATCAGCCGCTCTGTCCCCCCGGCGCCTCCCAGAACACGGCGACGACCCCATGCATCTCGCCAGCCGCGCCGAACAACGGGTAGGCGGTTGCTTCATACTGGCGGCGCACTCCGTTGTAGGCGGTTGCCATGAGGGTCTCATGCGCCGGACGACGGTCGAAGAAGGCGATCCCAGCGGGCGAATCACGCCGCCGAATCGGTTCGCCAGTCGGTGTCGAGAGCTGCAGGGTCTCGCCGAACTCCCCGGATGGGATCTCTCCGAGCTCAGCGAACGATCGTCCGAGCAACAGGGCGGCAGCGTCGTTGTAGAAGACCAGCATGCCCCCGGCATCGAGCAAGAACATCGGCGTCGCCAGATTGGACGCGAGCTCGCGCGCGAGTATCAGCGGCAGGCTCTTGGGTGAGCCGGGAGTGCCCAGAGGATCACTCACCCTGACACCCACCATGCGTCTCAATTACCACGACGCACATCGTTGCCGGTCTGGACCAGAGCTGCCAAGGGTTGACGACGACCCGAAAGGGGCGTCCACAGGCGATTCCCTGACACCGTTGCTTGTTTCGAACGAGCTGATCCGGTGGCGAAGACGCCATTGGTCCTGGTCACGAGACTCCCGGGGCAGACGACCTGGTCGAGGACAGCCCGTCAGTGGTAGTGGCATAGCGGGTCTCGG
Source organism: uncultured Acidimicrobiales bacterium (assembly GCA_963739765.1). GTDB lineage: Bacteria > Actinomycetota > Acidimicrobiia > Acidimicrobiales > UBA8190 > Chersky-840. Next base: position 1,173,898 of record CAVUBP010000003.1, on the reverse strand, counting down.
GTATCTCTGCCACCGGTCGAGGAGAAGCTCTCGCGTTCCCGCCCATGAACCGGGCGGCACGTTCAGACCACGACATCGCGCCGACCAAGGCCTCACATGGACACCCCGCACGGCGACGCGCTCGTCACTGGCTCGACGACATCCCCGGGCTTTCACGGACCGGTCGCAGCCGGGATGATCGTCGGAGTTCCTACGAAGGCGCCGACACCGTCGTCGGAGTCCCCGGCGGAAGAGGTGGTGCCAGACAATCCTGCAACGCACTCCACAATTGGCCGGCGCTGTCCTGGCCCCCGACGGGTGACGCCGCAGCCGTGATCAGAGGCGGTGCGGTGCAAGCCAGGCCGGCTTCGATCCCCTTTGCATCTGCCTCGAGCACCGAAAGAGCCTGGTTCTGCACCGCTGTCGCTGCATCAACCTCCGAGGCAGCCTGAGCGACCGATGCTTCGGCCGCCTGTCTCTTCGAGACAGCGGCCGTCACCGCTGCCTGGGCCCGGTCGTAATGGTCGGTCAGGAGCGAAGCGGCAATGTCTCGGAAGTACTGGCCGATGGTGTCTTGCTCGTCGGGCGAGCCCAACAAGGGGAGGCTCGATTCGAAACGCGAGGCGGCATCACCGGTGTAGTCGTCGAGGGCCAGCCGGCGAAGGGCTCGAGCTGCCCTCGACAGTCCCGCCTGGGCGCCGGACACCGCATGCTCGGACGAGACAAGCAACGTGTCCTTCGCGGCGAGAACGCCCTGAGCGGCCGCGGTCACAGAGGCATCCCCCTCGTAGGACCGCAAGTCGGCGCCGGTCGCCGAATAGCTGGTCAGGGACCCCTTCAGCTGCCCGGACCCGCCATTGAGGAGGGCTTCGAGAATCTCGCCGGCCAGTACCTCGGTGGCATAGCAGGGAATCCCGTCCGCCGAGGGCGCACACCATGGGCTCTGGTCGACGTCGTAGAGAAAGACCCCCGGAACGGCGATGTCCCCGGCCTTCAGGGCGGTCACGATCGGGGCCATGCTGGGCTGGAGAAGCGCGGCGACCGTGGCCGCGCAACCAGCGGCCCACGTGGCGAATGCCGGAAAGCCACCCGAGGAGATCACCGCGGGGAGGGCCACCCCGTTCGAATCGGTCACCTGGCGCACGTTGAACGGGTTGTAGGCCGCCGCGTTGTTCGTCGAGCCGCCCTCGACCACCTGCCATTCGTCGAGGTTGGCCACGTCGTCCGCGGTCGCCGATGCGCCGACCCCCTCGAGGACACATTGCTCCCACCCAGCGGGCAGAGGCGTGCCGATCACCGCCCCCGGACCAGGCGGGGGGTCGGCGCGGACAGGAGAGGCGAGCCCGACGACATCGAGCAGCCCGACCACACCGAGCACCCCGACGACCACCGGGACACCGAGGCGACGATGACCGAAGATGCGTGCCTTCAACTTGGTTGGAGGGGGAATCGGCACCTTCCGTCTTCACACGAGTCCGGGGTTGGGGCGGAGCGCGGTCATCCTGATCGAGCGACGTGGCGATGGTCAAGGCCGCCGGGGGCTGTGGCGTCGCCGGCAAGGGATGGATCGGCGGTCGCGGATCGACTCCGCACCAGGAGCCGGAGTGCAGGGCGCGTCGCGGCGATCAGCGGGTCGCCGTGACGGGGTAGACGGCGGCGAGGAGCTTCAGGAGTTTCGGGAGCAAGGGAGTGAAGCGACCCTGGCCCCACTCGAGGTCAGGCTCGTTCGCCAAAGCCTGGCTGAGCACCCCCACGATGAGGGTCGAGATGAGATAGATGGCTTCGTCGGAGTCGGCTCCTTCCCCCAGCTGCCCGTTGGCGACGGCGTCGGCCACCGCGGCGCGCTGGAGAGCGACCATCTCGACACTGGGTGCAAACGCCTCGGCCGAGGGCTCGAAGCTCGGCACGGGGCGCCAGAACAGCAGTTGGGCGAGGGCTCGGTTGGCCAGGAACCAGCGTCCGCTGGCCTCCAGACCCGTGATGAGGGCAACCAGTCCGGGCTCGGCGTCGGCCATGGCCTCTCGCATTACTTCGAGATGCTCGAGTTGACCCCGAAGGAAGAGCGCGTCGTAGACGGCCATGAGCGAGGGGAAGTACTTGTAGATCGAGGGTGCCTGCACGCCGAGACGGCGCGCCACCTCAGCCAGGCTGAGGCCGTTGACCCCCTCCTCGGTCATCACGTCCGTGGCGATGTCCAGGATCTCTTCGATGGTCTCCTGGCGTCGCCGGGCCCTCCGGTCGGGTCGTTCGGGTCGTCGACCGGCCGGGGGCGGCCCCGTGGCGTCCTCGTATGTCATCCCTGTGACCGTAGCATTTACTTCGCTTGACAGCTAGAGCTATCTATCATAGCTTCTGTTGCTGTAGCCCAAAGAAAGGGACGGGTCGATGCGCACCAAGAACGGAAGGTTGTGGCTGACACAGGACAGCCAGGAGCTGGTCATCAACGCCGCCGCCCGACGCGTCTACGACCTGGTGGCCGATCTGCCCCGCATGGGCGACTGGAGCCCCGAGTGCGAACGCGTCGAGTGGGGACAAGACGCCGCCGGTCCCGAACAGGGAGCCGCCTTCGTGGGCCACAACCGGGGAGGGCCCTTCAAGCTCTTCCGCTGGTCGCGTCACGGCCGTGTCCTCACCGCCGAGCCCGGCCGGGAGTTCGCCTTCGTCACCGAGGAGGGGGGGCGCGAGTCCACCGTGTGGCGCTACCGCTTCGAGCCGGTCGAAGGCGGCACGCGGGTCACCGAGTCCTACGAGGTGAGGTGGATCCCGGCCTGGGCCCGCATCGTCGACGTTCCCGCCAACCGCCACCGCGAGCTGCAAGAGGCGATGCGCCATACGCTGGGTCGGCTGAAGACCGCGGCCGAGTCGGAAACCGCGGGAGCCGAGCGATGACCACCGAAGACCCCCTGACCACCGGCATCTGAAGGAGCCACGACATGCTCACCACCTACAAGGCCTCGTCGGACATCGACGTGCTCACCTCGAGCTTCCCCGTCCCCGGCTTCGGACTCATTCCGATCAACGCGTTCGTCCTCCACGGTCCCGAGCCTGTCCTGGTCGACACCGGAGCCGTCGTGCAGAGCGAGGAGTTCATGGCGACACTGAGAACGGTCGTCGATCCTTCGACTCTCAAGTGGATCTGGCTCACGCACACCGACTTCGATCACATCGGCACCCTGCACCAGCTCCTGGCCGAGAATCCCGCGCTTCGCGTCATCACCACCTTCGTGGGGGTTGGCATCATGTCCTTGTTCGCCCCGTTGCCGATGGACAGGGTCCACCTCGTCAACCCGGGCCAGAAGATCGCGGTGGGCAATCGCACTCTCACCGCGTTCAAACCACCCGCGTTCGACAACCCTGTCACCACCGGGTTCCACGACGACAAGTCCGGCGCGTTGTTCAGCGCAGACTGCTTCGGAGCACTTCTGTCCGAGGTCCCCCAGGGTGCCGACGACCTCTCCGACGAAGAGCTGCGACAGGGACAGGCCTTCTGGGCGACGGTCGACTCGCCGTGGCTGTGCAAGACCGATCGCGCCATGTTGGCCAAGGAACTCGACACAATCCGCGCCATGGATCCGGAGATGGTGCTGAGCAGCCATCTGCCCGCCGCACCCCGCAACATGACAGAACGGCTGTTGGCCTCTCTCGAGGCCGCCACGACGATGGAGCCCTTCGTCGGGCCGGATCAAGCAGCCCTGGAGGAGATGCTGGCCCAGATGACCGGCGGAGTGCCGGAGACCTGAGCAGCAACGACGGAGTGCCGGCGACCTTGCGTCGGTGGAGTCGGACTCGCCGGTTCAGCGGGCCGGTTCGGGCGCCGGAGAGCCATGAGGAACCGAGCCCCTCACGCTGGTGCGGAACATCTCTCGGCGCACGCCCGAGTAGTCGTTCAGCGCGTTGTGCATGGTGCAGCGGTTGTCCCAGATCGCCAAGGTATGGCGCTCCCAGTGGAGCCGGCACGTGAAGTTCTCGTCGGTGGCATGACGATGCAGGTACCCCAGGAGCGCCTGTGACTCGATCGGGCTCCACCCTTCGAATCGTGTCGTGTAGACGGGGTTGACGTACAACGCCGCCCTTCTTGTCACCGGGTGCTCGATGACCACAGGATGGACCTGTTCGGCCGAAGCGTCGGGCGAGGGGGCGATGGCCATGGAGGTGAGGGACCGCACCTGGTCGAGGAACCCTCCTGTCCCGTAGGCCATCCCGGCGCAGTGCACGGCTCGAAGTCCGGCCAGCGTCGTCTTGAGCCCACGTGACAGGGTCGTGAAGGCCAGGTACTGGTTGGACCACACGGTGTCGCCCCCGAAGTCCGGGACCTCCCAGGCGTGCAGCAGTGTGTAGGCGGGCGGCTCGGGGAGGTAGCTCAAGTCGCTGTGCCAGGCATTGGCGAAGTTGAGCTGGTCCTCGGGCTCCTTGATCACCCGGATGACGTAGGGACGGTCCTCGAGAGGTGACACATACGGTGTGATGTCGCGACCGCCCAGCAGGTCGGTGATCCGTTCGAGGTCGTCGAGATCCATCTCCTGGTCGGGCAGGAATACCACCAGGTGATCGGCCAGAGCGGTCCGGACCTCGTCGAGCTGGCCGCTCTCGGTCACCTGGTGCAGGTCGATACCTGTCACCCTGGCCCCGAGCGCGCCGGCCACGGGACGAACCTCCAACGAGCTCATCGGGTAGTGCCTAACCGGACCCGCATCGGGCCGCAACTCCGGGCCAAGCGCCTCACCCGACCCGACAAGTTCCGGAGGTGATATCGACGGTGACCGAACGCCCTGTTGACGCATTGGCGACCTCGAGAAGAGGGCTCTTGGGTCTCGAGATGGCCGAGCCCCCCGAGACCCGAGCGCAGTACCCGTTCGGATAGTGGACCCCGGTGGGGACGAAGATGACGGTTGGAGCGCGCACGGAATGATCAGGGACGTACGCGAGGTGAAAGGTTCCGCTCTTCGGATCGAACGAGAACGATGTCGGTCGTCCGGCGATCGCCTCGGGGTAGGTACGGGCAAGTATCGCCGCAGTGGACCGGAGGTGCCCGTCCGCGCCCACCAATGCCTCGGCGGCACTCCCGGTGGGGTCGCCGTAGTACTTCCACGACCAATAGGTCCAGCCCACAAGTGAACGGTCGGCCTCCCCGGTGAGCCGGTCGAGGAGGGCCGGGTTCGACGTGGCGCCGAACTCGCTGACAAACCACGCCGGACCGAGTGGCTGGGCCAGGGATGCGAGGTCGGCTCTGTCCTCCGATCGGGTCTGCAAGGAGCGGCCCTCTTGTCCCGCACAGGCCGCGATGTTCGTCGGGTTGCCGGTCTTGCCGCTGCGCTGGGTGCAGTAGACGTGCACGTTGAACACCAGATTCGGGAAGTTCATCGTCCCGACGAAGTTGGTGGACCCTCGACGACCGAAGATGTCCGGTTCGTAGAAGATGAGATGGACCGGGTCGGCGGCGAGAATCTGCGGGATCAGGCCCTGCCGAGGGTCGTTGGGGGGGCACGTGATGACTGGTGCGCCGTGCGCCGGAGCACCGACCGCAGCGGTACCGGTGTAGAAGCACTCCAGCTGCCCGTCGAACTCCTCGTCGCCGGTGCGCTGGAGCGACGTCGAGAACGGCTCGTTGAACGGGTCGTAGCCGACGACCCACGGATTGCCATGGAAGTGGCTGGTGACTGCCGCCCAGACTCGGTCGTACTCGCCCTGGAGATCTCCCCGGACGTCGTTGGTCCAGAAGTGCCGGTAGGCGGCCCCGGCCGCGGCGGTACCGTAGTTCTGTGACCATCGACCGGGAGCTTCGGCATTCGGGGCTCCGTCGGTGCACACCGCCCAGTCCGGCGCCCCTTCGCCGTCGAACATCTCGTTGTAGACGTCTTGGTGCATATCGAGAAGCGTGTAGATGTGGAAGCGACCCAGGATGTCTACGGTCTGGGTGAGCTTGCCGAGATAGCGGTCGAGCACCGCCTGGTTGAACTGGCCCGGGTCGTGCGGAGCGCCAGGCGTACAGATCGCAGGATCGTTCGGCGGCGCTGTCCCGGGCTCGAGTCCCTTCCACGTCATCCCGAGCCGCACGACATCGAACCCGAGCCGAGCCATGAGTGACGCGTCGGCCGCCGTGAAATTCCAGGCTCTACCCGGTGCCGGATAGAGCTCGAACGGAGGCAGCTTGTACACCGCGTTGACGCCGTGGAGAAAGACGACTCGACCCTGCGAGTCCTGGAGAAACGGCCCGCCCGGCGAGCTGATCGGGCCTTCGAGGCCGAGCGAGCCACCGACGTTCGGCGGGTAGGAGACCGGAGAGGTGAGACTCGGCAGATGCACCGTGGTCGTGCCTGTACAGCTGGATAGAGCACCCGCCATGATGACAAGCGCCACGACATGAACGAGCGGGGTGGCACGCCGACGGGTGGCACGAGCAATGCGTGATCGATCGGCGCGTGCCAGGTCTCGGGCCATGGAGACATCCTGTCGCGTCAGAGCGGCAGCGCGTCACGAAGCGGCTCCCGACAGGAGGGCTGGTGCCGAGTTGCCCGGCCCGATCTCGGATCCTCCACCAGGGCGAATGTCGTTCTTCGGTGAGGGCGGGATCTTTGCGTTCTTTCGGCCGAGGTAGCCCCAGGACGTGCGCGGCTCCTCGCCACCGAAGCGATTCATCGCCACGCAGATGGTCCAGCCGAACGCCGTCCCCCCTGGTTCTCGACGCCGCGGGCCGGTTGACCCGGAACGTCGGCTGTGTCCTGACCTGCGCCGACGGCATTCACGGCTGGCTCACAGCCACCCCCAACGATCTCCACAGTTCCGTGGCCAAGACTCGGCGGCGATGTCTGATCACGTCGTGCCGCACCGTCTCAAGACGAGGATCCTCACCGCCACCCTGGTCGTCTCCTTGGTGGGTGGGATCCTCGGCATGGGTGTCATCGGATCGCAGCTGTCGAACGAGACCGGTCGCAACGACCGGTCGGTGCCAGCACAGACTCCAACCTCACCGAACGCGCCGCTGCGAGCGGCATCGGGCGTGTCGTAGCGACAGCGTCGAGCGAACCCGTCAACCCGAAGAACGGTCCACGACCAGGGCATCGGGGTCGGCGCACCTCTCCGGATCGGTGCGCCGTCGAGCCGACCATCTGGCACTGCTCCGCCGTGAACTCCTCTTCGGAGTAGCGCGCCGCCATGGCCAGACGGGCGATCACTCACGACAGGCACTGAGCGCGGTGCCCGCCCGTTCCCGGTTCGCGGGCCCCCGGCAGGGTCCGGTGCCTACCGGTGGGCGGGATGCCGGCTGAACCGCCTCCGAGCCCGCGGGCCACCTGCTTCGACCTCGTCCTGTGTCGATGTCCGAGGTACCCCGTCGATCCGGGGGGCGGACGCCCCCGAGATCTCGTTCGGGACGTCACGCGTCGTCGGAGATTGGCGACGGGGAAGGACCACCAGGAACCGGGTACCTCTCGAGACCTCATTGTCGAGTCGGACAGATCCCCCGTGAGCCTCCACCAAGCGTCGGACGATGGCGAGACCGAGCCCGGTCCCCGAGTGCTTGTCGGTGTAGAAGGGCTCGAAGATGCGCTCCGACAACATCGCGTCGATCCCCGGTCCGTCGTCTTCGACCTGGATGACCGTGGCACGCGCTCGGACAGAGGCCGTGATCGTCAATGCGCCACGGTCCCCCATGGCGTCGTATGCGTTCGTGACCAGGTTCGTGAGCACCTCGGCCAGCTGGCCCTTGTCGGCGACGACTGCGATCGACCGCACGTCCACCGCGACCTCGATGCCCGGGCGAGGGGGCGCGACCTCGAGCACCTCGGCGACAAGGGCTCCGAGCTCGAGCGAAGCGACGACCGGCTCGACCGGGCGCACATAGGAGCTGAGTTGCCTGATGATGGCGTCCGCCTTTGCAATCTCTCGCTCACCCATCTGGAAATTCCGCCGCTGGTCCTCGGTGACATGTGCGCCCAGGCTGTGCTGCAACAGGAAGAGGGCGTTGGATACCGCGCCGAGGGGGTTCCGCAGCTCGTGCCCTACGACCGACGCCATCTCACCCACCACCGCCAGCCGCTCCCGCTTGACGAGCGCATCGGTCAGGAACAACGTGATGAGGAACGCCACGACCAACGTGGCCACGGTGATGACCCATCCCGCCACCGCCTGGGAATTGCCGGCCACGACGATCACCACAGCAGAGGCGAACAGAGCCATGAGCATGTACAGGATCGCTCGACGTCTCGGGAACCACAACGGTGCTGCGACACCCACCCACACGAAGAACGGGCTGAGCAAGCCCGGGTGGGCATGAAGCTTGGTGAAGAACAGGCCCAGGTCGATGAGCACCAGGCTTCCGACGATGGCCACGTCCCCGGTGAAGCGCGGTGGGTGCTTCCTCAGCCCGTAGATGACTGCCGCCGCCGCGAAGACAGACACCAGGAGCGTCGCCATTCCGGCCCGGTTGCCGATGTTGCGCGGGGCCAGGACCCAGGCGATGACGACCGCGAGGCCGCCGAGTGAATACGTGAGTGCGAGGAGCTCAGCCTGTCCGTGTAGGTCGAACACGGGCTTTCCCAGGCGCCTCGCCGGACGCAGGGTGTGCCTCCGGGGGTCCCTCCGCGGGCGACGACTCACTCGCCGGGCCTAGAGACCGCTCCTGTTGGCACCCGCGACCTCCCGTCTCCGGCAACCACGAGGACCCCGGCTGCCCCTGACCGGCTCCGGCTCCGGTTCCGGCTCCAGGAATTTACCCCGGCGGCGGGATCGCAACACCCCGCTTGCATCGGCGAAGGGCCGCAGCCCATCGGGCAGACGAGATCCGCAGCCCATCCCGGTCGCCCTCGTCGAATTGGGCGATGCAGGTCGAGTGCGACGCGGGCGTGTCGACCGTGGGTTGCTCGTCCGCGACCTACCCCCAAGCAACGGCGGTGGTCATGCAGCCGCCGCTCAGCGTTTGATGATCCAGTCGAAGGCCACGGTGGTGCTCGCCGGGCCATCCGACACCACCACGGACGTGGCCGAGTGGCCACGCGCCCGGGGGGTGCCCGAGATCAACCCGGTCGTGGGGTCGAGGGCCAGGCCCGGCGGCAAGCCGGAGGCGGCGTAGACGAGGGGGCGCCCCCGGACGTCCAAGGCGCTGATCTGGAGTCCGGTGGGGGAGCCCACCGTGGCTCTCTGCTTCCCGGGGTCGACCGTCAGGATCTGCGAGTGCGCCGTCTCGCAGCCGCCTCTCTTGCCCAGGTCGTTGGCCCAGATCCCCTGCACGGCGAAGGTGCCGGTGGCCAGGGTCACGAAGCTCGAACCTCCGGGCGTGCCCCCGGTGAGGTTCTCGCACTTGTCGGCGATCTCGCTGCCGGTGCGGTCGGTCCATCCTGTCGACGGAAAGGGGTCGCTCAGGACCTCGGCGTATTCGTGGCTGATGGTTTCGTCCGCGCCGACGAGGACCGTGGGGTTTGCGAAGGAACTGCACTCGGTACCCACGTCGGGGACATAGGGCATGTTGGTGTAGGGCACCTTGGGCCCGACCACGGTGCCGAGGAAGGGATCACCGCTGCTGTCGTGGTAGGCGCAGTATCCGAAGCGCGGGCTGAGCCACTGATCGGGGTCGGTACCCGTCGGTGACACGATGACGTACTGCGCTCCGGCGGGGTTCGAGAAGTGCACGGCGGCGTCGGCCGCCTCCTGCGCGATCTGTCGGCCGGTGGCAGCCGCCAGGGTGGCGGAGGTGTCTTCCCAGACGCCGGCGAGCACGGTGGCACTCGGGTAGCCGACGTGGTTGGGCGCCGGCGTCAGCGGGCACGCCTTCGAGCCGCCGGCGATCCCCTGGCAGTACTGGGTCATGATCGAGCTCCACGACTCGTTGTCGGTCCCCAAGCCGCTGAAGAACTCCTGGAGGTTCAGGGCCAAGCCGTCAGGGTCCCCGGAATAGACCTCGTATCCGCTCCCGGTGGTGGATTGGGCCCCCCATCGAGATCCCCAGAACACGAGATAGACCCTGGGGGATCCGGTGACGACCGATCCACCCTCGAAACGCACCTGGCCCCGGGTGCCCGCGCTTTCGATCGTCCGCCCGGGCGACGTCGTCCGCCTCGGGCCGTTCGTGCCCGGAAACAGCGTGGGCGGCACCCGCAAGGGCACCGCACCGTGTCGGTAGCCGTGGCCGGCGGTGGGATCAGACAGGCTGGCCTGCCGAGGTGCGGTGCCCGCGGGGCCCGCCAGGGCAGTCCCTCCGGCGGAGCCGGTAGCGAGCCCTGCCGCCAGGAGCGCCGCGCCCAGCGCCACGCCAGTTCGGCGGCGAACCGGTCCACGCCGACACATGGCCTGCGGGCCGCCGTCACACCGTCTCATGTGCCGCCTTTCGAGCCTCCGTCGCCGCCCGAGGCCGCCCCCCTCAGACGGCCCCTCGGGCGCCATGAACCCGATCCCAAGCCGGAGCAAGGCGGCTCGCTGCGTGTGCCCCCGACAACCCCGCGCCAGAAGAATAGGTGGATCCAGGCCCTCGGGCCACCGGTCGAGATGCGGGTTCGTGACGTCGGCGGACGCCGCGACGCGTCAGGTCCTCCCTCGCCGAGAGATCAGCGACGTCAACGAGCGCGGAGCATGTTGAGCGGCCTGTGGCGTCGGTGCGCTCTGTCGTCCCCGTCTCGGTGCCGTTCCTGGATCTCGGCGACGAGCGCGAGGAACTCGGCGTGATCGTCCCGGCCCTTGTCGTGCGGCGCGGGGCCCTGCGTCGGTCCACGATCCGAACCCGCCGCGACGTCGGCGAGAGCCGGTGTGTGGTCGCCCGCCCTCGCAGTCTCGGGTAGCGCTCGAGGCACGGCGTCGGCCGCGGACGGCTCCTGGTGCAGTGGCGGTGTGCCCGGTGACGCGCCGTGGTCGGGACGCCAGAGGGCTTCACCCGGAACCGGGGCAGGATCGGGGCGCGCCGCCTGCAACTTGCCGGGTCGACCCAGGTAGTACCCCTGTCCGAAGGGGCAGCCCAGAGCGCGCAGGGTCTTGAACTCCCCTTCGGTCTCGATGCCCTCGGCCACGATCGAAGCGTTGTAGGCATCGAGTCCGAATGTCATCAGCGCCGAGCCCAGGGCTCGCCGTGCCGGATCACCGTCGATGCCCCGGGTGAGGGCGATGTCGAGCTTGATGACATCGGGATGCAGATTGAGGATGTGGCGAAAGCTCGAGTACCCGGCGCCCGCGTCGTCGACCGCCAGGCGGACACCCTTCGATCGCAGATCCTCGATGGTCCGTTCGAACTGCACGTAGTCACGGATCTCGGTGTGCTCGGTCAGCTCGAGAACGACCCGCTCCGCGGGCACGTCCGCAAGAGAGGCACCGAACTCCTCGGACATGATCGTCTCGACCGACGCGTTGAGAGAAAGGTAGAGGCCCGGGGGCAACTGACGGAGCTGCTCGAGCGCCAAGCGCAGAGCGGCCATCTCCAATTCGACGCCCAGGCCGAGAGAGGCGGCTTCGGCGAACCATACGTCGGGGGGGCGAATCGGGGGCTCCGCGAAGCGGGCCAGGGCTTCGGCCCCGACAGCACCCCCGCTGTTGAGGTCGACGATCGGCTGGAAGACGGTCTCATGGGAACGGTTGGCGATCGTGACCCGTATGAGCTTCTCTCGGTGTTCCCGTATTTGCGCGGCATCCGCCTCGGCATGCCTCGCATCGCGACGAGAAGCGGGGCGCGCCTCGGACGCAGCCTTGTTGCGCCCCGAGGGCCGCGCCGGCTTGCCGCGCCTCCCGATGAAGAGGTCGCCACTTCCCGAGCCAGAGGGAGCCGTCACGGTGCCGCCATCATCGCTTCCTTGGGATCCGATCCCCTCGTCATGCTCAGGTCCAGGGCGCGCCGCCCACAGCAACCCTCTGTAATGTCGTCGCCCCGGGGTCGTGCCTTGAGCGCGGATACGCCCGACGGGGCCATTCCCGGCTCGAGAACCGACCCTCGGCACATCGTGTCCGGACCGAGCCCGATGGTCCGGCGGAGAGGAACACGGGGTGCGGCCCGGACGGCATCCGCGCCGATACGCATAACATGCCGATCTTGTCCTGCCTCGTCCGTTCGTGTGCCCCCCTGCCGGCACTGGCCGTGAGGGCCACGCTGGTGGCGGCCACGCTGGTGACGGCCACGCTGGTCGGAGGCCCCGTGCTCTTCCCGAGTGTGGCCGGCACGCAACCGGACCCGACGCTCTCCCCGTCCTCGACCACTTCGTCCACCACCACCACGACGTCACCGGTCCCCGTCACCCTCACCCCGGTGCAGGTCCAGCAGATGTCGGCGCTCCAAGCGCAGATCACCCAGACCGGTGCCGTCCTCGACCAGCTGGCCGAGACCTATGAGACCGACTCGGCCCAGCTCGGCGCGCTACAGCAGCACGAGGTGTCGATCCGCGCCCAGGTGGCGGACACCCAGCGAAAGGTCGCCGCCGCCCGCCGGCGGCTCCGGACCGACGCCCTCATCGCCTACATGGGCGGTGTCCCGTTGACCGACATCACCGCCGTGCCGTTCTCGAGCTCCAACGAAGCCGCCGCTACGAACGAATATCAGCAGGTCGCCATCGCCAACACCGCGGCGGTCGCCACCGCGTACGAGTCCGTGGTGCGCACGCTCGCCGCCCAGGACGCGACCCTCCTCGCCACCGAGACCAAGGTCCAGACCGAGCTGACCGACATCGCCAAGGCCCAGCAGTCGGCCGTGGTCGCAGCCTCCACACAACAGGCGTCTCTTGCCGCGCTGAGCACGGGGAACGACCCTTCGGTGCCCGCGTTCCTCGCCGCGCAGTCCGCCGGCGCGGCCGCGGTGGACGCCGACAGGAGCTCGGCGCCCATCCCGCCCGCCCTCAACGCGGCGATGTGGGCGGCGGCTTCCCAGGTCGGCGTGCCCTATGTCTGGGGAGGAGAGACCCCCCTGCCGGCCGCCGGGGCGGGGTTCGACTGCTCGGGGCTCGTGCAATGGGCCTACGGCCAGGCCGGTATCGCCCTGCCCCGCACCGCCCAGGAGCAACACGACGCCGTCACCGCCGTGCCCGCGGCGCAGGCCCAGCCCGGGGACCTCGTGTTCTGGAACGACGGGACGACATCGGTACAGCACGTGGCCATCTACGTCGGCGCGGGGATCGTGCTGCAGGCGCCGAGCACCGGGTCAGTCGTCAGCTACTCGGCCCTGTGGCCCGTGGGGCTCGTCGGTTTCGGCGTACCCACGGTGGCGGCACCCTGAAGCACCGCCGGCCCGGCTCGGTCAGAAGGCCGGAGGCCCGGAGCATCCCGCGGCACGACGACCATCGGAGATCGCATTTCACCCTGCAACCCTCATCCCGACGGGGCGCTCCGGCCCCACCGCAGCGTGCCGACGGGGCCCGGCTCCATCGTCAGCCCGACGCTCTCGGCCAGCTCGGTCACGACGGTCCTCGCCCCGACCAGGCGGTCCGCCTCACCCTCGCCGTAGATCAGGTCCACCCGGTCGTCGGCCTCATGCCAGACGATGCCGACGATCTCCCGCTCAGCCATGGCGACCGGTCGAGCTCGTCGCCCTCGACCCCGATCGCCAGGGGCGGCGACGGGCGCCGCCGTCGGCCCTACGCGCGCCGGGCCGTGGGCAGGGGGTGGCAGCGGGCACAACGGGCTCGGCGGGGATCGTCACAACTCATCCTTACCCGGTGTCGGACCAGGGCCCGTTCGAGGTCGGCGGCCGTTCGCCCTTCGGCACAGCCGGGCACCTCACAGGACATGGTGCCGTCACGGTGGATCAGCAACGGGCTCTCACAGGTATGCACCGGGCCTGACAACGGGGCTCCTTTGCGACGGGAGCCCGCCCGTCGTCGGACGCTGGACCCCCCGATGTGGGTGGAATACAATGACATTATGGCAGACACAGTGTCAAACTTTGCGTCACACTGGATGTCACACGTAGCGTCACAGCGCACGGTCGACCGGGGTGTCCCATCGGAACGCGGTTGGGCATGACCCCCGCGAGCTCGATCCTCCGCCAGCGGGTCCGAGAACGGCGCAGTACCGCTGAACAGGCGATCCTTCGTGCCACCGAGGCCCTGTTGGCCGACCGGGAGTTCCGGGACCTCACGGTCGAGGACGTCATGGCCTCGACGGGGCTGACCCGCACGTCGTTCTACCGCTACTTCCCGGACCTCGAAGCGGTGCTGTTGCGCTGTCTCTCCGACCTCGGAGACGAGCTCCGCCGCAGCGCGGACAGCTGGCTCCAGGACCCGTCGACGGGCCTGGAGACCGGTGTCGAATTCGTCACGCTGTACCGGGACCATGGGCGCCTGCTCCTGGCCTTCGAACAGGCGTCGGGCGCCGGCACCGAGATCGACGAGGCGTGGCGCTCGGTGATCCAGGCCTTCACCGACAGCTATACCGAGTTCATCGCCGATCTGCGCCGGCAGGGGTTGAGCAGCATCGACCGGCCCGAGCAGACGGCCCGTGCGCTGGTGGGCATGACCGAGCGCTACCTGCTCGACACCTACGGTCGGGGGCCGGCCGTGGAGGTGGACGTGGCCGCCGCCACCCTGGCCGAGATCTGGCAGCGGACGTTGTTCAGCTCCGGAATCGTGAAGCCCCCTGCGTCTGATCACGCCTGAGGCCGTTTGGGGCCCTCACCTGGGACGACGCGCCCGTTGGGGCTCCGGGGAACAGGGCGTCTCGGAGCACGGCAACGGGTTCAGATGGGGCCCTCGCGGGCCGATGCCTCTGGTGCGGCTTGGGAAGGGGCAATGGAACCTGCGTGGTTGGAGCATCTCGCCTTGGAGTTGCCCGACGCCGTCGTCGTGGCGGACGCGGACGGCAACCTGGTGTGGGGCAACCCCGCGGCGGAGCGGCTCTTCGGGCTGTCCAACGCGGAGATCGTCGGCTCCAGCGGGCTCCAGTTCCTCCACCCTGAAGACGTCGAGCTGGCCGTCGCCTCGCTGGCGAGCGTGCAGGACAAGAACGTCGGCTCTCCCATCGAGCTTCGGGTCCAGACGCCGACGGGTTGGAAGCTCGTCGAGCTGATCGGCGCCAACGTGGTGGGCAAGCCACCCATCGACGGGCTGGTGTGGTGCCTGCGAGACCTCACCGAGCGGCGTCGCTGGGAGGTGGCCACCAACGACATCGAGCGCTTCCGGTCCCTGGTCCACAACTCAGCCAGCATCCTCCTCCTGCTCGACCGGGCCGGAACGGTGCGGTCGGTCTCCGCCGCCATCACCCGGATGTTGGGTCACGACCAGGCCCTGGTCGAGGGCCACCCGCTCGAGGACCTCGTCGTCCAAGCAGACCGCTCCGCCCTCGGTGAGGCGCTGGCCACGGCACTCGACCGCGAGCAGGCCGAGGAGGGCCCGACCATCGTCGAGGTCGACCTGCGCCGCCGCGACGGCGGGGTCCCGGTCCCTTGCGAGCTGAGCATCGTCAACCTGCTCGACGATCCCACCGTCAACGGGCTCGTGGTGTCGGCGCACAACATCACCCAGCTCCGGTCGACTCGGGACGCGCTCGAGCGGCTCGCCACGCGCGACCCTCTCACCGGGCTGCCCAACCGGAAGCTGATCCTCGACCGCATCGAGCAGATGCAGAAGCGGGGAAGGCGCACCGGCCACGACGGCGCCGTGCTCTTCGTCGACCTCGACCGGTTCAAGGACGTCAACGATTCGCTCGGCCATCGCGTCGGCGACGACGTGCTGCGCCAAGCCGCCATCCGCTTCCAAGGCGCGTTGCGCGAAGAAGACTCGATCGGTCGACTCGGGGGCGACGAGTTCGTCGTGCTGGTCGAAGGTTCGGGATCCCACCACGCCGAGGCCGCGGCCGCGAGGCTCCTCGAATCGCTGACCGTCCCGTTCGCGGTGCACAGCGCGGCCCGGCCCCAGCTCACCATCGCGGCGAGCATCGGCATCGTGTCAGGCGCATACGCCTCGGCCGAGGACCTGCTCATGGACGCGGATGTCGCCCTCTACGAGGCCAAGGCGACGGGGCGGAACCGGGCCGTGCGCTTCGAGCCGCACATGCGGGGCGAGTTCCGGACCCGGATCGAGCTCGAACGCGACCTGCGCCTGGCACTGGAAGGCGGTGAGTTCTTCGTCGTCTACCAACCGGTCATCGAGCTGGGCGACGGCACGGTGCAGAGCGTGGAGGCGCTCCTGCGATGGAGGCGCCCGTCGGGGCTCGTGGTCGCGCCAGACGCCTTCATCCCCGCCCTCGAGGATTCGGGGCTCATCGTCGACGTCGGCGCCTTCGTGCTGAAAGAAGCCTGCCGACAGACGCGCCGGTGGCACGAAGCCGACCTGGCGACCGCAGTGTCGGTCAACGTCTCTCCTCGGCAGTTCGAGACCGGCACCCTCGTCGACGAGATCCAGACGGCCCTGGACGACTCGGGCCTCGACCCGACCTCGTTGATCCTCGAGATGACCGAGACCACCTTGATGCGCGACTCCTATGAATCGGCCCTGCGACTCAGGGCGTTGAAGGATCTCGGGATCCGCCTCGCCATCGACGACTTCGGCACCGGCTACTCGTCGCTGGCCTATCTCCAGCAGTTCCCCGTGGACATCCTCAAGATCGACCGGACGTTCATCCTCGGATCGGCCACGGACCCGGCGAGCACCGCCCTGGTGCACGCGCTGATCGAGCTCGGGAACGCCCTGGGACTCAAGACCGTGGCCGAAGGCATCGAGACGATCGACCAACTCGTGCGACTGAAGCACGAGGGCTGCGACGCGGGCCAGGGCTTCTACTTCAGCCGCCCCCTCGAAGCCCTCGACGCCGAGCGCTTTCTCGCCGCCGCCCGCGACCTCGACACCGCCGGACCGGTCGCCGTCACCTTGTAGCCCGAGCTCCGAGCTCCGAGAAACGGGGCGGCTGTGCGCGACGGCGGCTGTGCTCGACGGCGGCTGGGCTCGACGACGGCTGGGCTCGACGGCGGCTGGGCTCCTCGGGTCACCCGCAATGTTGGGTGTAGGCCGCCGTTCCCGGCTGGTAGGCCTGCCCCGATCCGGCCGACACCATCAGACACGACTCGTCCACGGCAACGAAGTCTCTGGCCGGGACCTGCTTGAGCTGGTTCACCTCGGTGTCGGTCCACCTGGTGTCGGCGGTCCCCTGGAAGAACCAGTTGCTGCCGTTGTCCGCCAGGATCAGCCCGTAGGTCTTCATAGTGGTGATGACGGTCTGGCACATGGCCGAGCACTGCGCCGCCGGGAGGCTGAAGGCCGCCGAGAGCCTGAATCTCGCACCCATGGGTGGACACGCGGCATCGGCTCGGCCGGCCTCGTGGCGCGCCGGCCAGACGTAGGACTCCCGCGTGCACTGCGCGGTGAAACGGATGGCGTGGTCCATCGATCCCGACGCCACCTCGTTGTAGTTGACGAGGCCGGGGAGGATGGCCAGACCCGCCGCGTCGGCCGAGGTCCAGCCGGCAGGGCGCAACGCGTCCGAACGCAGGTTCCAGATCGCACCCGACCCGGCTGTGGAGGTCCTGGCGGCGCGGTAGCGGGTGTCGAAGAGCTCGTAGAGGGTGCACGACGAAGGGTTCACCATGAGGGCGTGGCGGTCAGAGCCCCTCTCGACGGGCGTCGAGCGCGACAGCGGATACGGGCCCACGTCACTCTCGGATGCGTAGGTGAACCTGACGTGCACGAGGTGAGTCGAGGGGGCCACGATCTGCCACGGGATGCCGTAGGGCTTGTTCTTCTTCCCCGACGGTCCGTAGTCGGGGTGGAGGAATGTGGTCGACGCGTCCATCGAGGCCAACCACCCGGCGCCGGCGGGGTTGACGGGGAGGCCGGTGACGGGCGTGTTCCACACGTTGTCGGCCGGGTACACCGGGCACGGCGTCCCCGGGAGCACCGTCCCGTTCGACTGGGCGGCGGCGGGCACAGGCGCGTCCCCGCCAGCGACTGCGACGGCGACGCGCGCGACGACGATCACGACGGCAGCGATGACCGTCAGCCCGGGAGTCACCCGCGTTCCCTGCGACCGCTTTCCCTCCGACCGCCCCGGGACGAATGTTGTCATCGCCTCTCCCTGCGCCCTGCCGTGGCCGGACGACCCCCGCGATTCTTTCCTATGACCGGCCACGGCGGGCGCCCTACGCTCCCAGCGATGACACTGGCACTGCCCGGCGCCGGGGCCGCCACCAGAGACCGCGCTCTGGCCGTGCTCCTGGGGGCGCCGCTCGAGCCCGTCGTCGACCTCGTGGCGTGGTCGCCGGCTCCGGACCGCTACGAGGTGGCCTCGGCCGAGGGCCATGTCCGTTTCCGACGACACCGGGAGGTGACCCCGACCAGCGGGACGCGTTGGGCGTACGAATCCGAGGTGCTCAGCGGGCTGGACCCGGTCCGACGGCAGGACCCGACCCACTTCGGCAGCCTCGAGGCGGAACGGGCGGTGCCGCACCCCACCCGGCGCGACAACTCCTATCCCCATGCCCTGGACCACCTGGCACAGCTCTTCGACCACCGCTCGGCCCCCGATCTCGTGGTCCTTCACACGGCCTCGCACTACTGGGGTGATCACGGGGGCCACCTCGGTGAACACGGTTCGCTCGGCATCGTCCAGGCGCGCGCCCCGTTCATCGCGGCGGGGGCCGGGGTCGAGGCGCGCGGGATGGTCGACGCCTCGTGCCGGTTGGTCGACGTGGCGCCCACCATCCTCGAGCTGCTCGGATGCCCGGCTCCCCCGGGGGCGCCGGCCGGAGCCCGGCTCGTCCACCAGGACGGCGCGGTGCTCAGCGAGCTCGTGACCGAGCCCGGCCGCGCCCGACACGTCGTCGCCATGCTCCTCGACGGGACCAACCCGAACGTGCTCTACGACCTGGCGGGCCGGGGCCAGGCGCCGAACATCGCCCGCCTCATGGAGCAGGGGTCCACCCACCGCTACGGGGCGATGGCGTCACTTCCGACGGTGACCCTCGCCAACCACAGCACCATCCTGACCGGGAGCCACCCCGGCCATCACGGGATCCTGCACAACGCGTGGGTCGACCGCCCGACCGGCGCCCAGGTCGTCACCAACTCCCCCTCGACGTGGCCGCGCGCCATGCAGTGGCTCTCGCCGTCGGTCGAGACCGTGCATGACGCCGTGCACCGTGCCCGACCGGGAGCGGTGTCGATCTCGGTCAACGAGCCCTGCGACTCGGGGGCGGACTACTCGGTCTTCGAGCAGATGCGCGCCGGCGAGGCCGTCGACCTTCCGCCCAGGGCCGAGGAGCTCCCCGACACCACGGAACGATTCGTGCGTCCGAGCAAGGACTACCGGTGGTCCTCACTCATCGACCACACCGCCGTCGACCAGTTCTGCGGGATCTGGAGCGGCGAGCACCGCGGCAGGTCCTGGCCGGTGCCGACATTCAGCTGGGTCAATTTCACCCTCACGGACTCGGCGTTCCACGAGGGCGGCCCGTACTCGGAGATCGCGGCGGCATCGGTGCGCGACACCGACGCCCGCATCGGGCATCTGCTCGACGCTGTGGAACGGTCCGGCGCCTGGGACGACACGGCCTTCGTCCTCGTCGCCGATCACGGCATGGAGCTCGCCGACCCCGGGGTCACCGGCGACTGGGACGTCGCGCTCGAAGAGGCCGGGGTGTCGGTGCGCGACGAGGGTTACGGGTTCTTGTACCTCACAGAAGGTGTCACGAGATCGTGAGCATGAAGCTCTTCACGGCACGGTTCTGGGTGGCAGGCCTGTTGGGGATCCTGATCTTCTGATCAAGGAGCGTCACCGTCACGACGAAGTTCCCGGTGCGCCGGGGGATGCCCGAGATCACCCCCGTGGTCCTGTTGACCTTGAGCCAATGCGGAAGCTTGGCCAACCACTTGTAGGGGGGATTGCCACCGGTGGCGCCGAGCGTGGCCGTATAGGTGTGGTGCAGGGTCCCCGCCGGGATGGACGTGGTCGTGATGGCGACAGGAGGCGGGAAGCTGAGCGCGTACCCCGCCCCGTCGACGGCCACGCAGAAGGTCGCGGTCGGGCACGACACCGCCGCAAGCGCGTGACCGGCGTCGATTCCGGTGGGGCCGGACCAGGTGGCACCGTCATAGATCAGCGCACCACCGTTGTCGTCGACGGCCACGCACAGTGCCGCGGTGGCACACGACACCGAGCCGAGCGCGTGCCCGGGGTCGATGCTCGTCGGGCTCGACCAGCTGGTGCCGTTGAAGGTGAGGGCGTTGCCATGATCGTCGACGGCCGCGCACAGGCTGGCACTGACACAGGCCACGGCCTTGACGGTGCTCCCCGCGTCGATGCTCGTCGGGCTCGACCAGGTGGTGCCGTTGAAGGTCAGTGCGGCGGCGCTGTCGTCGACAGCCATACAGAAGCTCGCGGTCGGGCACGACACCGCCGCAAGCGCGTGGCCGGCGTCGATGGTGGTGGGACCGGTCCAGGTGGCACCGTCATAGGACAACGCGTTCCCCGAGGCGTCGACGGCGAGGCAGAACCTCCCCGTCGGGCACGACACCGAGTCGAGAGCCACCCCGGGGTCGATGCTCAGTGCCCGGAACCAGATCCCGTAGGCGTAATGGAGCTCTTTGCCCGCCCCGTCGACGGCCATGCACAAGACCGTGGTCGCACACGACACCGAGGCAAACCCACCGTCACCCACGTCGATCGGATTGGGCGTCTCCCACGTGTTGTTCCGCTTGTGGATGACGGCGTTCCCCGTCCCGTCGACGGCCATGCAGAACTTCACGGTCGGACACGACACCGACGACAGCGCGCCGCCGGAGTCCACCAGGGTGGGGGCCGACCACGTGCCCGAGGCGGACGCGGCGCTGCCCAGGGAGCCGGCGGTGAACGCCGCTCCCGCCACGATGGCGATCGCCAGCGCCATCCGCGCCGGCCGTCGCATGGAGCGCAATCTGTGAGCCATGGCCGTACCCCCCGCCAATAGCGCCGATTTACCGGCGTCTACCTGGGCAGACGGTACCGGACGCGGGGCCCGGTTGCCCAGGGTTCTCCCTCCGGCGGGACCGACCTGGGCTTTTGGAGCGGGCCGGACCGGGCCCCGATCAGAGCCAGTCCTTGCGCCGGAACAGCACGTACAGGCCCAGCGCGCACACCGCGATCAGGCCGGCCGAGGCGATGAGCCCGGACTCCTTGCCGAAGCCGGGATAGGGCAGGTTCTGCCCGTACCATCCCGTGATGGCCGTCGGGACGGCGATGATCGCCGCCCAGCTGGTCACCTTCTTCATGATCAGGTTCATCCGGTTGCCCTGCTCGGTCAGGTTGGTCTCGACGATGGTGGTCACGAGATCGCGCAGCGACTCGGTCCACTCCGTGGCCCGGATGACGTGGTCGTAGATGTCGCGGTAGTACGGAGCCATCGTCTCGTTCACGATGTCGAGGTCCTGACGCAGGAGGCTGTTGACCACCTCGCGCATCGGCAGGGTGATGCGCCGGAGCAGCACGAGGCTCTTGCGCAGCTGGAACGACTGGCGCTGCACGGTCTCGATGGCGCCACGCCGGGCATCGAAGAGCGCGTCCTCGGTCCTCTCGACGGCCTCGTCCAGCGACTCCACCGCCCGGAAGTGGCCGTCGACGAGGTAGTCCAAGAGGCCGTAGAGCAGGAACGAGACCCCGCAGCCGGCCAGGTCCTCAGAGGCGTCCCAGCGATCGACCACCGGGTCGATGGCGAACGCGGGGTCCTTGCGCACCGTGATGAGGGCGTGCGGGGTGATGAAGACCGAGATCTCGTGGGAGCCCAACTCACCGGTCCCGGGATCGAGCGTCGCCGAATGGGCCGACATGAACAGGTGCGTGCTGTAGCGGTCGATCTTGGTCCGCTGCATCTCGTGCAGCGCGTCCTCGATGGCCAGCTTGTGCAAGCCGAACTCGGTCCCGATGATGTCGAGCTGCTCGCTGTCGGGGGCGCACAGGTCGAGCCACACCACGCAGTCGCTGTCGTCGGCGAGGTGGTCCGAGATCTCGTCGACCGGGAAGTTCTCCTTCACCAGCGAGCCGTCTCGGTAGAGCCGGGTGCGGATGCCGTCCCGGAGCTGCCCGTCGTCGCCCGGTGTCGTGTCGGTGCCGGGCACAGAGGCCGAGGGGACACCCGTGGACGTGGACACACCCATGTCCACCTGCGCCAGGCCCCGGTGCACATGGGATGGGGCGGCACCGGGCCCGGTCCCCACCACCGCCGAGCCGGACTCGTCGCGCTTCCGATCCAAGGGGGCCTCCGCTCCGGGGCTGTCCCAGAACGCTATCGGCCGGGCACGATCGCCCCGGGGCACCGAACCCCCGGTCGGAGGCCTGTTCTCGTTAGATAGTCTAACGACATGGCCCTGGGACCCGAAGAGCACCGAGACGCCGCCACGACCACGGCACACGAGCCGGGATCCTTCGGGCGCGCCGCGGCCTGGCTGTCCAAGCAGGTGGAGCTGGCGCTCACCGACGTCGAATTGTCCCTGCCGCAGTACCGGGTCCTGGGTTTGCTGGCCGAAGGGGTCTCCATCCCTTCGGCCCTCGCCGATCACCTGACCGTGCGCCGCCCCACCGTGACGGCGGTGGTCGACGGGCTCGAGATCCGGGGCCTGGTCCAGCGCACCCCCGGTGACCTCGACAAGCGCAGCGTCACCCACACCCTCACCCCCAAGGGTGAGCGCCTCCTGGCCAAGGCCAATGCCGCGGTCGACGCCCGCCTCACCGACATCGCCGGAAGCCTCGACGACCCCGCCCTCACCCACCAGGCCCTCGACGGCCTGGTGCTGTGGCGCGGTGCCATGCGCGCCTATCACTCGGCCAAGGCGGCCCGGCTGTGACCGCGTCCGGTCCACGGGCGGCAACCCCCGCGTCCGCGTCGGCTCCCTCGGTCACCGAGACGGACCGCTACGGCGCGCCCCGGGGATCGGTCGATCCCGACACCACCAAGACCTGGCTGCGCCGGGCCATGCCCATCTTGAGGGCACACCGGGGCATCTTCGTCACCTCCCTCGTGCTCTCCTTCGTGGGTCTCGTGCTCCAGGTGCAGATCCCCGATCTCCTGAACCACGCCATCGACAACTCGGTGCAGCGCCACACCGTGCCCCTGCACTTCTACGTGTGGTGGATCCTCGGCCTGGGCCTCGCCGGGGGGCTGGCGGGGTACGTCTCGCGCCTGTTTCTGTTCCAGACCGCGTACGAGATCGAGTACGACCTGCGCACCCTGATCTACGAGCACCTGACCCGGATGTCGTTCCCGTTCTACGACCGCGTGCAGTCGGGCCAGCTCATCTCGCGCGCCAACTCCGACATCCGGTCGGTGCAGATGTACATGACGTTCGCGCCCATGATCCTGGTGCAGTGCAGCATCGCGCTGGTCGCCTTCGGCTTCATGCTGTCGATCGACGTCCCCCTCGCCTTCGTGGCCATGATCACCATGCCCTTCGTCTTCATCGTCGGGCACCGCATGCGCAAGGGGATGTTCCCGGTGTCGTGGCTCATCCAGGCCCGCCTGGCCGATGTGGCCACCATCGTCGACGAGAACGTCAACGGCGTTCGGGTGGTGCGGTCCTTCGCCCAGGAGAAGGAGCAACTGCGGACGCTGGCGAAGGCGGCCGACAAGGTGCAGTGGGGATACGTCAAGGACGCGGACCTCCGGGCCCGGTGGACGCCGGCGGTGCAGAACCTCCCCCAGGTGGGCCTGGCCCTGGTGCTCGGCTTCGGCGGCTACATGGTGATCCACGGAACCCTCGGCCTGGGTGCGATCTTGGCCTTCAACGCCTACCTGTTGATGCTCCAGGCGCCGTTCATGATGCTCGGGATGATCATCATGATGGGCCAGCGCGCCGCGGCGTCGGCCGAGCGCATCTACGAGATCCTCGACGAGGAGCCCACCGTCGTCGACCGGCCCGGGGCGTCGGACCTTGTCGACTGCAGAGGTGACGTCCGCTTCGACAAGGTGGGGTTCTCCTACGGCCCGGGCCTCCCCACCGTCCTGTCGGACCTCGACCTGCACCTTCGCCCGGGTGAGACCGTGGCCCTGGTGGGTAGGACGGGCTCGGGCAAGTCGACGGTGGCTCGACTCATCCCGCGCTTCTACGACGTGACCGACGGGACGTTCCTCATCGACGGCCACGACGTCCGGGACCTGACCATCGAGAGCCTGCGGGCGAACGTCGGGGTCGTGCTCGACGACGCCTTTCTCTTCTCGGTGTCGATCCGGGACAACATCGCGTACGGGCGCCCCGACGCCGACATCGCCGATGTGGAGGCGGCGGCGCGCGCCGCCGGTGCCGATGCGTTCATCCGGGACCTGCCCGATGGCTACGACACGGTGGTGGGCGAACGCGGCTACACCTTGTCGGGAGGCCAACGCCAGCGCATCACCATCGCCCGGACCCTGCTCGTGAACCCGCCCATCCTGGTCCTCGACGACGCCACCAGCGCCATCGACGTCCAGGTCGAGCAGCAGATCCACGACGCGTTGCGGGTGCTCATGGAGGGCCGCACCACGTTGATCGTGGCCCACCGGCTGTCGACGATCAGCCTGGCCGACCGAGTCGTGCTGCTCGAGGACGGGCACGTCGTGGCCGACGGCACCCACACCGAGCTGCTGGCGAGCACGCCGCACTACGCGGAGGTCCTGGCCCAGGTCGACCCCGACGCCGTGGAAGTGGCGCTGGGTTCTGCCCACGGCAACGGCGCCGGCCACGGCAACGGCGCCGGCCACGGCAACGGCGACCGGCGCCGCGAGCCGAGGGGGGAACTGATGGGCTTCGGCGGATGGGGCGGCGGGCCCATGTTCGGCGGCGGGGGCCGCCCCGGCGCGCCCGCGGCGGCCGGGCTGCCCTTCGGGGGCATCCCTTCGGAGCTCCAGGACGGGGTCGACGCGCTCCTGGCCGAGGAGCCCGACCACGGCGAGCCCGCCGTCGACTTCTCGCAGCACCAGAGCGTCAAGGAGCGGCGACGCCTGAGCCTGTGGGGACTGCTCCTCGAGTACCCGCGCATGTTGGTGGTGTCGGCGGTCCTCGTGGTCGTCACCAGCGTGGCGCTCCAGGCCGGCCCCAAGCTCACCGAGCTCGCCATCGACAAGGGCATGGTGCCGGGCCACCGCCATCTGAGTGTCGTGTTGTTGATCGCCGTCCTCTATCTCGCTTTTGTGGGTTTCACCTCCGTGACCCAGCGGGAGCTGGTGAGGGTCACGGGCCGGTTGGCAGCCGGGGTCATGAACGACCTCCGGGTCAAGGTCTTCTCGCATCTCCAGCGCCTGTCGCTCGACTTCTTCACCGCCGAGAAGGCCGGGGTGGTCATGACTCGCATGACGAGCGACATCGAGAACCTCCAGCAGTTGCTCCAGGACGGCCTGGCCCAGTTCGCCATCCAGGGTCTGACGATGATCGTCATCACCGTCGTCCTCTTCACCACCAACGTGAAGCTCGCCCTCATCACGGTGTTGCTCGTCATTCCGGCGCTCGTGCTCATGTCGTTGTGGTTCCGTGTGGCCTCGGAACGCGGCTACGACCGCGTCCGCGACGGGATCGCCAACGTGATGGCGGACCTGTCCGAGAGCCTGCACGGCGTGCGCGTGGTGACCGCCCACAACCGCCAGCGGTTCAACATCATCCGTCACCGCAACGTGGTGGGCGAGTACCGCGACGCCAACATCTACACGGCCCAGATCAATGCCATCTACGGGCCCGGCACGCAGTTGCTGGGCTGGCTCGGGCAAGCCGCGCTCCTCGGGATCGGTGGCGACATGGTGGTGAACCATTCGCTCACCCCCGGTCAGCTGATCGCTTTCTTCTTGTACCTGAACCGGTTCTTCGCCCCCATCCAGCTGCTGGTCCAGCAGTACAACAGCTTCCAGCAGGGTCAGGCCTCGGTCTTCAAGCTGCGCACCCTACTGTCGACCGAGCCCACGGTCACCGAGGCGCCCGACGCTCGCGAACTGCCACCCATCGAGGGGGAGATCGTCTTCGACGACGTGACATTCGGCTACGACCGCGACGTGCCGGTCATCCGCGACGTGAACCTACGCATCGCGCCTGGCGAGACCGTGGCCTTCGTCGGCCCCACGGGGGCCGGGAAGTCCACCCTGGCCAAGTTGATCACCCGCTTCTACGACCCGACGGTCGGGCACGTGCGCATCGACGGCCACGACATCCGAGGGGTGACCCTGGACTCGCTCCGCCGCCAGCTCGGCGTGGTTCCCCAGGAGCCGTTCCTCTTCGCGGGCACGATCCGTGACAACCTCGCCTTCGCCCGACCCTCGGCCACCGACGCCGAGGTGGACGAGGCCATCACGGCGGTGGGCCTCGGTGAGCTCGTCGAACGGCTCCCCCAGGGTGTCGACACCATCGTCCACGAACGGGGCCAGTCCCTGTCGTCGGGTGAGCGCCAGCTCATCGCCCTGGGCCGGGCATTCCTGGCCCATCCCCGGGTGCTCGTCCTCGACGAGGCCACGTCCAACCTCGACCTTCAGTCCGA
The DNA here is from genome assembly GCA_963739765.1 of uncultured Acidimicrobiales bacterium. Lineage (GTDB taxonomy): Bacteria > Actinomycetota > Acidimicrobiia > Acidimicrobiales > UBA8190 > Chersky-840. Next base: position 1,147,573 of record CAVUBP010000003.1, on the reverse strand, counting down.
GACCGCGCATCGAGGCGGCCCTCGACATCCTGCTCGAGGCGCGCACCGCCGTGCTCATCGCGCACCGCCTGTCCACGGCCATGAAGGCGGACCGCATCGTGGTCGTCGACGAAGGACGCATCGTGGAGGCCGGCTCCCACGCCGAGCTCCTGGCCCGGCAGGGTCGCTACGCCGAGATGTACGCGGCGTGGGTCAACCAGTCCGAGCAGGGCGCCGAGGCGACGGCTTCGTAACACCGTGACCCCGGTGTGGCCCCGCGTCGGTCGGCGCCTTACGCTCGGTCGACGTGAGCACGGTGTCGACGTGAGCACGGTGTCGACGTGAGCACGGTGTCGACGTGAGCACGGTGTCGACGTGAGCACGGTGTCGACGTGAGCACGGCCCTCGGTCGACGTCGCCGTTGTCGGCGGCGGGTTGGTGGGGACCTGCGTGGCCTACGAGCTGGCCGGGGCCGGCGCGTCGGTCGCCCTCGTGGACGGCGCGCTCCCGGGGCGGGCCTCGGACGCCGGAGCCGGGATCATCTCCCCCGAGACGTTCCCGGAACGGGACCAGCCGTGGTTCGAGTTCGGTGCCGCGGCGGGGCGGCACCTGCGGTCACTCGTCGCCCGGTTGGCGGGTGACGGTGCTGATCCGGGGCCCGAGGCCTTCGCCGAATGCGGCTCGCTGGTGGTGGCGCTGGCCGAGCACGAAGACCGGTGGTTCACCGAGATGCAGGCCGTGGTCGGTGCCCGCAGCCCCGGCGTCACCGAGATCCCCGCCGAGCAGGCGCAGGCGATGTTCCCCCCGCTGGGCCGTCCCTGGCGCGCCCTGTACAGCCCGACGGCAGCCCGCGTCGACGGTCGGTCGCTGTGCGCGTCGCTGCGCTTCGCCGCGGCGCGGCGCGGCGTCACCCTCGTCGCCATGGAGGCGACCGGCTTCGACCGCAGCGGCGACCGGGTCACCTCGGTACGCGACGCCGATGGCGTCGTGCATTGTGGCGCGCTCGTACTGGCCGGCGGGGCGTGGTCAGGGAGTGTCGCCCGTCAGCTCGGTGTCGAGTTGCCGGTGACACCCACCAAGGGTCAGATCGTCCACGTCGTGCTTCCCGGCGCGCCCCGATCGAACCAGGAGGCGGGTCACCAGGTCGGCCACGAGACCGACAGTGGCCGGTGGCCGATCGTGCAGCCGATCCTCAATTTCTACCTGGTGCCCTGGCCGGGAGGGCGCGTCGCATGCGGAGGCACATTCGAGCCCGAGGCCGGATTCGACGTCCGGCCCACCGCCGGCGGGGTGCGTGACCTGTTGCGGGAATGCGTTGCCATCGCACCCGGTCTGGCCGATGCGTCATTCGCGGAGGTCCGGGTGGGGTTGCGCCCCACGAGCGCGGACGATCGACCACTACTGGGCCCGTTGCCGGGACTCGGCAATGTGCACGTATGCACCGGCCATGGCGCCAACGGGCTACTCCTCGGTCCGTACTCTGCCGCGTTGGTCGCAGACCGGGTCCTCGGCGTGTCGCCTGAGCCGGTGACGCCCTACGGGGTCGAGCGCCTGACACGGTGAGGCTGACACGGTGAGGTCGACGTCCAACGGGTACCTGACTCCTGTGACCCGGTAGCCGCGAACCGACGTCGAGGTCGCCGGAGATCTCTCGCGCCGCCGCTACCGTTGCGCCGGTGCGGCCCATCCGACACCGCTACGGAGCCCTCGGGTGCCAGGTCGCCGACCTCTGGCTGCCGGTGGGCACGGCGCGCTCGGGCCGCATCCCGGTCGTCGTGCTGATCCACGGGGGCTACTGGCGTTCGGTCTACCCGAAGGTGGTCATGAACAGACTGGCGCGCGCCGTGGCGAAACGGGGCTGGGCGGCGTGGAACATCGAATACCGCCGCCTGGGGCCGTTCGGTGGGGGTGGTGGATGGCCAACCACGCTGGACGACGTCGACGCCGCAGTCGACCATGTGGCCCGTCTGCGCGGTGTCGACCCCGAACGGACCGTCACGTGCGGGCACTCCGCCGGTGGCTGTCTCGCCCCGTGGGTGGCGGCGCGGGGGCGGAGGGCACACGATGCAGGATCGAGCGCCCCCGCAGTGTCGCCCCGCGCCGCGATGTCGCTGGCGGGAGTCGTCGACCTCCGACGCGGGGCCGAGCTCGGGCTCGGCGGTGGTGCCGTCTCGCGTTTCATGGGCGGATCCTTCGAAGCCCACCCCGACCGCTACGAGTCCAGTTCGCCCGCGGCCCTGTTGCCGCTGGGAGCCCGACAGGTCCTCGTGCACGGACTGTCCGACACCGTCGTGCCGCCGGCCATGAGCAGCGATTACGCACGCGCCGCGGCGCGATGCAGGTGACGACGCGCTCTACGTGCCGATCGAAGGGGTGGGACACCGCGAGATGATCGACCCGGCCGGCGCGGCGTGGCCGGTCATCTCGAGCCACCTGGAGCAGCTCCTTTCGGCCTGAGCCCTGGCCCTATGGTGTGCCCTACGCCGAACGTCGACCACCTGTCCCCTCGCGCCCCGTCCCCGTGACCCCGGACAGCGCCAGGCCGACAGCCATCTTGGCAATGGCCTTGTCCATGTTCATGCGAGCGTCTTCTTCATTCGACCTCCAACGCGAGACGGACGGGAATCTGATGGTGCCGAGGGGCAGTGCGGAGCAGCGTTGTGAGGATTCCGTGAGCGAACCTCGATGGTCAGATCAGGGCGCGAGCCGTCGGTCCTTCGAGCCGTCGGCGTCACCGCGCACCTAGGATCGAGCGGTGAGACGGATCCCCTGGTGGGCCGTTGCGTCCGCGGGCGTCGCCCCGGTGCTGCTCATCGGCGGCTGGAGCCTCGCCGAGGCGCGGCAACCACCCGGATACAACCCCATCCGCGACACGATCAGCGCCCTTGCCGCCCTCGGGGCCACCGACCGCTGGGTCATGACGTCGGCCCTGGCCGGATTGGGCGCATGCCACGTGGTCACCGCCACGGGTTTGCGCCCGGCACGGCGCGGGGGCCGGATCGTGCTCGGCGCGGGTGGTGCGGCGACAGTCCTGGTGGCCGCGTTTCCCCAGCCCGCCCATGGGAACTCCGCCGCGCACACCGTGGCGGCCACCGTGGCCTTCGTCTCCCTCGGTGCGTGGCCCGTCTTGGCGGCGCGGCGTCGGGCCCCTGTCCCGCTCATGAGACGCCTTCCCTCAGCGCTGGCCTCGGGCGTGCTCCTCGGACTCGTGGTGTGGTTCGCGGCCGAGCTGCACGGCGGCCAGCGCGGTCTGGCCGAGCGCGTGGCATCGGGCGCGCAGGCGCTTTGGCCATTGCTCGTCGTCCTCGCCGCCCGCCGGGTCTCTCCCCCGCCGTTCCGGCTCACGAGGCCAACGCGGACGCAGAGGGCCCGGCGCCTGCGGCGAGGTCGGTTCGCTCCTCGGCTATCGACCCACGACAGGGGCGACGGCCCGCACCTTCTGCCGTGCTCCTCCGATGCGCCAGCCATCCTCCGCGGGGCGCTCGTTCGCCCTCCCGACCTGGGACTGGGGTCGGTCGCGCCGGCTATACGGTGTCCATAGCGCCCGACGAGCCAGGCGAGAGACAACGAGCCGGACGAGGGCCGACGAGCCACCTCAGGAGGGGACATGTCCAAGGTCGTGTGCGTTCTCTATCCGGACCCCGTGGACGGACAGCCCGCGAACTATCCCCGCGACGGGATCCCGACCCTCGAGAGCTATCCGGGCGGGCAAACCCTGCCGACCCCGCGCGCCCTCGACTTCACCCCGGGAGAGCTCCTCGGAAGTGTCTCGGGCGAGCTCGGCCTCCGCTCCTTCTTGGAGGGCCAGGGCCACAGCCTCGTGGTCACTTCCGACAAGGACGGCCCCGACTCCACCTTCGAGCGCGAGCTGGTCGACGCGGAGATCGTCATCTCCCAGCCGTTCTGGCCCGCCTACCTCACCGCGGCGCGTGTAGCCGGGGCGCCGGCGCTGAAGCTCGCCATCACGGCCGGAATCGGTTCGGACCATGTCGACCTACAAGCGGCGATCGACCGCGGCATCACCGTGGCGGAAGTCACATTCAGCAACAGCATCAGCGTGTCCGAGCACGTCGTCATGATGATCCTGTCACTGGTGCGCAACTACATCCCCTCCTACCAATGGGTGGTGCGCGGCGGATGGAACATCGCCGACTGCGTCGCACGCGCCTACGACGTCGAGGGGATGACCGTCGGCACCGTCGGCGCCGGACGCATCGGAAGTGCGGTGCTCCGGCGGCTCAAGCCCTTCGACGTAAGACTGCACTACACCGACCGGCACCGGCTCCCCCCGGAGGTCGAAACCGACCTGGGGCTCACCTATCACCCGACCGTGCAGTCCCTGGTGTCGGTGTGCGACGTCATCACGATCAACGCTCCCCTGCATCCTGAGACCGAGGGGATGTTCGACGACGCGCTGATCAGCACCATGAAGCGCGGCTCGTACATCGTGAACACGGCCCGGGGCAAGATCTGCGACCGCGATGCCATCGTCCGGGCTCTGCAGAGCGGACAGCTGGCGGGTTATGCAGGAGACGTGTGGTTCCCACAGCCACCGCCGCCGGATCACGCCTGGCGGACCATGCCGCATCACGGCATGACGCCCCATGTGTCAGGCACGACCCTGTCGGCCCAGGCGCGCTACGCCGCAGGCGTGCGCGAGATCCTCGAGTGCTGGTTCGACGATCGCCCGATCAGAGACAGCTACCTGATCGTCGATGGCGGGCGCCTGGCAGGGACCGGCGCTCACTCCTACAGCGCCGGTGACGCCACCGGAGGCTCCGAGGGGGCCACCGGCACGCACTGAGCGTCGAGAGCCCTCACGGACCGAGCGCCGCCAGGGCGGGGACGATCCGCTCGCCGACTTGGGTCACGAAGGCCACGGGGTCGCCGACAGGCATCATCTCGACGGCATCGACACCGATGGCGGCGTACTCCGCCATCTGGGAGACGAACCCGTCGACGTCGTCGAGCGGATTGCTGAGCGCGAGGATGGTCCTGTCGATCGACGCAGGATCACGCCCCTCGACGTCGCAATGCCGGGCCAGGACCTCGAGCTTGGTCCCGATCTCGGCAGGAGAGATGGCGAACATGTTGCACGCGTCGGCATAAAGGGCCACGAAACGTAGCGTCTTTCGTTCGCCGGTTCCCCCGATGAGCACGCGTGGCCGCGGCGAGCTGATCGGTCGTGGCGAGCAGACGGTCTCGGCGAGCTGATAGTGCCGGCCCTCGTACGGCCCGTCGTCGTCACTCCACATCTGCAGACAGATCTGCAGGGTCTCCTCCAGGCGTTCGAAGCGCTCGGCCAGCGGAGGGAACGGCACGCCCAGCCCTCGATGCTCGCGCTCGTACCAGGCGGCCCCGATGCCGAGCTGCGCCCGGCCGCCCGAGAGGACGTCAAGGGTCGTGACGATCTTGGCCAGCAGGCCAGGGTGTCGGTAGGTGACGCCGGTGACCAGGAGTCCGAGCGTCATGGTGCTCGTTTGCCCGGCCAGGAACCCGAGCGAGGTATATCCCTCGAGCATGGGGTCCTGGGCCGTGGCCATCATCTCCATCTGGAACCAGTGGTCCATCAGGGTGAATACCGACACCCCGCTTTCCTCGGCGATCCGGGCGGTGGTTGCCAACGTCGGGCCGAGGGTCTCCGGCGCGCCCGGCAGGGAGAAGTTGACGAAGTGGATGCCAACTCGCATCAGCGTTCCTTTCACGACGTTCCGCCGACCGGTGGCGTGGGTACGGAGAGAAAGACAGCGTCGGTCTTCCGGTCTTCGAAGCCTTCACCTTGGCACGACGGCGAAGCGGTCGGGTTCCATTCGGGCGCGGGCCCGGGCCGCCTTGGGTGGCGCCCGAACGACCTTGACAGCCGTCCCGACAATCAAATACGATACGACTCGGATCGTTACTCTGGCGAAAGCGAGCCCTCCGTGCCGACACTCGAGCGCAAGTGGTGGACCCTCATCGCCGTCTGTACGGCAACCTTCATGCTCCTTCTCGACATCACTGTGGTGAATGTCGCCCTTCCCGACATCCAACGCTCGTTGCACTCGAGCTTCAGCGATCTCCAATGGGTGGTCGACGCCTACTCCCTCACCCTGGCCGCCTTCCTGCTCACCGCCGGGGTGGTCGGCGACATGTTCGGGCGCCGCGGCGTGTTCGCCGTCGGCCTCGCCGTGTTCTCGGTGTCGTCCCTGGTGTGCGGCCTGTCCTCGTCGGCGCTGATGCTGAACCTGGCACGTGGGGCCCAGGGCGTCGGCGGCGCCGTCATGTTCGCCACCTCCCTGGCGCTCATCGCCTCGGCCTTCCACGGCAAGGAACGGGGGACCGCCTTCGGGATCTACGGGGCGGTGATCGGCGGTGCCGTGGCCGTCGGGCCGCTCATCGGCGGCGCGCTCACCAGTGGCCTCGGCTGGCGGTGGATCTTCTTCGTCAACGTGCCCGTCGGTGTCGTCGCCATCGCGCTGACGCTGACCCAGGTCCAGGAGTCGAAGGAGACCAACGAACGGCGGATCGACTGGATCGGGTTCGTCTCGTTCTCGGCCGCTCTTTTCATGCTCGTGTTCGCACTGGTCCGCGGCAACTCCAAGGGTTGGGGCAGCACCATGATCATGAGCTTGCTCATCGGTTCGGCCGTCCTGCTGGTCGTGTTCGTGGTGGCCGAGTGGCGCCAGTCGGATCCCATGCTGGACCTCGACCTCTTTCGAAGGCCGGCCGTGATCGGCTCGTCGATCGTGGCCGTGGCCCTGTCGGCGTCGATCTTCGCCCTGTTCCTCTACATCACGCTCTACGTGCAGGACGACCTCGGCTACGGCCCCTTCGCGGCTGGGGTTCGCTTTCTGCCGATCACCATGCTCTCGTTCTTCGTGGCGCCCTTCGCGGGCAAGCTCAGTGTCCGGATCAAGGCCCGGTACCTCCTGGGCAGCGGGCTCTTGATGGTCGCCATCGGCCTCCTGCTCATGTCCTTCGTGCACGGTTCGTCCGGATGGACGGTCCTGCTGCCCGGGTTCATCGTCACCGGCATCGGCATCGGCACCGTCAACCCCGTCTTGGCCTCGGCGGCGATCAGCGTCGTTCCACCCGAGCGCAGCGGCATGGCGTCAGGGGCGAACAACACGTTCCGCCAGGTCGGGATCGCAACCGGGATAGCAGGGTTGGGGGCGGTCTTCCAGAGCCAGATCCAGCAGAAGACCATCGCCGCGCTCGGCGCCACCTCCGACGGCCGGGAGGTGCTCACTCGAGGTGGCACGGCGTTGAAAGCAGCCATCACCGGTGGCGGGGTACGCCAGGCCTCAGCGGCGATCCCGTCCCTGCCGGCCCGGAATTCCCTGCTCCACGCCTATCAGTCGGCCTTCGCCAGCACGTTCGACCATCTCATGATCATCGGCGTGGTGGTGGCGGCGCTCGGTTCGGTCGGCGCCTTCGCCCTGGTGCGTGAGCGTGACTTCGTGCCCAGCTACGCACAATCCGATGGACCGCAGGAACAGCCCACGGCAGTGGCGGCGATGTGATGGTGGTCGAGGCAACGACAACTCGGCCTCCGGGTCGACCGCGCGACGAGCGCGCCACCCGGGCCATCACCGAAGCGGCGCTGCGTCAGCTGGCGGCCCTGGGCTATGCCCGGTTGTCCATGGAGAGCATCGCCAGCGAGGCCGGGGTGGCCCGGGCGACGGTCTACCGCCGCTTCAAGGACAAAGCCGACCTGGTCACCGCGGCGATCGCCGACAATCCCGGAGGGCGCTTCCCCGATCAGCCTTCGGACAACCCTCGAGCCGACCTCATCGTGTACCTCGAGGCTTTCGACGAGCGTTTCGGCGAGAGCTGCGTCGAGGTCATCGGTACTCTGCTCGGCTCGCGCGAGGAACGCGACGCCCTGGCGCTGCACCGCCAACGCGTCGTCGAACCGCGCACGGGATACGTCCGCAGTCTGCTGGTGCGGGCCATGGAGCTCGGCGAGCTGCCGAAGGACGCCGATGTGGACCTGGCGGTGCAGATGCTGACGGGCTCGGTTCTGGCCCGGCGCGTGAGTGGCGCCCCGAGCCCACCTGACTGGGCCCGAAGTGCCGTCGACGTGTTCTGGCGGCACGAGCAGACGTCGCGGTCCTGAGCGCAAAGGCGCAAGCCCGTTCTCGCGGGATGCGTTCGAGGAAACGGTCGGCACATCTCTATCCGCGTTACGGCACGGTGTCGATCTATTCGAGTCGCGGCGTCACGCGGGGATCGGCGTCATCCGCTTTCCCGGCCAAACCGGCCACCCAGCCGCCGACGAGCCCCAGTGACGCGAGGTGCCAGTCGAAATCGAGCGCTCCGACCACTGCGAAGGCCAGCAGGGCCGCGGCCGCGCACGACGTGGCGACATCCTCTCGGCGCACGACTCGGGCGACACAGATCCCCGCCGCCACCAGCAGGGTGGCGCCGATCAACCCGCTGTCGGCCAGTACCTGGAGATACTCGTTATGGGAGAAGTGGGCGAAATTCCCGTCCGCAGCGTGGAAACGGAGGAGCTGGTCGGGGCCGACACCAACGACCGGAGAGGATCGCCATTGGTCCAAAGCAGCCGCCCACTCATGGCCCCGGTCCTCGCTGCTCCCCAGCGCCACACGTCGTTCGATGGGGACCCTGAGCACGAGACCCGCACCGACGGCCAGGCCGGTCGTGGCCACCACGAGCACCACGAGCACCAACACACTCTTCCTCACCCCGCCGAACGACAAGCGGGTGATGGTGGCGGGCAACCGCACAGGGCTCGTGCGGCGCGGCAGAGTCATGGCAAGGACGACAACGACAACCACCGCTGCGGTCGCCAGCGGTTGCGCCCGTCCTCCACTCGAGGTGGCCACCACCGCCAATCCACCGAGTATCCCGAGGCCGACTGTGACCCCGGCACGCCTGAGCTGAGTGACCGGAACCACCACGATGCCGACGGTCGCCCCGAGCACAGCCCCCCTGCTCTGGGTGGCGACGAGCCCCGCGACACAGAGACACACCATGAGCTGCGTGAGGTGTGCACGCTGCTCGAGCCCGAGCCCGACCAACAGCGCCACCGCCAACAGGGCGCCGGCCGCGTTCGAATACGTCAACGTGGTCGCCAATCGCCACAGGTTCTGCGCAGGCATGGCGAGCGGGTACCAGCGAGCCGTGGTCGCCAACAAGCCCGCAGCCGCCGAGACAGCACCGACCGCAACGACGAGCTGAGCCGCCAAGACCCGGTACTTGTCTCCCAGGCGACGGGTGGCGAGGAACGCGCCGGCGAAGCCGACCATGCTGGCACCGAGGGGGAGAAACGACTCCGCCCTGCCCTGGGACAGCGCGCGGACGAACCACCACAGGGCCAGCGCGCTCAGCGCGGCCACCACGGCCACGGCCCGGCGATTCGGTCTGGTGAAAAGCAATGCCACGCCGACCACGAGCGACACCGAGAGCACCAGGGATGCATCGGCCGGATAGAAGGCGCCCTCCCGGAGTGTGGCTGCCACCATCAACCCAGCCACGACGCCCGCGAAGACCTCAGGCGTCGCTACCCGACGTCCGGGATCGACATCACCTCGGCGCGGGCCCAAGTGTGAATCATGCCACCCGCGAACGGACTCGCTCCTCTCGGTGACGACCGGGGCAAGCGGGACCGCGCCGCACGCCGTCGGCCTCGTATAGGTGCTCATTCTCAAACCAGGTCCGGGTCGGCCGGGGACGCGGCGCCGGCCGGCCCCTCCGAGCGGTGGGTGGCGACGGCTATGTTGGGAGTTCATCAATCGTGACGATGAATGTCACGCCCGCGGGCAATATTCTCCCGCGCAGGAGGGGCTATGACGCGCTTTCGCATGGTTCTCGTTGTCGTGGGCAGCGCGTTGGTGTTCACGTTCGTCGGGCCTTTTCTCTATCGTGCAGTTGGGCTCGACAGCCCGGTCGGGACCTGTAGCCCCGTTGGGGACAGCAGTCCTGTGGGCGGAAACAGTCCTGTGGGGAACAACAGCCCCATTGGCGACTGCAGCCCCGTAGGCACTCGGGCACCAACCCGGATCTCGAACTCACTTTCGGGAGGCGGGCAGTCGGGTCAGGTCATCACGGTGCCCTCGGGGACGGCGGTGACCGATCAAGCCACGCTTCGTGGCGACAACGTGGGGGGCCCGTCGGCTCCCGGCGGTCAGAACGCGGATGCGAACGCCATCGTTCAACGCGCCGCGCTGAGCGCAGCCGACGCGACCGGAGCCGGCGGAACCGTGACATACAGCATCTACACGTTGAACCCCCACCATTGGGGCTGGAACAAGGTGGCCTCCGGTGGCACGGTGACCGTCACCGATGGAGTCGTTCCCCCGTCAAGTCCCGTGACCCTCGATGCCGGGGTCTATGTCTGGAAGGCCGCATACTCCGGGGACGCCCTGAATGCGCCCTCTTCGAGCCGCAAGGCATCGGGCATCGAGATCGTCCTTCCTGCCGGACCACGGTGTCCGACCGGAGAGGGTTGGGTGTCGGTGCGGTGCTTCCACCACCTCCACCACGGTGGCGACGGCTTCGCCAAGGGCGGGGGCCGCGCTGCGTTCGGCGGCGGCGGTGGCGGAGAGGACAACTTCGGTGGCGGGACCGGGGACAACCACCACGGAAGCGACGCCGTGACGAGGCGGTTCGAGCGCTGATCGGTCCTCGTCAAGGAACGCGAGAGCACCCATGGACGGGTATGCCGACCTTGGAAGCCCACTGCGAGAACGACGGTTCATGACTCGAACGGCCTGACCCGCGAGACGTGCGGGCAAAGCTCACGACGAGTTGCCCGATACGTCACTACCCCAGCTCGGCCAACAGTTGTCGGCAGCGGTCGGCATTCTGGGCGAGCGTCGCCCGAAACGCTGTCCATCCGGGCCAGCTTGGCGTCGAGTTGCTCCTTCAGCGACTCATTCAGGTGAAGGGCCTCTTCGAGAAGCTCCTTCTGTTGCACCCGGGCCGCCGTCGTGTTGACATCCTTCTTGGCCCGATAGGCGGCGCGCACTTCGTCGAGCCGCTGCTCGGACTCCAGGAATTCCTTGATCTCCTCGAGGTTCATTCCCAGCGCCTCGCGCAGCTCGAGGATACGTTGGAGTTGGACGAGGTCGGCATCCCGATACCGTCGCTCGCCACCCGTGGTGTACTGCGAAGGGCTGAGCAATCCCAGCTCGTCGTAATAGCGCAGCGTGCGGGGCGAGACGCCCGCCCGGGCGGCGGCGTCGCTGATGCGCAGGCCGGCCTCGGGCGCGACGACCGGCGCCTGGGGCTCTGCGGTCTTGACCGCCGTCGACTCGCTCTTCAATCCGGTGCCTCGCGCCATTCCCTCACCCCACCAACAAGGGCTCTGTCTCGGCCACCGCCTGTTCGGAGGACTCCGGGGCCTCCGAAGGGTCGACCTCGGTGTGGTGATACTTGCCACCGCGCAGGAGCGACGCAAAGGCGCCGAGCACACAGACGATGGCGGCAAAGTCGAATGCCTTCTCGAGGCCCTTGCCGAACGGTGCCGAGATGAGGTGAGGGAAGAACGATCGCCCGGTGAGGTAACCGACCTGCGTGGCCGTCATGTGGTGCAGGGCGGTGGGCCCGAGCAACGTTGCCATCGGGTTGTAGCCGAGGAATGCCGCGAAGAGGGAGCCGACGGGGGGCAGGTGAGAGACGCGGGACGCCGTGGCGGCCGGGACACCTTGGGCCACCAGACCGTGGAAGAGGGTGGTCGGCAGGGTGGCGGAAAGGCCCAGGATCATGAGCGTGAAGAAGATCCCGATCGAGAGCACCTGAGCCGAGGAGTTGAAGGTGGCGGCCATGCCCGCCCCGGCCCCGCGCTGGTTGGCCGGAAGGCTGTTCATGATGCCCGTCTGATTAGGAGCGATGAACAGGCCCATTCCCACCGAGTTGAAAAAGAGCAGGGTTGCGAACACCGGGTATCCGAAATTCACCGGCAACATCTGCAGGAGCACGAAGGTCAGCGCCACGAGCAACAGACCTCCGGTGGCGAAGGGGCGGGCCCCGTACTTGTCGGCCAGGTGACCGGCGAGCGGCCCCGCGGCGAGGAACCCGATGGTCAACGGCACCATGTAGATGCCCGCCCACAACGGAGTGGAGCTAAAGCTGTAGCCGTGCAGGGGAAGCCAGATCCCCTGGAGCCAGATGATCAACATGAACATGAGTCCGCCACGGCTGAGGGACGCCAGGCCGCTGGCCATGTTTCCCGCGCTGAAGGCACGAATCCGGAAGAGCGTCAGCCGGAACATCGGATGCGCCACCCTGGTCTCGATGACACAGAACACCGCCAGCAGCACGAGCCCACCGATGATCTCGGCCATCACCGTCGGACTGGTCCAGCCCATCGTGTGGTGCCCGTAGGGCAGAAGGCCGTAGGTGATCCCCACGAGGATCAGGATGAGCCCGGCAGCAAACGTCGCGTTGCCCCACCAGTCGACGTGGGCAGGAGTGCGAACACTGCGGTCCTCGAGCTTGCGATAGGCCCAGGCGGTCCCGAAGACCCCGAAGGGGACCGACACGAGAAAGACCATGTGCCATTGGACCGGGGCCAACAGGCCGCCCAGGACGAGACCGATGAAAGCCCCCGCGATGGCGGCGACATTGTTGATCCCGAGGCCGAGGCCGCGCTGATTGGCCGGGAAGGCGTCGGTGATGATGGCCGAGGAGTTTGCGAAGAGCATGGCCCCACCCACTCCCTGGCCGATCCGCATGCCGATCAGCCAGATGGCCGCTCCCTGTCCGTGCATCCACGTGACCGACAGAAGGATGGAGAAGGCCGTGAAGACGGCGAACCCGAGGTTGTACATCTTCACCCTTCCGAACATGTCGCCGATCCGGCCCAGTGTCACCAAGAGGACCGCCAGCACCACCATGAAGCCCATGAGCATCCACAGCATGTAGCCGGTGTTCGACGGAGTCAGCGGGTTGAGGTGGATGCCGCGGAAGATGGCGGGGAGCGCGATCAGCACGATCGATTGATTGATGAAGACCATGAGCGTGCCGAGGGTGATGTTCGACAGCGCGATCCACTTGTACCGACCGTCGGCCACCCTGACCGCCTCGGCCGGGCCGGCTGCGACGTCGGAACCTCCGAGACCCTGTGCCATGGGGATTATCTTAACGTTGACGTTAAGGTCTGATCACGTCGGTGACTGACCGCGCTGCTCGTGGCTGCGGTCCGGGGGTGGCGATCAGTCGTCGGGCACCTGCGGTCCTGGTCTCTCCGACCGTCGGCCCAGGTCAGGGGGCTGGGGCTGGACTTGGGCCGGGGGCGGGACTTGGCCCGGGGCCGGGGCTTGGCCCGGGGCCGGGGCTTGGCCCGGGGCCGGGGCCGGGCCGGCTGGCACTGGCGGCTGAGGCGTGCCGGGCGGGGACGCTCGTCGTAACGGGCGCCGGGTCCTCTGGGCGGGGCCCGGCGCAGCTCCCGACCGGGGCTACGTGCCTTCAGAAGAGTGGGCCTCGACCACCGCTTTCACGCCCTCGAGCGTGGCTCGCATGCCCTTGTCGTTCGTCCTGCCCCGGAGACGCCCGAAGATCTTCCAGTACAGCCGGAGCGCAGGTGTGTCGGCGAGCCGGAACGACTCGGTCACGTCGGTACCGTCGCCGCTGGCCGTGAGGAGGTAGGTCCACGTGTTCAGAGCGGTCTTCCCGACCGTGAAGCTGAACTCCCGTCCCGGCTCGCATGCCACGATCGAACAGGTGGTCCAGTACACCGGTCCACGCCCGTTGCGGCGGACGTGGCCCCGGAATCGCCCGCCGAGGGCGGGGCCCGTGGCCCCGTCGAGCCATCGCGCCTCGAAGGTCTCGGGACTGAACAGACCGATCTTGGTGACGTCGCTGACCAAGTCCCACACCCGATCGGGCGGCGCCGCCATGTGGACCGTCACCGACCCGTGCACGACTCCGAATCTACTCGTTGCATCCGCCTCGCGACCTGTCGTCGCGGAGTCAGTCCATGAGATTCCGGGAGAAGCACCGGCTACGCGGGTCCTCCTTGAATTCTCCGTAGGGGGCCCTCGGCTCGTAACCGGCCGTCACGTACAACGAGATGGCCTCGGGCTGCTCGTTCCCGGACTCCAGCCAGGCCTCGGTGTATCCACAGGCGCGGGCCCGCTCCTCGAGGAACGCCAGCACTCGAGCGCCGACCCCGCGGCGGCGGGCGGTGGGATCGACATACATCCGCTTGATCTCGGCCACACCCGGGCTCAGAGGTCGAAAGCCACCACAGGCCACGGCGATACCGTCGACGAAGGCGAGGACGAAGCAACCGTCGGGAGGCTCGAAGTCCTCGGCCCGGAGGGGCGCCGGGCCACCCCCGCCGTATCGCTGCCCCATCTCGGCGATGTGGCTCCGCTCCAAGGTGCGGGCTTCGGGACTCTCCACCGCCACCACGTGCAGGTCGATGTCCGAGGGAGCAGCGTTGCCGGCCACGAACGTCATGATGCAGAACGGGACCCTCTCCGGCAAGGGGCGAGGCAGGCGAGGCGCGCGCCAACATTGACCCGATGACGAGGCTCATCTAGACAGTCCATGGTGAGACCCCGTCATGGACGCTCGTCAGCGGTACAGCGCCATCTGATGCTCGTGCTCGTCGTCGTCGGGGGGCTCACGTCCTCGGTCGTCGGCATCGGAGCGGTTCGGGCCCAGGCAGCCGCCCCCCTGTCGATCGCGGTCTCGGGCAATCACTTCGTCGACGGCGCCGGTACCACAGTGCGGCTGCTCGGCGTGAATGTCCCGAGCACCGAATACGCCTGCGACCAGGGTTGGGGCTACGCCTCGCAGCCCCTCACCCTCGCAACGGCCGACGCCATCGCCACGTGGCATGCCGACGCCGTCCGTGTCCCTCTCAACGAGGACTGCTGGCTCGGATTGAACGGCCAGCCTTCCTACGGCACCGAGCTCGGGTACCAACAGGCGATCGAAACGTGGGTCGCGGATCTCAACGCAGCGGGACTGTATGCCATCGTCGACCTGCACTGGACCGCCCCCGGCACCTCGGATGCCGACGGCCAGCGCCCCATGCCCGACGATCACTCGGTGGCGTTTTGGTCTTCGGTGGCCGGCGTGTTCAAGAGTGACCATGCTGTGGTGTTCGACGCCTTCAACGAGCCCTATTCCCCGGAGGCGAACGGGAACTCGAGCCTCGCCGTGAGCTGGGCGTGCTGGCTCGGTGGTGGGTGCCCGGTGCCGGTGGCCAATCAGAACGACCCCATCAACGACAACGACACCTACTCCGCCGTCGGCATGCAGGCCATCGTCGACTCCATTCGGGCCACCGGCGCGACAGAGCCGATCATCCTCGGCGGCCTGAGCTACGCCAACGATCTCTCGGGGTGGCTGGCCCACGAACCGGTCGACCCCGATCACCAGCTGGCGGCGTCGTTCCACAATTACTACGGCGAGTCATGTGACACCGCGTCGTGCTGGAGCTCGGTCATCGGCGCAGTGGCGGCCCATGTACCGGTCGTGACGGGCGAGTTCGACCAGGGATTCGACTGCGCCAACCCCCCGACCTCGCCGGCGGGCCTGACCACTTTCGACAACACCTTCATGAACTGGGCGGACGGGGCCGGGGTGAGCTACCTGGCCTGGGGATGGTGGATCCTCGGCACCACGTCCACGCGCTGCAGCTCGCTCGGCGATCCCGGCGACAACTACGCCCTGGTCTCGGACTATGCGGGAACCGCCGTCTCCCCCGACGGGACGAACCTGCGATCACATCTCGCCTCGTTGGTGACGAGCGGCACCATGCGGGTCACCTCGGTGACGCTGCCGGCGGGCACCCTCAAGGTGAGGTACGCCACCACATTGACCGCCACCGGGGGGAACGCGCCCTATCGATGGTCGGTTCTGTCGGGCCGGCTACCGACCGGGCTCCACCTGCGGCCCACAGGTGCGATCTCGGGCAAGCCCAGAACCCAGGGAGCCTTCACGTTCACCGTCAGGGTGGTCGACCACAAGACGAGGACGAAGCCTCACACTCAGAGAAGCGCCACCAAGACCTTGTCGATCTCGGTCGGCTGACCGATGCGGTGCCCCGGCTACGCAGATCCAGCCACGGGTGCGCCGAGGTACCGCTCTCGGTGTCGGGCGGCGTGTCGTTGATCCCATAGTGGTGATAGAGAGTTGACTCGTCGGCCTCGGCGAGCTCCTCGCCGTGCTGCTCCATGTTCAGCCGTACTCACCAGGTCCTTCGACATCGCCACCGCCAGCTCGTCGGGCCCTAGTTGTGCACCTCTTCGTGGACCGCCGCGGTGCGACCCTGTGGGTCGGTGACGGCGCGGTCGAAGGTCCGGTTCTGCGTGCCGGCCGGTCGACGTGCCATGGCGAAGACGATCGTCGAGATGACCAGGCCGACCGCACCGACGACCATGAGGATGACCCCCACCGTCGAAAGCCGGAAGCCGTGCCCCTGACTCGTCACCGCCCAGTACATGACAGCACCAGCGGCAATGGAGATCAGGCTGAATACCATTCCGGTCAGACCCATTCTTGTCACTTCCATTTCGTAAGACCTGGTCAACTGCCAGGATGCGAAGGAAGCGGGGGGCCGGGGTGCCTTCGGTACTTCAGCCAACGATACCAGTGCACACGGCGCTACGTGTGAGCGCCTGCCACCTTCGCCTCACGTGGTCGTCGTCCAGGCGACAAACGGGACAACCCGCGTGAGGACTGCACCCGCCCCCGGGCATCCTCACACGCCGAGATCGTCGGGGGAAGGCTAGGGGGAGCGTCTCACCGATGCTCGCTGGCCCGCGATGATCACGTGCAACTCGGCGGGTGCCAGCGTGTGGCCGATGATGGCACGGGCGACGTCGCTCAACTGGGTCCGATGGCTCCGGGCGTAGCTCCGGAGCAAGGCGAAGGCCTCGTCCATGTCCACCTGTCGTCTTTCGGCCACGATGCCCTTGGCCTGCTCGATGACGATCCTGGAGTTGAGCGCGCCCTGGAGTTGGCCGGCCAAATCGGTCTCGTGCTTGATGGCCCTCTCCTGAAGGATCCCGATGGTGGCGGCATCGGCCAGCGCCTGAGTGAGGTTCACGTCTTCGGGAGAGAGCTCACGCAGCTCGGGACTGAAGATATTCATGGCGCCGATCACGTCGTCGCGAAGTCGCATCGGCAGTGCGTGCACCATTTGGAACCCGGCTTCCTGAGCCTGTGGCGTAAACCGCGGCCACCGGCCTTGTGCCTCCGCAAGTCGGCAATTCAGTACCTGCTGGCCGTTCAACAGACAATCCCGACACGGGCCTTCGTCGTTTTGGAATTCGATCAGCTCGAGCGTCCGCATGCGCTCCGACGACGACGCCATCACCCGGAGCTCGCCGCGGGCGGCGGCCAAGGCGAGTCCGACTTCGGCTGACCCCAACAACTCCGAGCACCGCTCAACCAACACCGACATGAAATCGATCAGGTCGAAGTCGGCGACCAGCGTGTCGGCGAGCTCGACGAACGTCCTTGCCAACCATTCTTCTCGATTGTCCATGTTCACTCCCCGAGCCATTCGCGCCCGGTGAATTCCCGGTCGGCCCTGTTTCGGGCGATCGGCAGGATCCCCCCAATTGTGCCATGCATCACCGTGTCAGAAAACCCCATTCGTCCTGCCCCTCTCCCTCTTGGCGCGCTCACGGTACGAACCTCAGCTGCCCCGTCACGACGTCGGCTGCCACCGCGTCGAGGGTTCGGTCGGTGCCAAAGGCGCTGCCCCGCAACCGGACCAGGGCTTCCCCGATGCCACACTCGAGCTGCACCGAGATCATGCCGGTGGCCTGGTGGACCACCGCCCGGTAGTCGTCGATCTCGAGACCCCACGCCAGTGACTCCGAGATGGCACCCGTCTGCATGTCGATGACTTGATTGGTGACCACATCGGCAACCAGCAGCGCGGCCGAGAGCTCCTCGCCCGCCAAGGCGGCGGGCTGGTCGCGGTAGAGGACGAGCACTCCGAGTTTGATCGCCCCCAACTGCAGAGGCAGCGCGAAAATGCTCGCGATCCCCGTTTCCGCCAGAGCCCGAGTGAACTGGGGCCACCGGCTGGCGGAAGATCCCATGTCGTCCACCAGAACCGGCGCGCTCTGCGCGTATGCGTCGGTGGCCGGGCCCTCGCCCAGCGTCAGCTCCAGATCCTGAACGACGACCGACACGCCGTAGGCACTCGCCACGCTCGGAAACGTCCCTTCGCCCATCAACACCACCGCGGCACCGCTCATTCGGAGCAGCTTTGTGGCGCTGCGGCAGACGCTGGTCAGCGATTGCAACTCGTCCTCCGAGTCGCCGATCAGCGTTGCTAAGAACTGGTCTGCGTCTTCGGCTCTCAAGGCTCTTCCCCCGCCCTTCTGGACCGTTCCGGTAGGTGGGGTCGGCGCATGGAAAATTGCACCTCTCCCCTCTGGCACGAAGACGTTGCGGTCTGCCGAGCCTTCTGCCTTTGAACGTTCGATCATCGGGTGGGAACTGGAAGCGGGCCGGCGTTCGGGTATGTGCAGTGCGTGGATCACGGCGTCAAGGTCGTCGATGACACCCAGGATCCTGTCGAGCACAACAGCCTCATCGCTCCGGCAGAAGCACGAGTCGACCAAGACCTGAGCCGCCTCGATCACCGACAACGAGGCGTCTTGCAGCTTCATGTTGACGGCGATGGTGCGCCGTGTGTGCGCGTCTGTGTGGCCCGACGACAATCGGCCGCCAGTGGCACGATTCGCGCCGTCGGCACGCGTGCGGAAGCCGAGGACCAGTGTGAGGCGACGATCGCCACCGAGGTCCTGGCCAGGAAGGATTTCTGGCGACATCGCCGCACTGCGCGGTGGTGCAATCCTGTGAGACCCGTCACGGCACGTTGTCACGACCCTGAGTTGGCTCCCGCCAGGCACCGAGCGCCTAGCCACCCCGCACCTCTGGATCCGAGGCCGCGGCCTGCCGCAGCGCTTCGAGCATGGCGGCGTCGATGTCGAGACGTTCCTCCCGGACCTTCGTGAGCCGGACGGGGCCGGAAAGACCGTCATCGCCGACCATGGCTCGGCGCAGTGCCTCGAGCATGGCGTCGTCGATATCGCGACGCCCGAGGAGGGGCGCCGACTCGACCGTGGGCTCCTCGGTGTGCGAATCGCCGGGCAGAAAGGAGAGGTCGAACAAATGACTTGCCTGTCCCAATTGCAGAAACGATCCATCGGTGCTCTCAACAGTGTCGAGCCCATCGAACCAGGCGCAAGCCCCCCCGGAATGCTGCTGGACAATGCCTCTGGGGGACGGCACTCGGTCCATGAATTTCGTCCTCTCCCCTCGGGGCCCTTTCTGGGGCGTGCCGTCAGGGTCTCGGACGACGTCATCGACGGCCAGCAGGCCAATCGACTACCTCGGCAGCATACGCCTGGCATGGTCCGCTTTCCATGGTCATTGTCGCAATATGGACCGGAGCCAGGGAAATTCTCGACACCTCACGAACAGCGTGGAGCCAAGCACCGACTGGGGTCGGCGAGAGGTCTAAGCCCGCCTCAGAACCGCGTCGCGGCGGGCAACCGATGCCAATTTGGTCCGCTGGTGGGCAAGCTGACGATGCAGGGCCGTGACCCTGTCCGCCGCGATCAGCCGCACCTCGAGCGCGTCGGGATCGAGCGGCTTGACGAGGTAGTCGTCGACGCCCGCGGTCATGCCTTCGATCTTCTGGGCCTGCGATGCCTGGCTTGTGACCATGATCACGTAGGTGTACCGGGCCGGGTGCGCCCGGATCTTGCGACAGAGCTCCAGCCCGGTGAGCCCGGGCATGAGCCAGTCGGAGACGACGACGTCGGGACGACGAGTCTGGAAGGCCTCGAAGGCCTGCGTCCCGTCGGTGACGGAGACGCATTGATGGCCCAGATTGCGCAGCGTCGTGACGGCGATGAGCAAGGAGGTGGGGTCGTCGTCGGCGACCAGGATCAACATGAAGACGGGGCTGCTGATCGCAGCGCCGAACGGACGCGGCCGAGCTCGTCTTCGAGGGCCACGAGCAGCGTCTCGCCACCCATGAGGTCGCCAACGGCGCTGTCGGCGGCCAAGGTGGTGCAGAGGCGGGCGAGCACCGACGCGCCCAGGTTGGCGCTGGATCCGCTCAGTGTGTGGGCCGATCGGACCACCGCGGCGGCGTCGTCACGGGCGATCGCTTCATGCAGGGCGACGACGCGCGCGTCGGCGTCGGCGAGGAACATGACGGCCAGCTGCCCCAGGAGATCCTCACCGGCCGCCTCGCCCAGACGCCCGAGGCGCTCGACGATCTCCACATCGAGAACCGCTCGGTCAGGATCGTCCAGATGGTCGAGACCGACGTGGATCGGGGGGGGAGGCTCCATCGGCTCGGCGTCGCTCGGACCCGATCCGTCCGAGGCCCAGTGGGTCAGGACGTCGCGCAGCGCGTGCAGGTTGAGAGGCTTGGCCAGGTAGTCGTCCATCCCCGCCGCCAGGCAGCGTTGCTGGTCGGACTTCATCGTCGAACCGGTGACGGCGATGATCGGCGTGTGACGCGACCCCGCTTGCAGCCGGCGGATCTCCATCGTCGCCTGATAGCCGTCGAGGACGGGCATCTGGCCGTCCATCAGGATGGCTTGATACGAAGTCGCGACGGCCGCTCTCACCGCCTCGGCTCCGTCGGCCGCGACGTCCACTCGGAAGCCGAGATTCTCCAGCATGGCCGTCGCCACCCGTTGGTTGACCGGATTGTCCTCGGCGAGGAGGATCTGGCCCGAGGGTCGATGGCCAGCCGCAGGCGATCGCGCCGTCTCTGAGCCGCCGGGACGTTCGTCGACGACGAGGACCTGCTGTTCAGACGCAAATGCCTGGGGCGCAAAACTCGGGACCGACCATCCTCGCTGAAGCGGCACGGTGAACCAGAAGCTGGTGCCGCGATCCAGGTCGCGCCGTACGCCGACCTGTCCTCCCATCAGCCCCACGAGCTCGTAGGCCATGGCCAGGCCCAGCATGGCGGCACCGCGGGACCGGATCGACGTCGCATCGGCCGGTGAGGACGACCCGAACAACGCAGGTTGATCGACACCCGCAACGCCGACGCCGGCACCGACCACCTCGAAACGAACGCTCACGGCCTCGTCTCCGGCGTCGGCGACTGTCAGCTCCAGCATCGCGTCGCCCGACGAGATGGGGGCGACCGCATTGCCGACAAGCTCGGTGACGACCCGGCGGAGCCGGTCCACGTCCCCCCGTAGCGCAACGGGCATGTCGACGGGAAAGCGGCACGCCAATTCCACCCCTCGGTCGTGCGTGGAGACACTGAGGAGGTCGGTCACGTCCTCGACCAGCGTCCGGAGATCGAAGTCGACGGACTTCACGTCCAGACGACCGGCTTCGATCTTGGCGAACTCCAGGACATCGTCGAGGATGCCCACCAAACCCTGGCCCGAGACGAGCACCGTCTCGGCGAAGCCCCGGTTATCGGCTCTGGAGTCCGTGTCGTTGAGCTGTGAGGTCATGACCAGGACCTCGGCTACCGCGGTGCGACGGTCTTGGGTCATCTCGTAACCGGCTTAGACGCCGACGACCGATTGAAGCTTGCCGACCTCTGCATCGATCTCTCCCACCAACGAGCACAGCAGCTCGACCTGGGTGGTGTCCATCTGCAGCACGCGCCTGGCCAGCTCGTCGAGGCGGGTGGCTCCGAAACTGGTCGCGGTGCCTTTCATCTGGTGCGCCACGTACTGCGCAGCAGGGACGTCTTGATTGACGGCTGCGGTATCGAGCTCCACGACTTGGGTCGAAAGATGAGCCAGGAACGCTGCCAGCAGCTCCTGGTAGACCTCGGGCCCGACATCATCCTCGAGAGTCCCGGGGGTCTGAGCGGTCGTCGGATCCATCTCGTTCTCCACATCCGTATATCGGTGCGTCACGACTCGAACTGAAGCAATTGCATCCGGTGCGTCATGCCACCGGCCGCACGTTCATCGCCGATCGGTGGTCACCGACCGCGCCACGAGAGAAAGAAGGGCGTCCTTGCTCACTGGTTTCGACAGATAGCTGTCCATGCCCTCGGCCAGACAGCGCTCCTGATCTTCCCGGCGGGCTCCGGCGGTCATGGCGATGATGGGCGTGCGCCCGCTCGCACCCCCGTGGGCCCGGATCGCGGCGGTGGCCTCGTACCCGTTGAGCTCTGGCATCTGACAATCCATCAGGATGGCGTCATAGGGTCGGGCGGCAACCGCCGACACCGCCTCCGCCCCGTTGACCACGGTGTCCACGCAGTAGCCGGCGGTCGTGAGGATGGCGACGGCGACCTTCTGATTGATCAGATTGTCCTCGGCCAAAAGCAAATGGCCACGCGCCGGCTCGTTCTCGAGCGCAGGCGGGTCGATCGGCAGAGCAGCGTGTTCAGCCGATGCCGCCTCGAGCCCGAGCACGACCCGGAGGCAGGACCGAAGATCCTCGCGCCGGATGGGTTTGGACAAGGTCGTGCACACCACGAATTCCGGGGTGTCGCCGACATCACGCTCCTGACCCAAACCGGTCATCAGGACGACGCCCGACGCCAGACCGGGATCGGCGACTATGACGCTCTTCAGTTCGAGTCCGTCCATCCCGGGCATGAACCGGTCGATGAGGACGACGGCGAAGGGTCGGCCGTCGGTCACTGCCGCTTGCAGGCTGACCAGGGCGGACTCACCATCGGAGGCGGTGCTGACCGTCATGCCCCAGTCGGTGAGGTAGTCAGAGAGGACCCCCCGCTGGGTGGTGTTGTCGTCGACGATCAGCACAGTGACCCCGGCGAGGCTGACGTCGGGCGGTGACGCGGATTGGACCCGCTGTTCGGTGTCAGTACGCATCCGTATCGTGAACCAGAAGGAGCTTCCTTCCCCCAGTCGGCTCGACACACCACAGTCCCCCCCCATGAGCGTCACGAGCTGACCGCTTATGGCAAGGCCCAGGCCGGTCCCCCCGTACTTGCGGGAGGTGGAGGAGTCCGCCTGCACGAAGGGTTGAAAAATCATCTCCAACTTGTCCGGCGCGATGCCGACTCCGGTATCGGAGACCTCGAATCGGACGATGGTCCCGCCCGTCGTGACCGTCTCCGACTGGGTGACCCGGACCACGATCTCTCCCGATTGGGTGAACTTGATCGCATTGGCGATGAGATTGGTCAGGACTTGGCGCACCCGTCCCGGGTCGCCCATGATCACGGCCGGGATCGAGTTCTGGATCACTGCGATCAACTCGAGGTCCTTGGCCTGAGCAGGACCGGCGAGGAGATCCGTGACGTCGTCGACGATGGCTCGCAGGTCGAACTCGATGTCCTCGACTTCGAGCTTGCCCGCCTCGATCTTGGAGAAGTCGAGGATGTCGTTGATGATGGCCAGCAGCGCCTCACCCGAGTTGCGCACCGTCTGCGCGTAGTCACGCTGTCGGGCGTCGAGCTCGGTCTCGAGCAGGAGGTCGGTCATGCCGATCACCCCGTTCATGGGGGTCCGGATCTCATGGCTCATGTTGGCCAGGAAGTCCGACTTGAGGTGCAAGGCCTCGGTCGCCTTGTCCCGGGCGTGTGACATCGCCGCTTCGGCCCCGGCCTCGGCCGTCACGTCGGCGAGAGTGCCGACCCAACCCGAGGTGCCACCTCCGATGTCGGGCACCGGCTTGGAGGTGATAAGCACGATTCGGGGACCGGAACCGGGGAGATGGATCTCGAATCGATAGGAGAGCTCTCCCAGATTCGCCGCACGTTCACCCAGATCGGTGATGGGATCGGCTCTCTGATCGAAGCCGATGATGCTGTCCCAGTTCCGCCCGTTGGCCTGGTCTGCGGAGATGCCCGTGATCTCGCTCCAGCGCGGGTTCGTGTAGATATACCTGTTCTCTCTGTCGGTCTGGAAGATTCCGATGGGGGCAGCGTCGGTGAGGAGCCTCAGCTGGTCGGCCGATGTCTGCACTTCCTCCGCCTGGTGGGCCAGCTCCTTGGCCCTACTGAAGAGGTTGGCGAACACCGAGACCTTGGCCCGCAGCTCGTCGGGCTCGACAGGGGCGAAGATGAAGTCGACGGCGCCCGCGGCGTAGCGGTTGATCTTGCCGATATCGGTGCTGGCGTGTGCGGTGACGAAGATGATCGGGGTCATCTCGGACTGCTTGCGTTGCCTGATGAGCGCTGCGGTCTCGACCCCGTTCATGATCGGCATCTGCACGTCGAGGAGGATGACGGCGAAGTCCAGAGCCGTCACGCAGCGCAAGGCGGCGGTGCCGGAGTCGGCTTCCACGATCGAGTATCCGAGGGGTGACAGCACCGACACCAGGGCCAGCCTCTTGGCGGCGTTGTCGTCGACCAACAGGACCGGGATAGCCGGTCCGCCGGCCACCCGACGTGTGTCGCTGTTGCGGGGCTCCGCGGCAAGCACGGGAACGCTCACGCGGCGGTCGGCTGCGCTGTGGTCGGGAGCCAGGGCCGGAGAGCCGCGAAGAGCTCGGCGGAGTCGACGGGCTTGGGCACGTAGTCACTGGCGCCGGCATCGATACAGCGCTGGCGCTCGCCGTCGATGACCTTGCCGGTAACGGCGATGATCGGGAGTGTCCGGAATTGCTCGAGAGCCCGAATGGCGCGCATCGTCTCGTATCCATCCATGACCGGCATCATGATGTCCATGAGGACGACGTCGACGTCGGGGTCTCGTTCGAGCGCGCTCAGGGCCTCGGGCCCGCTTTCCGCCACGATGACCCGGTGTCCGCGTTCGAGAAGGGCCGACAATGCGAATGTATTGCGGAAGTCGTCGTCGACGACGAGGATCTTCGGCCCGGTGTTGCCGAGCGCTCCTATTCCCGCGGATGGGTCTCCGACCCGATCCGGAGTGCCGGCCTCGTCCACCCGATCGTCCCCCACCGGAACGATGTCGGTAGGAACGTCCTCCTCTGTGGCTCCGACCGGCACCGGACCGGTCACCGGGGACGGGGTCATCGGGAGCAGATGCTTGACCGCGGTGAGGAGCTCGGACGTGTCGATGGGCTTCGCGGCGTAGTCGTTGGCACCGGCGTCGATACAGCGCTGACGCTCGCCCGCCATCACCTTTCCCGTCACCGCGATCATAGGAAGCGTCCGGAATTTCTCGAGCGCTCTGATGGCCCGCATGGTGTCGTATCCATCCATGACCGGCATCATGATGTCCATGAGGACGATGGCGATGTCGGGCACCCGCTCGAGCGTGGCGAGGGCCTCGGCGCCGCTCTCAGCGGGAAGCACCTCTGCGTTGGCCCTTTCCAGAAGCGCAGAGAGGGCGAAGATGTTGCGGAAGTCGTCGTCGACGACGAGGATCTTCGTTCCCCCGAGGTCGTCGTTCGCCGTCGCGTCGGAATGGCGACGATCGAGGCGAGCATTCGATCCCTCGGCCACGCGCTCGGTGGCGGGAACGGCGACAGGCGCAGCAACCGGCCCGGCGGTGGCCGAGGGGCCCGGGGCTGGAGCAGCCACTGGCGCACGAGTCGCGGCGGGAGGTGTCGATGCCACGGCTCGGCCCGCCGGGAGATAGAGCGTGAACGTGCTGCCTTGCCCCGGGCTGCTGGTGAGTGCGATCTCTCCCCCCAGGAGGCCGGCCAGCTCGCGACTGATCGACAAGCCCAGTCCGGTACCTCCGTACAGTCGGGCCGTGGTGCCGTCGCCTTGGGCGAATGCCTCGAAGATCCGCTGCTGCTGCTCGCGGTTGATCCCGATGCCCGTATCACGGACACTGAAGGCAACCACAGACGACGCGTTGGCGAGCGAGTCGATCTCTCTGTTCCATCCTTCGGTGGTCGTCCGGACCTGGATGTGGACGTTGCCCTGCTCGGTGAACTTGAAGGCGTTGGCGAGCAGGTTCTTCAGGATCTGGCGCAGTCGCTGTGAGTCGGTGACGATCATGTCGGGGCTTTCGGGCGCGATGTCGATCGAGTACCCGAGACCCTTTCCTTTGGCCACGAGCTCGAACTCGCCCAGCAGGCTGTCGCGGAGGTCGCCCAACGAGAGCGAGGCCAGATCGGCTTCCATGGTCCCGGACTCCACCTTGGCCAGGTCGAGGATGCTGTTGAGCAGGGTCATCAGCTCCTTGCCCGAGGTGCTGATCACGGCCGCGTACTGGACCTGGGTATCGGTCATGTTGTTGTCGGGGTTGTCCTTGAGTTGTTCCGCCAGGATCAGGAGGCTGTTCAACGGGGTGCGGAGCTCATGGGACATGTTGGCGATGAACTCGGACTTGTACTTCGACGAGATCGCCAGTTGCGCAGCCTTCTCTTCGAGGAGCCGCTTGGACTGCTCGATCTCCTGGTTCCTGTTCGACGCCTCTCTGTTGCGCTCGGCCAGCAGGGTGGCTTGGCGTTCGAGGCCCTCGTTGGACTCACGCAGCTCCCCCTGCTGGGCACGGAGCTCCTCGGCGAGGGATTGGGCCTGCTGGAGGAGGGATTCGGTAAGGGCCGACGCTTGGATCGTGCTGAGGACGATGCCGATGCTCTCGGTGATCGAGTCGAGGAACGTCTGTTGGGTGACGGAGAACGACGAGAAGGAGGCGAGCTCGATCACCGCACAGAGCGTCCCCTCGAACAGAACCGGCATGGCGATGATGTTGAGGGGCGCGGAGGCGCCGAGCCCCGAGCTGATCCTGACGTAGTCGCCGGGCACCTCGGTGAGCAGGATCCGCTTCTTCTCCTTGCCGCACTGGCCCACGAGCCCTTCGCCCAACCGGAACGAGGTCGCCAGCTGCCGTCGCTCCTCGAATCCGTACCCGGCCTGGAGCTCCAGCACCGCTTCGCTGCCGTCGGTGGGGTTGGTCATCGAGTAGAAGACCCCATGCTGGACAGACACGAGGGACGCCAGCTCGGAGAGGATCATGTTCGACACCGTCACGAGATTGTCCTGTCCCTGGAGCATGCGGGTGAAGCGCTCGCGGTTCGTCTTCAACCAGTCCTGCTCGACGTTCTGCCTGGTCGTCTCGCGGAGGTTGCGGATCATCTCGTTGAGCGTGTCCTTCAGCCCGGCCACTTCACCGCTGGCTTCCATCGACACCTGCCGTGTCAGGTCGCCCTCGGTCACCGCCGTGGCCACCTCGGCGATGGCCCGCACCTGATTGGTCAGGTTGGCGGCCAGTTGGTTCACGTTGTCGGTGAGGTCCTTCCAGACGCCGGCGACCTCTTTCGACTGCGCCTGACCACCGAGCTTGCCCTCGACCCCCACCTCGCGGGCCACTCGGGTCACCTCGCCGGCAAAGGCGTTGAGCTGGTCGACCATGGCGTTCACGGTGTTCTTCAGCGCCAGGAACTCGCCCTTCACGTCGATCGAGATCTTCTTGCTCAGGTCGCCGTTGGCCACGGCGGTGGTCACCTCGGCGATGTTTCGAACCTGCCCCGTCAGGTTGCCGGCCATGAGGTTGACGTTGTCGGTCAGGTCCTTCCACACCCCGCCGACCTCGATGGTCACCGCCGCGGCCTGACCGAGCTTGCCCTCGGTGCCGACCTCGCGGGCAACTCGGGTCAACTCCGAGACGAACCCGTTGAGCTGGTCGACCATGGCGTTGATGGTGTTCTTCAGCTCCAACATCTCGCCGTGGACGTCGACGGCCACCTTCTTGCTGAGGTCACCGTCGGCGACCGCGCCGATCACGCGCTGCATCTCGCTCGTGGGGCGCACCAGCGCTTCGATCAGGTTGTTGACCGATTGGACGCTCCCGGACCAACTCTGGGCCGACCCGCCGAGGACGACCCGCTGTGACAGCCTGCCCTGCTCGCCCACGACGTCGCTGACCCTGGCCAATTCCGCCTCGAGGGCCTGGTTGGCGATGATCACGTCGTTGAGGCCGTCGGCGACCTTGCCGGCCACGCCCGTCCACTCCAGTGGCATCCGGGCGGTGAAGTCGCCGAACTTGACCTGGGCCAGGACGCTCAGGAGGACCCTGGGGTCGACGGCGTCGGCGGCGGGCTCAGCTGAGTCAGACATGGCAGCCTCCTAAGGCAGGCGTGCCAGTTTCCGGGGAACTGCCTGACATCGAATCCTCGTGATGAGATCGGCGCACCGACCCTCGAACCTGAGTATTGATCCGGGGGATGCCGAACGCGTCTCCCGTCGGGCCGCGACGGCTCAAGCCGAGGCTGCCGACGCCACCTTCTCCGAGGCGCCCATCAACGAGTCGAGCGCTTCCGCCGACGTAGGCCGCGCGAAGAAGTAGCCCTGGTACGAATCACAATCGAGCGCCACGACCTCGTCGTACTGGTTCACAGACTCGATCCCTTCGGCGACGACGGTCATCTGGAGGCTGTGCGCCAGCCTGACGATGGCACTGACGATGAGACGGCTGGTGGGCTCGTTGCCGAGGTCGGCGATGAAGGCCCGGTCGATCTTGACGATGTTGACCGGGAACTGCTTGAGATAGCTCAGCGACGAGTAGCCGGTGCCGAAGTCATCGAGGGCGAGCTTGACGCCGAGTTGCCGCAGGTCGTTGAGCACGACGAGCGCACGGTCACCGTCCTGGATGAAGACGCTCTCGGTCACCTCGAGTGTCACCAGCTTCGGATCGGTGCGGGTCTCGCTCAGCACGTCCGCCACGGTGGAGGCGAAGTTCGGCGCCATCAGCTGTGACGTGGAGATGTTGACGCAGATCTCGAGCTCGCGGTGGTGCTCGTGCCGTTGCCACCGGTGCAGGTCGACACAGGCTTGCAGGAGGACCCATCGCCCGATCTCGATGATGAGACCGGACTGCTCGGCCAGGGGGACGACGGTGTCGGGAGGGACGATGCCACGGATGGGATGCGCCCAGCGAAGCAGGGCCTCGACCCCGGTGATCCGCCCGTCGGAGGTGGCCACGATCGGCTGGTACTCGGTGCGCAGCTCTTGTCGCGCCAATGCCCCGCGCAGGTCACGATTGAGCGTGGCCCGGTTGTCGGCCAGGCGCTGCTCGCCCAGGTCCACGGTCCCGTGGCGGGCTCCCCCTTTACGTTTGGCCTGGTACATGGCGGTGTCGGCGTCCTGGAGGATCTGTTCGGGGACGTCGTCCCCGCGGCCGGCGAAGGCGATACCGACGCTCGCGCTCACCAGGACCTCGATGCCCGACAGCACGAATGCCTGGCCCAGAGCGTGGTCGATCCTGGCGGCCAGGGCCTCGACCTGCGATGTCCCGTCGAGGTCCTCGCACAAGATGATGAACTCGTCGCCCGCCAGGCGCGCCAGGGTGTCGCCGGGCCGGAGGAGCTCGGTCAGGCGCGCGGCCACGGCCACCAGGAGCTCGTCTCCCACATGGTGGCCGTAGGTGTCGTTGACCGCCTTGAAATGGTCGAGATCCGCGAACAAGACGGCCACCAATTTCTCGGACCGTCGGCAGCGGAGGATCGCATGGACCAGACGCTGCACCAGGAGTGTCCGGTTGGGTAGGCCGGTCAGCGCGTCGTGGAGCGCGCTCTCGCGCGCACGGTCCGAAGAGTCGCGTAGATCCGAGCGCGCCTGGGCATTCAAGAGGTAGGCGGCGGCCACGTCGGCCAGTGTCTGCGCCGCGGTCATCGCTCGGGCGTTCATGGGCCCGGGACTGCTGCGGTAGAGGTCGAGCGCGCCGAGTTGGTGGTCATCGTGGCGCAAGGGGAAGGTGAAGACCGCCGCCAGTCCCTCGTCCACGGCCCGGGGGGCGAACGTCGGGAACCGGTCGTCGATACGCAGGTTCGGAACGAGGACGGGCTCACCCTTTTCGTAGGCGACCAGGCAGGGGCCTTCACCCAATTCCGTCTGCAGCTGCTCGAACCGCATGGCGGCGTCGTCCGACGCGGCGATGTAGTGGGGATCGGACCCTGGTGCGATCAATGTGACACCCGCGGAGCTCACCGGCAGTACGTCGACGATCCGAATCACCAAGTGGTCCAAGATCGCCTGAATCGGAAAGTCAGTGACCAGCGTCCTCGCGAATTCGGTGAGGACATCTGAGAGCCGCCGCTCGATCTCCATGAGACCCCCTGGGCAAGCTTAGAAAAGCGGCCGCGAAGACTGGGCGGAGGACTCGTCACGTAATGCGGATGGAAATCGTAGTAGTGCGATCTCCATCCATTCAAGGATACTCGTCGAGGTGGCACACGCGTTCGGACATTCACAAACATGACGCGCCACCGTCCGATGTCGCGCGCCAGCGGTCATCAGGAACTGAACGTACAGAGAGTGAGCGGCCGTGGTCACCGTGAGTCGTCATGTTCTGCCGTCCACAGCTGCAAAGAATTCTTCCCAATGGGGCGACGGAACCGGCCGCTGCGCCGGGACACCCGAAAGAGACGAGAACACCGAGGACAGACACCCCGGGACAGGCGGAGACACCTTGTGCCACGGTCGCTAAAGGAATTCCGCCGGGTGCCGATGAATTCGACAGACCCCTGAGAGGGGCGCCAGGTTGAAACAGGGATCCGGAACCGGATCCCGTAGCCGAGGCTCGACGTGTCCTCTCCCCCCATCAACGGAAGAGGCACGTCCAATGGTTTCAAGCCGAACAATCACGCCCCCCGTCGGCAGGGCCTCGCGCCCCCGGCACATCTCCGCCTGGTTGGCACCACTCGCAGTCATCACCGTGAGCGTCGCCGTCCTCGCCCCGGCCGTGAGCGCGGCGGCGGCGCAGGTTCCCGTCGGGCTCGGCACGGCGGGCAGCTTCGTCGTCCTCGCCGGAGCCGGGATCACCAACACCGGCCCGACGACGGTCAACGGTGACATCGGCACATTCCCGACACCTTCGGAGACCGGAACCGGCTCGATGACGATCACCGGGACCAATCACGCCGGTGACGCCGTCACCCAGGGCGCCAAGACCGACCTCGTGACCGCCTACAACACCGCGGCGGGGGAGAGCCCGGCGACGGCGGTTCCCGCCGACCTCGGCGGCCAGACGCTGAACCCGGGGACCTACAACTCGGCCTCATCGCTGGGGCTCACCGGATCGGTCACACTCAACGGCGGCGGGGACCCGAACGCGTTGTTCGTCTTCCAGGCGGGCTCCACGCTCATCACGTCCTCGACCAGCAGCGTGAACCTGATCAACGGCGCCCAGTCGTGCAACGTCTTCTGGCAGGTCGGCAGCTCCGCCACCCTCGGGACCGGCTCCACGTTCCGTGGGACCATCATGGCGCTGACATCGATCACGGTCACCACCGGCACGACCATCAACGGTCGCGTCCTGGCCCGCAACGGTGCGGTCACCCTCAACAACGACACCATCACCGCCCCTAACTGCACCACCTCGGCGGGGACAGCGGTGCCGGGCGGCACCGGGACCAGCGCCACAGCCAAGGCCAATGCCAAGACGGTCAGCCCGACAGGCACAGGGACGAGTGGGACACCCGGAGGGACCGGAACCGGAACACCGAGCGGCACCACCGGCTCGGGCACCCTCCCCTTCACCGGGATCAACCCCCGGCTGCCGATCCTCGGTGGGTCGATGGTCCTCTTGGGCGCCCTTCTGGTGGGACTGTCGAACGTCCGCCGCCGGCGCACGAGTGCCTGAACCTCGACGCCCGCTCGACGAGCGGGGTCACGGATCACCGCCGACCGAGGTGGGCCCAGTGCCCCCTCGGCCGGTCGTGGTCCCGAAGACCGAACCCCTGACGTGCGTGGGACGCGCGTCGGGTGGGAGAGCGAGAACGACTCAGCCGGCCCCCGCCGCCACCGCCTGGCCCCAGGTGTAGATGTAGAACGCCGGGTTGCGCGTGATCACCGCGAAGATCTCGGCGTCACTCATCCAGGGCTTGGCCGCCGCCGGTGCCGCTTCGCCGGCACCCATGACGAGCGTGCCGCCCGAGGCGGCCAGCTGGGCGGCGCTGAAGCCCAGGATGTTGTCGCGATGTCCCCAGCATCCGCTCCCTCCGCCACCACAGGCGAGGTTGCCCGACCCCGGCCCGTCGTCGTACATCCAGTTGTAGTTCGACCCGAGCGTCCCGGCGTTCTCGCTCCAGTTCGACGCCCACCGCAAGACCCCAACTCCGGGAGGAAGGATCGTCGGCGTGGGGTCGGTGTCGGCTTGGGCCGCGGCCTGTGCGTCCTGGTCGAGCTCGGCCACGAGCCCGACCGCGGGAGGAAGCCCCCGGTCCACGCGCTCGGTGTCGGCCAACACGAACAACTGCTCGGCCGCGGTGAGCGTCGAGTAATTGCCGGGAAGGTTCATGGGCCCGAGCCCTTCGTGCCCCCGGGCCACGTCGGTGGCCTGGAGGGTCGACGCCACACACGAGGCCGACAGGGCACCCGCGGCCAGACACGTGGTCTCGAACAACGGGGTGGGGGCGATGCTGGCCGAGGGGTTGGCGGGCGGAATGATCCCTCTCGTGACCGAGGGCGCGGGCGCGGGGTGGACCACCGGCGCGGGTGCAGGGTGAGTGACAGGCGCGGGGTGGACCACCGGCGCGGGCGGAGGAGCGGCGTGGGGGACCGGCGGCGCGGGCGGCGGCGCGGCAGCGACGGCCGCCAACGCGGGAGTGGGGGTGGTCGTGCTCGGCGGTGGCGCGGCGGGAGCGGTGGTTGAGGTGGTGGTCGGCGTCGCCCTCTCGTCCTGGAGGATCTTGCGCATCGCCTCCAACGGCGACTCCTTGCGGGCCGGTCGGGATGCGGTGTGGCCGTGGTCGGTGTGGCGGGTCCCAGCGGCCGCCGCCGCCGCGGTCGGGCCTGCCGTGGCGGCCAGCACCGCTGCGCCCGGGAGTGACACCATCAGGCCGAAGCGCGCGATGGTCCGACTGGCGGGGCGACGGGCGTTGTGCCGCCTCGCCGCACGGTTGGGATAGATGGGAACGGGTTCGCGGCTCATGGTCATTCGGGTGTTGCGCGCATGTCGCTGCGGCCAGATGACCCGACGACACGACGTCGCGGCGCGCGAACAATGACGCTGTCCGTCTCCTCCGCTGCTCCGCCGCCCGGCAGGGCACCCGCAGGCGACCGTAGTGAACCAGGGGAAACCTCGCCAATCGTCGGCCCGACGCCTGTTTTCACAGACAGGGCATATGATTTGTGACGGCAACGAGCAACCGCCTCACCCGGGGATACGACGCCATGTGGTGTTTCGAGCACACCAGTTTCCCCGCCCCGTCATCGGCGGCCGGGGCCGACCGCAGCACCGGACAGTGAGACGTCAGTGCCCAGGGTGAGTGCCGGGCTGCTGCTGTACCGGGAGGGCGTGGGGGGAGCGGTCGAGGTGCTCCTCGTGCATCCCGGGGGCCCGTTGTGGGCGCGCAAGGATGCCGGCGCCTGGTCGATCCCAAAAGGCGAGTACGGCGAACGCGACGATCCCGCGGTGCGCGCCGAGGAGGAGTTCGCCGAGGAGCTCGGTCAACGCGCGCCGTCGGGACCGCGTCTCGATCTCGGTGAAGTGCGTCAGGCCGGAGGCAAGCGCGTCCGGGCGTGGGCGGTGCGCGGGGACATCGACGCGGGTGCCACGACGAGCAACGTGTTCGAGATGGAGTGGCCACCGCGTTCGGGCGAGCGCCGCACGTTCCCCGAGGTGGACAGAGCGGCGTGGTTCTCCGTCGCCGAGGCGCGCACCAAACTTCTCGCCGGGCAACTCCCACTGCTCGAGCGCCTCGAGTCGATCATGGGCTCAGGCGATCGGCCCGGACTGAGCTGAGCTGGGAGCTGAGCTGAGCCGAGCTGAGCGCACACCGACGGTTCCCGCTCGGTCAGGGAATCCCTCCGTCGACGCGCAGGAGCTGCCCGGTGGTGAAGCTCGACGCGTCACTGGCGAAGTACAGCGCAGTGCCGACCACCTCGTCGGGATGGCCGAACCGCTTCAGGGCATGGCGTTGCGCTCCGTGCTCGAAGACCTCTTCGTCCCAGGCCTTGGTGACGTCGGTGAGGAACGGCCCCGCCATGATGCAGTTGACCCGCACCGCCGGTCCCAGGGCGTGCGCGAACCCGACCGTCAACGAATTCACGCCGGCCTTGGCCGCGGCGTAGGGGAGGATGCCGGGGTTGGGCCGGATCGACCCCACGCTCGAGACGTTGATCACCGAGCCTCCTCCGTCGCGCACCATCCGGCTGCCGACCAGCGCGGTGAGCCGGAACACGCCTTTGAGGTTGAGGTTCACGACCTTGTCCCACATGGCCTCGGTCACGTCGGTAACTTCCCCGTAGAGGAGGGACATCCCGGCGTTGTTGACCAGCACATCCACGCGGCCGAAGGTGTCGTAGGCCGCGTCCGCCAGGGGTTCGAGCTCGTCCCAATTCGACACGTTGCACGACCACGGCAATGCCCGGCGCCCCATCGCCTCCACCTCGTCGGCGACGGCCCGACAGGCGTCGATCTTGCGACTGGCAACGACGACATCGGCTCCGGCCGCGGCGAAGCCGAGCACCATCGACCGGCCCAGTCCCCGGCTCCCGCCGGTCACGAGCGCCACCTTGCCGGTCAGGTCGAAACGGTCCGCAGCCACCGACGTGTGTCCCCTCAGTGAAGTGACGTCGTCGAGGCGAGGTCCGCGGCCCTCTGCGCCAGGTTGAGCACGACGTCGCCGAACGCCTCCATCTTGGGATTGTCGGCGGTGCCCTGCACGACCCGCGCGTACCCGGCCTCGAGGACCACGGCCAGCTTGAAGCGGGCCAGGATCACGTAGTAGTCGATCTCGTCGGTGTCGCGCCCGCTCTCGGTCGAGTAATAGTCGAGCAGCTCGGCGCGCGACGGCATGCCCGTGTAGTCGACGTAACTGCCCGTGGAGCGTTCTTCGTCCTCGTCCAGCCAACCCTGGATGACCCAGCCGAGGTCGAGGAGCGGGTCGCCCACCGTCGCCATCTCCCAGTCCACGATGGCCGCCAGGCGGGCAGGGGCGCCGTGGCGGAACATGACGTTGGCGAACTGGTAGTCCCCGTGCATGATCCCGGGCTGGTAATGCCGCGGCTGATGGGCCCGCAGCCAGGTCGCGGCGGCGTCGAGCCCGGGGATGTCGCGGAACTGCACCGCGGCGAGGTGGCTCATCCACCGGTCGACCTGCCGCTCGTGGAAGCCGTCGGGGCGACCGAATCCTTCGAGGCCGCGCCCCCGCCAGTCCACCCGCGCCAGCTTGGCGATGCCGTCGACGAGCTGAAAGGCGAGGCCGCGCCGGGCCTCGAGGTCGGTGCCGAACGGCGAGGGCCAGCCCCCGCCACCCAGGGGAGACCATCCCTCGACGTACTCCATCAGGTAGAAGCAGCCCCCCATGAGCTCGGGGTCGTCGCAGACGGCGATGGCTCGGGCGTGCGGCACGTCGGTGTCGGCCAGCGCGGCGAGCAGCCGGTACTCGCGCAGCATGGTGTCGTTGCGCCCGGCGGGGACGAACCGCGGCGGACGGCGTAACGCCATGCGGCGGTCGCCGCAGCGGATCTCGAACAACTCGTTCGACGCGCCACCCGTGATGAAGGTGGCCTCGACCGGCTCACCGGCGCCGGGAAGGCCCTTCTCCTCGAAGAAGCGAGCGAGGCGGGCGATGTCGACCAGGCCCCGGGTGCGCTCCTCCTCGTCGACGGCGGTGCCGGAGTCGGGCGCATCGGCAACAGGGTCGCTCACTGGTTGGCGACCTCGTGCTCGAGGTACTCGGCGAATTTCTGGCGAGCCGCGGCCAGCTTCTCGGGCAGGTGCTCGGTCGGCCATGCACCGGGTGCGGCCTCGTACCGCTTGAGGATCTGCCGGGCGACGGTGACGCGGTGCACCTCGCTCGGGCCGTCGACCAGGCCCATGACCGGCACCATCATCCAGTACCCGCCCAGGGGGAGCTCGTTGGAGACACCGAGCGCCCCGTGGACCTGGATGGCGCGCTGGACGATGTCGTGCAGCACCTGGGCGGTGAGCACCTTGACCGCGGCGATGTCGTGACGCACCTTGCGGTAGTCCCGGTACTGGTCGATCTCCCACGCCACGTACAAGACGAAGAGCCGGAACTGGGTGAGCTGGGCGTAGGAGTCCGCGATGTAGTTCTGGACGCTCTGCTTGTCAGCCAGCACGCTGCCCTGAGTGTGACGCGACAGCGCCCGTTCGCACATCATGTCGATGGCCTTCTGGCACACTCCCACCGTGCGCATGGCGTGGTGGATGCGCCCGCCCCCCAGTCTGGTCTGGGCGATGGCGAACGCCTGGCCCTCCCCGCCGAGCAGGCTCTGCGCCGGCACGCGCACCTCGTTGTAGTGGATCAGCGCATGCATGCCCTCGTGCCCGTCACCGAAGTGCTCGCCCATGAGCCCGATGTTGCGGACGATCTCCACACCCGGCGTGTCGGTCGGGACGAGGAACATCGACATCCCCTGGTACGCGCTCACGTCGGGATCGGTGACCGCCATCACGATCAGAAACGCCGATGTCCTGGCGTTGCTCGAGAAGAACTTCCATCCGTCGATGACCCACTCGTCCCCGTCGCGCCGGGCCCGGGTCTCAAAGCGCGTGGGATCGGACCCGCCTTGGGGCTCGGTCATCGAGTACGACGAGAAGATCTCCCCGTCGAGCAACGGACGCAGGTAGCGCTCTTTCTGCTCGTCGGTGCCGTAGTGGGCGATGATCTCGGCGTTGCCCGTGTCGGGAGCCTGGCACCCGAAGATGATGGGGGCCCAGCGGCTGCGCCCCAGGATCTCGTTCATGAGCGACAGCTTCACCTGACCGTATCCCTCGCCCCCGAGCTCGGGACCGAGATGGCACGCCCATAACTTCTGGTCGCGAACCCGCTGTTTCAGCGGGTCGACGATCTTGCGCAGCTTGTCGTCGAGCGGATGAAAGGTGCGGTCGCCCCACAGCAGGTCGAGCGGTTCGACCTCCTCACGGACAAAGGCATCGGTCCAGTCGAGCTTGGCCTGGAACTCGGGATCGGTGGAGAACTCCCAACCCAACGAAATGCCTCAGCTCTCGCCCGTGCCGTACTGGGCCTGGGGCAGGGGACCGGCCGAGGCCGTCGGAGGGGCCGGCGCCGGGTTCGGGATGGTGGCGCCGGGGTCGACGACTCCGGTCGTCTCGGCCACCGCGGCGCTGGCCGAGGTCACCTGCACAGGGCCGTGCTCGGCTTCGAAGGCCTGGACCAGCCCGACGATCTCGGTCACCCGGGCGTCGGCACCGGCGTCGGCGCGGCCCATGCGCTGGGCGTAGGTGATGCCCCCCAACTCGAGCAGCAGCGCGTCGCCCTTGCGCTTGGCCTGGACCTCGGCCAGCTTGGCCTGGCCCGCCTGACCCGCCTGCTGGGCCTTGTCGGCCAGCTGCGTCGCCTGTGCCTTGACCTTGTCCATGAGTCCCATGACCGTCCTCCTTCTCCGCACCCAGGTTCCCCGAGCGACCACGCACTCGGACGGCGGGCACGGCGCCAGAGCCCGACTGTAGGCGACGCGCTCGGAGCAAGAGAAAGCAGTCCGGCCCCCTCGGGGCCGGTCACGGCGTGAGTGTCAGGGAGTCGGTGTCACGGCGGGTGTCAGGGAGCCGGTGTCACGGCGGGTGTCAGGGAGCCGGTGTCACGGCGGGTGTCAGGGAGCCGGTGTCACGGCGTGGTCCAGGCGAGGCTCCGCTCCCACAACTCGGCGGCCAGCTCGGGGGTGGCCCGCTCCGACGGCACGCGCTCGTCGCAGTCCTCGTAATAGCGACCGCTGGCCCCCGACAGGACGGGATCGGTGGCGCAGTACACCGACGTGCGCGCCCCCTCGTCGGTCGACTTCATGAAGAGCTTGGCCAAGGGTTCGAGAGGCCAGGGCAGTCGTCGCCAGATGTCGGAGGCGATCACCCCGGGGTGCAGCGCGTACGTGGTGATCCCGTCGCCGGCGCGCCGGGCGAGCTCCTGGGCGAACAGCACGTTGCAGAGCTTCGACACCGCGTACTCCGGCAACCCCGTGATGCTGTGCGTCGACCGCCGCAGTGCGTCGAAGTCGATGCCCTTGGCCTGGTAGTGCGCGTCGCTCGCCACGACCACCACCCGCGCCGGGGAGCTGCGGGCGAGAACGTCGAGGAGCAGGGTCGTGAAGAGGAAGTGCCCCAGATGGTTGACCCCGAATGCGAGCTCGAAGCCGTCGGTGCTCCGGCCCCGTTGGCCGGCCACCCCGGCGTTGTCCACCAGCACGTGCAGGGGTTCCCCCGTCGCGGCGTATGTCGCCGCCGCGGCCCGCACCGATGCCAGGTCCGCCAGGTCGAGCTGCAGGAAGCTGGCGGCGTCGGGCCCGTTGGCGGCGGTGATGTCGTCGAGCACCGGGCCGGCCCGTTCTCGCGACCGACAGGCGACGTGGACCCGAGCGCCCCGGCGGGCGAGCTCGGTGGCGGTGGCCCGGCCGATCCCGCTGTTGGCTCCGGTGACGAGCACCGTGCGGCCCTCGATGTCCATCTCGTCAGCTTCACATATCGAGCAGGGTGCGACGGCCGTGCTCGTCGAATGCGCCGTGGAGCGCGTCGACGTCGTCGGTCGTCAGGCGGCGGTACGTCGAGGGGGGTGCGCCGCCCCGCAACGCGAAGGGCCGCCACCACACGGCGTCGGTGGTGTCCCAGTACTGCCGTCGGAGGGGGCGTTTGTCGACCTTTCCCGTGCCGGTCAGAGGGACGTGCTCGGTGATGCGGACGAAGCGCGGCGCCCATTTCGTCCCCAGGTCGCCCTGGCGCTCGAGGAAGTCCCCGAACACATCGGGATCGAAGCTCTCGGGGTCCGACATCTCGAGGACCGCCAACACCTGGTCACCGGTGCGGGGGTCGGGGATGGGGACGACCACGGCGGTCACGACGCCGGGGAAGCGGGCGAGGATCCTCTCGACGGGGGCGGCCGCGAAGTTCTCGCCGTCCACCCGGAGCCAGTCCGCGGTGCGTCCCGCGAAGTAGAAGAACCCCTGGGCGTCTCTGTAGCCGAGATCACCCGACCAGAACCACCCGTGGCGAGTGCGCTCGGCGTCAGCCTCGTCGTTGGCGTAGTAGCCCTCGAAACGCGAGGCGCCGTCGCGGCTCACGATCTCACCGATCGCCGCCGCGGCGTTGCAGAGCTTGCCGTCGTCGTCGAAGTCGGCCGGTGGACACTCGCTCCCCGTGGCGGGGTCGATGATGACGACATCGGTCCCGGCCGGCGGCTTGCCCATGGCCTGGCGCGGCGTCCCCGGCACCCGCGACATCGAGATCGCCCCTTCGCTCGAGCCGTACCCCTCGACGATCGGACACGCGAAGCGGCGCTTGAACGTGGAGATGTCCTGGGGCGATCCGTCGGTGCCGAAACCGAATCGCAAGGTGTTCTCGGCGTCGTCGGGAGCCGGCGGAGTGGCGAGGACGTACGCCAGGGCCCGGCCCACGTAATTGAAATAGGTCACGCCGTAGTGCCGGACGTCGGCCATGAAACCCGAAGCCGAGAAGCGCCGGCGCAGCACGAGCACCGCACCCCCCACGATGGCCGGCACCACACAGGTGTTGAGGGAGTTGCCGTGGAACATGGGCATGGAGCAGTACATGACGTCGTCGGGCCCGAACCCCGACCCCTCCGCCATCACACTGGCCTGGCTCGCCATCCGGCCCTGGCTCACGCGCACCGCCTTGGGCGCACCCGTCGATCCCGAGGTGAACAGGAGCAGGTACAGCGTGTCGGGCGCGGGGCGTCCTCCGACGGCCCGCCGGTGGCCCCCGGTGGATGAGCTCTCGGGTGGATAGGAGGCGTCGTCGCACAACAGGACCCGAGCGGGCTCCACCCCCGTGTCGAGACCGTCGAGGAGCCCCACCTGCGAGGCGTCGGTCACGATGAGCTGGCAGTCGGCATGGGCCACGTCCCGCGCCAGCTCCGCGCCCCGCCGCGTGGGATTGATACCGACGACGGTGGCACCCGCCAACGCCGCGCCGCCGAGGAGGAAGAGGTACTCGGGCACGTTCTCGAGGAGCACCCCCACGTGGAAGGGCCCGTCCCGGCGCAACGCCTCGAGCATGCGGGCACGGGCCTCGCACTCCCCCACGACCTGACGCCAACTCCACGACGAGTCCTCGAAACGCAGGCCGGTGTGGTCGTCCTCGGCACGCGCGAGGACCAGGTCGGCCACCGTCGTCATCGACCCGACGATAGTTTGATGGACCGCATGGGGATCTCCGAGCCACGTGACCTCGACACGCTGCGCGCAAGGCTCACCCGCTGGGTCCGGTGGTGGCGCCCCGACGCTGGAGAGGTCCACCTGGCCCCTCTCGTCCAACCGGCCACCGGCCTGTCGAGCGACACGATCTTCGTGGAGCTCGACTGGGCTCCGCTCCCGGGGCGGGGCGCGCCGAGCGAGCACGCTTCATGGGTCGTGCGACTCCCGCCCAACGGCGAGGGACTGTTCCCCTCCTATGACCTCGGCGTCCAGGGACGGCTGCAGGGGGTCCTCGCCCACGCCGGTGTGCCGGCGGTGGAACCGCTGGCGGTAGAGGAGGACGACACCTGGGTGGGCGCGCCGTTCCTGGTCATGCCCCGCGTCGCCGGGAACGTCGTGCGCGCCGACAAGCCGTATCTCCGCACCGGGTGGCTGGCCGAGTCCACGCCTGAGGGCCAGGCACGGCTGCACCGCGAGCTGGTGGACACGCTGGCCGGAATCCACCGCCTCGACTGGTCGTCCCTCGGGTGCGACACCATCTTGGCGGGGCGCACCGGTCAGGGCGGCGGCAGCCGCAGCGGCCCCGGCGCCACCGGGTGGCTGGCGGGCGAAGTCGAGCACTGGGCCCAGTACCTGGCGTGGGCGGGCGAGGGAAACCCGCCGGCGATCTTCGACGACGGGGTGGCTTGGTGTCGCGCC
This sequence comes from uncultured Acidimicrobiales bacterium, assembly GCA_963739765.1. Taxonomy (GTDB): domain Bacteria; phylum Actinomycetota; class Acidimicrobiia; order Acidimicrobiales; family UBA8190; genus Chersky-840. The sequence goes on along the minus strand of CAVUBP010000003.1, from coordinate 1,107,000 downwards.
CATCTCCCCCGAGCCGAGCCACCGGCGTCCCTGCTGTGGGGTGACGTGCAGCTCGGCAACGTCCTCGTGGGAGACGACATGGGAGTGTCCGCCGTCCTCGACTTCGAGATGGCCTCGATCGGCCCCGCCGAGGTCGACTTGGCCTGGTTCGTGGTCCTGCACGACATGGCCGTCGCCCGCTGTGGCGGCGACCTCCCCGGGTTTCCCGGGCGCGATGCCACGATCGCCTCCTACGAGGCGCGACTGGGCCGGCCAGTCGCCGACCTCGTCTGGTACGAGGCCTTCGCCGCGCTGCGCAGCGGGGCCATCCTCGTCCACGCGGCGCGACTGCTGGCGCGCCTCGGTGTCGACGAGAGCTGGCTCACCCACGAGAACCCCACCATCGACCTGTTGACCGCGCTGATCAACGACGGCGCCCCGACGGTGCGGGAATGACCGAACAGCACGTGTCCAGCGCGACCGCACTGCTCGACTCGATGCCCTTCGCGCGCACCTGTGGGATCGAGCTCACCGGAGCCGGCCCCGAGCGAGTCACCGGCTTCGTGGCTTGGGCGGCTGATCGCTGCACTGCCGACGAGGTGATACACGGCGGCCTCATCATGTCCCTGGCCGACACCCTGGGCGCGGTGTGCGCCTTTCTCAACCTGCCCGAAGGGGCACGCACCTCCACCATCGAGTCCAAGACCAACTTCTTCCGCGGCGTGCGCACCGGCGCCGCTCACGGCACCACCCAACCGCTGCACGTCGGGCGGAGCACCATCGTCGTCCAGACCGACGTCACCGACGACGAGGGCCGTCGGGTAGCACAAGTCACCCAGACCCAGGCCGTCCTGCGCTGAGTATGTGCGACGCATCCGCGGGTACGGTTGGATGTCGATGCCCCCCGAACCCCAAGAACCCCGACCGCAGCTTCGGGAGCCCGGACCCGAGCCTCAAGAGCCCGGACCCGAGCCCCAGGAGCCCCTGACGCCGGTGGAAACGCCCGAGCCGTCGGTGGTCGACGTCCCCGAGCCCGGGGTCGTCGAGATCCCCGAGCCCGGAGTCGTGGAGATTCCCGAACGACGCGCCTGAGCTGGAGCGCGGCTGGTCGTCTTCGGGTTTGTCGTGTCCGGGGCACGGGAATGATCGAGTCGGACACCGAGTCGACCCAGGAGGCGAGCATGGTGGCATCTCGCAAGTCGGGAGCGATGAGCACGGCGGCCAAGAACCGGATTCCCGATTCACGGTTTGCCTTCCCCAATGAGCGCAAAGAGCCGTTGACCGACGCGGCCCACGTTCGGAACGCCGTCGCTCGATTCGATCAGGTGACAGGTGTCACCGATGCCGAACGCGATCGCGCCTGGAAACGCATCCGCGCCGCCGCCAGGAAGTACGGGGTGGACATCTCTGTCCGGGGATGGCGTGAATTGATGAACGACAAGACCACTCGCTGACGGAGATCCAGGCGTCGTTCTCGAGATACGGCGCGGTCGATCACGTCCCGGGTGAGGCTGGGCCTGACGCCAGCGCTGCGGCGCGCTCGAGCAGCAACATCCCCTCCTGGGTGTTGCGGGTGAGAGCGGCGGCATGTTCGAACTCCTTGCGGGCCTCGTCGATGCGCCCGAGCTTGGCCAGGAGGTCTCCGCGTACGCTCGGCAACAGGTGGTATCCCCGGAGTGCGGGCTCCGCCAGTAGGGCGTCGACGAGCTCGAGGCCCACGGCGGGGCCGAAGGCCATGGAGTACGCCACCGCCCGGTTGAGCTCGACGACGGGAGACCACGCCAGCTGGACCAGCGCGTCGTACAGCGCGGCGATCCGCTCCCAGTCCGTGTCGGCCGCGGTACGGGCGCGGGCATGGCAGGCGGCGATAGCCGCCTGCAGCGCATAGGGTCCCAGTCCCTGGCCCAGCTTCTCGGCCCGGTCGAGAGCGTCCAATCCGCGCCGGATCAGGACGTGGTCCCAACGGGCACGGTCCTGGTCGGGCAACAAGACAGGCTGCCCCGACGGGCCCAGGCGAGCACGGACCCGCGACGCCTGGATCTCCATCAGCGCCACCAGGCCGTGGACCTCGGGCTCCTCGGGCAGGAGCCCGGCCAGGATGCGCCCGAGGCGAAGGGCGTCCTCACACAGGCCGGGTCGCATCCAGTCGTCGCCGGCGGTGGCCGAATACCCCTCGTTGAACACGAGGTAGAGCACCTCGAGCACCGAGGCCACTCGCGCGGCGCGATCGGCTCCCGCGGGGACCTCGAAGGGGACTTTGGCCTCGGAGAGCGTCCGCTTGGCCCGCACGATCCGCTGGGCCACGGTGGGCTCCTTGACGAGGAAGGCGCGTGCGATCTCATCGGTGGTGAGGCCGCCGAGAAGACGAAGCGTGAGCGCCACGCGTGACTCGGTGGAGAGAACGGGATGGCACGCGATGAAGATGAGCCGCAGCAGGTCGTCCCCGAAGTCGTCGTCGGGCCCTTCGACATGTGCATCGACAGCGTCGACTGCCTCGCTCCGGGCTTCTGCATCACGACCGAGCTCCTCCTGTTTGCGTTCGAGTACCGTCCTCCGCCGCAACAGGTCGACGGCGCGTCGCTTGCCCACCGCCATGAGCCATGCTCCGGGATTGTCCGGGACTCCGGACCGGGGCCATTGCTCGAGCGCGGCAGCCAGGGCGTCGTGGGCCAGGTCCTCACCGAGGCCGACGTCGCCGACGAATCGGGCCAGACCGGCGATGAGGCGCGCCGCTTCGATCCTCCACACGGCGTCGATGGCGCCACGAGCGACCTCGTCGGCCGGAACGTCATGACCCGGCATCGGACTCTTTCACGGATCCGATACCGGGCCATGGCCGGGAGAACCGCTCGTCACGGTAACGGTCACCCGTCCGGCTACCGACCGCCGGCGCTTTGGACCTCGGGCGGGAACTCGTCGAACTCGAAGATCTGGCGCACCTCGATGACCGGGCCGTCGGCACACGGTGCCCGCTTGGCCCACTCGATCGCCTCTTCCTTCGATTTCACCTCGATCAGCCAGTAGCCGCCGATCACTTCCTTGGCCTCGGCGAAGGGCCCGTCGGTGACCGTCGCCTTCCCGCCGGGAAACGCCACTCGTGCCCCTTCGGTGCTCGGGTGGAGCCCGTCGAGAGCCAGCAGCACGCCGGCCTTGCCCAGCTCCTCGTTGTACTTCGTCATCTCCGCCACCGCCTCGGGCGACGGCATCCAGTCGTCCTCGGAGATGTTCGGGATCATGAACATCATGAATCGCATGGTGTCTCCTCTTTCCTCTCGGTTCGGGATCGGGCTGGTGCGGTGATTCGGAGTCGGGTGTCCGGTCCGCCGACCGGATGCCCTTCTCTACAGGAGCGTCGAACGAGGGGGCCCGAAATCGACACGTTCGCCCGATTCTTTCTCTTCTCCCTTTCTCCCATTTCTCCCGAGCACGACAGATGATGAGTGATCCTCATAACGAGCTATACTCAGCACTTGGCCGGCCACGGCGGCCGGCGACCCCCCGAAGGGAGCAGGTTGGCAACCCGGACACCCGCCTCCCGGGCACGGACCCGCCCGGACACCACGCTCGAGCTCGCCGAGCTTCTCACCCACACCGCACGCCGGCTACGGCGCGGCTCCATCGTGCAGCTGGCCCCGCTGGGCATCACGTATGCCCAGGCTCGGGTGCTTCTCCTCGTTGCCGCCGATGGACGGCCGCTGAGGATGGCCGAGCTCGCCGCCCAGCTCGACGTGGTCCCCCGGTCGGTCACGACGATGGTCGACGCCCTCGAAGCTGCGGGGCTCGTGGGCCGGCACGCCGATCCCGGTGACCGGCGGTCGGTCCTGGTGGCGTTGAGCGACGACGGTCGACGGCTGCTCGACCGCCTCGAAGCCGCACGACGCGAGAGCGCCGAGGAGGTCTTCGGGGGCCTCGACCCCGCCCAACGCCACGAGCTCCTCGAACTGCTCGGCGTCCTGTGCGAGCGCGGCTCGTGCGTCAGCTGCTGCAGGGGGAGCGCCGGTGACGGCGGCCACGCGCATGCCGGTGCACCGAACGGAGGTGGCCGATGAGCATGGGCATGGGAATGGGTGGACACGGCGGCATGGGCTGGGGCCTCATGCGGTCCCTTCGGCGCGACGAGACCGTGACCCAGCAGCAGCTCCCCAAAGGAATCGTGCGTCGCATCGCCGGCTTCGCCCGGCCGTACCGAAAGGCACTCGGGGTCTTCCTGGTGCTCATCATCGTCGATGCCGTCATCGGCGCCGCCAACCCCCTCATCTACCGGGAGATCATCGACACCGGGATCCTGAAGCACCGCTCGGGCCTGATCGTCGAGCTCGCTCTCGTCGTGGCGGGATTGGCGATCTTCGATGCCGTCTTGTCGTTGTGGCAGCGCTGGGTCTCGGCGCGTATCGGCGAGGGCCTGATCTTCGACATGCGCACCCGCGTGTTCGAGCACATCCAGAAGATGCCCATTGCCTTCTTCACGCGTACCCAGACCGGTGCGCTCGTGTCGAGGTTGAACAACGACGTCCTCGGTGCGCAACAGGCGTTCACCGATACCTTCTCCTCCGTGGTGAGCAACGTGATCGGCGTGGCCATCACCTTGGCGGCGATGTTCTGGTTATCGTGGCCGATCACCCTGGTGGCATTGGCGATGCTGCCGATCTTCTTGCTGCCGGCCCGCTTCGTCGGAAGGCGCCTTGCCAGCATCACGCGCGAGTCCTACGTGCTCAACGCCCAGATGACCAACACCATGACCGAGCGCTTCAACGTGGCCGGAGCACTTCTCGTCAAACTGTTCGGCCATTCACGTGACGAGGTCAAAGGGTTCTCCGACAAAGCGGGACGCGTCCGAGACATCGGGGTCACCCAGGCCATGTACACCCGGGTGTTCATGGCCGCCCTGCTGCTCACGGCGTCGCTCGCCACCGCGCTCGTCTATGGCTGGGGCGGCGTACGCGCCGCGCAGGGAGCCCTCATGGTCGGGACCGTGGTCGCACTCACCGCGTACCTGGCCCGGCTGTACGGCCCCTTGACGGCGTTGTCGAACGTCCAGGTCGACATCATGACGGCCCTGGTGTCGTTCGACCGGGTGTTCGAGGTCCTGGACCTGCCGCCGATGATCGACGACAAACCCGGTGCGATCACGATCCCGAGGGGTCCGGCTCTGGTCGAATTCGACCACGTCGACTTCGGCTACCCGAGCGCAGAAGAGGTGTCGCTGGCCTCGTTGGAGTCGGTTGCCGTCCTCGAGCGCACGGTGTCACAGCCGGTGCTCTTCGACGTGTCGTTCCGCGCCGAACCCGGACAGCTGGTGGCGCTGGTGGGACCATCGGGTGCGGGCAAGACGACCATCAGCCATCTCGTGCCGCGCCTCTATGACGTTCGGGGCGGAGCGGTTCGGATCAACGGGATCGACGTCCGCGAGGCCACGCTGGAGTCCATCGGCGAGATCGTGGGGGTGGTCACCCAGGATGCGCACCTCTTCCACGAGACCATCCGGGCGAACCTGCGCTACGCCAAGCCCGACGCCACCGACGGCGAACTCACCGAAGCCCTGCGCGCTGCGCACATCCTGCCGCTCGTCGAATCACTTCCCGAGGGGCTCGATACACTCGTCGGTGATCGTGGCTACCGGCTCTCGGGCGGCGAGAAGCAGCGGATCGCCATCGCCCGACTGTTGTTGAAGGCACCCGACATCGTCGTGCTCGACGAGGCCACCGCCCACCTTGACTCGGAGTCGGAGTTCGCGGTGCAGCAGGCGCTCAAGACCGCGTTGGCCGGCCGGACTTCGCTCGTGATCGCCCACCGGCTCTCGACGGTACGTGAGGCGGACATGATCCTCGTCGTCGAAGAAGGACGAATCGTCGAGCAGGGTCGCCACGTCGACCTGCTCGCCGCGGGCGGCCTGTACTCCGAGCTCTACACGACGCAGTTCGAGCACCAGGCCGACCCCGACGACGCCGGGAGTCGGGCCGTGGCAGCCGTCGGAGTGGCCGACCTCGAGGTCGGAACCGCCGATGGGGCGGTGCTGGCGGCTGCACCGGGTCCCGGGGACCCCCGTCAGGGGTCGGGGACCGGGACCGGAGGCGGCGGGCCGACATAGCGGGCCGACGGGCGGATCAGCCGGTTGTGCGCGGCCTGCTCGATCACGTGCGCCGACCAGCCGATGGCCCGACCCGCCGCGAACGTCGGAGTGAACATCTGGCGGGGAAGTCCACAGGTGAACATCACGACCCCCGCGTAGAACTCCACGTTGGTGAACAGCCGGCGTCCGGGCTTCATCTCGGCCAGGACGTCGACCGCGGTTCGCTCCACCTGAGTGGCAAGGTCCACCAGCGGCCCCCCGAGAGCGCGCGCCACGTCGCGCAGGAACAACGAGCGCGGATCGTCGGTCTTGTACACACGGTGGCCGAACCCCATGACGCGATCACCGCGTTCGACCGCGGCACGTAACCACGGCTCGGCCCGGTCGGCACAACCGATGTCGTCGAGCATGGCCAGAGCCCGGCTGGGAGCACCCCCGTGCAGTGGCCCCGACAGCGCGCCGATCGCCCCGCACACCGCCGCGGCCAGGTCCGCGCCGGTCGAGGTGATCACCCGGGCAGTGAAGGTCGAGGCGTTGAAGCCATGATCGATGGTCAGGATCTGGTACTGCTCCACAGCCCGGGCATACTCGGGAGTCGGCTCCGATCCGGTCACCATCCACAGGTAGTTCGCCGCGGTCGAGAGGTCAGTCCGCGGCGGGACGGGCGCCCGACCCTCGCCCAGGTTGTAGGCCGCCGCCATGATCGTGGGCACCACCGAGCACAACCGCAGTGTCTGGGCACGCAGCTCGACGCCGTCGATGTCATGGGTCGGTCGCCAGCCCAGCTCGGCGCCGAGCAGCGACACGGCGGTGCGCAGGACCTCGAAGGGGGATCCCTGGGCCGCCACCTCGGGCAACATCGCCGCCAGCCCCGGGGGCAAGGCTCGCAGCGCCGCCACCTCACCGGCGAACCGGCGCGCCTGGTCAGTGTCGGGAAGACCACCCTCGAGCAGGAGGAACCAGACATCCTCGAGCGATCGCCGCTGCGCCAGATCGACGGCCGAGTACTGGCGGTAGTGGAAGAAGCCCTCCTCGCCTCGCACATCGCCCACGGCGGTCTCCGCCGCCACGACGCCCTCGAGCCCGGCGGGAATGTCGGTCCCGTGCTCGTCCGCGGGCCGTAGCCGGGCCACCCCCATGAGGTCACGCAACGACACCACGCCGACGAGCTCGTGGTCGTCGACCACGGGGAGGTGCCGGTACTGGTGATGCGCCAGGCTGGCCCAGGCGGCATCGACCTCCTCCTCGGGCCCGAGCACGTCGGGGTTCGCCGTCATCCACAGCTCGACGGTTTCGGCGCTGGCCGTCGTGGCCGCCGCCGCGGCACGCAGCAGGTCGCGCTCGGTCAGGATGCCGGCGACCTTGCCCCGATCGGTGACGATCACCGAGCCGATGCCGGCGTCGCGCATCGTGTGCGCTGCGTCGGCCAGCGACGTTCCGGCCTCGCAGGTCACCGCGGGGGCCGACATCAGATCACGGACGACGGTCGGCATATGCATGGCTCCGTCTCTTCTAGTGCTCTGTTCTCTTCTGGTGCTCTGTTCTCTTCTGGTGCTCTGGGCTGTCCTGCGGCGGTCGCTCCGCTGACCATCTTGCGCCTCCCAAGGGGATATGTAAACGTTGATCAACTCAATGTCAGATGGAACCTGGGGTGCCCCGGCAGTACCGGGGCGACGACGAGGGCGGTGGACCGGTGACCCGGATGCTCGAGAGTGCCGACGCCGCCCGGAGGTTGGGCGTGAAGCTGCCGACCCTGTACGCGTATGTCAGCCGGGGCCTGTTGGTCTCGCACCCCGCGCCCGAGGGACGTCGGAGCCTGTTCGCGGCCGACGATGTCGAAGCGCTGGCCAAACGGTCGCGTGGCGGGCGAACGACCGAGACCAGGCTGGCCACGGTGACGACCTCCACGACCCAATTGCGTGACGACGGGCCCGTCTACCGGGGGACCCCGGCCACCGCGCTCGCCACCACGGTGCGCTACGAAGACGCGGCAGAACTGTTGTGGCGGGGAAACCAGGGTGGGGAAGCCGACTGGACGCCTTTTCGCTTGCGGCCCCCGTCCACCCTCGGTGCGTCGGACCGGCTGCGCTGGGCCGTCGTGATGGCGGGCGCAGGTGACCCGCTTCGCTCCGACCTGCGCCCGGAGTCGGTCATCGCCGTGGCCCGACGACTGGTGGCGACGATGGTCGAGGTCCTCCCCGGTCCGACGGCCGAGGCGCCCCCACTCGAGCTCGGCGGGGACCGCTGGGAGCACACGGTGGCGGGCACTCTGACGGCCCGACTGGCTCCGGAGCCCACCACCGGGCTCGTCCGGGCCGTGAATGCCGCGCTGATCCTCCTCGCCGACCACGAGCTGGCCACCTCCACGGTGGCCGTCCGGGTGGCGGCATCGGCCCGCGCCGATCTCTACGACGCCGTTCTGGCCGGGCTCGGGGTCGTGGCCGGGCCTTTGCATGGCGGGGCCTCACAGCTCGCCTACGGGTTGGTGCGGGACGCCGAGGAGCTCGGTCCCGAGCGCGCCCTCGACGAGACTCTGCGGTGGCAACGCCGGCTGCCGGGTTTCGGGCACAGCGTCTACCGGGAAGACGACCCCCGCTTCACGGTGCTCAAGGGTCTCGTGGACGCCTTGTGGCCGCCGCCGCGTCGCCGGGTCCTGGACTCGTTGCTCGCGCTGGCGGCCGAGCGTTCCGTTCCGGGCCCCAACGTCGACCTGGGGCTCGCCGCGCTCTCGCGTGCCGCGGGCATGGCCGACGACGGAGGACGCACCATCTTCACCATCGCCCGGGTGGCGGGGTGGACTGCGCATTACCTCGAGGAGCTGGAAGAGCGACCCATCCGCTACCGGGCCCGGGCCGTCTACGCCGCTCGACCGCAGTCGGCCGAGTAGGCCGGAGCAGGCGTCGGCGGGGCAGCAGGAAAAGCTGGCACAGCCATTCGACGGGATACTTGCGTAACGGAGTTCTTGTGAAATGGCGTGTAATGGCGCGAATCGAACGGAACGATCGTGCGAGGCGGAGCGGACGCGACGACGCCCGCACTCCCGTGATAGGTGGCGGGCGCCGTTCCTCTATTGTCAGCGTCCTCGAACAGCTGGGGCGGGATCCCCGTTCCGGTTCCAAACACCGTGGTGTTTGTGACTGGGCCCGGACGCCGAGGCGGCCAGACCGATCGTCACCTGTGTACCCGGGGAATCACTCCCACCGGGACGACGCAAGTCGCCCCGCTACCAGGCACCCGAGAGGCGCTCTGTTAAGGCCCGACTCACCAGCTGCCTCACCTCCTCCGAACCGAACGATCAACTACTGGTTCCATCCTCCTCCCCCGACCCCCCGCCGGGTAGGGACCAAAGTCCCACCCGTGGCCACGCCACGCATGACCAGCGCGACAACCCGGCGGGCACGACGGGTTAGGTGTCGGCCACCGGGGCCACGTTGCCGTACATGAGCTGTTTGTGTGTGGCCACCACGGTGGGGTTCTTCCCCGAGAGCTCGGTCGCAAGGGCGATCGCCCTGGGAAGGACCTCGCTTTCGGGCGCACTGTCGTGGGCGATTCGAGCGGCTACCGCGGAGTGTGCGTCGTAGCGTCTGCCCGTCGTGATGGCGTCGTGCAACGTGACATGGGGGAGCCGGGCTGCTAGCAGCGCGTGCATCGTGGGTGTCAGTGGCAGGCCGAGGTCGACCTCGGGGAGGCACCAATAGCCACGGTCCGATCGCATGATCGTGTAGTCGTGGGCGGTAGCCAGCATGGCGCCGGCTGCAAACGCGTGGCCGTTCACCGCAGCCACGGTCACCGCCGGGAACGTGAGGACGCGCACCAGGAGCCTGTGCAGATCGTGCATGAACCCTGCGGGGTCGGGCGCGGTGCCGAGCCAGTCCAGGTCGAGCCCGTTCGAATAGAACTTGTCCGCGCCGGTCGTGACCAGCGCCGTCGGGAGCCCGGATCCCTCGACCCTGTCGAGCAGGTCGTTGAGCTCGCCCACGAACTCCGCGTTGAACCGGTTCTCGCCGGACCGGAACCGCATGACCCAGATCGGGCCGGCGCTCTCGAGCTCGATCACCGCTCTCCCTCCGCGCTCTGCGCGCTCTGCGCGCTCTGCGCGCTCTGCGCGCTCTCGTCCCTCATCTCACCGTTCTCGCCGGCCCGGCGGAGTGCCGACTCGACGACGTCGGCCACGAACCCGGCCGACGCCTCGAGGGGACCGGTGCTGCGCAGCGTCCGGCTCAGGGTGATCGCTCCTTCGAAGGTCGAGAGGCCGAACTGCGCGAGCCGCTCCGCCGCCCCGGCCTCGATCCCGGCCCCCCGCAGAGCTCGGGCCAAGGTCGCGAGCCAGGACTCGAACGCCTCGGCGCAGACCAGGCGCAGGCCCTCGGTCGTGTTCGCGGCCTCGAGCGCGACCCGCGGCGATGGGGCAACCGTCGGCGTAGTCCGACCGCCGCAGGGCTTCGGCGCTGAGATCGAAGAACTGCCGCAGCGCTTGGGCCGGATCGTCGGCACGTTCGAAGACGAGCTCGATGAGGCGCCGGTACCGCTCGCCCGAGCGTCGCAGGGCGAGGACCCCCAGTTCCTCCTTGCCACCCGGGAAGAAGTGGTACAGCGAGCCCCAGGGGGCGCGGCCTTCGCTCACGATCGCCTTCAGGGCCGTGCCTTCGTAGCCCTGGCGACGGAAGAGGCCCGCGCCGGCGTCGAGGATCCGCTCCCGGGTATCCGAGGTCCTGGGCACGCTGCCAGCCTACTTGACGAATAAGTAGATCGTCTTACATAGTACCTTCGGGACATGTCGGAGGTTCCTATGACGGAGTGCTCGACCGGGTGTCTGGTGGTGTCGGAGGCCGATGAGGGCGTCATCCGGCTGGTGCTCAACCGTCCCGAGAAGAGAAACGCTCTCTCGATCGAGCTGCGCGACGCCGTCAGCGACACCCTCGACCGGCTCGCGGGCGACGACGCGGTCAAGGCGGTCATCGTGGCCGCAGCCGGGGACACGTTCTGTGCCGGCTTCGACCTGGGCGAGTCCGACGTCGAAGAGCCCGGGTTCCAAGAGCGCCTCTGGGAGTCCTCGGACCGATTCCACCAGCGGGTCATGCGGTTCCCGCTCCCCACCGTCGCGGCGGTCCAGGGTCCGGCCCTGGCGGGCGGCTTCGACCTGGCGGTCCTGTGTGACATCCGGATCGCCGCCACCACGGCGCGCTTCGCCCACCCCGAGCAGTCCTGGGGTGACGTGGTCTTCTCGCCCCTCGCCGATCTCGTCGGGTCCGCCCGGGCGAGGGACGCGTGCTTCACCGGCCGCAGCATCGACGCCCCGAGCGCGCTGACGATGGGGCTCGTCTCCGCGGTCGTCGACGTTGCGGACCTGGCCGAACACGCCCGGCAGGTCGCGACCCAGATCGCTCGCGCCCGCGCGGTTCGCTCATGCGGACGAAGGCCAAGGCGCTCCTGCGGTCGGGCATCCCGGCGGACACAAAGACGCTGGAGCTCTGAGCATGCAGGAGCTCGTGTATCTCTCCGAGGGAACCGTCCGCTGGCGCGAGGCCCCCGAGCCGGAGCTCGGTGGCCCCGGGGAGGCGCTTGTGCAGCCGGTGGCGGTGGCGTGTTGTGATCTGGACGTGGCCGTCGTCCAGGGCCGTGCGCCGCTTCCTCCTCCGTATCGACTCGGTCACGAAGGGGTTGCGGACGTGATCGCAGTGGGCAGCGACGTCGTCACCTGCGGGCCCGGTGACCGGGTCATCGTTCCCTTCCAGATCTCGTGCGGCACGTGCGCCGCGTGTCGCCGCGGCCGGACCGAGAGCTGCCGATCGGTGCCGGAGCGCTCGATGTACGGCCTGGGGCCGATCGCCGGGCTCGACGGGGGTGGGTTCATGAGCGATGTGGTGCGGGTCCCCTACGCGGATGCCATGCTCGTCCCCCTGCCCGCGGGCGTCGACCCCACCGCTCTGGCGAGCGCCAGCGACAACGTGCCCGACGCGTGGCGATGCGTCGGGCCCTACCGACACGAGCTGGACGGCGTCGCCGAGTCGGACCGTCGTGTCCTGGTGATGGGCGGGCTGTCGATCGGCCTGTACGCGGCCGGGATCGCGTGTGCCCTCGGGGCCCGTGTCGACTACCTCGACACCGACTCCGACCGGTGCCGGGTCGCCGAGCGCTTCGGGTCAGTTGTCACCGAGGGCCCGGCGCTACCCCGAGGGACAGAGCCGTACCCCGTGGTCGTCAACACGTCGGCCGATGCCGAGAAGTTGCGGGCCGCCCTGGCGCTCACCTGGCCCGGCGGGGTCTGTACCGACACCGGCATCTACTACGGGAACGGGGTGGAGCTGCCCCTGCTCGCCATGTACAGCACGGGGCTGCGGTTCGTGACGGGGCGGGTGGCGGCTCGAGCGGCGCTCCCGCCTGTTCTCTCCCTGGTGGCCGACGGTCGCTTCGACCCGGGGATCGTCGCGCCGAAGAGCGTCGCATGGGACGCGGCCGAGGAGATCTGGCCTCGCATGGCCGGCAAGACCGTCTACGCCCGGGCCTGAGCCCGGTCTTCGCATGGCGGCGACGCCCCGATCCCCAATCCTGACGAGGGACGGGGGTGGGCCAGGGCCGCAATCGGGTGCGTTCCGACCGCCGCTTCCACAGGAAAACGACAGGTCCGGTTCCTACCATCGGGTCTCGTGGGGCCGGCGATGCCAATGGAGATCCAGGCGGTGCCGGGAGACCCGAGGGCCCCGAGGGAAATCACCGTTCCGCCCCCACGTTGGCCGTCCCGACGGTGCATACTCGTCCCGGGGGGAATCGGCCTGTGAACGAACAAGACAGCGGTTCGGGCTTCGCGGTGCGTCACCATCTCGCCTTCTGGCGGTGGGTGGTCTTCGACCCTCCCATGCGCGACGCCCGTTCGCGTGGGTGTCGCAAGCGTGCCGTGTCGTGTCAGGAGTGCAGCTCCGACCTCGGCACCATCGACGACCCGCTCGACGGCTTCTTCATGGCGTGGCGCCATCGCCGGATGTTCCGTCGGGGAACCGGCTCGATGTCGAGCTGACGGGACGGTCGACCGTCCCTCGGAGCGGTGACTACGCTCCGCGCATCACATCCCGAGATCTCGAGCCCACCGGAGCGGTGAATGCACCGCCACCCGAGACCTCCCGTCCGGTGTTGCGCGGGTGGCTCCATCTCGTTTCCTTCGTCGTCACGTTGGTGGCCGGCCCGTTGCTCGTGGCCCATGCCCACAGCGACGGGGGGCGCGCCGCGCTCACCGTCTACGTCGTGTCGCTGGTGGCGCTCTTCGGGGTGAGTGCGGCGTTCCACCGCATCCGCTGGTCCCCGGCGGGGCGCCGCCGTATGCGGCGTGCCGATCACGCCACGATCTTCCTGGCCATCGCCGGCACGTACACCGCGGTGGCAGGGCTCACCGTGCACGGGTGGGCCCAGGTGCTCGTGCTGTGCCTGGTGTGGATCGGAGGTGCCATCGGGATCACGGTGCGGCAGGTGTGGCTGGACGCCCCCAAGTGGGCCATCGCCGTGCCCTACGTCGTGGCGGGATGGTCTGCGCTCGCTATCATCCCGCAGCTCCTCGACGGCCTCGGAGGAGCCGGTTTCGGGCTCGTCCTCGCCGGTGGTGCCTGCTACACGGCCGGGGCGGTCTGCTATGCGATGAAGCGACCGAACCCCGTGCCCGGCGTGTTCGGGTACCACGAGGTGTTCCACGCCCTCACCGTCATGGGCGCCACGTTCCACTTCGTCGCCATCGCCGCCTTCGCCCTCCCGAGGTCCTGAACCACAGAAGACGAAGATGGAGAACGGCAGCACGGAGTTGATGCCCGCCGGGCCGCCGATGATGACGAAGACGGGCCGGGGTCCGGGCGGGGCGGGCAGACGGGCACGACGGGGGGGATCGGCCACGGGGTCCGGAGGACCCTGACCGGCCCGCGCCGTCGAACTCGACGGCGCAAACAGCACCCGGGGGGCAGCCGCGATGGCGCCCACCCTGACGCCCATGTCGGAGAACGGGGCCGGCGCGGTATCGTCGCTGCCGGCCCGGGCGGTGGCGCACGGTGCGTCGGGCGCCCTCGGGGCGACGGCCGGGGCGGAGGGGCAGACCTCGTGGACGCGACGACGGCGTGGCTGGTGGACCGGGCCCGGATCCGTGAGCTGACGGCGCGCTACAACCGCTGCTTCGACGACGGCGACGCCGAGGGCTTCGCCGCCACCTTCACCGAGGACGGGGCCATGGCGGTCGACGGCGGGCCGACCACGACCGGGCGTGCCGCGCTGGCCGAGATGGTCCGGCGAACCCCCTACGGCATCGTGCACGTGACCGTCGACGCCACCGTCGAGGTCGACGGTGATCGGGCCGTGCAGGACGTGACCCTGTTGGTGCTGGCCCGCCCCGGGCCCGACGCACCACCGGACAAGCGGCGGTCGCGTCTGCAGAACACCGGCCGCTATCACGACGAGCTCGTGCGCACCCCCGAGGGCTGGCGATTCGCGCGCCGCACCGCGACGCTCGACGGGGGCCTGTGACCACGCTGCTCACCGACCACCTGCGCGCCATGGCGGGGGCCTTTCCCGACGAGGTCGCCTACCGGGTGGTCGACGGTGGCCAGATGACCTTCGCCCAATGGGAGGCGGAGTCCAACCGCCTGGCCCGCGCCCTGGTGGGGATGGGGGTCACCAAAGGCGACCGGGTGTCGATCTACCTGCGGGCCGAAGAAGCGCTGCGTTTCATGGTGGCGTACTCGGCGGTGCACAAGACGGGTGCGGTCGCCGTGCCCACCAACACGCGGCTGACCGACGGGGAGCTCGAACGTCTCCTGGGCCATGCCGAGGTGCGCGCCGTCCTCACCGACAGCGAGTTGTCCCCCCTGGCGCGGCGCCTGGCCAACACCCTCGTGACCCTCGAGCACGTGGTCGTCGCCCCGCCCCTGGCCCTCGACGCCGCGCCCGGTGACGGCGTGGCACCGCTCCCCGACGCCGCCCCCCCGTGGGCGTGGGCCGTCCCCGGCTCCGACGACGCCGGGACGTTCCAGGTCGAGGTGAGCGGCGACGACCTCGCCGACATCCTCTACACCTCGGGGACCACGGGCCTGCCCAAGGGCGTGGCCATCCGCCATCGCAACGTGGCACTCATCCCCGGGGCACCCAACCCCAACTACTCGGGCCAGTGCTGGCTGCACGCCAGCCCGCTGTTCACCTTCGCCGGCATCGGGTTCATCTACAACCCCATGCAGCTGGGGCTGTTCGGCGTCTACCAACCGAAGTTCGACGCCGGGCGCTGGCTCGAGGTCGTCGACGAGCTGCGGCCCCAGTTCGTCTTTCTCGTACCGGCGATGGCCCAGCTCATCGTGTCGCATCCCCGCTTCGCCGAAGCGGAGCTCTCCTCCATCGGCATCTGCGCCATCGGCAGCGCCCCGCTCGCGCCCGCCACCTTGCGCGCCCTGCAGGAGCGCATGCCCGAGGCGTCGGTCTCCAACAGCTACGGCATGACCGAGGCCGGGCCCGCCTTCTGCTCCATGCCCAAGGGGGAGTCGCTCAAGCGGATCGGCTCGGTGGGCCAGCCCGTGCCCCCCCTCGAGGTGCGCATCGTCGACGAGGAAGGGCGCGACCTCCCGCCGGGGGAGGTCGGTGAGGCGATCCTGCGCATGAAGGGCCGCGAGCGCGAGTACTACCGCAACGACGAGGCCACCGCCGGCACCTGGAAGGACGGCTGGCTCTACAGCGGGGACCTCGCCCGTCTCGACGACGACGGCTTTCTCTACATCGTGGGGAGGAAGAAAGACGTCATCATCCGGGGCGGCAACAACATCCATGCCGTCGACGTCGAAGCCGTGCTGCTCGAGCATCCCGACGTGATCGAGGCCGCCGTCGTGGGTGTCCCGCACCAGGTGTTGGGCGAGGACATCGCCGCGGCGGTGGTGCTCACACCCGGGGCGTCGACCACGACCGACGAGCTGCGGGAGTTCTGTGCCGCCGCGTTGGCCGACTACAAGGTGCCGCGGCGTATCGAAGTGGTGGCCGAGCTGCCCCGCAACGCCACGGGGAAGGTCCTCAAGCCCCAGCTCCGGGAACAGCTCCGAGCGCCGGTCTCCGGAGCGACCCGCGCCGAGCCGACCTGACCGCGTCAAGACACCGCCACCAAGGCCGCGACGAACGCGGCGTAGCCCACCACGATTAGCCAACCCGCACCACGTCGAAGGCCGCGATCGACGTACGCCACCACCAGGATGGCGGCGGTGAGCCCCAGGTAGGTCGCAGCGATCAGGAAGGTCTGGCCCGACGGGCGCGCCAACCCGAGAATCGTGGCGGGGAGGACGAGCCCGGCGACCACGTTCAAGGTGTTGCTGTTCAAAGCGGTGCTGAACGCCGCGGCTCCCCTTCCCTTCGACGCCAGGTACACCGCGGCAACGGCGTTGGGCAGGCTCGTGACCGCCGCCAGGACGAGCCCACCCACGATCACCCCCGGGATCGCATAGTGCCGTCCAAGCGTTGACGCCCCCCGCTCCATGGCGACGGCCGCCCCCACGACGACACCAAGGGCGATGGCCGCCGTCAGGGAGTCGCGCGGCCTCGCCCTCTTGGGGCGGATGGCGACGACGAGCTCGAGCTCCTCCTCATCGACGGCCGAGCCCAACCAGGTCACCCACGGCCCGGGCAGCGGAAGCCTTCGGAGCACGGTGCGACGAGCGGCGAGGATTCCCGTGTAGGCCACGAGGACGATGAGCACCAGTCCGAGCCCGACCCCTGGACTGACCACTTTCGTCACGATGACGAGACACGCTGCCGCCATCCAGATCGCTACGGCACCGCCGAGGAGGACGACCTTTCGGTGGAGGTCGAGGCGCCCCGCCACGACCGCACCCAGGCCCAACAGGGCGGCCAAGTTGAACACGTTCGAACCGATCACGACCCCGGCCCCCACGGCTCGTTCGTGACGGGAGAGCGCGGTCACCGCCGCGGTGATCTCCGGCGTGTCGGCCGCCAGCGCGGCGACGAGACCGAGGAGCGCCTCGGAGAAGCCGAACCGCTCGCCCACCATCTCCAGCCTGGTGACGAGCACCCAACTCGTCGCCAGGCACACCACCGCCCCGACCACGAATGCAACAACCGCCGGCGCGATGGCCACGCGCAGTCCTCCCGCGAACAGGTGACGTGCCGACCAGGCTTCCCGGCTCTCCCCGCATGAACCCTAGATCCTCGGAGATGGGTCCGATGGCGCTAAAGCACCCGCCGCCTACGCCATCCCCGACGGCGAGCGGTCAGGCTCCGGGCGCGCCGAGCAGGAGGTCGGCCAAGCGCCGGCGCTGGAAGCCCTGCGCGCCGAAGAGCAGGTCGTCCTGCTTGGCCCGGCGGTAGAGCAGGTGGCAGTCGACGTCCCAGGTGAAGCCCACGCCCCCGTGCACCTGGATGCACTCGGCGGTCACCGAGTCGGCGGCCTCGGCCACGTACCCCTTGCACATCGCCGCGGCACGCTCGCGCTCGGGGTCGTCCGCGTCCGAGGCCCACGCCGCGTAGTGCGTCCCCACCCGGGCCAGCTCGAGGTGGTGCAGCATGTCGGCCGCCTTGTGCTTGATGACCTGGAAGGTGGCGATGGGCCGGTCGAATTGCACACGCACCTTGGCGTACTCCACCGCCAGCTCGAGGGCGCGCTCGGACGTGCCCACCAGCTCCGCGCACAGTGCCACGTTGACGTCGTCGAGGATCCGGCGCCACAGCGACCTCGTGGTCTCCGGGTGGGCCGACGCGCCGGGCCCGACGGCCGTCGAGCACCACACGAGAGAGCTTGCGGGTGACATCGAGCGCCGGGACCGGTTCCCCGGCCGGCGCGTCGAGGAGGAAGGTGGCGAGGCCCTCCCCGTCGTCGGCCACGACGAAGGCGAAGTCGGCGTGGGCGCCGTCGAGGACCAGGGGCTTGGTCCCTTCGAGCACCCACTCGGTGCCCTGTCGGGTGGCGCGCGCCCGCACGGTGCGCAGCGGGTCCCCGTGGCCGGGCTCCTCCACCGCCACGGTCCCGCGCCGTCGGCCCGCGGCGAGGTCCTCGAGCACGTCGTCGACGCCGAGCCGGACGGCGCTGAGCGTGGCCGCCACCGCCGAGGACAGGAGCGGTCCGGGGAAGGGCAGCTTGCCCAGCTCCTCCTGGAGCACGACCACGTCCACCAGCCCGAGGCCCAGGCCCCCGGCCGACTCGGGGACGAGGACGCCCAACCATCCGAGGTCCGCCATCGTCTGCCACAACCCCGGCGTCACGCCCACCGGGTCGTCGATCATGGCGCGCACGTAGGCGGGCGGCGCTTCGGAGGCCGAGCGCGTTGCGCACCGCCGAGCGGAAGTCCTCCTGCTGGGCGGAGAAGGTGAAGTCCACGGGCGAGACCTGGGCGGGCGGGCCGGGCCTAGGCCAGGCGCTCGATGACGGTGGCGTTGGCCTGGCCGCCGCCCTCGCACATCGTCTGGAACCCGTAGCGGCCGCCGGTCGCCTCCAGCTCGTTGAGCAGCGTGGTCATGAGCCGCACGCCGCTCGCGCCCAGCGGGTGCCCGATGGCGATGGCGCCCCCGCGGGGGTTCAGGCGGTCGGGGTCGGGGGAAAAGGCGCGCGCCCACATGAGCGCGATCGCCGCGAACGCCTCGTTGCACTCGATGGCGTCGAAGTCGTCGACCTTCATCCCGGTGCGCTCGAGCAGCTTGCGGGTGGCGGGCACCGGTGCCGACAGCACGATCGCGGCGTCCTCCGCCGCCACCGCGAAGGCGTGGAAGCGGGCCCGTACCGGGAGCCCGAGCCGCTCGGCCACGGAACGCTCGGCGATGAGCATGG
This sequence comes from uncultured Acidimicrobiales bacterium, assembly GCA_963739765.1. Taxonomy (GTDB): domain Bacteria; phylum Actinomycetota; class Acidimicrobiia; order Acidimicrobiales; family UBA8190; genus Chersky-840. Next base: position 1,088,173 of record CAVUBP010000003.1, on the reverse strand, counting down.
CCGCGGCGCCGTCGGTCATCTGCGACGAGTTGCCGGCGGTGATGTCGGGCGCGGTGTCGGGCTCGAAGGACTGGGCGGGGGGGAGCGAGGCCAGGCGTTCCAGGGTGGTGTCCCTGCGGATGCCCTCGTCTGTGCTGAGCACCTGGTCGGTGAAGGTGCCCTCGTCGTCACGGATGGGGACGGCGATGGCCTCCTTGGCGAAGTGCCCGGAGTCGGTGGCCGCTGCGGCGCGGCGGTGGCTCTCCAACGCGTACTCGTCCATGTCCCGGCGCGAGATCTTCCACTGCTCGGCGAGGAGCTGCGCCACCCGGAACTGCATCCACAGCCGGCCCTCGATGGCGTCGAGGAACGACTTCGGGAAGGGGCCGGTCCCCCCGCGGGCGTTCGACGCCAGGGGCACGCGGCTCATGGACTCCACGCCGCAGGCGACGGCGAGGTCGTAGTGCCCCGCCACCACCCCCGCCGCGGCGAAGTGGACGGCCTGCTGGGACGACCCGCACTGGCGGTCGACGGTCGTCGCCGGCACCGACTGCGGGAGGCCCGCCGCCACCCAGGCGTTGCGGGCCACGTTGGTCGACTGCTCGCCCACCTGGCTCACGCACCCGCCGATGACGTCGTCGACGCGCTCGGGGTCGACCCCGGTGTGGTTGACCAGATGGGTGAGCGTGTAGGCCAGGAGGTCCACGGGGTGCCAGTTGGCCAGGGCCCCGCCGCGCTTTCCGAACGCGGTCCGGCAGGTGTCGACGATGACGGCTTCGCGCGCTGCGGCCACGGTCAGCCCCGCTTCCGCAGGAAGCCGGGCTCGTCGAGCCAGCGGTTGAGCGCCACCGTGCGCTGGTTGCGGACCGAGAAGGTGTGGACGATGCTGCGCCGGATCCGGCGTTGCTGGTCGGGGGTCACCGCCACCTGGCGCAACAGGTAGTCGGCCTGCTCGCCGTGGTCCTCCTCGGCGTAGGCGTGGACGCGGAAGTTCTCCACCTCGATCCCGTAGTGGTCGCGCATGCCCTCGTACATCTTCTGGGCGTACCCCGTGGACGCCGCGAAGCGCTCCCCCGCCCAGCCGAAGGCGGCCAGGCCCTCCTCGTAGGATCGGCGCATGTAATAGAGCGTCGTGAAGACGGTGCCGATCGTCTCGGGCAGCGGGACGTAGGTGTCGAGCTCCTCGTCGGAGATGCCGAGCTGGTGCGCCCACTCGATCTTCATGTCGACGTGGTTGGTGTCGCCGGTGTACCCGGTCTCGTCCGCCAGGTTCTGGAGCCAGTGGGCGAAGTGCTCGCTCGATGCCAGGGACACGGCGTCGGTGTCGGGCGCGTTGGCCACCAGGGACCCGAACTCCGACGTGTACCAACGACCCAGGAAGTAGTACTCCTTGGCGAATCGCCGCAGGTACTCCTCGGACAGGCTCCCGTCGGCCACCGCCTCCCACACCATGTTCTTGGCCGTGCAGATCTCGGTCTGCAGGGTCTGGAGCTCGACCATGAAGTCCTCGACGGGCTTGGCCACGGGTCGGGCCCCGCCGTGGCGGATGTCTCTGAACTCCCGGCTCTGGCTCATCGGCCCCCTCCTGACTGTTCCGCGCCCCGCCCGACAGCCGCCGGGGATGGCGCACATCCCGGGGATGTCGAACGGTCAGTGTAGTAAGTTCACTGACGATGGTGTCAGGTCCGGTGTCCTTACGCCACCGGCGCGCGCCCGGGCCGGTGGGGACGGCTCGCCCGTGAGCGCGATCGACCTCGTGGAGGACGACGACCGCGCCGCGCTGCGCAAGCTGGCGCGCGACGTGGCCGAGCGCGACATCGCCCCCCACGCGCCGGGTTGGGACGAGACCGAGGAATTCGCCGAGGCCTCCCTCGAGGCCCTGCGTCGCGCCGAGCTGTTCACCGTCACCGTCGGCGAGGAGTACGGCGGCATGGGCATGGGCGACGTCGAGGCCGCCATCGTGCTCGAGGAGATCGCCCGTGTCGACGTGTCGAGCGCGATCTTGTGCCAGCTCGTGTTCAACGGCCCCCCACGTGCCATCGAGCACCTCGGCAACGAAGCGCTGCGATCCCGCTGGCTCCCCCTGGCGGCGGCCGGGGAGCTCTTCTGCATCGGCATCACCGAGCCCGACGCCGGCTCGGCGGCTACCACCATGCGGGGGCACCTCACCCCCGACGGGGAGGGGTGGCGGCTCGACGCCTACAAGAACTACGTCACCGGCGGCCACAAGGCCGTGGCCTGTCTGGTGTGGTGCCGGTTCCCCGGCAGCGAGGCGGGGACGGGCAAGGGCATCGGCGCGGTGGTGGTCGACCTGGCCCGCGACGGTGTGAGCGTCGCCGGCACGCACAAGAAGATGGGCCTGCGGGGCTGCACCGAGGCCGAGCTCGCCTTCGACGGCGTGCGCATCGAGCCCGGCGACGTGCTCGTGCCCGGGGACCCCGCCGACAACAGCGGGCTCAAGACGTTGCTGGCCCACATCAACCACGAGCGGTGCGGCAACGCCGCGATGTGCGTCGGCGCCGCGCAGGGCGCGCTCGAGTACGCCATGGCCTACATGGGCGAGCGCAAGGTCGGCACCAAATTGCTCTCCGAGCTCCAGGGACTGCAGTGGAAGATCGCCGACATGGCCACTGAGCTCGAAGGGGCACGGTTGTTGCTGCAGCGGGCGCTGGTGCTGGCGGGTCGCCACGGCACCCCCCCGGCGCTCGAGTCGGCCATGGCCAAGATCGCCTGCAACCTCGCGGCGAAGCGCGTGTGCGACGAGGCCATCCAGCTCCTCGGCGGCTACGGCTACAGCCGGGAGTACCCCGTCGAGCGCGCCTACCGCGACATCCGGGGCCTGTGCATCGGAGCCGGCACCGTGGAGATCCAGCGCAACTTCGTGGGGACCGCCCTGCTCGGCGGCCGCGTCCCCCAGGGCCCGTGGTGGAAGGCGCCACCGCGATGAGCCCCGTCGCCATGAACCCGGTCGCCATGATCCGCATCCCGGCGAGGCCGGCACCGTGAAGCCGGTCGCCATGACCCCGGTCTTGATGAGGCCGGCACCGTGAAGCCGGTCGCCATCCTCGGGGTGGGTGCCGCCGCGCCGTCGCTGCGACTGGCGGCGGCCGACGTGGGCACGGCGTGGGGCTCGGGCCGAGGCCGCGGCACCGTGGCGGTGTGCGACGCCGACGAGGACACCCTCACCCTGGCGTGGCGCGCCGCGGGGGCCGCCCTCGACGCGGCGGGGATCACCGCCGGCGAGGTGTCGGGACTGTGGTGGGGAACCGCCCGGCCACCGTTCGCCGAGGGCCCCAGCCACGCCTTTCTCGCCACCACCCTGGGGCTCGGTGGCGACGTGGGGGGGGCGCTGCTGAGCGGGTCGCCGCACGCGGGCATGGAAGCGGTCATCGGCGCTTGGGACGCGCTGGCGGCGGGCCACGGCCGCGTCGCGCTCGTGGTGACGTCGGACGCGCTCGTCCCCGGGCTCGGCACCACCGGGGAGACCTCCACCGGAGCCGGCGCCGCGGCCATGGTGCTCGGTGCGCTGTCCGAGGGCTCCGACGGCCCCTCGACCAACGGGTCGTCCCCGGCGGCGCGACTGGTGGCCCGGACGACGAGGTCGATGCCCGCCGTCGACCGCTACCGCGCCGACGGCGGCGGCGCCACCGGGGATGTCTATGACGCCCGGTTGTTCCGCGAAGAGGTCTTCGTGCCCCTGCTCACCGCCACGGGACGCGCCCTGGCCGTCGACGCCGGCGCACCGCTGGGCGCGTGGGCCATCGCCGACCCCGACGGCAAGCTCGCGGCCGCGGTGGCCAAGCGCCTGGGCGCGCCGTTGGCTTCCGCGCCGGTCCGCGCCGCCCTGGGGGACACCGGGGCGGCGGCGGCGCTGCTCGGGCTCGTCCACGCCTGCGCCGACGACGGGGCGGGGTCACCCACCACGGGGCTCATCGGGACCATCGGCTACGGGGGAGGGCGCGCCACGGCGGTGGTGGTCGACGTGCTGCGCGCCGTCCCGGGGGCGCTCCCCGTCGACCGGCTCGGTGCCGGACGGCGGGTCACCTACGCCGAGGCGCTGCGGGCGCGGGGCCAGCTCGAGCCCATGGACGAGCCCATCCAGATGGGCCTGCCCCCCGGAGGCGCCGCCTTCGTGCGGGGCAACCCGGAGATGCTCGGCCTCTTCGGGGCCCGGTGCGAAGAGTGCGGGACGATCTCGACCCCGCCCTCGATCCACCCCACCTGCATCGGCTGCGGCGGCGGGCAGCTCGAGGTCGTGTCACTGGCGCGGCGCGGGCGGGTGCAGACCTTCGTCGTCAACCAGACCATGCCCCCGCCCTTCCAGGCGCCGTTGCCCCTGGTCGTCATCGACCTCGAGGACGGGGCCCGGCTCATGGTGCAGGGGTCGTCGGCCGACGCCGCTGACCTGGCGGTGGGAGACGAGGTCACGTTGTCGTTGCGCCGGTACGCGCTCGAGCGCGGCATTCCCGTGTACGGCTACAAGGCCTACCGGGTCGCAGGGGCGCAGTCCACGGTAGGTTCCGGGAACGGCCGCGTGGCGGAGGAGGGTGGCGCATGAGCTGGAACAAGGTCGCCGTCGTCGGGGCGGGGCTCATCAAGATGGGTGAGTTGTTCGAGCAGAGCTACGAGCAGATGGCCGCCGGCGCCTTCTCCGCCGCGCTGGGCAGTGTCGACAAGGGCCTCGACAAGTCGGCGGTGGACGCCGTCATCGTCGCCACCCAGCGGGGCACGCTGTGGGGGCAGGAGGGCATCGGGGGGAACACGGTCCCCAGCGCCATCGGGCTGTCGGGTGTGGCCTGCACCCGGGTGGAGAACGCGTGCCCGTCGGGATCCGACGCCTTCCGCATCGGCGCCATGGTGGTGGCGAGCGGTGTGCACGACGTGGTCCTCGTCATCGGCGTGGAGAAGATGCGCGACAAGTCCACCCAGGAGGGATTGCTCGCCCGGGCCGCGGCCGGCCACCCCCTCTACAACCGGGGCGAGACCGCTCCCGTGCTCTTCGCGCCGTTCGCCACCCGGCACATGCACGAGTTCGGCACCACGCCCGAGATGCTGGCGTCGGTGGCCGTGAAGAACCACCACAACGGATGCCTCGACCCCTACGCGCACTTCCAGAGCGAGATCACGGTGGAGCAGGTCCTGGCGTCGCCCATGGTGTGCAGCCCTCTGCGGCTGCTCGACTGCTGCCCGCAGACCGACGGTGCCGCGGCGATCCTGCTGACCTCGGCGGAGCGCGCCCACGACTTCACCGACAAGCCCGTCTACGTTGCGGGTTTCGGCGTCGCCACCGACCATCCCTACCTGCACGAGAAGTCGACCTTCGTCGGGCTTCCCGCCACCACCCTGGCCTCGGGCCGCGCCTATGCGATGGCGGGTGTGGGGCCGCGCGACCTCGACATGGCCGAGGTGCACGACTGCTTCACGATCACCGAGATCCTCGACATCGAGGACCTGGGCTTCGTCGAGAAGGGCAAGGGCGGCCCGGCGTCGCTCGAGGGCGAGACCGCGCTCGACGGCCGCATCCCGGTGAACCCGTCGGGGGGCCTTCTCGCCAAGGGCCATCCCATCGGTGCCACGGGCATCGCCCAGTTGACCGAGTGCTGGTGGCAGCTGCGCGAGGAGGCGGGCGAGCGGCAGGTGGCCATCCGCCAGGGCTTCGCCCTCCAGCACAACGTGGGAGGACGCGGCTCGGGCGTCTCGGTGGTCAACATCCTCACCCGCAACCCCTGACCGTCACCTGGGCACGGGGGCCCGGCCTTCATTCGGCCTCACGAGCCGGGCGCATCCGTCGCGTTCCGCATCCCGTCGCGTTCCGCTGTCGCGATCCACATCCCGTCGCGATCCGCATCCCGTCGCGTTCCGCATCCCGTCGCGATCCGCATCCCGTTCGCGATCCACAGCCCACCATGATCCCATCCCATGTAGTCCCAGCGATGGCTGATACAGCCTTCTGACACACTGCTCTCTGTGCTCGCCGCCCTGAAGACCGCCCGTCGTGACATCGCGCGGGAGCTGGCCGGAGCCGACCCCGACCGGGTCACCGCCGCGCAGGCCGCCGAGATCATGACGCTGTTCGCCGAGATCGAGCGGCTCGGTTCGGCGGGCAAGGTCGTGTTCTCCAAGCGGGCGTCGGAGTCCACGAGATGGCGCGACGAGGGGCACCGCTCCGCCGCCTCGTGGATGGCGGAGACCACCGGCACCGGGTTGGGTGACGCCCTCAACGCGCTCGAGACGTCATCTGCGCTGGAGTCGTTGCCCGAGACCTCTGACGCCCTGCGCCGGGGAGAGCTTTCGGGACCACAGCTCAAGATCATCGCCGGGGCCGCCGCGGACAACCCGAAGACCGAGACCGCATTGTTGAAGGCGGCGGCCAACTACAGCATCAAGGGACTCAAGGAACGCGCCGCCCAGGTCCTCGCCGCCGCCAGCTCGGCCGAGGAGGAGAAGGCGCGCCATGTCGCCGTCCACGCCGCCAGGTACGTCCGCCATTGGGCCGATCCCGACGGGGCCTTCCGGCTCGACGCCAGGCTCACCCCCGACGCTGGAGCCAAGTTGCTGTCCGCGCTCAAGCAAGAGGCCGACTTCCGGTTCAACGAAGCCCGCAAGGCGAACGCGCACGAACCCCCCGCCGCCTACCTGGCCGACGCCCTGGTGGCGCTGGTCGCCGGCGAGCCGGCCTCACCGGCTTCCAGGGGGCCCGCCGGCAGCGGTTCCTCCGGTTCCTCCGGGGCGACGGTGGTCATCCGGGTCGACGCCAGAGCGCTGCGCCGCGGCTACGCCAAACAGGGCGAGACCTGTGCCGTCCCGGGTGTGGGACCGGTCCCAGTGGCCGCCGTGCACCGCCAGCTCTCGGACGCCTTCGTCAAGCTCGTCGTCCTCGAGGGCAAGGACGTGACCACCGTCTGCCACGTGGGCCGCAGCGTCTCCCGACACGTCCAGAGCGCCCTGGAGGAGCGCGATCCCACGTGCGTGGTCCCGAAGTGCGACGTCGCCCACGGGCTCGAGAACCACCACTGGGACGTCCCCTACGCCGAGTGCGGGACGAGCACCCTGGCCGGGCTGGCGCGGGTGTGCTCGTGGCACCACGGGTTGATCACGTACGAGGGATACGAGCTCACCGGCGGGGCGGGATCCTGGGAATGGCGAGAGCCGCCGGGTGGAGCGACCTTCGAGACCGGCACCCCGTTTCGCGACACGGGCTGAGACCGGGCTTCCTCCCCGATACTCCTCCGATCACGAAACTCCTCCTCCCCGACATCTCCGGGATCCCGGTCCACTCCGGGATGCCAAACTCGTGCCGGTCCTTGCACGCGCCCGTGCCGGGACGGACAGCGTGCCGGGACGGACAGCGTGCCGGGACCGACAGCGTGCCGGGACGGACGGGAGGACTCCGATGCCCCTCGAGGGACATTACGTACCAAGCGCCTGGCCACCCATCGCCGAGCAGGTGGCGCTGTACGAGGCCACCGACGGCAAAGAGGGAGACACCCTCGAGGGGAAGCCCGTCATCATCCTCACCACCCGGGGCCGGAAGACCGGGGACCTGCGCAAGACGCCGCTGATGCGGGTGGAGCACGAAGGCCGCTACGTCGTCGTGGCATCGATGGGCGGAGCCCCGCAACATCCGGTGTGGTACCTCAACCTCGTGGCCGATCCGCACGTCACCCTGCAGGACGGCGCCGAGGTCACCGACCTCCGGGCCCGCACGGCCACACCCGAGGAGCGGGCGGAATGGTGGCCCCGCGCCACCGCGGCGTGGCCTCCGTACACCGACTATCAGAAGAACACCGAACGCGAGATCCCGGTGGTGATCCTCGAACCGGTCTGACGCGGCTGCGCTCGGGCCCTCTCGGCCCCCCTCGCCCCAAAGGTGCGCGGGCACCACTTCGGTTGGGGTCCGTCGTAGTGCTTCTTGCCTAGGAACTCAGTGCGTCTTGCCCAGGAACTCAGTCCGTCTTGCCCAGTAGGGGGTGAGCGGGCATCCCGACCGGCTGGAGGTGCTGACCGAGCACCTCGTGGAAGTGCTCGGCGAGCTCGCTCGGTGTCCACCCACCTTCCCGCCACATCGCCGCGACCTGTCGGGGCGTCTGGAAGATGGTGTAGGCGTAGCCGGTGCGCCCGAGGACCTGGCCGTTCACATATCCCGCCTGTTCCGAAGCCAGGAAGGCCACGAGCGGTGCGTTGAGCGCGGGGTCCTGGTCGGGCGGCGCGTCCGCACCGCCGAAGAGGTTCTCGGTCATGCGGGTGAGCCCGGCCGGGGCGACCGCGTTGGCGGTGATCCCGTACTTTCCGAGCTCGAGTGCCCACACGAAGGTCATGCCCATGATGGCGGCCTTCGCCGCGCCGTAGTTGCTCTGGCCGAAGTTGCCCCGCAGTCCCGCCGACGAGGTGATGTTGACGATCCGGCCGTACCCGGCCTCACGCATGTGCACCGCGGCGTGTCGCGTGCAATTGAACGTGCCCTTCTGGTGGACCGCCACCACCGCGTCGTAGTCCTCCGAGGTCATCTTCACCAACGTCCGGTCGCGCACGATCCCCGCGTTGTTCACCAGGATGTCGATCGACCCGAAGGTGTCGACCGCCTGGGTGATGATGCGGCCCGCACCGTCGAAGTCGGCCACCGACTCGCCGTTTGCCACGGCCTTCCCGCCGGCCTCCTCGATGAGCCGGCACGTCTCCGCCGCGGGCCCCTGCGCCGTGCCGGCACCGTCGAGAGTCGTGCCGAGGTCGTTCACGACGACGCGTGCACCCTCCGTCGCCAGACACAGTGCGATCTCGCGTCCGATCCCGCCGCCCGCGCCGGTGACGACCGCCACCCTGTCGTCGAGCAATCCCATCCGTGCAGTCCTCGCTCTCGTTCAGTTCTGGTTCGGGAACGTCGGTCCCACCACCCAGAGGTCCGACGGGTGGGTGGTACCACCCGCGTCCGAAGGCCCACCTTGGGCCGGCGCGCCACCTTGTGCCGCGGAACCACCTTGGGCCGGCGCGCCACCTTGTGCCGCGGAACCACCTTGGGCCGGCGCGCCACCTTGTGCCGCGGAACCACCCTGGGCCGACGCATCCGATCCACCGGGAGACGCCGCGCCGGGGGCGCGAGGTGCCAGTGGGCCCGGACCACCGGGTGGTGCCGAGAACGCTCCTCTCTGAGCCGCGGGTGCCGAGGCGACACCGAGCGGTGCCGGGCGCGACCCGTTGGTCGACATCGGCGTGGACCCGTTCGCCGCCGCGCCGCCGAGCATGTGCGCCTCGAGAGTCGACCGGGCGTCGCGGGCCGCGCCCTCCCACGCCACCGCACCCTTCACCAGGAGCACGGCCCGATCCGCGATGGCGAGAACCCGGTCCACCTGCTGTTCGACGACGAGGAGCGCACATCCCTGCCGGTGGATGGCGACGAGGCCGTCGTAGACCTGGTCGACGATGACCGGCGCCAGGCCGAGCGAGAGCTCGTCCACGATGAGCAGCTTGGGCGGGACCGCCAGCACCTTGGCCAGAGACAGGATGCGCTGCTGGCCACCCGACAGGGTGCCTCCCAACTGCCGGCGACGCTCGGCGAGGACCGGGAAGGCTCCATAGGCGCGCGCCAGGGCGTCGGGCGTGCCCTTGCGGCCGACGCGCCGGCTGAACGACACCGTCAGGTTCTCCTCGACACTGAGCGACGAGAAGATGGCACGACCCTCGGGCACGTGCACCAGTCCCCGCCGGGCGATGCGATGCGCGGGCCACTTGGTCACGTCCTCACCCGCGACGCGGATCGTGCCCCCACTGGCGGGCACGAGACCCGACGCCACCCGGGCCAGGGTCGACTTCCCGGCGCCATTCGACCCCACCAGTGCGATGATGGCGTTGTCGGGGACGACGAGCGACACGCCGAACAGGGCCCGGTACGTGCTGTAGGAGGCCGAGACGTTCTCGAGCTCGAGGATCGGTCCGCTCACGCAGTCCGTCCCAAATAGGCGCGGCGGACCTCGGGATCGGCGACCACGGATTCGAACGTGCCCTGCGCGATGATCTCGCCCACGTCGAGCACCACCACGCGGTCCACCGCGGTGCGGACCATCTCCATGTCGTGCTCCACAAGGAGCACGGCCATGCCCCGCTCGCGCTGCACGCCGCGCAACACCGCCGCCAGCGCCGCTGTCTCGGAGATGTCGAGCCCCGACGACGGCTCGTCGGCCATGAGCAGGCGGGGCCGACCGCACAGGGCCCGACCCAGCTCCACCAGCCGGCAGTGCCCGAGACTGAGCGCGGCCACCGGCACATCGGCCATCTCGGTCAACCCCACGAGCTCGAGCACCTCGTCGACATGGGCGAGCTCCTCGGGACGGGGCTTGCCCATGTTCAGCAGGTCCTTCCACAACGCCCCGTCCCCACGGCGCGCCCGCTCGGCCACGATCATGTGGTCGCGCACCGACAGCTCCGGGAACACCTCGACGCGCTGGAAGGTCCGCCGGATCCCGAGCCGTGCCCTCATGTGCGCCGGCATGTCGTCGAGGACGTGGCCGTCGAAGGACACCGTCCCGCCGCTGGGGTGGAGCTGACCGCAGAGGCAATTGAACAACGTGGTCTTGCCGGCACCGTTGGGGCCCACCAGACCCACGGCTTCGCCCGGGCCCACCGTCACCGACACGTCCTTCAGCGCCGCGATCCCGCCGAACCGGATGGAGATCGACCGAGCGTCGAGCAGTGGCGGTGTCCCCTCGCCGCCGAGGGCACCGAACGCCGGCGCGGGTTCGGATGCGGCTACTGCTGCGGGCCCACCCGGGTGGAGCTCAGCCACCGAACCGCTTTCCCGTAGGGACGCTCACCACCGGGAGCACCTGCGGATATCCCTCCATGGGCCCGCGCGCATCGCCCAGGGGTGGCCCTGACTTGCGTGCCCGCCGCGCGTCGTGGGCGGCGAACGCCTTGCTCACGCGCACCATCCACTTGCTCTTCTGGTACTCCACGATGCCTTCGGGGTGCGCGGCATAGGTCATGGCACCGAAGGCGAACAGGATGGGCTCGATGCCGCCGAAGCGCGCCGGCAGGTACAGGTGGAGCAGGAGCTGGATGACAGTGAAGCCGATACCGGCCTGTACGGCCCCTTCGACGGTGCGGGACCCGGTGGTGATCACCGCGACCACGAAGACGAGCGAGAAGGCGTAGCCGAAGAGATCGGCGGATACGTGCTGGACGACCGAGCCGTACAACGCGCCGCCGAATCCGGCCAGGCCCGCCGACATGGCGAAGACGGTGAGTCGGGACGTCCGGAGGCTGATGCCCATGCTGGCCGCGGCCGTGGGGCTCCCCCGCATGGCGGCCAGGTACCGGCCGACGGTTCCCCGCTGCACCAGGAGCACGAGGACGCTGCACAGCACCAGCGCCACGAAGCACACCAGGAGGAACGTCCGGTCGGAGCTGAAGTTGATCGACCCGATCACCGGTCGGGGCACGGTGACGCCCGTGAGCCCGCCACCCGTCCACGAGTACTGGAAGAGCGACTGGTCGGCGAAGAGCGCGAAGGTCAGGGTCACGAGCGCCAGCAACAGGCCCGACACCCGGATGGCGACGACGGCGACGATCGTCCCGATCAGCGCGGCCAGCAGGCCCCCGACCACCGCACCGAGGAGCACGGGCAGACCCAGGTGCTCGGCGAACTGCCCGGCGCCGAAGGCGCCGATCCCGGCGAAGGCCGCCTGGCACAGCGAGAGCTGGCCGCTCATGCCCGTGATGAGCGTGATGGACAGGAAGACGATCGACAGGCACAGGCCTTCGGCGAAGACGGTGACGTAGTAACCCGGCACCCAGGTGACGCTCGAGGCCAGGAAGGCCACCACCAACACCCAGAAACCCACGCGCGTGGGGACCTCGAGGCGGCGGTCGCGGATCGAGACCGAAGGCGGTGCGGGCGGGGGGTCCACCGCCGCCAACGGATCGGAGCTGAGCTCGAGCCGGCGCAGACCGGGGTTGAGAAGCAACGTCCCCACGAGGACCACGAAGGGGAAAGCGGGGACGACGGTCTGGGCCAGCACGCCACCCGAGGGGAGATATCCCGCCAGAAGGTTCTCGACGATGCCGAGTCCGATGCCCGCGGCGAGGGCGATGGGGAGCGAGCGCATGCTCGCCACCGCGGCGGCGGTCAGGCCCGCCACGAGGAGGGCGGTGAACTGCAGCGGGTCGGTGGGGCTGAGGGAGGCCGTGAGAGGGAGCAGGAGCACGCCCGCCAGACCGGCCAGGGTGCTCGACAGGGCCCACGCCCCGGCCGCCACCCGGGGGGCGTTGATCCCCTCGAGCTGTGACATGCGACGGCTCTCGACCACGGCGCGCATCTGCAACCCGATGTCGGTCCAGCGGAACATGGCCACCACCGTCGCCGCCACCACCACCGTGATCACGGTCGTGGTGACCTCGCCGCCGTTGATCGGGGTCGAGAACACGTGGAGGTAGACGTGGTTGGGATTGAGCCAGAGGTTGGGAGGGTTCAGTCGCTGCCCGCTGCCGAAGAAGATCGGCAGCGCCTGGGGGATGGCGATGAGCAGGCCCAGCGACGACACGAGCTTGGCGGTCGTCGAGGCGGTGGGGATGTAGCGGAACAGGAACCGGTCGAGGGCGAGGCCCAGCAGCGGGGAGAACACCAGCACCGACAGGACGAAGGCCAGCCCCACCGGGAGGTGGCTGCTTCTCACCAGCACGTCGAAGATGAAGGCGGCGACGAAGGCCTGGGCGCCGAAGGCGAGGTTGAACACCCCGGTGGCCCGGAACGTGAGCACCAGGCCCACCGCCATGAGGGCGTAGTTGCACCCGTAGGGGATGCCCGGAATCGCATAGCTCAGGAAGTGGCTCACGTTCCCCCCGGACGTGTCGCGTTCACCGGATCGGCAATCCCAGGTGGGGGATCAGGGCCCGGGGGTGCCGTGTGGCACCGGTACCGGGGTGGCGCTGTGCAGGTCGAAGCACACGAACACCTGTCGGTTGGACTGGACGAAGGCGGGGACGAACGCACCGTTCACCACCTGGACTCCCGCCTGGCAGTACGGAGGAGTGGCCGTGGTGTGGGCGGTCTTCCAGTTCACCGGTGTGGTCAGGCCGCCCCCGGTGTAGGCCGTCTCGGAGTTGATGGCGGCCACCAGCTTCTTCTGAGTGAGGTCCTTGCCCACCGCCTTGAGGCCCGTGACGAACTGGTCGGCCGCCATCCACCCGTCGAGGGCTACCTCGTCGTAGGTGAACTTGGGCTGGTACTTCTGCATCTCCCGGATGTAGGTGTCGAGCCCCGGGTAGGCACCGGGGAAGGCAAGGGCGGCTTCGAAGGGCACGTGCTGGAGCCCGAAGTAGACCCCGTTCATGATGGAGCCGTACTGGGCCAGGGTGCTCCGGTCGTACCCGTTGAACCACACCTGCTTCATGGAGAGCCCGTTCTGGCTGATGGCGCGGGCGAACCCCACGTTGCCGTTGACGTCGAGACACGAGAACCACACGTCGACGTTGTCGTTCTTCATCTGCAGGACGTCGGGTGTGGGGTCGCCGCCGAAGACGAGGTTCACATCGGTGAACGACACGTTGAGGCCCAGGGCGCGCATGCCGGTGATCGCCGCCTTGCACGCGGCCGCCGACTGGGGCACCGAGTACGAGACGACGGCGATCGACTTGGCCCCGAGGGCCTCGGCTAGATAGCCGTCTCCCGGAGCGCCGCAGGGGAAGCAGAGGACCGATCCGTAGTCGGCGAACAACGTGGGGCGATCCTGCCAGTCGGTCGACACCGCGTAGCCGAAGGTCGGGGTCCCCTGCGAGGCGAGGTAGGCCGCCCCGCCGAAGAACGGTGTCCCCACCCCCACCACGGCGAAGACGTGGTTCTGCTGCACGAGCTGCTGGGCGACCGAGAGGTCGGTGGTGGGGCTGCCCTGATCGTCTTCCTGATAGGCCAGCTTGAGCTTGCGCCCCGCCACTCCGCCCTCGGCGTTGACCATGGAGAAATAGGCCTGGACGCCGTTCACGACAGGGGCGAAGCCCGAGGACAGCGGACCGGTGACGTTGGCGATGCTGCCCACGTTGATCTGGGTGGCGGTCACTCCCGGGGCCGCACCGCCGCTGCTCACACCGGCCTTGGCGTTCCCGCAGGCGGCAAGCCCGACAGCGAGCGCGATGCAGGCCGCGCCCACAGTCGCGAATCTCCCTCGCCGACTGCGCGACATCGGTCCCCCTCTCCCCTGTCACCGTCACCACAAAGGCTACGCCTTGGCGGGTGCGGCGAGGCCCCGGATCGACGTCATTGCCTGACGCCTGTGTCAGTTCGTCTTTGGTCACTGTAGCCTGGGCGTGCGCTGGACGCCCACTGCCCGGCGCGCCGGAGGAGCCACCCGCACCGCCGGCTCCGGACCATCCCAGGAGGAGCTTCGACCATGGCTGCACGGTCCGTAGAGGACGCCCACAACGCCGTGTTGGCCACGGCCAAGGAGCTCTTGGCCAAGGGACTCGTCGAGGGGACCGCCGGCAACGTGTCGGCCCGGATGCCCGACGGCAACATCTGCATCACCCCCTCGTCGGTGGACTACCGGGCCATGGCTCTGGAGGACCTCGTCGTCATCGACACCGCGGGCGAGGTGGTCGAGGGCACCCGCCCCGCGTCCTCGGAGAAGGCGCTGCACCTGGCCTGCTACGAGGCCTTCGAGGAAGTGGGATCGGTCATCCATTCCCATCCGGTCCACGCCACGGTGTTCGCCGTGGCGCGCCTGCCCATACCGGCCTGCATCGACGAGTTCACCGTCTACGTGGGAGGTGAGGTGGCGGTGACCGAGTACGCCCCGAGCGGTACCCACGACGTGGGCAAGGCCGCGGTCGCGTGTCTGGCCGACCGGGGTGCGGCGTTGCTCGCCAACCACGGCATGGTGGCGGTGGGCAAGGACCCCGCCGACGTCCTTCACGTCACCGCATGTGTCGAGCGCACGGCCGAGATCGTCCTCGGTGCCATCGCCCTCGGTGGTGCGGTGCCGCTCCCGGAGAAGGTCAACCGCAACTTCAAGGGCGTCTACGAGTACCTGCGCAACAACTGACCCGGCTCACCACGAGCCCGGGCGGGACTCCGGACAGGAACAGGCGCTCGGGGTCGTACCGCACCTGGGCAAGAGCAGGCGCGGGTCAGGACAGGAACAGGCGCTCGGGGTCATAGCGGCGCAGGGCGAGCACCTCGTCGGTCGTCACCGGGTCGAGCTCACTCACCGACGCCGCCACCGAGACGTCCCACCCACAGGCATCCACGAGCGCCCGCACCCGCTCGACCAACGGCTCGGGCCCGGCCGGGACCGCGGCGACCCGGAGGGTGCCCTCGAGACGCCGCAGCACGCCGAGGTCGGTGACCACGCTCGTCACGCGTGCCCCGGGGCTGGTGACGAAGCCGACGCGCTCGACGAGACGGTCCGGACGCGCCAGTGCCACCACGACACACGCCGCGGCGCGGCTGGCCACGTCGTTGGCGCCCCCGGACCCCACGAGAAACGGCCCGCCCGGGATCAGGGTGGAGTTGAGGTTCCCGTCCCGGTCGACCTGGGCGGCACCGAGACAGGCGATGGTGCGCGTCCCCGGGCCACCGACCACCATGCCCAACACCGTCGACGCGTCGGCGAGCATCGGCGACCCCGGGAACACGCGGTGGTTGAAGATGTAGGGATCGGCGGGCGTGGGGGTGTAGCCCCACAGGCCGAGCTCGGCGGTGAGCGTCAGCGCGCCGCCCCTGGCGCGTGCCCGGGCGACCGCCACCCACGCCGCGAGGTTGGCCACCCCCGCCCCGGCGAGCACGGCATCGGCGTCGTGGGCGGCGGCCACGCGCTCGAGCTCCCTGGCCCCGTAGGCCGCGGCGAGCTCCCACCGGCTCGTCGGCGCCGACGCGTCGACGGGATGAGCCTCGGCGTCCTGGCGCCAGGACTCGGGGTCGGTGCGCGACGACAGCCAGTCGAGCCGGTCGCGCCCGATTCGCTCGAGGTACCCGTCATGGGAGTCGGGCTCGAGCACCCAGTGCCGGGCCCAGTCGTCGAAGTCCCGGCGCGTGGCGGCGCGCGCCTCGGTCCAGAAGCCGATGTCCTCGCCGTAGGACGACACCGGGAGCTGCGGCGCGTACAGGCCGCCGGGATGGGCGCCGAAGGGTGCCTCGACCACCGCCAGCACGCGGTGCGCGGGGATCTTGACCCGGTGTCCCAGCCCCTCGAGCCGCTCCACCACGCGCTCGACCGTCGCCACCACGCCCCGGCGGGCCGCCCACGCCCCCCACACCCCTTCGAGCAGGGGTTCGGACAACGCCACGTTCCCCTCCCGGTCGGCGACCGCGCCGTGGAGGAGGGTGACGTCGGGAACCAGGGGCGCGAGGAGACCGACCGGGCCGAAGGCCGTGTCGGCCACGGTGAACGGCGCGTTCGACGCCATCGACGAGCCCTGGAGCGAGCCCGTCACGATGGCCGGCAGTCCCCGCGCCGCGGCCTCGAGGCGTTGGGTGAAGGTGAGGATCGACCAGTGCTCGACCTCGACGGCCCCCGAGGCGTAGGCCTCCTGGAAGATCGGATTGGGGGTGTAGGTGGGGAACGTGTCGCCGGAGTACGTCGTCACCACCTTGCGCACCATCTTCCCCCGGAAGAAGAGCGCGCCGAGCGAGCTCAGGCTGAGCATGACGAGGGTGAAGCCGGCGTCGTCGCCCCAGTGCTGGCGCGCCAACTCGCGCGCCGCCGCGGTCCACCGGCTGTGCCCGCACAGCACCTGCACCGTGTCGCCCGGGTGCACGTGGTGGGCGACGGCCTCTTCGAGCGTCGCGTGCTCCACGACCCGACCCCCGTCCCCCTGCCGGCCTATCGCCCGGTCCAGCGCGGCGGACGTTTCTCGACGAAGGCGGCGGGCCCCTCCTTGGCGTCCTCGCTCGAGAACACCTCGGTGGCGATGGAGGACTCGATCCGGTACGCCTCTTTCATGTCGACGGCCAGGCCCCGCAGCACGCTCTCCTTGGTCTTGCGCACGGCGAGGGGCCCGTTGGCGGTGATGCGGTGCGCGTACTCCATCGCCTTGTCGCGCAACTGCTCGGCGGGGACCACGGCATTGAGCAGCCCGAAGGCGAGCGCCTGCTCGGCCGGCACGCGATCCGCGCACAAGAGGAACTCCATGGCGGCCGGGTAGGGGATCTGGCGTGGCAGCCGCACCGTGGTCCCTCCGCCTGCGAACAATCCCCGCTTGGGCTCCATGACCCCGAAGTACGCCTCGGGCACCGCCACGCGGAGGTCGCACCCGCCGAGCATCTCCATCCCGCCCGCCACACAGGCGCCGTTCACCGCGGCGATGATCGGCTTGTAGAGCTTCACGCCGCGCAGCACCGCCTTCACCCCGTCGTCGATCCGGTAGCCGTCGAGCTCTTCGACCTGGCGCGAGGCGATCTCCCGCTGGAGCTTCGTCACCTGCGGGATGTAGGTCTTGAGGTCCGCGCCCGTGCAGAAGGCGTTCCCGACTCCGGTGATGATCGCCACCCAGGCGTCCTCGTCCTCGCCGAATCGGTCCCAGGAGCCGCGGAGCTGGGCGAAGTGCTCCATGTCGAGGCTGTTCATGGACGCCAGGCGATCGATGGTGATCCACACCACATGGTCGTCACCGAGCTCGTAGTGGACGGGCACGCTACCTCCTCTGCTCGCGGGGGAGCCCCAACAGGCGCTCCCCGATCACGTTGCGCTGCACCTCCGAGGTGCCGCCGGCGATGCTGGCGGCCTTCGACCACAGCCATTGCCGTTGCCACGGCCCCCAGATGCCCGACGCCGGGCCCTCCACGGCCAGGGCCGCCTCCGACAACTGCTGGGTCATGTCCGACCACGTCAGCTTCACCCAGCTCGACTCGGGCCCCGGCTCACCGCCGCGCGCCAGCTTCGAGAGGGTGCGCCAGTTGTGGGTCCGCAGGACGACGAGCGCCACGTACGCGTCGACGAGGGCGTCGGCGACGTCGGGGTCGTCGAGCGTGCCGTTGGCCGCCGCCTGCGCGAACAGGCGCGTGAGGTAGCCCTCGTGCACAACTTCCTCTTTGAACGGGAAGTTCGTGCCGCGTTCGTGCGCCAGCGTCGTCGACGCCACGGTCCAGCCCTGCCCGGCCGGCCCGACGAGATGTCCGGCCGGCACCACGACGTCGTCGAGGAAGACCTCGTTGAACTCGGCCTCACCGGTGATCTGCACCAGGGGCCGGATCTCGACGCCCGCTTCTTCCATGTCCAGCACCAACAGCGACAACCCCCGGGGGCCGGTGGTGCCCGGCTCGGTGCGCGCCAGGCACAGCCCGTACCGGGCGAACTGCGCGTACGACGTCCACACCTTCTGGCCCGTCACGCGCCACCCGTCGCCGACGGGCTCGGCCCGCGTGACGAGCCCCGACAGGTCCGAGCCCGCGCCCGGCTCACTGAAGAGCTGGCACCAGATCTCCTCTGCGCTCACGATGGCGGGCAACCACCGGCGGCACTGCTCGGCGGTCCCGTGGGCCAGCAGCGTGGGGCCCGCGAGGTTGATGCCCACGCGGTTGACGAGCTGCGGGGCACCGCTGCGCGCGTACTCGGCGTTGAAGATGGCCACCTCGACGGGCGACGCGCCGCGCCCCCGAATTCGGTCGGCCAGTTGATCCCGACCCATCCGGCCCCGGCCAGCTCGGCCTGCCAGGCGCGACCCCACGCCACCGACTCCGCCAGGTCGTCGCTGTCGGGAGCGGCGGGGACGTTGGCCTCGAGCCACGCCCGCACGTCGTGCGCGAAGTGTTGCTCGGTCTCGGTGAGCGACAGGTCCACGTCGAGCGCGGTTCTTCCTACAGGTCCCAGGCCTGGACCCGACCGCTCTCGACGAAGGCGGCCCGCAGCGCCGTCTCCTCGTCGACCCCGAACGGGCGGTACCTGTCCTCGCCGCGCCCCCGCACGAGCACCGGGTCTCCGCCCACCCGATCGGTGCGGAATTTCTGGTGCACGAGCGTGCGCGCCAGGACCTTGTTGGTCGGGGTGGTGGGCAGCGCGCTCGCACACCCGCAGGTACCGGGGCCGCCACTTCGGGCTCAGGTCGCTCTGGGCGTCGACCCAGGCGGCGAAGGCACCGGGATCGAGCACCGCCCCCTCGCACAGCACGAGCGCCACCATGACCTGGTCGCCCGAGTCGACGTCGGGCACGCCGTAGACCGACGCCAACATGACGTCGGGATGCCGGGCCACGATGGCCTCGATGGGCGCGGCGGGGAAGTTCTCCCCGTCGACCCGGAGCCAGTCCGATGTCCGCCCGGCGAAGTAGACCCAGTCGTCGGAGTCGACGTACCCGAGGTCACCGCTCCAGTACCAACCGTTGCGGGTGGTGCGGGCCATCGCCTCGGCGTTGCGGTAGTACCCCTCGAACGGTCCCACCCCCTCCACGTTGACGATCTCGCCCACGCACTCCTCGGCGTTGAGCAGCCGGCCCTCGGGGTCGAACACCGCGCGGGCCCGCTCCTCCCCGTCGGGGTCGACCACCTTGATCCCCTGGCGCAGCTTTCCCACCGAGCCCCGCGGCACCCCGCCCGAGCGGTCCAGGGCGATGCCGCCCTCGGTGGACCCGAACACGTCCACCACCGCCACGCCGAAGCGCTTGGCCACCGCCTCCACCACATGGGGCGAGCCCTCGTTGCCGTAGGCCAACCGCAGCGTGTTGTCGGCGTCGTCGGGTCGTTCCGGGGTCGCCAACAGGTACGCCAGGGGCTTGCCGGTGTAGTTGAACCACGTGGCCCCGTATCGGCGCACGTCCTCGAGGAACCGCGAGGCGCTGAACCGCCGGGCGAGGCCGACCGAGGCCCCCGCCACCAGCGCGGGGGCCAGGCCCACCATGAGCGAGTTGGAGTGGAAGAGCGGCATGGCGAGGTATCCGACGTCGTCGGGGCCCACGTCCAGCACCATCGTCATGCGGTTGCCGGTGGTGAGGAGCCGCCGCTGGGTGCACCGCACCGCTTTGGGGGCCGCCGAGGTGCCCGAGGTGAACAACAACACCCACAGCGACTCCACGTCGGGCTCGAGGCCGGGGTCCCCGGTGCCCATCGCCCACGGCGCCAGGGCGGCGTCGAGCGCCTCACCCATGGTGCGCGGGGGGTCGTCGGCCTCCGCGAACCGCTCGGACACGAGCAGTCCTCCGGGCAGCGCCAGCTCACCGGCCACCGGCGCCAGCAGCTCCTGGTGACGCGGCTCGGTGACGAGCAGCTGCACGTCGGTGTAGCCGATGTCGGCCAGAAGGTGCTCGTCGCGCCGGGTGTGGTTGAGCCCCACCACCGCGGCACCGGCGAGGGCCGCACCGGCGAGGCAGAACACGTACTCGGGGGTGTTGTCGAGGAGCACCCCGACGTGCGGCGGGCGCGTCGGGTCGAGACGCTGGCGGAACAGGGCCGCGTAGCGCGACGACTCGGCGTACATCTCGGCGTGGCTCCAGCTGCGCTCACCGAAGTGCAGCGCCGGCCGCGAGGCGAACCCGGGGTCGGTGCCGTTGCGACGCAACAGCGCGGCGGCGTTGGGTGCCGGCAGCGGTGCTTCGCCCGGCGCTGGGGCCAGGGCCACGCGCTCGGCCACGTCCGGCGGGGCCACGATGTGCGTTCGGGACGCGGCGCGTTCTCTGACCACGGCGTCAGGTTAGACAAACCGGCCCGGCGGTAGCGTGGCCGCATGGCCCCTGTCCGCCGGGCGTCGACGCGACCGGGACACCGACTCCGACCTACGTTGGTCCAGGCCGGAGCGGCGCGATACCGGCAACCGGGAGGCGCGTGGGACCGGGGGGCGCTCGACGGCTCGTTCCCCACTGCTTCGCCTGACTCTGCTTCCTCTGCCTCTGCCTCTGCCTCTTCCTCTGCCTCTGCATCCGGTGCGCCGGGGTCGGCGGTCGTGGACGGCACGGGACGTCTCGA
This sequence comes from uncultured Acidimicrobiales bacterium, assembly GCA_963739765.1. Taxonomy (GTDB): domain Bacteria; phylum Actinomycetota; class Acidimicrobiia; order Acidimicrobiales; family UBA8190; genus Chersky-840. The sequence goes on along the minus strand of CAVUBP010000003.1, from coordinate 1,067,319 downwards.
CGCCCAGGGAGTCGAGACTGCTGTCGCCGCCCTGGCCGGCCGACTGGCGTCGACGGGGGTGCGGCGAGGCGACGTCGTGAGCTGGCAGCTGCCCAACGGGGCCCCCGCCCTTCTCCTCTACCGGGCGTGCTGGCGCCTCGGAGCCGTCGCCGCGCCACTCCACCACCGGTTGGGGGGCGCCGAGGTCGCAGCCGCGCTCGACCAGGTACATCCGGTGCTGGTCATCGCGGCCGCCGACATGCCCGGCTCGCAACGACCCGGAGCACTGGTCCCCCCCGGGGTCGGGCTCGAGTCGCTGACGGACGTCCTCGAGACAGGGCCCGCCATGCCTGCGGGCTCCTCCCCGGCCCGCCCGACCGACATCGCCGTGGCGCTGTTCACCTCGGGGTCGACCGGGGTGCCGAAGGCGGCGCTGCACACGCACCGGAGCTTGGGCTACAAGGCCGCGCTCATGGTGGCCGTGCACGGGCTCGGGCCGCACGACGCTGTGCTCATGCCCGCACCCCTGGCACACGTGTCGGGACTGCTCAACGGCGTGCTCATCCCCGCCACCGCGGGTATCCCCACCGTGCTCATGGGGGCGTGGGACCCCGACGAGGGCCTGCGCCTCATCGAGGACGAGCGAGTGTCGTTCATGGGGGCGCCTCCGGTCTTCTTCTCGCAGATGGCCGGATCGGCCGGCTTCCGCCGGGAACGGGTACGCAGCCTCCGGCTGATCTCGACCGGTGGAGCCTCGGTCAGCCCCGCGTTCGTGGACGCCACGAGCGAGTCCTTCGGGTGCCGGGTGAAGCGCACCTACGGGTCGACCGAAGCGCCCACGGTCACCACCTCGGGCCCCGACGACAGCGTGGAGCGGGCCCGCGCCACCGACGGGCGCGCCCTCGGCGACGTCGAGCTCGAGGTGCACGACCCCGAGTCCTCGACACGACTGGCCCCCGGCGCCGCCGGCGAGATCTGGTTGCGGGGTCCCGAGCTGTTCGCGGGCTACGTCGACCCCGACGCCACGGCCCGCGTGCTCTCGGGCCGGGGACGCTGGTTCCGCACCGGGGACCTCGGCGTCCTCGACGAGGAGGGCTGGCTCCGGGTGGTGGGCAGGCTCTCGGACATCATCATCCGGGCCGGGGAGAACATCTCGGCCTCCGAGGTGGAAGCGGTGCTCGAGGCGCATCCCGATGTCCGCCATGCCGTGGCCGTGGCCGTCGCTGACCCCGAGGTGGGCGAGCGGGTGGCCGCCTTCGTCGAGGCGACCGCGCCGTTCGACCTCGCCACCTGCCGCGCCTGGTTCTCCGCCCGTGGCGTGACCCGGTTCAAGACGCCGGAGTTGGTGGTGCAGCTCGACGCCCTCCCCGTGCTGGCAGCCGGCAAGCCCGACCGGGCCACCATGCGCACCATGGCCGCCAAGCTGCGCAGCGAGGAATGAGGGAGGGTGCTGCCTGGCTCTTGTCAGGACACTCTGGCTCTTGTCAGGACACTCTGGCTTGTCAGGACACAGTGGCTTGTCAGGACACAGTGACTACCGGTCTCGACGATGCCGGGGTGGGTGCGGCGCCATGTCCTCACAGCACGGGAAGACCGGCCTCGGCACGCGCCCGGAGGACGCGGGCGATCCGTTCGCGGTGATAGGGGGCATCGCCGAAGGTCACCTGGTCGAGCTGCGAGCGCTTCAGGAACAGATGAAGGTCATGCTCCCACGTGAACCCGATCCCGCCGTGGACCTGGAGTCCCGAGGCCATGACCCGCCGGGCGGCGTCGGAGCACCAGACCTTGGCCGCCGACGCGGCGGCCGACGCATCGGGGTCGCCCGCGCCCACGGCCCACGCCGCGTAGTACGCGGCGGAGCGCATTCCCTCCACGTCCACCAACATGTCGGCACACCGGTGCTTCACCGCCTGGAATCCACCGATGGGGCGCCCGAACTGCACGCGGTCTTTGGCGTACTGGACCGTCATGGCCAGGACGACATCGGCGGCGCCGAGCATCTCGGTACACGCCGCGGCGACGGCTCGGTCCAGAACCGCCTCGGCTGCCCGGTCGTCGCCGAGCCAGAGTGCGGGCACGTCATCGAGTTCGAGCCACCCCAGGCCACGCGTCCGGTCCATGGCCGGTTCGGGCGTCGCTCGTGCACCGTCGCTCGCGGCCACGGCGAAGATCGCCGGGGCACCCTCGGCGGCACCGGCGGCGGCGAAGACCACGAGCACGTCCGCCTGGGGACCGCAGACCACGGGGTCGGATCGGCCCTGCAACCGCCACGTCCCGTCGGGCCCGCGTCGAGCTCGCACCGCGTCCGCCCGCCGTGACCACGCCACGGCCCCGACGGCCGCGCCCGACGACAGCCTCTGGACCCACTCCCCGACTTCACCTTCCGCGAGACCGGTCGCCGCTCCCGCCTCGAGCGCACCACTCGTGATCGCCGACGCGAGCGCTCCATGGGCGACGACGGTCCCGGCAAAGGGCACCGGGGCGAGGTGCCGTCCCAGCTGCTCGCACAGCACCGCCACCTCGACCAGGCCGAGCCCGAGACCCCCGTCTTCCACCGAGCGCTCGACCCCGGGCCATCCCTGCTCGGCCATGGCCTTCCACAGCCGCTCATCGAGGTGGCGACCGGTGTCGGCGACCTCTCGCACCCGAGACGTCGGACACGCATCCTCGAGAAGGCCCGCTGCCGCGTCGCGCAGCGCGACCTGATCGTCCGACAGCTCGAAGTCCACGGGCCGGAGCCTACCGAGAGCCCCGTTCGGGAGCCTGACGCGTGTGTCATGCTGGCGACGGCGATGGACCTGACGACGACGCCCGAACAGGAGCGCCTCCGCAGGCAGCTGCGGGAGTGGCTCCGCAGCCACCTGCCATGGGAGTACGGGGTGGGTCTGCCGCCGCGCTTCGACGACCTCGGCGACGAGGTGACCTTCGGACGCCGGTGGCAGGCGGACCTGGCCGGCGCGGGATGGGTGGCGGTGACGTGGCCGGCCGCCTACGGCGGAGGAGATCTCGGACCGGCGGAGAACTTCGTGATCCAGGAGGAACTGGCTCGCGCCCGAGCTCCGGAGCTGGTGGGCCGCATCGGCGTCAACCTGGCCGGTCCCACGCTGCTCGCGCACGGGACCGACGAGCAGAAGGCGCGCTGGTTGCCGGCGATCCCCACCGCGGCCGAGCTGTGGTGCCAGCTGTTCTCCGAGCCCGACGCCGGGTCCGACCTCGCCGCGGTACGCACCTCGGCACGTCGCGTCGACGGTGGTTGGCGGCTCGAAGGTCGCAAGGTCTGGACCTCCTACGCGCAGTTCGCCGACTGGGGGGTGTGCCTCGCGCGAAGCGACCCCGCCGCCGCGAAGCACAAGGGCCTGTCCTTCTTCGTGGTCGACATGCACGCGCCCGGAGTCGACGTCAGGCCGTTGGTCCAGCTCACGGGTGAAGCCGAGTTCAACGAGGTGGAGCTGGGCGAGGTGTTCGTCCCCGACGACCAGTTGGTGGGAGTCCCCGGGGAAGGTTGGCGGGTGGCGGGATCGACCTTGTCGAACGAACGGGGGGTGAACCCCCGACAGCTCGTGATCCACATGCAACATCTCGAGGAACTCCTGGCCGCTGCCGCGGCGAGCGGCGCGTTCGACGACACGCGGCTCCGTCGCAAGCTGGCGCAGGCCTATGTCGAGGTCCGACTGTTCCAACTGCACAACTGGCGCTCCTTGTCCAGATTGCAGCGCGGGCTCGAGCCGGGCCCCGAGGGGAGCATCCTGAAGCTCTACTGGAGCGAGATGAGCAAACGCCTCCACGGTCTGGCCCTCGAAGTCCTTGGCCCCGCCGCGCCGCTGTGGCGTGACGCCACCGGCAACCCCGGTGACGGATCGTGGCAGCGGGCATGGCTCTACTATCAGGCGTCGTCGATATTCGCGGGCACAAACGAGATCCAGCGCAATGTCGTCGGCGAACGGGTGCTCGGACTGCCGCGTGAGCCGGTCGCACCCGAGGGGGCCCGTTGACCTCCCGGCCACGGGGACCGATCGGCCCACTGATGTTGGCGAAGGAGGCTTGCCGTGTCGAACAATGAACCGGTGGTGCGCTACAAGGTCGACGGGCCCGTTGCGACATTCACCATGAACCGACCCGAGGTCGCAAACGCACAGAGCAGCGCGCTGATCGACGCTCTCGACGCTTGCTTCGACCGTGCCGATGCCGACGACGACGTGCGGGTCGTCATCCTGGGCGGTGCCGGGAAGCACTTCAGCTCCGGGCACGACCTGAAGGCTCTCGTCGGCAACGAGGGGACCGACGAGTGGGTCGCCATGCGCGAGACGCCCGAAGGGAAGTTCCGCCACGAGCAAGTGATGTACGTCGACCGCTGCCGCCGGATCCACGATTTCCGTAAGCCCACCATCGCCGCTGTCCAGGGCAAGTGCGTTGCCGCCGGCCTCATGTTGGCCTGCATGTGCGACCTGATCGTGGCCGCCGACGACGCCACGTTCTCCAATCCCGTTCTCCGCATGACCGGTGCCGGCGTCGAGCTCCTCGTCGAGCCGTGGGAGCTCGGCATCCGCAAGGCGAAGGAATTCCTCCTCGCCGCCGAGGAGCTCGACGCGGCCGAGGCGTGGCGACTCGGCCTCGTGAACAAGGTCGTGCCCCGGGCCGAGCTCGAGGCGCGCACCATGGAGCTGGCCCAGCGCATCGCGCTCGTTCCCCCCGTGACGGCCCAGGTGGTGAAGGCCTCACTGAACAATGTGGGCGAGCTGATGGGGAAAGGGGCCTCATGGCGCTACCACTTCATGGCCCATCAGTGGGCGCACAACACCGCGACGGCGCTCTCCGCTCTCGAACAGCGCAAGCAGATGGGATCGATGAAGGAAGTCTTCGCGGCCCGGGACCGGGGGGACGCCGCCGATACCGCCCAGGGACAGGACTGACACACCCGATGGCGCGCCCCCTCGAGGGCCTGCGGGTGATCGACGTGGGCACCAGAATCGGTGCTCCTTTCTGCGCGGGCCTGCTGGGCGAGTGGGGGGCCGAGATCGTCAAGGTGGAGCAGCCCCGTACCGGTGACTTCATGCGCACCATCGGGCCCTTCGTCGACGGGTACTCGTTGTTCTGGGCCGTGGAAGGCCGCGGTCGCCGGAGTGTCACCTGCGACCTGCGGGCGCCGGAGGGTCAAGACCTCTTCCGCCGCTTGGCGTCGACGGCGGATGTCGTGTGCGAGAACTTCCGACCTGGGACCATGGAGGACTGGGGACTGGGCCCCGACGCGCTCGACCCCCGCCTCGTCTTCGTGCGCATCAGCGCCTTCGGCCAGGACGGCCCCTACGCCGAGAGGCCCGGTCTCGACCGGCTGGGTGTGGCCTATGGGGGCCTGCTCCACCTCACCGGGGAGCCCGACCGACCACCGGTGCGCCCGGGCGTGACCGTCGCCGACTACCTGACGGGGGTCTTCGCCGCCGAGGCGGCCCTCGCCGCGCTGTACCGGCGCGACGCCAACCGCCCCGAGGCCCGAAGCCACGGCGGGGACGGCGCGAGCGGCGCGAACCAGAGCCGGGGCGCGGTCATCGACGCCTCTCTGTACGGATCGGTACTGCGCATCTTGGAGTGGACGATCCCGGCCTATGACCGGCTGGGGACGGTCCGGGCCCGCGAGGGGAACCGGCTCTCGAACTCGGCTCCGCTCGACAACTACCCGACCGCGGACGGGAACTACGTGTGCGTGGTGGCAGGAGGAGACGCGAACTTCGGACGCCTGTGCCGTGCCATGGGTCGTCTCGACCTCCTCGAGGACCCCCGCTTCGCCACCCTGGCGGATCGGGCCCGCAACGCAGACACCATCAACGAGTTGGTGGCGCGGTGGACATCGGGCCAGAGCGCGGCCGAGGTCGAGAGGGTGTGCGTCGCCCACGACGTGCCGGTGGCGACGGCGTACAGCGCCCGGGACATCGCCCTCGACCCCCACTTCGCCGCACGCCACGATCTCGTCGCCGTCGACGACCCGGTCCTCGGTCCACTGCGTCAACAGGCGCCCTATCCGAGGATCGTGGGTGAAGGGTCCCCTGTGCCCAGCGGAGCCCCGCTGTTGGGGGAGCACAACCGCGAGGTCTGGTGCGACCTGGTGGGCCTCACGCCATCGGAGCTCGAGGAGCTCCAGGCCAAGGGGATCGTGTGAACCACCACGCCTCGCACTTCGGGACCAGCGTGGGGGCTCGGGTCGACCCGGTCCGCCGCTTCGCGCATGGTCGGGTGTCGATCGGGTCGGGGTGGCGAACGAACCGGGAGAGCTCATGACCACAGGGAACGAGGCCGGGCCGTTCTCGGCGGCGGGGCCGGCAACAGAGGATCGCCCGGGACGGCCGGCGTGAGAGCACTCGTGTTCGGGGCCGCGCCGGACCCCGACGAAGTGCGGCCGACACCAAGAGACGACCTCGAACGCATGTTGGCGGCACTTCCCTTCGGCCTCCACCTCGTGGACGATGCCCGGCCCCCACGTCCGGATTGGGTGATCACGAAGCCGATCCTGTCGGGCATCTGCGGGTCCGACGCCAAGCTCGTCCTGGGGGACTTCGGCGAGGGCGATGTCGACAATCCCATGTCCGCCTTCTCGTCGCTCCCCCACGTCCCCGGTCACGAGGTGGTAGCCGAAGTCGTCGAGCTGGGTCCCGAGGCGCAGGGCTTGGAGGTCGGTGAGCGTGTGGTGCTCAACCCGTGGCTCACGTGCGCGCCTCGCGGCGTCGACCCGATGTGTCCTGCGTGCCAGGCCGGAGACCTCAACTTGTGTTGGAGCTTCACGCGTGGCGCACTCGGGCCGGGCGTGCACGTGGGGGTGACCACCGACGCACCCGGCGCATGGGCGGACCTGCTCGCCGCCCACGACTCCATGCTCATCCCTGTTCCCGCCAACGTGTCCGACACATTGGCGGTACTGGCCGACCCCTTCTCGGTGTCGATGCATGCCATCCTGCACCACCCGCCGCCCCCCGGTGGAAAGGCGCTCGTCTACGGCGCCGGCGCGCTGGGCGTCACGAGCGTGGCCGCGTTGCGGACGCTGTTCCCCGACGTCGAAGTGGCTGTGGTGGCGCGCTTTGCCGCCCAAGCCGCGTTCGCCACCCATCTCGGAGCCAGCAAGGTGTTGGCCCACGAACCGCGTCTCCAACTGGTGGAGGAGCTCGCGCAGTGGTCGGGCGGAGAGCTCCACACGCCTTTCGACGGCCTACCCGTCGCCCATCCGGGCGGGATCGACGTCGTCTACGACACCATCGCCCGGCCCGAGACCCTGGAGGTCGGCGTACGCGTGCTGGCCGAGCGGGGCACCCTCGTCCAGAGCGGCGTCTCCACCCCCGGGCGTTGGGAGTGGACGCCGATCTACTTCAAGGAGCTGACCATCGCCGGGTCCAATGCCTTTGGCATCGAGGAGGTCGATGGCGTCCGCAAGCATGCCATCGCCCACTACCTCGACATGACCGCCTCGGGACGAGTGGACCTCACCGGCATGCTGACGCACCGGTTCCCCCTCGAGCGGTGGTGGGACGCCTTGCGGGCCATCGCCCGCCAGGACGAGAGCGGAGCCATCAAGGTCGCTTTCGAGGCATCCTGAGCCGGGCGGTGACTACGATGCCCCGGGAATGGGACCGGCGACAACGCCGAGCGCCCCATCCGGGCCCAACCCGGTGAGCACGCGAGGCGCGAAGGGCGGCACGAACGGGAAGAGGGCTGCGTCGCGCGGCGCCAAGGTGGCCGTCGTGGCCGGGGAGCCCGCCAGCAAACGCGCCCTGCGCTCCCAGGGCCGCAAGACCATGCGCAAACTTCTCGACGCGGCGATGGTCGTCTTCGCCCGCCGCGGGTACCACGCCGCTCGTGTCGACGACATCGTCAAGGTGGCCCGCACCTCGCACGGCACGTTCTACCTGTACTTCTCGAACAAAGAGGACCTTCTGCGCGCCCTCGTGGGCGAAGCGGGTGAGGTGGTCGCCGCTCTCGACGACGCACTGGGCCCGGTCGGCCCCGACGCAGCGGGGTGGCAGGAGCTGCGCACGTGGATGGAACGCTTCTCCGAGGCGTGGCAACGCTACGCCCCGGTGCTGCGGGCCTGGACCGACCTCGTGATGAGCGACTCCGAGCTCGGTGCCCAGGCCCACGCGGCGGCGGGCGGGGTGGCACAGACGTTGGCGGCGCGCATCCACGCAGCAGGCCCGCATCCCGGCATCGACCCCAACGCGGCTGCGGAGGCCGTTGTGGCAATGGTCGACCGCTTCCACCAACTGCGGCAGTTCGCGGGGGAGCCCGTCGACGCTTCCGCGCTCGACACCCTCACCACCATGGTGCACCGGGCACTCTTCGGAGGAGGCCCGCCGCCGGACTATCTCTTGTCGCCGGCAGGCCCGCCCGCCAAGGAAGCCGACAAGACGTCGGAGCATTAGACCGGCGGACACCAGGCTGCCGGACACCAGGCTGCCGGACACCAGGCTGCCGGACACCAGGCTGCCGGACACCAGGCTGCCGGACACCAGGCTGCCGGACACCAGGCGGGCCGGTCATACCCCCCCACGCGGACGAGCACTAGGCGGAGGGGCGGCGCCGCTTTCCACTGTCGCCGACGGCCGCGTGCCCTCTTTCCCAGCCACGACGAGCCCAGGGCAGGGCTTCGACCACGCGCAGCAACCCGAACGCCGGCTCGGTCAACACGATGCTGCCGGCGATCTCCTCCCACGAGGCACCGACCTCCGCCGCCAGCATGGCGTGGCGTTGGACCCCCGGCGGGTTGCGCAGGATGACGGTGCACACCATGCGGATGAGCTCGTGGGTCTTGCGGTCGGGGGCGCGCAGCGAGTCGATCTGGGCCAACCAGGCGTTTTGCGCCTCGTGCAGGCCCGGAGCGAAGGCATGCAGCTCGGCTTCGAAGGGAAACACCCAGTCGTCGCCGCCACCTGCGCCAACGTCGTCGTGCTCGTGGGACTTGGGGCTCACCGCGCCACCTCCTTCCACAGCATGGCAGAGCGCCGCGGCGACTCCCAACCGGGGCGGAGAAGGTGTCAGGTCTGGGGGCTCAACGCCAGGAACCGCGCGTAGCGCTCCGAGGCGGCGGCGGCCCAGCGCGGCGTCGGGCTCCACTCGCCGACCGACTCGCGCCCAGGTCTCGGCACCGTCGAGAGACGACTCGAGACCCGCCGTCCACCGTGCGATGTAGGCGGCACCGAGCGCGGACCCCTCGGCCACGGCCACGGTGTCGACCGGCAGGCCGCACGCATCGGCGACGCCCTGCATCCACGGCACGACGTGGGTGCCGCCCCCGCTGGCCACGATGCGACGCGCTCTGATGCCGGCCCGGTCGAGCATGTGACGGATGACGAACCCACTCGCCTCGTAGGCGGCGCGCTCCACCGTCTCTGCATCGTGGGTCATGTCGAGGTCGTGCAGACCGGCCCGCAGCGAGGTGTCGTGATACGGAGCCCGTTCACCTCGCAGGTAGGGCGTCCACACCGGCACGCGTCCGGGGTCGCCGCGGCGTTCGGGCTCGTCGTCGGGTCCACGGATCTCTGTCCGATCCGGTCGGGGAGGCGAGGGGCGGCGGGAGGCGCCATGGAGCAGGGAGCGGGCCCAGTCCACGAAGAGGGCGCCGGCATTGCTCGGCCCGCCGACGAGGACCTTGCCGGCCACGGTGTGCGGGAGCGTCCACAACCCGGGTGCTTCGATCCAGTCGTCGACCACCGCCCACACGATGAGCGTTGCCCCGAAGATCACGAGGACGTCCCCGGCCTGCGTCGCGCCCGAGACGATCTGGTCGCACAAGGCGTCGACGGTCCCCGCCGCCAGCACCGTGTTAGATCCGCTGAGGGTTCCCGCCGGCTGCCCCATGGGGACCACGATCGGCAACTGCTGCTCCGTGACGCCGAAACTGTCCAGCACGTCGGTGTTCCACCGGTTCCCCGTCCGCATCGAACCCATGCAGATGGCGGTGCCGGTGTCGATGGCGGGGACGCGACCGAGCGCGTAGTTGGCGACCGCCTGTGCCGGCCAGTAACCCCGCGCCCCGGGGACCTGGCGCACGGCCCAGCGCACGAATCCCCCGGCGTCGGGCATGACCGAGTCCGTGTCCCCGGACTCGGGCCCTGCGACGTCCTGACCTCGCGCGTCGCCGTAGAGGAGGCCCGGGGTGCGTGGGATCCCGCGCCGGTCGACGGCCGCCAGCGAGGGCACCATGCTCGTGACGCACACCCCGGCCAGATCGAAGCCGCCCGCACCCACCTGGGCGAGCGCACGCATCGGACCACGGCGCCACGCCTGACCGGCGTCGTGTTCGAGCTGGTCCGGGGCGGGCGTCATCAAGCGGTGGGGGATGCGGGTCCGAGCCAGTACCGTGCCCTTCTCGTCGGCGGCGACGGCTTTCACCGCCGTTGTCCCGATGTCGATGCCCACCGTGACCGAACCTGACACGACCGTCATTGTTCGGCCATTATGAATGACTTCGGCCCCCGAAGGAGGATCGATGGACCCGACCCGCCCGCGGGCGCTGGTGACCACCCCGGTTCGGGGTCCCGGAGTCGACCTGTTGCGCGAGCTCGCCGACCTCGTGATCGACCCTTGGATCGACCATCAGCCACTGCGGATCTACAACGCGGAGCAGCTGGCCGAGCGGGCCGGCGACGAGGGTGCCACCATCCTCATGGTCGAGGCGGACCGCTGTGCGGGCCCGGTGTTCGACCTCCCTCTCGTGGCCGTGGCGAGCACGCGCGGCGACCCCAACAACGTCGACATCGAGGCCGCCACCGCCGCCGGCGTGCCTGTGTTGCGCGCCCCGGCCCGCAACGCCGATGCCGTGGCCGAGCTCGCAGTGGCACTTCTCCTGGCGGCCACCCGGGGGGTGGTGGGCGCCGATGGCGACGTTCGTGCCGGCGACATCTACAAGGACGGGACCATCCCCTACCAGCGATTCCGCGCGTGGCAACTGGCGGGACGCACGGCCGGGCTCGTGGGCCTCGGAGCCGTGGGGCGCGCCCTTCGTTGGCGCCTCGAGGGCCTCGGCATGAACGTCGTCGCCTACGACCCCTATGCAGCCGATGCCACGCACTCCCTCGAACAGCTCCTCGAGGTGGCCGATGTCGTGTCCCTCCACGCCCCGGTCACCGAGGAGACGTCGGGAATGATCGGGGCCGCGCAGTTCTCGGCCATGCGCGACGGCGTCGTCTTCCTCAATACGGCCCGGGCCCAGCTGCACGACGGCGACGCCCTCGTGGCCGCGCTCGGGTCGGGGAAGGTGAGCGCGGCGGGGCTCGACCACTTCGTCGGGGAGCACCTTCCCACCGACCACCCGCTCACGACCTTCCCGAACGTCGTGCTCACACCGCACATCGGGGGAGCCACCTATGACACCGAGGTCAATCACACCCAGACGATCGCGGACGACCTCTGTCGTCTGTTGGCAGGCGCCACGCCACGCAACATCGTGAACCCCGACGTCCTGAAACACTGAGGCAACCGGACCACTGAGGCAACCGTGGACTTCTCCTACACACCCGAGGACGACGCCTTCCGAGCGGAGCTGCGCGAGTGGCTGGCCGCCAACCTCCCGGAATTCATGGCGTCGGGGGAGATCGGGGACGAGAACAACCCCGACCGCCGCACGATGCTGCGCCGCCAGGCCTGGCAGCGCTGCCTGCACGGGGGCCGGTGGGCGGCGATCAACTGGCCGAAGTCCTGGGGGGGCCGTGAGGCCACGGTCATGCAGAACACCATCTACTCCGAGGAGATGGCCCGGGCCAAGACGCCGGGCATCTACAACGCCAACGGCCTGTGGCAGATCGGCCCCATGATCCTGCGCTGGGGCACCGAGGAGCAGCAGCAGATGTGGCTGCCGGGGATCCTGAACGCGGACGTCCACTGGTGCCAGGGGTTCACCGAGCCCGAGGCGGGCTCCGACCTCGCCAACCTTCGCACCCTGGCCGTGCGCGACGGCGACGAGTACGTCGTCACCGGTCGCAAGATCTGGATCTCGACCGCGCATCTCGCCAAGTGGGGACTCTTCCTCGTACGCACCGACCCCACCGCCATCGAGCGCGGTACCAAGCACGAGGGGATCACTGCGCTGATCGTCGACATGGAGCTTCCCGGCATCGAGGTCAACGTGATCCGCGACATCACCGGCGGCGAGCTGTTCTGCGAGGTCAACTTCGACGGGGCCCGTGTGCCCGTGGGCTACCGGCTCGGCGAGGAGAACCAGGGCTGGAACGTGGCCATGGGGACGCTGGCCAGCGAGAGGGTCGGCACATCAGGACTGTCGGTGTCCATGCGCATCGAGCTCGACAACCTCATCGCCACGGCGCGTCAGAACAACCCCGAGGCGCTCGACGATCCCGGCATCCGGGACCGCATCGCGAGGCTGTGGACCCAGCTCGAGCTCACCCGCCTGTTGAACGCCCGGGCGCTCTCGAAGATCCTGAAGGGCGAGAAGAACTGGCCCGAGGTGCCGCTGGCAAAGCTCCAGTGGAGCTACCTGTCACAGACCATCGCCGAGCTCGGCGTCGACATCCTGGGAGCCTCGGGCGTCTTGGCCGCGGGGGCCCCGATGCGGTGGACAAGGGCCACTGGAGCCACAACTACGTATGGCAGCGCTACACCTCGATCGGGGCGGGGACGACCGAGGTGCAGAAGAACATCATCGCCGACCGCGCCATCAAGATGCCTCGCCGTTGACGGCGCGATCCTCGGTCACCGACAAGACATTGCCGTCGGGGTCGCAGAACCAGGCCACCCGGGCCCCACTCGGGGACACCCACACTCCGAGGTCGTCCTGGTCCATGCCGTCGAACCGCTCAAAGCCCACGCCGGCCGCGACCAGAGCGCCCACCGTCGCCGCGATGTCGTCGACGGCCCATCCGAGCACCGTGTAGGGAGCGGCGCGCACCTCGCCGACGGGCGTCACCCGCAACCGGGTGCCGTGCGCATCGAACACGCACCCGAACGGGCCCTCCTCCACGGCCGGCAGCCCGAGCACCCCGCCGTAGAAGGCTCGGGCGCGATCGATGTCCGTCGTCGCCACGAATGCCACCAGATCGCTGCATCCCAGCATCGGCCGTCCTCCGTCACAGCGAGCGTAGGCCCTGGTCGGAGCGGTTTGGGGAGCATCAGGCGCACCCGCCCGGCACCGGGCGGACCGCGCCGCGCAATTGTCGCTTGCTACTTACGTAAGGATCTGCTTACACTCTCCGTGTGGACGCCGCCCTCCGAGCCATCGCCGAGCCCCACCGGCGCGAGATCCTCCGACTCGTCGGTGAGGACGAGCTCCCCGCGGGGGAGATCGCCTCGCACTTCGACCTCAGCCGCCCGGCGGTGTCCCAGCATCTCCGCGTGCTCGTCGACGCCGGGCTCCTCGAGAGCCGGCGGGACGCGACCCGGATCATCTACCGGGCCCGGCCCGAAGGGCTCGACGAACTGCGCGAGTACCTCGAAGGGTTCTGGGCGACCGGACTGCGCCGCCTGAAGCGGGCAGTAGAGCAAGAGATGGAGGACACCGAACGTGCCAGCAGGCGATGACGTCATCGAGCAGGAGATCCGGATCGCGGCGCCGCCCGAGGCCGTGTTCCCGTTCTTCACCGACCCCGACAAGATGCGGCGCTGGAAGGGCATGGACCACAAGGTCGACCCGCAGCCCGGTGGGATCTACCGGGTCAACATCGACGGCACCCACGTCGCTCGCGGCGAGTACCTCGAAGTGAGCCCTCCGCACCGGGTGACCTTCACGTGGGGCTGGGAGGACGACGGCAATCCCGTGCCCCCGGGATCGAGCACGGTCGAGATCACCCTCACGCCCGATGGTGAGGACACCATCGTGCGCCTCGTGCACCGGGGCCTGCCGCTCGAAGCCGTCGAGCCTCACGCGGCGGGGTGGCGTCACTACCTGGCCCGGCTCGCCATCGCCGGGGGCGGTGGGGACCCCGGTCCCGACCAAGGGCCCTCGTAGTCCGCCGCTTCACGTACCCGGACCTCCCGGGAACCGACACCCCGCACGTACCGACAACGCCACCGACACAGCACACCCGGCTCACCGACACACACCGATTACCGAACACCGACACACCGAACACCGACACACCGACACACCAGACAGTCAGCGCATGACGTACCGACACGACCGATCAACCAACAAGAAAGGCAGGACTCACGATGGGCAAGTTCGTATTCCTTTACACCGGTGGTCAGATGGCCGACACGCCCGAGGGCCAGAAGGCCGTCATGGACGCGTGGATGGGGTGGTTCGGGACCCTCGGTGACGACATCGTCGACCCCGGCAACCCGTTCGGCGCCTCGAGCACGGTGACGTCGGACGGATCGAGCAAGAGCGGCGGCGCCAGCGGGGTCGGCGGGTACTCCGTCATCTCCGCCAACAACCTCTCCGACGCGGCCGGCAAGGCCAAGGGCTGCCCGGTCCTGGCCGGCGGCGGCAGCGTCGAGGTGTACGAGGCGATGCCGATGTAATGCAGCTCGTCAGGGGGACGGGGCCGATTCGCTCGGCGCAGGAGCCAGAGCGACGGCCTCGATCTCCACGAGCTGGCGGGAGTAGCCGAGGGCGGCCACACCGAGCAGCGTGCTCGGTGGGTCGAGCGGCTCGAAGGCGGACTTCACCACCGACCACACCCGGACCAGGTCCTCCTGCGACGACGTGACGACATAGACCGTCGTCTTGAGGACATCACCCGCAGTTGCACCCGCCGCGGCCAGCGCCTCGAGGAGGTTGGAGACCGTCCGGCGGGCCTGGGCCTCGAGATCGCCTTCCTCCACGACGAGTCCTTCGGGGTCCAGGGGACAAGCTCCTGCGCTGAACACGAGCCGACCGGGCGGCGCCACCGCCGCATAGGCGTACGGAGCGTCGCGGTACAGCCCCGCCGGCCGCACGAAGTCGATGTGACGGTCCTCGGTCATGACGACAGCCGCTCGAGCTCGCCGCTCGGGTCGTAGTACAGCTCCTGTTGGGCAATTCGTGTGTCGCGGTAGCGGTACAACACGACATAGGTCGACCGGAGTCGTCGCCCTTGGGTGTCGAAGTCGAATCGGACGCGGACAAAGGCCCCCGCATCGTCGGAGATCAGCCCCCGATCGTCGACGGCGTAGGAGATGTCGGACAACCCCGTGATCGTCAGCTGGATGAACTCGAGCGCCTTGTCGACACCGACGATGCGCCCCGGCCAGCCGAACAGCCGCGTCGTGGGGCTCAGGTAGACGACGTCGTCCTCGTACAGGGACCGGGCCAGCGATATGTCACCGGCGGCGAAGGCGGCCGCGAACTGATCCTCCTGGGCGACGAGCTGTGCGAGCGAGGGCGGTGCGGGGTTCATACCGACAACAGGACGTGCAGGTCGAGGCCCCCGAGCCGCGCCCGTCCTCCCAGCGCCTCGATCTCGAGCAGTGCCGCCACCCCCACGACTTCCGCGCCGGCACGGCGCAACACCGAGGCCGTGGCGAGCAGGGTCCCACCGGTGGCGATCACGTCGTCCACGATCAGCACCCTGTCGCCGGGCTCGACGGCGTCGGTGTGCATCTCCAGGACGGCCTCACCGTATTCGAGCATGTAGGCCTCGGCCATGGTGGTGTGGGGGAGCTTGCCCACCTTGCGCACAGGGACCAGCCCCGTGCCAAGGGCATAGGCGACCGGGGCCCCGAGGATGAACCCTCGCGCCTCGATGGCCGCCACCTTGTTCGCCTTTCCCGCGTACGGGGCTCCCAACCACGCCACGGCGTCGGCGAAGGCGGCCGCATCGGCGAGGACCGGAGTGATGTCCTTGAAGGTGACGTCGGGCTGGGGGAATCCCACCACGTCGCGTACCAGTGCTCTGACACGCTCGCGCACCAGCTCGTCACCGACGCGTCCGGGTGTGACCCCCGGCATCTACGCGCTCGGTGTCGCTGACGCGAACTCGCTGGAGTCGGCGGGCGGGGCGAAGGCGGCCGATGCGCCCAGGACGGCGAACGTCGAGCCCATGGTCGCCACCACCAGGCGGCTCCAGATCGGGAGCTCGCGGCTGCGCAGTGCTGCGATGGCGTCCCAGGCGTCGCACCCCGCGCCGAGCAACAGGGCGCGGTTGACAGCTTCGGGTCGCTCCTCTCGCAAGGCCTGGAGCAACACCACCCCGAGCGCGAGGTCGCGGCCGCCGAAGATCCGGCTCATGAAGCGAATGCTGGGTCGATTGGCCTCGGCACCGAGATAGGCGCGTGCTCCGGCCGCGGGCGTGGCCATGAGGCCCATGCCGAAAGCGATGCGGCCCAGTGCGATCAGGTAGGGGATCCGGCGGCGCAGGTCGTCGTTCACCCGCCCGAGGTTAGCGGCGGGCCCAGGCTCACCCGGCGCCGGTGGCCGGGCCGGGCGGGGCCGCCGGGGCGGGCCGGGCGGGCGGAAGCCCGTACAGCGCGGCAGCGTTGGCACCGGCGATCAGACGCTGGTCCTCGAGCGGCAGTCCGGCAATGGCCTCGGTGAGTTCGCGGGTCACGCCCGGGAACACCGCATCGGGATGGGGGTAGTCCGACGCCCACACGATCCGATCGGGCCCGCACAGAGGCGAGCGGGCGGTGAAGGCGAGGGTGGACTCGTCGGGGTCGAAGCTGATCCAGCACTGGCGGCGGAAGTACTCCGAGGGCTCTCTCGTGATCTGCGGCACGTCCCACCCGAAGATCTCGTAATGGTGGTCGAGGCGCTCGAGCCAGGGCACGAGCCACCCGCCACCGGCCTCCAGGAAGACGATGCGCAGGTCGGGGAATCGCTCGCACACGCCGCCTGCCAGAAGAAACGTCATCGAGCTCATCATGTCGAACGGATTGGCGATGGCCTGGGTGAAGAAGATGTTGTCGATGGCGACGGTCCCGGTGTCGTCGGGCAGCGGGTTCGCCGAGTTCCGCAGCCGGTTGATGCGCAGTCCCAGGCACGCGCCGGGAAGGTCGGCAGCCAGGAACGGGTGCAGCCCCACCGGCATCCCCGTGTCCGAGGCCGCCCTCCACAGGGGGTCGTAGACCGGGTCGAAGAAAGGCCGCCAGTCCGAGCTCGGATTGGGGCGCAGGAACACGCCCACGATGCCCGGGAGCCCCGACACCCGATGGATCTCGGCGACGGAGAGTTCGATGTCCTGCTGGGGCAGCACCGCCACACCGAACAGCCGCCCTCCGCCGGTCTGGGTGTGCTCGGAGAGCCAGTCGTTGTAGGCCCGGCACATCACCGCCGCGAACTCGACGTCGGGGTGACCCTGGATACCGAGCAGGAGCGTGGGGTAGAGCACCGACTGGTCGATGCCGTCGGCGTCCATGTCGACCAGGCGTGCCGGTGCGTCCCAGGCCGCCGGGCGTACCTCGGTGTAGCGAAGCTCGCCACGCTGGGCCCGGTCCCGGTCGCCGGCCGACATGCCGGCCGTGCCCGCCAGGGACATGTAGTTGGCAAGGGTGCGGGCACCGTCCATGACCGCCCACTCCCGATCCTGGTCGTCGACCTCGATGTGCCAGACGCGGTCCTCGAACCCCTTCGGGGCGAAGGCCCGGAAGCCGTCGGGGTGCTCGAGGACGTGGCCGTCGGCATCGACGTAGTCGAGCCCGGTCGACGTCGACGCCGGCTTTGTCGTCGCTGGACTCGTCGCTGCTGACATGGTCACTCCTGAGGTCATGGTGGTGTCATGGTGGTGTCACGGTGCATCCGCGCAGGGGATGCACCTCAACGAGGCAGGTTGTAGAAGTCCAGGGCGTTGCCGGCCGCCACCCTCGCCAGCGCCTCGGGGGCCAGACGACCCTCGGCATGCTCTTTCAATTCGGTCGTGGCACGAGGCCACGCACCGTCCCAATGGGGGTAGTCGCTGGCGAACATGACACACCGGTCGCCGAGAAGCTCGACCACGCACGGCAGGGCATCCTCGTCGGGCTCGCAGGTGACCACGACGTTCCCCGCCGCCACGTACTCGGCAGGTGGGCGCTCCCACCCGTTCGGGATCCAGTCGCCTCGCGACTCGTAATGCTCGCCCAGGCGCTCGACGAACCATGGCAGCCAGCCCGCCCCCGCCTCCAAGAACGCCACCCGCAGCGTCGGGTGCCGGTCGAAGACGCCCCCGCTCACGAGAGCGGTCATGGCGAACATCTGGTCGAAGGGAAAGCTGACGCAGTGAACCTGGATGTAATTGTCGAAGCGGTCGACCCCGATCTTGGGCAGGTGGATTCCCGGGGCCCCGTGCACGCCCAACGGCATGTCGAGAGAGGCCGCCGCCGCGTAGAAGGGGTCCATGTCGGGGTGGTCGAGGTTCCGGTCCTTGAGCGCGGGCGGGACGATCGTGGCCACGAGCCCGAGCTCTTTGGCCTCCTCCATCACCGTGACCGCTTCTTGGCCGTGCTCGACGGGCACGACGGCGACACCGTGCAGGCGACCGGCGCTCTTGGCACAGAACTCCGCGGCCCACCGGTTGTACATGCGCGCCAGACCGGCCCCGAGCACGGGGTCCTCGATGGTCGGCACGCACAGGCCGAAGCTCGGAAACAGGACCATCTCGTCGATGCCGTCGGTATCCGCGTTGGCGAGCACCCCGTCCACGGTGGCGGGATCGACGCCCGGGGCCGTGGTCAGGCCGTGCTGCGGGGGGCATCCCGCCCCCGGTCCTTCGTATTGGGGGTAGGGCCGCCCCTCGATCAGGACCCCGAGCTTGGTGTCGGTCCGCAGCGCCACCTGATCGGGAAAGCGCTGGAGGAGCTCGGCGAAGAACTCGAGGGGCTCCACCGCATGGGCATCTGCGTCCACGACGCGCAGGTCCGTCGCCATCACCTCTCCGTTCCGTCGTAGACGATGACGCTCCTCGCCACCTCACCGGCCTCCATGGCCCGGAAGGCCTCGTTCACGTCGTCGAGCCCGATGCGCCGGGTCACGAGACCAGCGGCGTCGATCTCTCCCTGGCGAATCAGGTCGACGAGCACCGGGAAATCCCGATCGGCGTCGGTCGACCCGTAGACACAGCCGATCACCGTCTTGGCGTCGACGAACAGCTCGAAGGCGGAGAACGACACCTGCTCGGCCGGCGATCCCGCTCCGACGAGGACGGCCGTGCCCCCGCGTCGCACGGACGCGAACGCCGTGCGGATGGTCTCGGCCCGCCCCACCACTTCGAAGCCGAAGTCCACGCCTCGCCCTCCGGTGTGGGCGCGCACCGCCGCCACCGCGTCCTCGGCCGAGCCGTCCACCACCGCGGTGGCTCCCATGGCCTTGGCCAGCTCGAGCTTGGAGGGCACCTGGTCGACGGCCACGATGGTGGTGGCCCCCGCCAGGCGCGCTCCCTGGATGACCGACAGCCCGACGCCGCCACAGCCGACGACCGCCACCGTGGATGCCGGCGTCACGTGCGCGGTGTTCCACACCGCGCCCACCCCGGTGGCGAGCGCACAACCGACCAGCGCCGCGAGCTCCAAGGGGACCGAGGGGTCGACACGCACCACCTCTCCCTCGGGGACGAGGGTCTGCTCACCGAAGGTGGCGGTGCCCAGACCACGCACGAGCGGTGCTCCGCGCACCGTGGCATACGCACCCGACAGCGCCTCGGTCAAACCCACCTCGCACAGCATCACCTGGCCCCGCAGGCACCAGAAGCAACGCCGACACGCCGGCATCCAGGTCAGCACGACGTGGTCGCCCGGCGCGACGCGCGTGACGGCCTCGCCCACCTCGACGACGACGCCGGCGCCCTCGTGGCCGAGCACCGTGGGGAACAGAAAGGGGATCGATCCCTTCTGCACCGAGAGGTCGGAGTGACACACCCCGCTCGCCACCATCTTCACCAGGACATCGTGAGGCCCGGTGGGCGCGAGCTCGATGTCCTCGATGACGAACGGCGCCCCCACCTCGTGGACGACGGCGGCCCGCACGGTCCGATCCGAGGTGCTCATGACGCCCCGGCCCCGGCGTGCACCGTGTCGGTGTGTGTGCCGGATCGCAACACCGCGCCCGGGAGCGCGCCGGTGAAGGACCCGGCCCGCACGATCTCTTCGCCGTTCACGATGACGTGCTCGATCCCGACACCCTCGGCATACAGGCGAGCGGCGCCGCCCGGGAGGTCGTCACGTGTGCGCTCGGGGCCGTGTCCCACCCGCTCGGGGTCGAGGACCACGATGTCGGCCCAATACCCCTCGGCCAGCCGGCCCCGCCCACGCAGCCCGTAGAGACGCGCCGGGACGTCGGTCAGCTGCCGAATCGCCTCCTCCCACGACAGCAGGTGCCGGGCCCGCACGCCGTCGCCGAGCATCGACGTGGAATAGATCGCCCCGCACATCATGTCCAGGTGCGCCCCCGCGTCGGACCCCCCCACAACGGTGCGCGGGTCCTGCCACACCTTGGCTCGCAGCTCCCAATCGGCTTCGGACTCGCCGATGGGCGGGCGAAGCCCCGTCCGGAGCTGGTCGGCGACCACGACGTCGAGCAATGCGTCGAAGGGCGCTCTTCCCGTCGCCTTCGCCACGTCGCCGACCGAACGGCCTTCATAGCCGGCGTTCGCGGGCGCGAACGTCTCGTCGATCAGGAGGTTCTCCCAACGGGCCAGCGCGCCGATGATCCCCGCTTCCTTCGATTTCGCCCCGGCGTCGAGTCGGGCGCGCTCGGCCGGATCGCTCAGGGCCTCCATGCGCTCGGGAACCGGCAGGGCGAACATCTCCCGCCACCCGGGCAGGCTGTCGAGGATGGTGCCGGGCTCGAAGGACAGGCGCAGCTTCATGGTGTGGGGCAAGGTGAGCGCAACCACGGTGGCGCCGCGCCCGGCCGCGACGGTCGACGCTTCGAGCTGGTGTTCCAGGCCGCCGGGGTTGAGCGCCGAGACCCCGAGCACGTTCCAGTTGGCCGGTCGGTCCGCCAAGAGCGACAACGTCGCCATCAGGTCGACCTCGTCCTCGCTGAACCCGTTGAGACACCCCGGCACGATGAGCTCGAGGGTCGTGCCGGGATGGGACGACAAGACCGTGCACAGCGTCTCGAGCTCCGACCGCGAGGCGGCGCGCGACGGCACCGGCATGCCGTCGCCGTCGTTGTGGGTCGGCGCCTGCGACGTGGAGAACCCGAGGGCACCTTCCTCGAGCGAGCGGGCCAGCACCGACCCCATCGCCTGCACCTGGTCGTCGGTGCCGACGGCACCCACGGCGTCCTCGCCCATCACCACACGGCGCAGCGTGGAATGGCCCACCAGGAACCCGGCGTTGACGGCGACGGCGCCGTCCAGCCTCCCCAACCACTCGCCGAACGAGTTCCACGACCATTCCAGTTGCTCGAGCGCGGTGATGGGCATGCCCTCGACCCGGGCCATCATGCGCGCCAGGTACCGGGCGTGCTCGGCGCCGGCGGGGGCCAGCGAGAACCCGCAATTGCCGCCGATGACCGTGGTGACCCCGTGAAGAGGAGAAGGGCTCGCCGTCGGGTCCCACGACAACTGGGCGTCGTAGTGGGTGTGGAGGTCGACGAATCCCGGCGTCACCAGCAGGCCGTGCGCCTCGATGACCTTGGCGCCGGGTTCGTCGATCTCGCCGATCGCCACCACGCGGCCGTCGCGCACAGCCACATCGGCCCGGCGGGCCCGAGCCCCCGACCCGTCCACCACCGTCCCACCGCGGATCACAAGGTCGAGCACCACGACCTCCCGGATGTCGTCGTCGGGCCCGGTGCGGTCACGATGCGGGCGCGGCGAATCGGAGGATCGTCTTGGGATGCGTGAAGGCCAGCATGCCCTCGGGCCCGAGCTCCAACCCGTAGCCCGACTGCTTCCATCCCCCGAACGGTGCCCGGTGGTCCATCGCCGCGGTCCCGTGGTTGTTGACGAACACGGTTCCCGCCTCGAGTCGCCGAGCCACAGTGGCGGCGAGCTCCTCGTCAGCGGTCCAGATCGACGCGCACAGCCCGTAGGGCGAATCGTTGGCCCGCCGCACCGCCTCGTCGACGTCGTCGTAGCCGATGACGGGCAACGCCGGCGCGAACTGTTCCTCGCACACGATCTGGGCGTCGTCGGGCGCACCCTCGACGATGGCGGGAGACACCAGGTACCCGCCCGCGGCAACGTCCTCCTCACGCATGTGCGCCGGCCGGTGGACGCGTGCCCCGCGTGCCGAAGCCTCGTCCAGCATGTCCTCGACACGCCGGCGGGCCGCCGGTCGGTGCACCGGCCCCATCGTCACCTCGGGTGCGAGCCCGTCGCCGACGACTTCGGAGCCAACCCTGGCCACGAGAGCGTCCACCGTGGCCCGCACCTTGTCCGCCGGGACATACAGCCGCTTGATGGCCATGCACACCTGCCCCGAGGTGATGAACGTGGCCCCCGCGATCTTGTCCGCCAGCGCGGCGTCGATCTCGATGTCGGGCGCCACGATGGCGGCGTCGTTGCCACCGAGCTCGAGGACCACCGGTCGCACCGCGCTCGACGCCGCGGCCATGACGGCGCGACCGGTGGGGACGCCACCGGTGAACGACACCATGTCGACGCCGTCGTGTGCCACGAGCATCTCGCCGATCTCGGGCCCCGGGCCATTGACGGCGTTCACCACTCCGGCCGGCAAAGCGTCTGCCAGGGCGGCGGCGACCGCCAGGACGGCGCCGGGACAGGTGGGCGGGGCCTTCACGACGACGGTGTTGCCGGCGAGAAGCGCGGGCAGCACCTTGTTGCCGAGCACCGACACCGGCCAGTTGAACGGCAACAGCGCCGCCACCACGCCGTAGGGCTCGTGCACCACGCTCGTTCGACGGCCACCCCCCGTCATCGACCTCCCGGCCAAGGCCTCGGCCACGAGCGGTGCGAAGGCGCCCGCCATGCCCCCGACGGTGCCCGAATCGAATTGCGCCTCCCACAACACCTTGCCGTGCTCGCGGGTGAGCAATGTCGCCAGGTTCTGGGCCTCCACCGCGGCTCCGGCAGCCGCGGCGGCCTTGCCGACGAGCTCGGCGCGCTCCTCGGGTGCCATCGCCGCCCACGCCGGGTACGCGGCCCGGGCCGAGGCCACGGCCCGGTCGAGTTGTGCCGGCGACGCCGACGGTGCGTCGAACACCACCTCGGCGGGCCGGACCGGGTTGGTCACCGGATAGGTCCCGGCCTCCCCCGGCACCACCCGGCCATCGATCACGAGCCCGATCGCGTCGCCCACCTGTCGCCCTCCCGGTCGGAGAATGCCGTTCTCCGGCGGATGATAGTTTCCGATCTCGATGGCGTCAGGGGCGCGTGACACCGCGGGCCAACCGGGCGCGGCAGGCGCCGGGCCGCCGGCCCGCGCCGTCCCGGTCGACGGGAAGGCCCTCGAGAACCGTGCCCACGCCCGGGGCGCAGGGCTCCGCTCGTTGCCCGATGCTCGAAGCCGACAGGCCGAGGTGACGGGCCGGCTGGTGGAATCGGCGCGCGAGCTCGTCTGGGACGCCGGCGGTCCCAACTTCACCGTGACCCAGGTCGTCGCTGCGGCCGGCACTTCGCTCAAGAGCTTCTACCGGTGCTTCGGCGGCAAGGACGAACTGCTGGTGGCGCTCTTCGAGGACGACGCCCGGCGCGGCGCCGACGCACTGGTGTCGATGGTCGACGGGGAGACCGAGCCCCTCGAGCGGCTGCGCGTGGTCGTCGTCGGCTTGTTCCGGTTCCTGACCGTCGAGGGACGCCTCCCCTACGCGGCTGCCCTCGTACGTGAGCACCTTCGCCTCGCCGAGTCCCATCCCGACCAGCTCCGGGGTGTCCTGCATCCCTTCGTGGGGGTCTTCGAGGCTGCGGTGACAGCGGCCCAGACCGCCGGGGCGGTCCGTGCCGGGGACGCCCGGCGCGACGCACGCACGTTGTTCCATCTCGTGCTGTCGCACCTCCACGCCCTGATCTGTCACCAGATCGAGGAGCCACCCACCGAGGTCGCCGAGGAGCTGTGGGCGTTCTGCTCTGCGGCGCTGCGCCCATGACGCTGCACCGTGAAGCTCCGGCCATGAAGCCGCACCGTGAAGCTGCGCCCATGAAGACATGGGCTGCATCCCAACTGCCGGGGACCGACGGGTCGTGACCGACGGCGTCCTGCTCCCCGATCCCGCGCCTCGTCCCATCCGGGTCCCGGTCATCTCCGTGGACGACCACCTGATCGAGCCGCCGGACATGTTCGAAGGCCGCATGCCGTCTCGTCTGGCTGAGCGCGCCCCGCGCATCGTCGAGCGCGACGACGGCGTGCAGTACTGGCTCTACGAGGACCGCACCTACCCCAACGTCGGGCTCAACGCCGTCGCCGGTCGGCGGCGCGACACCTGGAGCATGGACCCCTCGCGTTTCGACGAGATGAGGACCGGATGCTACGACATCGACGCCCGGGTCAAGGACATGGACATCAACGGCGTATGGGCATCTCTGTGCTTCCCGTCCCTCGTGGCCGGCTTCTGCGGCTCGGTCTTCTCGCGCTCGGAGGACCCCGAGCTGGGCCTGGCCTGTCTGCGCGCCTGGAACGACTGGCACGCCGAAGTGTGGGCCGGCACCTACCCCGAGCGCATCATTCCGCTACAGCTGCCCTGGCTGGCCGATGTCGCAGTCGCCACCGAGGAGGTCCGGCGCAATGCCGCGCGCGGTTTCAAGGCGGTGAGCTTCCCGGAATTCCCGGCGCGGCTCGGAGTGGCCTCGATCTTCTCGGGCGCGTGGGACCCGTTCTTCGAGGCATGCGAGGAGACCTCGACGGTCGTGTGCCTCCACACGGGCGCGTCGGGGTGGGCCCCGTTGCCGTCGCCCGACCCGCCCTTCGAGCTCTTCCCGACGTTGTTCCCGGTGAACGCGCTGCTGGCGGCGGCGGAGTGGTTGTGGTCGGGCGTGCCTCTGCGCTTCCCCGACCTCTCGGTGGCGATGTCGGAGGGTGGGATCGGCTGGGTCCCGATGTTGCTCGACCGGTCCGACTACGTGCTCGAGCATTCCGCCTCGGGCACCGACAGCACCTCGTGGCCATCGGAACTGCGTCCCAGCGAGGTGCTGCGCCGCAACTTCTGGTTCTGCACGATCGACGACCCGTCGACGGTCGAGCTGCGCCACCGGATCGGTGTCGACCACATCATGGTCGAGAGCGACTACCCACACGCCGACTCCACGTGGCCCGACACCCAGATCGTCCTCGAGAAGACGTTGGGCCACCTCCCCGAGGACGAATTGCGGTTGATGGCAGCAGGGAACGCGGCGAAGCTGTTCCGACACCCGATGCCACCTGCCGACGACTGGCGTGCACCGTCACCGGGAGCCGGGCTCGACGGCGTGTCGTGATCGCCTCGCCCGAACTCGTCGTGGATGCCGACGGGCACGTCGTCGAGCCTCGTGAGGCGTGGGCGACGGTCCCCGAGCAGTACCGGCCCGTGATCACGCGCGACACCCACGGTTACGAGCACGTCGTGGTGGACGGCACCGAGATCCTCGCCGTACCCCTGGGCACGCTGGCCACACCGGGGGGGCACTTCTCCGACAGCGAGACGTTCCTTGCCCTCGAAGAGGCCCATCCCGGCGGTTCCGACCCGGTGGCGCGCCTTTCGGACATGGACACCGAGGGCATCGACCAAGCGGTCCTGTTCCCCTCCATCGGGCTCTACTTCTGGGCCCTGTCCGACCCCGCCGCGGCGGTGCCCATCGCCCGCGCCTACAACGACTGGCTCGCCACGTACTGCGCCGCGGATCCCACGCGGCTGTTCGGGGCGGCCATGATCCCGGTGCAGGACCCCCCTGCAGCGGTCGCCGAGCTGCGTCGCGCCCGCCACGAGCTCGGTTTCGTAGCCGCCTTCGTTCGGCCCAACCCCTGCTGCGGGCGATCACTGTCGGACCGCGCCTACGAGCCCGTATGGGACGCTGCCGAAGAGAGTGCGATGACCGTGGCCGTCCACGAGGGCAGCTCGGTGATCGTCCCCACGCTCGGCTCCGACCGACCCTTCAACCCTCTGGTGTTGCACGCCGTGTCACACACATTCGAGGAGATGCTGGCCTGCGCACAGCTCATCGCCTTCGGTGTGCTCGAGCGCCATCCCTCACTGCGAGTCGTCTTCCTGGAGTCGAGCGGCGGTTGGGTGCCGTTCTGGTTGGAGCGCCTCGACGAGCAAGCCGAGAGCTTCGGCGGCTTCTGCCCCGACCTGCGCATGAAGCCGAGCGAGTACTTCGCCCGACAGTGCTGGATCAGCTACGAGATCGAGGAGCACACGCTGCCCGCTCTCGCCCCGTTCATCGGTGAGGATCGCATCGTGTGGGGATCGGACTACCCGCACCACGATGCGACCTTCCCGGGCGCGGTGGACACCCTGCGCGCCACGATGGCTCCGATGGCACCGGAGATGCAGGCGAAGATCCTCGGCACCAACGCGTCGGGGCTCTACGGGCTCCCACGACCGCAGCACCGGATGCGGTAGCGGTGTTCGGCGACGTCATCCGAGAGGCCGCGCTGCGTTACGGGGACACCGCGCTGTACGTGACGCCCGACGGGAGCGAGCTCTCGTACGGGGCCCTCGACCGGCTCTCCGACGAGGTCGCGGTCGGCCTGCGCTCCCGGGGTGTGGGTGTCGGTGATGTCGTCGCCTTGCTCCTCCCCTCGGGGCCGGCCTATGCCGTCGTGTATGGCGCCGCGGCCAAGATCGGCGCGCTCACGGCGGGGGTGAACGACCGGTTGTCCCCGCCCGAACGTCGTCGGTGTCTGGCCGTGGCTCGACCGCGACTCGTGGTGACGTCGAAGGACCTGGCAATGGACACCGCCGTCGACGAGGTGACCGAAGTCGACGACGTCGTCGAGGTGGACCCCGGCATCACGGACAGAGACACCGGCTCGATGCTCCGGGGACTGCGTGCCGAGCGAACGTCGCGTCAGGGGGCGAGGGCACAGGAGTGGGCGCGCGCGGCGCGGGCGCGGGCGGCGGCGCTCCGCTCCCAGTGGACCCGGACCGGCCGGTAGCCGTGGTGTTCACGTCGGGGACCACGGGGGAGCCCAAGGGGGCGGTATTCACCTGGCGCCAGCTCCAAGCCATCGGCGACATCGACGGCGGGGGGCGATGGGGCGGCGGCGGCCGGGGGCTGTCGTCGACCTCCTTCGCCCATCTGGGCTACATGACGAAGATGCCTCAGGCGCTGCGCGGCGGGGGGACGACGTTCATCATGGGCCGGTGGTCGGCGGGAGATGCCCTGGAGATGGTCGAGCGTCATCGCATCACCACGCTCGGAGGAATCCCGACCCAGGTGGCGCTCATGCTGCGCCACGAGCGGTTCGACCACACCGACACGTCCAGCGTGCGCATGATCGCGATGGGGGGTGGGCCTTCCACCGCCGCGCTGGTGCGCGAGGCACGGGCGCGTTTCGGCGTGCCGGTGGTCGTGCGCTACACCTGCACCGAGGCGGGGGTGGGGGTCGGGACGGCCCCCGACGATCCCCTCGAGGACGCCGAGGAGACCGTGGGCCGGGCCCGCAAGGGCGTCGAGCTGTCGGTCCGCGCCGACGACGATCGACCTCTCCCGACCGGTGAGCTCGGTCACGTGTGCTTGCGCTCGCCGGCGGTGATGCTCGGCTACTGGCGCGACCCCGAGGCGACCGCCGCGGCCTTCACCTCCGACGGTGCGGTCCGCACCGGGGACCTGGGCTTCATTGACGAGCGCGGGCGGCTGCATCTGTCGGGACGGTCCAAGGAGATGTACGTCCGCGGGGGCTACAACGTCTACCCCCTCGAGGTCGAGAACGTCTTGGCGGACCATCCGGGGGTCGCCCACGTGGCGGTGATACCCCGCCTCGACCCCGTCATGGGCGAGATCGGCGTGGCCGTCGTCGTGGCACGCCACGCCGATGACGCACCCACGCTCGAGGGGTTGCGCGAGCACGCCCGGGGCCGACTCGCCGCCTACAAGCTGCCCGAGGGCATCGTCCTCGCCGAGGACCTCCCGCGCACCGCCATGGAGAAGATCGACAGAACCGCGCTCGGCAAGCTGATCGCGGCTGAACCTGCCGCATCGACTCCGGCATCGACGCCGGCTCCTACACCCGCATCGACTACACCGGCATCGACTACACCGGCATCGACTACACCGGCATCGACTACACCGGCATCGACTACACCGGCATCGACTACACCGGCATCGACGTCGGCTCCTACCGCGGCTTCGACACCTCGGCACCGGCAATGAGCAGATCGTCGTCGGTGGTGGAGTCGAGCACCGCGGCGAGGACGGCGTCGGCCATCTCGTCGCACTGGAGCACTTCGTAGCGAAGGAGCCCGTCCGCCACCCACTGCCCGAACGCCTGGCCCGCCACTTCGGGGTCCCAGTTGTCGGCGAACGACGACGCCGTGTTGCCCACGGCGACGCACAGGACGCGCAGGTGAGGCTCTTCGGATCGCAGCCCCCGCGCCAGTTCCGCCAGCGCCGCCTTGGTGGACCCGTACACACCGAGCCACGGCCACGGCACACCCATCGAGTGCGTGGTCACGACCACGACCGGGTCCGGCGATGCACGGAGGTACTCGAGGGCTTCGCGGACCACCACGGCCGCTCCCACCAGGTTCGTGGACAGCATCTCGTGCCACAACGAGGCCGGCGCCTCGGACACGCGGACGAGCGGCGAGCTGCCCGACATGTACAGCACCACGTCGATCCCGCCCATCCAGGCCGACGCCTCGGCCACGAGGCGCTCGCAGTCGGCCTCCTCGGTCACGTCGCAGCTCCAGGCGCGCGCCTCGGCCCCCCCGTCGCGGATCTCCCGGGCCGCCTCCTCGACCAGGGCCAGGCGCCGTGCCGCCAGAGCCACCCGGGCTCCCGCCGCGCCCGCTGCCACCGCCAGGGCCCGACCGATGCCCGACGACGCCCCGACCACCAACACCCGGCGTCCCTCGAGGCTGGCGGGAGTCGTCACGGGCGTTCCTCCTGTCGGTCCACCCCTGGTGAGAACGTTCACGGGGAGTCCGGCGCCGGCCGTCGACACCGACGAGTCGAAGCCCACAACCCAGCACCGGCGGCGCCGAGCGTAGCGCCGCGAGCCTGACAGCGCCGTCAGATTCGCCGGCCGTGACGTAGCATCTCGCCCCGTGACCCGCCTCCCGCTCCGTATGAACCCGCCCCGCCGGTGAACGCCTCCGGATTCGCGCGCGGCCCGGCGGTGCGCGTCCTGCCCCGCCTCGACGACGCCAACCGCTTCTTCTGGACCTCGGGTGAGGACGGGCGGCTGCGGTTCCTCCGGTGCACGGCCTGTCGCCACTACGTGCACCCGCCGGTGCCGCGCTGTCCCTACTGCCTCGCGGGCTCCCTGGTCCCCGAGCCGGTCAGCGGCAACGGCGTCGTGCACTCCTACACCGTCAACATCCAACAATGGATCCCGGGGTCGGACCCCTATGTGATCGGGTTGGTGACGATCGCGGAGCAGGACGACGTACGGCTGACGACGAACCTGGTGGACTGCGCGCCCGAGGACGTCTTCATCGGCATGCCCGTGGACGTCACCTTCGAGCAGGCCGAGGACGTGTGGCTGCCCCTGTTCAAACCGGCGTCGGCAGCGCCGCGATGAGCCCCCCCGAGCGTCTCGAGCGTCGGACGATCATCTCCGGCATCGGGCAGTCCGACGTGGGCCGGCGGCTCGGGCGTGGCGAGCTCGAGCTCACCGTGGACGCCTGCCTGCAGGCGGTCGCCGACGCGGGGCTGACGCGTGACGACATCGACGGGCTCGCCACCTTCCCCGGTGCGGGGGTGGGCACCGGGGGTTTCGCCGGGCCATCGACTCCCGAGGTCCAAGACGCCCTTCGCCTGAAGCTGAACTGGCACGACGGGGGGCTCGAAGGGCCGGGCCAGCTGCGCGCCGTCTTCGCCGCCTGTCTCGCCGTCGCCGCCGGGCTGGCGCGCCATGTCCTGGTGTACCGCACCGTCACCGAGTCCACCGCCCAGGGCGAAGGGGGGCGCCAGGGCATCGGTGGCGCCACGGCCGGCCGGGGGATCCCGCGCTTTCCCGGCGTGATGCAGTGGACGCTCCCCTACGGCGCGGTGTCGGCGGTGAACTGGCTGGCGATGATCGCGCAGCGACGGATGTTCGAGTACGGGCTCACCCGGGAGCAGCTGGCCTGGATCGCCCTCAACGGCCGGCGCAACGCCACACGCAACCCCAAGGCGATCTACCGCGACCCGATGTCGCTCGACGACTACCTCGCGGCGCGCATGATCTCGACGCCGCTGTGCCTCTACGACTGCGACGCACCGTGTGACGGGTCGACGGCGGTCGTGGTCTCGCATGTCGACTACGCCCCCGACACACCCAACACCGCGTGCCACGTCAATGCCATCGGCACGGCGCTGCGGGGCCGCCCCAGCTGGGACCAGTTCGACGACATGACCACGTTCTCGGCCCGGGACGCGGCAGCGAGCATGTGGGAGCGCACCGAGCTCCGACCCAGTGACGTCGACGTGGCCGAGCTCTACGACGGGTTCAGCATCCTCACCATGGTCTGGCTTGAGGAGCTCGGCCTGTGTGCCAAAGGCGAGAGCGGGCCGTTCGTCGCCGGAGGACAACGGATCGCGCTCGACGGGCAGGTGCCCCTCAACACCAGTGGTGGTCAGCTCTCGGCCGGTCGGCTCCACGGGTTCGGGATGCTGCACGAGGCGTGTGTGCAGCTGCGCGGCGAGGGCGGCGCGCGCCAGGTCCCCGTCACACCGGAGGTGGCCGCCGTCGCCGCCGGTGGCGGGCCCATCGCCGGTTGCATGCTGCTCACCCGCGGCCTCGGCTGAGCCCGGCCGCACACCCAACCGCACACCCAACCGCAGACCCGATCGCAGACCTACCGCCCGCACCTCCCGGGCTCCGCACGACGGGGCCGGCCCCTTTAGCTGACACGAACGTCAGGCAGCTACGATCCCTGCCGTGCGCCTGCACTACGACGAGCAGACCGAGGAATTTCGCCGCGAATTGCGGGCCTGGATGGAAGCGAACCTCCCTCCGTCGTCCGAACGCACCGAGCGGGTGAAGTCCTCGGCGCACATCCCCGAGTGGGCCCGGGCCTGGCAACGCAAGCTCTTCGACAACGGCTGGCTCGTACCCGGCTGGCCGCCCGAGTACGGCGGCCGCAACGCCACCCCCCTCCAGCAGATGGTGTACTTCGAGGAGCTCGCACGCCTCGGCGTCCCCCGCAGCTGCAACCCCCAGGGCCTGTCGATCATCGCGCCGTCGATCATCGACTGGGGCACCGAGGAGCAGAAGCAGCGCTACGTGCTCCCCACCCTGCGGGCCGAGATCAGCTGGTGCCTGGGCATGAGCGAGCCCAACGCCGGGAGCGACCTGGCCGGCCTGCGCACGCGCGCCGAGCTGCACGGGGACCGGTTCGTCGTGAACGGGCAGAAGGTATGGACCTCGGGCGCGCACCACTCCGACTTCTGCTTCTGCTTCGTGCGGACCGACCCCGAGGCGTCCAAGCACGCCGGGATCAGCGTGCTCATCATCGACATGAAGACGCCGGGCATCCAGACCCGCCCCATCGCCGAGCTGACCGACCGCGAGCACGCGGACTTCAACGAGGTCTTCTTCACCGACGTGGAGGTTCCCGCCGAGAACCTCGTCGGCGAGCTCCACCGTGGGTGGTCGGTGGCGGGAGGGTCGTTGGCCCACGAGCGCGGGATGCTGTGGATCAACGAGGCCACCGGGACCGAGAAGATCCTCGAGCGCGTCGTGACCACCGCCACCACCCCACTCCCCGGGGGTCGGCGCCTGGCCGACGATCCGGCCTTCCGCACCACCGTGGCGCGCGCCTACATGCAGACCCAGGCCCTGAAGCTGCTCGGGTACCGGGGGTTCGCCAAGTTCGCCAAGGGGAGCAAGCCCTCGGAGCATTCGGTTCTCAAGCTCCTGGGGAGCGAGCTGCGCCGGGGCCTCGCTCTCGACGTCGGTGAGGCGCTCGGGCCCACCGGCCTGGACCTGTCGCGCCACGAGGCGCCGTCGGTGGGCCGCGGCGACAGCGAGGCGTGGTTGGTGCACTGGCTGCAGAGCTTCGCGGGCACCATCGCCGGGGGGACGTCGGAGATCCAGCGCAACATCATCGCCGAGCGCGTGCTCGGCCTGCCGCGCAAGTAGCCGAACAACCAGCGCAGCAGCAGCCGCGCCGAGAGCCGTACACAGGGAGGGACCATGCCGAATTACGGACCCGAGGTGCTGGGGCCCCCGCCCCGGGACCCCGAACAGAAGTACTGGGACCCCGAGGTCCAGACCATGGACCCCGAGAGGATGCGGGCGCTGCAGAACGAGCGCCTGGCCGTCCTGCTGCGCAAGGTCTTCGACAATCCCGTCCCGCTCTTCAAGGACAAGCTCACCGCGGCCGGCATCGGGGCGCCCGAGGACGTGAAGACCGTCGACGATCTCCGCCACGTGCCGCTCACCGTGAAGCAGGACCTGCGCGACTCCGAGGCCGCCGACCCGCCCTTCGGCCGGTACCGGTTCACCGACCCCCGCGCCGCCATCCGCGTCGGGACCTCGACGGGGACGACGGGCATACCCACCATCTCGTTGTGGACACGACGCGACATCTGGATCGAGTACGAGTCCTCGGCCCGCACGTGGTGGCGCTACGGCTACCGGCCCGGGATGATCGCCACCCACGCGCACCCCGCCTATCTCTACGGGGGTGGGCCCATGCTGTCGGGCTCCTACGAGTACTTCGGGATGCTCAACATCTGGGTACCTCCACCCGACACCGACGAGGCGGCCGAGCAGGGCCTGCGCTTCTGGACACGGGTGAAGCCCGACATCCCCTTCATGGGCTTCTCGACGGGCCGTTTCTTCGAGGTGGCCGCCAAGCTCGGCATCGACCCCAAAGACGCCGGGCTCGAGTTCAAGGGCATGCCGGGCTTCGGCATGGGCAAGGGCATGCCGCTCATGACCGCCGGCGCCGAGTGCTACGCCTATGTGGGCGGCGCCTGTGGCCAGCTCCCCGGTGCGCACATCAACGAGGACTGGGGCGTGGTCCAGGCCGTCGACCCGGCCACGGGCGAGGAGGTGGCCGACGGGGAGTGGGGTGACCTCGTCGTCACCACGCTCGACCGCGACAACGGCCTGCTGCGATACGACCTCGAGGAGGCGTGCGCCATCCTGCGCGAGCCGTGCCCGTGCGGTGAGACGAGCATCCGGGGCCTGTGGGGTGGTCGCTTCAAGGACCTGATCTCGGTGCAGGGCAAGCGCTTCCAGGCCAACGAGGTGGAGTCCGCCCTACGGGGCGTGCCCGACGTGACCGAGCCCACCCTCGAGTGGCAGATGGTGCGGCCCGTCGACGAGGAGCGGGCCGTCACGGTGCGCGTGGAGCGCGGATCGGGTGCGCCGGGCGACGACACCGAGGTGGCGCGCAAGTGCGCGGCGGCGCTGCACCAACGCCTCGGCATCGAGACGGTCATCGAGGTGCTCGACCGCGAGACCATCCCCCGCTCGGGGTACAAGGCGGCCCGGGTGGTCGACGAATGACGGCCGGGAGTGCGGGCCCGGGGGCGCCGGTCGTCTCGGTCATGAAGGCCCGGTCACGAAAGCCCCGGCAATGAAAGACAGCCTGCACGACCTCACGCTGGCCGACGTGCTGCGGGCGCACGCGGGCACGCGGCCGGGCTCGCTGGGCGCGGTGTGCGGCGCGCACCGACTCACGTTCGCGGCTCTCGACACCCGCGTGAACCGGCTGGCCAACGCGCTGGCGGCGGAAGGGATCGGCGCCGGCGACCGGCTGTTGTGGCTGGGCCAGAACTGCCACCGGCTTCTCGAGGGCCTGTTGGCGGCGGCCAAGCTCGGGGCGGTGTTCTGCCCCGCCAACTGGCGTCAGAGCGCGGCGGAGTTCGCCTTCGTCATCGGCGACAGCGATCCCGCCGTCGTCTTCTTCCAGGAGTCCGAGATCGGCGACACGTTGCGCCAGGCCCGCACCGACAGCGGGTCGAAGGCGCTGTGGATCGGCCACGACGTCGAGGGCGCCGGGGGATACGAGGCCTTCCTGGCGGCCGGCTCCGAGCACGACCCGGCCGCGGACACAGACGAACGGGCCGCCGTGCTCATGATGTACACCGCCGCGTTCACCGGGAGCCCCAATGGCGCGTTGCTGTCGAACCGGGCGCTCGTGCTCCAAGGCTCGTTGATCGCCCAGATCCAGGGGGTGGATGCGGACTACGTGTACCTCGACTGCGGGCCGCTGTTCCACGTGGCCACGTTCATGACGACGCTCGCCACCTTCCTGGTCGGTGGCAACAACGTGTTCACGCCGCGGGTCGACGCCGAGGAGCTGTGCCGGCTCATCGCCGAGGAACACTGCACGGGCGCGTTCATCATGCCGCCCACCATGGACCAGATCGTCGAGCTCAACGCCGACGGCCGGTTCGACCTCAAGTCCCTGCGGGGGTTCCCGGGCAAGCCCGAGTGGACGGCCATGATCACCGTCGACGAGAGCCCCTGGGGGAAGCGTCCCGCCGGCTACGGCCAGACCGAGGTCATGGGCCTCGCCACCTTCAACGCGCTCCAGCCCAGCATCGGCTCGAGCGGGAGGCCCGCGCCCTTCGTGCGGATCACCACGCTCGACCCCGACGGTGCCGAGCTCGCCCCCGGCGAGACGGGGGAGATCGGCGTGCGGGGGCCGACCGTGATGAACGGGTACTTCAACCGTCCCGAGCTCAACGAGCAGCGCCAAGCCGGTGACTGGCACCACACCAACGACCTCGGCCGCGTCGAGGCCGACGGGTCACTCACCTTCATCGGGCCCAAGACGAGGCTCATCAAGTCGGCGGCCGAGAACATCTACCCGACCGAGGTGGAGGGCTGTCTCAAGCAACACCCCGCGGTCGCCGACGCGGCGGTGATCGGTGTGCCCGACCGCACCTGGGGTCAGAACGTCACCGCGGTCGTGGTGCTGCGCGAGGGCACGACCGCCAGCGAGCAGGAGATCATCGAGCACTGCCGCGAGAAGATCGCGTCGTACAAGAAGCCCAAGCGGGTCGAGTTCACCGACGCGCTCCCCCGCAACGGCTTCGCCATCGACTACGACAGCCTCGACGCCAGCTACGGTGGCGGCGGCTACCCGGGAGCCGGCCACTGACCCGAAGCAGAACAGGAGCCCGCTGTGCCCGCATCCTCCATTCCTCCTCGGGCCCCGCGCCCCGTATTCGGTGCAGCCTGCCTCGTCGGCATCCTCGCCACGGGCGGCGTGCTCGGCGCCTGCAGCAGCTCCGACAATTCGGCCGGCAAGAACTCGACCACCACGGTCGCCCCCAGCACCACCACCTCGGACGGGTCCGACCTCGGCCAGTTCCGGGCCCTGTCCGCGGAGTTGCAGGCGGGCAAGCACGCCACCTTCAAGGCGGTGTACACGTCGCACGACGCGAGTGGCACCTCGCGGACCATCACCATCGAGCAGAAGCCGCCGCGGTCGGTGATCTCGACCTCGAGCGGCACGGTCATCAACGACGGGACCCACACCTACTTCTGCAGCGCCGGTGGAGGGAGCCAGCAATGCGTGTCGGAGTCCACTGCCGGCTCCAACCCCTTGGCGTCCATCGTCGCCCTGTTCGACCCGACGACGCTCTTGAACTCATTCCAGGCGGCCGAGGAGGCGGCGGGGAGCCACGAGTTGGGCTACAGCGCCGCCTTCTCGAGCGCCACCTACGCGGGCGTGCACGCCAGGTGCGTGCACTACACGAGCACCGCGACGCGCTCGGTCACCTACTGCGTCACCAATTCGGGGATCCTCGCCTACGCGCAGTCGGCGGGAGGGACCTTCGAGCTGACGGGCTTCTCCTCGGCCCCACCGGCCAGCGACTTCACCCTGCCCGCGGGAGCCACGGTCGTCACCATCCCGACCGTCTCGATCCCCGGCGCTCCCTGAGCCGAGCACGCCACCGGCCCCGGGAGGCCTCTGGACTGCGGCCGAGGGCCGGCTCGCAACCCCGACCGGGAACCCCAGGGGCTGCGGCTTGGACCCGGCTCGCAACCCCGACCGGGAGCCGACCGGGTCTCACACGAGCTCAGAGCCCGAGGAGGTGCGACAGCGCTTCGAGGTGCTCGGCACCGGTGCCGAAGAGCGCGGCACCGGACTTCGCCCTCTTCACGTACAGGTGCATGTCGTGCTCCCACGTGTAGCCGATGCCACCCAGGCATTGGATGCCCTCGGTGGTGACGAGCTTCTGGCAGTCACCGACACTGGCCTTGGCCATGGCCACGGCCACGTCGCGGCGCTCGTCGCACTCGGCGATGGTGGCGGCCGCGAAGTACGCCGTGGCCCGGGCGGCCTCCACCGAGACGTACATGTTCGCCAGCTTGTGCTTGACGGCTTGGAACGACCCCACCTTCACCCCGAACTGCTCGCGCTCTTGGACATAGGCGTGCACGATGTCGAAGATCGCCTGGCAGGTCCCCACCATCTCTGTCGCCAGCGCCACGGTCGCCTCCTGGACGATGCCGTGCAGCACGGGGCCCGCCGCCCCCGGATCGCCCAGGGCGCGATCCGAGGCGATGCGCACGGAGTCGAGAACGACAGTCCCGTAGTTCCGGCTGGCGTCGAGGCCGACCATGGGCTCGGTGTCGAAGGCCTCCCGGGGGACGACGAACAGCGCCATGCCCTCGTCGCCGGCGCTTCCCGGCAGTCGGGCCGCCACCACCACCTCCGCGGCGACGTCCGCGTCGAACACGAAGTGCTTCTCGCCGTCGAGGACGAAGCTCTCGCCGTCTCTGACCGCCGTCGTCGAGGTGCCCGCCGCGCCGTAGTCCCCACCCGCCTCGGCCACCGCCAGCGTCCCCACGATGCCGTCTCGAGCCACCGCGCCGAGGAACCGGTGCCGCTGCTCCGCGCTCCC
This sequence comes from uncultured Acidimicrobiales bacterium, assembly GCA_963739765.1. Taxonomy (GTDB): domain Bacteria; phylum Actinomycetota; class Acidimicrobiia; order Acidimicrobiales; family UBA8190; genus Chersky-840. Next base: position 1,030,612 of record CAVUBP010000003.1, on the reverse strand, counting down.
GGCGGCCAACACGGCCGGGACGAACTGGGTGGCGGTGGCAAGGAAGGGGGCGGGGCACAGCACGCGCCCGAGCTGCTCGCACACCACGGCCAGCTCCACGAACCCGAGACCGAGGCCACCGTCCTCGTCGGGAACCGCCAGTGCGGGCCAGTCGAGCTCGACCATGCGGCTCCACAGCTCCTCGGCGTGCTTGTGCTCCTCGACCACGCTGCGCACGAGTGAGATCGGGCACTCGCGCTCGAGCACGGCGCGCACCGACTCCTGCAGTGCCTGTTGGTCGTCGGAGAGCTCGAGCTCCACGGGTTACCTCGCCGTGACCACGAGGGAGTCGACAGCCACCGCACCACTCTCGAGGACGACCACGGGGTTGAGGTCGAGCTCGACGAGCCGGTCGCCACACGCCGCAGCCAGACGGGCCACGGCGAGCACCACGTCGACGAGCGCCTTCACGTCCGCGCGCCGGCGACCGCGCGCGCCGGTCAGCAACGGGTAGCCCCGCAGGCCCCTCACCATCTCCTGCGCGTCACGACGGTCGATGGGAAGCGGCCGTACCGCCACGTCCTTCAGGATCTCGGCGAACACCCCGCCGGTGCCGACGAGCACGGCCGGCCCGAACACCGGGTCGCGGGTGACCCCCACGATCATCTCGGTGCCGCCCTCGATCTGCTGCTGGATCTGGACCCCTTCGATGCGGGCACCGGGCTTGGCCCCCAGGGCGCGGGCCACGAGCTCGGTGTAGGTCGCCCTGGCCTCGGGCCCCGAGCCCACCGACAGGCGCACCAACCCGGCGTCGGACTTGTGCGGGAAGTCGGGCGAGGCGATCTTCATCACCACCGGGAACCCGATGCCGCCGGCGACGCGGGCCGCCTCCGCCGCGGAGTGGGCCAGGCCCTCCCCGGCGAGAGGGATGCCGAAAGCTTCGAGCAGTCGCCGCGAGGCGTCGGCACCGAGGGGGGAGGGGCGTGTCCCGCCGGCATCGGTGAGTGCGGCCGCCGCCTCCGCCGGGAGGCGGCGGGGCATGGGTTTGCGGGGGCGGAACGACGAGGACGCCTGCTCGTACCCGGCGAAGGCGCGCAGGGCGGTGAAGCAGTTGCGGAACGACCGGAACATGGGCACACCGGCGTCGACGAGGGTCGTGAACCCCTGCTCGTCGGTCTTGAAGGAGTTCCAGGTCACCACGATCGGCTTCTTGACGTCGTCGATGAAGGCCACGATGTCCTCGGCGAAGCGGTCGGTGAGCCGCCCCAGTGCCCCGGTCAGGCCGATCACCACGACGTCGATGTTCGGATCCGCGGCGACGAGGTCGAAGACGCGCTTTCGGTCCTCGACGGGCGCGGACACGAGGAATTGGGCGCCGTTGTCGACGGGGTTGGCGACGGTGAGGTAGTCGGGGATCATCTCGCGCAGCCCGGCCTGGGTCTTCGGCGCCAGGACCGGCACCGGCACCCCGCTCGACTCGGCGACCTCGGCCATGAGCGTGCCCGACCCGCCCGAGATGGAGTACAGACAGCATCTCCCCCCGGTGCCCGCCGGCAGCTTGGCGAAGAGCGCCGCTGTCTCGAGGAGCTCGTCGAGATCGCGCACCCGGACCACCCCGTACTGGGCGAACAACCCCTCGACCACGGCGTCGGATCCCGCCAGGTGGCCGGTGTGGGAGCTCGCCATGCGCGTCCCCGCCTCGGTGCTCCCCATCTTGAGGGCCACCACCGGCTTGCCCTGGGCGTTGGCGGCCTCGAGGGCCCGCCTGAGCTTGGCGGGGTCCTTGAACCCCTCGAAGTACCCGGCGATCACGTCGGTGTCGTCGTCGTAGGCGAAGTACTCGATGAAGTCGGCTGCTTCGAGATCGAGCTCGTTGCCCGTCGGCACCCAGCGGCTGAACGCCACACCGAACTCGGTCCCCTGCACGAGCGGGCGCCCCTGGTGCCCGCTCTGGGTCACGAGCCCGATGCGGCCCCCGCGACGGCGCGGCGGCTCGGGGAGGACCTCGAAGGCGTTGGTGTTGGTGTTGGGCCCGAAGACGCGGATGCCGTAGCGGCGCGCCACCTCGCCCACCTCGCGTTCGAGCTCGGCGCCCGCCTCACCCACCTCGCTGAACCCGGCGGTGAAGATCAGCACGTAGGGGACACCGTGCTTGCCGCACTCCTCCACCGTCTTGGCCACGAGCCGCGTCCCCACGTTGACCACCGCCAGGGTGACCTCGGCGGGGATGTCGGTGACGTGCTCGTACACGGGGATGTCGCCGATCGAACCACCTTTGGCGTTCACCAGGTACCAGCGGTCGCCCCAACGCTCGCCGTGCGCGGCCCGCAGGCGCTCGGGCTTGGCGTTGCGGTTGACCGACCCCACGAGCGCCACCGCCTTGGGGTGGAAGAACTCCTCGAGGTCCCGTCGCCGCTGCGGACCGGACTGCACGGGCCTGGGGGTCGCGGGGGGTTTCGCCGCCACGGTGCTCGATCGCCTCTCAGCCGGCCGGAGTCTCGCCCGACAGCACCGAGAAGTCGAGGCGCGACGTGAGCATGCCGGCCGAGAACCCGCCGTCGGCGTAGACGTTGGTGCCGGTGATGTAGCCGGCCGCGTCGCTGTTGAGGAACACCACCAGATGGCCCTGTTCCTCGGGTGTCGAGTTGCGCCCCCCCAGGGGCTTGGGGAAGCGGTCCATGAAGTCCTTGCCCATGTAGGCCTCGAACGACGGCATCATCGGGGTCTGGGTGGGCCCCGGGCTCGTGCAGTTGACGCGGATCCCCTTGGGGGCGAGGTCGAGCGCGGCGTGCAGGGTCCAGATGATGATGGCCTGCTTGGAGAGGAGGTACCCCTCACCCACCGCCTCGGGGTGCTCCTCGCACCACTGCCGGGCCTCGGCGTAACCGGGCGTGGCGACGAGCGGCGCCACCTGGTCCATGACGTTCTCCCATCCGAAGGCCCCCGCCGAGGAGATGGTGACGACCGCCGATCCCGGCGGCATGTGCACGGCGGCCAGCGTGGTGAGGTGACGCGCCGCGACGAAGTTCACGAGCATGACGTCGAGGCCCGAGAACGGGGGCCCGGGCAGGCCCGCGCAATTGAACAGCGCGTCGAGGCGACCGCCCAGGTCCGCCAGGTTCGACTCGATGGCGGCGGGGTCGCGCAGGTCGACCGGGCGGTAGCTGGCCACCTCGGACGAGGGCTCCTTCACGTCGAAGACATGCACCTCGGCACCGAGCTCGAGCAGGTCCCGCACCGCGGCCGCGCCCATGCCCGCCCCGCCACCGCCGCTCACGAGCACCCGCTTGCCCTCGTAGCTCCACACGCCTGCCATGTCGTCATCCCCCATCGTCGCTGCCGCCCCGTCCGGGCGTGTCCGCGCTGTGGCCCGTTGCGGGCGCCGTCAGTCTGTCGCGCCTTTCCGACCGCCACGCATGCCGGTCGGTGGTCTTCGTCGGTGTCGTGCGCTAGCCGCCCATCTGCAGGCCCGGGGCCCGCGAATGGAACACATGGGCGTTGACGGCCGGGCCGATGTCCTCGGGCTCCCAGCGCGCCGGCTTGCCCTTGGGCTCGATGGTGGGGCCGAGGGACCAGGGCACGTAATGGGTGATGCGGTGGCCCACGGCACGAAACACCTGGCCGGTCACGTGCAGCGCGTCGTCCGACGCCAGCCACGCCACCATGGGCGCCGAGTTGGCGGGGTTCATGGGGTCGTAGTCGCCCTGGTCGAGCTGGTCGGGTTCCCGTACCTCGGCGTCCTTGCGCAACGTGGCCGTGATGCGCGTCATACCCCCCGGTGCCACCGCGTTGGCCCGCACCCCGTAGCGCGACAGCTCCAGGCTCGAGATCACGGTCAACGCCGCGATGCCCGCCTTGGCCGCCCCGTAGTTGGCCTGTCCGACGTTTCCCTGGAGGCCGGCCGAGGACACGGTGTTGACGATCGCGGCGCGAGGCTGGCGCCCGGCCTTGGACTCCTCGCGCCAGTAGACCGCGGCATGGTGTGTGGTGGCGAAGGTGCCCTTGAGGTGCACGCGCACCACGGCGTCGAAGTCGTCCTCGGACATGGAGAAGAGCATGGCGTCGCGCACGATGCCGGCGTTGTTGACGAGCACGTCGAGCCGGCCGAACTCCTCGACCGCCTGCCGAACCAGGTTCGACGCCCCGGCCCAGTCGGCCACGTCGTCGTAATTGGCCGACGCCTCGCCGCCGCGGCTGCGGATGATGTCGGCGACCTCCTCCGCGGCGCGCTTGTCGACCCCTTCGCCGTGGACCGAGCCGCCGACGTCGTTGACCACGACCTTCGCCCCCTGGCGGGCGAGCTCGAGCGCCTCACCGCGACCGATCCCGTGGCCCGCGCCGGTGACGACCGCCACCTTGCCGTCGAGCAGTCCCATGGTGTGTTCTCCCTTTCGCTCGGCAGCCGCGTGCCATCAGCGCGCCGTTGCCCGTCTGTCCCGCGGGCGACCCGTCGCCGGGTCAGGGCCCGCCGTCCTCACCGGCTCAGCCCAGGCGGTAGAACTCCCGGGCGTTGTCGCACACCATGCGGCGCCGCTCGGCTTCGGGCACGCCACCCATCGACTCCTCCACGATCCGCCGGCTGTAGGGCCAGTCGTGGCGGTGGTGCGGATAGTCGGTGGACCACATCAGGTTGTCGACGCCGATCCAGTGCCGCACCGCCACCGCGAACGGCTCACGGATGAACGTCGCTTTCCAGTTCCGCCGGAAGTACTCGCTCGGCAGCAGCTGCAGCTTCGATCCCGTCCATGTCCGGTTGCGCCAGTAGTGGTCGTCCATGTGCTCGAGGAAATGGGGGATCCACCCCGCCCCGCACTCCACCGCCACCATCTGCAGGTCGGGGAAGCGGTCGTAGATGCCCGAGTAGATGAACTTGGACATGAACTGCGACGCGTCGCCCACCGGCCCGCCCATCTGGGCCAGCCCGATCTCCCGGCCGGCCGATGCCGCCGCCTTCTGGAAGGATCCCGCGGTGCGCTTGCCGGCCTGACGCAGGCCGCTGTGGATGTGGATCGGCATCTGCTCTTCCTGGGCCGCCTCCCAGAAGGGGTCGTCCTCGTCGGAGAGATCCGAGTTGCCCGACGGGTAGGCCGAGATGATCACACCCCGGTACCCCGCCGCCTTGGCGTCGCGCAACCACTTGACCGACGTCTGGAGGTCGACCCCGGGCATCTGGGCCAGCCCGATGAGCCGCTCGGGGTCCGCCGCCATGAACTCGTCGTGCATCCAGGTGTTGTAGGCCTCGAGCCCGGCCAGGTGGTAGTCGTCGTCCTCCTGGGCCATGAACGCACCCATGGTCCGCTGCGAGGGGAACAGGACCTCGGCGTCCACGCCGTCGAAGTCCTGCTCCTCGAGTCGCGCCTTGCCCATGAACGAGCCTTGCAGGATGGAGTCGTAGGTCGAGCCGAACCATTCGAGGTCCTCGTAGCGCTTGCCGAAGCGCCCGGCGTTGGTGACCAGTCCGAGAGGCATCGGGGGCGTCCCCGGGACGAGCTCCCACGCATCGCCGCCCTTGGCGTCCTTCACCAGTTTCGGGGCGCGGTCGTGGAACTTCTTGGGCAGGTACTTCGTCCACATGTCGGGCGGTTCGACCACGTGCCCGTCCGCCGAGATCAGCCGGTATTCGCGAGCCATCGCACCTCCCCTGACGCCCCTCCATTGGAGGGAGCCACCGACGCCGCAGGGGCCGCCGGCATTCTCTGACTTTCGTGTCAGCTTACTTCGGGCCACCCGGCGGGAGAAAGCCGATCACGAGGCGCCACCGGGGGCCGACCGGCGGCCTAATAGCCCTTGAACTCCGGGGCACGACGCTCGGCGAAGGCCCGCAGCCCCTCACCGGCATCCGCGGTGCCCACGATCAACTCCTGGGCCCACGCCTCTTCGTCGAAGGCGGTGCGGCGGTCCGACTCGAGCGACCGGTTGAGCAGCCACTTGGCCATCCCGATGGCCTTGGTCGGCCCCACCGCCAGCCTTTGCGCCAGCTCCCCGGCGGCGAGCTCGAGCTGCTCGCGCGGCACCACCCGGTTGACCAGTCCCAGCTTGGCGGCATCCTCGGCGTAGAGGTCGTCGCCGAAGAAGATGAGCTCCTTCGCCTTTTGCAGACCGATGAGCCGCGGCAGGAGGTACGCGCCGCCACCGTCGGGGGAGATGCCTCGCCGGACGAAGACCTCGATGAACCGCGCCTCCTCGGCCGCGACCACGAGATCACAGGCGAAGGCGAGATGGGCCCCGATCCCCGCCGCGGTGCCGTTGACCGCGCCGACCACCGGCTTCTCGCAGTCGAGCACGGCGGAGATCAGTCGTTGGGCGCCGCGGCGGATCATCCGCGACGCGTCGCCGATGATCCGGTCGGGGGCGCCTTCGGGACGGGGAGGGGCGGGGCGGCGTCCGGCGCGCAGGTCCGCGCCCGTGCAGAACCCTTCACCCGTGGCGGTCAGGACCACCGCCCCGATCTCGACCTGGGCGCTGGCGGCGTCGAGCAGCTCGATCACGCGCTCGCGCTGGTCGTGGGTGATGGCGTTGCGCACCTCGGGCCGGTTGAGGGTGATCCACGACACGCGGTTCTCGACGCGATGCAGCACCTGCTCCTCGAGCGGCTGGTCCGACACGGCCTCGTCCTCCTCGGGTCGCGGGGCGGTCGCCGCCAGTGTGCCATGCGGGATCTGTCGACTGACACCCGTGTCACCTCAGCGGCTAGGGTCTCGCCCGTGACCGAGGTGAGCGGACGGCGCATCCCCGTAGTCGACTACCTGGTGCTCGAGGGTGAGCCGCACCTGGTGGCCCGGGCCTGCACCGCCTGCGGCGCGCTGTTCTTCGACCGCCGCAACGCCTGTGCCCGATGCGGCCGGCAGGACTTCGAGCCCAAGGCGCTGGCGACCACCGGCACGGTGCGGTCCTTCACCATCGTGCACCGGGCGGCTCCCAACGTCCCGGTCCCCTACGTGTCGTCGGTCATCGAGCTCGACGGCGGGGGTGTGGTGAAGGCCAACATCGTGGACGCCGGGTCCGACGCCGAGAAGTTCGAGCTCGGGATGCCGGTACGGCTGACGACGTTCCCGTGCGGGCTCGACGAGGAGGGCACCGAGGCCATCGCCTTCGGGTTCACCCCGGTCTAGGACCGCACCCCCGGCATCCGGACCAGCACCCCCGGCATCCCGGACCAGTACCCCCGGCATCCCGGACCAGCACCTCCGGCATCCCGGACCAGCACCACCCGCATCGCAGACGAGCATCACCGGCAGCGCAGGGAAGGAGCCAGAGATGGCAGGAGACGCCTGGATCATCGGGGCTTCGATGACCAAGTTCGGCCGGTACCCCGACAAGGACTCCATCGACCTCGCCAGTGAGGCCGCCCTGGCGGCGTTGGCCGACGCCGGGGCGACCATCCACGACATCCAGATCCTCGCCGCGGGCAGCCTCATGGAGGCGTCGAACATGCTCGGCCAGCGCCTCCAGAAGCAGATCGGCCAGACCGGCATCCCCGTCTACAACGTGGCCAACGCCTGTGCCACCGGCGCCACCGCGGTGCGCACGGGCATCATGGCGATCAAGGCGGGCGAGGCCGACATGGCGCTGGCCGTCGGCGTGGAGCAGATGGGCAAGATGGGACTGCTCGGCAGCGCCGGCCAGGCCCGCTCCGCGCCGACGGGCTTCGAGCCCTCGGGCCGCTACGGCTCGGTCATGCCCGTCGAGGGCATCCTCGGGACCCAGCTCATGCCCGGGGTCTTCGCCCAGGCGGGCATGGACTACGCGTCACGCCACGACGGGGTGGGCTTCGAGCAGTTCGCCAAGGTGGCGGAGAAGAACCACGCCCACTCGTCGCTCAACCCTCTGGCGCAGTACCGCAAGGTCTTCAGCCTCGACGAGGTCATGGGGGCCGCCATGGTCGCCTATCCCAACACCCTGCTCATGTGCTGCCCGACCGGGGACGGGGCGGCATCGGTCGTGCTGTGCTCGGACGCCAAGCTCAAGACCCTCGACCCCGACGTCCGGCGGCGGGCGGTCAAGGTCTCGTCGTCGGTGCTCACCTCGGACCCCTACGTCGAGTCCGACACGGCCCAGCCCGACGTGAGCACGCTCACCAAGGCGGCCGCCGCCGCGGCCTACGAGGAGTCGGGCGTGTCACCCCAGGACCTCGACCTGGTGGAGCTGCACGACTGCTTCGCCACCGCCGAGCTCATCCACTACGAGAACCTGCAGCTGTGCGAGCCCGGTGGTGCGGGCGACTTCATCGACCGCCGGGGCCCGTGGCGTGACGGCGACATCCCCGTCAACGTGTCGGGGGGCCTCATCTCCAAGGGCCACCCCATCGGCGCCACCGGCGTCGCCAACCTCTTCGAGGTGACCACCCACCTGCGCGGCGAGGCGGGGGACCGCCAGATCGAGGGGGCCCGCGTGGGCCTGACCCATGTCATCGGGCTGGGCTCGGCCTGCGGCGTGCACGTCCTCGAGCGCGCCGCCTCCTGACGCGGAGCGGTCCGCCGGGTGTCGGGCGAAGGGGCGGGGCCCGAGGCGTTGCTGACCGGCGTGCGGGTGGTCGACCTGGCCGGGGAGCCCGCGGCGATGACCGGGCGGATCCTCGCCGACCTCGGGGCGCAGGTCGTCAAGGTCGAGCCCCCCGGCGGTGACCCCCTGCGGGCGGTCCCCCCGCTCGGCCCCGACGGCACGTCGCTGCGCTTCGCGGCGTGGAGCGCGGGGAAGACCTGCGTCGAGGCGACCGGGCCCGACGACCCCCGCCTGACCCGGCTCCTCGACGACGCCGACGTGGTGCTGTGCACGCCGGGCTGGCCCGCGACGTTGGACGTCGACCCCGGGCGCGGCCCCGGTGCCGGTGTGGGTCCTCGTCACCCCCTTCGGGTCCGAGGGCCCCCGGGCGCGCTGGCGGGCCGGCGACCTCGGCGTGATGGCGTCGACCGGGAACATGTACTGCACCGGGGACCCCGACCGCGCCCCGGTCCGGTGCACTGAGCCCACCGCCTGGGCCCACGTCGGGCCCGAGGCGGCCGTGGCCGCGCTGAGCGGGTTGGCCTCGGGACGCCCCCAGGTCGTCGACGTGTCGGCCCAGGAGGCGGTGATGATCGCGTCGATGGGGCACGTGGGGCGGTTCCCGCGTACCGGGATGCGCGGCAAGCGCTCGGGGGCGAGCGTGGGGATCACCCGCGAGATCTGGCCCTGTGCCGACGGGTACGTGTCCTTCGGCCTGCGCGGGGGCAAGGCCAGGGTCGCCAACATGCAGACCATCACCCGGCTCGTCACCGAGGACGGCCTGGCCACGCCGGCGCTCTCGGACCGGGACTGGACGGCCTACGACCACAACCGGGTCGGCCGCGAGGAGCTCGACGCCATCGCCGCGCCCATCGCCGGGTACTTCGAGCGCCACACCATGGCCGAGCTCTACGAGATCGCGGTACAGACCAATCTCATGCTGGCCCCGGCCAACTCGCCCCGCCAGCTCATCGAGAGCCGCCAGCTCGAGGCGCGCGTCGTTCTTCTGCGAGCTCGCCCCGGCCGAGCACTTCCCCCGTTCCTTCGTCCACGTCACGAGCCCCGGCGACCTGCTGGCGCAGCCCGGTCCGGCCGCCCCGGCGCGCCGGGCCGCTGACGCCCCGCGCTGGGCGGCGCGCCCCGCCCGGGCCACGATCGACGGCGCGCCGTCGGGCGGTGTGCCGGCACCTGCTCCGGCGCCGGCGTGGACGGGCACCAAGATCCTCGAATTCGGCACCGGCGCGGCGGGGCCCATCGCCGTGCGCTACTTCGCCGAGCACGGCGCCACGGTGGTCCGCGTCGAATCGCGCTCGCGACCGGATTTCCTCCGCACCTACGGCATGGGCCCGGGCAACCCCTGCGGGCTCGAGGGGTCGGACATGTTCGACGCCCTCAACGTGGGCAAGCTCGGGGTCACGCTCAACCTCAAGCATCCCGAGGGCGTGGCCCTGGCCAAGCGCCTCGTGCAGTGGGCCGACGCGGTGGCGGAGAACTTCGCCCCGCGGGCCATGCGCAGCTTCGGCCTCGACTACGCGTCGATGGTGGACGAGAAGCCCGACCTGGTCATGGTCAGCTCGTGCCTGCAGGGACAGACCGGGCCCCACAAGGACTACCCCGGATTCGGCGGACAGGGCTCCGCCCTGGGCGGGTACAACCTCCTCACGGGCTGGCCCGACCGCGAGCCGGTCGGGCCCTACGGCACGATCACCGACTCCCTCGCCCCGCGATTCGTGGCCAGCGCGCTGGCGGCAGGGCTCCTCTACCGCCGGCGGACGGGCAGGGGTGTGCACCTCGACGTGAGCCAGGTCGAGGCGGCGGTGTACTCGCTCACGCCGTGGGTCCTCGACTACGACGTGAACGGCCACGTGGGCTCGCGCCAGGGCAACCGCTCGGACCGGGCCGTGCCCCACGGCGCCTTCCCGTGTGCCGGCGACGACCGGTGGGTGGCCGTGGCGGCATGGGACGACGACGACTGGGGGCGCCTGGCCCGTGCCATCGGCCTCGACGACACGACCACGCGGCGGCTGGCGACGTTCGACGCCCGGAGCGCCGCCATCGACGAGGTCGAGGAGCTGGTGTCGGCGTGGACGGCGACGCGCCCGCCCGACGAGGTGGCCGACACCTTGCAGGCGGCGGGGATCGAAGCGGTGCCGGTGGCCGACCTCGGCGACGCCTCGGCGGACCCCCAGCTCCACTTCCGTCACCACTTCGTCACCCTGGAACACCCGTGCATGGGCGAGTGCGGCTACGAGCACAATGGCTTCCGCCTGAGCGACGCCCCCGCGGGGTTCACCCGCTCGAGCCCCACCCTGGGAGAGCACAACGAGTACGTCCTGGGCGAGGTCCTCGGCCTCGGCGCCGACGAACGCCGGCGGCTCCTCGACGACGGGGTCCTCGAGTAGGCCGGTGACCGACGCCGGTGGACGACGCCCGCGGACCGCCGCCAGCAAACCGCCGGCAGTGGACAGTGGGCCTTCGGAGCTCTAATCTAGAACAAGTTCTACTTTCGTTCGGAGGGACCATGGCGCCTGGCTCCGGCCGGTTCACCGAACCGGCATCGACCGAACGGGCTCCCGGGCCGTGATCCGCGTGATCTACCGGTGGGAGGTCGTACCCGGGGCGGAGCCGGGATTCCGCGCCTGGTGGCACCACGGGACGCTCGGGATACGTCGTGAACAGGCCGGTGCCCTCGGCTCCGCGCTCCTCCGCTCGCACGAGGATCCCTCGACGTTCGTCGGCCTCGCCCGGTGGCGGTCGAAGGCTGACCTCGAGGCGTTCTGGGAAGCATCGGGAGGCCGGGCGTTTCCCGACGCCCGGCTCACCTCGGTCGAGGTCCTCGACGAGCTCGACGATCTCGAGGTGCGGACGTGAGCGGCATGGACGAGCCGAGGGGCGGCATGACCGAGCCGAGCAACGAACCGGAACACGACGCGACACGGAGGTCGGATGACCACTGCTGATCGGGAACCACAGAGCCGGGCCCCCCGCCTGGCATTCGTGCAGTCCACATGGCACGAGGAGATCGTCGACCGCTGCCGGGACTCGTTCCTCGAGGAGATCGCCACACTGGGTGTGGCGCCGGAGCAGATCGACCTCTTCCGAGTGGCGGGCTCCTTCGAGATCCCCCTCCACGCCAAGCGCCTGGCCGGCACCGGCCGCTACGCGGCGATCGTCGGTGCGGGGCTCGTCATCGACGGGGGCATCTACCGCCACGAGTTCGTCGCCGAAGCGGTCATCAACGGCCTGATGCGCGTCCAGCTCGACACCGACGTCCCGGTGATCTCGGTGGTCCTCACCCCGCACCACTTCCACGGGCACGACGAGCACACGTCGTTCTTCGCCGAGCACTTCACGGTGAAAGGCGTCGAGGCCGCCCACGCCTGTGCGACGACCGTCCGAAGCCTGGCCCTGCTCCGGACGGGGTGATACCTGCGCCCCGCGGGGTGCAGCCCTTCAGCCCCCGTCGGCCGGGGAGAGGAGGCCCCCCACGCCTCCGAGCGCCCGCAGGAGGTCGTTGAGGTGTGTGCACGAGGCGATGCCGGTCAGGGTGTCGGGCACCACCGTGGCGAGGGACCACAGCTCCGAGCCCACGAGCGCACCGACGGCGTCGGCCGCGGCCGGGCACTCGGGGAAGGGCAGCACGCGCGGCTCGGCCGAGATCGAGCCCACCACGCCATCGACCCCGCCGACCCGCACCGCGTACTCGTGGAGGACCACCTCGTCGCCGTCCCCCTCGCCCACCGTGTCGCGGAACATGGCCCAGACGGCGAAGGTGCCGTCGGGCCCGCCCTGCACGTCGATGCAGCGCCGGCGTCGCATCCAGTCCATCTCGAGCGCGCCGATGTCGTGCCAGGCGTCGCCGTCGGTGCCCGTCGAGCGGCGGCGCCGGCGGGCAGTCCTGCATGGGCACGCCGTGCCCCGCGGCGGTGCTGCGCACCGCGGTCCCCCCGTCCGCCACCCCGAGCACAGGTCGGTCATGCGGGCGAGCGCCCCCGAGGGCATGAGCGAGCCGGGGTGATGGCCCTTGCGGCGGGCCATGCGCATCAGGCCGTAGCCCGAGATCAGTGCCGCGGCGGGCATGTCGTCGAGGACCTGACGCAGAAGCGAGCTCGCCTCCTCGCGCGGCACGACCTCCTCGAGATGGCGCCGGAACCCCCCGCCCGCACGCGTCCCGATGACGGCGTCGGTCCACGGGCTCGCAGGAGAGGTGGTGAGCGACTCGAGTCGTCGGGAGACGTCGAAGCCCGCCGTGACGTGCACCTCGGCCAGCACCGTGGCATCACCGGGCCCGTCGCCGGCGGGGCCGGCAGGACCGGTGCGCAGATCGCGCGCCGCCCCCTCCATCGCCAGCGGGGAGCTCCAGTCCCCCCGTGGCCCGACGTCGACGTGCATGGTGCGGCGCACCGACCCCGGCGCCCTGGCCGGGACATCGCCGAGCGGGGCGCGCAACCCCACCGGTGTGCCTTCGGACATGGGGCCACGCTACCCTTCACCCCGCGTTCTCCGACGCCGGCGTCAGGTTTCTCGGGCGGCCCGGACGGGGCGCGACGACGGCGGAACCGACGGTGAGAGGGACCAGATGGCGAGACGGGTGGCGATCGTGGGCGCGGCACTGTCGGACTGCGGCCGGGTGGACGACAAGTCCGCCTTCGAGCTGCACCACCAGGCCACGAGCCGGGCGCTCTCCGACGCGGGCATCTCCCGCGACGAGGTCGACGGCTTCATGTCGCACGGGACCGGGGCGCTCCCGCCCATCGAGCTGGCCGAGTACCTCGGCATGGCCAACCACATCGACTACATCGACTCCACCGGCGTGGGCGGGTCGTGCTGGGAGATGTTCCTCGAGCACGCCGTGGCCGCCATCGCCCAGGGCCAGATCGACACCGTCCTGCTCTCCTACGGGTCCACCTCTCGCGCGGATCTGAAGCGCAAGTTCCGCACGGCCAACCTCTTCTTCGGCAACCGGGGACCGATCCAGTTCGACGCCCCCTTCGGCCACACCCTCATCGCCAAGCACGCCATGTCGGCCCGGCGCCACATGCACGAGTTCGGCACCACCATCGAGCAGCTGGCCGAGATCGCCGTCTCGGCCCGCTACAACGCCGGGTTCAACCCCGACGCGTACTACCGCGACCCCATCACCATCGAGGACGTCCAGTCCTCGAAGATGATCGCCGACCCCTTCACCAAGCTGCACTGCTGCATCCGCTCCGACGGCGGCGGGGCCATCCTGCTCACCCACGAGGAGCGCGCCCGGGACTGCGCCAACACCCCGGTCTGGGTGCTCGGCACGGGCGAGGCCATCTCGCACACCACCATGAGCGAGTGGAACGACTTCACCGAGTCGCCCTGTGTGCGGTCGGCCAAGAAGGCCTTCGGCCAGGCCGGGGTGACCCCCGCCGACATCGACGTGGTGGAGGTCTACGACAGCTTCACCCTGACGGTGCTGCTGACTCTGGAAGGCCTCGGCTTCTGCAAGAAAGGTGAGGGAGGCGCCTTCGTCGAGGGGGGGACGCTGCGCGTGGGCGGCGCGCTCCCCACCAACACCGACGGGGGCGGGCTGTCGTCGTGCCAGCCCGGGATGCGCGGCATCTTCTTGCTGGTCGAAGCGGTGAAGCAGCTGCGCGGGGAATGCGGGGACCGGCAGGTCGCCGACGCCAGGCTCGCCGCGGTCAACGCCACGGGGGGCTGGATCTCCTCGACCGGCACCGCCATCCTCGGCCGCGAGTAGTCGCGCCCGCCCCCTCGTCGAGGTGTGAGCACGACGCCGCGGATACTGCGCGACTCACGACCGACGGCCCCGGGGGGTCGGAGTCGATGTCCTATCGGGAGGGAACCTGCGCCGCCCGGGGCTGGTCGTTTGGGGTCCAGGGTCCACATGAACGGCTCGCCACGCCATCGCGTCCCGCCCTCTTCACCTGGTAGAGAGCGAAGTCGGCATCATCCAACATGTGCTCGGTCGAGGGAATGGACGGGTCAAGCCCGCTCACGCCGATACTCAACGTCACAGGGACTTCGAGGCCACCGAGGGCGTCCCGCCGGATCCGTTGTGCCAGGGCGACGGCCGCCCCCGGCTCGGTGTCAGGCATGAGGACTCCGAACTCATCGCCACCCAGTCGTCCCACCAGGTCGAACGTCCGGACCTGGGCGCGCAGCGCAGCACCGACGCCAGCCAGGACGTGATCTCCGACCAGGTGCCCGTAGGTATCGTTCACGGACTTGAATTCGTCCACGTCGATCAGCAAGAAGCTGAGAGCATGGCTGTGACGCAGCGAGCGATGGACCTCTTCCTCGAAGCGCTCCCAGAACACGCGGTGGACCGCGCATCCCGTGAGCCCGTCCGTCGCCGCCAGAACGGAGACCTGTTCCGAAAGGGACCGCTCGTGCTCCTCTCGCTTCGTCCGGTTCACTGCCGCCGTCACGGAAACCACCGACGCGCCAGACAGGACTCCGAAGAACACCAGGACCCCTTCCTTGGAGAACTGGACGTTCGCATCGGTGATCACCACCAACGCAGCACAGACGAGGGTGGTGAGACCGCACAAACCCGCGGTCCGAGGTGCGAAGGCCAACGCCACGTACGCGAGCGGGAGGAAGAACAAGAAGATGACGGGACTGTCGAAACCACCGTCGAGGCTGGCCACGAAAGCGACGGCGAACACCGAGAAGATGGTCCAGACCGCCGAGAATCGAGCTCGCCAATGCCTCGAGGCCAAGAGCGGAGCCAACAGGAGACTGACCACACCGACCGCGATCCATGAGCCGAGGATCGTCCACAGAATGAGCCTGTGGGGGCCCTCGGGCGTGAACCCCAAGTACGCCATGATGAAGAGCGTCTCTCCGAGGAAGACCCCGAACCCGATCCGCATGTGCCGCAACCAGAACTCGCGCTGAATCTCGCTGTTCAGCTCGACCCGGACTTGGGGTTCGGCAGTTGGGCGGGTCGTCATGAGAGATCCTCGGACTCACGCCACGGCATCGAGTGAACGGAGCGGAGTCCCGTCAACTGATTCCGTTTCCAGCGGGAGGCGTCCGTCCTGGAACAGGCGTAGACAAGCGTCGACTACCCGAGGATCGGCCGCGGCATTCCAGGACAGCACCAGTCCGTCGAGTGTCTCCCCGATGATGGCATCCAGAGACGAAGCCACGAGTGCGGCAAGAAAGCGGTCGGCTCGAAGATGGTGCTCATCTGCGGTCGCGACAGGATGCACCTAGGGATTGTCGGCACAGCTCTCGACATGCGTGAGAGGTCTTTGGACCCTAATTCGAACAGCGAGCCGGTCAGACCCAACGCCGTCGCTGGGCGAGCGGCTCGCGGCTCGCGCCAAGGGGGGCTGGATCTCCTCGGCCGGCACCGCCATCGTCGGCCGCGAGTCGCCCCGCCCGCGTCAGACCGTGCGGTTGCCCCGGACGTGGCCCACACCCGCCGGGGCGGTCCCTTTCCCCGGGCCCGGTCCGGGCCCGACTCCCCGAGCTCGGGCAGGCCCTTTTCGACCGCGGCGCGCGCCGCGGTGGCGATCGCCCAGCCGGGGTGCTCGACCCGGAGGTAGTTCTGAGGACCGACCCGCGACGGCCGACCGAACTTCCTGAGCATGCCCAGGCGGACGAGGCGCTCGAGCTCCTTGGCGACCTCTCCCGACGAGCTGTAGGAGACACCCACCGCCGCCTCGGACTGGTTGAACGCCTCGTGCTGGGTTTGCGCCCACAGCAGGACGCGCAGGCGGATGCGCCGGCCGAACATCTGGTTGCCGTACTCCGCCAGCACGTCCTCGTCCAGGGGTCGTCCCATTGCTCCCTAGTTTGTAGTGAGCAAAAACCAGAATTCCTAGGGGAGACGGCAAACATGTCCTTGACCAGGGGAGACCGGGCCTCGCCGCCCGGTTCGGCGCCGCGAACTACACAATTGCAATTCACCCGTCCCCAAACCCGGGGGGGACGGCGGCTCAGGTGGCGGGCAGGGCGATGGCCTTGGTCTCGAGGTACTCCTCGAATCCCTCCACGCCGTTCTCGCGCCCCACGCCGCTCTGGCGGTACCCACCGAAGGGCACGTCGGGCGCGTTCCAGAACCCTCCGTTGACCATGAGCGTCCCGGTGCGGACACGACGGGCGACGGCCATGGCGCGCTCCTCGGACGCGCTCGTGACCGCTCCCGACAACCCGTAGATCGAGTCGTTGGCGATGCGCACGGCGTCGTCGTCGTCCTCGAAGGCGATGACGGCCAGCACGGGGCCGAAGATCTCCTCCTGGGCGATGGTCGCGCCTCGGATCGACGTCGGCGAACAGCGTGGGCTCGACGAAGAAGCCCTTGTCGAACTGGGCGGGCCTCGAGCCGCCGCGCACCAACCGGGCCCCTTCGGCCTTGCCCTTCTCGATGTAGCCCATGACCCGGTCGCGCTGCTTGGCGCTGATGAGCGGGCCCTGCAGGTTGGCCGCGTCCCACGGGTCGCCGTAGGTCACGCTGGCCATCATGGCGTCGGCCAGCTCCACGAACTCGTCGTAGCGGGACCGGGGGACGAGCAGCCGGGTGGTGATGGCACAGCCCTGCCCGGAGTGGGTGCACACGCCGATGGCGCTCACGGCGATGGCCCCGCCGGGATCGGGCGCGTCGTCGAGGACGATGTTGGCCGACTTGCCTCCGAGCTCGAGGAACACCTTCTTCACGGTCTCGGCGCCCTTTGGCCATGATGCGCCGGCCCGTGGCCGTCGACCCCGTGAAGGTGATCATGTCGACTCGCGGGTCGGTGGTGAGGACCTCGCCCACCAGATGGTCCGAGGACGCCACGATGTTGACGACGCCGGCGGGGATGTCGGTCTCCTCGGCGATCAGCCGGCCGAGGACGGTCGCCGACCACGGCGTGTCGGGAGCGGGCTTGAGCACCACGGTGTTGCCCGCCGCGAGGGCCGGGCCCAGCTTGGCGAGGTTCAGGTTGAGCGGGAAGTTCCACGGCGTGATGGCTCCCACCACCCCCACCGCCTCGCGCCGCACCAGCCGGCGCTGGGGCTGGCCGAAGACGTCGCGCTCGGGCAGCCACTTCTCGTATTCGTAGCGGACGGGCTCCTCGACCCAGTACCCCAGGTCGTCGATGGGCAGGTCGACCTGGTTGGCGTAGGTGAGGGCGATGGGGCTGCCCACCTCGGCCACGGTCACCGACCGCAGCTCCTCGATGTGCGCCGCCGCCGGCCGCGTGCAGCTGCTCGAGGCACCGCCGGCGCAGCTCGTGGTCCGTCGACCAGTCGGTGTCGTCGAAGGCGCGGCGCGCGGCGGCGATGGCACTGCGCATGTCCGCGGCGGTGCCATCCGCTGTGTCGCCCAGGACCTGCTCGGTGGTTGGGTCGATGTTGGCGAAGCCGGCCCCGGAGCTCGCCTCGACGAGCTTGCCGTCGATGAGCAGGCGGGCCTCGCCCCGTACGTCATGGGCTTCGGTCATGTCGTCTCCCCTCCACCGGCCGGGGCCGGTTGCATCCGCTCCTGTCGCAGTCTGGTCTTGAGCACCTTGCCGTTGGGCTCGCGCGGCAGCTCGTCGACGAACTCGAGCGTGCGCGGCAACTTGAAATCCGCCAGCCGCCCCGCCAGTCGCGCCGTGAGCGCCTCGGCGTCGCGCGCCGCGCCGGGGCGCAGCTCCACCACGGCGTGCACCTTCTGGCCCATGCGCTCGTCGGGCAAGACCGATCACCGCCGCGTCCACCACGTCGTCGTCCTCGATGAGCGCCGTCTCGACCTCGGCCGGGTAGATGTTGACGCCCCCGCTGATGATGAGGTCGGTCCGACGGTCGGCGAGGAAGAGGTAGCCGTCCTCGTCGAGCCAACCCATGTCACCCACGGTGAAGTAGTCGCCGCTGCCAGGCCGAGTCGGTCTTGTCCGGGGCGTTGTGGTAGCGGAAGCGCTGGCCGCCGAAGGCAGAGATGAAGATCGACCCCACCTCACCGGCGGGGAGCTCCGCACCCTCCTCGTCGACGATCTGCACCGACACGCCCGGGAAGGGCCGCCCCACGCTGCCCGGCTTGGCCAGCCACTGCTCGGGGGAGATGACCGTCGCCATCCCCTCGCTGGCGCCGTAGTACTCCCACACCGTGCCCGGCGGGAACACCTCGATGATCCGTCGCTTCACCGGCACCGGGCACGGAGCCGCGGCGTGCAGGACCTTGCGCATGCTGGAGAGGTCATAGGACTGCCAGTCGGCCTCGAGGATGCGGATGAAGTTGGCCGGCACCATCTGGGCCGTGGTGACCCGTTCGGCCTCGATGAGCCTCAGGCACTCGGCCGAGTCCCACTGGGCCATGATCACGACCGTCGCCGCCCTCGCCCAGGCTCATCGAGGGCGTACGCGCTGGGCGCGGTGTGGTACATCGGTCCGCACATCAGGTGGACGTCGTCGGGCCCGAAGCCCCAGAAGGTGGCGAAGGGGCTCGGCGGTGTCTCGCGGGCCGGGGCGGGGGCCGATCCGGGCGATGCCCTTGGGACGGCCGGTGGTCCCCGAGGTGTAGGTCATCGCCACCACCGGGGTGCCGAGGAAGTCCTCGACCGGCGCCTCGGCGCGCCCGGCGGCCAGGTCGGCGGAGACGGCCGGCGTGCTCACGTCGAGCGTCGGGACCCCGGCCTTCGCCGCGGCGCGCCCGGCCACCGCCGATCCGTCGTGCACCACCAGCGCGGCGCCGGAGTCCCCGACGATGTAGGCCACCTCGGCGTCGGTGAGCCGCGTCGAGACCGGCACCACGAGCGCACCGAGGCGGGTGACGCCGTGCCACACGGCGAAGGCGTCGGTGGAGTTGCCCATCATCACCGCCACGCGGTCGCCCGGGCTGCGACACGCGGGCGACGACAGGCGTGGGCCATGGCGTTGGCGGCTCGGTCGAGCTCGCCGAAGGTCATCCGGCGCTCGCCGAAGACGAGTGCCACCCGGCCGGGATCGGCCCGGGCGATCCCTGCCAGTCCCCTGGGCGCGTCGGCGTGCATCGGGGCGCAGTGTAGGACCGCCGGCCGACCTGTGCCTGACACGAACGTCAGGTATATGATCGCCGCGCCGCCGAGCACGCAGGGGGAGGAGCGCGATGCAAGCCGAAGATCTCATCCTCGTGAGCGTCGACGACCACGTCGTCGAGCCCCCCGACATGTTCGACGGCCGGGTGCCCGCCAAGTGGAAGGACCGCGCCCCGCGCATCATCCACAACGACGACGGCACCGACGTGTGGTCCTTCGAGGGCAACCTCATCCCCAACGTGGGCCTCAACGCCGTGGTGGGCCGTCCCCCCGAGGAGTACGGCATCGAGCCCACCTCCTTCGAGGAGATGCGCACCGGCTGTTACGACATCCACGAGCGTGTCCGGGACATGAACGCCAACGGGGTGCTGGGGTCGATGTGCTTCCCCTCGTTCGTCCAGTTCTGCGGCCAGCTCTTCGCCCGGACCGAGGACAAAGAGCTCGCCATCGACATGCTGCGGGCCTACAACGACTGGCACATCGAGAGCTGGTGCGGTGCCTACCCCGGCCGCTTCATCCCCCTCGCCATCCCGCCCATCTGGGACCCCGAGCTCATGGCGACCGAGGTGCGCCGGGTGTCGGCCAAGGGCTGCCACGCCGTCACGTTCTCGGAGAACCCCTCCAAGCTCGGCTGGCCGAGCTTCCACTCCGAGCACTGGGACCCGTTCTGGACCGCGTGCGAGGAGGAAGGGACGGTGGTGTGCCTGCACATCGGCTCCTCGTCGCAGCTGGCCATCACCGCGCCCGACGCCCCCTTCGACGTGCTCATCGCCCTGCAGCCGGTGAACATCATCCAGTGCGCCGCGGACCTGCTCTTCTCCCCGGTGCTGCGCAAGTACCCCAACCTGCGCATCGCCCTGTCCGAGGGCGGGATCGGATGGATCCCCTACTTCCTCGAACGCGTCGACTACGTCTACCAGCACCACCACAAGTGGACGGGCCAGGACTTCGGGGACATGCTCCCCAGCCAGGTGTTCAAGGAGCGCATCGTCACCTGCTTCATCGACGACGCCTTCGGCGTCGAGAACCGACGCTTCCTCGAGCTCGACAACGTGTGCTGGGAGTGCGACTACCCGCACTCGGACTCGACATGGCCCAACGCCCCCGAGATCGCCATGAAGTACCTGGCCGGGGTGCCGGACTCCGACGTCAACAAGATCACCCACGAGAACGCCATGCGCCTGTTCCGCTTCGACCCTTTCGCCCACCGGGCCCGGGAGAAGTGCACGGTGGCGGCCCTGCGCGCCGAGTCGGCCGACGTCGACACCTCGATCCGGCCGCGCCGCGACACCGGCGAACGCAAGAAGATCCTGGCGGCGGACCTGGGTCGGTTGGCCGAGAAACTGATCGGCTCGGGGTTGATCGGCTCGGGGTTGATCGGCTCGGGGTTGATCGGCTCGGGGTTGATCGGCTCAGGGTTGAACGGATCGGCACGGGGCTGGGCGGCTGGGCTGGGCGGCTGGGCTGATCGGCTCGGGCTGGGCGCTCGGGGCTGGGTGACCGAGCCGACCATCGGCCCCGGCACACGGGCCACTGGGCAAGCAGACACGGCGTCAGGCCGGGGAGGACACCAATGCCCACCGACGGGGTGAAGGTCATCGACGGGGACGGCCACATCATGGAGCCGCCCGACCTGTGGTCGAGCCGAATGGACGCCAAGAAGTGGGGGGACTGGATCCCCCGCGTGGACCCGGCCAGCGGCAAGCGCTACGTCGGCGACGAGGTCCGCAACGGCGGGGCGGACGCCCTGCACCGCGCCTCGGAGTTGTCAGGGATCCCCTATGAGCGCATCGCCGAGAACGTCAAGCGGGTGGGCGCCAGCCTCATGCGCAAGGGTGGGTGGGACCCGGCCACGCGCCTCGAGGACATGGACCGCGCCGGGATCGACGTGTCGGTGCTGTACCCGAGCGGGGCCATGTTCTTCGGCCCCGTCGACCCCATCAAGGCGCTGCACAACAACGAGTTCGTGCGCGACTGCCAGCGGGCTTACAACGAATGGTTGGCGGAGTTCTGCGGCCAGGACCGCGATCGGCTCTTCGGCATGGGGCTCGTCCCCCTGCAGGACATCGGCATGGCCGTGGCCGAGGCCGAGCACGCCGTGGAGCTCGGCCTGCGCGGCCTCATCATCCGGCCGTCGACCTACATCGACGAGCTGCCCCTCTCCCACAGCGTGTACGACCCGTTCTGGTCGGCGTGCCAGGAGCTCGGGCTCCCGGTGGCCTTCCACCCCGGGGTGCACATCGACACGCCCGGCGCGTGCCGGAAGTTCGGCCTCGTCGTCGACGACCCCGACATCACGGTCGTGAACAACACCGTGAGCGCGCTCTACGGAGGGTCGGGCTTCGGCCAGGCCATCGGCAACGCCGCGGACATGATCGTCACCGTGGGCCGGTTGATCATGGGCGGGGTGTGCGAGCGGTTCCCGAGCCTGCGCATGATCTTCCTGGAGTCCGGAGGCGGGTGGATGCCCACCATCCTCCAACGCATGGACGAGCAGGTCGAGGAGTACCCGCTCGAGGGCGAGCACCTGACGATGAAGCCGAGCGACTACTTCCGCCGCCAGTGCTACGTGTCGTTCGAGGCCGAGGAGTGGAACATCGCCTCCTCGGCCAGGTGGCTGGGCGCGGACCGCATCCTGTGGGCGTCGAACTACCCGCATCCCGAAGTACTCCGACAACGTGCTCGAGACCCTGATGAAGACGCTGGCGCCGCTCGACGAGGACGAACGCGTCAAGATCCTGTGCGACAACGAGGTCGAGGCCTACGGCCTGCCCATCCCGGCGGCTGTCTGAGCCCGGGGCCGACTCCGACCCTCATGACAGCGGCCGGCACGACCCCCGGGGACGCCGCCGCGGTGCCCGGCCCGGGGCGTGGATCGGCGCCGCACAGCTCGCTCCAACCCGAGAAAGGTGTCTGACGATGGACTGGACGACGCGTCCCGGTGGTGGTCGGTGCGGGCCAGCTGACCAACCGCGACGAGGACCCCGCCGCGGCGCCCGACCCCTTCGAGCTCATGGAGGACGCGGCCCGGCGCAGCCAGTCGCCGACATGGGCGGTGCCGGCCCCGGCGCCACCGACGGCGCCGCGGTGCTCTCGGACCTGACGCACCTGTTCATGGTCCACTCGTTGTCCCTGCGCCACGGCGACCCCGCGCCCGAGCTCGCCCGGCGGCTCGGTGCCACCCGGGCCGAGGCGCGCTGTTCGGGGATGGGGGGCTCGATCCCCCAGTGGCTCGTGAACCGCGCCGCCGAGCTCGTCGCCGCGGGCGGCCAGCCCCGCGTCCTCATCGCCGGGGCCGAGGCCCTCGCCACGCGCCGGCGCGCCCGGAAGCAGGGCAGTCGAGCTCGACTGGCCCAGCGCGCCGAGGGTGGCCCGACACGTGGCCCCCGCTCGAGCCCGACGTCGGGGTCTGCACCCCGTCGAAGCGCGCCCACGGGCTGGCGCAGGCCACCACCATGTACGCGCTGGTGGAGTCGGCGGTGGCCCACGGCGCGGGCCACGACCCCGCCACCCACAGCGCCGCCATCGGGGACCTCATGGCACGGTTCAACGCCGTGGCGGTGGCCAACCCCATCTCGTGGTTCCCCACCCCGCGTGACGCGCATCGGAGATCATGACGGTCACCGCCGACAACCGCATGATCTACTTCCCGTACCCCAAGTACGTGAACGCCGTCATGGACGTGGACATGGCCGCGGCGATCATCGTCACCGACGCCGCGACGGCCCGCGCGTGGGGGCTCGGACCCGACGAAGTCGCCTACCTGTCGGGATGGGCCGACGCCCATGACCTGTGGTACCTGTCGGAGCGACCCGTCCTGCACCGCTCCCCGGCGCTGGCCGAGTGCGCGCGGCGGGCGCTCGACACCGCCGGGGTCACCATGGACGACGTCGAGGGCCTCGACCTGTACGCCTGCTTCCCGAGCTCGGTGGAGGTGGCCAGAGACAGCTTCGACATCGCGCCCGACGACCCCCGACCCCTCACCCTGACCGGTGGACTGCCCTACCACGGGGGCCCGGGGAGCAACTACGTCACCCACTCCATCGCCAACACCTGTCCACTGGCTGCGCGACGGTCGCGGCGAACACGCACTCGTACACGGCAACGGGTACTACCTCACCAAGCACTCGGTCGGCCTGTACTCGCGGCGCGCCGCCCGACGAGCCACCCGCGACCGCCCGAGAAGCTCCAGGAGCACGTCGACGGGCTGGCCGACGCGCTGGTCGTCGAGGCGTCGGTCGACGACGGCGCCACCGGGACGATCGTGGCCTACACCGCACCCTTCGACCGGGAGCGACGGCGCGCAGGCGGCGATCGGCCTCGTCGACGTCGCCGGCCGCCGCACGGTGGCACGTGCCGATGACAACCTTGACGACCGAGCTCCTGGGACACGACGGGGTGGGCACCCGCGTCGTTCTCGGCCCCTCCGACCAGGGCAACACCATGCGGGGCGCCTGACGCCCGGGCTTCAGGTCCCGGCATCGCGGTCAGCCCTCGAGGGTCAGCGCGTGCTCGGGGCAGTTGTCGACGCCGGTGCGGGCCTCGTCCTCGTGCCCGGCCGGAACCTCGTCGACGAGCAGCACGCAGTGGCCGAGGTCATCGGAGTCGAACAGCGTCGGGCGCCAGCGTGTAGCAGCGGCCGTGGCCCTGGCACAGTCTCGGTGTCGAGCCGGATGCGCATACCTCGGGATCAGCCGGCCGGCTTGAACTCGATCGGCAGGGTGGTGAGCGAGCGCAGTCCGGGCGTGTACTCGAGCACCGTCCCGGGCTTGAGCCAGTAGTCGGGGATCCGGCGGTGGAACTCGCGCAGCGCCACCCGCAGCTCCACCCGCGCCAGGTGCGACCCCAGGCACCGGTGCACCCCTCCACCGAAGGCGAGGTGCGGGTTGGGGTTGCGCCGCAGGTCGACGGTGTCCACCCCGGGATGAGCAGCGTCGTCGGTGTTGGCCGACCCGATGAGGAGCATGACCTGCTCTCCGGCCTTGACCGGGCATCCCTCGTACTCCACGTCCTCGGTCACCACCCGGGGCACGGCCGGGACCGGGCTCTCCCAACGCAGCAGCTCCTCCACCGCAGACGGGATGGCCGACTCGTCCTCCACCAGGAGGCGACGCTGGTCGGGCTCCTGGGCCAGGTAGGCGAAGAAGCAGTCGAGGGAGTCGGTGACGGTGTCGAGCCCGGCGATGATGAACAGGAAGCAGATGTCGAGGACTTCCTCGTCGGTGAGCCGGATCCCGTCGACCTCCTTCTCCATGATCTGGCCGAGCAGGTCGTCGGTGGGCTGCCGCGGCGCGTCGCTTCTTCACCTCGGCGTCGAAGTACGCGTAGACGTTCTCGCCCGCCGCCTTGCGGTGCCGGGGCCTGCTCCTCCATGGTGATCCCCGGGCGGCCGGATGATGTCGTCCTTCACGGCCAGGAAGATGTCCAGGTCGGCGAGGGGCAGTCCCATCATCCGCAGGAAGACCCGGCACGGCAAGGGGACGGCGAACTCCTCGTGGAGGTCGCACGAGCCCCGGTCGACGAATTCGTCGACGAGCTCCTTCACGAGCGCCACCACCTCGTCCTCGAGCAGCGCCATCTTCTTGGGGGAGAAGAGCGGGTCGAGGATCCGGCGGTACTTCACGTGCTGGGGAGGATCGATCATGAGCGGGATCAGCGGCCGGATGTTGCCGAGGTCCATGGGGACCTCGCTCCAGCAGAACAGGGCCGACTTCCGCAGGGCGTCCTCGACGTGCTCGCGGCGGGTCAGCAGCGTGAACATGTCGTCGATCCGCATCACCGGCGTTTCGCGCAGCGAGCGGGAGATGGCGCGCGGATCGTCCGAGGAAGCCAGATCGGCCACCATGCCGGCAGACGTGCCCGCCTCTTCTTCAGCCTGCATCCGCACTCCTCTCGCACCGGGCTCCGGTGGCACCTCGGACCCAAGGTGTCGTGCGAATCACCCAGGACGTTCGATGTCACCACGCCCACCGCCCCTGGTCGGCAACGTTAGCGTTTCCTGACGCCCCTGTCAGCCCTGACGGCCGCGTCAGCCCGGGTCCGGTGCGCCTGGGCGCTGTCCGGTTCTCACGTGACGTGATGTGAGTGCTGCACGTGGTGGTCGGCCGAAGGACCGACAGCGGGACCCGTCGGACCAGGCGGACCGGCCTCGACCGGGGCGCACCACTCACGCACGGTGCCGACGCGACACGGTGGGTCACGGCGCCGGTGCCGCCGGAGTGGTAGGAAAGTGCTCCCGAACAACCGGAGCTGAGCAGGATCGCCGTCGAGGACCACTCGCCGGGGGCTGTCGGGTGGGCCAGCCCGCCGACAGGCCTGGACCAGGCGCCCCTCCGACGGTGCGCCCCGGAATCCCGCTCGTGGAAGGGGTGGGGATCCAGGATTGGCTCCACGCGCCGATGACATCCCGAAGACCAGGATTCGAGACTTCGCAGTACGATTCGGGGGGCCGTAGGGAGGGCACACGTGGTTACCGCAGCCAGCGACAGGAGGATGCGGCGCCGCGGGGGACGACGCCAGCAACCGGGCTCGACGCCCGCCGACGTCGGCACCGCCCTGCGCGAGGCGCGTGAGGCGGTCGGCATCGACCTGACCGAGATCCAGGACCGCACCGGTGTCCCGCTGCCCAGCTCGAGGCGCTCGAGGCGGGCGACCTCTCGCCGTTCCCCGATCTGCGCTCGGCCCTGACCGCCGTCCGCGCTACGGCGACCTCGTCGAACTCGACGGTCGACGACTTCGCCGGCGTGGTGAGAGGCCCATTGGGGTGCATCTCCCGCCGGCGTCCGACGGGTGCCGCCACGGGCGGAAACGGCCCGCCAACGGGGTACCGACCCAGAGCGTCTACCTGACGGGATCGGTGTCGGCCGGCCACCTCAGTCGCTATCCCGGTGACGGGACCCACCTGCGGGCCTTCACCCAGACCGACGAGGTCCCCGGGGTGCGACGCGCGGAGCCCGCCCGCCGTCAACGGCAACGGCGGCAACGGGTCGTTCACGGTCACCGGGGTCCTTCCCCGCCGTGCCGCCGGTCTACGCACCCGCCCGGGCCGTCCCCCTGATCCTGCGGGGCGCGATCTGGGTCACCGCGACGCTGCTCGCCGTGGCGCTCGCCGGCCTGGCCGTCCAGCACTACGACCCCCAGTTGCTGGCGGACATCCACGTGGTGCACCACGTCGGCATCCGACGGATCGCCACCGTGCCGGGCGGCTCCGACCCGGCGGCGGCACGCCGGCACACCCTGCGCATTCGTCGGTGGTCTCGTTGACCAACACCGGCGCCGGCAGCGCCACGGTGTCGGTGCGGGCGTCGAACTACACCGTCGTGGTGGCGGCGTGGGCGCCGTGCTGGACCGTGGTCCACTCCCCCCAGAGCTTCTCACCGGTCTTCGCAGGCACGCTGCAGGCCGGTCAGGTCAAGGACTTCAACCCTGCCAACGGCCAACTGACGCTCAGCATGAGCGCGTCGCTCGTGACCGTGCAGGTGAAGATCAACGGGAAGACCGTGCCGAAGTGGTTGTTCAAACCGTCGATCGGTCCCCTTCACCCTCAACTTCAACTCGACCGCGATCCTGAGGCCGGCCCTTTCGGAGGATTCGACGGCGCGCGCCGAATCAGGCGAGGCGGGTGATGGGGCACGGAGCTCACCGTGGCCCCGGTCGCGGATCTCGCTCACGGCAGGGACGGGGTTCGGGTCCGAGAACAGCCGGTCGTCGCCGAAGTCGGCGGGCCGACCGGTGGCATCGAGCGCCCACCACGACGCCTCGAGGGCGATGCCGTTGGGGTCGGTGAAGTAGATCGAGCGGATGAAGTCGTGGTCGACCACGTCGGTCACCTCGCACCCCGCGGACTTGAGGCGGTCGCGCAGGTCGAGAAGCGCATGCTCGTCGGGAAGGTTGAACGACAGGTGGTCGAACTGCACGGCCCGGGGATCGGGGACGCCGGCCGGCTTGGCGAAGCGGTCGACGAGCCAGGCCCGCGTACTCGAAGAAGGCCACGGTGTTCTGCGCGCCGAACTCGAAGAAGTAATGGCGGAACTGCGGCGTGCCGATGGTGGCCACCAGCCGGGCACCGAGCACGCCGTGATAGAAGCGCACCGTGGCGTCCATGTCGTCGGTGATGAGCGCCAGGTGGTTGATCCCCCGCCAGTGCGGGGCCTCGGGGTCGTGGGTCTCGGTCATGTCGGATCCTCCGTGTCACAACGCGGCTGTCGCACTCCTCCCTACGCTAACGGTCCGCGCCTTCGGGGAGGGCTCAGCTCTCGACACACGCGGGACCACACCGCAGGTACACCACCGCGCACCGGCCCGGTCACGAGAGCGCACGGGGGCCTTCAGCGCTGCTCGGGATAGATCGACGGGTCGTGCAGGGGGAGCCGCAGCCACTGGATCATCTGCCGCAGCTGCTCGTAGGCCTCGAGACGGGCCTGGTCCGAGCCGTCGCGCTCGGCGCGTTCGATGGGCTCCCACAGCCGGTTGCACCATCCGGGGCCCAGCTCCAGGAGGCCCCCGCTCCCGCCGGTGGCGTACTTCGCCAAGACGTAGCGCACCAGGGCGCCGGCGGGAACGCCCACGTTGCGGCTCAGGGTGCGGATCGTGACCATGGGGTCGACCGGCGCGTAGAGCGCCACGTCGGCCTTGAAGTTGGCGTCGGGGTCGTCGTCGGCCCAGGGCCCGGTGAAAGGCTCGAGTGTGACGCGGTCGTGGTCTTCGGGTCGATCCGGTGGCGGGGCTCATGACCCCATCCTGCCGGAGCGACCGGGCGTCGGCGCCGTACCGCTACGGACCTGACGTGACGTGGAACTCGTAACGTCCGGCGCCGACCCCCACGCCGACCCGGCCCGGGCGAGACGGCAGCAGCCGCACTCCCGGCGCGCTCTTCAACGGCCGCCCGCCTTCGGTGACGCCGGCGAGTGCTCGACGCCGGGAGATGGACGGTCGCCGAGGCGTTGGGGGGGACGGTGACGTCGAGGACGAACTGGCCCCCGCCCGGCGTGGGTCGACGCCAGGCGACGTCGATGGGCCCGCGAGGTGTCGGCACCGTGCCTCCCGGCCCACTCCAGGCCCGTCGACGGGGGCGACACGTCGAACGACGCGTACCCGGGGCTCGTGGGGTGGACTCCCAGCAGTGTCTGTTGGATCTCGACGAGGACGTTCGATCCCCAACCGTGCGACATGCTGTCCCCGGCCGCATCGGACGGCTCCCACACCTCCCAGGTGTAGGTCCCTCCCGGGCCAGGATGTTGGCCCAGCCGTCGTGGACGGGATCGGTCAGGATCCGCGACGACGTCGTCGATGCGACCGTTGTCGGCCAGGCCCTTCAACACCTCGGTGGCACTGCTCACCGGCACGCCCATCCCGAAGCTCGACACGTAGGCCGCCACGCTGGCGCGACGGCCCGTCGGGACGACCCCGTAGGCGAGCGCGCACGCGTTGGCATACTGCGAGGCTGTCGGTCAGCTTGACCCCGCTTGCCGTCGATGCCGTCGACGTAGGTACCGTCGCTTCGCGTGAGATGACGGTTGATGGCCGAGGTGAGCCGGGCTTGTCTCCGTCGGTGCCTCGCCGACCTCGGCGGCGGGCCGGCCGAGCGCGCCCGCCACATCGGCGGCACGACGGAACACGTTCACCCCCAGCACGTTGAGCCGCGTGACGATGGGGTACGAGTAGTAGGTGCTCGGTGGCCAGCAGGTCGTCGACGAGGTTGGTCGACGGATCGACCGAGGTGTCGACGTAGCCGGCGATGTTCACCAGCACCGGGTAGACCGCGCCCAGCAGCGCCCGGTCACCCGTGCGCATCCAGTACTGCCATACCCATTCGGGGTAGATCTCGGTGTACTCGTTGATGTCCTCGGCCCCCAGGCCCGTCGGGTAGATCTTGTTGACCGAACCGCTCTTCTCCCAGAAGCGGTGCTGGGACTGGGCGAACTCCAGGAGTGACCTGCGGGTGAGGTTCTGCTCCCCGAACGCCGCCATGGCCGTCTGGGACTCGTTGAACCCGTCCCACAGCCAGGGGCCCTTCTCGCGTGTCGGCGTGTCGATCCACTGCTCCTGTCCGCCGAACAAGGCCGAGTGGCGGCCGAGCTCGAAGATCGCGTCGATCACCGGCGACGACGATGCGAACGACGCCGCGTGCTCGTCGGGCACAGCCGAGTGCCGGGTGCGCGCCACGACGTCGGCGGGGGTCAGGTTCTCACCGGGGTTGTCGACCTGGAAGTAGCGGAACCCCAGATAGTCGAAGGGATGGAACTCCTCGGCACCGCCGCGCTGGACATAGCTGTAGCTCATGTCGGTGTGCTGGGTGCCGTGCGTGCTCGACACCTGGCCCGGCACGCCGGTGAAGGGTTGCCCGGCGACCGGCTCGTCGAGCAGGAAGCCGGCTCGCATCGTGACCGATCTCCCCGCCACGCCGCGGTGGAAGCTCACCGTCGGAACCGCCGCGTACACCTTCCCGAAGTCGGCGACCACCGCACCTGATGCCAATGTGGTCAGTGACAGCGCCCGGACCGGCTCCTCCACGATGCGCGTGCGTACCGACACCAGGTGCCGCCACGGCGACACGCCGGCCGCGCCGAAGACCGTGGCCCTGGCCCAGGTGCTGTCGTCGAAGCCCGGTTGCTCCCAGCCCACCGGGACGTCGGGCCCGTTGATGTTCTCGGTGAAGTCGACCAGGTCGCCTTCGAGGTCGCGCTGCGTGCCGGGCAACCAGGCCCCCTGGCGCACCCGCCAGGAACCGTCGGACACGATGACCTCGCGGTGGCCGTTTCGGTGCAGGACCGAGATCTGCGCGATCACGCCCGGCTTGCCCGCGGGATGTCCCTTGGTCGGCCCCTGCCAGCTCGAGACGACGCCCACCGCATTGAGCGCGCCGGCCCGCAGCAGCGAGGTGACGTCGAGCGTCTCGTAGTACTGCGAGTCCGGAAAGGAGTACGCCTGCCCCTTCCCGGCGCGGCTGCCGTTCAGGTACAGCTCGTATTGCTGGTCACCCGACACATAGACACGGGCGCGCACGACCGGCGAGCTCGACAGCGCGAACTCCCGACGCGCATAGGTGTACTCGTCGGGCCCCGGACCTCGAGGGAACGACCGACCGATCCAGCTCGCCTTCCAGTCCGAGTCCCGCAAGCCTGTCTCGAACGTGGCCGGGGAGGCGAAAGGGCTCGGACCGCCCGTCGCGGGCCACGACTGGACGGTCCACCGGTACACCGTGTCGGGGGCGAGCGCGGGGCCCCGGTAGGCGACGAAGGCCTGCTCCGCCGACGCCACGCGGCCGCTGTCCCACACCACCGGCGGCGCATCGGAGCCTTCGGGCCCGGTAAGGCGCGGGCGGGACACCGTCAGCCGGTAGGCGCGCTGGACCGCGGCGCGTCTGGTGTCTCCGAGCTGCCATGCGAAGTACACGTCGTCGAGGCCGAGCCCGATGGGAGACGCCAGGCCGTCGACGGTGAGTGCCCGCGGGCTGTAATGGCCGGCACCGGCCCCGTTCGAGCGAACCGCGCCGGGCGCGCCGGTGGCGTCAGTCGCGTCGGCGGCGCCGGGGACCGCGATCCCCGCCACCACCACGCCGGCGGCGCCCACCAACCCCCCGCCCAGGACCTGCCGACGGCTCACGACACCTCGCGAGCGCTCCTCCCCACCAGATCCGCTCCGCACTCGACCCGAAGATAGATCGCCGCGCCCTCGTCCGCTACGTCCCTACCTCCGCTCCGTCCGCTCCGTCCGCTCCGTCCGCTCCGTCCGCTACGACGAGCCGGACGGACCCTCAGCGTTGTGCTCGGCCACCCGATCGCCCGGGTGGGGCTCCGACGTCGTGGCGGCGGGGTCGGCCTCGGTGGCCGTCTGTGTCGAGCCGGCGGCGAACGACACCGCGGTCCCCTCGTCGAGGATCCTGGCCCCGAGACTCTCGGCCGGAACCGGCCAGTGCCCCGGCCGCGGTTGCCCCTCCCGACACAGACGCCAGACTGGCCAACGTGCTCACCGCGACCTTGGCCGAGCGGGACCGGGTCGACCGGGCGCTCTTGACCCTCGTCAGCTCGTCGGCCTGCAGAGCGGTGAGGACCGCCTCGATGGCTTCGCTGTCGAGCTCGGACGGCACATGGCGCTCCATCATGATCGATTCCAGCAAGGCTTCCAATCGGGCGGGCGAAATGCCGGAGATGGGAAGCGGCGTGGCGACGACCTCCTCGCCCCAGTCCGTGAACACCTTGGCCGGGGTGCGCATCAGCTCGACGATCTCCGGATGCGGGCACAGGAGGGCTGAACCGAAAGCCCTGCACCTGGTCACAACCGTGCGCGTCCAGGAACTGCAGCTGTTGATCCGACTCGACGCCCTCGGCCACCACCACCAGGTCGAGGCTGTGCGCCGAGCGCGATGACCGCACCCGACGATGGAGGCGCCGCTCGCCTCGCCGTCGATGCGCTGGATGAAGGAGCGATCGATCTTGATGGCGTCGATCGGCATCTCGGCCAGATACGTCAAGCGCGCTGTATCCCGTTCCGAAGTCATCGATCGAGCAGCGCACACCGAGGGATCGCAGCTCGTTGAGGCTGGCGACCACCTCGTCCACACGCTCCATGAGCACGCTCTCGGTCACCTCGAGCTCGAGCAGCGTCGGATCCAACCCCGTCCGCTTCAGTACGCTGGTCGACCATCTCCACCACGGGCTGATGGGCGAACTGTCGGGGCGAGAGGTTCACCGCCACCGGTATCGCCGGCAGGCCCTCGTCCTGCCAACCCTGTGCCTGCGTGCAGGCGACGTCGAGCACCCACTCACCGAGCGTTGCCACCAGGCTCGTCTCTTCGGCCAGCGGGATGAACGCCCACGGCGGGATGAAGCCGAGGCTCGGGTGCCGCCAGCGCGCCAGGGCCTCGACCCCCACGATGTCCCCGCTCGCCATGTCGAGCTTGGGTTGGTAATGGACGGCGAGCCGACCCGACTCGACCGCGGCCCGGAGGCTGTCCTCGAGTGCGAAGCGCAGTCGGGCCCGGGCGCTCATTGCCGAATCGAAGACCTGGTAGGTGTTCCGACCGGCCGCCTTGGCCTGGTACATGGCGGTGTCGGCGTGCTTGAGCAGCGTGTCGGCATCGGCGCCGTCCCACGGGGACACCGCCACGCCGATGCTGGCCTTGACCGTCAACTGGCGGCCGCCGACGCTGAAGGGATCTTCGAAGCGGTCGAAGAGGCGCTCGGCGAAGTCGACGACGTGACCGTCCTTCCTCCCGCTGTCGGGGATCAGGAAGGTGAACTCGTCCCCGCCGAATCGCGCCAGGGTGTCATGTTCCCGGAGACATCCTTGGAGTCGCTTGACGACGGCTTTGAGCAGATCGTTGCCCACGGCATGACCCAGGCTGTCGTTGATGTCCTTGAAACGATCGAGGTCCAGGAACATCACCGATACCGCACTGTTGGTCCTGTCGGCCTGCACCAACGCCCGCTGCAGTCGATCCTCGAAGAGCAGGCGGTTGCACACACCGGTGAGGGAGTCGTGCTGGGCCCGGTATTCAGCTGCAGCGTGAGTGAAGACCTGGTGCAGGAGATACACGACCAACAACGACGGCAACAGCGTCGAGCCGATCATCAACGCGGGTTGGTGGTCGCGAATGCCCAACACCGACTCGGCGCTGAGCACGGCGGGAACCACCAACCCCACGGCCACGAGCATCGCCACCCGGACACCCCGGGGCCGCACCGAACGCAGGGGTACCGGGTCGAAGGCGACTTTGCGGGACCGGTGCAGGAACGAAGCTCCCCACAGGCACGCCCCCAGAAGGGCGTCGACTCCACCAGACTCGACGCTTGCACGCCGCCGGCGAGCGCCAGGGCGGAATAGCTGGCGTTGGCCACGAAGAGACAGGTGAACCCGGCGATGAGATACCGGTAGATGGCCGGGTGCCGCTCGGTGAGCGACACCAGGCTGCACACGAGCCAGAGAAGGATCATGTCGAGAAGAGGCGCCACGATCGCAGGTACTTGGAACCCGGGACGCCAACCCTGCGACGGGACGACGACGAGCGCCAGGATCACGAAGCCCAGGGCGAGCGTGGACAGCAGAGCTTCTGCCAACGAGTCCATGGAGCGTTCCGGGAACCGCTGGTGGATCAGTGAGACGAGGCCCAATGATGGCGAGGAGGTCGCCTCCTGTGCTCAGGACCATGGGGGCACCGACCTGGGTCGGCGGCCCACCTGCGTTGACAGCCTGGAGCAACTCACCGAGGACCACGCACCGAGCCCGCGCTCCGAGAGCTTCCACGCCGAACGCCACGGCCCTCGGTGGAGCTCCCGATTCGTGCGCAGGCCGTAGGTGACGACACCGCCGACGAGGAGGGCGACGATCGTGGCATCGACCACGGGGTTGAGGACCTTCGTTCCGATCCCTCCCGCCAGGGCGGCGATCATCGCGATCGGCCCGGGCGCGTCCGCCCTGTTGCGCAAGCTTTCGGGGCGGGCGCGTCGTGGGGCGCGGGCGGTAGGCGTCACGACCGACCTGCTTCTGGGGTCTTCGGTGGCGCTGCCACGACCGCACCTCCGCTCGTCACGTTGGTCGGCAACTCTTTGACGCTCGAACTGGGCACGTCTTTCAGCACCACTGGGTCTGTTTCGGCGCCGACGGACCTGGGCTTGAGCAACCCGGGGCCACCCTCGGTGACCACGCCGGGAACAAGACCTGGTCGTTTGTCAAGGACCTGGGTGTCCGAGCCGATCAATGCACGTGACCTTGGCCGCCCCGGACCAGGAGCCGACCCAGAAGAGGCTGCGCACGCCTGCCCGGTTGGGCCAGGGCCGGGGCAGCCGACGCCTTCACGCTCGATGCCGACCCGGTCGTGGTCGAGCCCGTCGCCACGTCCCGCGCCGATCCCCACCCCGGACCCGACATGGGCCCGGACGCGGCCGGAGGCCACGGCACGAGCCCGGACGACACGTGCCCGGACGACACCAGTCCGGAGGATGCGGGGACCCTCGAGGAAGGGGAGCGGGTGGTCCTCGCCGTCGGGTCGACCTACTTCCACAACGGTCGGGTCAGCCCCGAGCGATACGCCTCGGATCTCGCCCCGTCGTTCCTGGGCGCCATCGCGGCCAGCCACACCCTGCTGCGGGAGCTGTTCAAGGAGATGGGAGCGCCCGAAGGGGCCTCGATCAAGGCTGACTGTGATCGGTGGCACCTGCGCTACGGCTCGGACCTGAACCAGGCGCAGTTCTCGGTCGACGAGCAGATGCCCGCCAACGGGACCGGGCCAGCGGCGCCCTCGCGGGACCGCTCGGGCGCCGACGGCTGGGTCCGGGGGCTCGTGGCGTCGCGCGACGCCGATCACGCCCAGGCGCTGGCCGCCTTCGAGGCCGAAGCGGCAGAGGCCGCCGAAGCGGGCGCTCCGCAACGAGCCGCCATCGCCTACCGAGCGGCCGCGTGCGGCCGCACTGGCGGCGGGCCGCGGCGATCACGCCAACCGCTTGCAGCGACTGGCGGGCAAGGCGTACCTGGAGATCGCCGAGAAGTCCGAGACGCTCCCACAAGGCGTCTTCATGGCATATCGCGAGAGCGCCCGCTGCTTCTTGAGGCGGGCAACCTCCCGCTGGCCCACAAGTGCCTGTCGAAGGCCATCGCCATCGGCGAGACCCTCGGCTACACGGAGTCGGCGTGAAGATCTATCTCTCGACCGAAGGGACCTATCCGTTCGTGCTCGGAGGCGTGTCGACCTGGGTCGACATGCTCGTCCACGGACTCCCGCACCATGACTTCGAGATCGGGGCCCTGGTCGACAACCCGCACCACCGCATCCAGTACCGGCCACCGCCCAACGTCACCCTGCAACCCATTCCGCTTGTGGGGGCTGGAGCTGGCCGAGGAATACCTGCCCCGGCGCGACGGTTGGCGTCGGGCGTTGCGGACGTCGTCCCCGGTGGTGCGCGACCGGTTCTTGCCGTCGTGGGAGCATCTCGTCGACTGCCTGGCCGCGCCCGAAGCCGATCCTCAGGCGCTCGGCGACAGCCTCTCCGCCGTCGCCCACTTCGCCGAGCGCTACGACCTGCGCCGCGCCCTCGGGGACGCGGCGGCGTGGGCCCTGCTGCTCGACCGGCTCCAGGCCAACCCCATCCATGCCCGGACCGGGCTCGCTCCTGCCATGGACTTCGCCCGCACCATGTACCGCTATCTTCTCCCCCTCACCGCGCCGACTCCTGTCTGCGACGTCGCCCACAGCACGGCCGCCGCGTTGTGCGCGCTCCCGGCGATCGTGGCCAAGTACCGCTACGGGACCCCGCTCGTACTGACCGAGCACGGCATCTACCTGCGCGAGCGGTTGCTGGCGATGTCCGCCGAGCCCTTCGGCACCAAGGTGTTGTTCGCCAACTTCTACCGGGCGGTCGTCGAGCTCGCCTACCGCGAGGCCGACGTGCTCACCCCGGTGTGCGGCTACAACGCCGGGTGGGAGGAGGCTCTCGGGGTCGAGCCCGACCGCATCCGGGTGATCCACAACGGCGTCGACCCGGCCCGCATCGACGTCTGGCCGGAGCCCGACGGCCCGCCCACGGTCGGATTCGTCGGTCGGATCGACCCCTTGAAGGACGTCTTGACGTTGATCCAGGCGTTCGCCCGGGTCCGGCGAGCCATCCGCAGATGCCCGCCTCCGGATCTGTGGGGCCGGCGACGTCACCGAGCTACCTCGAGCATTGCGAGATCGCCGTCGGCGAGCTCGGCCTCAGCGACGCCGTGACTTTCGAGGGCTCCACCAACGACATCGCGGCCGCCTACGGCGCGTCGCATGTGATCGGGCTCTCCTCGATCTCCGAAGCCTTCCCCTACACCGCGGTCGAGGCCATGCTGGCGGCGCGCCCGATCGTGGCCACCGCCGTCGGGGGTGTGGCCGAGGCCATCGGCCCGGCGCAGTGTCGGGGGACCGGCCATGGTGGTCGAGCCCGGCGATCCCGGTGCCATGGCCGAGGCCCTGCTCGCGGTGCTCGGCGCGTCGTCGATCGAGCGGGGGCATCTGGGCGAGTGGCTGCGAAACCGCGCCCTGACGCTGTTCACGGCCCAACGCATGTTCGACGACTACGACGACGTCTACCGCGGGCTCTTCGAGCAGGTGCCGACTCCGCAGCGCCGGACATCGGCGTCACGGCGTCACGGATCGACAGCGGATGTCTCGCCTGTCTCGGACAGGGCCATGGCGCATGCGGTCTCATGACCACGGGTACGGTCCAGACCACCGAGGCGGGTGAGCTCGGCCTCCACATCGCCGCCCGCACGGTCGTCGGTCGGTGCCCGGCCCCGCTGAACGCGGTGGAGGTCGCCGTGGTGCTCGAGACGTGTGGCTACACCGCCAAACGGGCCCGGGCCCTGGGGTCCGACGGGCTCAACGCTCTGGCCGAGCGCGTCTTCGCCCTCGTCCCGTCTGTACTCGTCCGCGCTGTCGCGCCAAGCGATGGCACCGGTCGCGCTCCGCATCCCGGCCCCCCGGGCCCCTGGACATGGCCCGAGGTCTCGCCTATTCCTCGCCGTGGCTCGTGAGCCTGGCCACGTTGTTGATCTCCGGAGTGTCGTTCTGGTCGTCGAACATCGCCATCCCCTCGATCGCCGACGCCGTCACGTTGGCCACCGCCGTGGCCCTCCTCGTCACCGGTCCGTTCATCCAGGCCTTCGGTCGGAGGGCGTCGTTCTACATCGGCCTCGGGGACCAGGGCATGGTGGTGCGGATCACCCGCTGGACCCTCGAGGCTCGGCCTCGTGGCCACCGTCCTGTCGGCGCCTGGCCCTCTACCTCGTCCGCAACGACGTGCTCGGCGCCGGCACCCCCGCCACGGCGAGACTGGGCCTCGCCGCCGCGGTCACCATCGCCGCGCTGCAGCTCGGACTGGCCGCTTTCTACGTCCGGCGCGCCTTTCTCTCCATCGGGGTCATCGTCGGTGGTGGGGCTGCGGTCTTGCTCTGGTTCGTCAGCCACTCCGGGCCCTACACCGATCCCACCGTCCTCATCGTGTGGCAGCTGCGCCTGGTGGCGGTGATGGCGGCGGTGTGTTGGATCGCGAGTGCGTGGTGGCTCTTGCGCGTCGACTCCTCGGCTCCGGCCGCGCTGTGGCGACCCTCGGGGTCGGCCCTGCTCCGGGCGGTGGCGCCCTACGGGCTCTACGGCTTCGCCTTCTTCGCCATCGTGGTCGCTCCCCAACTCGTGAGCGGAGGCCTCCTCCAACGGCCGCTACACCTTCAACGCGCCGTTCGCCATGACGAGCGGCGTCGCCATCGTCGTGCTCGTGCCGCTGCTGGCCCAGACCGTCGCCGCCACCGAGCACCTGCTTGGCACGCCAATTCCCGGCGTGGTTGTCGCGGTTCACGGTGGCGCAGACCGACGAGTTCCGGCAGAAGGTGCTGCGGTACTGGCGCGAGCAGCTGCTCGTGCTCGGCGGCCTGGCGTCGTGGCCGGCGCCGCGGTCATCGTGGGTGCGCCGCGCCTCGGCGCGACCTTCCCCATCCTCGGCGAGCCTCGCCCGACACCCGGGCCTGCTGGCGGCGTGCACCGTCGGCTACCTCTTCCTCGGCATCGGGCTCTTCTGCAGCCAACTGCTCTTCTCCCTCTCCGCCCCGATGCGACCTCTCGCCGCGGCCTGGGCGGGCCTCGTGAGCCTGACCGCCGACGTCGATCGGCGCGGCGTGGGCAGGTCCGACGGTCTCCGCCGTGGCGGGGCTCGTGGCCGGAGCCGGCGTCTACGCGTGCTGTCGCGGTCGTCCTCGCGCACCGGGCCTTCACCCGTGCCGACCTGACCTACTACCGGACGCTCTGAGGATCGCGGGCCTCGACGATGGTCATGCAACTCACCCCGGTCTCACGCCGGCCCTACCAGCACACCGGACAGGGCCACGACCGACGCCTTCGACCCCGCCGTGGGGCCCGCGCCCGGGCCACTCTGTGGCGCGTCGAGGTCACCATCGGGGCGCGTCGCCCTCGTGATCGTCACGATCGTGCTCACGACGTGGCCCGGCACCGCTCCCGCCGCGGCCCATGCCGGCCGGCCTGACCCTCGTCCACTCCGGGACTGGCCATGGCCGATCCGTTCAAGACCTCGATACCCAACCGTCAGCTCCTGGACCACTACGTCTTCAACGGCTCGGCCGCGCCCGGGGTGGGATTCATCAACGGACGTCCGACCACGGCCTCGACGTCGGGGTCCGCGCGCACTCGAGCTGGGCGGGATGGTTCGCGGTCACGCTGCGCGCCGCGGGGCCCGACGTCGTGTGGCACGCCGTCATGTCCCGACCCTCGACCCCGGTCGGCACGGCGGGCGTGGCGTCGGAGAGGCGGTCCTCGCCGTCCAGTCGGCCTCCACCCAGACGAAACGGGTCCATCAACTACGTGGTGGTCGCGGCGCTCTCGTCGACGGGGCAAGAGCACCTGGCAGATCGGCTCGGCCCACGGCCTCGTCGCCGACGCCGTGACCGACCGTCTGTGGCAGGAGCCGCTGCGCGCCGACGCCCCTTCGAGCGAGCCCGTCACCATCCGCACCGACGGGCACCACAGTCTCACGGTGTGGTTCGGCGATCGGCAGGTGTACTCGAGCCACGCACCTCCACATGAACGACCCGGCGCCGTTCCAGGCCTACCTCGAGGTCCAGGGCCGCGACATCCCCTACGTCTCGAACTTCAAGGACTTCTGGGTCGACCGACGCCGCGCCGGTGACCGTGAGGGAGTCGCGCCGGGTCACGCGTCACACTCTACACCGGGCACGGCGTCGTCCTCGCCACCGCCGACGCCACTGGGCAGGCGAAGCTGAAGGTCCCCGCTCCCCGAGTTGGTCGGCACCGGCACCCTGAGCGACCATCGATCAATCCGGTGTCCGCCACCTCCGCCACCTGCAGTACGCGGGAGGGGACGTGGTGCAGATCACGTCCGGCTGACGAGCGCCACAGAACGCTCCTCACGATCGGGCACGGGCGTCGACCGGGGCAGGCCGGATCAACCGGTAGCGTTCGGTCCGCAAGCTCTGCTTTCGTCGACGAAAGGGGGCACACCGTGCCCGGACAGCTCGGCAAGGTCAGAAGCCCGTGGATCGTCATCCTGCTTTCGATCGTGACGCTCGGGATCTATGGGATCTATTGGCAATATGCGATGTTCAAGGAGATGAAGGACTATTCCGGGCAAGGGATCGGCGGGGTGCTCGGCCTCGTGCTGGCGATCATCCTCTCGATCGTGAACATCTTCGTCATGCCCTCAGAAGTCGGCAATCTCTACGCGGCGGAGGGTCAACCGAAACCGGTGAAGGGAACCGACGGGCTTCTGGATCCTGCTTCCGCTCATCGGCGCCTTCGTCTGGCTGTTCAAGGTGCAGGGCCATCTCAACAGGTTCTGGTCGGCGCACGGCGCCGTGGCGGGGTAGGCCGCCGATCGCGCACTCACCGCCGGGCCCTCTTGGCCAGGAAGTCGCCGAGGGATAGCGTCGGTGCGAACGGGCTCAGCGCCCCGATGGAGGTTGCGTGAACGAGGACCGGCTCTCGCGGATCTTGAATACGCTGGAGACCGGGGGCGACGGCGAGCGTTCGTCGATGCGGTTGTGCGCGGTCACCGCGGACGTCATCGGTGCATCGGGTGCCGGGGTCATGCTCATGTCGGGTGACGTGCCGCAGGGGTCGCTGTGCACGACGAACACCGTGAGCGCCCTCATCGAGGAACTGCAATTTTCCCTGGGAGAGGGTCCGTGCGTGGACGCATACAACCAGGACCGGGTCGTCCTCGAACCGGATCTGGCCGACCCTCGTGAACCCCGGTGGTTCGCATTCACCCCCAAAGCGGTCGAGGCGGGCGTGCGCGCCGTGTTCGGATTCCCCTTGCGAGTGGGAGCGGCACGCCTCGGGGCCCTCAACGTCTACCAGGACCGACCCGGCTCGCTGACCGACGACCAACACGCCGATGCACTGGTCATGGCCGATGTGGTGTCGCGTTGGGTTCTTGATGTGCAGGCCAAGGCCCCTCCGGGCACCCTGGCCAAGGAGTTCGAGTCGGGAGCCGAGCTCCACTGGGTCGTGCACAATGCGGCCGGCGCGGTCTCGATCCAGCTCGGGGTCAGCGTGACCGAAGCGATGATCCGCCTACGCGCGTACGCCTTCAGCAACGAGCGTTTTCTTCGCGACGTCGCCCAGGACGTCGTGGACAGAAGGCTCCGATTCGGATGATCCGTCCCCGCAGACCCGATCGAACGCGTCAGGAGGAACCATCGAGATGACCCGCGAACACGACGTCATGCAATCTCTGGTCGCGATGGCCGACACCCTCGTCGATGACTTCGACGTCATTGACCTGCTGACCGGGCTTACCGAGCGATGTGTGCACCTTCTCGGGGTCTCCGCGGCGGGCGTCATGCTCGTGTCCCCTGGCGGGACATTGCGCCTCGTCGCCTCGTCGAGCGAGGCGATGCGTGTGCTCGAGACGTTCGAACTGCAGGCCGAGGAAGGTCCGTGCCTGGACGCTTTCCGCACGGGCGAACCGGTCGAACACGAAGACCTCCGGGCCGGGCGCGGGCGCTGGCCACGGTTCGCGACCGTCGCTGTCGAAGCAGGGTTCCGGTCGGCGCTGGCCCTTCCCCTGAGGCTTCGAGACACGACGATCGGGGCCTTGAACCTGTTCAGCGTCGAAGACCTTCCCATGGACGACGACACCCTGATGGTGGCCCGGGCTTTCGCCGATCTGGCCGCCATCAGCGTCGTCCAGCATCGAGCTTCCACCGAGGTCACA
This sequence comes from uncultured Acidimicrobiales bacterium, assembly GCA_963739765.1. Lineage (GTDB taxonomy): Bacteria > Actinomycetota > Acidimicrobiia > Acidimicrobiales > UBA8190 > Chersky-840. The sequence goes on along the minus strand of CAVUBP010000003.1, from coordinate 989,466 downwards.
CTCGTCAACGAGCAGTTGTCCCAGGCGATGGCGGACCGTTCGCTCATCGAGCAGGCCAAAGGCGTGATCTTCGAGCGCGCCGGCGTGGACATGACAGAGGCCTTCTCCCGCATCCGCGACCACGCGCGCAGCCACGGGCTCCTCCTCACCGACGTTGCCCGAGCTGCCATCGACGGCACCCTCGACTCGCGGGTGTGGGCGGGCACGGACCCTTCGAATCAGTCCTGAACGTCGATCCGAGGGACGCTACAGTGACGGCCATGTCAGAATCGGCCGGACACGAACACGAGATCACGATCAAGGGCGGGTCGTTCCCGCTTGGTGACTTGGGGCACCTGCTCCCCGGGATGGCGGAGATCATGCCCCTCGTCGGCGAGCGAATCTGGAAGTGCTACTACGCCGGAAAGGCTCGCAACAAGCCGCTGGCGAAATTCCAGCTCTCCGAGGCCGTCAACCTCATGGAGAAGGGGGCCATCCTGCGCCCGAAGTACGCCGAGGACATGGATGTGTTCACCTCGGAAAGCGTCTCGGCGGTCAAGAAGTGCATCGAGTCCGAGAATTGGGACGACTTCGAGCCGGCGTTCCTGGCCATGATCGAAGTTGCGAACGGCTACCACGAGAAGTACGACAAGGCCTTCCTGCGCTGGAAGCTGCCCGACCAGCCCCCGCCCGATCTCGACATGACCGCAGGAGCGTGACCTGAGGCGGACGGTGGGCGACATCCGGCTGAGGATATGGCCCGACGTCGGTCCAGGTTGCGTCCGGCGTGCCGATCCATCGGCCTCGGCTCAGGTGAGCGAGTACTCGGGGCCCGAGCCACCTTCGGGTGGGGTGAGGCGGCCGCCCTTCGCCGAGATTGCGCCGCATTGCACGCAGTTCGACGGCGACATCTGCACGGTCACCAGGCCATCGTCGCCCACGGGGCCCGCCTCGTAGACCTTGGCCGGGCACAGGTGATCCCACATCTCCGCCACTGCGGCCGGCACTCGCGGCGCGAGCACGATGTGATTCGGTTGATCGTCGCGCGTCTTGTTCCCGGAGGCGAAGACCGATGAGAGCTTGTCGAACGTGAGCGTGCCGTCGCTCACCGGGTAGTGCCCGCCGCGATCGGTGCGCAGCAACGGCTCGGCGTCGTCGGGCGCGGACGGCTTGCCGATGCTGATCCGACCCTTGGAGACCTGGAGCACGCTGGCGAGCGCGCCACCGACGAAGAACCCGTGGCTGAACACGTGCCGCATGTCGCGCACGGCGTGCAGGTCCGCCGAGATGAAGCTGGCCCGCACCGCGTCGTCATAGGAACTGAGAGAAACCCCGTCCTTGACGGCCGCGAACGCCGACTCCGCCGCGAGCCGCCCGACTCGATGGCGTAGTGCACGCCCTTGAGCGTAGGGATGCTCACCATTCCGGCCCCGTCGCCGCACAGCACCAACCCCGGTGCGTGGAGCCGACGGGGGAGGGAGTGAAAGCCGCCGCTGGGGATGGTCTTCGCTCCCCACTCGAGGCGTTCACCTCCTTGGAGCAGAGGCCGGATCTTGGGGTGGGTCTTCAGTTCCTGCAACAGGTCGTGCACCGACAGGGCTGCGTCGCGGTAGTCGAGGCCCACCACCATTCCGATCGTGATCATGTCGTCACCCATCGGATAGATGAACGAGCCACCGAACTCCCGGAACCTGGCCGCCGACCGCAGGGGCCACCCCATGGTGTGGATGATCCGGCGCAGCGGCGTCGGGACCCGCCACACCTCCTTGACGCCCAGCTCCCAAACCTGAGGATGGTCGGGACGGAGCCCGAAATGGTCGAGTGCCACGCCGGTGAGGTGGCCTTGGGTTCCCTCGGCGAGCACGGTCACCTTGGCGACGATGTCCGAGCCCGGCTCGAAGTTCCTCAGCTCTTCGCCCCCGGGCCCCCGGCCCTTGTCGCCCGTGCGGACGCCGACGACGCCGCTGTCCGAGACGAGCAATGTTCGTCCCGCCGTCTCGGGCAACACCATCGCCCCCGCCTTCTCCGCCTGCTCGGCGAGCCACCGGCCGAGCTTGGACAGCGAGAAGATCAGGTTGCCGTGGTTGCGCATCGGTGGAGGCGGGGGGATCGGCAACGCCCGTCCGCGGGTGAGCACGTACACCGACTCCGCCGGGACCGGACCGTATCCGGGAATGTCCTGGACCCGCACCCTGTCGCCGAAGAGCCGCCGAAGCGACCGGGGGTTGACGATCACCCCCGAGAGAAGATGCGAGCCCGGATGTCTGCCCTGCTCGGCCACCGCCAGCGGCACATCACCGAGGAGCTCGGCGGTCTCCGGGTCCTCCTCGAGGAGCTGCCCGAACCGGATCGCGCAGGCGAGCCCGGCCGGGCCGGCGCCGACCACGAGCACGCCGACTTCGATCCTCTCGTCGACGGGATCGCTCGGTTCTGCGATGAACTCGCTCGCCCGAAACGGCGGTGGATAGTCGACGGGTCGTACCATCAGGGGCCCGAGCGTCGGCGCAGGAGGTCGACCAACTGCGGGACGATGGTATGCACGTCTCCGACGACGGCCAGGTCGCAGAACTCGAAGATCGGCGCACGGGGGTCCTTGTTGAGCGCGATGATCGTCTCGGAGCTCTGCATGCCGACCTTGTGCTGGACCGCGCCCGACACGCCGAGGGCTACGTAGAGCTTGGGCGAGACCGTCTTTCCCGTCTGGCCGATCTGGGCCGGGTGCGGGTACCAGCCGGCGTAGACGACGGCACGCGTGGCGCCGACGACACCGCCGAGGACCCGGGCGAGGTCTTCGGCGAGGGAGAAGTGCTCGGGGCCCCCGAGCCCCATTCCGCCCGTGACGATCACCTCGGCGCTCTCCAACGAGGGACCGTCCTCGGACTGCGTCACCTGGTCGGTGATCTTCGCAGCTCGCGAGTGGCTCTCGAGCTCCACCGAGACGTTGTGCACCTGAGGCTGGGCGCCGGTCTCGACAGCCGGGAACGAGCCGGCGCGGAACAACGCCAGTCGCGGCGTCGAACGCCATCCCACGTCGACGAGGACGGAGTCGGCGATCGCAGGTCGCTTGCCGATCAGACGACCGTCGCTCTGCATGACGTCGACGAGATCCCAATTCAGCCCTGCGTCGAGCCGAGCGGCCAGACCCCCGGCGACGTCCGCGGCAAGCACCGAGTTGGAGAACAGGACCGTGTCGTACCCCCCCTGGCGCATCACCTCGGCCACGACGTCGACGCGGGGTTGGGGAAGAGGGGGATCCAAGGAGCCGTCCTCGGCAACGTGGACCGTGGCCGCACCGAACTTGCCGACCTCGGGTGCCAGAGCCTTCACCTCCGGACCGCCGACGATCACCGCGGCGACGTCCTGATCGAATTCCGCCGCTTTGGCGAGGAGCCCCAGCGGGCCCTTGCAGAGCTCGTCGCCGTGATGCTCGACGAAGACGAGGGTGCTCATGCGAGCTGTCTCTCGACCAGGAAGTCCACGATCACCTGGGCCACCTCGTCGTGCTCTTCCACCCTGATGGCGTTGGGGCGCGCCGGGGGGTCAGCGATCCGCAGGACTTCGGTCTTCGATCCCGCGTCGCCGGCTACGAGCGGGTCGATGCCGAGATCGGCCAGGGCGAGCACCTCGAGCGGCTTCTTCTTCGCCGCCATCACCCCCTTCAGCGAGGCGTAGCGCAGCTCGTTGATGGCGTCGGTCACCGCGACGATCGACGGCAGGGGTGCCTCGATGATGTCGTCACCGAACTCGGTCTGTCGGGTGGCCCGCACCGTCTCTCCACGGATCTCGAGCTTGGTGACCTGCGAGATGGCGGGCATGCGGAGGCGCTCGGCCACCGCTGCCCACAAGACGGCCCCGCCCCCGTCGCTCGCCTGCTGGCCGAAGAGGACGAGGTCCGCGCCCTCGCGCTCGAGCGCCTTGGCCAGGACCGCGCTCGTCGCCACCAGGTCGGAGCCCACTGCGCCGGGATCGCTCACGAGCACCGCACGATCGGCGCCGAGCGCCAGGGCGCTGCGCAGTGCCTCGGCGGTCGGCTCGGGTCCCATCGAGACGACAACGACCTCGGCGCCCGAGCTCTCCTTGATCCGAACGGCTTCTTCGACGGCAAAGAGATCGAAGGGGTTGATCTCTCCTTCACCGCCGCGCTCGAGCCGTTTCGACTCCGGGTCGAGGCGCGGACGGCCGTCGGGGAGGCATTTCACGCAGGTCACGACCCTCATAGAGCGGTGATCGTAGTGCCTGTCTTGCGATCGGTTACAGACCGCCGGTGGTCATCGGTCGATGGTGGTGGGGCTAGCTGGAATCGAACCAGCGACCTCAGCATTATCAGTGCTGCGCTCTAACCGGCTGAGCTATAGCCCCCGTCGGGGGGGACATCCTATCCTGTCCGCTCTGCGTGACGAGTTGTGCGCTCACGTCCGGCGACGGCACCGGTTCGGCGTCGGACCCCACGGCGACGAGCCATATTGGGGTCTCATTTGCGAGGGGTCCTCCCCGAAATTAGCCTCGGCCCCTGTCTGGTTCCCGATTGGAGGAGCACGTGAAGGTCGCCGGTCTGTTCCGCAATGCCCAGGCCACGGTGAACGTACCGGCTGGTGGCGTCGTGTTCCGCGAGGGAGACGAGGCCGACACGATGTTCGGGATCATCGAGGGAGAGATCACGCTGTACACCACCAACCGAGTTGTCGCCACCCTGGGGCCCGATGACATCTTCGGCGAGATGGCCCTGGTCGACTCGTCGCCCCGCATGGCAACCGCCGTCGCCACCGTCGACACCACGTTGGCCGTGATCAACCGACACCGGTTTCTGTTCCTCGTCCACGAGACCCCGACATTCGCGCTGTCGGTGATGTCGGCCATGGCCAACCGCTTTCGCGCGCAGGGCTAGTCGTCACAGGGCACATGCCCGAGCCAGTCACACGATTCCACGTTGAGTGAGGAGGAACGTCGGTGGCCACTCTGGGAATTCGCAAGAGCCAAAGAGTCGATCTGCTTCGGGGCGTGGAGCTGTTCTCCGGCTGTAGCAAGAGCGAGCTCACCCGCATCGCGGCACTGACGACGGAGCACGACGCCAAGGCCGGTCAGGTCCTCACCGAGAAGGGGGAGCCCGGCCTGGAGTTCTTCGTCATCGTCGAAGGAAGGGCGAAGGCGACGCGAAAAGGAGTCCAGATCGCCACCCTGGGCCCCGGCTCGTTCTTCGGGGAGCTGGCCCTCCTCGACGGAGGGAAGCGCACCGCGACCGTCGTGGCCGAGACCGACATGCGACTCCTCGTGCTTTCGCGGCGCGAGTTCCAGAGCTTGAACCACGCGGCCCCGCCGGTGGCGAGCAAGATGTTGGTGGAGCTCGGTGCTCGCCTCAGAAGAGCCGATGACATGCTCGATTCGGCGCCGATCGGCGACGCCAAGGTGGGCGCCTGGTCACTGTGACCGGGGCGGGGGGCACTACAACTCGCTCGTCCATAGCCCGGCGGGGTCTGCGGCCCGGACGACCGGCGGCGGGCCTGCGTGGTTCCTTCCCAACAGGCCCGCGACGAAGTCGACACCGACTTTGTTGCGGAAGTCCCTGACGGTGTAGCCGATCACCACCGAATCGCCTCGCGACCGTGCGGTGGCGGAGCGCGGCAGCGAGAACAGGGGCCCCATCTCGCCGAAGTAGTCACCGGGGCGGGCGGTGCGCAAGACCTCCTCGGTCCCGTCGGGATGGAGCCGGACCAATTCGATCTCCCCTTCTTCGACCATGAAGATGCGGTTGCCCCGACTGCCCTGTTCGAACAGCACCTCACCGGCGGCCAGCCGCTGCAGCTTGGGCTCGAGCTCCTCCTCGACGAATCGCGGCACGAGCTCCACCACTTGGTCGGCCAGCGGGAGCAGCCGGTCGTCATGGGTCGCCACCGCCACGACCCTGCCTTCGGAGGCCAGCTCGCCGATGAGTCGGAGGATCTCCTCGACCTGGATGTAGTCGAGGTGCGCGGTCGGCTCGTCGGCGAGGATCAACGGCGGGTCCAGGGCCAACGCCCGGGCGATCGCCACGCGTTGCTGCTGGCCACCGGACAGGTCTCCCGGATGGTGATGCATGCGCTCTTTCAACCCCACCCGGGTGAGCAGCGTCTCGGCCCGCCCCCGGGCGCGCCCGCCGTGCACACCCGCAGCCCACAACGGAGCGGCCACGTTGTCGAGTGCGGAGAGGCTCGGGATCAGGTTGAACGCCTGGAAGACCACGCCCACGCTGTGGCGCCGATACTCGGTCAGTGCCGCCCCGTCGAGAGCCGAGACCTCTGAACCTCGGAAGACGATCGAGCCCGACGTCGGCTTCAAGATGCCCGACAGACACGACAGGAGTGTGGTCTTGCCGCACCCGCTGGGACCGAGGAGCAGGGCGAGCGTGCCCGCTTCGGCCTCCATGTTCAGGCGATCGAGGGGGCGGATCACATAGTCCCCGCTCTCGTACTCGACGGTGAGGTCGGAGACGGCGAGCTCGGCCACTACGGCCCTCCGAAGGCCATGGCCGGTTCCACCGCCACCGCCCGGCTCAGCCCGGCGGTGCTGGCGACGAGGCCGAGCGCGATGGCGACGACGGGCAGAAAGAGCATCGACCACACCGGGATCACGACGACGATGGGGAAGATCGGCGCCAGGAGGTTGGCGAGCGCTGCCGCCAGGGCCGCCGCTCCCACCGAGATCACCACGGCCTGCAGAGCCAGGGTGCCCATGAGTTGGCCGTTGGAGCCGCCCGTGGCCTTGAGCACCGCGAAGTCCCTCGTCTTCTCGAGGGCAGAGACATAGACGACCGAACCGATGATGCAGGCGGCGATCAGCCACAGGAACACCTCGATGAAGGCCACGACCTGCTGGGCCTTGGCCAGCGGTCTGGTCATGTCCGACTTGACCTGGCTCGGCGTCAGGACGCGCAGCGCAGAAGGTGCGGTGGCCGGGATTCCTTTGGTGAGCACCGCGGTGACCAGAGCCTTGCCCCCGAACAACAGGCCCTGCGCGGCCCGCAGGGTCACGACGACGTTGGGCGTCCCCGACAACAGGGTCGAGCGGTGCAGGAGCCCGACCACCGTGAGTCGCTTGCCCCCGACCACGAGGTCCTGGCCGACCTTGTACGGGAGCGCGTCGTCGACCAGGGCCTCGGAGCTGTTGCGCGGTGACCGGCCTTGTGCGGGGTCCGGAGTCCCGACGCCACCCGGCTCGATCCCGAGGAGATTGACGTCGGTCGGGTGGAGATCGGACCCGATCGACTGCTGCGTGTAGACAAAGCCGGCGGCAGCGGTGACCCCGGGCAGGCGAGCCACCGCAGCCACCGCCGACTGTGGCAGGGGTAGTCCGCTCGTGAACGGCCCCGCCGTGTTGGCGTGGACGACCCAGGTGTCGGCTCCGAAAGCATGGAGCGCGGCGTCTGCCTCGACACCGAAACTCCCCGCCAGACCGGCGAGCACGAGGGCCATCGTGAAGACGAGCGACGTGCCCAGGGTCGAGATGAGGAGCCTGCGCCGGCGCCATTGAAGGTCCTTGAGCGCGATCCGCCACATGGCTGTCCGATCAGGTCAACACGACTCGGGTGAGTACCGAGAGGTTGGTCGTCCGGACTGCAAAATGCGCTCAGGTGACCTTGAAGGCGCGGTACACGGTGGTCCCGGTCGACGTGGTCACGGTGATCGGGACGAGCCCCGGCGGGACCAGGGTGGGAACCGTCACGAGGATCTTCGATCCCGACGCCTTGGCGGTCACTGCGACAGAGCCCACCCGGACCTTGGCGCCGGTGAGGAACGAGCCCTTGATGGTGATCTTCGCCTTGGGAGCAGCCGACGCGGGGGAGACGCTCGTGACCACCGGCGTCGTGCCACCCCCGTGGAATCTCGGATCGTTGGGCGGCACGAGGAGATCGGTGACGACCGAGCCGCCCACCTCCGCCACCGACTTGATGCAGGGGGCGGGATACGTGGTCCCCTTGCACTTGTGAAGGAAGCCGACGATCTTCGACTTCCCGTGCACGTCCTTGAACGTGCCGGCAAAGGACTGGTAGCAGACCTCGAAGTGCTTGAGGGTGGGGTCGTTGAGGACGGTGTCCCGGACCGTCAACGGTGCCGAGGACGTGTAGTTGGACTCCTGGAGCGTCGTGAAGGGTACGGACGCGTCGTAGCCCTTGCCGCAGTTGAGGACGGCCTGGCCGACGGCCAGGTACATGTTCCCCGCTGTCGTCGATGTACCGGAGACGACCACCGTCCCCGACGCGGACGACACGGTCCCACTGCACGACGGGCTGCACGGGATGGGGGAGGTGACGACGAAGCACTCTCCCGCCGTGTCTCCTTCACCGGGGTAGTGCGTGTCGCCCGAGTATTGGGCGAAGAAGCAGTAGTCCCCCGGTGTCGAGGGCGTGGCGAGGACGACGGAGGTGGCGGTGGAGGTGGAATCGGCACCTGCGGTCAACCCCACCGGGCCGCCCACAGGCGTCCCCGTGGCCGAGCACGAAGTCGCCCCCGGACCACAGACGTAGAAGGTGACGTTCCCCGTCGGCGCGCCGAACGACGGCACCCCCGACACCGTCGCGGTGTCGGTGAGGCCACCGGGGGCACTGGCGACGATGCTCGTGGCCGACGGCGTGGTGCTGAGCGACAGCGTCGCCGCCGCGATCACCGGGTCGGGCGCGGGCGGCGTGCACGTCGACTGGTAGTGCATGGCGCCGATCGTCAGCGTGGTGCTGAGCGCCCCGGCACTGAGCTCGGGGGGGCCGCGTCGGAGGTGGCGGTGAAGGGGCCGACGGTCCCCGACACGGTCGAGAAGCTGAACGAGAAGCCCCCGCCCGACACCGCGACCGGTCCCCACGTGGCCAACGGGGTCTGCGAGCTCGGGGTGGCGTTGGTGGCGTTCACCAGCGCCCCCGTCGTCCCCGACATGGACGTGATGCCGTTGCTCACGAGCACGGTGGCCACGCTGGAGGGAATGGTGACCTGCACCTGGTAGCTGCTCAGGACGAACGGGTCGCCCGCCACCAGTCCCGCGGGGATAGCCCCGGTGATGTCGACGGGGATCTGGAAGGTTCCGAGCTGTGACGGACAGCTGTAGTTGATCGGGCCGGTGTCGGCGAATGCCGGGCCCGACCCCACGGCCACATCGGTCGCGGTGACCACCGTCATCGTGCCCACGACGGTGGCGAGCGCCGCCAGCGCCGAGGCGCCACGGCGCGCCCGTTGTTTGCTCGGCACGTGTCCCGCCGGACTCCCCATCCCCGTTCCCCGCCTCTGGGTGTCGCCGCCGACCTGCGCCACAGCTCCGGACTTCGTGCTCCGTAACGCCCGGGCCGACGAACGATGATTCGGGCCCAATAGTTGTCGGAGACCGCTCGCGTGTCAACGCAATGGCCTTCCGCCGGCACCGGCGCCGCACTCTCGCGACCGCGTCCAGACACACTCGCCACCTGACACACTCGTCAATTGTGACGACCGGGGACACGGAAGCCCCAGGGGGTCTGTCCGATGACGTCGCTCAGAGCTTGGCCAGCGCGGGGACGAAGCCGGTTCTCGGGACACCCACCCCGGTCATGTCGTCGTATCCCCTGACCGTCGACAACGCGACGTCGCGACTGGCACAGGCCCCCGAAGGGGCGCAGTAGGTCTCGGGTCCCTGGTAGTCGACGATACGGGTCGTGACGTCGAGCCCGCTCGACGCGTTGACCCCGTTCGCGTACTGCATCATGGTCTGGGCTTGCGTCGGCCCGGCCGTCACGTCGAAGAGGACGCCCGATCGGGACTTCTCCAGCGAGTAGAGGGCGGGGTTGAGGAAGCCCAACGACCTCCGGGCCCACTGGTCGGCCAGGGCCACGACCCCGGCGAACAGCGGGGCCGACAGGCTCGTGCCACCCACGCGGTATTGGCCGTAGTGCGCACCGTCGGGGAACGCCTCGGTCACACCCTCGAGCATGCCGGTGCCCGGGTCACCATCCATGGACACGTCGGGCTCCACCCGCTTGGGGGCAGGTCCGACCGTGGCCGAATTGCGCGTGGCCAGGGCGAGGGGGACGACTCCGGTCTGGTACGCCGGCTGGGGGTAGCGGTAGCTCGTGCCCCCGCCCGAGCCCGACGGGAACGCCAACGCGAGCCACGTGCCGACCGTGGCCGCCGAACACCCCGTCATCCCGACCAGTGCTTGTGTACAGAGGTAGCTGCTCTGCGTCGACCACCCGAACTCCCCGATCCCGAATCCCATCTCGAGGGTGGTACCCCCGACGGCGGTGGCCCACGGGCTCGAGGCCGGGTAGTCGGGAGCCACCACCCCGGTCGCGGCGAATTCGTCGCCGTTGTCCCCGCTGGCGAAGACCACGCTCACGCCGGTGCCGGCCGCCATCATCAACGTGTCGTCGACGGCAGTGCGCGTCCCGACGTCGTCGAGGTAGTCGCCGGCGTCGTCACCCCACGACGCGCTCACCACCTCGGCCAGGTGCCGGTCGACCACGGTACGCAATGCGTCGTAGAGCGGGTGGAGGCAGTTCTTGGCCGCGTCGTAGATGATGCGGGCGCCGGGTGCGACCGCGTGGACCGACTCGACGTCGAGAGACTCCTCGCCGAACCAGCCACTTGCGTCGCACACCGACTTGTCGTTGAAGCGGTGTGCTCCGACCTCGCTGAACTGCGACGAGGCGAGAGGGTGGGTGGGGTCGTTGATGCGCGCATAGCGCTGCGCGTCCGACAACAGGGTCGGCGAGGCGTAGGCGTCGATGATGGCTACGGTCTGACCCGTCCCGTTGTCGCCCAGGTTGACGAGCCCGGTGACGCCGTAGGCCCGTCGGATCTGCACCGGGGTGTAGCCGCACACCACATAGGGCAGGGGGTGGCCGTACCCGTTGCCGTAGGGCGGGCTGGTCGTGTCGAAGGCTTGCCCGTAGAACGTCCCGCACGGTATGGCGCTCACCTGCGCCGGAGGTGGTCGGATCCGGTAGGCCTTGGACGCGGCGAGGGAGCCCGAGCTCCGAGACGAACGCCCCCGACCAACGGCGCCACTTCTCGGCGTGGCGGGCGTCTCGTTCACGCCCAACGCTCCGGCCACGATGCCCGCCAGTGCCTGGGGGACCGACAGGTTCGTCTCGGCCAGTTGCAGTCGCGCTCCCTGGACGACGTGATAGGCGAGCGTGGTGTCGAAGGCGTGCTCCACCCGCCCGCTCGTGCCCGCGACCTCGATGGCGAGGCGGTCGGCGGACACCGACCGCACCCGCAGACCCTGGCTGTGCAGCCAGGCCCGGACCTCTCCCACCTCGCCGGGCGTCGGCGAGAACCGGGCCTCCCACTGCTCGGGCGTCAGGTACTGCCGGTACGACGCGTTGCCGGGCGTCGACACCGCCAACGCCAGGGCCTGTGCGGTGGGCAGGTCCCGTGGGTGCAGCACGAGCTCGAAGTCCACAGCCGAGCCCGCCGCCTCGGGAACCAACGACCTGCTCCCGACGGCGGGAGAAGCCGTTCCCTCGAGAGGAACGGCGCGCGATGGTTGTGCGCCGGCCCCGGAGGCGCACGCAAACAACGGCGCGATCGCCGCCAGCATCCCGACACCCATTGTGGCCGTAGCTCGACGGCGCCTCAGGTGGACACGTTCCCTTCATGATCGGAGCGGTCTGCGGCTCCAGAAACTCTACCGACGGGGCACGGCAACGACAATCGAGAACCCCGGTCGACGCTGTCTCATGCGAGCTCGGGTCATGCGAGCTCGGGCGTCCACACCACGCCGAGACGATCGAGGATGGCCGTGCTCTCCGCCACAGCGCCCGGGCGGGCCCGGCTCCCCGAGCGTTCGTCGAGCCGGGCCAGGACCCGCAAGGTGAGGGCCTGTTCGTAGTCGGCGTCCCGCGCGGCGGCGGCACGCAGGCTCTCCTCAAGTGCAACACGAGCCCCATCGAGATCGCCGCGGTGGAGGAGGGCGGCTCCGCGGATCCGGAGGAGAAGCGAGTGTTGCGCCGAGACCCCACCCAGCGCGCGCGATTGTTCGACGGCGTCGTCGACCGCCTGCAGGGCCGCCTCGACATCCCCGGACAGGAAGAGGCACTCCGCCATCCTCGCCTTGGTGTCGAGCACCTCCACGTTCCCGCCCACTCCTTGGGACTCCTCGAGGGCCTGCTCGAACAGCTCCATGGCTTCGGCGTACCGGGCCTCGCCGCACATGACGCGTCCCATGAGGCACTTGACCGAAGCTGCGCCCGACCGGTAGCCCGCGGCGCGCCAGATGCGTGACGCGTCGGTGAACATCGCCGCGGCCTCGTCGAGCTTGCCTTGCTCGAGTGAGATCTCCCCGATGTTGTTCATGTAGAACGCATCCATGGTGGAATTGCCGGTGCGCCGCACCATGGCCTGGGCGCGGCGGTAGAGCTCGAGGGCGCGGGACCATTCACCGCGGAAATAGGCGAGGCCTCCGAGCATGTTCAGCACACTGGCCTGACCGGTCAGGTCCCCGAGCTCCTCGAAGAGCGCGAGGGCGCGGGTCCAGTTGTCCGGTTGGTCCAACCGCCCCAGATCCATGTTGGCCCAGTCGAGGACCTTCAGCGCGTTGGCCAGGGCGTCACGCTCGCCCGCCGCCTGTGCTTCTGCAACCGCCGCGGTGCACCACTTGATGGCACGGGAGTGGCGGCCCTCCTCCTGACAGAACCGTCCGTACCACGCCAGCAACTGCGCTCGCTGGGCGGCGGCGTCCGCGCCGTCGACACCTTCGACGGTGCGGATGCCACGCGTGATCCACCCCAACGCGGCCGAGTAGCGGTCGAGCCAGCCCATGACCCGCGCCAGCTTCAGCACGAGCCGCGCCTCGTCGACGGCCTGGTCGTGGACGTGTCGTCGGGCGCTCCGGTAGGCGGCCTCGGCCGCGGGGTAGTTGCCGGCGTGATTGTGCGCGTCGCCCAGGGCCTCCAGGGTCTCGGCGATCTCGGCGGGGCCGACGGCGGGGAGATGACGACCCGACCCCAGCGCACGCTCGTAGAACTCCGCCGCCTCGACGTTGGCGTAGACCGACTTGGCCCGTTCCGCCGCCACGAGCGAGAACACCCAGGCCTCGTCGTACCGGCGGGCGTGGTAGTAGTGCAGGGAGAGCAGCTCGGCCTGGTCGTCGACGAAGGCTCCGGCCAGGGAGCGGATGGTGTCGCCGGTACGGGCGTGCAGCGTCCGGCGCAGACGGTAGGGGAGCCCGTCGTAGGCGCTGTCCCGGATCAAGGCGTGCGTGAAGCTCAAGCTGCCGTCGTCGTTGCGCACGATGAACTCACCGAGGCGCCTCCACAGGTCTCCGTCCTCGACCACGTCGGCATCGACCACCGCCGGCAACAACGTCTCGGGAAAGGCCCGGCCGAGCACCGACGCCCGGCGCAGCACGTTGCGTTCCACGGGACGGAGTAGGTCGATGCGGGAGGCGATGACCGCTTCGACCGAGTCGGGCAGCGTTCCGAGGTCCTGCGCGCCGCGGGCGCTCATCACGAGCTCACGGAGAAACAGGGGGTTACCGCCGGCGCGCTCTGTCAACGCCGCGATCGAATGCTCGGGGATGGGCGCGTCCACGGTGGCGAGGTGGATGAAGTCCGCCGCGTCGGCGGCGTCGAGCGGGGCGAGGTCCACCAGGACCACCGACTCGTCCTCGGACGCCGCGAACCCCGTCGGCTCAGGACGCCGGGTGACACACACCAGCCACGGCAGGGACCTAACGGCACCCGCCAGGTAGCGAACGATGTCCGCCGACGCCTCGTCCATCCAATGCGCGTCCTCCACGACCAGCAGCGCCGGGCCCCCGGCGAGCGCGCCCAGCAGCTCCACCATGGCGACGGCCAAGCGCGGACGGCGGAACTGCTCTTCGAGCTGGGCCGACTCCGGTGTCTCGGGGACCTCCAGGTCCAATGCGTCTCCGAGCAGCGGCATCCAGGGCGCGAGCGTCGGCGCCGATCGCTCGACGCGGTCGCGCAGCACGGCGATGTCGTAGTCCTCGGCGGTCTCCGCGGTGAGCCCGAGCAGGCGACGTAGGAGGGTCCGGAACGGGTAGTACGGCGTCGACGACTCATAGGGCTCGCACGACGTCTTGATCGACACCATGTCGCCCGCCATGTGCTCGAGCTCCTCGACCAGCCGGGACTTGCCCACCCCGGGCTCCCCCGTGAGCTGGAACAGGGTCCCGCTCCCGCGCCGGACGGCCTCTACGGCCTCGGTCATGCGCTCGAGCTCGGCCCTCCTCCCGACGAAGGGCGTGCCGGTGTCGTCTTGCGCCTTGCGCGCCGTGGACACCTTCTCCACGCGCAGCGCCTTCACCGGCTTGGCCTTGCCCTTGACGGTGAACGGCTCGAGCTCGACGGTCTCGAGCTCGGCGTGGGCGCGCTCGACCACGTCCGGCGTCGTGAGCAGCTCGCCCGGCCCGGCCTTGGCCATGAGCCGGGCCGCCAGATTCACCGCGTCACCCATCACCGTGAAGGTCCGCCGGTAGCTCGGGCCGATGTCCCCGGCGAAGACCGCGCCCCGGTTCACACCGATCCGCACCGGCAGCTCGCGCCGGCGGTCGAGGATCTCGCGCAGGACGAGGAGCATCCGGTGCTCGTCCTGTCCCGACGCCGACGGCGCGCCGGCGGTCAGGATGATCTTGCCCCCGTCACGATCGATGTCGGTTCCCAAGAACGCCACGCCGTGACGCTCCGCCGCGCACTGGGCATCGCTGACGAGCTCGTGCAGAAGGCGGGCGACGTGCTCGGGCCCCGATGACTCGATCAGCGCGTCGGTCCCGTCGAAGTGGATGAAGGCCACCGTCACGCGTCGGTGTTCGGGCTCAGGGGTGCCGGTGAGCAGCGACTCGCGGATCGCGGTCGAGATGCACCCCGAGAGGTCGACTCCGGGGCTCACCGGCTCGAGCGAGGCCTGCGCGCCCGGCGTTCCCGGGGGCGAGCGCCGCAACAGCACACCCTCGCCCTTGTGCGCACCGAGGAGGCTCGTGCGCAATGCGTGCGCGGTCTGCGGGCTGACCACGATCTCCCCGGCCTCCGCCGTCGACTCCATGACGACGGTCGTGCTCGCCGCGGGCCCGGCGACGATGAGCTCGCGGTGGGAGTCCCCCACCAAGAAGAAGTGGAACACCCCGCTGTGCACACCCACCGACATGCGCAGCGAGACGCGTTGCCCGAGGACATTGACCTTGCCGACGTCGCGCAGGGTCCTGCGCATCCCCACCGCGGCCCGACAGGCCCGCGCCTGGTGGTCCTCACCGGTGAACAGGAGCAGCAGTGCGTCGCCGCCGAACTTGAGAAGGCCGCCGCCGTCGGCATAGGCGACCGCCAGGAGCTCGACGAAGCACCGGTTGATGGTCTCGCTGAGCTCCTCGGCTCCGACCTTGCCGTGCCGGGCGAGCCGTTCCGACAACTTCGTGAAGCCCGAGATGTCGACGAAGCAGACCGTCCCGGTCACCTCCCGGTGCAGGTCGTCGGCTCCCGCGCTCACCCAGTCGACGACGATGCGGGGCAGGTACGGCGCCAACCGGTTCACACCCTGCGCGTCGGGACCACGACCCCCGCGCGGCGAGTCTGACACTGCATGATCCAACACCGCGGGCACGCTCCCTGGGAGCTGGCGAACGGGACGACTGAGCACGGGCGCCTCGATCATAGGTCCCTCGACCTGCACGCCGTCTTGTGTCGGGGCGTCTGTGGGACCACGCGGCGGTGCCCGGGCGCCTCACCGGTCCACGATTCCGGGCCTGTCAGACTGGATGCCTCGGACGCACACAGGGCGGAGGACGGTGGTGGCCGATACGGACCGGCAGGACGACAGCTTCGACATCTACGACTACTGGGCGCAGTGCCGGCGCGACCATCCGGTGGGCCGCTTCGGGGGGCCCGAGTCCGACATCTGGCTCGTGACCAGGTACGCGGATGTGGAGCTCGTGCTGCGCGATCCCACGCGGTTCTCGAGCCGCGTCAACGCCGACACCATGGGACCGGTCATGGGCACCGTGATCCTGGCCATGGACGGCGAGGAGCACCGCCGCTATCGCAACCTCGTCGCCCACGCCTTCCGGCCCTCGGCGTTGGCACGATGGGAGAGCGAGCTCATCGCGCCCACCATCCACCGCCTCGTCGACGGCCTGGCCGGCCGCACCGGCGTCGACCTGGTGGCCGAGATCACGAGCCGATTCCCCGTCCAGGTCATCGCCGGCGTCCTCGGGGTCCCCTCCGAGGACCACGAGCGGTTCCACATGTGGGCGCTCGACATGAACAAGGGGCCCGACGACTACCCGGTGTCGATCGCCGCGTCGGCCGCCATGCGCGCCTATCTGACCCCGATCGTGCAAGAGCGCAAGGCCCACCCGACCGACGACCTGATCTCCGACATCGTCACCGCCGAGGTCGGCGGGGAGCGCCTCGGCGACGAGCACATCTACGGGTTCCTGCGCCTGCTGCTCCCCGCCGGGGCCGAGACGACCTTCGCCGCCATGGGCAGCTGCCTGTTCGCGCTGCTCAGCCGGCCCGCGGTGCTCGATCGCGTGCGGGCCGACCCCTCGCTCCTCGACGCTGTGGTGGAGGAGACCTTGCGCTGGGAGACGTCGGTGACCATGGTCAACCGCGAGACCACCTGCCCGGTGGAGATCGACGGGGTGGAGGTGCCCAAGGGCGTGTCACTGGTGTGTGCCACCGGGTCGGCCAACCGTGACGAGTCCCGGTACCGCGACCCCGACCAGTGGGACCTCGATCGCCACGAACCGTCCCACATCGCCTTCGGTACCGGTCGGCACCAGTGCCTCGGGATGCACCTGGCCCGCATGGAGCTCCGCATCGGCCTGGGCGCGCTCCTCGAGCGGCTCGACGGGTCTGCGCTTCGACGACGCGGCGGTGGCCGGGGGGCCCGACGCGCCACGCATCGAAGGGCTGGCCTTCCGCTCACCGCCGCAACTGCCCGTGGTCTTCGACTCGGTCCTGCCCGGGCCGCGCAGCTGAGCCCGGCGGCCTGGACGCCGCTACTCGTCTTCCTCGCCGGTCACCGCAGCCACCGCGGCCACGCTGTGGCCCTCCTCGAGGCTCATGAGCCGCACCCCGGTGGCGTCGCGTCCCTGAGCGGCGATCTCGCGCACGGCGGTGCGGATCACGATCCCTCCGGTCGAGATGAGCAGGATCTCGTCGTCGAGACCGGCCATGAACGCGGCGACGACCCGGCCCCGGCGGGCGGTGAGCTTGATGGCCCGCACACCCTGGCCCCCTCGCCCCTGGCGGCCGAAGTGGTCGGTCTTGGTGCGCTTGCCGTAGCCGGCGTCGGTCACGATGAGGATGTCGTTGTCGGCGCGCACGACGTCGCAGGACACGACCTCGTCCCCGGCGCGCAGGCGCATGCCCCGCACGCCCGCCGCGTCGCGGCCCATGGGCCGCACGTCGGTCTCGGAGAAGCGGATCCCGCTCCCGTTGTGGCTCACCATGACGATGTCGTCGTCTCCGGAGGTCGCCACCACCCGCACGAGCTCGTCGCTGTCGCGCAGCGCGATGGCGATGAAGCCCTCGCGCCGGGACTTGTCGTACTCGGTGAACGCCGTCTTCTTGACCTGTCCCATCTTGGTGGCGAAGGTCAGGAATCCCCCCGAGTCGAAGTCCCGTGTGGCCACGATGGCCTGGATCGTCTCGCTCGGGCTCAGGGGCAGGAGGTTCACCACCGCGGTGCCGCGCGCCGTGCGCTCCTTCATCGGCACCTCGTGGGCGCGCAGGCGGTAGACCCGGCCCCGGTTGGAGAACAGCAGGAGGTAGGCGAGCGTGGTGGTGTGGACCACGTCGTCGACGAGGTCCTCCTCTTTGAGCCGCGCCCCCTGCACGCCGCGCCCGCCCCGGCCCTGGGTGCGGAAGGACCCCGCCGGGACGGCCTTGATGTAGCCGGCCCGGGTCATGGTCACGACGATCTCCTCGTCGCTGATCAGGTCCTCCACCCCGAGCTCGCCGGGGTCGTGGGTGACCTGGGTGCGGCGGTCGTTGGCGTACTTCGAGCCGGATCTCGCCGAGCTCGGTGGCGATCACGGCCCGCAAGCCGGGCCGGGTCCCCCAGGATGGACTCGAGCTCGGCGATGGTGCGGCGCAGCTCCTCCATCTCCTCTTCGAGGTTGGCCCGACCCAGGCGGGTGAGCCGACCCAGGGTCATGTCGAGGATGTGCTCGGCCTGCTGCTCGCTGAACGAGAACGGCTCGGCCATGAGCGCTGTGCGCGCCGCGGGTCGGTCCTCGGAGGCTCGGATCGCCGCGATCACGGCGTCGAGCATGTCGATGGCCTTGCAGCAGCCCCTCGACGATGTGGGCCCGCTCGCGCGCCTTCTTCAGCCGGAATTCCGAACGGCGGGTGATGACCTCGATCTGGTGGGTGGCGTAGTACGAGCCACGCACTGGGCCAGGTTTAGCGTGCGGGGCACGCCGTCGACCAGGGCCACCATGTTCACCGGGAAGTTGGTCTGCAGCGGCGTGTGCTTGTAGAGGTTGTTCAGCACCACGTTGGCGTTGGCGTCGCGCTTCAAGGTGACGACCAGGCGGGGCATCTTGCCGGCCGAGTCGTTCTGGACGTCGGAGATCCCGTCGAGGACCCCGGCGTTGGCCAGCTCGCCGATCTTCTGCTCGATCACCTCGATCGAGGTCTGGAACGGGATGTCGGTGACGACGATGCGCGTGGCGCCCCGGCTCTCGTCCACCTCGGCCAGGGCCCGCATCTTGATCGAGCCCTTCCCGGTCCTGTAGGCGTCGAGGATCCCCTGGCGGCCCAGGATCTGTGCGCCGGTGGGGAAGTCCGGGCCCTTCACGAACTGCATGAGGTCGTCGGGCGTGGCCTCGGGGTTCTCGAGCACGTGCACCACGGCGTCGATGACCTCGCCCAGGTTGTGGGGCGGGATGTTGGTGGCCATGCCCACCGCGATGCCCTGCGAGCCGTTGACGAGCAGGTTGGGGAAACGCGCCGGCAGCACGACGGGCTCTTCGGTGGAACCGTCGTAGTTGGGGACGAAGTCGATGGTGTCCTCGTCGATGCCGGCCAGCATCTCCATGGCCAGCGGCGCCAGGCGGCACTCGGTGTAGCGCATGGCCGCCGGGCCCTCCTCGGGGCCGCGCCCGCCGAAGTTGCCGTGGCCGTCGATGAGCACGTGGCGCAGGCTGAAGTCCTGGGCCATGCGGGCCAGCGCGTCGTAGATGGCGGTGTCGCCGTGGGGGTGGAAGTTCCCCATCACCTCGCCCACGGCCTTGGCGCACTTCGTCCGCGACCGGTCGGGGCGCAGGCCCTGCTCGTACATCGAGTACAGGATCCGGCGGTGCACCGGCTTGAGCCCGTCGCGCACGTCGGGCAGGGCCCGGGACACGATGACCGACATGGAGTACTCGAGGAACGAGCGCTCCATCTCCTCTTGGATCTCGATGGGCTCGATCGCCGCCGGAGTGGGCGCGGGGACGTCGGTCCCCGTGCCGCTGTCTCCTTTGCCGCCCCGCTTGGCCATGTGGGCCTGGTCCCTCCGTCGTCATCGGGGCAGCTCGTGCGCCCCGAGGCGCTCCTCAGATGTCGAGGAAGCGCACGTCCTTGGCATTGGTCTGGATGAAGTGGCGACGCTGTTCGACGTCGTCGCCCATGAGCACCGAGCACACGTTGTCGGCCATCGCCGCCTGCTCCACGTTGATCTGCAGCAGCGAACGGCGCCCCGCGTCCATGGTCGTGTCGCGAAGCTCGCCGAAGTCCATCTCGCCCAGGCCCTTCAGACGCTGGAAGTCCTGCTTGTGGTCGGGGTGCTCGGCCAGGAACCCGGCCCTCGCCACCTCGTCTTTCAGGTAGATCTTCTCCTTGCCGACGAGGGTCGAGTACAGCGGCGGCTGCGCCACGTACACGAACCCGCCTTCGACGAGCGGTTTCATCTGCCGGAAGAAGAACGTGAGCAGCAAGGTGCGGATGTGGGACCCGTCGACATCGGCGTCGGCCAGGATGATCACCTTGTGGTAGCGGATCTTCTCGATGTCGAACTCGTCGGCCAGCCCCGCCCCGATGGCCGAGATGAGGGCCTGGATCTCGGCGTTCTTGAGCATCTTGTCGATGCGGGCCCGCTCGACGTTGAGGATCTTCCCCCTGATGGGCAAGATGGCCTGCAGGCGCGGGTTGCGGGCGTCCTTGGCCGAGCCGCCCGCCGAGTTCCCCTCCACGATGAACAGCTCGCTCTCGCGCGGGTCGCGCGACGAGCAGTCGACCAGCTTGCCCGGCAGGCCCGCCCCGCCCAGGGCCGACTTGCGCCGGGTCAGGTCGCGCGCGGCCCGGGCCGCCACCCGGGCACGGGCTGCTGTGGTGGACTTGGCCACGATCTGGTTGGCCTCGCGGGGGTTCTCCTCGAGCCAGTCGACGAGCTTCTCGTTGGTGGCCCGCTCCACCAGTGACCGGATGGAGACGTTGCCGAGCTTGCCCTTGGTCTGGCCCTCGAACTGCGGGTCGCGCAGCCGGACCGAGATGATCGCGGTCAGGCCCTCGCGGATGTCTTCACCCAGGAAGTTCTCTTCCTTCTCCTTCAACGTGCCCTTGGCCCGGGCGTAGCGATTGACGGCGTTGGTGAGGGCCTTTTTGAAGCCCTCCTCGTGCATGCCGCCCTCGATGGTAGAGATGCCGTTGGCGAAGGAGTGGATCGATTCGTGGAACCCCGTATTCCACTGCAGCGCGATCTCGACCTCCTGGTCGTCCTCGGACTGGGAGTAGGCGCACACCCGGCGGAACAGCGCCTCTTTGGAGGAGTTGAGGTGCTTCACGTAGTCGACGATGCCGCCGGAATAGCGTGTAGGTGACCTGCTGCTCGCGCTCGGCCCGCTCGTCGGCGAACCGGATCTCGAGGCCCTTGTTAAGAAAGGCCATCATCTGCAGGCGCTCGAGGATGGTCTGGGCCCGGAACTCGGTCTCCTCGAAGATCGTGGCGTCGGGCCAGAACGTCACCGTGGTTCCGGTGCGGTCGCGCGGGGCGGGCCCGGTCGCCTTGAGCTTCTTCTTGATCTCGCCCCCGTCGGCGAATTCGGCCATGTGGTGTTTGCCGTCACGGTCGATGTCGAGGACGAGCTTCGTCGACAGGGCGTTCACGACCGAGACACCCACGCCGTGGAGCCCGCCCGAAACCTTGTAGCCCGAGCCGCCGAACTTCCCCCCCGCGTGCAAGGTGGTGAGCACGAGCTCGGCCGCGGAGATGTCGGGGTACTGCGGACTGGGCTTCACGGGGATGCCTGCGCCGTTGTCCTTGACCCGGACACCCGCCGTCGGCCAGCAGGGTGACGTCGATCTGGGTGGCACGGCCGGCCATGGCCTCGTCGATGGCGTTGTCGACGACCTCCCACACGAGGTGATGCAGCCCGGTGGGACCCGTCGACCCGATGTACATGCCTGGGCGCTTGCGGACCGGATCGAGGCCTTCGAGAACCGTGATGTCGCTGGCGTCGTACGAACCCGCGGAGCCGTTGCTGGCGGCTCCCACCTCTGTCTTCAGCGCCACGCACGCGCCCTTTCTCGTCCTTTTTCGATCGGGGGACGCACCGTCCCGACACAGTCCCGAGGGGGCCTGTTTATGTGCGTTACCGACGCGTTGCAGTCTACCAGGAAGGGGTCACGCGACGAGCCAAACCGGGGTCGGGCGCGACGTGCTCGGCGACACCCTGTGACCAGGGTGTTTCGCGGAGCGGCGCCGCCTACCGACGCACGCGGACGTCGAGTCGCTCGAGGGCGTTCTGCGCACCGCACACCGCGCTCAGACGGCCGAGGATGTCGGGCGCGAGGTGTCGCATCTGCGTCGCCCAGGCCGGATGGTCCGCGCTCACCACAAGCGTCACACCGTCCACGCGGACGGGACGGACGTGCGCGGCGACCGCAGGCCCGACGATTTCGTCCCAGCGCCCGAACACCGCCCCGACGACGTCGGCCCGGCCCGCGCCCAGATGGCTGGCGACCTCGCCCAGCGCGTCGCCGATCCGCACCATCCCCTCGCTCGACCGACCGCGCCGGTCACGGCGGTGGCACGCCGCTCCCACACGGCGCGCCGCCGGGGCCGGGCGCGCCGGTGAGCCGTCCTCCCGCCACCTCCACCACCCGTCCGGCCTGGACCACCGGGGGTGGGTCCACCGCCGTGGTGAGGAGCACCTGGCCCGGTGGCAGCAGCTCCACCAGGGCCGCCGCCCGGTAGGCGTCGAGCTCGGAGAAGACGTCGTCGAGCAGCAGCACGGGGGCTTCGGGGAGGTCCCCGCGGCGCAATTCGTGCGTCGCCAGGCGCATGGCCAGCGCCATGCAGCGCTGTTCTCCCTGCGAGGCGTGGCTCCGTGCGGGGCGGGTCCCGATGGCGAGCTCGAGGTCGTCGCGATGGGGTCCCACCGAGGTCACCTGGCGACGGACGTCGTCGTGCGCGGCGCCGCGCCGAGCGCCTCGGTGAGGTCGCCCTCCCACGACCGTCGGTAGGCGAGGGTCACGGGCTCGGCCACCCCGGCCAGCCGCTCGTAGGCACGACAGGCCGGCGCGGTGAGCTCGGTGGCCAACGCCTCACGCTCGAGGGCGAGCTCGGTGCCCGTCGCCCCCAGGCGCGTCGTCCCATACGTCGAGGGTGGCGGCGATGGCGCTGTCGGGCCGGCCGCCCGCCTGGCGGAGCACCGCGGCGCGCTGGCGCAGGATGCGGTCGACCTCGGTGACGAGCGCGTCGAGCCGACTGTGCCGGGCCACGAGCACGTCGTCGAGGTACTCGCGCCGCCCCGCCGGGCCCCCCTGGACCAGGTCGAGGTCGTTGGGAGCGAAGACCGTCACGTTGAGCGCGTCGGCCAATTCCGAGCGTCGGCGGACCACCTGGCGGTTGACCTGGGTCCGGGCCGACCCGGTGACGGGGATCTCGGCCTCGACGAGGACCGGCCGGCTCGCCCACCGACGCCTCGGCCCGGACCACCGCACGCTCGGTCCCGCTGCGCACGAGCACGTCGCGCGCCGCGCCACGGATCGACCGCTGGGTCGCCAGCCAGCCCACGGCCTCGAGGATCGAGGTCTTCCCCGCACCATTGGGCCCGCGGAGCACGGTCAGGCCGTCGGGGTCGGGTCGGAACTCGGCCTCGGTGAAACAGCGGAAGTCGGCGAGCCACAACGTGGAGATGGCCACGGTGACAGCGTGCGTGTCGGCTGTGACGGGGTCCGGTCCGCTACGACACCCTGACGGGCATGAGGAGGTAGCGGTAGTCCTCGTGGTCCGGGGCCCGCACCGTGGCCGGCTTGGTGGCGTCCACGGTCTCGAGCACGACCTCGTCGCCGAGGACGGCCTCGACCCCGTCGATGAGGTACGAGGGGTTGAAGGCGACCGTCAGCTCCTCGCCCTCGTATTCGGCGTCGACGTCCTCGCTCGCATGGCCGACCTCCTGGGAGACGACGGTGAGCTCCACCGAGCCGGGCCGCATCGACAGGCGCACGGGGGTGGTGTTGTCGCGCACGAGGAGCCGCACCCGGCGCAGGGCGTCGAGCAGTGCCTCGCGGCCCACCCGCAACAGGTTGGGATAGCCAGGGGGGATGAGCTGACGGTAGTCGGGGAATTTGCCGTCGAGGAGCCGGGTCGTGAGGCGCACGCCGCCCACCGAGAAGGTGGCGTCGAGCTCGCTCACCGAGAACCCCACGGTGGCCGCGCCGTCCTCCTTCGATCCCGCCGCCGGCATGAGCCGCTGCAGCTCCGTCAGGGCCCGGGCCGGGACGAGGATCTGCTCGGCCCCTTCGGCCAGCGGCCCCTCACCGGCCAGGTCGCGCATGGCCAGTCGGTAGGAGTCGGTCGCCACCAGGCGGGTCCCCCCGGCCTCGGCCGCCACGAGCACCCCGGTGAGCAGCGGCCGGGCGTCGTCGTTCGACGCGGCCCGCACCACCTGGCGCAGCGCCTCGGCCAGCGCCGGGGCCGGCATCGTGACCTGGTCCGGACGCGGATCGGCGAGCACGGGGAAGTCCTCCACCGGATAGGTCCGCACCACGAAACGCGACCGGGCCGCGGAGATCTCCACCTCGTCGTCACCACCCTCGAAGGTCACCGCGCCCGGGCTCGAGCGAGCGGACGATGTCGGCGACCAGGCGCGCCGGGGCCACCAACGACCCGTCGTCGAGGCCGATGGCCTCCACTTCGACCCGCACGGTCAGGTCGAGGTCGGTGCCCACCACGGTGAGCCGGTTCCCGACCACCTCGATGCGGACGCCGTTGAGCGCGGGCGTAGTCGACGCCCGTGACGTCACGGCCCGACTGGCGGTAGCGAGTGCCTCGACGAGGGTGTCTCGCTCACAGCGGTACTTCACACAGGGTCCTTTCTTACAAGGAATTTAAATTCTGACAGTGACGGTAATAGGGCCTGTGGATTGTGGACGACATACCGTCGGCCGAGGTCAGCCCCGTCATGGTCGTCCACCGGGCTCAGGAGTTGTCCACCGGTAGCGGGTCGACGGGTCCGCGGGGTCACGGCTGCTGTCCACCGCGCCCCGGGTGCGCGTCCACAGCGCGGGGCCAGTTCCCCACAGGGTCATGCACCACTCCTGATCCGGACGATCAGGTCGTTCACCTGGTCGAAGATCTGGCGGCGCTCGTTCATGAGCGACTGGATCTTCACCACGGCGTGCATGACCGTGGTGTGGTCACGGCCCCCGAACTCCTTGGCGATGGCGGGGAAGGAGTAGTCGGTGAGGTCCCGGAAGAGGTACATGCCGATCTGCCGGGCGATGACGAGGGGGCGACGCCGGCTGGGCCCGCACAGGTCGTCGACGCTGAAGCCGAAGGTCGAGGCGGTGGTCTCGAGGATCTGGGCCGGGGTGATGGCGCGGGGCTGGCCGGCGTTGACGATGTCGGACAGGACGTGTTCGGCCAGCTCACGGGTGAGGGGCTGGTGGTTGAGGCTGCCGATAGGCCGTCACCCGGATGAGGGCGCCCTCGAGCTCTCTGATGTTGTCGGTGACGTTGGAGGCGATGAATTCGAGGACCTCGTGGGGGACATCGGGACGGGCTCGCCTTCGAGCTTCTTCTGCAAGATGGCCAGCCGGGTCTCGAGCTCGGGGGGCTGGACGTCGGTGATGAGGCCCGACAGGAAGCGGCTGCGCAGCCGGTCCTCGAGGGTGGCGATCGTTCTTCGGGGGCCGGTCCGAGGTGAGGACCACCTGGCGCGAGGCGCCGTAGAGGTGGTTGAAGGTGTGGAAGAACTCCTCCTGGAGCGCCTCCTTGTTCTCCATGAACTGGACGTCGTCGATGAGCAGGACGTCGCACTCGCGGTAGCGGCGCTTGAAGGCGGTGGTGGTATTGGTCCGGATGGCGTCGACGAACTCGTTGAGGAAGGTCTCGGTGGAGACGTAGCGGACCCGGCGGCCGGCGAAGTTCTCCCGGACGTAGTTCCCGATGGCGTGGAGGAGATGGGTCTTGCCCAGCCCGGCGTCACCGTGGATGAAGAGCGGGTTGTAGGACTTGGCCGGCATCTCCGCCACGGCCAGGGCCGCGGCGTGGGCGAAGCGGTTCGACGAGCCGATGACGAAGGCGTCGAAGGTGTAGCGGACGTCGAGGCCCCCGACGTCGCGGTCGTCGGCCGATGCCTCCGACGGCTCGCAGGTGCGGCCCGAGCGGGTGTCGTCGGGGTCCTGAGGAGTTGGAGGAATTGGGGGAGGTGTGGTCTTCGTCGAGGAGCGAGGTGAGTGTCAAGGGGTCGGCGACGGCCATGGGGCCGACGTCCAACCGCACCTTGACCTGGTGTGCGGCCACTTCGGTGGCCGCCGCGGCGATCAGCCCCAGGAACCGGTTCTCGACGCGTTCACGGACGAGCGAGCTCGGCGCGCTCGAGGACGAGGAGGTCCCCGTCGTAGGCCTCGGGGCTCAGCGCCTGGAGCCAGGTTCGCCAGGTTGCGTCGGACACCTGCTCGCGGAGCGTGTCTCCACAGCGCTTCCACAAGTCGTTCTTGTCATTCACCAGGGCCTCCGCCATCCCGCCGCCAAAATTGTCCACAAGCAGATCCACAAGTGTGGATTGTCCGGGAAGTTTGTCCGCCGTCCACCTCACGGCCCGTTGTCTGGTGGCCCCGGGGAAGGAGGACCCTGTCGTTGTGTTCGCGTGCACGTTCGGTGACGTGACCGGTAGCGGCGAACGGTACACCGGCGCGTCGGGTGCTGCTAGTGGCGAACGACCCTGGGGAGTAGTCGACAGACACCCTGGTGGGGCACGTCTCCGGACCCCGCCCACCTGCGACGTTGCCGGGCCTCGACCGCTGAAAACTCTCCGTGAAATTGCGCCGGTGGCCGGCGCGGCGGGGAAACCGCCGGTCGCCGGTCCCGGCGCGGGCGCATCCTGCCTGGTGGGCGCGCGGGGACGCGCCTAGCATGGGAGGCCAGGCACTCGGGGCGGGCACCTGTTCGCACGGCGCCCCGGCAGACGAGCCGCGCCGCATCCGGCCTCGAGCACAAAGGACAAGGGAGTGAAGAGGACTTACCAGCCCAACACCAGGAAACGGGCCAAGAACCACGGGTTTCGACACCGGATGTCCACCCGTGCCGGGAGGGCGATCCTCAAGGCACGCCGGGTCAAAGGTCGCCACCGCCTCTCCGCGTGAGAGCGGCAGGGGCCCCGTGGTCTGGCGTATCCGGGACCGGGCGACATTCGAGGCGCTGCGGCGCCACGGACAGCGGAGCAGACGGGGTCCGATCACGGTGACCTACGTGGTCAGCGGCGACGACAGCGTGCCCCGGGTGGCCTACGCGGTGGGGAAACGGGTGGGCGGCGCCGTCGTCCGCAACCGCCTCCGCCGCCGTCTGCGGGCCGTGGTGGCCGAAGCCTCGGCGCCGACTCGCACCGGGCGCGTACCTGGTGGCGGCGGGCCCGGAGGCGGCCGGCCTCCCCTACGAGGACTTGAAGGCACAAGTGACAGCAGCGATGACATCGGCTTCGAGCACCGGGCGCCAGTGAGCGCCCTGACCGCCGCGCCCCCGGTGACCCAGCCCGGCTTCCGGCGCCGCCCCGTCCGGGCGGCACTGATCCGAATTATCCGGTCTCTACCAGGCACTTCGCACCGGGCGTCCCTCGCCGTGCCGGTACTGGCCCACCTGCTCGGACTACGCCGTCGAGGCCGTCGAGCGCCATGGCGCCGGCCGGGGATCGTACCTGGCGCTGCGCCGGGTGCTGCGGTGCCACCCCTGGGGCGGCCACGGCGTGGACCCGGTACCGGACTGAGCGGGTGAACCGTGATCGTCCACCTGATGCTCGCCAGCACCATCGGCCAGATCTTCAAGCCGCTCTACGAGCTGCTGGCGGGGATCATCGCGTTCTTCTATGCCCTGATCCCCAACTTCGCCGTCGCCATCGCCCTGTTGACGGTGGTGGTGATGATCGTGACCGCCCCGCTCACGGTGAAGAGCACCCGGTCCACGATCAAGATGCAGCGGGTCGCCCCCGAGCTCAAGAAGATCCAGGCGAAGTACAAGGGCGACCGGGTAACGCTCAACGAAGAAATGATGAAGCTCTACAAGGAGCACGGCATCAATCCGGCCGGCGGATGCCTGCCGATGTTGATCCAGCTCCCTGTCTTCGTTGTTCTCTATGGAGTCATCCGCGGACTGACGAGCACCGTAAGAGAACACGGCAATCTCGTGGCCCGACCGGACTACGTGTCGCACAGCACGCGCCTCGTACCACGACCTCCTCACCGCCAACGGCCACATGAAGGCCTTCGGCCTGGACCTGGGCAACAACCTGTTCTCCCACCACTCCTCGTGGGTGGGCGCCGTCCCCTACGGCGCCATCGTGGCGGTGGCCATCGGCCTGCAATACCTGCAAATGCGGCAGCTCAATAGCCGGAATCCCGGCGCGGCTCAGGCCAATCCACAGATGCAAATGATGCAGCGGTATATGCCGCTTATCTTTGCGGTCATTTACATCCGGATCTCGGCCGGTGTGAACATCTATTTCGTTGTTTCGAGCCTGTGCCGCATCGGGATCCAGGAGGGGATCTTCCGGTCGGGCGTGCTCGACAAGACGCCCACCCGCGGTGAGGGAAAGCTCCCGGCTCGTGGTGGCGGAGGGGCGAGCACCTCGCCGGACGATCATGGAGCGCCTGGCCGACGCCCAGCAGCGGGCCCTCGAGCAGCAGAAGGCCCGCCAGGCCGGCCTTCAACCTGAGATCGACGTGCCGCCGGAGGCTCCCGCGGACGGCCCGAAGGACGGCGGGACGAGGAAGAGGCCGGCGGGCACGAAACCGCCCGCCACCAGGGCCGAGACGAGCCCACCCAAGGGTCCGGTCTCGTCCAACGGTGGCGGGTCGGCCAATGGCGCCGCGAAGACCAACGGCGCCAAGTCCGGTGGCGCCGGCCAAGCGCCCCGGGCGGCGCGGCAATGCCCAGCGCCCCGGTGGCGCCACGACGAACGGAGGCGCTCGGAGCGGATCGTCGCGGGCGGGGAGCAACAGCGCTCCCGCCCCGAAGGAGCAGCCCTCGGGCCAGCCCCGATCCGCCAAGAAGCGACCGAGAAAGGCACGTTGAGCGATGGAGTGGGTCGAGACGACCGGTCGGACGATCGAGGAAGCCAAGGACGCGGCGCTCGATCAGCTCGGTGTGGACGAGACGGATGCCGAATTCGTCATGGTGAGCGAGCCGCGGGCCGGGCCTGTTCGGCCGTATGCGGGGAGAGGCCCGGGTCCGGGCCAGGGTGCGTCCCACCAGCCCCCGCCCCAAGCGGACGCGGACACGGCGCAGCGGTGAGCAGCGTGATGGCGCCCGCCGGAGCGGGGGGTCGGGCGCGGCGGCGGCGACAGGAGTCGGCGGTCGGCGCTGCCGTGGCGGTGGCCGACGAGGCCGGCACCGAGGCCGGCACCGAGGCCGGCGACGTCGTCGCCGACGCGCCCTCGACCAACGGCACCGGGCTCGGCCAACCAAGCGCCGCCGGTCGCGGTCGCGTGGCGGCGGTGCGAATCGGCAGCGGTGGATCTGGTAGCGAACGGGGCCCGGGCCGCAGAGCCCGGGGAAGACGCAGCGTCCCCGCCGCAGCCCTCCACCAGGAGGAAAGGGTCCCGGCCGTCCGGGTCGACGAAGGAGGAGGCTGTGGGCGAGACCATGACGCTGGAGGAGCAGGGGGAGTCGGCGCGGGAATTCGTGGCCGGGCTGATCGACGAGCTCGGGCTGCGATGCCGAGGTGTCGACCCGGGTCGTGGACGAGGAGACCGCCGAAGTGGTGGTCGAGGGCCAGGAGCTCGGCGTGCTCGTCGGGCCCGGAGGAGCCACCCTGGCGGCGCTGCAGGAGCTGGCCCGCACCTTCGTGCAGAAGCGCACCGGGGGCCAGAGCAGCAGGATCATCGTCGACGTGGCGGGGTACCGGGCCAAGCGCACCGCCGCGCTGCAGCGGTTCGCCCAGCAGATCGCCGAGGAGGTCATCGCCTCGGGATCGGACCGGGCCCTCGAGCCGATGTCGGCGGCCGACCGCAAGGTCGTCCACGACACCATCAACGAGATCGACGGGCTTTCGACCCGTTCCGAAGGCGAGGAGCCCCGGCGCTACATCGTGATCTCCGCCCGCCAGGGTGCCGCTGACGACGGCCCGAGGGCGCCTGACGATCTCGGCCCGGGGATCCCGGAGGATCCCCGTCCCCGCCGGTCGGCCCGTTCGTCGGGCCCTGACCACGACCGCCGCCGGGAGCCCTCGCTCCCTGCGCGTGTCCTGGAGGAGGCCCGGGCCCTGGACCTGCTGGGCCCGATGGCCCTCGACGAGCAGGTCGACCACGCCCTGGGCTTCGCCCGTGCCTTCGAGCAGGCCACCGCTCAGGGCGCCGGCACCGAGTACCGGCCCACGGGCCCGGGCATTGGCTGGACCTGGGATCCGGAGGGGGTCTCCCCGGGCTCGTGCTGGCCCAGCACTGGCCGGAGTCCACAGCGGTTCTCCTGGATGCCGCCGAGCGTCGCACGACGTTCCTGGCCGAAGCGGTGCACGAGCTGGGCTGGGACGAGCGGGTCCGGGTGGTCCGGGCCCGGGCCGAGGAAGCCGGCCGCGACCCCGAGCTGCGAGGGGCGTTCGACGTCGGTGTGGGCCCGCTCGTTCGGGAGCCCTCCCGTCACCGCCGAATGCGCCGCCCCGTTCCTCAAGCTCGGGGGCCTCCTGGTGGTGTCGGAGCCCCCGTGCCCGGGCCGGGGGTGGAACGGAGCCAGGGGCGGACCACGAGACCGGCCGGTGGCCTCGGGAAGGGCTGGCCGAGCTGGGCCAGGAGCCCCTGCGTGACGATCCGGGCGCAGGTTCGGGTACCAGGTCATCGTCCAGGCCGACCCTGTCCCGGAGCGCTTTCCCCGCCGGTCGGGCGTGGCCGCCAAGCGCCCCCTGTACCGGGTGCCCGAGGGGTAGCGAAAACCGCTCCGATCGATCGGTGCCGCGTCGTCCCAGGTCAGAGGCCCGAAAAGCTGATGTTCCACGTGTAACCTTACGGTGAAACACCCTCTAGCTACTCGGATGTGCCACCGGCCCGGTGTTCCACGTGTTACCTTACGGTGAAACACCCCCACCAGGCACGGGAACGGAGCTGGGCCACATGCCTACCGAGTTCGAAAAGGGCTTTCTCATCGGGCTCCTGGTGGGTGAGGGCCATTTCGGGGAGACGGCCGGCAACCCCAGGTCACGCTGCGGATGCACGTCCGGCACGAGGCCATCTTCCGCTGGCTGGAGCGGACATTCCCGGGGGGCAAGCTCTACGGCCCCTATCACCACGGCGGCCGGCACTACTTCCAATGGATGGCCCGGGGCTCCTACCTGCGGGATCACCTGCGTCCCGCTGCTCGCGGAAGGCCTCTCCCCCGAGCTCGACGCCCCCAGTCTCGAACGATTCGGGGAGATGATGCAGCAGCTATGCCGCCCGGCTGCGGACTCCCGTGCCCGACTCCCGCCGAGGACGACGTCGTCGTCTCCTGATCGGGCCGAAAAGTTGCCCGAAATCACAACAGATTCGGTCCCGCGACTATTGACCCGGGCTTCGCGGATGGCGAGGATGGGGGACCGTGAGCCACAACCGTCGGGAGGGCTGACCGTGCGCGTCCGCATCCGGGGCAGGGACCAGCGGCCTGAGCAGGGGAAACACTGGCCAAGTGAGGCTCAGGAGCCCCTCCAGGCCCAAAACGAGGAAGGCGATTCGGAGTCCGTCGAGACCGACACTTCTCCCGCTCCGGCACCGGCTCCCGAGATGTCCGAGGACCCGGTGACCGTCGCCGACGAGATGTACGAGGACGTGGCGACCCCTGCCGGCGGAGGTGACGGAGGTGGCAGAGGTCGTGGGAACGCCGCAGAAGCGGTCTCAACGCGGCCTCGGTGGACTGGTCCGAGGTTCCCGAGCCCGAGCCGGGAGCCGATGTCGCCTATGTCCCCCGGCCCGTGCCCCGCATCATGGCGGTCGCCAACCAGAAGGGTGGGGTGGGAAAGACCACGACGGCGGTCAACCTCGGCGCCGGCCTGGCCGAGATCGGCTTCCGGGTCCTGGTGGTCGACCTCGACCCCCAGGGGAACGCCACCACCGGCCTCGGGATCGACGGCCGCTCCTTCGAGCTCTCCATGTACGACGTCCTCATGCGCGACTCCAAGCTCGAGGACGCCATCGAGCCCACCAGCATGAAGAACCTCTTCGTGGCCCCGGCCACCATCGACCTGGCCGGAGCCGAGATCGAGCTCGTCCCCACCTTCAGCCGGGAGCTCAAGCTCCGCCGGGCCCTCGAGTCGGTCATCGGCGACTTCGACTACATCCTGATCGACTGTCCCCCGTCGCTGGGCCTGATCACGGTCAACGGACTGGCCGCCGCCGACGAGGTCCTCGTCCCCATCCAGTGCGAGTACTACGCACTGGAGGGTCTGGGCCAGCTCCTGCGCAACGTCCATCTCGTCCAGGCCAACCTCAACGAGAAGCTCGAGGTCTCGACCATCGTGCTCACCATGTACGACGCCCGGACCAAGCTCGCCGAGCAGGTGGCCGACGAGGTGCGGACTCCACTTCGGGAACAAGGTGTGTCGGAACGTGATTCCCCGGACGGTGCGGATCTCCGAGGCACCGTCGTTCGGTCAACCCATCACGACGTTCGATCCCACCTCTCGTGGGGCGATCGCCTACCGGGAGCTAGCCAAGGAGGTCAGTGGTGGCGCGTCGTAGCGGACTGGGCAAGGGTCTGGGGGCGCTGATCCCGACCGAGGCCCGGGATCGGGACTCGGCGCTCCGGGTGGTGCCGATGACCAGCATCAAGCCCAACCCCCTCCAGCCCCGGACCCGGTTCGACGAGGAGGCCATGTCGAGCCTGGCCTCGTCGATCCGCGAGGTCGGGGTGCTCCAGCCCATCCTGGTGCGGGAGATCGGCGAGGACGAGTACGAGCTCATCGCCGGCGAGCGCCGGTGGCGGGCGGCCCGCCGCGCCGGACTCCAGACGATGCCCGTCCTGGTCCAGAGCGTCTCCGATGTCCACAGCCTCGAGCAGGCCCTGGTGGAGAACCTCCATCGCGAGGACCTCAACCCCCTCGAGGAGGCGGGCGCCTTCCAGCAGCTGGTCGACGAGTTCGGCTACACCCACGAACAGGTCGCCTCCCGGGTGGGCAAGAGCAGGACGGCGGTCACCAACACCCTGCGGCTCCTCCAGCTCCCGGCCGGGGTCCAGCGGGCCCTGGCCGACGGCACCATCTCGGCCGGCCACGCCCGGGCCCTGCTGGGGACGCCCGGACCGCAGCTTCCAGGAGGAACTGGCCAAGCGGATCGTGGCCGAGGGCCTGACCGTCCGGGCCGTCGAGGAAGGCGTCCGCCGCCACGTCCCAGGGCGCGGAGCCCGACGGCGACCCGGCCGAGAACGGCAGCCACGTCGTCCCGGTGTCCCCCGGCTCCGATGCGGTCGCAGACCGGCCCCGGCGACTCCCGCCGTCCGTCGCCGGCTGCCCGCCCCCGGGGTGCTCGAGCTCGAGGATCTGCTGTCCAACCACCTCAACACCAGGGTCAAGGTCGAGATGGGGGCCAAGCGGGGCCGGGTCGTGATCGATTTCGCCACCCTCGAGGACCTCGAGCGGATCTACAAGCTCATGGTGGGGGGCGTCACCGCCTAGGGTCCGCAGCCTGCCCGGGAGTCGATCCCACGGGGCGTGGTCGAGATCCTCCGTAGCTCCCAGATCTACCAGGGCTTTCTCACGGAGCGTGGCGCCCTAAACCTCGATGGGATGTCCAGCTGATCCACAACCTGTGCATGAGGCTGTGGAAATCCTCCCCGGTCGGCTGAGGCTGAGAGTTGGCTGTGGCGAGCCGCCGTCCCTGATGCCCCGGGCGTCGAGGGTTGCTGCCGTTCAGTCGACGGGGGTGGCCGCCCAGGCCACGAGGGCCCTGACCAGAGCCTCGGCCAGCGCGCCGGCGTGGCGCACCGACGATGGCCGGCGGTCCCGACCTCGCACACCACGGCCGGCATCCGGGTCTCACGCAGCACCGCCAGGGTCATGCCCTGGACCCCGTCGGCGGGGACGCCCAGCGCGGCCGCGGCCAGGGCGTGGATGAGCTCGGCCAGCCGCCGCCCACCCGCCGATTCGTACCGATACCCCGAATAGTAGGCAGTCGAGCACCCTGTGCGGTCAGGGTCGAGCCGCAGGCCGAGGTAGACGTCGGCGTCGGCGGCATTGGCCGCGGCCGCCCGGGTCGAACCGTCAGGGTGAAGGAGAGGGATGACCTGGGCGCCGGTGGCGACCAGGGGCCGGCGCACCGCGGCGACCAGGGCGTCGAGGCCGCCCTCCTCGCCGATGGCGATGCGACGGCCGAGCAGGGTGCGGGGGGCGCGGCGCAGCCGGTCGCGGTCGCGGACGGTGCTCACGAGCTCGGGGTCGCCGTGGCGCGGCGCCACCCGGCGCAGCTCCCGGAAGGTCGAGGCGCCCAGGATGCCGTCCACGGGGAGGCCGGTGTTGCGCTGGAAGTCGGCCAGGGCCTGGGAGCTGAGCTCGCCGAAGATGCCGTCCACCCGACCGGTGTCGAACCCGAGGGCCGACAGGCGTCGTTGCAGGTCGGCGACGTCGTCACCGCGCAGCATGGGCCGGCGCAGGTAGAGGAAGCGGTCCCCGAGGCGCAGCCCGGCCTCGACCAGGGCCGCCCACGTCTGGGGCCCGCACACGCCGTCGACCCGCAGGCCCCGGCGGTACTGGAACCCCTCGACCGGCGGCCTTGGTCCCGGCGCCGAAGACCCCGTCGGCGTCGGGGGCGGTGGGCAGCTCGACCAGGGTGCAGCCGCCGCTGCAGGTCAGCGACCGCCTCGCCCTTGTCGCCCGAGGCGAGCGGGAGGCTGTCGCCGTGCTCTACAGGTACGCCTGCAGCTCCTGGAGGAGCTGCGCCTTGCCCCGGGCGCCGATGATCCGCACCTCGGGCTCCCCGTCCTTGAACAGCATCAGGGTCGGGATGCTCATCACCTCGTACCGGCGCGTCACGTCCAGGTTCTCGTCGATGTTGAGCTTGGCGATCTGGATCTTCCCCTTGTGCTCCGCCGAGATCTCCTCGAGGACGGGGGCGATCATCTTGCACGGACCGCACCACTCGGCCCAGAAGTCCACCAGCACCGGCGTGTCGGCGGACTTGACATGCTCGTCAAACGTAGCGTCGCTCAGAGCTGTGATCCCCTCGCTCATGGAACGGTCCTCCTTGGGCACCCGGTCGGGTGCGGTCTCATCGAACGTACTGGAAACACCGGTCGTCGGGCCCCGCATTCCCGCCCCCCGCCACGCCCGCGCCCGATGATGAGCCGGAGCGGCGAGGTCGGGGTGTCAGGCCTCGCCCCTGGGCCTCGAGCCAGCGTTCGGCGTCGATGGCGGCCATGCACCCCGACCCGGCCGCGGTGATGGCCTGGCGGTAGATGTGGTCCTGGACGTCGCCGCAGGCGAACACGCCGTCGACGTTGGTCCGCGTGCCGTCGGTGCGTCGTGATGTACCCGTTCTCGTCCATGTCGAGCTGGCCGGCGAACACCGAGGTGTTGGGCACGTGCCCGATGGCCACGAACACGCCGCTGGCGTCGATGGTCGACTGCTCGTCGGTGACGCACGTTGGTGAGCGCCACGCCGCTGACCTTGCCGTCGCCGAGGACCTCGGTGACCACGCTGTCCCAGACGAAGTCGATCTTGTCGTTGGCGAAGGCGCGGTCCTGCATGATCTTCGAGGCCCGCAGCTCCTTGCGCCGGTGGACGACGGTCACGCTCTCGCCGAAGCGGGTGAGGAACGACGCTTCCTCGAGGGCGGAGTCCCCGCCGCCGACCACGACGATCTTCTGGTTGCGGAAGAAGAACCCGTCGCAGGTGGCGCACGTCGACACGCCGTGGCCGAGCAGTCGCGCCTCTCCGGGGACGTCCAACATGAGCGCCCGGGCCCCGGTGGCGACGATCAGCACCTCGGCGAGGATGTCGGGCTCGCCCTCGGTCGACTCGGTCCAGATGCGAAAGGGATGCGAGGAGAGGTCGACGCGCGTGGCCTTGCGGGTCAGGAACTCCGCCCCGAAGCGCGCCGCCTGGTCGCGAAAGCGCGCCATGAGGTCGGGCCCGAGGACGCCGTCGACGAAGCCGGGGTAGTTCTCCACCTCGGTGGTGAGCATGAGCTGGCCGCCGGGCTGGTCGCTCGTCGACGACGGCTCGCCCTCGACGACGAAGGGCGCGAGGTTGGCCCGGGCCGTGTAGATCGCCGCGGTGAGCCCGGCCGGCCCCGACCCGAGGATGACGACCTGGTGGGTGCTCGGGCACCTCAGCTCTCCTCGGCGCCCCGGGTGCCGCGCTTGGTCCACGCGAAGGCACCTCCGAGGACGAGGATGGCGCCCAGCAGGGCGTCCGAAGCCCACACCCGGCCCCCGAAGGCGTAGACGTCGAGCAGCCGGACCACGGCGATGGCCATCACGACGCTCAGGACCAGCGCCATGACGGCGATGATGATCCCGAAGACGAGGCCCCGGGCGGCCAGGATGAGGGGCCGGACCACGCGGTCGTGGACGGCCTCGACCACGTCCTCGATGGTGTCGGCCACCTTGGCGGGCCATTCGGCCTGCGGAGAGGGCCGGAGACGAGGCCGCGGGCGTCGCGGCGGCGGCGGAGATGTGGTTCGTGGCCTGGTCTTCCATGCTGCGGAGGTTAGTCGCCGACCCCACCGACCCCGCCTGGAGGGCGGGCGGTTCGGCGTCGGGTGATTCAGTGCGCCGGGTGATTCAGTGAGACTTGGTGATGAAGCACACCCCGACCGAGGCCGGCCCGGCGTGGCTCCCGACCACCGGCCCGAGGTCCCCGATCACGAGCTCGTGGTCGGTCGTCGCCTTGCGCAGCATCTCGAGGACCTCGTCGAAGTCCGGGGCGGCCCCGTTGGCGGCGCCCAGCCGCTCGAGGGGCCCGGCCTCGATGGCCTTGTTGGCCAGGTAGCTGCAGGGCGCGCGACCGGGTCCGCTGCTTGGACTCGACCTCCACCACCCCGTCGACGCACGTGGATGACGGGCTTGATCGACAGCAACGAGCCCACGAGCTGCGCCGCGCCCGCCGATGCGCCCGCCGCGGCGCAGGTAGTCGAGGCTGTCGATGACCCCGTAGACGTGGGTCCGGCCCTTCATGTCCTCGAGCGCGGCAGCGATCTCGTCGAGGACCGCGCCGCTCGGCGCCATGTCGGCGGCCGCCAGCACGAGCAGTCCCTGGCCCATGGTGACGCTCTGGGTGTCGACCACCCGCACCGGGATGCGGTCGGCCACGGTCTCGGCCGCGGTGCAGGCCGACTGGTACGTGGCCGACAGTCCCGAGGAGAGCATCACGCAGACGACACCGCTGCTCCCCGCGTCGGCGGCCGTCGAGGAACGCCTGTTGGAAGGCGCCCGGCGACGGCGCCGCGGTGGCGGGCATGTCGGGGCCGGTGATGACGCGGTCCCAGAATTCCTTGCCCGACAGCTCGTCGCGGTCGACGAGCTCCTCGGAGCCGAAGCGGATCGTGAGCGGGACGACGACGCACGTCGCGCTCTTCGGTCGTCGTCGGCGACAGGTCGCAGGCGCTGTCGGTGACGACCTGGATGCTCGCCATCGGTCCTCCTCGTCCAGGACGACCGCTCGAGGGCCATCGCTGCAGTGAGTTTGCTACAGGCCGGCGTCGTCGTGGGGCGACCCGCCCGGCTCGGGGGCCCGCGTGGGCCCGAGACGGGTGGGCCGCATGGGTGGGCGTCCCGCCGGCGGGAGGGGCGCGGGGCCCGGAGGTGCGCCGGAGCGTCGGCGCGGCGTCCGCTCCGGGACCGCCGTCCGCGGCCCC
This sequence comes from uncultured Acidimicrobiales bacterium, assembly GCA_963739765.1. Taxonomy (GTDB): domain Bacteria; phylum Actinomycetota; class Acidimicrobiia; order Acidimicrobiales; family UBA8190; genus Chersky-840. The sequence goes on along the minus strand of CAVUBP010000003.1, from coordinate 952,300 downwards.
TGGGGCGGGCGCGGTCCTCGGGGTCGGGTGCCCTCGGGGGGCCGCGGTCTGCCGGGGGGTCGACCCGGGCCCGGCCCGCGCATCGCGGCCTCGGCCAGGGCCCGTTCCCGCGCCGCACGCCGTCGGCGTCGTCCCAGCTCAGCGAGGCCACCGCCGGCCAGGACGTACGCCGCGCCGCCGGCGACCGAGCCCAGGGCCACCCGGCCCAGGAGGACGGGCGTGGTCTCGGATCCCGAGACGTTGCTGCCCAGCACCGCGCCCAGCACGAGCGCGGCGGTGGCCAGCAGGACGTGACCGAGGGGTCGGCCCAGCACGTCGCCGCCGAGCCCCTGGAACCGGGCGCGCAGGTAGGCGAGGGCCGCCAACGCGGCGACGGTGTAGGCGATGGTGATCGAGAGCGCGATGCCCCGCACACCGAAGGGCCCGGCCAGCGCCACGGCCAGGACGATGTTGACCCCGTTCTCGAAGGCGTAGAGCCAGAACGCCGAGCGCAGGTCCTGCACGCTCTGGAGGACGCGCACGGCGTAGAGAAAGACGCAGAACCCCGGGAGCCCGAGCGCCAGCATGGCGAGCGACTCGGCCGTGGCCGTGGTGTTGTGGGCGGCGCCGTGGGCGGCCACCAGTGCCACGAGCGGCCGGGCCAGGATGAGCTCGCCCGCGGCCGCGGGGATGACGATGGCGAGCATGGCCCGCAAGCCCCGTCCCCATCCGCCGCCGGAACGCCACGAGGTCGCCCCGGGCCCAGCGGGCCGTGAGCTCGGGGGCCATGGCGCTCATGATCGACACGGCCACGACGCCGTAGGGGAGCTGGAAGAAGATGTAGGCGTAGGTGTAGGCGCTCACCGCGCCCGGGCCCCACCTTCTCGGACAGGGCCAGGACCACCAGCAGCGCGAGCTGGTTGGCCACCACCAGCCCGAAGGTCCACCCCGACAGCCGCAGGATGGTGCGCACCGCCTCGTGGCGGAAGTCCGGCCTCCAGTGCAGGTCCAGACCCGGCCCGGCGCAGGCTCGGGATCATGAGTCCCGCCTGCACCACCACGCCGGCGGTGGTGCCCAGCCCGAGGAGGAGGAGCTGGCCCCGATGCGCGGCCACGCCCGCCAGCGAGGCGTGGCGCACCGTGGTGCCGAACACGAGCAGCACGGCGATCAGCACCACGTTGTTGGCGATGGGGGTGAACATCGGCGCCCCGAACTTGCGCCGGGCGTTGAGCAGCGCCGTGCCCACGCTGATGAACCCGTAACAGGCCAGCTGGGGCACGAACAGGAACAGCAGGTCCTTGGCCACCGCCCGGCTCTGGGCGGCTTGGACGCCGTGGTTGAGCGAGGTGGTGGCGTCGATGATGAACGGCACCGCCACGAGGAACAGGAGCGAGGCCGCCGCGATCACGATCATGGTGACGCTCACCACGGCGGAGACCGCGTCCCATGCCTCGTCGTCGGCACGCGTGGTGAGCCGCTGCACGAACACCGGCACGAACGTGGCCGACAGGATCCCGCCCAGCACGATGTCGTGGACGATGTTGGGCATCGTGTTGGCGAGGTTGTAGGAGTCGGCCAGGTTCAGGGTGCCCAGCGCGTAGGTGAGGGCGAAGATCCGCAGCACCCCGGTGGCGCGCGACAGGGTCGTCCCCACCGCCATGACCGTGGTGGCCCGGCGCAGCCCAGTCCCCTCGGTGGCGCCGCCGCCTCCCGACGGGCCGCCTCCCGCTGTCCCCCCTCCCGCTGTCCCCCCTCCCGACGGGCCGCGGGCCGCCGTGGTGGCGATGAGCGTGCCGGCGCGGTCTGCGGCCGGCTCCGCCGCGTCGCGACCGCCTTCACCGGGGCCTTCAGGTTCCGGTTCTCGGGACTGCTCACCGTCGGGTTCGTCATCACCGGTCGATTCGGGGACCTGCACCTGCCCCTGGGGTGTCTCGGGCACCTCGGGCTCCGAGCGGTCGAACTCGTCGAACCTCGTCGACGCGTCCGTCGAACTCGTCGGACCCATCGGACCCGTCGGGCTCGTCGATGGGCGCCTCGTCCGCCGGGGGTCGCTCGCCGGGGCCGGTCACGCCGTCGTCCGCGGCCGTGCTACTGAGGGTGTGCGCGCCCCGCCTGGACTTGCCCGCGCCACAAGGTGCGCCCCCACCACACGAACAGGACGAGGGCCGCGCCCACCGACAGGCGCGATGGCCACGGCCGAGGTGGACAGCGAGCGCACCGTGAGCTGGCCGTCGGCGAGGACGAGGCTCCCCTCGCGGGCTCCTGAGGGCGACGTCGATCTGGAAGTCCCCCGAGGCCCGCGACGACATGTTGACGTAGACGGCGTTGGTGGCGTGATCGAGCGTGCACAGCGCCGAGAAGCTGGACCGGTCGGCCGAGGTCCGGACCTGGGGGGCCTTGCAGATGGCCCCGGGCACCTGGGTGCTCGCCATGGGGAACCGGAGCTTGTCACTCGTGAGCTGCACCACCACGGTCATCGGGATAGGGGGTGTTGCGCAGCAACGTGATGGGCACGCTGGCGGTGCCGGCGGTGAGCCGGATGGTGTCGGAGCGCACCGACAGGCCGTGCAGCGTGCGAACCGAGGGCGGACTCGAACCCGGCCAGGGCCGCCTGCTGCTGGCGCGGCGACAGCAGGCTCGACTCCGCCGCCAGGAGCAGGTCGTCGGTGGACTGCGCCGTCGCGTTCCCCGCTGCGCTCGTGGCCACGGCGCTGGCGAAGCCGACCTGCCGGGCCCGCGCCTGGCGCAGGCCGCGGGCCGGCACCGTCGGGGTGGCGGAGGGCGTGACCAGGTGCCGGGAGACCGCCTCGTTGTCCGCCCCCACGGGACCTGGGCGAAGAGCTGGTCGAGGGTGACGGGCTGGATCAACGGGTTGTCCTGGAGATCCGACAGCACGGTGGAGACGAAGATCGGGTCCGGCGCCCACGCCGCCGGGGCCACCGCCACCACCGCCCGAACCGCCGGCGTGCCGCCGGGGCCCCGAAGGTTCGGGCACCTCGTAGTAGATGAGCGAGGCCTCGGCCAACAGCTGGACCGCGGCCAGCGGCGGCGTTCGCGCCCTTGGCCGCGACCAGCCGGGCCCCGAGGCCCGCGTCCGACACCATGGCGGTGGGGGCCGTCGCCGACGAGGGGCGAGCCCGGCACCGGCGCCAGCGTGAAGGGCTGGGTCACCGTCAGCGGCCCTGTCGGCCCCGACACCGAGCCGGGGGGACCACCAGGTGCCCGTGGTCCGGGGCCAGCTCGTCCACGGCGGCCTGGTCGAGCGTGGTCCGGGCCAGCCAGGTGCCGTTGGTGGCGTGCACCCCGATCGGCAGCCGAGGCGAGCACCTCGCTGGCCCCGGTGGACCTGGGCCGCCAGCTCGCCGGGCAGGCCGGCCCCGACGAGCGCGCCGGCGTCGACGGGCACGAAGGGACCCGACATGGTCTGGCGGGCCGACGAGGTCGACAGGGCGGCGACCTCGGTCGACGGTGCGGCCGTGGCCCGAGGCGGCCAGGTGGTCGAGGGTGGCGGGATCGGGCGCCAGGGTCAGAGGCGTCGGCGGGGACCCGGCCGAGACCGCACCCAGCAGCCCTTCGAGCGAGCTCGAGCGCGGCGGGGCCCGGCGCCGGGACGTGCCCGCTCGGATCGGCCACCGGCGGGGCCAGGCCGAGGGGCACCACCAGCGCCAACCGCAGAGGCTCGCTGGTCGACGACGGGTCGTCGTAGACGAGATAGCTGACGAGCTGGGCCCCGCGGTACCCGAGCCGGCCGGGGTGGCGGAGTCGGCCAGGGCCACCCTGACGGGATAGACGTTGGCGCAGCTCCCGGGTCGGCACCGCAGGTCAGCGGTCCAGTTGCCCGTGCCCGTGGGGGTGGTGTCCCCGTCCACGGGAATGGTGACGTGCGTCACGCCCTGGGCGTCGGTGCTGAACCCCGACAGCGCCATGGCCGGGGACTGGGCTGAGCACCGAGCCCAGACCCCGGCCGACGAGCGTCTCGTCGAAAGCCGAGCGGGTCGATAGCGCCCTGAACACGGTGAAGGTGAGCTTCAGCGCGGCCCGCGGGGAGCTGCTCCGGATGCGCAGTCCAATGGTGAGGTCCTGGTGGGGGGCGTTGGGCCCTACCCACGGCGACTGGCTCACCAGGGTGATGTGGTCGGCGCGCCGCGCCGGGGTGGCGCCCGAGGCCGTCCCCGCCGAGGTGCCGGGGAGGACGCCGGCGAGGACCGCGCCGATGAGGAAGCCGCGCGCCGGCGGCGACCGCCGGAGGGTGGCACCCACCCGCCGTGAGCGCGCTGCCGCGGGAGTCGGGAGCACACGGGTCGGGAGTGCGGTCACCGCCGCATGCGGGGGCGATGCTCGCCTCGGTCCGGTCCACCTCGGCGTCGCAGCCTAGGCGGTCGAGGCCCCCCACCCCCGTCCCCACGAGCGCGGGCCCCGTTCCCGTGCGTCTGCCTCGCGCCCTAGATGCCGAACCCGGCGGCGCGCACCGCGGCCACGGCTCCGGCGGGGCCCCCCAACTCGACCCGCGCGGCCTCGCCGCGCCCGGAGAGGAACAGCACGATCTCCGCCGCGGTGCCGGTGATGGTGGCGACCCCGTCGCCCGAGTCGGGCATGGAGCACCCCGCCGTCGGGCCGCACGAGGTCGATCCCCGTCGTCCTTGACCGGACGGGTCATGAACTTGGCGCCGCGATGGAGCATCGTCCACAGCGCGTCCTCGATCTGCGCCGCCTCGGCCCCGGTGCGCGGCGTGGTGTCGCCCCCGCCGCGCCGGACGTCCTCGTGATGCACGAAGTACTCGGTCAGGTTCATGGCCTTGTCGAACGGGCGCCAGCACCGCCGGCGGCCCCCGGCGCACGAGCGACACGAGCTCCGCGTACGAATGCCGGTCCTTGGCGCGCGCCAGGATCCGGGCCGTCAGCCGGGCCGGCGGCACCCCCCATGACGAGCCCCGGCCCCGACAGCGGCTTGCGCTCGCGGATGACGAGATGCGCGGCGAGGTCGTAGGTGACCCAACCCTCGCACAGCGTGGGGGCGTCGGGGCCCACCTTCGAGAACAGGTCGCACAGCGCGGCGCGCTCGGCCTGCTGGGGTGCGCGCGGCGGCCATCGCGGCGGACCCTACGACCACGACGGTGTGCGGTCAACGCCGCACTACCCTCGACGCCGGTGATCCCCGAGCGCTTCCAGCCCCTGGTCCAGGCCACCGCCGAGCTGGCGCGCCGGTTCGAGGACGCCGGCCGCCGCCTCTACGTGGTGGGCGGCCCGGTGCGCGACGCCTTCGCCGGCGACACCGCTCCGTCGGGCAAGAAGGATCTCGACCTCACCACGGACGCGCATCCCGACGAGGTGGAGCGGCTGGTGAAGGGTTGGGCCGACGCGGTGTGGCTCCAGGGCAAGCGCTTCGGCACCGTGGGGCTCAAGAAGGGCGACCAGGACTACGAGATCACCACCCACCGCGCCGAGGTGTACGTCCCCGACTCGCGCAAGCCCGAGGTGTCGTTCGGCGACCTCCATCGAGACCGACCTGTCGCGCCGCGACTTCACCGTGAACGCCATGGCCCTGCGCCTCCCCGATCTCGTGCTCGTCGACCCCTACGACGGGTTGGCCGACCTGGCCGCCCACCGGCTGCGCACGCCACTGGCGGTGGAGGTCTCCTTCGGCGACGACCCGCTGCGGATGTTGCGCGCGGCGCGCTTCGTGGCGGGATTCGGCCTCGAGCCCGTGCCCGAGATCCCCTTGGCGATCAAAGCCATGCACGACCGCCTGTCGATCGTCTCGGCCGAGCGCATCCGCGACGAGCTCGACAAGCTCGTGTCGGTCGACCGGCCGTCGCCGGGCCTGTGGTTCATCGTCGAGACCGGCCTGGCGGGCGAGTTCCTCCCCGAGCTCCCCGGGCTCGCCCTCGAGCAGGACCCCATCCACCGCCACAAAGACGTCCTCGCCCACACCCTGGCGGTGGTGGACAAGACCGGGCCGGACCGCCTCCTGCGCCTGGCGGCGCTGCTCCATGACATCGGCAAGCCCCGCACGCGCGCTTTCGGGTCCGGTGGGGTCACGTTCCACCATCACGAGGTGGTCGGGGCCCGCATGACCCGTGACCGGCTCACGGCCCTGCGCTACCCGCAAGAGGACATCCAGGTCGTGACCAAGCTCGTCGAGCTGCACCTGCGCTTCCACACCTACCGGTTGGGCTGGACCGACCGCGCCGTGCGCCGCTACGTGCGTGACGCCGGCCCGCTGCTCGACCGGCTCAACGAGCTCACCCGGTCGGACTGCACCACGCGCAACGCGGCTCGTGCCCGCGCTCTCGAACGCCGGATGGACGAGCTCGAGCAACGCATCGCCGAGCTCCGGGAGAAAGAGGAGCTCGAGGCCCTGCGACCCGAGCTCGACGGGCTCGAGGTGATGCAGCACCTCGGCGTGGCCCCGGGCCCGATCGTGGGCCAGGCGCTCGACTTCTTGATGGAGCTCAGGCTCGACGAGGGCCCTGTGGGCGAGGAAGAGGCCTACCGGCGCCTGGACGAGTGGTGGGAGAAGCGCAAGCGGGAAGAGAAGTGAACCGGGCCCGGGGTGCTCAGTCCTCGGGGTGGACCGGCGACGTCTTCACCGGCGGCGAAGGCCTCGACCAGGCGGTAGGCCTCGTCGTCGTGGTACTGCACGGGCGGCGACTTCATGAAGTACGCCGAGGGGCCCACGAGCGGGCCACCGACGCCGCGGTCGAGGGCGACCTTGGCGCAGCGCACGGCATCGATGATCACGCCGGCCGAGTTGGGCGAGTCCCACACCTCGAGCTTGAGCTCGAGGCTGATGGGCACGTCACCGAAGTTCCGGCCCTCCATGCGGATGTAGGCCCACTTGCGGTCGTTCAGCCAGGGCACGTGGTCCGAGGGCCCGATGTGGACGTCGTCGGCGTCGAGGACGTAGTTCTCGACCTGGCTCGTGACGGCCTGGGTCTTCGAGATCTTCTTGGACTCGAGCCGCTGGCGCTCGAGCATGTTCTTGAAGTCCATGTTGCCGCCGAAGTTGAGCTGGTAGGTGCGGTCGAGAGCCAGCCCCCGGTCCTCGAACAGCCGCGTCAGCACCCGGTGCACGATGGTCGAGCCCACCTGGCTCTTGATGTCGTCGCCGATGATGGGCACCCCCGCGTCGCGGAACTTGGCCGCCCAGACCGGGTCGCTGGCGATGAACACGGGGATGGCGTTCACGAAGGCCACGCCGGCGTCGAGACAGGCCTGGGCGTAGTGGCGCTGGGCCTCTTCGGAGCCCACCGGCAGGTAGCTCACGAGCACGTCCGCACGCGCGTCGCGCAGCGCCCGGGCCACGTCGACGGGCTCGGCGGGCGACTCGTCGACGATGTCCCGGTAGTAGGTGCCGAGCCCGTCGATAGGTGGGGCCCCGTTGCACGGTCACGTCGAGGTGGCCCACCGTCGCGAACTTGATGGTGTTGTTGTGGCCCCCGAGGATGGCCTTGGACAGGTCCACCCCCACCTTGGCCGCGTCCACGTCGAAGGCGGCGACGAACTCGATGTCGCGCACGTGGTAGCCGCCCAGGGTGACGTGCATCAGCCCCGGCACGATGTCCTCGGGGTTGGCGTCGCGGTAGTACTCCACGCCCTGGACAAGCGAGCTGGCGCAGTTGCCCACACCGGCGATCGCGACCCGTACCGTGCTCATCAGGTGTCTCCCTCTTCCGGAACGCTGTGCGTTGTCTTGTTGCCGACCAGGGCCGGGCCCGTGACGCCGACCGACCCGGCCGGCGCCACCACGGACGGCCCGTCCTTGGCCCGCTCGGCCTCGATCAGCCGGTCGAGCCAGGCGATGTCGCGCTCGGTGGACTCGGTGGTGTGCTCCATGAGCGACCGTGCGTAGGAGTCGAGCCGGCCCTCGGCCGCAGCCGCCGCGGCCCGGGCCTCGGCCAGGCGCTGGAACAGCTGGCCCCGCCGGCGCTCGAGGAGTCGCAGGCGCGCGTGCGGCGGCAGGTAGCGGGCGAAGGCGAGGCGCAGGCTGAAGTTGCGGGCGTCGTCGTTGCCCCCGGCCTGCTCGCTGTGGAGGAGCTCGGCGAACTGCCGCCGCCCCTCGTCGGTGATCTCGTAGACCTTGCGGCTCCGGCGCCCGAGACCCGTGCCCGAGCGTCGGGCCCGGAGGGCGGCCCGCTCGCCGCTCAGCGATCCCGTCATGGGCACCGGAGGTGCCGCCCGCCCCAGGTCCTCGGTCCCCTGCACCGCGCCAGACCGCTCCAGGCGGGAGAGGGCGGGGTACAGCGACCCGAACGAGACGTTGGAGAGCTGCCCGAGCTCGTCGCGCAGGCGCTTTCGGATCTCGTATCCGTGCATGGCCTGGCCCTCGAGCAGGCCGAGAATGGCGAGCTCCAGCATCACCGACCCCCGTGACCAGGGGTGGGGGCGGTCGCTCCAGGCAGAATGGACCATGTCGAATTCATCGTCAGATGTATCGTATCGATACATCGACAAGGAATCAAGTCTCGGCGTGTAGGCGGGGCGCGGACCAGGGCCCGTGTCGGACCGGGAGCGAGCCCGTGGCGTGGTCCCGGGGACCGGGCGCCGGTGGGAGGGAGGCCGTCTCGGGGGCCTGTCTCGGGGGGCCGTCTCGGGGGGCCGGGCACACCTCGACGCGCGGTGCCCGAGGGGCGGGGCAATTCAGGAGTGGTTCGAGTGGCGCCGACGGTACCCTTATGACGATGAGCTTCGGGCCGTCGGCGTTGCGAGGGTTCCCCGTCAGCGGGACCGGTGGGCGTGTGGAGTACCGCCTCGCCCGCAACGCGGTGGTGAGCGAGTTCAAGAAGGGCCGTCTGTCGCGTCTCGACGTGTGCGACGCGCATCCCGAGCTCCTGCGTGCCGCCCGCAACGTCGGCGCCACGTCGTCGGAGGACTGTCCCATCTGCGAGGAGATCGCGGTCGTCCACGTGACCTACGTCTTCGGGTCCCGGCTCCCCAAGAACGGTCGGTGCCCCACCAACCCGACCGAGCTCGCCCGCCTGTGCCGGCGCACCGACGAAGTCGTGGTGTACGTCGTCGAGGTCTGTCCCAACTGCTCGTGGAACCACCTCGCCCGCATGTACCCGGCCGGCGGTCGCCACCGTGCCACCGCGGCGCGCGCCCGCCGGGGCAACGGCTGAGACCACGCGCCGCCACGCCCTGCTGATCCGGCGCGCCCACTTCCGGCGCGTCGTGGTGCACCATTGACCGAACGGCCCGGGAAGAGGCAAGGGGACCCACACACATGAGCCAGGTTTCACCAGGCGACGACGGATCTACCCGGCGGCCCGGTCCACAAGCCCGCAAGAACACCTCCGCCAAGCGCCCACCGGCGAAAGCGGTGCCCAAGGGCCGTCCGCCGGCGGGAGCCTCCAAGGGCAGACCCCCCACCGGCGGTGGCAAGGGCCGTCCACCGACGGCCGGCGGCGCCAAGGGCCGCGCCCCGAGGCAGAACATGCAGATCACCGCGGCACCCCCGCGTCGCTTCTCGCCCTCGACGCTGGCTTTCGCCTCGATCGCGGTCGTCGTGGTGATCGTCCTGGTGTTCGTGCTGGTGAAGGTGACCGGGAGCTCGAGCCCCGCCGCCCCCAAGAACGGCGCGCTCCCACCGCCGGCGCCGGCATCGGCGAAGGTGCTGGCCGACGTGACCGGCGTCAGCCCCTCGGTGTTCTCGACCGTCGGCACCGGTTCTGGGGTCACCGCGCCGCAGGTGGTCAACAACCAGCCCAAGCTGACCGTCGGCGGCAAGCCCGAGCTGCTCTACATCGGCGCGGAGTTCTGCCCGTACTGCGCGGCCGAGCGGTGGTCGATGGTGGCGGCCATGAGCCGCTTCGGCACGTGGTCGGGGCTCATGGAGACCACCTCGTCGCCGTGGGACGCGCTATCCCGCCACCGCCACGTTCACCTTCCGCGACTCCGTGTTCTCGAGCCCGTACTTCACGTTCGTCTCCGTCGAGCACGAGACCAACGACAACACCGGCTCGGGCACGCGCAAGCTGTTCCAGCCGCTCACCAATGCCCAGACGACGTTGTGGCAGAAGTACTCAGCGCAGTTCGGCGAACAGACCGGGTACCCCTTCCTCGACTTCGACAACAAGATCTTCGTGCCCGGACCGAGCTATGTCCCCGACGTCCTGGCCGGGCTCAACCAACAGGAGATCGCGGCCAAGCTGTCGAATCCCAACGACGTCGTGACCCAGAGGATCATCGGGGCGGCCAACTACCTGACGGCTTCGATCTGCGCCGTCACGAACAACCGACCCGCGTCGGTGTGCTCGGCGTCGGGGACGCACAAGGCGGCCGTCGCCATGAAGCTGGGCTGACGGTGGCGGCGATGTCCGACGTGGACGTCGAGCAGGAGTACGTGCTCCCCGAGCTCCCGCGCTGGCGACCGTGGGCGGGGTTCGCGCTTGTCGGTCATCGGGTTCGGCCTGTCGATGTACCTGACGGTCGAGCATTTCTCGGGGGCGCCCCTGAGCTGTCCGAACACCGGGGTGGTGAACTGCATAAAGGTCACCACGAGCAGCTACTCCCACATCCTGGGGATCCCCGTGGCGCTGCTCGGGTTGCTCTTCTTCACGGCCATGGTCGTCATCAACGTCCCCCCGCTGTGGCGGGCCCGGGTGCCGTGGGTGGCGGTGGCGCGCCTGGCCCTGGCGGTGAGCGGCATGTGCTTCGTCCTCTACCTGCTGGCGGCCGAGCTCTTCGCCATCAAGGCCATCTGCTTGTGGTGCACCGGCGTGCACGTGACGACCTTCGTGCTCTTCGTGCTGGTGGTGGTGTCGTTCCCGCTCATGTCGCCACGGGCGATCCGGTACCGGGAATGGGCGGAGGGCGACGAGGCCTGATCATTCCCCGACCCGGTGCAACCGGATCGGCCGCGGCGGGGTTGAGAGGGTGTGATGGCACTGCAAGGCGACGCGGCCGTGCTCGACGGCCTCGCCGACGATCTCGACGCCGGCTACGGCGACTTCGTGCGGGCCCACGCCGGCGCCATCTACAGCACGGCTCTCCGTCTGAGCGGCTCGCGGGCCGAGGCCGACGACCTGGCGCAGGAGACCTTCGTCCGGGCCTACGCGGCGCTGCGGCGTTTCGAAGCCGAGCGGGTCCTCACCCTGGAGTCCCGGGCGTGGCTCCTCACCATCACGTTGAACCTGTGGCGCAACCGCCTGCGGCGAGCCTCGCGTCGACCCCGGGAGACACGTGCGCCGTACCCCGACGTCGCCGACGCGAGGCCCGGTCCCGAGGCGGCGGCCGAAGCCGGCGCGGAGTCACGCGTCCTCGTGAGCCTGCTGCGCGAGCTGCCCGAGCACCATCGGGTGCCGGTCGTGCTCCGGCACGTGGTCGGCCTGTCCTACGCCGAGATCGCGTCGGTGCTCGAGTGCCCGGTGGGCACGGCCAAGGCGAACGTGGCTCGCGGTCTGGACCGGCTGCGCGCCCTGGCCCCCGCCGCGCCCGTGCCCCGAAAGACCAAGAAGGAGACGCCATGACGCCCGACACCTCCCGGCGTACCACCCCCGTCGATGCCGCCGCACTGCGCCGGCTGCGCGTGGACGCACCGCCGGGTTTCGTCGACGCCGTGATGGACCGCCTCGGCCTGCACTCGTCGGACCGGCTCGTCACGGTGCGGAGCCCGGCCGGGGACCTGTTCGTGGCCTTCAACGACCACGGCATCAGCGCGGTGATGCCCGCCGCGGTGTTCGACGGTGACCCCGTGAAGTTCGCGGTGCACCACCGCGCCGAGACCGGGCGCCCCCTCGTCGCCGGCTCGCGCCCTCCGGCGGGCCTCGTCGCGGCGTTGCGCAGCGGCCGGGCCACCAGCCTGCACTACGACCTGTCGGGCCTGACGCCGTTCGAGCGCGCCGTGCTCGCCAAGACGCTCGAGATCCCGTCGGGAGAGGTGCGCCCCTACGGGTGGGTGGCGCGCCAGATCGGCCGGCCCCGGGCCGTGCGGGCCGTGGGCTCGGCCCTGGGCCGCAATCCGGTGCCGGTCCTCATCCCCTGTCACCGTGTGGTGCGCAGCGACGGGCAGATCGGCAACTACGGCCTGGGCGTCCCCATGAAGCGGGCGCTGCTCAGTGCCGAGGGTGTAGACCTCGAACGGCTGGAGCGCCTGGCCGACGCCGGGGTGCGGTACCTCGGCAGCGACACCACCGGGGTGTTCTGCGTCCCGTCGTGCGCGCACGCCCGCCGGATCCGGCCCGCCCACGAGGTGCACTTCCGCACCTCGGCCGCCGCCTTCGGCGCCGGGTACCGGCCCTGCCGGCACTGCACCCCGGCCGACGTGGCCGACGCCTCGTAGCGAGGTCGCGTCCGGGTCACGCCGGGGCCCACACCTGGTCGAGCCACCGGCCCGGTGCACTGCGCCGCGTCAGCCCCCGGCCGACGATCGACGCGGCGGCGGCGACGGTGCGCGACGGCCCCGGCGGGGCGCCTTCGAGGAGCTCGTTCCAGAAGACCGACCATCCGCCCGCCAGCGCCGGGCCCACGAGCGGATGCGTGAGCACCCGGCCCACCACCGCGGCGGCGGCGGGGCGGGCCACCAGCGCGGCGTGCGCGGCGGCGGCCACCCGGTGGTACTCGAGGTGTTCCCGGGCGATGGCGGCGCGGTAGCGGGCCGCGGCCGTGGCGGGACCGCTGAGCACCGACTCCGCCGCCAGGCGCCCGCTCGTCATGGCGTGGGCGATGCCCTCGCCCTGGAGGGGGTTCACGAGCCCCGCCGCGTCGCCGGTGAGCAGCACCCGGCCGGCGGCCGGGACCGTCCCCACCAGGCCCATCTTCAGCCAGCCCCCCAGCCGGCCCGGACCCGACCCGTCGCCGGGGTCGCGGACGAGCCCCATGCGCCGCAGGTGCTCGAGGAACTCGGGGAGGAGGCGCACCGCGCCCACCCCGGCGCGCCGGTCCGCCATGGTGCCGATGCCGAGCCCGGCGTTGGCGCGCCCGTCGGGCCCCGGGAACAGCCAGCCGTACCCGGGGAAGACGCGCCGGGGCTCGCGCTCCCACAGGACGATGTGCGGGAGCTCGACCGGCTCGTCGACGTACACCCGCACCGCGAACCCCCACAGCACCCGGCGCGCGTCGACGAGGCCCGTCGCCTCGGCCACCCGGCTCGTGGCCCCGTCGGCACCCACCACCACGTCGGCGCTGATCGTCGGACCGCCGTCGAGCTCGACCACGACCGCGCCCTCACCGCACCGCATGCCCTGCACCCGCCCCTTCACCATCCGGGCCCCGGCCTCCAGGGCCTGCGCCGCCAGCCAGGCGTCGAATCCCCGTCGGGGGACGGCCAGGCCGTACCCGGGGTAGTCGATGCCCTCGAAACACCGCAGCCGCACGCGCCGGCCCGAGGGGCCCACGACCACCATGTCCCCCAGGGGGGCGCTGTCGTCCGCGGGGACGAGCCCGAGATCGTGGAGCAGGGCGATGCCGCGCGGCCCGACCGCGTCTCCGCATGCCTTGTCACGGGGGAAGGTCGCCTTGTCCACGAGCGCGACGCGCGCCCCGGCCCGGGCGAGGACCAACGCGGTGATGCTCCCGGCGGGCCCCGAGCCGATTACCGCCACGTCGACGTGCTCCGCGACCACAAAACCTCCGACATCGAGGGTCGTTCTGTGAGATTGTCGCACCGTGCGCCACGACACACCCCCCTCCGGCGCCCGCAACAGCCGGTTCGCCCGCCGCCTGTTCACCGGCCTCCCCCAGCGCTACGACCGACTGGCGGAGTGGCTGTCGCTCGGCCAGAACCGCCGCTGGCGCCGCGAGATGGTCGACCACGTCGTCCCCGGCAAGCCGCAGCTCATCCTCGACGTGGCCACGGGGCCGGCCGGCGTCGCCCTGCAGCTGGCGGCGCGCACCGGGGGGCAGGTGGTCGGGATCGACCTCACCGAGGCCATGATCCGCGAGGGCCGGGCCAACGTGGTGCGGGCCGGGGCGCAGAAGCAGGTGCAGGTCGTGCTGGGCAAGGGCCAGCAGCTCCCCTTCGCCGACGCCACCTTCGACGCCCTCACCTTCACGTACCTGCTCCGCTACGTCGAGGACCCCGCCGCCACGCTGCGCGAGCTGGCCCGGGTGGTCCGGCCCGGTGGCGCGCGTCGCCAACCTGGAGTTCCACGTCCCGCCCAGCCGCTTCTGGCGTTTCTGGTGGTGGGGCTACACGCGGCTCGTGCTGCCCGTGGCCGGGGCCATCACCGGAGGCCGCGAGTGGTTCGAGGTGGGCAGGTTCCTCGGGCCCAACATCTCGGCCCACTACCGCCAGTACCCGCTCCCGTGGACGGTCCGGGCCTGGCACGACGCCGGGATCGACGACGTCGGGGTGAAGACGATGAGCCTGGGCGGCGGTCTCGTGATGTGGGGCAGCCGCGCCGGTGGTTGAGACCCCTCGTCCCGCGTTCTACGCGGCCCAGCGCGGCGGGTGGCGCGACTGGTGGACCGTCCTCCACCCGCCCTACACCGCCTGGCACCTCTCGTACGTCGTCATCGGGGCGTCGCTCGCCCCCCGAGTCCACATCTCGCGTCTTGTGGCCACGGTCCTCGCATTCTTCCTCGCCGTCGGGGTGGCGGCGCACTGCCTCGACGAGCTCCACGGGCGTCCCTTGCGCACCGCCATCCCCGCTCGTGGGCTCGTGGGCGCCGACGGTGGTGTCCCTCGCCGGCGCGGTGGCCGTCGGCGTCGTCGGGGTGGTGACCGTCGGCGCGATCCTCGTCCCCTTCATCGTGGTCGGACCGCTGCTCGTGATGGCCTACAACGCCGAGCTCTTCGGCGGGGTGGTCCACACCGACGCCGGGTTCGCGCTCGCGTGGGGGGCGTTCCCCGTACTCACCGCCTACGCGGCGCAGACCGGCACCCTGGCGTTGGCTCCGGTCCTCGCCGCGGTGGGGGCATTCGCGCTGTCATGGGCGCAACGCAGCCTCAGCACCCCGGCCCGCATGGTGCGACGTTCGGTACGCGCCGTGCAGGGATCGATGACCCTCGCCGACGGGACGGTCCGGCCCATCGACGAGCGCATCCTCCTCGCCCCTCTCGAGCGCGCCCTGCGGGCCATGTCCTGGGGACTCGTCACCGTGGCCGCCGGCCTGGCCGTGGCCAGGCTGACCTGACCCGATCGGCCGTCTTCGCGCCCGGACAGGCAACTCGCCAGCCCGACGGAATCGGCGACGACGACCATTGCCGTTCACCCGACCACCCAGTACGGTCACCGGCACTCAGACGCAGATGTCGGCATTTGCGGGGAAAGGGTTGGTGTCATGGCACTGGGCTTCTATTTCGTGCACGGTGGGTTCACGCCGGAGAAATACGGCAAGGTCATCAAGCAACTCGCCGACGCCGGCGCGGGAGCCCCTAAGGGACGCACCCTCCATGTCGCGCTCGAGTCCGACGGCGAGATCCAGGTCTTCGACATCTGGGAGTCACAGCAGGAATTCGAGGCCTTCGGCGCGACGCTCCTTCCGATCCTCGCCGAGGTCGGCGTGACGCTCAACGAGCCGATGGTGGCGCAGGTGCACAACGTGATCGAAGGCTGACGCCCGACGCGCTCGCCCCGAGCGCGTCAAACCGACTAGCTGCCTTCGATCTCCCGGGCCAGATTTCGCCGAAAACCGCTCACCGTCGCCTCGATGACGCGGTCGTGACCCCAGCGCAGGAACGGATGCGCGACCCGGGACGCCAACCGCATGGCGCGCTGGGTCATCTCGACGGTCCACGACACCTCGGCGAGCGTGCCTCGGTCCACCGCGAAGAGCGAGAGGTGCGCCTCGCCCTCGAGGTCGCCGTGGACCGAGGCGTCGATGTGCGACGGCCGGATGCACCGGTCGAGCACCACCCGGATCCGCATGGTGTAGGGCACCGGCGGTGACACGACGCCGTGCAGGACCGCCCCGTCCACGAGGCCCGAGCCCTCGAGGCGGAACTCGGCCAACCAGGCCCACCAGGCCTCGAACTGCTCGCCGTGCTCGATCGAGCGCCAGATGGCCTCGGGCGCGACGTCGAAGGCGAAGCGGCCCCGGTAGTCGATGACAGAGGTCGATCGCGCCACCGCGCTCAGCCCCGGGCCGGTTCGTTGGGGTACACGGCCCGGCAGGCCGGGCACCACTGCTCGACCTCGGGCATCGTCGTCCCCCGACGGAGGTCCCCGTCGTCGTCGGCCTCGAGGTAGACGCGGTGCACCGGCTCGAACGCGCCGTCGGCCCCGCCACAGCTTTCGCACGTCGCGCCTGGTGACGACCCATTCCTAGCCATCGCGGAACGGTACACTGGGACCTACTACCCGGTCCCGACGCCGCCGGCAGCCATCGTGCGCTGGACGGCAAGGAGGCCTCACATGACACCCAAGGTCACGGTCCCCGAGGTCCGTTCCCGCAAGCGGTCGCGCGGCGGCCAGGCGCTGGTCATGCTCACCGCCTACGACACCCCCGGCGCCCGGATCGCCGACGCCGCCGGGGTGGACGTGATCCTGGTGGGCGACTCCGTGGCCAACAACGTGCTGGGCCTGGCCGACACCTTGCAGGTCGACGTGGGCGTCATGGCCCATCACGTCGCGGCGGTGGGCCGGGCCGGCACCCGGGCCCTGGTCGTGGGCGACCTGCCGTGGCTCAGCTACCACGTGTCGGTGGAGGACACCATCCGCAACGCCGCCACCCTGGTGCGGGCCGGGGCCCGGGCGGTGAAGCTCGAGGGGGGCCGGGCCCGGGTGCCCATGATCGAGGCCCTGGTCGCCACCGAGATCCCGGTCATGGGCCATCTGGGCCTGACGCCGCAGTCGGTGCACGCCATGGGTGGCTACAAGGTCCAGGCCAAAGAGGCCGCCGCGGCCGAGGCCCTGCTCCTCGACGCCAAGGCCGTCACCGCCGCGGGGTGCTTCGCCATCGTCCTCGAGGGCGTGCCCGACGTGGTGGCCGCCCGGGTCACCGCCGAGGTCGACGTGCCCACCATCGGGATCGGCGCCGGGGCGGGCTGCGACGGCCAGGTCCTCGTGTTCCACGACCTCCTGGGCCTCGGGGTGGGACCGGTGCCCAAGTTCGTCCGCAGGTACGCCGACCTGGCCTCGGTCGCCGTCGAGGCGGTCTCGGCCTGGGCCGCCGACGTCCGCTCGGGGGCGTTTCCCTCCGACGCCGAGACCTATCACCTGCCCGACCGAGCCGGGGCCCGGGGGCCCCTGACACACCGGTCAGGTACCATGGCCGCTGGTCACGGACCGGGTCACCATCCGGGACGTGGCAACCGACAGAACCCTGCTCCGCCGGGGGCGGAGCCCCGCATGCCGAGTGGCTCGGGTCCAGAGGGAGGTGAGCCGCGCGTGCGGCCGTACGAGACAATGATCATCTTCGACCCAGAGGTCGAAGAGGCGGCCATCCAGGGAACCCTGGACCGGGCGCTCGAGGTGGTGCGATCCAACGGAGGCACGACGGGGACCGTCGACCGTTGGGGACGGCGCACCCTCGCCTACGAGATGAACAAGAAGCGTGAGGGCTATTACGTGGTGGCGGAGTTCACCGCCGAGCCCAAGGCGTCCGCCGAGCTCGACCGGTTCCTCGTGCTGGCCGACGAGGTCATGCGCCACAAGATCATCCGGTTGCCGGAGAAGGTCGCCGGCAGGGCACGGCCCAAGGCCGGCGCCCAGGCCAAGGTGGCTGCCGGGGACGCAGCTCGCAGCGCCGGCTGAGCCGGTAGCGGAGGAGGAAGAGACATGGCCAACGGCAACAACATCACGCTCGTGGGGAACATCACCCGCGATCCCGAGCTCCGCTTCACCCCCACCGGCCAGGCCACGGCCACCTTCGGGTTGGCGGTCAACCGGCGGTGGCAGAACCGCCAGACCCAGGAGTGGGAGGAGGCCACGTCGTTCTTCGACGTCGTGTGCTGGCGCGAGATGGCCGAGAACGCGTCGGAGAGCCTGGCCCGCGGTTCACGGGTGATCGTCACCGGCCGCCTCGAGCAGCGCTCCTGGGAGACCCAGGACGGCGACAAGCGCTCCAAGGTGGAGGTGGTCGCCGACGAGATCGGTCCCAGCCTGCGCTGGGCGACCGCCCAGGTGACGAAGAACGAGCGCCGCGGCCCGGGTGAGGCCGCGCCCCCCCGGGGTGGCGGTGGTGCCGACCGGCAGCCGGCGACCCAGGCCGCGGGCGGCGGCTACGGCTTCGACGAGGAGCCGTTCTGAGCCATGGCGCCCCGCACCGAACGACCGACCAAGCGACGGGCCAAGTCCGCCGCCCGCGTGCGGCGCAGAGGCCGTGCGCGCTGTGTCGGGACGAGGTGGAGTGGGTCGACTACAAGAACATCGTCCTGCTGCGTCGGTACATGAGTGACCGGGGCAGGATCCGCTCCCGGCAGGCGACGGGGAACTGCGCCCGACACCAGGGTGAGGTGGCGGTGGCCATCAAGACGGCGCGCGAGCTCGTGCTGCTGCCGAGGGGCGCCACCGACGACAGTGCGATGGTCGGGCTCACGGTCACAGAGACAAGACAACGACGCGAAGCCCCTCGAGACGGCGGGCGCAACCAGGGGTGGTCGGTCATGAAGGTCGTGCTGCGAAGCGACATCTCGGGTGTGGGGAAGAAGGGCGACATCGTCGACGTGGCGAAGGGCTTCGCCCGCAACTACCTGTTCCCGACGGGGAGCGCGCTGGTCGCCAGCGGCGGTATCGAGGCCCAGGCCGCGTCGATGCGCAAGGCGCGCGCCCTGCGCGACGCCCAGGACCGGGAGTCGGCGCAGACCGTCGCGGGCGTGTTGAGCGCGGGCACGGTCACGATCACCGCTCGCGCCGGAGCCGAGGGACGGCTGTTCGGATCGGTCACCACGACCGACATCGCCGAGGCCGTCGAGGCCCAGACCGGTGCCGTGCTCGACCGGCGCAAGATCCAACTGGCCGAGCCGCTCAAGTCTGTCGGCGCCCACGTGGTCGTGGTGCGGCTGCACTCCGAGGTCGACGCCGAATTGACCGTCGAGGTCGTCGCCGGCGCCTGACCAGGGCGGCGCCCTCGGGGCGCCGGTCGGTGTCACACCCGTTTGCGACGGTGGGCGGGTGCGATGTCACGTGCCATGGCGGGTCCCGGTGGTTATCCCCAGGCCGCCCCTCTCGGGCGGCCGGTCATCCACATGGTTGTCCACCTCGAAACGAGGGTTGTCCACCGTGAATTCGCAGGGTTGCACCCCTCGTTACCCCCAGGCTCTGTAGGCCAGGGTTAGGGGACCATGGCGCAGCCCTACGAAGAAGCACCTGTCCGCCGACTCCACCCCGTCGGTGGGCGTGTCCCGCCCCACAACCTCGACGCCGAGGAGTCGTTGCTCGGGGCGATGCTGCTGTCGCGCGATGCCATCGCGGCGGCACTCGAGTGCTGTGTGGCCGAGGACTTCTACAAGCCTGCGCACGGGCACGTGTTCGCGGCGGTGACGGCCCTCTACACGCGCGGTGAGCCCGCCGACCCCGTGACGGTGGCCGACGAGTTGCGCCGCGCCGGGTTGCTCGACGCCGTGGGCGACGCCTCGGTCCTGATCTCGCTGCAGGTGAACACGCCCTCGACGGCGAACGCGTCGCACTACGCGCACATCGTCGAGGAGCACGCCCTGCTGCGGCGGCTCATCGTGGTGTCGGGCGAGATCGCCGAGCTCGGCTTCAGCCTTCCCGAGGACGTGTCGACGGTGATCGACCGCGCCGAGGCGATGGTGTTCGAAGTGGCACAACGCCGCGTGGTCGACACCATGGCCCCGTTGCGCGAGCTCCTCGCCGCCAGCCTCGACCATCTCGAGAACCTCTTCGAGCGCGGCGACACCATCACCGGCGTCCCCACCGGCTACGGGGACCTCGACGAGCGTCTGGCCGGCCTGCAGAAGTCGAACCTCGTCGTCGTCGGCGCCCGCCCCGCCATGGGCAAGACGAGCTTCGCGCTCGGCATCGCCCAGCACGCCGCGGTGCACGCCCGGGTGCCGGTCCTCGTGTTCTCGCTCGAGATGAGCCACCTCGAGCTGACCCAACGCCTGTTGTGCTCCGAGGCGCACGTCGACGCCACCCGGATGCGCAACGGCCGCCTGCTCGAGTCGGACTGGCCCAAGATCTCCGACGCCATCGGGCGTCTCGGCGACGCGCCCATCTACATCGACGACAACCCCAACCTCACCGTCATGGAGATCAGGGCCAAGGCACGGCGCCTGAAGGCACGCGAGGGGCTCGGGCTCGTGGTCGTCGACTACCTGCAGCTCATGAGCGGGCACACCAAGAGCCGGGCGGAGAACCGCCAGGTCGAGGTGTCGGAGATCAGTCGTGGGTTGAAGGTCCTCGCCCGTGAGCTCGACATCCCCGTCGTCGCGCTGTCGCAGCTGTCCCGAAACCTGGAGATGCGCCAGGACAAGCGGCCCGTTCTCGCCGATCTGCGCGAGTCGGGGTCGATCGAGCAGGACGCCGACGTCGTGCTCTTCATCTACCGCGACGAGATCTACAACCCCGACTCCCCCGACCGCGGCACCGCCGAGATCATCATCGCCAAGCACCGCAACGGGCCCACCGGCGTGACCCAGCTCGCCTTCGTGGACCGCTTCACGCGCTTCGCCGGTATCGCCCGGGTCTGATCTACCCGAAGTCGACAGTGGTGTCGACGGCAGGGTCGAGGTCGGTGTCGACGACAGGGTCAACGGCGTCTCGGGCGGGAACGGCCGGCACCGCAGGCACCGCAGGCACCGCAGGCACCGCAGGTGCAGGCACCGCGGTCGCCAGCGGGATCCGCACCCAGAAGGTGGCACCGCTGTGCCCGTCGTCCGGGGCCGGGTCCGACACGACCCCGACGCCCCCCCCGTGGGCGTGGGCGATGGCCGAGACGATGCTCAGGCCGAGGCCCACACCGCCGGTGGCGCGTGCCCGGGTCGGATCGGCGCGGTGGAACGGCTCGAAGATGTCGGCCTGCTCATCGGTGGGGATGCCCGGCCCGCGGTCGGAAACCTCGAGGCATGCGGTGGTGGCCTCGGTGCTCACGCGGACGTCGATGGGCGAGCCTTCGGGGGTGTGGTGCTCGGCGTTGGTCAGCAGGTTGTCGATGACCTGGCGCAGGCGATCGGCGTCCCCGACCACCACGACGGGCCCTGGCGACTCATAGCCGATGGCCCGCGTCCGGGGCGCGCAGTCGGATGGCGTCCACCGCGGCGGTGACGATGGCGGTCAGGTCGACGTGCTCGAGGGCGACGGGTCGCTGGTGGTCGAGGCGCGCCAGCAGCAGCAGGTCGTCCACGAGCACGCTCATGCGGTTGGCTTCCTCTCGGATGTGGCGCATCGAGGTGGCGAGGTCCTCGGGTCGGTCACGCGCGCCGCGGTCGAAGAGCTCGGAGTACCCCCGTATCGACGTCAGCGGCGTGCGCAGCTCGTGCGAGGCATCGGCGAGGAACCGCCGCAGGCGCTCTTCGGACGCGGCGCGTGCCGCGAAGGCCCCTTCGATGCCGGTGAGCATGGTATTGAGGGCGTTGCCGAGCTGGCCCACCTCGGTTCGTTCGTCGGTGGTCTCGACGCGCCGCGACAGGTCGCCCGCCGGCGATGGCCCCCGCGGTGGCCGCCATCTCGTCGAGCGGTCGCAGGCCCCGGCGCACGATCCACCACGCCAGGACACCGAGGACGACGACCACCGCCACCGACACGAGCAGCTCGATCAGGATCAGGCGCCCGAGGGTGTGGTGGAGGTCGTCGAGAGGGATGGCGACGATCACGGTGTAGGGGACGCCGTCCACCGTCGTCGAGTCGACGAACACGCGGTATCCGACGGTGGTCGCCCCCACTGCTTCCGTCCGCGTCGAACAGCGTCGTCCCGCCGCTGCCGGTGGTCCCGGGCACAGGGAGCTGCTCGGGCAGGTTCGGAGCCGGCAGCGGGTCGAAGCCTCGGGTTCGTGCCCCCGATGATGGTGCCGCTCTGGTCGCGCACCTGCGATCCACAGGTGCCGACCGGGCGGGATGACCCCGGGGGAACGCCGGGCGCAGAATGGCTCGGTCAGGCAGATGACCGCCTCGGTGGACGGGGCCGACCTCGCTCTGGAGCTGGTTGTCGACCTGGGAGAACAGGTAGGAGCGCAACGACGCGTAGGTGGCCACGTCCGCCGACCACCAATCCCGACGGCCACGATGCCGACCAGGACCAGGAGCAGGCGCAGCCGCAGGGTCACGGCCTACTCCGGGGCGGGGCGCAAGGAGTAGCCCACGCCGCGCACGGTGTGGATCAGGCGGGGGCCCAGGGAGTCGATCTTCTTGCGCAGGTAGCTGATGTAGATCTCGACCACGTTGGCGTTGCCGTCGAAGTCGTAGTTCCAGACCCGGTCGAGGATCTGCGACTTCGACACCACCCGCCCGCTGTTGAGCATGAGGTAGTGCAGCAGCTTGAACTCGGTCGGGGTGAGCTCGATCGACGTCGACCCCCGGAACACCTCGTGGCTCTCCTCGTCCATGCGCAGGTCGCTCACGCTGAGGCGGCCGTCGTCGCCCTCGCCGTGGGCCCGGCGCAGGATGGCGCGCACCCGGACGATGAGCTCCTCGACGCTGAAGGGCTTGGTCATGTAGTCGTCCCCGCCCAGGGTGAAGCCACGCAGCTTGTCGTCGAGGGTGTCGCGGGCGGTGAGGAAGAGGACCGGCAGGCGCCCGCCGATGCGGTCACGGCCCATGCGCTCGAGCACCTCGAACCCGCTCAGGTCGGGGAGCATGACGTCGAGGACGACCAGATGGGGGCGGAATTTCGTCATCGCCTCGAGTGCCTGGCGGCCCAGGTGGGAGACCTCCACCTCCATGCCCTCGTAGCGGAGGGCCATGGACAGCAGGTCGGTGATGCTGGGCTCGTCGTCGACGACCAGGATGCGGCAGGGCTCGGCCATAGGACTCGGCTCTCAGCCTGCACCCTGATTCTGTGGGTTTTCTGTGAGCTCCCCCGGGAGGCAGGGGCGGCGGTGGGAGACAGGGTGGAGGGGTCCGGTCTCCTCAGAAGCCCGATGCGGCCAGGCCCGGGCGGGGCCGGGGGGCCGGGAGCGGGGTCACGGTCGCCTCGGGCGGGAGGGTCGCCGGAGGTGGCTCGGCGGGGTCGGCGGCGAACGCGGCCAGCGTCTCGTCGATCAGCCGGACGATCTCGTCACAACGCTCACCCAGTCCCATGGCGACCCTCCTCTCTGCTGACCCATCGGCCTGCGCCTGGCACCGCTGAAGGAGCACCGGGCCCGACGTGCCTGCACGAAGGAATTGCCCACTTCGAGTGCCCCTCAATCCAACACGGAGGGTGGTCAGTCGCCTACAGCGGACCCGAGCCGGCGTGGGGCCTACGATGCGGCCGCGTGAACGGGGCACACCACGACGTCGACGCCCGGTTGGCTCTCCGGCTCCTCGTCGACACCTACGCCCGCGACGTCGACCGTGGGGATACCGATGCCGTGGCCGCCTTGTTCAGCACTCAGGGCCGGTTGTCGCCCACTTCTACTCCGGTCCCGACGGGGCCTCCCCGGTCCGCACCGGTCGCGCCGAGATCGCCGCCGCGCTGGTGGCGGGCCTCGAGCGGTATCTGGGGACGACACACCTCGTGGGTGGCCAGGTGCTCGACATCGAGGACGACGGGGAGCACGCCAGCGGCGAGACGGTGTGCCTCGCCCACCACGTCTACGAGCGCGACGGTGTGCGCCGCCTGCTCGTGATGGCCGTGCGCTACGAAGACCGGTACGTGCGCGAGGCCGGTGCATGGCGCTTCGCCGAGCGCCAGCTCCGGCTCGACTGGCGCGACGACCGTCCCATGGCCGAGCGTTGACCATGCTGAAGATCGCGGCACTGCCGCCGGTGCGCTCCGGGGTGTGCGCCGATCCCGACTGGATGGCGGGCTTCTGCCGGCACATCGAGGAACTGGGCTTCGAGTCCGTCGTGGTCGTCGAGCACCCCCTCGTCATCGGGGACTACACGAGCCGCTACCCCTACGCCCCCTCGGGGCGCATGCCCCTGCCCGACGACTGTGCCATCCCCGACCCCATCGACCTGCTGGCCTTCCTGGCCGGGGTGACCTCGACACTGCGCCTGGCCACCGGCGTGCTCGTCCTGCCCGCGCACCATCCCGTGATCATGGCCAAGCGCCTGGCCACGGTGGACCGGCTGTCGAAGGGCCGCGTCCGGTTGTGCATCGGGGTGGGGTGGATGCGCGAAGAGCTCGAGGCGTGCGGGGTCGACTTCGACAGCCGGGGCCGGCGCACCGACGAGTGCATCGACGTGATGCGCGCCCTGTGGGCCGACACCGAGCCCGAGGGGGCGTCGTTCGCGGGCGAGTTCTTCTCCTTTGCGCATGCGCACACGCATCCGAAGCCGTTCGGGCCCGGGGGTGTGCCCATCCACATCGGAGGGCACAGCCCGCCCTCGATCCGGCGGGCGGCGCGGCGCGGTGACGGCTGGCAACCCCTCGGCCTGTGGGGAGACGAGTTGGCCCGGGCGCTGGCGCACCTGCGCCAGGAGACCGAGGCCGCGGGGCGCGACCCCGAGGCGCTCGAGCTGACCATCAGTGCCATGTCCACCCAGGCCACGCCCGAGACCCTGGACAAGCTCGTCAGCCTGGGGGTCGACCGCCTGGTCGTGACATGCGGGCACGCCGAGCTCGACGCGGCCCGGGACGAGATGTCGGAGGTCGCAGCCCGCATCGGCCTGCGCCGGTAGGGCCCGGCGCGGCGCGTCTGCGGCCCGTAGTGTCTGGGGCGTGTGGCGCGAGCAGGTCGGCATCGACGACGTCCGCGCCGCCGCGCTGCGTCTGGCCCCGCTCGAGGTCCTGACCCCGCTCCAGCTCAACGAGCGGCTCTCGCAGCGCTACGACGCCACGGTGTACGTGAAGCGTGAGGACCTGCAGGTGGTCCGCTCCTACAAGATCCGCGGCGCCTACAACTTCATCGCCGGGTTGCCCGAGGAGTCCCTGGCGGTCGGCGTGGTGTGTGCCAGTGCCGGCAACCACGCCCAGGGCGTGGCCTGGAGCTGTCGTCATCTCGGTGTCCGGGGCGCGGTGTTCCTGCCCCAGCGCACGCCGCGCCAGAAGGTGGCCCGCATCGGGGCGTTGGCCGGCGACCTCGTCGATCTGCACTTCGCCGGGGAGACCTTCGACGACGCCCTCGCCGCCGCCGCGGCCTACGCAGCGGAGACCGGGGCGACGGTCGTCCCCACCTTCGACCATCCCGCCACGATCGCGGGCCAGGGCACCATCGCCCTGGAGATGGTGGAGCAGCTGGCAGGGGCCCCCGACGTGGTCGTGGTCCCCATCGGCGGGGGCGGGCTCGTCTCGGGCATCGCCGTGGTCCTCGACGGGCTCGATGCGGGCACCGAGGTGGTCGGCGTCCAGCCCGCCGGGGCCCCGGCCATGGTGCGGTCGCTCGAGGCGGGCCATCGCGTCACCATCGACATCGAGGACGACTTCGTCGACGGCGCGGTGGTGCGCACGCCCGGCGATCTCACCCTCGCCATCGTGCGCGACCTCGTGACCCACATCGAGGTGGTCGAAGAGGGACGGGTGTGCACCGAGCAGCTCGATCTCTACCAGGTGGACGGCATCGTGGCCGAGCCGGCCGGCGCGCTGGCGTCAGCGGCGCTCGACGCCATCGCGCCCGAGATCGCGGGCAGGAGCGTGGTGTGCATCCTGAGCGGCGGCAACAACGACGTGGCCCGCTACGACGAGATCATCGAACGGTCCCTGGTGCACCAGGGCCTCAAGCACTACTTCATCGTGGACTTCCCCCAGCGCCCCGGCGCGCTGCGCCAGTTCCTCGACGAGTGCCTGGGCCCCGCCGACGACATCGTGCTGTTCGAGTACATAAAGAAGAACGACCGCGAGTTCGGGCCGGCCGTGGTCGGGGTGCAGCTGGCCGAGCGCGGGGACCTGGTGCCGCTGTTGGAGCGCATCGCCACCTCCGGCCTCGACGTGCAGCTCCTGCCGCCCGACAGCCCGGTGTTCCGCCTCCTCGTCTGACCCGGATCGGAGTGGCGAGAGAGCGCTCAGAGAGCCGGGTCGGGGAGGCGGGCGGGGTGGAAGGTCATCTCCGGGAGCGTCTCGAGCTCCGGTCGTTCGGCCGCCAGAAGCCGCTGCGCCTCGGTGGCGTCGGCGGCGGTGAAGGCCACCGTCGTGGTGCAGAACTCCACGAGGATCCCGTTGGGGTCGGTGGCGTAGATCGAGCGGCACCAGCCGTGGTCGAGCTCGACCACCTCGATGCCGTGCTCCTGCCACCGCCGCCGGCGGTCGTCGAAGTCCTCGACATCGGGCGCGTCGAAGGCGATGTGGTTGACCCACTCCGGCAGTCCGAGGCCCTTGGAGATGGCGGGGTCGAAGTCGCTTCGGATGGTGTCGTCGTGGAGGTCCCACACCGCCAGCAACCCGCCGCCGCCGGTGTCGTAGAAGAGGTGCTTGGCCCAGCCCCCGCCCGGTGAGCCGGTGCGGGCCGCCACCGTCTTCACCAGGGTGAACCCCATCGCCTCGGTGTAGAAGCGGTGGGTGGCGTCGATGTCTCTGGTCGCCACTGCCACGTGGTGGAAGGCCATGGCGACCAGGCTACGACCAACCGGCTGCGTCCACCTGGGTCACCTGTTCCACCCGGGTCACCGACCGGGGAGCGTCGGCTAGAGCGACAGGTCTTTCTTGGGCCGGACCACCAGTGAGGCCAGGTGGACGCCGGCGGGGCGGGTGATGGCCCACAGCACGGCCTCGGCCACGTCCTCGGGCGTGCACAGGTGCTCGGACATGGACTGCTGGGCCTGCTCGAGGACCTCGTCGGGGAGCCGTCCGCCCGGGGTGAACTGCGCCGGGTCGGTGTTACCGCCCATCGAGCTCACCATCATCTCCAGCACGGCCGGGTCGAAGTTCCGGGCGAAGCTGGTGGCGATGGCCCCGGGCATGATCGTCACCACCTTGATGGGCTCGTCGAGCAGCTCGCGCCGCAGCGACTCGTTGATGCAGTTCACGGCGTGCTTGGTGGCGCCGTAGACACCCGAGGCCGGCTGCAGCGACGCCACCGAGGAGATGTTCACGATGTGGCCCTCGGCCCCGCACGCCCGCATGGCGCGCACCGCCGCCTGGGATCCGACGAGCAGGGCCAGGACGTTGGTCTCCAACATGACGCGCCAGTGCTCGGGGTCGGCGTCGACGATGGGCTCGGGGTAGCTCACCCCGGCGTTGTTGACCATGACGTCGAGGCGCCCGGTCGACGCCACCGCCCGGTCCACCAGGGCGCGCGCCTCGGCCACGTCGCGGACGTCGTGGACATGGGCCTGCGCTGTCCCACCCGACGGCGGTGATCCGCGCCATCGACTCGTCCATGGCCGCTTTGGTGCGGCCGCCCAGCACCACGTGGGCGCCGGCGCCACCGAGTGCCTCGGCGATGGCGCGGCCGATCCCGCTCGAGGCGCCGGTGACGACGGCGGTGCGCCCGGCCAGGGCCTTGTCCGTCGATGGGTCTGGTGCCATGGATGGGCCTCCTCGAGTCCGGTGGACGGTTCACATTAGGGCCGGCCGCCGAACGGTTCCTTCGCCGCGGGGCCGGGCCGACTCGTCGGCATCGGGCACCGGTCGGTACCATGCCCAGGTGAGCGACGTGCTGCCTCAGCCCACCGACGCCACCGCCCCGTCGCCGCCGGCCCGCCCAGGGACGGGTCTCGGCCTGGGTCGAGGTGCTGCGCACCACCAACCCCCCGAAGGGCCGTCCTCTCGATCCGGTGTCGCGCTGGCTCGTGCTCACGAGGGCCGCGGTCCTCCCCATGACCCTGGTCGCCGGCGCGGTGGCCACCCTGCTGGCCGTGCGTCGCCCCGGGTTCAACACCGGTCTGCTGCTGCTCGCCTTCGCGGGGCTGCTCCTCGCCCACTGCGCCAACAACCTCATGAACGACCTGTTCGACGCCGAGGTGGGTGCCGACACCGCGTCGTACCCCCGCGCCCTGTACGCGCCCGCATCCGGTGCTGTCGGGGATGGTGTCGCGCGGGCGCCTGGCGCGTGCCGCGTTGTTCGTGAACGTCCTCGACCTCGCCATCCTCGTGGTGCTGGCCGTGTACCGGGGATGGCCGGTGGTGGGCTTCGCCCTGGGGGGCTTCCTGCTCTCGGTCGCCTACACCGCCCCACCCCTTCGCCTCAAGAAGCGCGGCCTGGGCGAGCCCGACGTGTTTCTCGTGTGGGGTCCGCTCATGGTGGGCGGCACCTACTACGCCGCCGTCGGGCACCTGCCCTGGGAGGTCGTCGTCGCCTCGGTGCCCTACGGCTTGCTGTGCACGGCCGTGCTCATGGGCAAGCACATCGACAAGGCGCCCTTCGACGAGCCCCTCGGCATCCGGACTCTCCCCGTCGTCCTGGGCGAGCGCCGGGCCCGGGTCGCCACCATCGGGATGATGGTGGCCTTCTACGTGACCGTGGCGGTGTGCGTGGCGGTGCGCGCCCTGCCCTGGCCGGCGTTGCTCAGCCTGGGAGCGATCCCCAAGCTCGTCCAGGCGTGGAAGTACTTCGGCCAGCCCAAGCCCGACGAGCCCCCCGAGGGGTTCCCGGTGTGGCCGCTGTGGTTCGCGGCCATCGCCTTCGTGCACACGCGCCGGGCCGGGTCACTGCTCGTGCTCGGCCTCCTCGTCTCCGCGGTGGCCGACATCCGCTGAGCCGCCTCTTCACCGTCGACACCGACGGTGCAGGGCCTCGCTAGGAGTTCGTCCCCTGTTGGCGGACGTACTCGGCCGTGCCCGCCAGGAATTGCTCCACGTTGGCGGCCTTGCTCGAGGCCACGTCGCCGAACCAGGCCGGGACGTAGACCTGTGCCGCGTCCGACGCCAGCCCCTCCAGGATGGCGGCCACGGCTTCGGAGACGGGGATCGACTCCACCTGGGCCACGAAGGGGTCGTTGTCGGGGAGGGTGAAGAGCTCGGTGTCGACGACGCCGGGATAGACGACCATCACCTTGACCCCGGTGTCCCACAGGTCGACGGCCATCGACTCCGAGAACACGGTCACCGCTGCCTTGGTGGCGGCGTAGGCGGCCTCGCCCGGGGGGCTCAATGTCGCGGCCACCGACGACACGTTCACGATCCGGCCCTCGCCGCGCTCGAGCATCTGGGGGAGCAGGGCCAGGGTGAGCCGCACCGGGCTCGAGTAGTTGATGTTCATCACCGCATCCACCGTCGCCGGGTCGAGGGCGGTGACGTGGCGGCGCTTGGGGATCCCGGCGTTGTTGACGAGGACGTCGACCCGGCCGAGCTCGCTCATGGCCGCGGTGGCGAGGTCGTCGACGGCCGAGGGGTCGGCCAGGTCGGCCACCCACATCTGCGACGACGGCGCATGGAGCCGGCAGCGCTCGAGCACCTGGGCCAGGCGGTCCGCCCGGCGGGCCACGATGCCCACCGTCGCCCCCGCCTCGGCCAGCGCCTCGGCGAGCCCTGCCCCGATCCCCGACGACGCCCCGGTCACGAGCACCCGCCTCCCCGCTACGTCGTACGCCATGGCACACCCCCGTCTCGTGACACCTGCCGAAGCCCGATCCCCGCTCGGATCAGGTGCCCGATCTTCGCTCAGATCAGGTGCTCGTGCTCCAGCCATCGCCGGGCCACGGCGCCCGGGGCCTCGTGGTCGACGGTGACCTCGATGGTGAGCTGCGCCAGCTGGTCGGTCGTGAGCCTCGCCGAGAGCCGGTCGAGCGCGGCCGTCACCGGGCGTGTGGCCACCGATGCGCGGATCACCGGGACCACGTCGTCGGCGTTCAGGAGGTGCTTGTCGTCGCCGAGGATGGCGAAGCCGTGGCTCGCCACGGTGCCGTCGCTCGAGGACAGCGGTGCGATCTGGACCTCGCCCCCGCCGAGGGCCGAGACGGTGACGGGGCCGGCCTCGTCGAGGGACGTGAAGGACTTGAAGTGCAGTCCGTAGGTGTTCTGCAGTCCCTGGCCGCACTGGGGTTGGCTCGGGCACCCCGGGGGACCGCCCAGGACGAGCTTTGCCGCCACCGGCGCCAGGCTCGACAGCGTGGTCAGGTGGTACTGCTGCGCCGTGGCCCGTGTCACGACGAAGACCTCTGCGTCGAGGGCCGGTGCCGGCTCGAGCACCGTGGCCCCGGCCGCGGCGAGCACACCCCTGATGTCGCCCACCGCCGTGGCGAGGTGCGTGGCCGCCGCGCCGTCGTTGGCGTCCAGGAAGAGCAGCAGCTCCCCGACGTCGTCGGGGTAGAGGTCGATCCGGCCCGAGGCCAGGGCGGGCTCGACCGTGGCCCTCGTGCCCGAGTCGGCGTGCAGGATCACCCGGGCCCCGGCGTGGGCGAGCACCTGCGCGTAGAGATTGGCCACGACGACCTGCTGGGGGGTGTCGAGCGAGCCGATGGTGACGGTCGCCCCCGCGGCGGGTTTGGCGGGGGCGGGTCCCGCCCCACAGGCCCCCAACCCGAGGCCGAGCACCAGGCCGCCCAGCAGGATCCGGGCGGTGCGCATCGGCTGCGGCTGGGGTGGCGGCACCGGCCTACGCTCGCAGGGCGCCCGACGAGGAGGCAACGTGAAGACCAGGGTCACCGACATGCTCGGGGTGGAGTTCCCCATCCTGGCGTTCAGCCACTGCCGCGACGTGGTCGCCGCGGTCACCAAGGCGGGGGGGTTCGGGGTGCTTGGGGCCGTGGCCCACACCCCCGAGCAGCTCGACATCGACCTGACGTGGATCGAGGAGCAGACCCGGGGCGGGCGCTACGGGGTGGACCTCCTCCTCCCCGCCAAGTACGCCGGGGCCGACGAGGGCGGGATCGACGCCGAGGCCGTCCGGCAACTGCTGCCCGCCGCCCAGCAGGAGTTCGTCGACGAGATCCTGCGCCGCTACGGCGTGCCCGAGCTCCCCGAGGACCTGCGCACCGGATCGGAGCGCAACGTGCTCGCCAACGTGGCCGCCAAGGGGTACGAGCCCCTGCTCGACGTGGCCTTCGCCCACGGCATGGCACTGGTCGCGAGCGCGCTCGGACCGCCGCCCCCTTCGCTCATCACCCGGGCGCACGATGCCGGGGTGGTCGGTCGCCGCCCTGGCCGGCACCTTGACCCACGCCCAGCGCCACCAGGCGGCCGGCGTCGACCTCATCGTGGCCCAGGGAACCGAGGCGGGCGGCCACACCGGCGAGGTCTCCACCATGGTGCTCGTGCCCGAGGTCGTCGACGCCGTCGCTCCCACCCCGGTGCTCGCCGCGGGCGGCATCGGCAACGGACGGCAGGTCGCGGCCGCCCTGGCGCTCGGGGCGCAAGGGGTGTGGTGCGGCTCGGTGTGGCTCACCACCGAAGAGGCCGAGACCCATCCGGCGGTGAAGCAGAAGTTCCTCGCCGCCACCTCGCGCGACACCATCCGCTCCCGGTCGCTCACGGGCAAGCCGGCCCGCATGCTGCGCAGCGCCTGGACCGACGAGTGGGAGGGTGCGGACTCCCCCGGGGCGCTGCCCATGCCCCTGCAGAGCGCGCTCGTGGCCGAGGCCCAGCTCCGCATCAGCCGCGCCGCTGCCACCGAAGGCTCAGGTGCACAGAAGCTGGCCAACTACTTCGTGGGCCAGGTGGTGGGGCAGATCGAACCGCATCCGCCCCGCCCGCCTGGTCGTGCTCGACATGATGACCGAGTACGCCGAGGTGGCCCAGCGCTTCGCCGACCAGGTGGCCGAGGAGTCCTCGGTGTGAAGCGCCGGGCGTGCGCTGCGCCTACCCGCCGACGCGGGCCGTCGGGGTGAAGGCCACCGGGAGGGTCTCGAACCCGACGATGAAGTTCGACACCCGCAGCGGGTGCCCGTCGTCGCTTCGCCAGGTGGATGTCGGGCAGGCGCTCGAGGATCCGGTCGACCATGCCGGTGATCTCGGCGCGGGCCAGCCGGTGCCCGAGGCACAGATGGGCCCCGTAGCCGAAGGCGACGTGGTCGTTGGGCTGGCGCCGGATGTCGAAGGTCTCGGGGTCGCTGAACACGGTCTCGTCGCGGTTGGCCGAGGGGTAGAGGAGCAGGACGTTCTGGCCGGCCCGGATCGTCTCGCCGTGCAGTTCCACGTCGCGCGTGGCCCGGCGGTTGAAGTTCTTGATGGGTGTCACCCAGCGCAGCATCTCCTCGACCGCGCCCGTGCAGCAGCGCCCGGTCTCGCGCGCAGGGCGTCGAACTGCTCGGGTCGGCGCAGCAGCGCCTCCATCCCGCCGCTGATCACGTGCCGGCTCGTCTCGTCCCCGCCGATGAGCAGCAGCAGCGCTTCGTAGACCAGGAGGTGTCGTCGATGCGTTCGCCGTCGACCTCGCCCTGGACGAGCACGCCCAGGAGGTCGTCGGCCGACATGGCCCGGCGCCTCTCGTCGATGAGCACACGGATGAAGCCGTCCCATTCGAGGAAGGCGGCGGCGGCCTTGGTCATGGCGTCGGGGTCCTTCGAGCCCTGCGACATGAGCAGGGTGTCGGACCACTCGAGGAGCCGCTCCCAGTCCTTGGGGTCGAAGCCCAGCATGTCGGCGATGAGGACCAGGGGGAGCGGCGCCGCGATGTCGGCGACGAGATCGCACGCCCCCTTCTCGCACACGCGGTCGATGATCTCGTCACAGACCTGGCCGATGCGGGGCTCGCGCTCGCGCACGGCCTGGGGGGTGAACCCCGCGCTCACCAGGCGGCGGCGCTTGCGGTGCTCGGGGGCGTCCATGTCGATCATGTAGGGGAGCGGGGTGTTGGGCCGCGACCCGCCCGTGCTCGAGAACCCCTGGGGGTCCTGGCCGATGGCCTTGACGTCCTCGTAGCGGGTGACGCCCCAGATGTCGTTGGGCCCGTCGTAGTAGGCGGGCGCGTTCCGGCGCATCCAGGCGTAGGCGGGGAAGGGGTCACCGGCGTAGAACTCGCCGTCCAGCAGGTCGATGCGCGGAGCCCCGGCGCTTGCCATCGGATCGTGCCTCCCCTGGATTCTCACCACGCCAAGTGACCTCTAGACACGGCCAGTGGTCAGGCGTATCGTTCAACCGTCGTCGGCGGCTTGTCCACCGTAGGCGATATGGGGGATGCGCGGGACGGGGCCGTCTCGGTACTGAGCGGTTCCTGGGGGGACCCGTCCCGCCACCTTCCGGGGCGGTATCGGCGTTCCCGGCGTTCCCCCGCCTCGTCCCGGTCTCCCTGCTCCCCTTAGATCAGGCCCACCGACTTCAGCCACGTGTGGGCCACCGCGGCGGGCTGCTGCTTGTCGGCGGTCACGTCGAGGTTGAGCTTGGAGATGGCATCGGTGGTCAACTTCTCGTCCAACGAGTTGAGCGCCCTGTCCACCCCCGCGCTGTCCACCGACTTGCGGATGACCGGGACGATGTAGTCGGCCCCCTCGAGGTGCTTGTCGTCGGCCAGGGCCACGAAGTTGTTGCTCACCACGTTGCCGTCGCTCGAGAACAGCTCGACCACCTGCACCTCGCCGTTCTTGAGCGCCGCCACACTGAGCGGGCCCGCTTCGTCGAGGGACTTGAAGCCGGCGAAGTGCAATCCGTAGACCGACACGAGCCCGGCCTGACACCCCGAGAACGTCGGGCATTCCGGAGGCCCGCCGAGCGTCATCTTCGACGCGTAGGGCGCCAGGCTCGAGATGGTGGTGAGGTGGTCCTTGCTGGCGGTGGCCTTGGTCACGGCGAAGACGTTGGTGTCGAGCGCGGCCGTGGCGGGCAGCACCGTCACGCCGAAGGGGGACAGGGCCGCCTTGTCGGCCGCGATGGCCGTGGCGATCTGCGTGCCGGCCGGCTGGGGTTTGCCCCCGTGGAGGAATCCCAGCAGCGATGCGGCGTAGTCGGGCTCGAGGTCGATCTGGCCGTGCTCGATGGCGGGTACGACGACGGCCCGCGTCCCGAGTGCGGGCTCGACCTTCACCTTGTACCCGGCGTGGACCAGGACGTCGCCGTAGAGGTTGGCGACGATCTCCTGCTCCTCGAAGTTCGTCGCACCGATCTTGATGGTCGGCTTGGTCGCGGACCCGGTGCCGTTGTTGGTGCTGCTGCTGCAACCGGCCAATACGGCGGTGGCTGCCACAAGTGCCGCGGCGGTCATGACAGAGCGTCGGAGGAGCATGTGGGGACCTTCCTCTGCTGTTGGGCGAGAACCTAGCCCGCCGGTTCCGGCCACGACGAGGCCGGGAAGCTGGGCCGTAGTGTTTCTAATCCGATGGGATTAGTCAAGGTTCGGGCTCACGCCGCCGCCGCTGTCGCGGGCAGGGTCGAGCTCCCCAGGCCGCTCGGCATCCGCCGGCGCAGCGGGATGGGTGTGAGCCCGCGCTGCAGGGCGCCGAGCCCGAGCGCCACGACGGCCGCCAACAACGCCACCAGGAGCGCGCCGGCGAAGGACTCGACGGAGTTGTTGGTGTTGAGCCCCGAGATGATCGGGGTGCCCAGGTCGCTGTAGCTGACATAGGCGGCCAGGGTCGAGGTCGCCACCACCTCGATCGACGCCGTGCGGATCCCGGCCATGAGGAACGGCGTGGCGAGCGGCAGTTCGACGGTGCGCAGGACCTGGCCGCCGGTGAGGCCCATGGCCCGGGCCGCGTCGCGCACATCGGCGTCGACCTCGCGCATGCCCACGTAGGTGTTGGTGAGGATGGGGGGGATCGCCAGCGCCACGAGGGCCAGGAAGGCGGCGAGGAAACCGCCCCAGCGCAGCGAGATCCACGGGACGATGGCGAACAAGGTGAGCAGCGCCAGGCTGGGGACGGCGCGCGCCGCGTTGGCGGCGTTCACCGCCACCAGACCACCACGCCCGGTGTGGCCGAGGACGAGGCCGAGACCGCCGCCGATGATGATCGCTCCCGCCACGACGGCCAATGACAGCTCGGCCTGGCGCCACACGAGTTCGGGGATGCCGGTCGACCCGCGCCAGTTGGCGGACGTGGTGAACCAGGCGGCGACGCTGGCGACGAAGTGACGGAAGTGGTCCCAGATCGCCATGTCAGACCGCCCGCGCCCGGCGTGATGACCGCGACCAGGGCACCGCCAGTCGTTGCGCCCCGACGATGAGGAGATCACACAGCGCGGCCAGGACGACCGAGAGGACGAGGCCGACGATGATCGGGGTGTAGTAGTCGATGTTGAACCCGTAGGTGATCTGCTTGCCGAGGCCCCCGAGCCCGATCAGCGCCGTCACCGTGACCAGTCCGATGACGGTGGCCGACGCCACCCGGAGCCCGGCGAACACGTAGGGCAGGGCCAGGGGCAGGTCCACCCGGATGAGTGCCGACAACGGCGAGTACCCCATGGCGGTGGCCGCCTCCCGGGCGTCGGCAGGCACCGCGTCGAGCCCGGCCACGGTGTTCCAGATGAGGATCAGCAACGTGTAGCCGACGAGCGCGATCTCCGCCGTCGGGTACGACGCCACGTATCCCGTGATGGGCCCGAGAATGGCGAAGAGCGACAGCGAAGGGATGATGTAGAGGGTGCTGGCGAACCCGAACACCGGAGACCGCAGGATCCGGTAGCGCCAGGCCAACAAGGCGAGCGGCACCGAGATGCAGAGCCCGATGCCGATGGCCAACAGGCTGAGCGAGATGTGCTGGAGCAGATCGGAGCTGATCTGGCCCCACTGGCTCGAGACGTAGCTCCACTGGAAGAAGGGCTGGGCTGCTCCCACCGCCGCGACTCTAACTAGCGTATGAGGCCGTGATCACTCTGGAGCGGGTCTCCAAGAGCTACGGCGACGCCAACGTGGCCGTGGCGGACCTGAGCCTCGAGATCGAAGACGGGGAGCTCGCGGTCCTGGTGGGCCCGTCGGGGTGCGGCAAGACCACCACCTTGCGCATGATCAACCGGCTCATCGAGCCCACCTCGGGCCGCATCCTCATTGCGGGGGAGAACGTCTTGACCAAGGACCCCGTGCAGATGCGTCGCGGCATCGGCTACGTGATCCAACAGGGCGGGCTCTTCCCGCATCGCCGCGTCTTCGACAACGTCGCGGTGGTCCCCCGACTGCTCGGATGGGACAGCACCCGCGTCGAGCACCGCGTCAACGAGCTGCTCGAGCTGGTGGGCCTCGATCCCAAGAGCTACGCCCGACGCTTCCCCCACGAGCTGTCGGGGGGCGAGCGCCAACGGGTCGGGGTGGCCCGGGCCCTCGGCGCCGATCCCCCCGTCCTGTTGATGGACGAGCCCTTCGCCGCGGTGGACCCGGTCACGAGACAACGCCTCCAGAACCAGTTCCTCGAACTGCAGGGCGCGCTCAAGAAGTCGATCGTCTTCGTCACCCACGACATCGACGAGGCGGCCAAGCTCGGGGACCGCATCGCCGTGCTCTCCAAGGGCGGTGTCCTCGAGCAGTACGACACGCCGGCCGAGATCCTCGGTCGCCCCGCCACACCGTTCGTGGCCGACTTCGTGGGAGCCGATCGCGGTGTCCGGCGTCTGTCGGTCGTCAAGATCGAGCCCGAGGACCTGGCCACGCCGCCGATGGTGTCGCCCACCGCCACCATGGAAGAGGTCCGGCGCGTGGCCGAGGACTCCGAGGCCAAGACCGCCGTCGTCGTCGACGACAACGGGCGGCTCGTGGGCTGGGTCTCCCTCGACGGGGACAGCGGAGGCACCGTCGGCACCCACACCGAGAAATTCGCGGCACAGGCGCCCCTGGGCACCACCCTGCGCGCCGCTCTGGGCGAGATGCTCCAGCACGACGTGCGCTGGATCCCGGTGGTCGACGACAACGACCGCTACCTCGGGGTCCTGACCCCGAACCGCCTCCATGCCGCCATGCGCCGCTCGGTGGGCGGCACGCCCGTCGAGTCCTGAACCCCCGACGGTGAAGCTCCGCCTGGGCATCGTGACGCCGGTCGTCCACATCAACCCGCGCTTCGACCCGCCCAGCTGGGAGTCGACGGGGACCATCGACGACGTCCTGGCTGTCGCCACCGCGGCCGAGGGCTTCGGCTACGACTGGGTGGCGTGCTCCGAGCACATCGCCATCCCGCTGGAGGCGACGAAGGTGCGCGGCCCCCGCTACTGGGACCCGATCACGACCCTCAGCTTCGTCGCCGCGTCGACCGAACGGATCTCGTTGCTCAGCCACGTCGTCGTGCTCGGCTATCACCATCCGCTCGAACTGGTGAAGCGGTGGGGGACCCTCGACGTCGCCAGCCATGGGCGGGTCATC
The DNA here is from genome assembly GCA_963739765.1 of uncultured Acidimicrobiales bacterium. GTDB lineage: Bacteria > Actinomycetota > Acidimicrobiia > Acidimicrobiales > UBA8190 > Chersky-840. Next base: position 915,305 of record CAVUBP010000003.1, on the reverse strand, counting down.
CTCGGCGTGGGTGTTGGTTCGCTGCAGCCCGAGTTCGAGCTCCTCGGTCACCGGTTCGAGGGTCGGGGCGAACGCTCCGACGACGCGCTCCGGGCCATCCGCGCCAGCTGGGGGGTGCGCGAGCCCTCCTACAGCGGCTCGCACTTCGCGTTCTCGGGATTCGTGGTGGACCCCTCGGGCCTGCCCCGACCGTTGGACATCTGGGTGGGAGGCCGGACCCGGCGCTCGCTACGGCGCGCCGTCGAATTGGGCGACGCCTGGATCCCGTTCCGGCTGAAGCTCGGCGACCTGAGGCCGATCCTCGCCGACCCAGAGGTCGAAGAGGCCATCGCCGGCCGGGACCGCCCCTTCGGACTGATCTTCCCTCCTGATCCCCCGCTCGATCCGGCCGGTGCTCCTGATCATGCCGCCGAGGTGGTGCGAGGGTTCGCGGAGCTGGGAGCGACGGGCCTGAGCCTCCGTTTCCGCCACCACTCGCGGACCCACTACATCGAGCAGCTCCAGGCCATGCGGGAGTTGGTCACCGCGCTCTGAGCCGGGTCAGGGGGCGATCCCCACGATCGGTGCGGACAGCGCCGCTGCGCCCTCGGACCCGAAGAAGCTGGCGTGGAAGTTGAAGACCCCACCGTCGCCGGCGACTTCCCAATAGCCCCCGACGGCGGGGTCCGCGGCGATGCCCACGATGGGCGCGTCGAGTCGCTGTCCCCCCATGGACCCGAAGAACGGGGCGTCGAAGGCGAACACCCCCCCGTCGCTCGCCACCTCCCAGTAGCCGCCGGTCCAGGGATCAGGTGCGATGCCGACGACCGGTGCGTTCAGCCGCTGTCCCCCCATCGATCCGGAGAACGGCGCGTGGAAGGCGAAGACCCCCCCGTCGCGGGCCACCTCCCGGTATCCGCCGGTGGCGGGGTCCGCGGCGATGCCCACGATGGGCGCGTCGAGTCGCTGTCCCCCCATGGACCCGAGGAACGGCGCATTGAAGGCGAAGACCCCCCCGTCGCCGGCGACTTCCCAGTAGCCACCGGTGGCGGTGTCCGCGGCGATGCCCACGATGGGCGCGTCGAGTCGCTGTCCCCCATGGACCCGAAGAACGGGGCGTCGAAGGCGAAGACCCCGCCGTCACCGGCCACCTCCCAGTAGCCGCCGGTCCAGGGGTCGAGCGCCATCCCCACGATGGGGGCGCGCAATGGCTGTCCCCCCATCGACCCGAGGAACGGCGCGCCGAAGGTGAACACGCCGCCGTCGCCGGCGACCTCGCGGTATCCCCCCTTGGCCGGGACCGGACCGGCCGTGCCGACCGGCGCCTTGGGAGCTCCGAGATAGGGCGCCACGTTGGCGCTCCACGTGAACGACAGGGCCGGCGCGGCGCCGCTCGGCTCCACGAAGACCGCAGCCATCGAGGCGTTGCCGCTCACGACCGCGTACCCCGTGCCCGCGATGCACGTCGTGCACGAGCCCTGCGCCAGGATGTTGTCGCGGTGCACCCAGCACCCCGACGCGGTCGCCGATTGGCAGTCGATGTTGGGTCCCCCGTACCCGTCGTCGTACATCCAGATGAAATCGGCCTGCAGCGGGCTCACGATCCCTCCGCCGGCCCACACCGTCGCCACCCACGGATACCCCGACGGAGCGGGCGGATCCGCGTTGGCGAGCACACCGATCTGGGCATCCACACCCCAGAACAAGCTCATGCCCAGGAACGGGTGCAGGCCCCGGGCGACGCGTTCGAGGTCGACGATCACGAAGACCTGTTCCTGCACCGTGAGCGAGGCCCAGTCACTGGGGAGGGCGATGGGCGCGAGGCCTTCGGCGCCGAGGCCGTAGTTGATCTCGGCCAGCAGGGCCCGGGTGCACGCGGCCGAGTTGTCGATGGGCCGGGAACGACAGCCGGCTTGTTGGGCGGCGGCCATCGCCGCCGGCGGGCTCAGGTTGGCGGCGGGGTCGGCGTGCGGCGTCGAGCGCGGCGGCACCGGTGACCGAGAGGCCGACGGCGACCGACGCGAGGGCCGACAATGCTGCGACCGACAGTGCTGCAACCGGCGTCCTGGCCGAGCGTCGTGTCATCTTCCCCCCGCGGAGCCGCCTGTGCGCTACTCCGACACGAACCGGCAACGTTCTTAGCCGCTTCCGGCGACCGGGTCCATCGTCAACCCTGACGACACCCGGGCCTCTTCCTTCGATCTGCACCAGGCGGGCCCTTCCCGCGGGCTGGCATGCTGGCCGCTCTGTAGGCACGGGGAGGTGGCGAGATGGCACGGATCGAGTTCGGAGGCCGGATCGGACGCGATTGGCGGGACTCCGAGCCATGGTGGCCCCCGGTGCCCAAACCGCCCGAGGGCGCCCCCAACGTCGTCCTCGTCGTGCTCGACGACGTCGGATTCGCCCAGCTCGGCTGCTACGGGTCCGACATGGACACGCCCGTCCTCGACGGGCTGGCCGCCGGCGGGGTGCGGCTGTCGAATTTCCACACCACCGCGCTGTGCTCACCCACCCGGGCGTGCCTGCTGACGGGCCGGAACCATCACCGCAGCGCCATGGGGCGCGTGGCCGATCTGGCCATCGGCTTCCCTGGCTACTGGGGCAAGCCGCCCCGTGAGAATGGCTACCTGTCGGAGATCCTGCGCGCGCAGGGGTACGCCACCTATGCCGTGGGGAAGTGGCATCTCACCCCCGAGGACGAGACCAACATGGCCGCGTCACGCGCCACGTGGCCCCTGGGCCGGGGATTCGACCGGTGGTACGGGTTCCACGGCGGGGAGACGCACCAGTTCATGCCCGCCCTGTTCCACGACAACCACTGCGTCCGACCGCCGCGGTCGATCGACGAGGGCTATCACCTCAGTGCCGATCTCGCCGACCACGCCATCGAGTTCCTGGGGGACCTGCGTGCTGTCGACGCCGATCAACCCTTCTTCCTCTATTTCTGCACCGGGGCGTGTCACTCTCCGCACCACGCGCCCCCCGAGTGGATCGAGCGCTACCGCGGCCACTTCGCCGGCGGCTGGGACCGGTGGCGCGAGCAGACCCACGCCCGCCAGCTCGAGATGGGGATCATCCCCGCCGGCACCGCATTGTCGCCGCGTCCCCCGTGGGTCCCGGCCTGGGATTCCCTCGGGGACCGCGAGCGGGAGCTGGCCGAGCGCTTCATGGAGTGCTTCGCCGCGTACCTGTCGTACACCGACGCCCAGATCGGCAGCCTGTTCGACTTCATCGCCGACCTGGGCGATGCCGAGGACACCGTCGTCATGGTGGTGTCGGACAACGGGGCCAGCTCGGAAGGGGGGAGGGAGGGATCGATCAACGACATCCGCCTGTCGAACTTCGACCCCGCCGGGGTGTCGGAGATGTACCGGCGCATCGACGAGATCGGTGGGCCCCTCAGCCACAACAACTACCCGTGGGGCTGGACCATGGCGGGCAACACGCCGTTCAAGCGCTGGAAGCGCGAGGTCCACGAAGGGGGCGTGGCCGACCCGTGCATCGTGGCGCTCCCCGCCCGGGGCCGGGTCGCGGCCGGAGGGATCCGGTACCAGTACACCCACGCCGTCGACATCCTGCCCACGGTGTTGGAGCTGGTGGGGCTGCGCGCACCCGAGGAGATCGACGGCATCGCCCAGTCACACCTCGACGGCACCAGCTTCGCCTACTTGCTGGGCGACGGTGGAGGAGACGAGCCCGGCCGGCACGTCACCCAGCACTTCGAGATGCTGGGATCGCGTGCCATCTACCACGACGGGTGGAAGGCGGTGGCCTTTCACCCCGTCGGGCCGCTCTATGACGACGGCCTGCGAGTCAACGCACCGTTCGACGACGACGTGTGGGAGCTCTACCACGTGGCCGAGGACCACTCCGAGGTCTACGACCTGGCCACCGAACACCCCGAGAAGGTGGCGGAGCTGGTCGAGCGGTGGTGGGACGAGGCGCGCCGCAACGACGTGCTCCCGCTCGACAACCGTGTCCTCGAGGCCATCGCCCATCCCAAGCCCGATCACCGCCGTCCGCGGGACACCTTCCGGTACTTCCCCGGTGGAGCGCAGGTGCCCGAGCCGGTGGCGGTCAACGTGCGCAACCGGTCCCACGCCATCTCCGTCACCATCGACGTGCCCGAGGGGACGGTGCCCGACGGCGTGCTGCTGGCACTGGGCTCGGCCCTCGGCGGCTGGTCGCTCCACCTGCTCGACGGGCACCTGCGCTACGTGCACAACCTGTACGGCAAGACCCGCACCGTCCTGCACGCCGACGCGGCATTGGGTTCGGGGCGTCACACCGTGGGGTTCGCCTTCGACAAGGACGAGGGTCTGGGGGGCCCGGCCACGCTGCTCTACGACGGCGAGGTGGTGGCCGACGGACTCATCGACCGCTTCACCCCGGCCGGTTTCAACGGGGTGGGGGTCGGCGTCACGTGCGGGTACGAGTGGGGCCCGGCGGTGGGAGAGGGGTACACGGCTCCGTTCCCGTTCAACGGGACCATCGTGCGGGCCGAGGTGACGACCACGGGCCCGGTGGTGCGCGACCCCGTGCTGGAGGTGGCGGCGATCCTGGCCGAGCAGTGACGCGACCGCCCGGGTCGCGTCCTCGGCGCCGGCCCGGTGAGGCGTTGGTGGTGCAGGTAGCTTTCGGGCATGCCGCCGGATCGGGGTGACGGGTCATGAGGGTCGCCGTGCTGGGGGCCGGTTCGTGGGGGACGACGATGGCCTCGCTGATCGCACCCCGACATCCGACCGTGCTCTGGGCCAGAAACCCCGAGATCGCCGAGGCGGTCCACGTCGGACACACCAACAACGCCTACCTTCCGGATGTCGGCCTGCCACCCGAGCTGTCGGCCACCGCCGACCTGCAAGAGGCCGTGTCCTCGGCTGATCTCCTCGTCTGCGGCGTTCCGACCGCGGGGTTCCGGAGGGTGCTCGAGGACGCCGCTCCCTTCATGCGGCCGTGGATCCCCGTCGTCAGCCTGTCCAAGGGTCTCGAGAGCGACACGTTCTTGCGCATGACAGAAGTGATCAAGCAGGTGCTGCCCGGTCATCCGGCCGCCGCGCTCACCGGGCCGAACATCGCCCGCGAGATCATGGCCGGCAAGGCCGCTGCCGCCGTGGTGGCATGCGAGGACCTGGCGGTGGCGAGCGCGATCCAGAAGGTCGTCACGCGGGGTGTCTTTCGCGTGTACCTGAACCAGGACGTCATCGGTTGCGAGATCGGGGGGGCGCTCAAGAACGTGATCGCCATCGCCGCCGGGATCGGTCAGGGCCTCGGCGTCGGCGACAACACCCGTGCCGCCGTCATGTCGCGGGGACTGGCCGAGTTGACCCGTCTCGGTGTCGCCCTGGGGGCCCAGCCGGCAACGTTCGCGGGGCTGGCCGGGATGGGGGACCTGATCGTCACGTGCATGAGCCCGCACAGTCGCAACCGCGCCGTCGGTGAGCAGCTGGGCACCGGGCGCCGGCTCGAGGACATCCTGGCCGAGATGCACATGGTGGCCGAGGGCGTGAACACCGCCGTCCTCGTCCTGGCTCTTGCCGACCGACACAACCTCGAGCTCCCCATCTGCGCCGTCATCGATCGGGTCATCCGGGGCGAGCTGGCGCCGGCCGATGCCTACTGGGGCCTCACCCCTGCGGGCCTCGAGGCCGAGCCGGGTTGATCAGGCGGGACCTCGACCGACGATCGCGGTGAGGCGCGTGGCTGTCGGGTCGGCGGCGTGGCGTCCGACGTCGAGGAGGTAGGTGCCGGGATCGACGACCCAGCGTCGGCGTTTCGGATCGCGCCGGGCGAGACGCGCCAGCGGGACGCGGACGACGATGTCGACCCGGGCCCCGGAATCGATGTCGATCCGGGCGAAGCCCAGCAGCCGCCGCGCCGGGCGTTGTGTCGAGTCCCAGCTCTCGTGCCCGCCGTAGACCTGCACGAGGTCGGTGCCATCCCTGGTCCCGGTGTTGCGCACCGTTCCCCGCACGACGAGCTCGTCGCCCTCGACCGCCGCCGAGAACCCCTCCGACTCGAACGTCGTGTACGACAACCCGAACCCGAACGGGAACGCCGGTGCATTCCCGTCTCGCTCGAGGAGCCACCAGCCGTGCCACGAGTCGTAGGTCACCGCATCGGCGTCACGCTCGAACGAAGGAAGGTGCGCTTCGTCGACGGGCACCGTGAAGGGGAGATGACCCCCGGCACCGACGGTGCCGAGCAGCACGTCGGCCAACCCGTTGCCACCCTCCATGCCCGCGTACCAGGACTGGACGACGGCCGGCACCCGGTGCACCCAGGCCGAGACGATGACGGCGCTGCCCGCCACGATGGCCACGATCGTGCGGGGGTTGGCGCCGGCGACGGCCTCGATCAGGGCCTCGTCCTGCCCGTGGAGACGGAGCGATCGACGATCCCCGCCGGTGGCGAATCCGAGCGGCTCGAGGTCGGGGGCATCCGCCGAGAGCTCGGGCTCGGGCGCGCCGGCCGTCTCGGCCATGAAGCGCTGCGCCAGTTCGGGGTCGTCGGGGCCCGGGAAGAGCTCGGCCAGGTGCACCGTGGAGTCGCCGCCGATGTACTCGCCCTCGTCCTCACGGGTGTACCCGACCACGATCAAGGCCACGTCACACTGCGCGGCGGCGGCTGTGGTCGACTCGATGTCGGCTCCGTCGAGATGGACGACATCGCTCGAGGGCAGTGCTGCTTCCAGTCCGTCGACCACCGTGACCACCGCCGGGGCCCACACGTCGCTGGACCCGCCGTCGCCGAGGTTCCGCACCGCCGCCAAGCGGCCGATCACCGCCATCCGCCGCACCGTGGCCGGGTCGAGCGGGAGGACCGGGGTGCCTCCGACCGGCTCGTTTCGGAGCAGGACCACCGACTTGGCCGCCGCCTCCCGGGCGAGGGCCCGGTGTCCGCGGCATGCGAGCACCTCGGGACCGGGCCGGGGTCGTGCCAGCACGTCGTGGAAGCGCAAGAGAGTGGACACGAGCCGGGTCACCGAGCGGTCGACGTCGTCCCAGGACACCTCGTGACGCTCGAGTGCGATCGCCAGGTCGTGGGCCCGCATCATCCGGTAGGGCATCTCGACGTCGAGTCCGGCTCCCACCGATGCCGCGGCGTGGCGTAGACCGAAGATCCAGTCGCTGATCACGAATCCCTCGAAGCCCCACTCGTCACGCAGGACGTCGGTGAGAAGCGCCCCGCTCTCACCGCACCAGTCGCCGTTCACGGCGTTGTACGCACTCATCACCGCCGCCACCCCCTCGTCGACCACCCGGCGGAAGTGCGGCAGGAACACCTCGTGCAGGCTCACATCGTCGACGGTGACGTCGACGACGAAGCGGGCGTTCTCCATGGAGTTGCACGCCAGATGCTTGACGCAGGCCATGGCGTGGCGCTGCACGCCCCGGGTCAGTGCCGCCGCCAGCTCGCCCACGTGCATGGGGTCCTCGCCGTAGGTCTCCTGCGCCCGACCCCACGCCGGGTGACGCAGCACGTTCACGCACACCCCGCCGTACAGGGTGGCGCCCACCGCCCGGAGCTCGCGCCCGATGACGTCGCCGATCCGTTCCTCGAGGTCGATGTCCCAGGCCGCGCCCCGCGCCATGCTCACCGGGAAGCAGGTCGCAGGTCCGATGACGACACCGCGTGGGCCGTCGCTGAACGCGAACCCCGGTATTCCGAGGCGCTCGACGCGAGCGGCCGGGAACGGGCGTTTGTGGTAGCCACCGCTGCCCAGATCCTCCAGACCGGCCCAGAAAGGGACGTCTCCGTCGAGGCACCAGAGCCGCTCGTCGGGGGTCATCGCCGCGACCACCGATCGGGCCGCCTCGACCGGGTGGGCGCCCGCCGAGACGGCCTGTGTCGCCTGATCGAACGTTTCGCTGTCGTCGCCGGCCATCGAGAAACCGTAACCCCGCGCCCCGGTCGAGGTTCGCCGGTCCCTCACAGGGTCCCGCGCACCTCGAGCCCGACCGTGCTGATTTGGATCGGGAGGATCCGGTAGCGGGTGTCCGCCGTCGTCACGCGCTCCTCGAGTGTGCGCTTGGCTTCCTCGCTGTCGCTCAAGATCGTGACCGAGCCGCCGTCTCCCCCCGCCCCGTTGATCTTCCACCCGATCGCCCCCTGCGCCGCCGCCCCCTCGATCACCCGACGGGCGTCCACACCGACGAGCTCGGGGTGCAGAGACTGCTGGGCTTCTGTGTTGGCGATCATGGCCTGACCGAACGCGCCGAGATCGCGCTCGAGGACGGCGTCGCGGGCCGCGACCGCCGCATCCCGCAGCCGCGAGAAGACCCCCGACCCGCGATGGGCCGCGTCCTCGATGACCTGGCGGTGCACCGCGGAGGAGTCGTGGCCACGACCGACGAAGACGAGCGTCAGCCGGGTGCTCAGTGCGTCCCACGCCGGCAGGCTGTAGACCGCCGCCTCGGGGTACGGCTCGATCTCGAGGTAGTTGATCCCGCCGAGCGCAGCGCACAGCTGGTCCTGGATCCCGCTCTGGAGGCCGAGGACGTCGACCTCCAGCCGATGCGCGGCGTAGGCGACGTCGCGCCGTGACAGTTGCTCGGAGCGCAGCGCTGCCAACCCACCCAACAGGGCCACCGCCACCGCCGCCGAGGTGCCGGTGCCGCACCCCGCCGGGACGGCGGAACGGACGCTGACCTCCACGGCGAGGTCCTCCGGGGGTGCGATGGCGTCGATGGCGGCCTCGAGCAGCGGGTGGCGGGCGACCCGGGACGCCCCGGGGACGACGGGGTACCGGTCGGCGAAGGTCGCCACGTCGAGCACCACCGGGCCCGGTCCCCCCGTGGCGCCGATCGAAACCTCGACGCCCGGGGTCACCGCGACGTTCACGACCCGTCCCGGCCCGCCGAACCAGGTGTCGGTCCAGCCCCCGATGTCGCAGATCCGGACAGGAGCCGATGCCTCGATCACCAAAGGCACCGCCTGGAGGATTGTCGTCGGTTGGGGTCTGTCAGTCCCGTACTTCGGCAACCCCGTGCCCACCGGATGCGACGAAGGGACGGGGCCTCAGACCCTCTCACGGTGGATTCACGGTGTCGCGTCCATCCCATCGTCTCTGTGTGCCGGGGTCGATCGGACTCTATTCTGAGCACCCGCAACGTGCGGTTCCTTCGCTCTTGGCAGCCGGGTTGCTCAGCGGGTCGGGCGGACGAGATCGTGCAAGACGGGCGCTACCGACCGGGTTGGTGGATCGCCGGGCTGTGCGGATTCGCCCTTTAGCGTCAGATGGCGGCGGCAACCTCCGACGACGAAACTCATGGGGTGACGAATCGACAGCTTCCACTCGGGGCCGTCGGCGGCGACGCTCATCCGCTGTTTGCACCCGTGGTTTCATATTTCGGCCAGCTGTTCAACCCGGCCAGCAGAGGTGGCGGAGCCCTGGCGGTACGTTTGCACGGCCGACCCGTGGTCGATGTCTGGGCTGGGTTTGCCGACCGCCGCCGGTCGCAGCCCTGGGAGCGGGACACGGTCACCATCTGTTTCTCCACCACCAAGGGCGTGGCTTCGACCGTCATCCATCGCCTGGCCGATCGTGGCCTCGTCGACTACGAGGCTCCGGTGGCGAGCTACTGGCCGGAGTTCGGTGTTGCCGGCAAGCAAGCCATCACCGTGCGCCAGCTGCTCAGCCACCAGGCCGGCCTGCACTCGATGACCGACCTCGTGCACTGCCGAGAGGACCTACTCGATCACCTCAGTCTCGAGGAGCGACTGGCGGCTCGGCCGTCGGACCCGTGGCCGGGGCACCCCGGGTACCACGCGATCACCTACGGGTGGCTGCTGGCCGGTTTGGCCAGAAGGGTCACCGGGTTCGGCATGGCCGACTTGGTGCGCACGGAGCTAGCGGAGCCCCTTGGGACCGACGGCTTGGGCATCGGGATGCCACCCGACGGCCTCCGCCGTTTCGCGCCACCTATCGGCCGGACCCCGCCTGTGCGCCCCACTCCGCCCCTCTTCGCCAGCATGAGTGCCCGGTCTATGCCCGTGCTCCGTAAGGTCGAGTTGACGCGCCGTTTTCTCGAGGCGCTCTACGTCCCGTATTTCGATCAGATACTGACCGGTCCGTCGCCGTTGGTACTGCACACCGAGATGCCGTCGGTAAACGGCCTCCTCTCGGCGCACGGGCTGGCCAAGCTCTACGCCGTCATCGCCAACGACGGCGAGGTCGAGGGTGTCCGGCTCTTGTCGCCGAACACCGTTGGCGCGCTGAGCCAGGTCCAGACCAGGGCCCACGACGCCGTCATCGGCATGCGAATGAACTGGCGCATGGGATACCACCGAGCTGGGGCACAGCGGTACCGGGGTGACTCAGCCTTCGGGCACTACGGCTTCGGCGGCTCAGGCGGCTGGGCGGATCCGGCCACCGGATTGTCCTTTGGCTTTGTCACCAACGAGCTGAAGCTGATTCAGGCCCCCGTCGGCGGCGACCGTCGAATCTTCGGCCTTGCGGGACTGGTGCTCCGATCGGCCAGAGAGCTGGATGGCGGACGTCGGACGAGGTGATCCCGCACCGTGTGGTCTGGGACCGACGTGACCGGCAATCGGTCCGCCTCACCGGTGGCGCGCGAAACGTCCTCCACACAATTCACCGAGGAGGAGGCAACAGGACCGGCACACCCGGTCACGTCCGGACTGCCGAGACGGAGACGCACCCCGAACAACCCGATGTTCCCGTGCTCGCGCTCCCACCCGCCGGCCACCGGTGATTTCGACGAGCGCGTCCTGGTGAGCGGATTCCCAGCTCGCGCGCGCCGGGTCACCCCCCTAAGGCCGCGATGGTGGCTTCCAGGCAGGCGGGGTCAACGGTGCCCGGCACCAGAATGAGCTCGTCGCACCCGGCTTCGTCGGCATCTGCCACGGCGCGGCGCAATCGATCGGCGCGCGACACCTCGACCGCAGCGGCCAGTGTCCGGGCGACCTCGGTGCCGAACACCCGAAAATACTCGTAGGCGAAGGCACGCAGTTCGGCTTCGGGGTCCGATACGCCCAACAGGTAGAAGGTGCCGTTCACCAACCGGGGGGCGGTGGTGCGCCCAGCTGCGTCCCACGCAGCAGCGGCCAGCTGGTTGGCCCGTCTGAACTCAGAGGCGTCGGCGGTGATCGCAAAGCCCGTGACGCCGTCGGCCCACGCCGCGGCCCGGCGAATGGCCCTGGGGCCGAGCGCGCCGGCCAGGATCGGTGGGCCGCCCGATTGCAACGGCGACGGGCCGATGGGGTCCGCTCCGTCGAACGGGGCCGACCCGGCCCATAGCCGCCGGAGCTCGGCGACCGCCTCGTCGAGGCGGCGATGACGCTCGGTGAAATCGACGCCGGCGGCCCGGTAGTCGTCCTTCCGGCCGCCGACACCGACACCGACGGTGAGGCGGCCGCCGCTCAGCACATCGAGGGTGGCGAGTTGTTTGGCGACGACGGCGGAGGCGTGAAGGGGCAGCACCACGAGGTTGGTCATGACTCGCACCCGCTTCGTCAGGGCGGCCGCCGCGGCAATGGTGGTGATCAACTCGGGATTGTGGAAGGTGAGCCGTTCCCCTGTCGAAATGCTCGAGAACGGGCCGGCGTCGATCCCATGGCACCACGACAGGAAAGTGTCGCGGGTGAAGCCCAGAGCCATGGTGGGGAGGGCGATGCCGATCTCCATCGCCGTCGGACCCTACATGTCCCTCGCCGAGTCCCGCTGGGCCCTCGGCGACGTACGCTCCGACCGTGACAGGGACCTCCGGGCCGGTTCCGGCCACGGTTGTGGTGACCGGGGCGTCGGGCTACGTGGGGGTGAACCTGGTCAGTCACCTTCAGCAAGCCGGATGGCGGGTGCGCACCGTGGGGCGCCGGCCTCTGGCCGGCGTAGATCACACCATCGTCGACGTCCGTGAGGCTAGCGAGCTCCGGCCGGTGTTCGAGGGGGCAGCCGTCGTCTACCACCTGGCTGCCAAGATCACGCTGGCCACCGTCGACCCCGAGGCCTGGGATGTGAACGTCCGGGGTCCAGCCGCGGTGGCCGCCGCCGCTTTGGAGGCCGGGGTTCCGCGGCTGGTGCACTGCTCGTCGGTGCACGCCTTCGACCTGGCCCGCTCCCATCCCCTGCTGGATGAACGCAGCCCCCGTGCGTCGAACCCGGACCGTCCCCTCTACGACCGATCGAAGGCGGCCGGCGAGGCCGAGGTCCGCAGGATCATCGAGGCCGGCTTGGACGCCACCATCGTCAACCCGACCGGGATCATCGGGCCCGTCGATCGGGGGCCGTCGCGGATCAACGCCGTCATCGACCAGGCGGCCCGCGGCCACCTGCCGGTGGTGGTGCGGGGTGGCTTCGACTGGGTGGACGTCCGCGACGTCGTGCTCGGCCTGGTGGCTGCGGCCGAGCGGGGTCGCACCGGCGAGAACTACCTCCTCCCGGGGCACCAGGCCACGGTCCTGCATCTGGCCCGATTGGCGGCGGCCCTCAACGGCCATCTGGGCCCGGTGGTGGCGGTCCCCGGCAACCTCGCAAGGTGGGTGGCCCCTCTCGCAGAGCGGATCGGTCGCCGCTTCCATTCCGAGGTCTTCACTCCTGGCTCCGTGGGCACGCTCCTCGACGACCCGATGGTGGACGGGTCAAAGGCAGCCGCCGAACTCAGCCACCACCCCCGGCCCCTCGAGGACTCGGTGCGCGACACCGTGCGCTTCTTCGAAGGCGAGGTCCGCCTCTAGCCCCGTCGGTGTGCGGTTGGACCAGGGAGTCGTGCTCAAGAGCCAATGGGTCGGGGCCAGTCATCGGCTCGCAGTGCCGCTTCGGTGCCTCCGTCGATAGTGATCACGGATCCGCAGAAGAAGTCGGCGTCAGCAGAGAGGAGGTACTCGACGAGCCCCGCGATTGCCTCGGGCCGGCCGGGACGAGCTGCAGGGATCGGGTAGACGTCGCTCAAGCTGGCCACGAAGTCCCACGTCCCAGCGGTCATCGGCGTGTCGATGAACCCCGGGGCGATGGCATTGAGCCGGATGCCCGCCCCGATCCAATCAGCCGACGGTGCTTGGCGCCGCACCCACCGGGCCAGGGCGAGCTTGGATGCCGGGTAGGCGCCCAAGGCGTCGTCGCCCACCGCTTGACGAGCGGCGGGCTCGTCACCGACGAGACAGAGCTCGGCGACCTCGATCGGGTACCCGGGCTGGGTGGTCGCGGAGTTGGAGCTCACTACCACCGCACTCGAGCCGCTTTCATTGACGAGGAATGGTCGAAGCCCGGTGAGGGTGGCGATCGCACCGAAGTAGTTCACCGAGACAATCGTCGCCGCTTCCCCGGCCTGGATTCCCGCTGCCACGACCAGACCGTCGAGTGCGCCGGCGCATTGCCGGCCAACCTCGGCGACCATGGTCTCGCGTCCGGACCCGGTCGAGAGATCGGCGATGACCTCCGCGTCTCGCTGGTCGATACCGATGATCCGATGTCCAGCGGACTCGAGGCGGTGGCGAATCGCCTGCCCCATCCCGCCGGCCGATCCTGTCAGGGCGATGACCGACACCTTCATCCTCCAGCGGTGGGCGCAACGAGCACGCAGCGGGTTCCCGTGTAGATCGTGGGGAGGCACTTGTTGCAGTGGACGCACAGACCGGCAGTGCGCTGGTCGTCGCGCATCTTGTTCGGGAGGTCCGGCTCGCGCAGCAGCGCTCGGGCCATGGCGACGAACTCGAAGCCCCCGTCGATCGCACGCTCGATCGTGTCGAGCCGATTGATTCCACCCAAGAGGATGAGCGGCATCGAGAGCGCCTCTCGGAACTGACGGGCGAAGGGCAAGAAGAAGGCCTCCTCGAAGGGGAGCTCAGGGAAGATGTGCTTGCCGAACAGCCTGAGGCCCCAGCCCACGACACGAGGCTGGGTGGCGATGAATTCGGCCATGGGGACGTCGCCGCGGAAGTAGTACATGGCGTTGCGCAGGGAGCTTCCTCCGGTGAGCTCGAGCGCATCGAGATGGCCGTCGGCTTCAAGGAGAGTCGCCAGTTGGAGGCTCTCCTCGAGCCAGAGCCCGCCCGGGACACCGTCGGCCATGTTGAACTTGGCCGTTAGCGCCACCGAGTTGCCGACAGCCGCACGGACGGCGTCGATTACCCGTCGCGAAAGACGGAGACGGTTCTCGAGGCTGCCCCCGTAGTCATCGCCGCGGTGGTTGAGGTTCGGGCTCAGGAACGAGCTCAACAGGTAGTTGTGTCCGAGGTGCAGCTCGACGGCATCGAAGCCCGCATCGACCGCCACGGCCGCGGCGCGACGGAACTGGTCGACGACCTCGTCGAGCTGCGCGACGCTGGCTTCCCGGACCCATCCCATCGCCGGGGCGCTGAGTTGGGCCGACGGTGCCAGGGTGGGGTGGCGGTTCGATCGGACATCGGCGACGAGGCCGGCATGGCCGAGTTGGGCGGCAATCGCCGCCCCCTCGTGGTGGACCGCATCGGTGAGACGGCGGAGGTCGACCAGGATGTCGTTGGCCATGACGAGCGTGTTGCGATTCACCCGTCCACCGGCGGAGATCGCGCAGTACGCGACAGTGGTCATCGCTGCCCCGCCCCGGGCGACCCGGCGGTGGAAATCGATGAGGTCGTCGGTGACGACGCCTCGAGGCATGACACCCTCGAACGTGGCGGCCTTGATGATCCGATTTCGCAAGGTGAGCGGTCCCAGTTGCGCCGGCTCGAAGGGAGAGGTGGCGACCTGCGCCGGGGGATCATCGGGGGCCATCTCGGCGCCTCCACTGTCGAGTCGGGCAGCGAGATCGTAGTGCGCGCAGGACCGAAGGCATCGGGGCCGGGGAACCCGACCTTGTCGGTGCGGCAGTGAGGGTGGGCCTTGGAGGCATTCCCCGCGGTGTCGAGCCGGCGCGTGGTCCGGACGATGAAGGTCCTCATGACCTTCGGCACTGGTGTCGGGACCCGACTCGGCCCACCATGATCGTGACAGGGCTGCTTGTCGACCGGCGGGCTGAGTCGGAGGATATTCAGCCCGTGGAAGCATCGGCGAGGGAGGGGTCCGGTGACGTACGAGAGCCGTTCCTTCACTTACCAGGGCAACCGCCTGGTCTACGACAGCTACGGTCAAGGCGACCGATTGCTCGTGTACCTCCACGGTCTGCTGATCGACTCGGAGATGAACCGAGGAATTGCCGAAGCGCTCGCCGCCCGGGGCAACCGCGTGGTCCTGCTCGACCTGCTCGGTCACGGCCGCAGCGACAAGCCCCATCACGCGGCGGCCTACCGGATGGACACCTACGCCTCGCAGGTCTTCGCGCTGCTCGATGAGCTCGGCGCTAGTGACGCCGTGGTGGGCGGCATGTCGCTGGGGGCAAACGTGAGCCTGTTCGCTGCTGCGCAGCAGCCGCATCGGGTGCGCGGGCTCGTCATCGAGATGCCGGTCCTGGAGAGGGCGGTACCGTTTGCCGCCCTTCTGTTCGTTCCGCTGCTCCTGCTGGTGCACTATGCCCAGCCACTGTTGCGAGTCACGTCGGCAGCGTTGCGGCGCGTCCCTCCGACACGCTTCGGTTCCCTGAACAGCTTCGTGCATGCCGCGTCGCTGCCGCCTGACAGCATGGCCGCTCTCCTGCACGGCATCCTCGTCGGCCCCGTGTCGCCCACCCAGGAGCAGCGATCCCGGATCGCCGTTCCGGCCCTGGTCCTCGCTCATAGCAACGACCTCTTGCATCCGTTCGACGACGCTGTCAACCTGGCTGGGCAGCTGCCCAACGCCACACTCGTGCGTGCTCGCTCGCCACTCGAGCTCCGCCTGCGGCCGGGGCGCCTCACCGATGCCATCGCCGACTTCCTCGACGAAGCGTGGGCATCATCCGACGAATCCGACGCTGAGCCACCCCCCAGCCCCGAAGCAGAGTGGGATGAGGAGTCGGGCCGTGCCGTATGAGCGCTTGAGTTCCCAGGACGCCACCCTTCTGTGCGCTGAAGCTCCGGCATCACCGCTGCAGATCGGCGCACTGTGTCTGTTCGAAGCCGGCCCGTTGCTCGACTCCGCCGGTCACCTGAAGTTGTCCGAGCTTCGCGGCCACATCGAGGGCCGCTTGCGGAGCGTCCCTCGCTTCCGTCAGAAGCTGCTCAAGGTCCCCTTCGACCAGGGCCGACCGGTCTGGGTCGACGACCAGTCCTTCGACATCGCCAACCACGTGCGGACATCGCAGCTCCCGAGTCCCGGCGGCCCGCAGGAACTGCGCGCCTTCATGGCGACGCTGCTCGAGGTGCCCCTCGATCGCAGCCGTCCTCTGTGGGAGATCTGGTTCGTCGGAGGCGTCGAGGGTGACCGCATCGCCGTGGTGCCCAAGGTCAACCACGTCATGGCGGACGGCATGGCGGTGCTCGAGTCAACCTTCTCGATCCTCGATCTCGAACCTGGCGCTCCCGCCGAGACACCCCCTCCCTGGGAACCCGAACCGCCTCCGACACCGGTCAGGCTGCTCTTCGACGCCACGGCAGACCAGGTGCAGCGCCACATCGCGGTCGGCTGGCGAGCGTTCGCCGCTCTGGGCCACCCCGCTCGTGTGTTCGGCGGTATGCGAACAATCGCAAAGGCCGTGATGTCGACGGCGGTGCCGGCACCCAAGCTGGCCATCAACGGTCGGGTTGGACCCCACCGTGACTTCGTGTGGGTACGGCTCCCGCTGGGCGCCATGCGTGAAGTGGCACGGACCCAGAGAGTCACGCTGAACGACGTCGTGCTGGCGGTTGTGGCGGGGGCACTGAGCCACTTCCTCGGTGACGGGTCAACGCCAGCAGACGTCCGCCCCCGCGTCCTCGTGCCCGTCTCGACCCATGGACGTCCCGGCGAGATCCAGAACGGATTCTCTATGATGGTCGCCGACCTCCCGCCCGGCACACTCGATCCACTCGACCTGCTCCAGGCGATTCACGTCGAAATGGCCGCACGCAAGGCGTCGGGACAGACGGTGATCGGCCCGCTGCTCTTCGCCCTCGGTGGGTTAGTCACGCCCTGGCTTCTCCGGCCGGTCGCCGCCGTGGTGCTCAAGCGTCAGCCCTTCGTCAACCTGGCCGTGACGAACGTGCCGGGAACCGACGATCCCGTCTACCTCCTCGGTGCCCGACTGCTCGAGTTGTTCCCCTTCGTCACCGTCACAGGGAACATTGCGCTGATTATCGGGGTCCTGTCCTACGACGGCACGCTCGGTGTCGGCCTCACCGTCGATGCCGACGTCATCGGCGATCCGGATCGCGTCGCCGAAGGAATCGAGCGATGTGCGTCCGAGCTGATCGCCAGTGCGCGCCCGGAGCCGGCTCGTGGCGCTCATCGCGGCCGGCGGGCAGCGAGTCGGCAATCTGACGGGGACCAGAGGCCACAGTGGCCGTCGGCGGAGATGATCACGTAGCAATCAGACATGGCACCCGCTCTGTGGACCTGGAGCATCGACTAACAGGTCTGATCGAGAAGGCCACGGTGTTTCGACGATGAACATTCCACACCTGGTCATCCCTTCACAACCCCCAGCGGCCGAAGGCGCGCCACGCGCCGAGCGAGCCCGGCCCGTTCGCAAGTGGCCACCACTTCATCCACGTCCTTGTAGGCAAACGGCGCCTCCTCGGCCAACCCGCGCGCCGACGCGGCGCGCACGGCTATGCCCTGGTTCTCGAGCTCTTTGCGCAATGCCGTTCCCGAGATCTTGCGCATCGCAGCGTGTCGGCTGAGCGTGCGGCCCGCACCATGACAGGCAGAAGAGAACGCCCCGCCCGGAGAGACACCGACCAGGACGTATGACGCCGTACCCATCGACCCAGGGACGAACACCGGTTGGCCGGCACCACGCAGGTCGTCCGGGAGCTCGGGGTGCCCCGGAGCCAGGGCGCGGGTCGCGCCTTTTCGATGCACACACAACAGGCGCACCTCGTGACCGACCGGGTGCCGCTCCAAAGATGCGAGGTTGTGCGACACGTCGTAGAGCAGGTCCAAGGTTCCCGTAGGCGCCGCCGCGATGAAGGCGTCTCGCACGGCGGCCGTCAACGCCTGGCGGTTGGCCCTGCCGTAGTTGGCGGCGGCCGCCATGGCACCGAGGTAGGCCTGGCCCTCGGCGGAATCCACGGGAGCGCAGGCAAGTTGGGGATCGGGTACCTCGATGGCGAAGCGGTGCATCGCGGCGCGCATGGACTGCACGTTGTCGGAGCAGATCTGGTGCCCGAGGCCGCGGGATCCGCAGTGGATCATCACGCACACCTGTCCGCGTCGCAGGCCGAACGCGGCGGCCGCTGGCTCGTCGAGCACGGCGTCGACCACCTGGACCTCGAGGAAGTGGTTGCCCGACCCCAAGCTCCCCACCTGGCGCCGCCCGCGTGCACGGGCCCGCTCGCCCACGACCTCGGGGTGCGGATCCACTCCCGCGTCCCCGACGTCGCAGCGCGCCAGATCGGCGTCGGTCCCGAACCCGGCAGCCACCGCCTGCCGTGCACCATGGCGAAGGACGGCGCTGAGCTCGGCATCGCCGGCGAGGGGCCACACGCCGCCGGCGCCGAGCCCCGTCGGGATGCGTACCTCGAGCTCGTTCATCACGGCCTCGAGGTGGGGCGAGAGTTCGGTGGCGTCGAGGGGTGACAAGAGCAGCCGAACGCCGCAGGAGATGTCGAACCCCACCCCGCCGGGCGACACCACGCCACCGCGCCCCACGTCGGTGGCGGCCACCCCGCCGATGGGGAACCCGTATCCCCAGTGGAAGTCGGGCATTGCGTAGGAGGCGGACACGATCCCGGGGAGCGTGGCCACGTTCGCCACTTGCTCGAGTGCCTCTTCCTCGGCGACGGCGGGTAGGAGCGCCTGCGATGCGTACACGACTCCGGGCACCCGCATCGCCCCCGTGCGGTCGATGCGCCACCGGTCGGGCCCGTCGGGGACGAGGCGTCGGTGCGGGCTCAGACGTCCACGACGACCCGGCACCGCCACGTTCCTTCCTCTTCACCGATCTCGAGGCCGTGCCACGACACGGCCTTGGGGACCGGCCCGATGAGAACCACCTCGGCGGCCCCAACAACCTCCAGGTCGCCGGCAACCCCGCCGTCCTCGGCCTCGGCCAGATGGACGTGCGCAGGGACCTTGCCGAAGACGTCAACCGTGTAGATGACCTCCTCGAGCAGTCCCACGAGAAGGTCTGGGCTGGGGGCGGGCTCCAGGACCACCGGGAGCGTCGTCGTCGTGGCGGTGTCACGTACGTCGGCAAATACGCTCACTAGCGCGCTGACGGCCTCTGCCAGGCACGTGACTCGGTCCGGTCCCCACGCCTCGAGGATGCAGTCGGCGGTGTGAGGCACGAGCCGGAATCCCCGAAAGCCGCATGCATCGGCCGGCACGTTGTCCACCCTTTCACCGTCGCCCCGGTCGGCTCGTCCCGCAAGTGCCTAAGGTCACTGCCGCGACAGCCTCCCGTGGCCGCTCTCTGACGCGAGTCCGCCCGCCCCACCATTCACAGCGAGACGGGCGAGCCATCATTCAGTTGTACCCAGCGACTCCGAGAAAGCGCCGAACCGACAGACGGACACACAGCGAAGCCTTAGGCGCTGCGACCTCGTGCAGACCGAGACGCCAGGTCCCGGACAATCGCACCTGTCACCGCTGAGGAACATCCCGGTGCGCTACCACCGCACGCCTGCCTGGAGCTACTCACACGGCGGCGCTGGGAATCAAACAGGTCGCCATAGGCAAACCTCCCATCCCCTCCGGTCCCCGTCCTCAGGAACCGTCCGGCCGAGTCGTGCAACACCGAAACCTCCCGATATGTTCCGGGCATCTCCCGGCGAGGAGGTGATCTAACGTCACCGATGTCTTCGGTTCGTGCCGGTGAGGTTCGAACCTCGCCGAAGCCGAAGACGGCGGAGTGGTCTGCAACATGGGAAGTGGTGAGATGAGCACAGGCACTCAGAAGAACGGCGTGATCATCATCGGTATGGACGGCTCGCAGTCGTCTCGCGAAGCGCTGCACTGGGCCGTGGAACAGGCCAAGGTGACAGGAGCCACGCTCGAGGCGGTCATGGCATGGGAATCGCCGATTCCATGGGGCCGTACACCGACATTGCCGCCCGGGCAGGATCCCGAGGACGAGACCCGAAAGCTGCTCGCCGAGGCCGTCGAGAGCGTCCTCGGACCCCATAGCGCGCATGACGTGCACGAGGTGGTCGTCGAGGGTCACGCCGCTCCCACGCTCATCGCTGCCTCGGAGCACGCAGACCTGCTCGTCGTGGGTAGCCGTGGCCACGGGGCATTCGCCGGCATGTTGTTGGGCTCGGTGAGCCAGCACTGCGCCACCAATGCCAGATGTCCCGTGGTGATCGTGCGGCCCCGATCATCAGGAGAGCGGTAACAAGCGACGCGAGTCAACGACAACCAGTGGGCCGAGACCTCGTCGGGAGGCTTCGCTCCGCCAGTTCGAACTCGTTTGCGGTGGTCCTCGGCGCCGAGCGCTGGCCCCTCCCACCTGTCCTGCTCATGCCACCGTGCCCTCCGCGACCAAGCTGGACCACTCGGCGTCCCCGACACCGGCCAGCTCGCGCAGAACCGGCTCGGTGTGCTCTCCCAGTTCGGGTCCCACGTCGGCGATGTCCCCCGGCGTGCGGGAGAACTTGGGAACCACCCCGGGCATCGGCACCTCGTAGCCGGCACGGGCGGCGGCTCGGACCACCATGGCGCGAGCGACGTAGTGGGGGTCCCCCATCATGTCGGACGCGGTGTAGACGCGGCCGGCGGGCACACCGTGCGATGACAGCAATGCGAGGAGGGCCTCGGTCTCCTGGGTGCGTGTCCAGTCGGCGAGGAGGCCGTCGAGCTCCGCCATGTGGCGACCACGGGCGGAGTGGTCGCCGAAGCGCGGGTCCCGGGCCAGCTCCGGCCGCCCCATCGCCGCGCACAGGCGCGTGAAGACCGAGTCGGCGTTGCCGGCGATCAGCACGTCGGATCCATCGACGGTCGGATAGGCGTTGGACGGGGCCACCCCCGGAAGGACGCCCCCACTGCGGCGCCGGGTGACACCGGCGACCTCGAAGTCGGCCAGGGTCGATTCCATCAGCGCCGCCACCGCCTCGTAGATGGCCACGTCCACCTCCTGGCCCCGGCCACTTCTCTGACGCTCGGTCACCGCGGCCAGCGTGCCCACCACCGCGAAGAGGCCGGCCAGTGCGTCGCCCAGACTGATGCCGCAGCGCGCCGGCGGCCGATCCGGGTCGCCGGTCGTGGCCCGGATGCCGCCCATCGCCTCGCCGATCGACCCGAATCCGGCATCGGCGGATCGCGGGCCGGTCTGCCCGAATCCCGACACGTGGACCACGATGATGCCCGGGTTGTGGACCTGCAGTGTGTCGTAGCCGAGCCCCCACTCGTCGAGTCGTCCGGGTCGGAAGTTCTCGAGGACGACGTCGACACGGGTCGCCAGTCGCCGGACCAGATCCCGGCCGGCCTCGCCACGCAAGTCGATGGCCACGGAGCGCTTGTTGCGGGCGATGGCCGGCCACCACAGTCCCTGGCCGTGGTGGGTGATGCCCCAGGTGCGCATGGGGTCGCCCTGGCCCGGGGTCTCCACCTTGATGACCTCGGCGCCGTAGTCGCCGAGCAGCTGGCCCGCGAAGGGCCCGGCGATGAAGTTGCCCAGCTCCAGGACGCGCAGGCCGACCAGAGGGCCCCTCCGCTCCGTCGTGGTCATGGCGCCGAGTGTAGGGAGCCGGTCCGACCGGCTGTCGGGGGCGGACCCCTGGGCGGTGGTCGATTACCTTGGACGCGATCGTCGCGACCGAACCTGACGGGCTGGTCCGGTCGGCGCGCTGCGGGGACGTGCGCCCGGCGCCGCGGCAGGAGCCGTCGCCGTCGGGGCGCCTGAATGTGGGGGTGGACAGTGGCGGACAACGGCACGACCGCGCAGCAGGGATTCGAGCTCGGCGGGATCAACCACCTCGCTCTGGTGTGCAGCGACATGGCCCGAACGGTGGACTTCTACACCAACGTGCTCGGGATGCCGTTGATCAAGACCATCCAGCTGCCCGCGGAGATGGGTCAGCACTTCTTCTTCGACTGTGGCGGCGGTGACGCCCTGGCGTTCTTCTGGTTCCCTGACGCCCCCCCGCCGGCACCGGGCATCAGCGGCCCGACGGGGCGACCCGACCAGGGCAGCCTCACCAGCGCACGCGGCTCGATGAACCATGTCGCCTTCGCCGTCCCGCCCGAGCGCATCGACGAGTACCGCGACCGCCTGCGGGCGGCCGGGGTGGACTGCACCGACGTGGCCAATCATGACGACAGCGAGTGGGGCGTCAGTGACGACCTCCACCCCGGGGTCTTCATCCGCTCGATCTACTTCCAGGATCCCGACGGCATCCTCCTGGAGTTCGCCTGCTGGACGCGCGGGCTCGTCCCCGAGGACGTGTGTCACCGACCGGCCCGGGCCGTCGACCGGGCCACGGCCTGAGACTCGCCGTGCCGCGCCTGCGCCAGGTGCCCAAGGCCGAAGCCGAGGCCCCCATCGTCCGGGTCATGTACGAGCACCTCTTCGAGGGACGCGACCCGGTGGCCGAGCCGGGCACCGCCACCGGATCGCCGGGCGACTGGTGGACGGTGTTCGCCCTGGTTCCCGACGTCCTCGAGCACGCGGTCCAGGGGTTCGGCCTGTACCAGAGCCCGAAGCGGCGCCTCGACCCGACACTCCGCGAGCTGGCCCAGGCCCGGGCGGGCTGGGCGGCGGGCAGCCAGTTCGTCTTCTCCCAGCACTGCAAGTCGCTGCGTGCCCAGGAGGTGGACGAGGCGATCATCGAGGCCATTCCGCACTGGGCGGCTGCCCCGTGCTACGACGAGACCCAGCGCCTGGTCCTGGCCTACACCGACTGTCTGGTGTTCGACCGGGGACGGGTGCCCGACGGGCTCTTCGCCGCGCTCCATGCGCAGCTGGGGGACGAGGAGATCCTCGAGCTGACCTACATCGCCGCGCTCTACCTTCAGCATGCCGTGATGTCGCGCGCACTGCGCACCGAGTTCGACGACCGTCCCGAGCCGGTGGTCGAGGTGGTGGGCGGCGACGGCGATGCGGCGCGCGACGTGGGCCGCGACATCAGCCTCCCCGCTACGTGAGCGCCGCGCCCGGGGCCGCCCCGCCTCGTGTGGTCGAGCTCGTCGAGGTGTCCCCGCGCGACGGGCTCCAGGACGAGCCGGTCCACCTGTCCACCGAGTCCAAGGTGGCCCTCATCGAACGTGCCCTGGATGCCGGGATGAACCGGGTGGAAGCGGTCAGCTTCGCCCGACCCGACCGGGTGCCGGCCATGGCCGACGCCGAGGAGGTGGTGGCCGGGGTCTCGCGCCGGCCCGGCTCTCGCTTGGCCGGCCTGGTCCTCAACGAGCGGGGCCTCGAGCGGGCACTGGCCGCCGGGGTCGACGAGGTCAACGTGGTGGTGCTGGTGAGCGAGACATTCTCCCGTCACAACCAGGGGATGGGCGTGGAGGAGACCGTTGCCATGTGGTCACGCGTGGCGTCGGAGGCATCGGCGGCCGGCGTCGGTCCCTCGGTGACGCTGTCGGCGGCTTTCGGCTGCCCCTATGAAGGGGTCGTCGATCCCAACCGGGTCCGGGAGCTCGCCCGGCGGGTGGCCGGGGCCGGGGCCTTCGAGGTCGGCCTCGCCGACACCATCGGCTGTGCGGTCCCTCCCGAAGTCGAGGTGCTGGTGCGGGACGTCGCCGCCGACACCGGGCTGCCGGTCAGGGTCCACCTGCACAACAGCCGCAATACCGGGTACGCCAACGCGGTGGCCGCCGTGGGGGCGGGGGCGGCCGCACTCGATGCCAGCATCGGCGGTATAGGCGGCTGCCCGTTCGCCCCCGGTGCCGCGGGCAACATCGCCAGCGAAGACCTGGTCCATCTCCTCGACCGGATGGGCGTCACCACCGGGGTCCGGCTCGAGGGGCTGCTCGAGGCCTCGCGCTGGCTGGAAGGCGCGTTGGGACACCCGTTACCCGGGCAACTGACCCGCTCCGGCCCGTTCCCCGTCGAGGTGGCGCCGGCGTGATCTCGGGCTTCGTGCATCCCGACTTCGGCGGCGTCACCCAGGAGCTACGGAAGGTGGGCACGCACAAGCGTGGCGGTGGCGCCGCGGTTGCCGTCTTCCATGAGGGGGAGCTCGTCGTCGACGCCTGGACCGGTGCTCGTGATGCGTCCGGTGCGCCCTGGCAGTCCGACACGATGGCCATGAGCTTCTCCACGACGAAAGGCGTCATCGCCACCGTCGTGCACCGACTCGTCGACCGAGGGCTCATCGACTACGACGAACCGGTCGCGACCTACTGGCCGGAATTCGCAGCCGCCGGGAAGACGAGCGTCACGGTTCGTCACCTCCTCACCCACTCGGCGGGGCTCCACCACCTGCGCGATGTGATCTCCGATGCGTATGAGATGCTCGACTGGGATGTCGTGTGCGCCCGGCTTGCCGCCGAGGCCCCCCGCTACGAGCCGGGCACCCGCCACGGCTATCACGGCATCACCTACGGATTCCTCGTCGGCGAAGTGATCCAGCGCGTCACCGGGACAACGGTGCACGAAGCGGTCGACACCGAGATCGCGAAACCCCTCGGTCTCGACGGCATGTCGATCGGTGCCCCCCCCGACCAGCGCGACCGGGTCGCCGAGCTCATCGTGAGGTTCGGTGACATGGAACGAGCCGAGCGGTACGCACAGCGCGCCGTCCGGTATGCGCGACTCCGGCCCGCCATCGACGCGTTCATGGTGCCCAAAGCCGACCGGCTCTTCGCGTCGATCGAGGTACTCGACGCGGCGATCCCCGCGGTCAACGGCTGCTTCACAGCTCGCGCACTTGCCCGCATGTACGCGGCGCTGGCGGGTGGTGGTGTCCTCGCCGGCAAACGCTTCCTCTCGGCCGAGACACTGCGACGTGCCACCGAGATCCACACGACGGGGCTCGACATCGTCGTGGGATTCCCGATGAGATGGCGGCTCGGATACCACCTCGCCGCGACGACACGCGGCATCATCCCCAACGGCTACGGGCATTTCGGCTTTGGCGGATCGGGTGCGTGGGCCGACCCCGACAACAACCTCGCCGTCGCCTTCGTGTGCAATCGGGTGGCGGGGACACCATTCGGTGACACCCGACTCCTCCGGATCGGGACCCGGGCCCGGACGGCCGCCACCACACGCTGAAGGCGAACCGGCTCCGGCCCGTCGGGGCCGGTGGGTGACAGAGGCGCGCCCTCTCAGACCGTCGCCTTCTCGGGGTCGGAATCCTCGAGCTCGGGCTCGCCGAAGCGCACCGTGTCGGGGTCCACGCTGAGCCGGGGCAGGGCGCGGTCGAGGCGGGCCGGGAACCACCAGTTCGAGCGACCCAGCAGGAACATGGCCGCCGGGACGATGGCCATCCGGATGACCACGGCATCGACCAGGATCCCCGCGGCCAGCCCCAGGCCGAACTCTTTGATGACGCGCTCTCCACCGAGGATGAAGGAGCCGAAGACCAGGATCATGATGAGCGCGGCCGCCGTGATGGTCTTGCCGGTCGCGGCCAGGCCGTTGCGGACCGCCGTCCGGTTGTCCCCGGACTTGATCCACTCCTCGTGGATGCGGCTCACCAGGAAGACCTCGTAGTCCATCGACAGCCCGAACAAGATGGCGAACATCATCACCGGCAGGAAGGCTTCCACCGGCCCGGGGCGGTTCACGCCGAACAGACCGCCCAGGGTCCCGTGCTGGAACACGGCCACCAGGATGCCGAAGGCCGCCGCGATGGACAGCAGGTTCATGACCGCGGCCGTGAGCGGGATCACGAAGCTCCGGAACACCACTGCCAGCAGGATGAACGAGAGCAGGACGACCAACCCGATGAACAGCGGGAGCTTCTGGCCGAGGATGGTGGCGAAGTCCACGAAGATGGCGGTGGAGCCGCCGACGTAGACGGTGAGCCCGCTGCCCGCCACGGCCGCCGGGATCGTCTGCCGGCGCAGGTGGTCGATGAGGTCCGTGGTCGCCGCGTCCTGGGGCGAGGTCTTCGGGTACACGTCGATCAGCGTCACCGACGTGGCCCCCTTGGACGGGGGCGTTGTCGGCGGGGCCACCGTCGCCACCCCCGGCAGCGCCCTCGCGTTCGAGACCAGGCGGTCGAGCGCGGCGTGGTCCACCGCACCGTGGCTCACCGCCACCAGCAGGAGCGGCCCGTTGAACCCCGGCCCGAAGCCCGCCGCCAGCATGTCGTAGGCGGTGCGGGTCGTCGTCCCCACCGGGTCGTTGCCCTGGTCGGTCGAGCCGAGGCGCAGGGAGAAGAAGGGTGTCGCGATCAGCGCGACGAGGGCGAGGGCCACCACCGCGGGCAGAGCCGGCCGCTTCGAGACGAGCGCGGCCCAGCGCGGCCAGAACCGCTTGGTCCCGGTGCCGACGATGCGCGGCCCGTTGGCGGCCAGATCGCGCTTCTGGTTGCGGCTCAGGACCTTCGGGCCGATGAAGCCGAGCAGCGCGGGGAGCAGGGTGAGGGCGGCGACCATGGTGAGGGCGACGCCGATGGACGCCGCCACCGCCAACCCGTAGAGGAAGCTGACCCCGAGTGCGAGCATCCCCAGCAGGGCGATGCACACGATGATCCCGGCGAAGAGCACGGCCCGCCCCGACGTGTTGACCGCGTTGACGATCGACGTCTCGGGGTCGAGCCCGGCGATGAGCCCCTGGCGGTGCCGGGTCACGATGAACAGGGCGTAGTCCACCCCGACCCCGAGCCCGATCAGCAGCACCAGCTCGGGCGAGAACTGCGGCATCTTGAGCACGTGGCTGAGTACCCCGATGAGCCCGATGGCCGTGCCCAGCGAGGCCAGCGCGGAGACGAGGGGGAGGATCATGGCGAACACGGACCCGAACACGAGGAGCAGGACCACAGCGGCGAGGAGGACGCCCACGCCCGTGCCGCCGATGGACGGCCGGTTGGTGGACTCCGCCAATTGGCCCGACACCGCCACCTTCAGGCCCGTCGTATCCGCGGCGCGGGCGGTGTCGACGAGCTTCTGCGCCTCGGACGGGGCCACGTTCTGGAATTGCTGGTCGAAGGTGACCTGGGCGAAGGCGATGTCGCCGCTGCTCGAGACCTGAGACGCGCCGGCGGAGGTGTAGGGCGACACCACGCTGGTCACGCCGGGGAGTGTCGACACGTCGGCCAACATCGCCTCGATGCGCGCCCGCACGCGGGGGTCGTGCACCGTCGACCCGCCACTGGCCTGGAAGACGATGCTCTCGGTGTCGCCCGAGACCTTCGGGGACACGCTCTCGAGCAGGGAGATGGCCCGGGTGGACTCGGTGTTGGGAAGCGAGAAGCTGTCCGAGTAGGCGGTGCCCATGACGTTGGAGGCCGTCGTGATGCCGACCAGGGTCAGGACCCACAGAGCCAGGACGAGTCGGCGGTGGCGGACGCACCACGAGGCGAGCGAGCGCATGGCGAGGACTCCAGGGTGTCGGTGGGCGGCGAAGTAGGTGGCGGGGGCGGGCCGGATAAGACGTTACCATCTCATTTTGCTGAATAATCGTCGCACAACGAGGCGAGTGCGGCCTACACTGAGACGATGGGTCCCCGATCCTCGCTCCGTGACCGGACGTCGACGGCCATTCTGGACGCAGCCGCCCTGGTGTTCTTCCGCGAGGGGACGGGCGCGAGCATCGATGACGTGGCCGACGCCGCCGGAGTGGGGCGGGCCACCGTCTACCGGTACTACCCCAACCGCGACGCCCTGCTTCACGCGCTGCTCGAGGACGCCCTCGACGACATGGCGGCACGTCTCGACGAGGCCGAGATCGACCTGGCCACCGTGCCCGAGGGCGTGGCCCGGGCGGCCCGGGCACTGGTCAACGCCTCGAGCAAGTACGCCTTCTTGGCCCACGAGGCCAAACACGTGGAGCCCGACGAGGTCGAAGAGCGCCTCGCGGCCCCGCTCCGGGCCCTGTTCCGCCGGGGCGTCGCTGACGGAACGCTGCGGGGTGATCTGACCGAGGAGGAGCTCGGCCGGCTCTTCGGTGGCCTGTTGCAGGCGGCGGTGCAGATGACGGCCCAGGGTGCCGTCGGGGCCGAACGGGCCGCGGCCATGGTGAGCGGCGTCTTCCTCGACGGGGCGGCAGCGAGGACGAAGGGCTGAGGGTTCGGGCGCCCCACGGTCTGGCTGTCGCCGGGCGGCGCGCAGAGGAACAGGGTCGTGAGGTCTCAACCCTGGACGTCGAAGGTGGCGTAGTAGGTGGCGAACCGCTCCCGGATCAGTGCAGGGGAGAGGCCGAAATCGGACAGGTCGTACGAGTGCGATCCGTGCGACCCCGGCCTGTGGGAGGCCGCCCAACCCTCCACCGAGGCCTGGGACTCTTCGTTGAAGTTGAGACCGATGAGGGCGAGACCTTCGGCGAGTGCCGCCACGGGATCCGATTGGAGGCGGGCGAACGAGATGTCGGCGAACCGCCCGTCTCCCGCCCGCCTGCGAAAATCCATCGCTCGGCGGACGGCTGTCCACCACCGGTCCAACTCCTCCGCACCGAGCTCGATGGAATCGTCGCGGTCGCTGCTCCAACTCCGCGTGTAATGAATGAGACTGCAGACCGATCCCAGAACCTCGGCGGGATCGCGATGGCTCCACAGGAAACGAGCGTTCGGATAGGCCTCGACCAGTGCGTCGAGAGCGAACATGTGCACGGGCGTCTTCAGGTGCCACAGGGTGGGGGGGCAGTGCCACTGGAGGAGGCGAAGTACCCGCCGGTGGTACCGGTAGGTCTCTCGCATGTCGGTGTCGATGACCCAGTCCATGTAGGACGGGACACGGGCAAAGCCGTCGAAGTGCGCTGTCCGGAAGCTCATGCCCATGAGGTCCTGGCATTCGGTGGCGGTCGTGGCCTCGGAGTGGTACATGGTCTGCATCAGTGGAAAGGCCTCGTTCATCAGCGCAAGGTTTCCTTCCGCGATGGCGATCCGGGGATCGGTGTGTTCTGTGGCCGTTTCCGGTGGAGGGACCGGAGCACCTGATTCCCACATCCGGAGAGATCGGAACTGCGGGTCGGCCGCCACCAGTTGGCTCAGCGCAGTGGTACCGGTACGCGGGAGACCGATGACGAAGACCGGTCCGGCGACCTCCTGGTCATCGATGTCGGGGTGCAGCCGGTAGGTGTCCTCGACCTGGAGCCGGGCGGCGAGAAGCGCGACCAGCCGGGCGTGCTGCATCACCTCACCCATTTCGGTGAGGTCACCCTCGCTGTTCATGGACTCGACCAGGCGCTCGAGGCCCTCGCGGTAGTCGTCTCCACCGGCATCGTCGAGATGGGTCTCGGTCCGGGCATCCCTCTCGATGCGCTCGACATCGAGGCTCAACGCGCGAACCTCCTGCTGACGGCCCGGCGGCGCACGTCTATGACACCGGCCCGCTCCCGTGGAGACACTCGTCTGGTCGTTGCCGGCAGCTCCTCGCGCAGTCGATCGAAGGGCACCACTTTGGTTGTAGGCACCGGAGCCGTGTCTGTCCGGACGCACCGTAGGATGATCGCCCCTTGGCTGTGGCCGGCCGTGTCCAGCCAGTTGGCAACCCCCGGATCCTGATGGGCGACCACGACCCGAACTTTCCCGTCGTCGTCGACAGTCGTCTGGTGACCGTTGAGGCTCGACTGGCGATTGCCGTAGTCGATCGTCTCCCACCACGTGTTTCCGAGTGAGAAGCTCCAATAGACACCTTCAGGCGGCGTCACCTCGATGATCAGTGCCTCTTCGGGCGCCAATTTCCACGAGCCGATGACGGGTCGGTTCTCCACCGCCGCGCCCATCGAGGATCCGTCGAATGGGGGGAGGAACGAATTGGGCACCTCCGGATGGGCCAGGTCCATGAAGAATCTCAGGTTGTCCTCGAGGAAGTCGCCCAGAGCGATCACCTGGCGGGCGAGAGCGGTCCGCGGATCGCCGGGCGTGGATTCGGCCGTGGGCGCCTGTCCTGACAGCGGCTCGATCGAAAGGGTGGCCGGAACCTCGTGTTCCCAGTCGTAGAAGAAGTGGCGAACGACGAGTCTGCTGGCGTGCTCGTCGAGCGGAATCCAGTTCCCTTCCTGAGGCTCGGCCGAGAGCATGATCTCGAACTCACCGTCGGGGCCGAGATCGAAGTCGTCGACCAGGGCGTTGAACGACGAGGCCATTCCGGACATGACCTGGAGACCGACGTAGCGCGCCGATCCCCGCGTTCCCCACAGCCGGTATGTCTCATGGCCCTTGAGCGCTGAACCCAGGTAGATGCAGTCGGGACACTCCATTCCCCACTTGTAGGCGGCATCCATTCCCGACGGCTTCACCGCCGGTATGCGGTCCAACCCGCGCCGCAGGAGTTCGTCGATCCCCACGCCCAACAGGACAAGAAGATGTCGGAACCCCGACGCCCTGTCGGCCGGCCCGTGCGGGACATCGTCGGATAGGACGACCTCGCCAACTCGCTTCAATGCTTCGAGAAGGTGGTTCCATGCCTCACCGGATTCGAGAGCCTGGCTCGTGGCGTCGCCGGCAGAAGCAGCCTCGCTGACCGAGAACGGGAGCCACGCGGGATTGGTGAAGGAGCTCATGCGAGCCCGTGTGATGGTGTCGAAGTGATCATCTGCCGCCCTCCTTCCAAAGCGTAGGGGCTCCTCGCGCTGCACTGTCTCGACCCCTGACCGAGCATCGGGCGCTCAGTGACATGCCGACGAGCGCGGGCTCGGGACGAGCCGAAGTCATTGGCCTAATGTTCGAGACGTCTCAGGAGGGCGATGCCGTGCCGACACTGGACGAAACTTTCTCTGGGCTCATCCGGATCCCGCGCGGCGCGCCTGCCCGAGCAGCGAGTCCCATCGGCGCGACGCCGTCGGCGATGCGCGACGGTTCGACGAAGACAATCCACGGAGGGAGCAATGAGCACCACCGAGCGTAGTAGCGAGATCAGGGCGGCGAGCGTCGGGACACTCGACATGAAGCTCGAGGGCGTCGTCATCCCCGTCTCGGATGTCGACCGCGCCAAGGCGTTCTACGAGAGCCTCGGGTGGAGGCTGGACGCCGACAGCGGGAAGGGTGGCGCCATGCGGATCGTCCAGCTCACACCACCGGGCTCCGGATGCTCGATCCAGTTCGGCACGGGCCTCACGTCGGCTGCCCCCGGATCGGCTCAGGGCCTCCTCGTCGTCTCCGACATCGAGGCGGCGCACGACGAGCTCGTCGGCGACGGTGTCGACGCCAGCGAGGTCTTCCACGACGCCAACGGCGGCTACAACCGCTTCGACCCCAAGGCCCGGGCGAGCGGCCCCGATCCGCAACGGCGCACCTACGCGTCGTTCGTGTCGTTCAGCGACCCGGACGGGAACGACTGGAAGCTCCAGGAGGTCACGAACCGGCTGCCCGGCCGCGTCGACCCCGCCGACGACCACGTTCAGCTCCGCCGGGGACCTGGCCGAGCGCGCTTCGGCGTGCGGCGGCCGCCCACGGCGAGCACGAGAAGCGCATCGGCGAGGCAGACGCCAACTGGCCCGACTGGTATGCCGACGTACATGGTGGCGGAGCAGGCCGGCGACACGCTCCCGTCGTGACCGCCGGCCGGCAACTCGTGGGGTGCGCGAGTTCGTAGCACTCGAACTCCACAAACTTCGGGGGCGGCGTGAAGGCCCCAGGGCTCGATGCCGATGATCACCGGTGTCGCGTCGGAGACAAGCACAGGTCGTCGCGGCCACCCTGCTCGTGGCGGTGACGACGCTGGGCATGGCGGCGAGGACGAACCCGGCCGGTGCATCTGCGGGCCTGCGGACCGTGCCCCGGGTCGTCTCCGGGCGTGCCCTTCCCGTTCCGACCGGTCTGCCGGGGCACTTCGGCTTCGGCGTCGCCGCGGGGCCCGGGTCGGACGGCGTGACGGGGTGGATGCCTGGGAGCGGGGTGCCCTGGGACTACGCCTACACGTATCTGGCCGGGGGCGTGAACACGGGCAGCGGCTGGCAGACGTGGAACGCCAATGCGCAGTACCCCCTGTGGTACGCCCAGGCGGCGGCGGCCCGTGGGTACGTCCCCACGTTGCCGTACTACATGATGTTGCAGAGCACGGGCCCGTGCGATTCGTGTCCCGAGGCGCAACGCGACCTGTCGAATCTTGCCGATCCCGGGGTGATGGCTTCGTACTACGGGGATTTCACCATGCTCATGAAGCGCCTGGGGTCGGGCACCTGGGGCGGGGTTCCCGGATTCGGGGGCCGGGTCGTCGTCCAGGTCGAGCCCGACCTCTCCGGCTACGCCAACCAGGCCGTCCTCGACAACTCCCACTGCTACGGCCTGTGCAGCGGGCAGGGCGACGACCCCTCCCTGCTGCAGGCATCTGTGGCCTCCTCGGGGAACCCTGACGTCGCCGGCTTCGGCAACACCTATCAGGGCTTCAGCCAGGCACTGGCTCATCTACGCGACCTGTACGCCCCCAACGTCGTGCTCGGCTTCCACGTCAGTTGTTGGGCCAGCCTGCAGGACATCTGCTCGTCGACGGACCCGGGCCTCGACGTCTCCGGCGCGGCCGCCACTGTGGCCGCGTTCGCCGACAAGGCCGGCGTGGACGACGTTCCGCCCGGAGTGCGCCCCTACGATCTTGTCTTCACCGACGTGGCCGACCGCGATGCCGGGGTGTCGGGGATCTGGTGGGACAGGCTCAATGTCGCACTGCCGGATTTCCACCGCTGGGAGGCCTACGTGGCGGGGATCACCTCCGCCACGGGGAGGCCCGCCGTGGTGTGGCAGGTTCCCGTCGGGAACCAGTACTTCCGCACCGATGACGGCAGTCCCTGGCACCGCCAGGACAACCGGGCCGAGTACTTCTTCGGCCACGTCCAGGAGCTGGCGGCGGCGGGGATCGTCGCCGTCATGTTCGGGTCCGGTGGCAACGGCCAGAGCACCGAGAACATCGACGCCGCCGGGGACGGCGTGACCAACCCCTCCGCCCAGTGCACGACCCTGGGGGTGAGCTCCGGACAGGTGTGCAACGACCACGTCTCGAGTGTCAGCGACGACGACGGCGGCTACCTGCGCCTCGCCGGTGCCGCGTACTACGCCTCGCCCGTGCCCCTCGACGGCGGCTCGGGGTCGACCGGCCCGGGGTACTGGGAGGTGGCCTCAGACGGCGGCATCTTCGCCTTCGGCGACGCCGGGTTCCACGGCTCGATGGGCGCCGCCCACCTCAACCAGCCCGTGGTGGGCATCGCCGCGACCCCCGACGGCAACGGCTATTGGGAGGTGGCCTCAGACGGCGGCATCTTCGCCTTCGGCGACGCCGGGTTCCACGGCTCGATGGGTGCCACGCACATCAATAAGCCCGTGGTGGGCATCGCCGCGACCCCCGACGGCAACGGCTATTGGGAGGTGGCCTCAGACGGCGGCATCTTCGCCTTCGGCGACGCCGGGTTCCACGGCTCGATGGGCGCCGCCCACCTCAACCAGCCCGTGGTGGGCATCGCGGCGACCCCCGACGGCAACGGCTACTGGGAGGTGGCCTCAGACGGCGGCATCTTCGCCTTCGGCGACGCCGGGTTCCACGGCTCGATGGGTGCCACCCACCTCAATAAGCCCGTCGTGGGCATCGCGGCGACCCCCGACGGCAACGGCTATTGGGAGGTGGCCTCAGACGGCGGCATCTTCGCCTTCGGCGACGCCGGGTTCCACGGCTCGATGGGTGCCACGCACCTCAACAAGCCCGTGGTGGGCATCGCCGCGACCCCCGACGGCAACGGCTACTGGGAGGTGGCCGCCGACGGCGGCATCTTCGCCTTCGGCGACGCCGGGTTCCACGGCTCGATGGGTGCCACCCACGTCAATAAGCCCGTCGTCGGCATCGCCGCCGCCTGAGGAGCGTGCGCGGAAGAGATCCCTAGTGCACGAGCGCCTCTGGATGACGCGCCTCCACCATTCGGCGCATTCCGACTTGCCACGGCACCTCTGTTCGACCCAGCACGTCGTGCATCCTGGTCACATCGGGCCACAGCGGCCAGGGGGCGGCATCGTCATAGCGAAAGCGAACCTCCCGACCGACGAGGGTGGCGAGGAATTGGCAGTAGTCCTCGGCGCTCACGGTCTCGCTCCCGGCCCAATTCACCGTCACCGCCGGCTGGTCGGCCACCTCGAGTGCCCGCATGCCCAGCCGGACGTAGTCGTCCTCGTATATGGGGTTGTAGTTGTTGGGGCGGTCCGGGTGCAGAACGACTTCTTTGCCGGCGAGGATGCGATCAAGACGGCCGGCCGGGGCCCCGCCCAGCGGTCCGTAGGTCGAGAAGATCCGTATGACCGTCAACGGGACGCCGTGATCGGCAGCGCTGAACCGAGCGACAGCTTCGCCTGCGATCTTGGACAAGCTGTAGAGCCCGAGGTGGACGCCGGGGGGTCGTCCTCGCGCAGGGGACGCCGCCCTTGGTACTCGTAGGTCGAGCCGGACGAGCAGAAGACGAAACCTCGAAACGTGGACCCGAAGCGGCGCGAGCATTCGGCGATGAGCCGTCCCGTTGCTTGGGCGTTCACCTCGAAGGTGGTTTGCCAGTCGGTCCGAGCCTCCGCCCCGATGCGTGCCGCGGCGTGAAAGACATGGGTCAGGGGACGGCCCCCGACATCGGTGATCGAACCGAGGTCGAACGCGCTGACATCGCCCACGATGGGCACGATGGCGGCGGCCCGAAGGCGCGCTTCGTCTCCCGGTCGGGAACAGCGAGCCAGTCCGTAGACGTCGTGTCGCCGGGCGAGCGCCCGGGCGATGGGGAAGCCGATCCGTCCGGTGGCCCCGGTCACGAGCACGGACCACCGCTCTGGCGTGGCCATGGCCCGGGACCCTAGCGTCTGCCGCCGTGGGCGACGCACCGGACGAAGCGAACCGGGAGGATCCCGATCGGGCGCGGCTCGATGCCGCGTGGAAGGTGTGGATCGACTCGCAGCAGGCGGCGATCGAGACGGTCCGGACGGCGGAGGGCGTTCCCCGCACCACGCTCGACGAGGCCGAGGGCTACCGATGGATCACCCGGTTGGTCTCACTGGCCCAGGAGTGGTTCATCGAGAAGTCGGACCCGCTGCACCCACAGTTGTTCCAGTCGCAGACCGAGTACCGCAAGCTCCTCGTCGACAATCCCGACGTCCGCTACGGGTTCTGCACGCTCGACGAAACGCGGACCTACCGCCTCGTGGGGACGAGGGGTGAGGCTGCCTATATCGGCCTCACCTTCGGCACGCCGGTTGGCAAGGGCCCCGTCGACGGCAAGACGGGCACGACGGTCCAGGCGCACATCGACCAGTTCGAGCTCGGGCCTGACGGCGAGGTGGACATCCTCATCGTCCCCGTCGGCAGTCCTGCGACACGGCAGACGAACTGCATCGAGATGTCGCCCGGCACCGGGCAGTTGGCCGTCCGGGAGACCTTCTTCGACCGTCGTGTCGACACGCCCGCAGACCTACGCGTCGAGCTGGTGGACAAGGAGCGACCGCCTGTACTCGGCGTTGAAGAGCTCGCCGGCAAGCTCGAGTTTGCGGGGGTATTCGTCCAATTCGTGGCAGCGACGGCTGTGAACATGTGGCACGACACCGCCGACAACGTGAACACATTCGGAGGCACCGCCGGTGCGGAGCACGTCGCCGCCCAGGACGACGAGGTGCGGTCTCACAGCAACGCCGAGATGACCTATCACGGCGGGCGGTGGGTTTTGGGCGAAGGAGAGGCCCTCGTCGTGACCGTCCATGATCCGCCGACAGATTTCCTCTACTGGGGCCTGACCACGTCCACGGCATGGATGGAGAGCCTCGACTACCGCTACACCACCACCAACCTCAACAACCACACCGCGCAGCGAGGCACCGACGGGAGTTGGCGGTTGGTCATCTCCCCGACTGATCCCGGCGTACCGAACTGGTTGGATACCCAAGGACGGCGCGAGGGCTACATGATCGTGCGGTGGGTGCTGGCCGATGGCCCGCCCCATCCCACATGCGAGCTGGTCCCTATCGCCAGTCTTACGGGGAGCTGAGCGACCCGTTCCGCGTCAGACCTCGGACGGAACCGCGAAACGCTGCTGGTAGTCGGCGACGAGTGTTCGGTGCTGGGCGAGGTCGAGGCCGGTGTCCTCGAAGCGGTAGTCGTGCACGCCGACTCCCCTGTTGCGGTGACGGGCATCGACATAGGCGTGTAGCCGGGCACGTGCTTCGTCGGACAGCGTCAGATCCCATGCGTCGTAGAGGCCGGTGACGGTGCCGATCGGATCGGCGACCAGGTCCTTGTAGACCACGTCGTTGATCTGTTGGGCAGGGAGACTCCCAGAGTCCCGTATCTCGGTGACCTCGTTCATCTGGATCTCCACGCCCATGCAGAGGAACTCGACGAGCTCGGCATGGGCCACCCGGTCCGAGTGCATCCAGTGGAGGGTTGCCATGGTGTCGGCCAACGACCCGATCACGCGCAGCGGGTCGCGGTGGGTCA
Organism: uncultured Acidimicrobiales bacterium; assembly: GCA_963739765.1. GTDB lineage: Bacteria > Actinomycetota > Acidimicrobiia > Acidimicrobiales > UBA8190 > Chersky-840. Next base: position 878,899 of record CAVUBP010000003.1, on the reverse strand, counting down.
TAACCACCCGGGCATCGGGATAGGTGGCGAACACCAGGTCCAGTGATCCCAGGTGCGACGGAGCCTTCACCACCCACGTCGGCGCCTCGCCGGCGTTGGGCCTGGGGTCCCATTGCAGCGTCTGCAGCATCCGCCGGTGCCACGCGTATGCAGGGGTCTGATCGACGCCGCTCTTCCAGATCGTGTAGCTCGGAACGTTGTAGATGCCGGTGAACATGTCGCTCGAGAACTGATGGGCGAAGAGGAAGATGCACTCGGTCGGCAGATGGCCACCGTTCTCGTGCATGGCGGTGAAGGCGGGCACCATGGCATCCATCAGCGTGATCTCGGCGTCCATGAGCGCAGCCCAATCCGTCCCAGCCGACGGTGCTGGACCGTCGGGAGACTGCACGGCGCCCGGCACGGTGTGCACCAACTCCCACAGGAGCGGCGGCCGGTTGTCCGGGTCGCAGGCGAGGAGCTCGTGCAGGAGGGTGGTGCCGGAACGACCGAGGCCGGTCACCACGATGGGGCTGCGCACCTGCTCCTGCCCGATGGTGGGTTCGCGCTTCCACAGATCGACCAGCCGAAGTCGGTTCTGAAGGATGAGCTGGAGCTCGGCCCGAGCGCGGAGGCGACCGGCGAGGTGGAGGTCGGCCTCGTCGTCGAGCGCCGTGCACAACCGCTCGAGCGGGTCGCGGAACCACGAGTCACCGGCGTCGTGGAGGCCTGTGGCCGATCGTGCGGCGGCGAGGAGGTCGTCGGCTCGAAGCGAGACAATCGATCGCCCGCTGTCCCCCAGACCACGCCCGTAGGCGACGACGTTCTCGACCCAGGGAGCTCGTGCCGGCGGTGTCCATTGCATCGGCGGCAGGGTACCGCACCCATCTCCATTTCGCGCCGCTCACTGGCACGAACGAGTCAGTGGTCAGCGCACAAGGAGGTGGCTCACCTTGCGTCGAACGCGCCTATGTCACGATGAAGAACCTGCCCGGAGTCATGGCTCCTCGAACCGAAGGAAGTCAGCATGTATCGGTCAGCGACCATGCTCCTCGGCCCGCTCGCCGCTCCCGGTGGGGAAGTTTCCAAGTGCGCACAGTTGATCACCAAGGGTTTCGGTGCAATGAGTCGTGCACAATGACCGGATGGGACCAGCGACGGATATGGTCCTCTGAACGAAGGTGACATGTCCATGCCCACCGCGAGCGACTTCTGGATCGACGTACACCAGGAACGACGAGCCCTCTTGGAGCTGCTTGAAACGCTCACACCCGAGCAATGGGACGCCCCGTCGCCTTTGTACTGAATGGCGTGTACGGGATGTCGTCGGACACATGGTGAGCGAGACCCACATGACCGTTACTCAGGTTGCCTGGGGGGTTGTTACATCTGGTTTCCGAGTCAACCGCTATATCGCCAAGGATGCCCGACGACGAGGGTCCGCTCCCGTCGCAGAGGTTCTCGAGGACTTCCGAGAGTGCTGTTCGCTCGAACACATCTGCCCGGCCTGTCGTCGTTGTCCATGCTTGCGGACATCGTCATCCACCAAATGGACATCCGCCGCCCGCTCCATCTGGACCGCTGCGTTTCGCATGGGCGAATGATCCCCGTTGCGTCGCACCTCTGGACCAACGGCATCTTTCCCGGCACCAAGCTGTTTGAAAACTTTTCGAGTCACCGCGACCGATGCGGAATGGTCGGCCGGCAACGGCCTCAATGTCGCTGGACCCATTGAGGCGTTGGTCCTCATGTTGGCCGGCCGCCTGGCGGCGCTCGACCAGTTGCATGGTGACGGAATGGCGACGCTACGCCTGCGGGCAGGAACCTCCGAAGGACAGCGATGACGTACGGATCGATCGACACATCCCGAAGCCCGCCAGCCTGATAGCGAGAGGCGCCCCTCAGCGTTCACCGCGACGAGCGTCGTGCGTCAGGCACCGGGTCGCCGGCTCTGCTCGTGCCTTCGAAGCGCCTGCAGATTAGAGAGACACGACCTCTCCAAGAAGTCTTGCTGCGGGCCAGGGGGTGGGTGTACCAGGAAGGCCCAATGGCCCTAGATCCCGCCCGCAAGAGCGACCACGATGCGAGATAGATGCGTGTCCGCCGGGAAGCCGACTTCGTGCCCCCAGAAGAGCGGGATGCGCGCGAGGTGACGGTCTTTCGCCAGGGCGCCCACGGGCCGCCGCGCCTGCGATGGCCGATCCTCGCTGTCCTGTGCATCAGCGAGCTGCTCGTAAGCCTCGATAACACCATCCTCAACGTGGCCCTCCCCGAGATCGTGCGGACCATGCATGCCACCTCGAGCCAGCTCCAATGGATCGTCGACGCCTATTCGGTTGTCTTCGCCGGCCTTCTCCTCGTTCTCGGGAGCACCGGAGACCGGGTCGGGCGGAAATGGGTGTTCATGGCCGGCCTCGCCATCTTCGGCACCGGCTCGGCCCTCTCGGCGTTCTCCGGCACACCAAACCGTCTGATCGCCGCGCGCGCCCTCATGGGTATCGGGGCGGCGGCCATCATGCCGTCGACGCTGTCCATCCTCACCAATGTCTTCACGGCCCCCGGAGACCGGGCCCGGGCCATTGGCATCTGGTCGGGGACCGCTGGCCTCGGCGTGGCCATCGGGCCCATCGTGGGTGGGTGGCTCCTGGCTCACTATTGGTGGGGCGCGGTCTTCCTCGTCAACGTCCCCATCGCCGTTGCAGGGCTGGTCGCCACGTCGTGGTTCGTCCCCAGCTCCAAGAACCGGCACGCAAAGCGTCCGGACCCGCTCGGCGCTGTGCTGTCTACCGCCGGCATGGGGCTCTTGTTGTGGGGGATCATCGAGGCGCCCAACCGCTCCTGGACCTCTCCGATCGTCCTCGGAGCCGGAGGAGCGGGGCTCGTCATCCTCGGTGGGTTCGTGGCCTGGGAGCTTCGCTGTGACCACCCCATGCTTCAGTTGGCCTTCTTCCGATCAAGGCGCTTCAGCGTCGCTATGAGTGCGACGGCCATGGTGATCTTCGCCTTGATGGGGGCCATGTTTCTCCTCACGCAGTACCTGCAGTTCTCGCTCGGGTACACCGCGCTCGAGGCGGGCTTGCGCGTCGCGCCCATCGCCCTGCTGCTGCTTGTGTTCGCACCTCTCTCCCCCCTGTTGGCGAGAAGGTTCGGCACCAAGCCGGTGGTGTTCACGGGCATGGGGATCATCGCGGTGGGCTTCGGGCTGTTGGCGCAGACATCGGTGGCTGGTTCGTATCTCGATGCCGTTCCCGCCCTGGTCTGCCTGGGGATGGGCACCGGCCTGGCCCTGGCGCCGTGCACGGAATCGGTCATGGGTTCGTTCCCTCAGGAGCAGGCTGGCGCGGGTTCGGGCACCAACAGCGCCGCCCTCCAGATCGGTGGGGCGATGGGGGTTGCTGTCCTTGGCAGTCTGCTCAACACCCACTACCAGGCCAGGCTTGGACCGCTTCTCGCCCACCGGGCGTTGCCACCGTCAGCTGCCCATCTCATCACCGGATCACTCGGCGGCGCGCTGGCAGTGGCCGGCCGGGTCGGGGGAGTACTCGGAAGCGCACTGGCCGGGGGCGCCCGCCTGGCGTTCGTAAGCGGCATGGACCTTGCCCTCACCGTGGGTGCCGTCGTGGTAGGCGTGTCGGCAATCGTCGTCATGGTCCTCCTGCCGAACCGAGCTCGAACCGAAAGCGTCGTGACGAGCGAGGCGACAACTCGCGCTGTTTCGGCACGCTCCACGACGCCTGGAGCCTGCTCACGCTCAGCGTGATCTGGGGCGACCACTCGCCGCTCGACGGACTTCTAGCACCGGGGACTGGCCGGCCATGATCCCCGCAGGTACTTCTGAGGTCTTGAGGCTTGTCGGCGAGCTTCATGCCATGCACCTGTTCCCCGACTGTCGTGATCGATGGTTGGCCAGAAGACTCGCGCGTTGCCGGCCTGATCCAACTTCCAGCGCGGGCCGCGCAATCCCAACACTTGGACGCATCTCGGCGAGATGAGGCCGCTCAGTGGCTCTCAGGAGTCCAAATCGACGTCATGGCTGTACGGATAGCCGGGAGATCCAACTCGGTCCGATCGCCCGGTGAGATCTAGCATCTGCGGGATGCCAATGCCGCTGGGCGAGGCCACTTGGTTCACTCGGCAAGCCGAGCAGATGCTGCGCGACCCGGTGGCCTTCCAGTGGTCGACAGTGTTCTTGCTCGGTGTGGTCTTCTATGTCTACGCAGTCGAGGTCGAGCGAAGACGATGGGACATCATCCTGGCGGGACTAACCCTCTGGTGCATGGATTGGTTCAACGAGCTGGTCAATTCGGCTGTGCTCCACATATCCAACCGTGCAGCACTGTGGACTGTGACTGGTCACACCAGCTACCTCATTCTCATCGGACTCACCATCGAGCTCACACTGTTCTTTCTGACTGCAGGTGTGGTGTTCGTGAAGATGCTTCCCCCCGAACCCAAGCTACGTATCCTGGGCATCCCCAACCGATGGGTGTTTGTCGTTGGTTTCTCATGCCTATCAGTGGCAGTCGAGATCCTTCTTCATGCCACCGGCTACTTCCACTGGGAGTACTGGTTCTGGAACGTTCCATTCGTCCCACTCATCGTGATCTTCGGGTATATGACGTTCTATGGAATGGCTGCATGGGTGTTCGACATGGGCCAGAATCACCGACGGCAGTTGACTGTCGTTGGAGCTGTTGCGGGAGTCGATGTGGCGCTGGGCGTGTGTTTGGCGTTTGCGGGTTGGCTCTAGCGGTGCTGCAAGACCGCAATCCAGCGGGCGGGTTCCTCTGTCGGGTCGGCAAATCGAGGCGTCATACCCATGGTGGGGCCAGGCGAACAGAATCGACACCACTCGCCAACGGCGGGGCCTCGAGTCCTCTCACGCCGAGAGCGGCTGGCACTCCGATTGTGCGTGGCGGAGGTGACGACGATCACCGAGGCGCTCGACGTGGTCAGCCCCTTCCACGCAGCTGCTGCTTACCATGGGTTTCCGCCAGCGTCCTGAGCGACATTGGAGCCATTTTCACCGCGGCGGCCCGTCACGGGGTGTGTGTCATGGAGAGCGAGCTGCTTCGCCTGACCTCGACATCCGGGTCCTCACCCTCGACGGCGAGGTCCTGCGCCATCTGAAGATTCGACCCGACCAAGGACTGCCAGCCCATCGGGGCGACGGTTTGGTCCATGATGTCTCGCGAGATCTGTCCACGATGTCTCGCGACATCGCAGAGAGCGGGCGAAGGGAATCGAACCCTCGTTCTCAGCTTGGGAAGCTGATGTTCTGCCGCTGAACTACGCCCGCGAGGAGGCATCACACTATCGTGCTGCCCCGTGGTCCTCTCAGATCGCTCCATCCGCGAAGAGCTCGATGCCAAGAGAATTGTCATCGACCCGCTGGGGCCCCAGTGCATCCAGCCTTCATCCGTCGACCTGCACGTCGACCGCTACTTTCGGCTCTTCCGCAACCACTCAATGCGCGTAATCGACGTTCGGGAGGACCTCGAGGACCTCACCGAGCTGGTCGAGATCCCCGACGGCCAAGCCCTGATCCTCCACCCCGGAGAGTTCATCCTGGGGTCCACCCTGGAGCGGGTCGGCCTCCCCGACGACCTGGTCGCCCGCCTCGAGGGCAAGTCCTCTCTGGGGCGCCTGGGGCTCCTGATCCACTCCACGGCCGGCTTCGTCGACGCCGGGTGGGACGGCCACCTCACCCTGGAGCTCTCGAACGTGGCCAACCTCCCCATCACCGTCTACCCCGGTATGAAGATCGGGCAGATCAGCTTCCTGCGCATGACCACGCCCGCCGACCAGCCCTATGGCACGGCAGGCCTGGGCTCGAAGTACCAGGGCCAGCGGGGACCCACCCCCAGCCGGTACTTCGAGAACTTCCGCCCCTGACCCTCCAGGAGGAGACGTTGCCCATCAGGATCGCCCTCGGCCTGGGCGCGACCGTCATCGCCTTTGCCATCGCCGGTCACCGCTTCGCGTACCTCTTCCGCCTCGTCGGGAAGGGACGCCCCGACCCCAAGCGCTTCACCCAGTTCCGCGCCCGGGCCTGGGCCGAGCTCTCCGAGGTCGGTGGCCAGCGCAAGCTGCTGCGCTGGACGGTCCCCGGCATGGCGCACGCCTTCACCTTCTGGGGCTTCACCATCTTGATGTTCACCATCCTCGAGGCCTACGGGGCGCTGTTCGACCGCGACTTCTTCGTGCCCCTGATCGGCCGGGGCCGGGCTCTGGGGTTCATCGAGGACTTCTTCGCCGTGGCGGTGCTGGTGGCGCTGTGTGTCTTCACCGGCATCCGGTACGTGAACTCCCCCAAGAAGAAGGGCCGGCTGTCGCGCTTCTTCGGTTCGCACACCGGGGCGGCCTGGCTCGTGCTCGTCATGATCGGCCTGGTCATGATCACCCTGATCGGCTACCGCGCCGCCCAGGTCAACACCGGCAATTTGCCCTACGGCAACTCCTGGTGGCCCTTCGCCTCGCATGCGGTCTCGCGCCTCTTCTCCCACTTCGGGGCGGGGGTGAACTCCGACCTCGAGACGGTGCTGCTCATCCTCAACATCGCCGTGATCGTGGGCTTCTCGGTCTTCCTCTCCTATTCGAAGCACCTCCACATCGCCCTGGCCCCCATCAACGTGGCGACCTCACGACGGCCCCGGGCCCTCGGACCGCTCTACAACACGCCCGACATGGACATGGAGAACATCTCCGAGGACACCGTGTTCGGCGCCGGGCACATCGAGGACCTCTCCTGGAAGCAGCTGCTGGACACCCTCACCTGCACCGAGTGCGGGCGGTGCCAGTCGGTCTGCCCGGCCTGGAACACGGGCAAGCCCCTCTCCCCGAAGCTGCTCATCATGGCGCTGCGCGACAACCTCTTCGAGTCCTCGCCGCGCCTGGTGGGGGTGCCCGCCAGCATGGAGCTCGGGACGCATCCCGACCCCGCCGAGGCGGCGGCTGCAGCGCGGGCCGATGCCCCCACGCTCGTTCCCACCACCATCGACCCCGACGTGCTGTGGTCGTGTCTCACCTGCGGGGCCTGTGTCGAGGAGTGCCCGGTCGACATCGAGCACGTCGACACCATCGTCGAGATGCGGCGCTACGAGGTCCTCATGGAGTCGCGCTTTCCGACCGAGGCCGGGCTCATGCTCCGCAACATCGAGAACCAGGGCGACCCCTGGGGCCTGGGCGGGGCCAAGCGGACCGAGTGGACCGAGGCCCTCGACTTCGAGATCCCGGTCATCACCGGCACCATCCCCGACGACGTCGAGTACCTCTACTGGGTGGGCTGCGCCGGGGCCCTCGACGAGCGGGCCCGCAAGGCGACCCAGGCCACCGCCCGCCTGCTGCACCGCGCCGGGGTGTCCTTCGGCATCCTGGGACCGCGCGAGTCCTGCACCGGGGACCCGGCCCGCCGGCTCGGCAACGAGTACCTCTACCAGGAGATGGGCAAGGCCAACATCGCCACCCTGGACGAGGTGGGGGCCAAGAAGGTCATCGCCTCGTGCCCGCACTGTTTCAATTCACTCTCCCGGGAGTACCCGGACCTGGGCGGGAACTTCAAGGTCATCCACCACTCGCAGCTGCTCAGCCATCTCGTCGAAGAAGGCAAGCTCACGCCGGGGAACATGGACGCCAAGGTCACCTACCACGATCCCTGCTATCTCGGGCGCCACAACCGCGTCTTCGACGAGCCCCGGTCGGTGCTCGACTCCATCAAGGGAGTGGAGCAGATCGAGATGAAGCGGTGCCGGGAGAAGAGCTTCTGTTGCGGGGCGGGCGGGGCGCGCATGTGGATGGAGGAGAGCCTCGGCAAGCGGGTCAACCTCGAGCGCACCGACGAAGCGCTCGGGACCGGTGCCGATGTGGTCTCGACCGCCTGTCCCTACTGCCTCATCATGCTGGACGATGCCGTGCGGGCCCGGTCGCGCGAAGACGACGTCAAGGTGCTGGATCTGTCACAGGTGGTGGAGGCGTCGCTGCAGGAGTAGTTGCAGGCCTGCAGGAGCAGTCGCAGGACTGCAGGAGCAGTCGCAGGACTAATGGAGCGCCTTGGCGTCGGCGTCGCGCAGGCGCTGCGACATCGCCACCAGGAGCTTGCGCGAGAGCGTCGGCATCTCGTCGAGCAGGCCATTGAAGCGACGCTGCTCGAGCACCAGAAGCGTCATGGGGGTCTCCGACACCACGCTGGCCGAGCGCGGCATGCGGTCGAGGAGCGACAGCTCGCCGAACCACTTGCCCGGTCCCAGGGTGGTGACCCGCCGCCCGTCTCTGCGCACCGAGGCGGTGCCGTCCACCACGAAGAAGAACTCCCGGCCGACGGTGCCCTCCTCGCACAGGACGCGTCCGGCGGGCACGATCACCTCTTCGACGGCTTTGCGGATGGTGCGCAGTTGGCTCGCCGAACAGGCCGAGAACATCCAGATCTTGCTGAGGTCGAGGTCGGGCTTTCGCGGCATGGCGAGAGGCTATCGGCGGGCGCGTCCGGGCGCAGAACTCCTCGATCGACCCCACCGCTACGATTCCCGGATCGCTCCAGGACCGCACGGGAGCGAGGGGAAGACGGGAACCGAGGGGTGGACAGACCGATGACGGCTCCGGAGCCGACGACCTCCCCCGATCCCAAACCCGGGGAAACCGCGGCGACCGCCACCGAGCATGCAACGCCCGGCGCGGCACTCACGACGCTGCGTGGGGCGGGCGTCAACGTGGACGTCCGTCGGGCCGCACACGTCGTCGTCGGCATCTGCGTCGTGGGCCTGGCCGTCCTCGTCGTCCTGCTCTTCGTGGCCGGTGTCCACAAGAACGCGCAGATCACCCGTCTGCGACAGCACGGGGTGGCGGTCGAGGTCACCGTGTCGGGGTGCCTGGGACTGCTCGGGGGGAGCGGCAGCAATCCGGCCGGGTACGCATGCCGGGGCACGTTCACCCTCGACGGCCACCGCTACAACGAGGCCATCCCCGGCAACACCCTGCGCCCTCCGGGAACCAAGGTGCGCGCCGTGGCTGCTTCGGGCAACCCGCCGCTGCTGTCGACGGCCCACGCCGTGTCCACCGAGCGCGCCTCGGCGAGCGTGTTCATCGTGCCGGGCATCCTGCTCGTGGTGCTGGTATTCCTCGTCGGGGGGCTCGTCCTCAGACGCCGTCGGACGCGCCCGGTATCGCCGGACGATCCGGGCACGACGGCGGGGACGATCACGTGAGCTGTGCCGTGGCCCTTGGCCTGCCGGCGATACGGCGCGCTAGCCTTTTCCGATGCCCGGCGGTCGCGATGACGACGACATCGGCGGCGCCCCGCCCCGACTGAGCCTCCGGCACCGCCTGCTCCTGTCCCTGCCGCACCTCAACCGCGACACGGAAAAGGCACCGCTGGGCGAGCGTTTCCGCAACGCCGTCCTCAAGCCGGTCGAGCCCGGGACCCCGGAAAGGGCCAAGGCATCGGACAAGCCGGCGTCGGTCGAGGAGCTCGAGGACGCCGTCCGGTACGCCAACGACAAGGAACGCCTCATGGGCCTCCTGCTGGCGCCTGTGGCCGCCGCCATCGGCCTCGTGGTCATCAGTGACCGGATCTCCAAGAACCCCGCACAGTTCCTGAAGAGCGGCAAGGTCAACCCCCAGTACGTGAGCGTCTCCCTGCTGCACGAGCTCGAGCTCGTCCTCCTGGGCCTGGCCCTGGTGATGATGCTCACGGCCTACCTCCGCAAGCGCCTGTTCCTCGGGATCTCCATGGCCCTCTACGGCCTCGCCGTCTTCAACCTCCACTACTGGGGCTTCGGGGTTCCGTTCCTGCTCCTGGGGGCCTGGCTGCTGGTGCGCTCCTACCGGGCCCAGCGCGACCTGCGCGAGGCCGGCGGCGACACGCCGGGCCGGCCCGGGCCGCGGCGGCGGGGCGGAGCCGCACCGAAGGCATCCAAGCCCCAGCCCAACAAGCGCTACACGCCCCGCACCGCACCCCCCAAGCGCACCCCGCCCAAGCCCGAGAACGAGCAAAAAGCGGGCTGATCAGCGCCGTCCCGACGCGGGACGGGGGCCGGCGCCGGGCGATTTCCAGTTCACGCGCTGGTAACAGTCGCGTGACAGAGCGGAAACGCTCGGCCTGCATTCTTTCGGCGGCAGGGCAAACCACCTGCCATGGCCTGGCGCACCCGGTGTTGTGTGACGCCATGTCATGGCTCGAGGTGTGCCGGGACGGATGACCGCACGAGAGGAGCACTCGAGCCGTGCTAGCTGCAGCATCGCAACTCGTTCCGTATCCCAGTTGGCTGAATACGGGCGACAATACGTGGCAGCTGGTGGCCGCCACGTTCGTCGGCCTGATGAGCCTCCCCGGACTGGCGGTCCTCTACGCGTCGATCGTCCAGAAGAAGTGGGCCGTGAACGTGCTGGCCATGATGTTCGCCGGGTTCTCGCTGGTCCTCATCGCCTGGGTGCTGTGGTCCTACAAGATGGGCTTCGGCTCCACCTCGATCGGAGGGGGGGTGCACAACGGGGTCCAGACCCAGCTCACCGGCGTGGGATGGGTCAAACACTTCTTCGAGAACATGGTCGGGAAACCGGGGGGCATAACCAGCGCCACCGATGAACAAGGCCAGGCGGTGTCAGCAGCCAACACCGCCGTGCCCTTCCACTTCCCCACGACGACGCTGGCCTACTTCCAGTTCGTGTTCGCGGCCATCACCCCGCTGCTGTTCCTCGGGAGCGTTCTCGGCCGCATCAAGTTCAGCGCCTGGTGCCTGCTCGTGCCGCTGTGGTCGACGTGTGTCTACTGCGTGGACGCCTTCCTGCTCTGGGGCGGCGGCTACTTCGCCCAGGAGGGCGCGCTCGGACTTCTCCGGTGGATACGTCATCCACATGTCGGCCGGGGTCTCGGGCTTCGTCGCCGCCTGGGTCTTAGGCCCCCGGCTGGCGCGAGATCGACAACATGCGGTCCCCAACAACCTGGTCATCGCCGCGGTGGGGGCCGGCATCCTGTGGCTCGGCTGGAACGGCTTCAACGGCGGCGACCCGTACTACGCCGGGGCCGACGCGGCGGCGGCGGTCGTCAACACCAACGTGGCCACGGCCTGTGGCGTGGTGGTGTGGATGGCCCTCGACGCCTGGTTCACCAAGTCGAAGAAGCCGACGTTCCTGGGCGGCGTGAACGGCATGATCTGCGGCCTCGTCGGGATCACGCCCAGTGCCGGTTTCGTCAACGGCCGGGGGGCGATCTACGTCGGGGTGATCTGCACCGTGGTGGTCTGGTTCGCCTGGAACTTCCTGTCCAAGGTGCGGCCCTTCTCCAAGGTCGACGACGCCCTCGGGGTCATCTACACCCACGGCATTGCCGGCTTCTTCGGGGGCATGCTGCTGGGCATCTTCGGCGACCCCAACACCTTGGAACTGGGATGCGGGAAGCTGGACTCCGCCGGCCAGGTGGTCAACACCTCGGGCTCGGTGGCGGCCTCGCAGTCGACCTACATCACCGCCCACGGCGGCTGTACGCCGTTCGGGGTGGGAGGTCTCATGTACACCGGCTCGGCGCATCAGCTGTGGGAACAGTTCCGGGCCGCCCTGTGGGTCATCTTCTGGTCGGCGCTCGTGACCTTCATCCTGATGAAGCTCATCGGCCTCGTCCTCCGGGGTGCCCGCTACAAGGACGAGATCCTCGAGGTCGGCGACCTGGCCATCCACGACGAGGAGGCCTTCCCCGACGAGACGTTCGCCTCGCGGACCAGCAGCGCCAGCGCCTTCGAACTCGCTGGCCTCACAGGTTCCAAGTCTCCGCCGTTAGGGTCTGAATCCCCTCCGGCAGGCGAACGTTGACCCGGCCGAGCTCGACGAAAGGGAGCGCACAATGAAGCTGGTCGTGGCAGTCCTCAAGCCCTTCAAACTCGACGAGGTCAAAGAGACCCTCAAGACGCTCGGCGTCCAGGGCATGACCCTCACCGAGGCGCAGGGCTTCGGCCGCCAGCGGGGCCACACCGAGGTCTACCGAGGCGCGGAGTACGAGGTGGACTTCGTCCCCAAGATCCGTGTCGAGGTGCTCGTCGACGACACACAGGCCGACGAGGTGGTCGACGCCATCGTGAGCACCGCCGCCACCGGCAAGATCGGTGACGGCAAGGTCTGGGTGATCCCGGTGGAGTCGGTGGTGCGGGTGCGCACCGGGGAGAGAGGCCGCGACGCCCTCTGATTCCTGAAGGTCTGGCCCTCTGACCGGCACGGCTCGCCTCCCCCCGGGCGGCCGGCCGGTCGGGGGGTCAGCCCGCCTGTCGGGCCACGGCCTCCGCCGCGGCCCGGATGGCCTCGGGGTCACCGAGCTGCCGGTCCTCGACCAGCTCCAGCCGGTCGTCGAACCTGAACCACCAGGGAACGCCCGTGGGCACCTCCAGGCCGACGATCTCGTCGTCGGGGATGTCCTTCAGGTACTTCACCAGGGCCCTGATCGAGTTTCCGTGCGCCACCACGAGCACGCCCCCGAAGGCACGCAGATCGGCCGCGATGGCGTCCTCCCAGTACGGGACCATGCGCAGCACCACGTCGGCCAGGCACTCGGCGTCGGGAAGGATCCCCGGAAGCAGGTCCCGGTAGCGGTCGTCGTGGACGGGGTGGCGCTCGTCGTCGTGCGTGAGCGGCGGCGGCGGGGTGTCGTAGCTGCGCCGCCACAGCTTCACCTGGGCGTCGCCGAACTTGGCCGCGGTCTCCTTCTTGTCCAGGCCCTGCAGCGCCCCGTAGTGCCGCTCGTTCAACCGCCAGTGGCGCCGCACCGGGAGCCAGCTGCGGCCCAGCTCGTCGAGGGCCAGGTTGGCGGTGCGCACGGCCCGGGTTAGCACCGAGGTGTGCAGCACCCGCAGGTCGAGCCCGTTGCGTTGTTCGGCGGCGAGCAGGGCGCCGGCCTGGCGCGCCTCGGTCTCGCCCTTGGCGGTGAGGTCGACGTCGGTCCACCCAGTGAACAGGTTCTGGGCGTTCCAGGTGGACTCGCCGTGGCGGATCAGGACCAGGTCACCCACACCGCCGAGCGTAGTCAGGCCGCCATGCGCCGACGAAGCGTGTCGACCCCTTCACCCTTGAGCTCGTCGAGCACCTCCCGGCGGCCGGTGCACGCCAGCAGGATGGCCTCGCCCGAGCCCATGACCTCGGGGCCGTCCCCGTGGCTCCAGTCGAGGTCGTCGGCGACGAGGCGCAGCCCGGCGGTGCGGGCCTTGGCCTTGACGAACCCGCCGAGGCCCGGCGCCACCTCCAGCGCGGCGCGCAGGCGGTCCTCGGGCATGGGTCGGGGCAGCCCCAGGGGCCGGCGGATGTCCTGGTGGTGGACGAGGTGGTCGACGAGTCCCTCCTGCGGCTTGATGAACCGGGTGATGCCCTTGCGGATGTCGTTGCGGTGGATGGAGTCGAACACCGCCAGGATCTGGGCCGGGGTGTGGTCGGAGCCGTAGGCCCTCGATCCCTCCAGCGACGCCTTGTCGACGTTGAACCCGGCCCGGCCGATCTTGACCACCATCGACGGCATGGGGGTCGTGTAGCCGAGGCACATGTGGCTGATCACGTCACGCACCCGCCATCCGGCGCACAACGAGGCGTGGTCCCACTGGTCGTCATCGAGGCCGTGGGCGAAATCGCTGATCGAGGCCATTTCTTGCAGTCGGAGTCGGTCGTAGTCGGGCATGACCATGGTTCGCCACCCCGAGGCTTCCCGGATCAGTGAGAGAGGACCGCCTCCACGCCGAGCGCCGGTCGAACATGGCGTGACCCTTCCGACGCCGGTGGACGGCGGCGGCGAGGGCCGGGAAGGCCCCGGTCAGCATCCCGGCGATGACGAGCCCGGCGACCGTCAGCAACACCATGACCATGGTTCGTGACGGTACGCCGGACCCCGGTGGTCGCCTAGCGAGGTTCCACCTGCCTGACCAGGGGATTCCACCTGGGCCGCCCGACACCGTCGGCGGGACGAGCGGGTCAGGGCCTCACCGGGCGGGCCCAGAGGACGGTCCCGGGCGGCGTGGGCACGAGCTCGAGCCCCATGCCCTGGGCCATCTGGGCGGCCATCTTCCGGGTTCCCATCAGCGTGTCGGGTTGGCCCTCGACGTAGACGACGTCGACGGTGTGGGTGTGCTCGTGCCACACCACGGCCACGATCTCCCGCTCTGCCATCGCACGCCCCCCGCAGGCGACCGTGTCAGGAAGGGGATGGTCCCCCGGTGCCGCCGGTGTCACGGTAGGTCGGGCCACGGCGACTGCCCAGCGAGGTTCTACCTGGTCAGAGGGGTGTTTCCACTCGGATCATCTGGATCGTCCTCAACCTTGCCAAATTCTTCAAGAAAGTTGACAGTCATACACTCAAGATCGCTATACTTGCTACTGTCAAGTAGACGAAGAAGACAAGAATTCCCTGGCGAGAGCCACCGGGGCCGCAAAGTATACGGAGGCGAGCAATGCCCAAGGCCGTCGGAATCGACCTCGGCACCACCAACTCGGTCGTGAGCGTCTTGGAAGCCGGTGAGCCGGTCGTCATCCCCAACGCCGAAGGGGGTCGCACGACGCCGTCGGTCGTCGGGTTCTCGAAGTCCGGCGAGGTACTCGTGGGTGAGGTCGCCAAGCGCCAGGCCATCACCAACCCCGACCGCACCATCCGCTCGGTCAAGCGCCACATGGGCACCTCGTGGTCGGTCGACATCGACGGCAAGAAGTACAACGCCCAGGAGATCTCGGCCCGCATCCTCCAGAAGCTGAAGAGAGACGCGGAGTCCTACCTCGGCGACACCGTCAACCAGGCCGTGATCACCGTGCCGGCGTACTTCGACGACGCCCAGCGCACCGCCACCAAGGAGGCGGGCCAGATCGCCGGCCTCGAGGTCCTGCGCATCATCAACGAGCCCACCGCCGCGGCGCTCGCCTACGGGTTCGACAAGGAGAACAAGGAGCAGACCGTCCTCGTGTTCGACCTCGGCGGGGGCACCTTCGACGTGTCGATCCTCGAGATCGGCGACGGCGTCTTCGAGGTGAAGTCCACCTCGGGCAACACCCACCTCGGCGGCGACGACTGGGACCAGCGCGTCATCGACTGGCTGGTCACCGAGTTCAAGAACACCGAGGGCGTGGACCTCTCGGTCGACAAGATGGCCCTCCAGCGCCTGAAGGAAGCCGCCGAGAAGGCCAAGATCGAGCTGTCGTCGGTGCAGGAGACCACGATCAACCTGCCCTTCATCACCGCCACGGCCGAGGGCCCCAAGCACCTCGACCTCAAGCTCACGCGGGCCAAGTTCAACGAGATCACCGCCGATCTGGTCGAGGACTGCAAGGGCCCGTTCGAGCAGGCCATCTCCGACGCGGGGCTGTCGAAGTCCGACATCCACCACGTCGTGCTGGTGGGTGGCTCGACGCGCATGCCCGCCATCCAGGACCTGGTGCAGAGCCTCACCGGCAAGGAGCCCCACAAGGGCGTGAACCCCGACGAGGTCGTCGCCATCGGCGCCGCCGTCCAGGCCGGGGTGCTGAAGGGCGAGGTCAAAGACGTCCTGCTGCTCGACGTCACCCCGCTGTCGCTCGGCATCGAGACCAAGGGCAGCGTCATGCACCGGCTCATCGAGCGCAACACCACCATCCCCACCAAGCGTTCCGAGGTGTTCACCACGGCCGAGGACAACCAGCCGTCGGTGGAGATCCACGTGCTCCAGGGCGAGCGCGAGATGGCGATGTACAACAAGACACTGGGCAAGTTCCAGCTCGTGGACCTGCCCCCGGCGCCCCGCGGCGTCCCGCAGATCGAGGTCACCTTCGACATCGACGCCAACGGCATCGTGCACGTCTCGGCCCGCGACACCGCCACGGGCAAGGAGCAGTCGATGACGATCACCGGCGAGTCGTCTCTGGCCAAGGAGGAGATCGACCGCATGGTGCGCGACGCCGAGGCCCATGCCGAGGACGACAAGCGCCGGCGCGAGGAGGCGGAGATCCGCAACAACGCCGACACCCTCGTCTACCAGACCGAGAAGCTGCTGCGCGAGCAGGGCGAGAAGTTCGAGGGCGACGAGAAGGACAAGGTCGAGAGCGCGCTCAAGGCCGTCAAGGACGCGCTGGCCGGCTCCGACGTCGAGAAGATCAAGGACTCCACCGAGGCGCTCGTCAACGCCAGCCACGGCTTCACCCAGCGCCTGTACGAGCAGGCGTCGCAGGCCGGTCGGTGCGGCGTCGGCCTCGGGTGGCGCACCGAGCGGCGACGACGGCTCGGCGCCGTCGGACGACGAGGTGGTCGACGCCGAGATCGTCGACGAGCCCGGGGCATGACGCCTCCGTCCGGGCCGTCGGGTCAGTCGGGACCGCCCGCCCAGTCGGGATCGTCCGGTGCCCGGGGCGCGGGAGGACCGCGCCCCGGCAGCCCCGGCGCGCCCCGCGTCGAGAGCAGCGTCGACCCCCGCCTCGAGCCGCGGGTCGAGGACGTCGTGGTGGAAGACGTGATCGACACCGCCGCGGACGTGCCCAACGACACCGTGGTGGAGGACCTCGACGACCTGCTGTTCACGGCGCGGCGCGAGCGCGACGAGTACCTCGACCTGTCGCGGCGCGTCCAGGCCGACTTCGAGAATTACAAGAAGCGCATGGTGCGCCAGCAGACCGACCATCTCGAGCGCGCCGGCGAGGACCTCGTGACCAAGGTGCTCCCGGTCCTCGATGCCTTCGACCTGGCCCGCGCCCATCTCGGCGACGGCGACGCGCTGTCGGCCGAGGGCAAGGCGCTCGTGGCCGGCTCCACGCTGCTGGCCGACACCCTGGCCACGGAGGGCCTCGAGCGCATCGGCGTGGCGGCGGCGAGCCGTTCGACCCCACCGTCCACGAGGCGGTCGAGCCACGCCGCCGACGCCGGGCCGATGCGCGGGGCCGACGCGGCGTCGCGCGTCGGCGGGCCCGGTCGTCGACGAGGTGCTGCGCGCCGGCTACCGGTGGAAGGGCAGGGTGATCCGCCCCGCCATGGTGCGGGTGCGGGGGTAGCCATGGTCGCCCAGCGCGAGTGGTTCGAGAAGGACTACTACCAGGTCCTCGGGGTCGCCTCGACGGCCACCGACAAAGAGATCACCCGCGCCTACCGCAAGCTGGCCAAGCAATTCCATCCCGACGCCAACCCGGGGTCCGAGGATCGCTTCAAGGAGATCTCCGCCGCCTACGACGTCCTCGGTGACGCGGCCAAGCGCAAGGAGTACGACGAGGTCCGGCGACTGGGCCCGGCCGGCTTCGCCGGCTTCGGCGGACCCGGCGCCCACGGGCGGGCCCGGTGGTGCGCACCTTCCGGGTCGAGGACCTCGGCGACCTCGGGGACCTCTTCGGCGGGTTGGGTGGCTTCGGCGGTGGCCGGCGCGCCCGCAACGCCGGGCCGCGCCGCGGCGCGGACGTCGAGGCCGAGCTCTACCTGTCGTTCGAGGACGCCGTGCGCGGCGTGACGACGTCGGTCAACGTGGCGGGCGAGGCGCGCTGCGAGACGTGCAACGGGTCGGGGGCGGCCCCGGGATCGTCCCCGGTGACCTGCCCGACCTGTCACGGCCGGGGCGCGCTCGACGACAACCAGGGCCTGTTCTCGTTGAGCCGGGTGTGCCCGCAGTGCTCGGGGCGCGGCACCATCGTCGAGAAGCCGTGCCAGACCTGCAAGCGGCTCGCGGCATCGTCCGGCGCACCCGCCAGGTGAAGGTGCGCATCCCCGCCGGGGTGGAAGACGGCCAGCGCATCCGCGTGAAGGGCCGGGGCGCGCCGGGCCGGGCCAACGGGCCCGCCGGCGACCTCTACGTCACGGTGCGGGTGGGCAACCATCACCCTCTTCGGTCGCCGGGGCCGCAACCTGACCCTCGCCGTCCCGGTGACGTTCCCCGAGGCCGCCCTGGGGTCGACGGTGAAGGTGCCCACCCTCGACGAGCCCGTGACCCTGCGCATCCCGCCGGGGACGTCGTCGGGCCAGACCTTCCGGGTGAAGGGCCGGGGCGTGCCGGGCCACGGCCGCACCGGGCGCGGGCGACCTCCTCGTCACCGTGGAGGTCGCCGTGCCCAAGGCGCTGACCGACGAGCAGCGCGCCGCGGTCGAAGAGTTCGCACGCGTCTCCGACGACGAGCCGCGCGCCTATCTGGAGGTGAACACCGATGACGCCACCACGGCGTGAGGAGAGACGCACCGTGCCCGACCGAACGGACGCGGCAACGCCGCGCGCCGCGCTGTTCGGAGGGAGAGCGCGGGCCGCGCCGTCTACGTGATCTCGGTGGCGGCCGAGCTGGCCGGCGTGCACCCCCAGACCCTGCGCGTCTACGAGCGCAAGGGCCTCGTCGACCCGTCGCGTACCGGCGGCGGCAACCGCCGGTACTCCCAACGCGACATCGAGCGCCTGCGCCGAATCGGCGCGCTCACCAGCGTCGGGGTTGAACCTCGAGGGCGTGCGCCATGTCCTCGAGCTCGAAGCCGAGGTCGAGCGCCTCACCGCCGAGCTCGAGCGCGTCCGCGCCGAGGCGCGCGACGCGATCGAACAGACCCATCGCCAGTACCGGCGGGACCTGGTGCCGCTGCGCCAGGCCATGGTGTGGCGCCGCGCCGGCCGCGCCGACGCCCCCGACGAGAAGGAGGCTGCCCATGGCCATCGACCCGAACGCTGGACGCTCAAGGTCCCAAGAGGCCATTCGCGGACGCCACCGAGCGCGCCCATGCCCAGAACAACCCCGAGGTCACCCCCGACCACGTGCTGGCCGCCCTGCTGGGCCAGGCCGACGGGCTGGCGCTGCCGCTCCTGGCCAAGGCGGGGGTGGAGCCCACCGCGCTCACCAACCGTGTGGCGGAGCGGCTCGCCGCGCTGCCCAAGGCCTACGGCGGGAGCGAGGTGCCGCGTTGTCGCGCCAGGCGCGCGACCTGTTGGAGTCCGCCGACAGCCTCCGGGCCGACATGGGCGACGAGTACGTGTCGGTCGAGCACCTCCTGCTGGCGCTGTCCGACCTCATCGGGGTCGAGCGCGACGAGCTGCTCGGCGCGCTGCGCCAGGTGCGCGGCAGCCACCGCGTCACGTCGCAGAACCCCGAGGAGCAGTACCAGGCACTCGAGAAGCTACGGCCGCGACCTCACCGAGCTGGCCCGCCGGGGCAAGCTCGACCCCGTCATCGGGCGCGACGAGGAGATCCGCCGCGTCATCCAGGTGCTCAGCCGCCGCACCAAGAACAACCCCGTGCTCATCGGCGAGCCAGGCGTGGGCAAGACCGCCATCGTGGAGGGCCTCGCCAACCGCATCGTCGAGGGCGACGTGCCCGAGGGCCTGCGCGACAAGCGCGTGGTGGCGCTCGACCTGTCGGCCATGGTGGCGGGCGCCAAGTACCGCGGCGAGTTCGAGGAGCGCCTGAAGGCGGTGCTGAAGGAGATCACCGACTCCGAAGGCGAGATCGTCACCTTCATCGACGAGCTCCACACCATCGTGGGCGCGGGCGGGGCCGAGGGGGCCATGGACGCCGGCAACATGATCAAGCCCATGCTGGCGCGCGGCGAGCTGCGCCTGGTCGGGGCGACCACGCTCGACGAGTACCGCAAGCACATCGAGAAGGACGCCGCGCTCGAGCGCCGTTTCCAGCCCGTGTTCGTGGGCCAGCCCTCGGTCGAGGACACCGTGGCCATCCTGCGCGGCCTGAAGGAGCGCTACGAGGTCCACCACGGCGTGCGCATCCAGGACGCCGCGCTGGTGGCCGCGGCGGTGCTGTCGGACCGCTACGTCACCGGGCGCTTCCTCCCCGACAAGGCCATCGACCTCGTCGACGAGGCCGCCAGCCGGCTGCGCATCGAGATCGACTCCATGCCCACCGAGATCGACGTGGTCACCCGGCGCATGCGCCAGCTCGAGATCGAGCGGGTGGCGCTGGCCAAGGAGACCGACGACGCCTCCAAGGAGCGCCTGGCGCGCCTCGAGGAGGAGCTCGCCAACCTGACCGAGCAGGCCGACGCCATGACGGCACGCTGGCAGGCGGAGAAGGACGCCATCTCGTCCATCCGCGCCCTGAAGGAGGAGCTCGAGGCGAAGAAGGGCGAGGCCGAGCGCTTCGCCCGTGACGGCGACCTCACCCGCGCCTCGGAGATCCGCTACGGGGTCATCCCCGACATCGAGCGCCGCATCGAGGACGCCACCAAGGCCCTGGCCGACCTGCAGGCCGACGGGCGCGATGCTGAAGGAGGAGGTCGACGCCGAGGACGTGGCCGAGGTGGTGAGCCGCTGGACCGGGGTGCCGGTCACCAAGCTGCTCGAAGCCGAGCTGGCCAAGCTCGTGCGCATGGAGGAGGCCCTCCACGCCCGGGTGGTGGGCCAGGAGGAGGCCGTGGTGGCGGTGTCCAACGCCATCCGCCGTAGCCGCGCCGGGCTGTCGGACCCCAACCGGCCCATCGGCTCGTTCCTGTTCCTCGGCCCCACCGGCGTGGGCAAGACCGAGCTGGCCCGGGCCCTGGCGGAGTTCCTCTTCGACGACGACCGCGCCATGATCCGCATCGACATGGGCGAGTACCAGGAGAAGCACACCGTCGCCGCCTCGTGGGCGCCCCCCCCGGGTACGTCGGCTACGAGGAGGGCGGGCAGCTGTCGGAGGCGGTGCGGCGCCGTCCCTACTCGGTGGTCCTCCTCGACGAGATCGAGAAGGCGCACCCCGACGTGTTCAACGTCCTGCTCCAGGTGCTCGAGGACGGACGGCTCACCGACGGCCAGGGTCGCACCGTCGACTTCACCAACACCGTCCTCATCATGACGTCCAACCTGGCCGTCGACCCCCAGGACTTCTTCAAGCCCGAGTTCTTCAACCGCATCGACGAGGTGGTGCGCTTCCGCCACTCTGTCGGAGGCCGACATCCGCCGCATCGTGGACATCCAGGTCGCCACGCTGGCGGACCGGGTGGCCCAGCGGCGGCTGACCCTGGTGGTCACCGACAACGGCCAAGGACTGGCTGGCGCGTACCGGGTACGACCCCGACCTCGGCGCCCGGCCGCTACGGCGGGTGCTCCAGCACACGGTGGAGGACCCTCTCGCACTGGCGTTGCTGGAGGGCCGCTACACAGACGGCGACACCGTGACCGTGGACGCGGCCGACGGCGGCGGGGTCGGCCTGCGCTGAGTGGTTGATATATACTGTTGATCGGTATATACAGGTCATGTGAGTACGGAGATCCGGGAACCCACCTTCCTCGTGCTGGCGGCTCTGGCCGACAAGCGGCGCCACGGGTACGGCGTGATCCAGGAAGTGGAGCGGCTGTCGGACGGAGCGACCCGGCTGCGTCCCGGCACGCTCTACGCGACGCTCGACCGCCTCGCGCACGACGGCCTGGTCGAGCTCGCCGGTGAGGAAGTGGTGGACGGAAGGCTTCGTCGCTACTACCGGCTGACGGAGAACGGGACCGCCACGCTGGCTGTCGAGTCGCGCCGACGGGTCGCTGTCTCCAACGAAGCCCTGCGCCGACTTCGTCTGGCCGGGGGCTTGACGTGACAGATGACCGTGAGCGGCGCTACGCCCGCATGGTGTGGGCCTATCCCAAGGCCTACCGAGCGGCGCGAGGGGACGAGATCCTGGGGACGTTGTCCGAAGCCTCGTCGAAGGACCCGGGGCGGTCGGCGCTCCGTGACGGCATCGATATCGCCCTGCACGGCCTGCAACTGCGCTTCGGGCTGACGGGCGACCGTTACGCCGGCCGGGTGCTGGCACTGGCCGCCATGCCCGGTCTCATGATGGGCGCCGCGCTCGCCGCTGTCGCATTCGGCTTCGGCGAGTGGCGACACCCGATCGACCCCTACCTGCCCCATTTCGGCCCGTTCCTGACGCTGGGCCCGGTCGTCTACCTGACCTGGATCACCGAGCGCGTTGTCCGTGCTCGTCAGGCCCGCGCTGTTGCGTCGCGTCGCCCTGAGCTGCGTCCTGGTCAGCGTGGTTGCGATCCCCGTCGGCGACCTCGCCTTCGACCGTCCCCCGTTGATCCTGACGTTGATGCTCGTCGCACTCGGACTCCCCGCCGTGACCGCTCCCGTCGCCGACATTGTCGACCGTCGACCGGCGCTGGCAGCCGGCCTGTCCACCGGTGCCGTGCTGTGCCTGATCCTCACGACCACGACCGGCCCGTTCGGGACGACGGTGGGCTCTTCCTTCTACAGGGCCGGTCTGTGGTTGCTCTCTACGTGGATGCCGACGGTGCTGACGGCCGGTCTCGTCGCCATGGTCGGTGCCCTCTTGCTGCACCGCGCCACCTGGGCCGGCGCCGTGGCTGTCCTCATGGTTCCGTGGGCGGCGCTCAGCCTGCGGTCATGGCCCGACCCTTTCGGCCCTCGCCCCCTCTCGACGATCGCCAGCACGGTGGTCCTCGCCGTGCTGGCCGGGTGGCTGGGCGCGAACTGGCTCTACGACCTGAGACGTTCCGCCACGCAGTAGGCCATTTCACTCCACCGAGTGGCACTGCCATCGTGTGACGTGGTGCGGCGGCGCTGCGACCCCGTCGGGTGTCGTTCCTGGTCCGGATACAATGCGGCGTAATCCGGAGTCGTTTACGGAGGAGCGTCGTGCCCGCAACCGTGGTCGTCGGGACGCAATGGGGCGACGAGGGGAAGGGCAAGCTCACCGACCTCCTGGCCCGGGACATGGACATGGTCGTGCGCTACCAGGGCGGCCACAACGCCGGGCACACCGTGGTCGTCGACGGCGTGTCCTTCGCCCTGCAGCTGGTGCCGAGCGGCGTGCTCTACCCCCACATCACCCCGGTCATCGGCAACGGCGTGGTGGTGGACCCCGGTGTGCTCCTGGCCGAGCTCGACACGCTGGCGGCCAAGGGGATCGACACCAGCCGCATGGTGGTGAGCGGCAACGCGCACCTGATCATGCCGTATCACACCGAGCTCGACCGGGTCACCGAGCGGTTCCTGGGCAAGAACGCCCTGGGCACCACGCGCCGCGGCATCGGCCCCGCCTACGCCGACAAGGCGGCCCGGGTGGGGCTGCGGGTCCAGGACCTCCTCGACGCCAAGATCTTCCGCCAGAAGCTCGAGGTGGTGCTGAAGGAGAAGAACGCCATCCTGGCCAAGGTCTACAACCGGCTGCCGCTCGACGCCGGGGCCATCTGCGACGAGTACCTCGATCAGTACGCGCCCCGCATGGGGCCCATGGTCGGCGACACCGTGGGACTGGTCCACGACGCCCTCGACGCCGGGCGCAACGTGCTCCTCGAGGGGGCCCAGGCCACCTTCTTGGACCTCGACCACGGCACCTATCCCTTCGTGACCTCCTCCAACCCGGTGGCGGGCGGCGCCTGCACCGGCACCGGCGTCGGGCCGCGCGATGATCGGCGAGGTCATCGGCATCGCCAAGGCCTACGTGACGCGCGTGGGGGCGGGCCCGTTCCCGACCGAGTGCCTCGACGAGGTGGGCGAGGTGCTCGTCGAGCGCGGCCACGAGTTCGGTACCAACACGGGACGGCGCCGGCGCTGCGGCTGGTTCGACGCCGTCATGGCGCGCCAGGCCGTGCGCCTCAACTCGTTGTCCGAGGTGGCGCTCACCAAGATGGACGTGCTCGACACCTTCGACACGGTCAAGGTGTGCGTGGCCTACACCTCGGGCGGCGACCGCTTCGCCTATCCCCCCTACCACCAGTCGGTGCTCCACCAGGTGGACGCGGTCTACGAGGAGCTCCCGGGATGGCGCGCGGACCTGTCCGGTGCCACCGAGATCGACGACCTCCCCCCCGCGGCGCGCGATTACGTCGCCTTCCTGGCCGAGCAGATCGGCGTTCCCATCAAGCTGGTGGGGGTGGGGCCGGGCCGCGAGCAGTTCGTCCGGTTCGCGGCGTGAGTTCGCGGCGTGGGTTCGCGGCGTGAGGTTCTCGGCGTGAGGTTCGTGCAGTGAAGGTCTGTGTCGTCGGCTCGGGTGGGCGCGAGCACGCCCTGGCGCTGTCGCTGGCCCGCACGGCCGAGGTGGTGGTGGCGCCGGGCAACCCGGGCATGGCGCCGCATTCGCCCGAGGCGGCCGACTCGGCGCACTTCACCTTCTCCGGGCCGCCCGTCACCATCACGACCGACTCCCCCGAGGACATCGACGCCGACCTGTTCGTGATCGGGCCCGAGCAGCCGCTGGTGGACGGCCTCGCCGACCGGTTGCGCGCCGATCGACGTCTCGTGTTCGGGCCCGGTGCCGACGGGGCGCGGCTCGAAGGGTCCAAGGCCTTCATGAAGACGGTGCTGGCCGAGGCGGGCGTGCCCACGGCCCGCTACGGCGCCTTCGACGAGGCCCGCGAGGCCCAGGCATTCCTGCGCCAGCTGCCCGGGCCGTGGGTGGTGAAGACCGACGGCCTCGCGGCGGGCAAGGGCGTCCTCGTCACCGACTCGCTCGAGGAGGCCGACGCCGACATCGCGGCGAAGCTGTCGGGGGAGAGCTTCGGTGACGCCGGGCGTCGTGTCGTGGTCGAAGAAGGGCTCGTGGGTCCCGAGTGCTCTCTTCTCGTGCTCTGTGACGGGACTCGCATCGCGGCGCTGGCACCGGCACAGGACTTCAAGCGCATGAACGACGACGACGACGGGCCCAACACCGGTGGCATGGGGGCGTACTCCCCCGTGCCGATCGTCGACGACCGGCTCGTCGACCGCGTGCTCGACCAGGCGGTGGAGCCGCTGGTGGGCGCGCTGCGCCGCCGGGGGATCGACTACCGCGGCGTGCTCTACGCCGGGCTCATCCTCACCGCCGACGGACCGCGTGGTGCTCGAGTACAACGTGCGCTTCGGCGACCCCGAGACCCAGGTCGTCCTGCCCCGGCTGACCGAGGACCTCACCGGCCTTCTGGCCGAGGCCGCCGCGGGCCGGCTGCGCACCGAGCCGCGTTTCTCCACCGAGGCCTCGGTGTGCGTGGTGCTGGCCTCGGAGCACTACCCGGGCACGCCCCGCACCGGTGACCGCATCGACGGGCTCGACGCCGCGGCGGCCGTCGAAGGTGTCAACCTCTTCCACGCCGGGACCGCCCTCGACGACGAGGGACGGTTCGTGACCGCGGGCGGGCGCGTGCTGGGCGTGAGCGCGGTGGGCTCGACCATCGCCGAGGCCCGGGCCCGGGCCTACACCGCGGTGGACCTGATCGGCTGGGAGGGGATGCAGTACCGCACCGACATCGCCGCCGACGCCGCGATCGTCGCCGGTGCCGCAACAGGTGCTGCGACTGGTGCTTCGGCGGGTGCGGCGTGATCCCCCGCTACTCGCTGCCGGAGATGGCCGCGCTGTTCACCGACGAGGCGCGCCTCGAGATGTGGCTCGAGGTCGAGCTGCTGGCCGTGGAGGGGTGGGCCGAGGTGGGCACCATCCCCCGGGCGGCCGCGGCGGCCGTGCGGGCCCGCGCCCCCAAGGTGACACCCGAGCTCGTGGCGGCGGTCAACGACCGCGAGCGGGTCACCGACCACGACGTGGCGGCCTTCGTCGACGTGGTCCAGGACGCCATCGGTGCTCCCGAAGGGTCGTGGGTCCACTACGGACTCACCTCCTCCGACGTCGTCGACACCGCCCTGTGCGCCACCCTGACGCGCGCCGCGGATCTGCTGCTCGACGCCTCGGGCGCCTTGGTGTCGGTGCTCAAGGCCCGCGCGCTGGAGTTCATGGACGCCCCCATGCCCGGTCGCACCCACGGCATGCACGCCGAGCCCACCACCTTCGGGGCCAAGCTGGCGCTGTGGTGCCTGCAGGCCGACCGGGACCGGGGCCGGCTGGGCGCGGCGCGGGACAAGGTGGCGGTGGGGAAGCTGTCGGGCGCGGTCGGGACGTACTCCAACATCGACCCCCGCGTCGAGGAGCACGTGTGCCGGCGCGCTCGGGCTCGCCGCCGTGCCCGCCACCCAGGTGATCGCCCGCGACCGCCACGCCGAGCTGCTGTGGGCCTGCGCATCGGTCGGCGCCACCGTCGAGATGATCGGCACCGAGATCCGGCACCTGGCCCGGACCGAGGTGGGCGAGGTCGAAGAGGCCTTCGGCTCGGGCCAGAAGGGCAGCTCCGCCATGCCCCACAAGCGCAACCCCATCCTCTCCGAACGCCTCAGCGGCCTGGCCCGGGTGCTGCGGGGCTACCTCGGCGCGGGGCTCGAGGACGTGGCGTTGTGGCACGAGCGCGACATCTCCCACAGCTCGGTGGAGCGGGTGATCCTCCCCGACGCCTGTCTCCTCGCCTACTACGTGCTGCGCCGCGCCGCGGGGCTCGTCCAGAACCTCGTGGTCCACACCGACCGCATGCGGTCCAACGTGGTCGACGGGTCCTTCGGGCTCGTCTTCAGCCAACCGGTGCTGCTGGGTCTGGTGGAGTCGGGCCTGGACCGCGACGCGGCGTACCGGATCGTGCAGCGCGACGCCCGGTTGGCGTGGGAAGAGAGGCGCTCCCTGCGGGGGGTACTCGAGGCCGACGACGAGGTCACCCTGGACGGGCCCGCGCTCGACCGGGCCTTCAGCCTGGAACGGGCGTTGCAGCACGTGTCGAGGTTCCGACGAGCGATAGAGGAGGTCGAGGGGTGAGTTTGACGTTGGTGCACAGCGGCAAGGTGCGCGAGCTCTACGACGCGGGTGAGGATCGCCTGCTCATGGTGGCGTCGGATCGTCTGTCGGCGTTCGACGTGGTCCTGGCCGAGCCCATCCCCGACAAGGGTCGGGTGCTCACGGCCATGACCGTCCATTTCCTCCACGAGCTGGCCGACCTCGCCCCCAGCCACCTGATCACCGCCGATCCCGACCAGCTCCCCAAGGACGCGGCCGAGCTCGGCGGTGACGCCGGCCTCGCCGGGGTGGCGGGGCGGGCCGTGCTCGTGCGCCGGGCCGAGATGCTCCCCATCGAGTGCATCGTGCGGGGATACCTGGCGGGATCGGGATGGAAGGAGTACTCGACCTCGCGGACACTGCACGGCACGCCGCTTCCCGCCGGCCTCGAACAGGCCAGCCGGCTCCCCGAGCCCATGTTCACGCCGTCGACCAAGGCCACCGAAGGACACGACCTCAACATCTCGTTCGACGAGGCGGCGGACCTCGTGGGCAAGGAGATGGCCGAGAAGGCGCGCGACCTCTGCGTCGAGGCGTACCGCCGCGGCGCGGCGGCGGCCGAGCGCAACGGCATCATCGTGGCCGACACCAAGTTCGAGCTGGGGCTCATCGACGGCGAGCTGGCCCTGTGCGACGAGGTGCTCACCCCCGACTCGTCGCGCTTCTGGCCCGCGGACCAGTGGCGCCCGGGCACCAACCCCCCGGCCTTCGACAAGCAGCCCGTGCGCGACCTGCTGGAGGAATCCGGGTGGGACAAGTTGCCGCCGCCCCCGCCCCTGTCGCCCGAGGTGGTGGCCGAGACGAGCCAGCGCTACATCGCCGCCTACGAGCGAATCAGCGGGCGCCGTCTGGCCGACTGGTACGGTGCGACCAGGTGATGCGCGCGTGAAGTACGAAGTGCTCGTGGAGGTCAGGCTGCGTCCCGGGATCGCCGACCCGCAGGGCGCCACCATCGAGCGGGCGCTGCCGGCACTGGGTTTCCAGGGCGTCGGGGACGTCAGCGTGGGCAAGGCCTTCCGGCTGGCGATCGATGCTCCGGACGAATCCGACGCGCGGCGACCGTGCCGTTCAGATGGCCGACCGCCTGCTCGCCAACCCCGTGATCGAGGTCTCCACCGTCACCGTGATCGGCGCCGCGGGTGTCGGGGCCGAGGCCGGGGCCTCGGCACGCAACGGGGCGCGCTGATGGCGGCCAAGATCGGCGTCGTCGTCTTTCCGGGCAGCAACTGCGAGCACGACGTGGTGAAGTCCCTCGGGCTCTTCGGCCCGACGCGGGCCGAGGCCGGGCTCGTGTGGCACGGGGAGCGCTCACTGGCCGGCTACGACGCGGTGGTCCTGCCCGGCGGCTTCGCCCACGGCGACTACCTGCGCCCGGGAGCGCTGGCCCGCTTCTCGCCGGTGATGGAGGCCGTGGCCAAGTACGCGGCCGACGGTGGGCCGGTGGTGGGGATCTGCAACGGCTTCCAGGTGCTGACCGAGGCCGGGCTCCTCCCCGGCGCGCTCCAGAAGAACCGCGGACTGCGGTTCCTGTGCACGACCGTCGGCGTCACGGTGTGCACCACGCGGACCGTGCTCACCGGCGAGTCCACGGTGGGAGCCACCTTGTCGCTCCCCATCAACCACTTCGAGGGGAACTTCACCTGTGACCCCGCCACCCTCGAGCGCCTGCGCGCCGAGGACCGCATCGTCCTGCGCTACACCGACAACCCCAACGGGTCGCTCGACGACATCGCCGGGGTGTGCAACGAGGACGGCAACGTGGTGGGCCTGATGCCGCACCCCGAACGGGCGTGCGACGCCATGACGGGGTCGACCGACGGCATGGGCCTGCTCGAGTCGCTGGTGGTGGCCGCCACCCGGCGCGCCCGGGTGCCGGTCTGAGGGACCGGGCTTCGGGCTAGTTCTTCCTGGCGGTCGTTGCGGTCGTTGCGGCCCTGGTGGGCGCGGCGAGGTCGGCCATCCTGGTGATCTTGGCCGTCGCGCTGTCGGAGCTGGTGCGCGTGATGTCGGCGCGCTGGAGCACGGCCGCGCTCACCCCCGCGGCGCGCCATGCGCTGTACTCGATCCCCTTGCGCTGTCCGTAGGCCCGGGCCACCTTGACGAAGGCCCGTTCGAGGGGGCCGATGTCGTCGTTCGACGACGCCCGGTCGAGCTCCGCCTGGAGGTCGGCCTTCTCCTGGAGCAAGTGCAGACGCGAGAGCGGGTCGGCCGACGCCAACCGCTCGTTCACGATGTCCAGGCGTTTCCGGACCGACTCGGGGGTGCGCTTGCGTCCCCGCTTGGGTCGGTTGTGCTCGAGGGCCTCGAGATAGCGACGCACCGCCCGGCCCTCCTCCCGGCCCTGGGCGAGGGCCGCCTTGTGCGAGTTCGACATGGGCCGGCGATGCGGACGGGCCTTGACCTCGGGCATGGCTCGGATACTGGTTTCTATTTGGCGGGAATGCAACCCATTCTTTGCCCGGTATTTCCGGAAAGCCGGCACCGGTCATTGGCGGGTGGGAAGTCGGGGATCGGCCCCCTCATAGCGCCACTTCCGCGCGCCGTGCGTGACCGCAGTGCCGGGCCGTGAGGCGCTGACAGGTACGGTGGCGGTGATGGAGCTGCACCGGGCGCTCGGATTGAGTGACGACGAGGCGGCGCGTATCGCCGAGATCCTCGGGCGTCCACCCAACCACCTCGAGCTCGCCATGTACGCAGTGATGTGGAGCGAACACTGTTCGTATAAGTCGTCACGGCTGCACCTCAAGCGACTCCCGACAGAGGGGCCCCACGTCCTTGTCGGGCCGGGGGAGAACGCCGGGGTCATCGACGCCGGGGACGGCATCGCCGTGGCGCTGCGGATCGAGAGCCACAACCACCCCTCGGCGGTCGAGCCCTACCAGGGTGCCGCCACCGGTGTGGGCGGGATCCTGCGCGACATCTTCACCATGGGGGCGAGGCCCATCGCCCTGATGGACCCCCTGTTCTTCGGGACCCTCGACGACGCCCGCACGCGGTGGCTGACCGAGGGCGTGGTGGCGGGCATCTCGGGATACGGCAACTCGGTGGGCGTGCCCACCGTCGGCGGCGAGCTCACCTTCGCGCCGGGCTATGCCCGCAACCCCCTGGTGAACGTGCTGTGCCTCGGGGTCATGCCCACCGAGCGGCTGGTGCTGGGGGCCGCCACCGGCGAGGGCAACCTGGCCGTGCTCCTGGGCTCGAGCACCGGGCGCGACGGGATCGGGGGGGTGAGCGTGCTCGCCTCCGCCGCGTTCGGGGGGGAGGGCGACGGCGACGCCGCCAAGCGACCCAGTGTGCAGGTGGGCGATCCCTTCGAGGAGAAGCGGCTGATCGAGGCGTGTCTCGAGCTGCTCGACCGCGGCCTCGTGGTCGGCATCCAGGACCTCGGCGGCGCCGGCCTCACCTGTGCCACCTCGGAGACCGCGGCGCGCGGGGGCATGGGCATGGACGTGCACGTGGACGTCGTCCCCCGGCGCGAACCGGCCATGGAGCCCTTCGAGGTGATGACGTCGGAAAGCCAGGAGCGCATGCTCGCCATCGTCTCTCCCGGCGACAGGGACGCGGTCGAGGAGGTGTGCCGGCGTTGGGAGGTGCGGGCCACGGCGATCGGCACCGTCACCGCCGGCGGCCGCCTACGCATCCTCGACGCGTCGGGTGCGCTGCTGGCCGACGTCCCGGCCGATTCACTCTCCGACGACGCCCCGCTCTACGACCGTCCCCGCTCGGCTCCCGCCGACCTCGACCGGCGCCGGCGCGACGACCCCGGTCCCGCGCTGGCGACGCGCGGCTCGCCCGGGGAGCTCGCCGGCGACGTGCTCGCTCTGCTGGGCGACGCGTCGTGGGTCTATCGCCAGTACGACCACCAGCTCTTCCTGAACACCGTCGTGGGCCCGGGGGAGGACGCCGCGGTGCTGCGTCTCGCCGCCCCGGGGCTTCCGCCGAGCGACCGCGGTCTCGCCATGTCCACCGACTCCAACCCGCGGTGGTGCGCGGTCGACCCCCGCCTGGGCACGGCCATGACCGTCGCCGAGTCCGCGCTCAACGTGGCGTGCGCGGGGGCCCGCCCAGTGGCCCTCGTCAATTGCCTCAACTTCGGCAACCCCGAGCATCCCGAGGTCATGTGGCAGCTGTCGGAGTCCGTCGACGGCATGGCGGACGCGTGCCTGGCCCTGGAGATCCCCGTGATCGGGGGCAATGTCAGCCTCTACAACGCCAGTGCGGGCACTGACATCGACCCCACGCCCGTGGTGGCGGTGCTCGGTGTCATCGACCGGCTCGAGCACCGGCCCCCGGGGATGGCGTTCGCGCCCGGGTCGACCCTCGTGCTCCTCGGTGACACCGACCCCTCGCTGGCCGGCTCGCGCTGGGCTGTCGAGCGTCACCGACAGCTCGGCGGGACGCTGCCGGCCCTCGACCTCGCCGCCCACGCGCGCCTTCTCGCGCTCCTCACGAACCTCGTCCCCGTCCCCGGCCTGCTCACCTCGGTCCACGACGTCTCGGGCGGAGGCCTGGCGCTGGCGCTGGCCGAGAGCGCGCTGCGCTCGGGCGTGGGCTGCACCGTCGACGGCGTGGGTGGTCCCGCCGAGCTGTTCTCGGAGTCCGCGTCCCGTGTCGTGCTCGGGACGTCGCGTCCCGACGACGTGCTGGCTCAGGCCCGGGCCGGTGCTGTGGCGGCGCGCGTGATCGGGACCACCGGCGGCGACAGGATCGTGGTCACGGGCTTGCTCGACCTGGCGGTGTCGGATGCCACCGAAGCATGGCGCGTGGCGCTTCCCGGCGCGCTGGGCGAGCCCGTCACCGCCTGACCCGCACTGTCTCCCTCCGTCGTCCGACCCGCTCCCTCCGTCGTCCGACCCGCCCGGGCGTCGTCCGGGCGTCGGCCTACCCCCCGAGGCTCACCCGACCGTCGTCGTCGATGTGCCAACCGGGATTGTGCGCCACCTCCCACGGATGCCCGTCGGGATCGACGAAGATGCCCGAGTACCCACCCCAGAAGGTCGTTCCCGCTTCCCGACCGATCGTCGCGCCGGCGGCGCCCGCCTCGGCCATGACGGCGTCGACCTCGTCCGGTGAGCGGGCGTTGTAGGCGAGGGTGACACCACCCCAGCCTCCGGTGTCCTGCACGGCGGAGTCCTCCGCCAGCCGGGTGCGGTCCCACAGGGCCACGATCATGCCCGGTGTCTGGAAGAACACGACGTCGTCCTCGGCGCTCGCATCGCTGTGCCAATCCAGTGCCTCGTAGAAGGCGCGCGCCCGCACCAGATCCCCGACGCCCAAGGTGATCACGCTCAGTCGTTGGTCCACGGCCGGCATTCTCGCAGCAACCAGGAGCGGCGACCGGTCGCACATCGTGAGCGTTCTCGGGTGAGGTTTGGCCTACGCTGCCGCGGTATTCGCGACCGCCGCATCGGCGCCGGCCGCCGAGCAGCCCGGGAGAACCCTAGGTGACCCATTACGACTCGACCGGCGACCGCCTACCCATCGACCCCGACCTCGCTCCCACCGATACCGCACAGCCCGCGATCGACCGTCGACCGCCGCCGGACCGACGTCGCACGAGACGAGCTCCGCAGTCGGTGCTGATCGCAGTGGCCCTCGGCGGCGCGCTGGGGGCGCCGGCTCGATACGGCGTGGCCCAGGCGATCCACGTCGCCTCCGGAACCTTCCCGTGGGCGACGTTCGTGACCAACGTCTCGGGCAGCTTCGTCCTGGGGATGTTCATGGCGCTGATCCTCGAGCGCTTCCCGCCAACCCGCTACCTGCGACCGTTTGTCGCCACAGGGTTCCTGGGCGCATACACGACGTACTCGACGTTCGCGGTGGAGACCGATCTGCTCGTCAAACAAGGCCATGCTGCGATCGGCGTCGTCTATGCGACGGTGAGCCTGCTGACGGGCTTCGCGGCCGTATGGGCCGGGATCTGGGTCGCACGAACCGTCCCCATGCCACATCGAGGAGGCAGTCAATGAAGCTCCAAGGCCGTCAGAAGCGTCTCACCATCTTCATCGGCGAGGCCGATCACCACGGTCACACTCCTCTCGCCACCGAGATCGTGCATCGCGCCCACGCGGCGGGATTGGCCGGGGCCAGTGTCTTTCGCGGCGTGGAGGGCTACGGCGCCTCCAACCACATCCACACCACCCGCATCCTGTCGCTGTCCGACGACCTGCCCATCGCCATCGTGATCGTCGACACCGAAGGGCGCGTCCAAGCCTTTCTGTCCGAGCTCGATGAGCTCATCACCGAAGGACTCGTCATCGTCGACGACGTCGATGTCGTGAAGTACGTGGGCCGTCCCGGTCCCGGCGAACCGTGAGCCCCCTCGCCTGGTCGGGGTTCGTCGCCGCCGCGGCAGTCGGCGCGCCGTTGCGTTACCTCGTGGACGGCTTCATCGGGGACCGCGCCCAAGGAGCTTTTCCCTGGGGCACCTTCGTCGTGAATGCCGGCGGGTCACTGCTGTTCGGCGTGCTCACGGGCTTGGCGCTCTACCACGCCTTCCCCCAGACCCCCAAGGTGATCCTGGGTACGGGTCTTTGCGGCTCGTACACCACCTTTTCCACGTTCAGTTTCGAGACGGTGCGCCTGGTCGAGGAAGGGGCGGTCGGTGAGGCGTTTCGCAACGCGCTGGGCACGTTGGTGGTCTGTGCCGCCGCAGCCGCGCTGGGGCTGGCCCTTGCCGCGTTCTGAACCTCCTCGTGGAGGATCTCGTTGAGCAGGACCCACGCGTCGGTCATGCCGGCCACCGGACGCATCTCCCGCTTGCGCAGTGAAGTAGCCGTTCCAGCGGTGATCACGCAGGAGCTGGCCCGCCTCGCCACCCACCGCTCTGGTAGTCGAGGAGTCCCCCTGGATCTCTCCGCTCCCCAGGGTCTGCATGCCGTGGTCGTACTCCGTGCTGATGGCGTCGTCGACGGAGAGCGACCATTGCTCGTACGAGGCGAGCCGGTCGCTGCGCAGCGCGGCCTGTGGGCGTCGCGCGATCTCGTGGGCGAGGCCGGTGGCGTGCTCGAGGGCCGTGCCTTTGGCGACGATGCGGTTGGCGAGGCCCATCCGCAGCGCCTCCTCCCCGCTCACGCCCCGACCGGTGAGGATGAGGTCCAGGGCGTGGCTGTGGCCGAGGAGCCTGGTCAGTCGGAAGGTCCCGCCGTCCATGAGCGGGATCCCCCACCGTCGGCAGTAGACGCCGAAGACGGCGTCGACCGCGGCCACGCGCAGGTCGCACCAGGCGGCGAGCTCGAGTCCCCCGGCCACGGCGTGTCCCTCGACCGCGGCGATGACAGGTTTGCCCAGCAGCATCCGGGTCGGCCCCACCGGGCCGTCACCGTCGGGCTCGACGCGGCTGACCCGGGCCAGGCCCGGCTCGCTCATCGCCTTGAGATCGGCACCGGCGCAGAAGGTGCCACCCGCTCCTGTGAGCACGGCCACGGCGCTGGCGGGATCGGTGTCGAAGTCGCGGAAGGCGTCCGCGAGCTCCTGCGCGGTCGGACGGTCGATGGCGTTGGCCACCTCCGGGCGGTCGATGGTGACGATCGTGACCGGCCCGTCGGTGTCGACGTGGACCGTCACGGGGCTCCGGTGCCCGTCAGCAGCTTGCGGGGATGTCGTCCGTCGACGTAGCCGATGAACGGCGGGTAGATGTTGTACCCGAGCAGCTCCTGCAGTCGTCGGGGCAGCGTGCGCGCCAGCGCGGGTGGTACCGCCAGCACATGGTTCTCCACCGGTCGCAGCCACGCCGACGCGTAGTGCAGGACCACACCCAGTCGGACGCTCCCGGTGCGGTTGGCGCCACCGCCGTGCCACACGCTTCCCAGATAGAGAAGTGCGGTGCCGGCCGGCATCTCGACGGTCCGCGTCGGCGTGGTCGGTCCCGGTCGTTCCTCGACCCAGCGGTGGCTGCCAGCGACGATCCGGGTGGCGCCGTTCGCCTCGGTGAATTCCTCCAGCGGCCACATCACGTTGACGACCAGCTCTTGATGCGGTCGGGCCATCGGGTAGATGGCGTCGTCAGGATGCAGTGGCTGCGCGACCTCGCCGGGCCCGATGGCGATGGCCGCCGGCGCACTCAGTTGGTAGTCCCCCAGGACCCGGTCGAGGACGCCCAGGACGACGGGGTGCGTGGCGAGGGCGTCGAGGGCGCGGGTCTTGGCGAACAGGGCGTAGACGCGGCGGGTGTTGCGTCCCTCGAAGTCGTCGCGTCCCGCGGGGTGTCCTCGAGGATGGCCTCGAGCTCCCGTCTCGCCTCTTCGACCTGCTCCGTGGTGATGGCGTCGGGGATGGTGGCGTAGCCCTCGGCGTGCAGCGCCGCCACGATGTCGCCGACGGCTTCGCACCCGCCGTCCGCTCCACCGTCCGACCCGTCGGCACCCACGTCTTCGTCCACGTCATCGTCCACGTCGTCACCCACGCTGCCGCCCACCGGGACCCTCCCTAAGGGAATGTATGGGCTATGGTTCACCTTCCAGAAGGGAATGTCAACGTGCCCGGTGAATTGAACGCCACGCAGGGATCGCTCCTGGGGTTCCTCTACGACGGGCCCAAGACCGGCTGGGACCTGCTGCAGGAGATCGATCGGGGCTTGTCGCGCTTCTGGAACGTCACCCCCAGCCACGTCTACCGCGAGCTGCGCACCCTGCAGGACCGGGGGCTCGTCACCGCCGGCCGCACCGGGATCCGGGACCGCCGCCCCTTCACCATCACCGCGGCGGGCAAGAAGGCGTTCAAGCGGTGGATCGCGCAGGCGCCCGGTCCCGAACAGATCCGCAACCCCCTCCTCATCACGCTGTGGTTCGGGCGCCATCTCGACCGGGAGACCCTGGAGACAATCCTGGCCTCGAACCGAGAGGTCCACGAGCAACGTCTGGATCACTACACCAGCATCACTGCCGCCGACGAGCACACCGGGGCGGTCCTCGCCTTCGGCGTCGCCTACGAGAAGGCCGTCATCGCCTGGATCGACGATCTCCTGCGCGCACCGACCGCCCGAACCGAGAAGGCCACCTTGGCCTAGGGGCCATGCGGGCCATGCGGGCCATGCGGGCCATGCGGGCGACACGGACGACACGGACGACGCGGGCCACACGGGCGACGACGCGGCGATGACGATGGGCGGCGCGAGACTCGGGTCCATGACCATGCAGGTGACGTTCGTGCGCCACCGCGAGCGCCGGGACCGCGTCTACGTGACCCGGGCGGACGGTTCGTCGACCGCCTGGGACTTCCCGAGCTACGGGGACCGGCTCCCGCACGACCTGTGTCACCTGGTGGTCGAGGAGGGGCTCGGCATCACCGACGGCTTCTGGGGTCTCGTCGAGCAGGGTGTCGAGGTGAAGCTCGTCGACGACCAGGCCACACTGGTGCGCCACGGCAGGTCCCTCGTCGAGCAGGCGGATGTGGACTTCTCCGACCTCATGCAGGCCGAGCACGCCGTCGCTGTGTTGGGGCCCACCGGCGTGCACACCGAACAGGTCGGAGAGCTCGTGGTTGCGCGTCTCGACCCCTCAACGCCCGGTGTGTCACCCACCGACGAGCTGAGGACCGGGCTCGGGGTCGACCTGCCGGCCGGCACCTCCGCCGACGTGATCGCCGCGGTCCGACGTCGCCTTTCCGAGCTCGCAGCGCAGTGGCGCGCTCTGGCCGACGGCGACGCCATCACGGTGACATACCGCGCCGGTGCGCGCTGAGCGCGGGCTCGCCGCGGTACCCGAACGGTCCCGGGACCGAGGTCCGAGCGCCGATCGGGCCCCGGTAGGTTGGCGAACGTGACCGGGGTTGCGGTGATCACGGGAGGGAGCCGGGGGATCGGAGCGGCCACCGCCGTGCTCCTGGCCGAGCAGGGGTGGGCGGTGTGCGTGGGCTACCGCGCCGACGCCGAGGCCGCGGCGCGCGTCGTCGGGGAGTGCGAGAACAACGGTGCCGTGGCAGCGGCTGCCCGGGTGGACGTGACGTCTGCGGACGCCGTCGCCTCGTTCTTCGCGGCCGCCGATCGCTTGGGCCCGGTCGGTGTGCTCGTGAACAACGCCGGGATCGTCGACCGTCGCAGCCGCGTGGACGAGATGACCGCTCCGCGCCTGCAACGGATGTTCATGGTCAATGCCGTCGGGCCGTTTCTCTGTGCCGGCGAGGCCGTGCGACGGATGTCGACGCGCCACGGTGGGACGGGGGGGTCGATCGTCAACGTGTCCTCGGCGGCGTCGCGACTCGGTAGCCCCGGGCAGTACGTCGACTACGCGGCGTCCAAGGGTGCGGTCGACACCATGACGCTCGGGCTGGCTCGGGAGGTGGCTCAGGAGGGGATCCGCGTCAACGCCGTGCGGCCCGGCCTGATCGAGACCGAGATCCACGCCAGTGGCGGTGAGCCCGACCGGGTGCAACGCCTGCAGCACGACATCCCCATGCAACGCGGCGGCCTGCCCCTCGAGGTCGCCCACACGATCGCATGGTTGTGTTCGGACGAGGCCTCGTACGTGACCGGGGCGCTCGTCGACGTCAGCGGCGGTCGTTGACCTGGCGGTCGTGGACGTCGCGGTCGGGGGAGACGTCGACTACGAGTGCGGGGCGCCGAGGCCGACGGCCCGGAGCAGGGCACGCGTGAACTCGCTCATCTCGCCGTATGGCAGGTGGTCGGCATCCCACCACTCGGCGGCCGACGTCTCGTCGCCGTCGGGCCGGGGGGAGCCGCCGATGACGGTGGCGGCGAACACCGTCGAGACATACGAGGTCTCGTCCCCGTTGGGGTAGGTGATCCGGAACTCCGGGCCCCCGAGGACCGCCAGGACCGGTCCCAGCTCCACGATGACGCCGGCCTCTTCCTCGGCCTCACGGCGCGCCGCGTGCTGGGGTGACTCGTCGGGATCGATGGCGCCGCCGATCACGGCCCACTCGCCGGTGTCGATAATGCGCACGAGCAGCACCCGGCCCCGGTCGTCGCGCGGCAGCACCGCCGCGGAGGGTAGGACGAGCAGTTCGGTCCCCACCAGCTCCCGAAGCCGTTTGATGTGAGGGGCGATCGCCACGGACCGCAAGCTACTTCTTGGCACCGACATAGAGCCGAACCGTGTCGCCCTCGACCGCATACGGCGGCCGCCTCTCCGCCAGCGTCACCTCGAGCCCGGCCGACGCGCTCGTCGCCACCAGCTCGTCGAGCTCGAAGAACGTGGCCGCCACGGGCACCGGCTCCCCGATGAACTCGTCGAGCTCCACCTCGTCGGTTCCCTCGTGGGCACTGAACAGGACACGGCCTCCGCTGCGCAGGACCCGGTGGAATTCCCCTAGCACCGCTTCGAGCTCGGGGCGCCGGATGTGGATGACCGAGTAGAACGCCACGAGCCCTCCCACCGACCCGGATGCCAGCGGGAGCGCGCGCATGTCCGCCACGAGAGTGGCGTCGAGGCGCCGGGCCGCCAGCCGCGCCATCTGCATGCTCAGGTCCACCCCGATGACGCGGTGGTCCCGCTGCCGCACGAACGCGCCGATCTGTCCCGGCCCGCACCCGATCTCGACGACCGGGTCCCCGACCGATGTCGCGAACGCCTTGAGCAGCTCCCGGTCGCGCGGCTTGTCCCGGAGCTCGTCCACGAATCTGGACTCGTACTTTGCCGCCACGGTGTCGTACGACGAGCGGAGGTAGTCCCACGTCATCTCGACATCTTGTCGGTCGCGGTCAGCTGCCGTCGGGAAAACCGCCCCGGTGCAGGACCATGGGATAGTGCGGCAACATGGCGGGCCTGGGTACCGACGCCCGCCAGCCCTCGGGGTAGGGCTCGAGCCCTTCGAACAAGGGCGACGGCCCTGTGGCGGGATCACCGACCAGGCGCTCCAGCGCCTCACGAAGGGTGCGGGCGGGGTCGTTCCCGAAACGTGTCTGCCAGCCCAGCTCGATCTCGTCGGAGATCCGGAGGTATGCCTCCCTCGCTTTCCGACCACCGGGGGTGAGGAGCGCCACCTTGGTCCGGGGGTTGTTCACGTCCCGCTCGACCTGGAGGTAGTGATGTCGCCTCAGGAAGCTCAGCGCCATGGTCGTCGCTTCCTTCGAGACCCCGGTGAGACGCGACAGGTCCCTGACACGCATGCCCACGTCGTCGAGCACCCGCAGGCAGTTGGCGCACAGCGCCAGCGAGACCTTCGACTGACGCTCGAACTCCAGCGTGAATGCGAGAAGCACCTTGGAAAGCAGCGCGGACAGGTCGAAGCGTGACGCGTCTCGGACTCCGATCGATCTCACCGCCAGCTCCGGAAGCGTGGCGAACATGCCGTGACCGAGCACCGGTAGGTAGTCGGGCATCCCGATCGCGAACGGGCCGGTGACAGCCTGTAACGCGTGGCGGAGCCCCGCGACCGCGTCGGTGCCGAACCTCGTCTCCCAGCGACCCTCGATCTCGGCCCCGAGCGGGCGCCATATGCGTTGTGCCATCCGGCCGGCGCGTGTGGGGCGGACGACCCAGGCGGACCGGGGAGGATGCGGGCGGGTGTCCGCCGGGTCGGGGCCGACGGTGATGTACCCCCATCGTTCCAGGCCTTTCAGGTTCGTCATGCGGGCGAGGCCCTCGAGCTCGCGCACCGGCACGCCGTCGTCGGTGACGAACTGCATGAAGTTCGACCACATGGCCTGCGACACCAGCCACGGGCCGCGACCGGACTTGGCGGCGGGCCCCCATGTCGTACGGTGCGGGATCTGGTGTTCGAACTCGTTGTCGAACTCGATGGTGAACGCCACCAACGCCTGGGAGAGAAGAGTCGGAAGCAGGAGCCGGGGCGCCACGGGGGAGCTCAGACCTCTGGGCGGGTCCGGCCCTGGAGGCTCATTCCCCTCGAGGAGCCGGGACGAGTCTCGGTGCTCGTGCGGTTAACCGGACTGGGATCCGTTTTGCGACCAACGTCGACCGAGCCAGGCCACCCAGCCCACCTGGGCCACGAGGGCGAGCCACCACACGATCCATATCGGACTGGTCACAGGTCAACCTCGTTTCGCGGGCCGTCGACGGCCGTTTTCCCGAAGGCGATTTTACCCTCGGGCCCAGAGCCCTCGCCTGTCGAGTCCTCCTCGCCGGGTGCCTATGGTGCGGCAATGGACGGTCCCTCCGACCGGGCCGCGTTGCTCCGGCGGGGCTTCGTCCTCGAAGGCATCACGCTGGCGTGGAACGTCGTCGGCGTCGCCGTCCTCGCCGCCGCCGCGCTCGGTGGCGCGCTCGGTGGCGCTCGGAGGCTTCGGCCTGGACTCGCTGATCGAGATCGGGGCCAGCATCGTGGTGGTCTGGGAGCTGTCGGGCACCGGCGAGCGGCGCCAGGCCGTGGCTCTGCGCATGATCGGCGGGGCTTTCCTGGTCCTGGCCTGCTATCTCGCCGTCCAGAGCACGCTCGTGCTCGTCGCTCGATACCACCCCAGACACAGCCCGGTCGGGATCGTGTGGACGGCGGTCACCGCCGCGGTGATGTTCGCTCTCGCCGCCGGCAAGCAGAGCACCGGACGGCGACTCGGCAACCCGGTCTTGCTGGCCGAAGGGCGGGTGACGCTCGTCGACGGCCTGCTCGCCACGGCCGTACTCCTCGGACTCACCTTCAACGCCACGGCCGGCTGGTGGTGGGCCGACCCGCTGGCGGGCTACGTGATCCTCGTCTACGGGCTGAAGGAGGGGTGGGCCGCACTGCGGCCGTGAATCGCCCACGAGTCCCCGCCCGCCACCTCCTGCCATCCCATCTGCCACGTTCACCTCATGGAACACTCGTGTCACTCATGATCTCTGAGGGGCACTGATACACCCTCATGTGACACTGGCTCTCGTGCTCGACGCCCTGGAGGACGCCCGCCGCACCATCGCCGACCGGCTGGCGGCGGCCGACCCCGACCGGGTCACCGCATCCCAGGCGGCGAAGGTGATGGCGCTGTTCGCCGAGATCGAGCGCCTGGGAGCCGCAGGCAAGGTCCTGTTCTCCAGACGGGCGGCGGACTCCACGGTGTGGCGTGACGAGGGGCACCGCTCCGCTGCGGCGTGGATGGCGGAGACGACCGGCACCGCACTGGGAGACGCGCTGGCGGTGCTCGACACCGCCGGCGCCTTGGCGGGGTTGCCCGAGACCACCGAAGCCCTGCGCCGGGGGGAGCTGTCGGCTCCCCAGGTGAAG
This sequence comes from uncultured Acidimicrobiales bacterium, assembly GCA_963739765.1. Classification (GTDB taxonomy): domain Bacteria; phylum Actinomycetota; class Acidimicrobiia; order Acidimicrobiales; family UBA8190; genus Chersky-840. The sequence continues at coordinate 838,308 of CAVUBP010000003.1, read as the reverse complement.
GTCATCGCCGCCGCGGCCACCCAGCACCCCAGCGCCGAGCGCGACCTGCTCGACACCGCGGCCCGCCAGAGCCTCAAGGCCCTCAAAGAGCGCGCCGCCCTGGTGCGCGCCGCGGCCACCTCGGCCCAAGAAGAAGCGGCGCGCTATCTCGCCATCCACCGCCGCCGGTCCCTGCGGCACTGGGCCGACCCCGACGGGGCCCTGCGCCTCGAGGCCAGGCTCACCCCCGACGCCGGGGCCAAGCTGCTCTCTATCCTCCAGGCCGAAGCCGACGCCCGGTTCGCCCAGGCCCGCCAGGCCGGCGAATCCGAACCCCCCGGCGCCTATCGCGCCGACGCCCTTGTGGCTCTCGTCACCGGCGAGGCGATCACGAAGGACTCCTCTTCGAAGGACTCGTCTTCGAAGGGCTCGCGTCCGGGCCCGCGTGCGACGGTGTGCATCCGGGTCGACGCCGCCGCCCTCGAGCGGGGCTATGTGCAAGACGGCGAGACCTGTGCCATCGCCGGGGTGGGCCCGGTGCCCGTGGCCGCGGTCCGGCGCCAGCTCTCCGACGCCTTTGTCAAGATCCTCGTGCACCGGGGCAGAGACGTCACCACCGTCTGCCACGTGGGACGCAGTGTTCCGGCCCATGTCCAAAGCGCCCTCGACGAGCGCGACCCGAGGTGCGTGGTGCCGGGGTGTGACACCGCCCTCGGGCTCGAGAACCACCACTGGGACGTGCCCTACGCCCAGTGCGGGACGAGCACCCTGGCCGGCCTGGCCCGGGTGTGCTCCTGGCACCACGGGTTGCTCACCTACGAGGGATACGTCCTTACCAGCGGGGCCGGGGCCTGGCAGTGGCGGGCACCGCCGGGAGGCTGCAGCTTCGAGACCGGCGCACCGCTGCTCGACACCGGTTGAACCCGGCGCGCCGGTCGGCTGCGTTCGGCGCGCGGCGCGACACCCGGCTGACACCGGCACGGGCCGGAGCCGGCCCCCGCCGAGAGCTCAACCCCGGCGCGCCTCCAGGGCGTCGAGGACGTCGTCGGGCACGTTGAGGTCACCGCGACCCGATCCCACCGACAGCCCGGGTTTGAACGAGCCGTGGAAGTCCGAGCCGCCGGTGGCGACGAGCCCGGTCCGCGCCGCCATCCGGCGCAGGACCGAGCGCTGGTCCGGGTCGTAGGACGAGTAGACCGCTTCCATCCCGTCGAGCCCCCCGTCGGCGAGCTCGGCCACCAGGCGCTCGAGGTGTCGGGGGCTGAGCCCGGTCGACAGGGGGTGGGCGAGCACGGCCACGCCGCCCGACTCATGGGCCAGGCGCGCCACGTCGGGTGGGTCGAGGCGGGCCTTGGGCACGTACCCGGGACGGCCGTCGGCCAGGTACCGGTCGAAAGCGTCGTCGATGTCCTCGGCCGCGCCCGCCTTCACCAGTGCCCGGGCGAAATGTGGTCGGCCCATGCCCCCCTCGTCGCCGGCCTCGGCCACGACGTCCTCGAACCTCACGCCCGTCCCCAGCTCGACGAGACGGGCTGCGAGCTCTCTGTTGCGCACCGCCCGGTCCCCCCGGAGCTTGACGAGCTCGTCCTGGAGCGGCCCTTCCCCGGGCTCGACGAAGTACACGAGCACGTGCACCGAGCCCTCGATCCGGGGCGCACCCGCCGGGGGGGCGGGCTTGCGACACGACACCTCGCACCCCGGCACGAGCCGCACCCCGAGCTCGGCCGCCATCCGGCCCGCCTCGCCCAACCCGGCCAGGCTGTCGTGGTCGGTGAGCGCCAGCGCCGAGCAACCCGCCTCCGCCGCCAGCTCGACGACGCGCCCGGGAGTCTCCGATCCGTCGGACACCGTCGAGTGGGTGTGCAGGTCGATCACCGCCTGAGGTTAGCTGGGGCCCTGCCCCCGACCTCCGTGCCTGGCGGGCCGCGCTCGCCCCCTCGCCCGGGCTGAGCAGGACTTCGGCCGGATGCGGGGAACTGTCACGGTGGTGTGGGAAGGTAGGCTCGTCAACGCGGCGAGAGGATGCGCCGGGGGAACGGGAGCCCCTGAACGTCCGGCGCAGTGAGGGCAACGCGATGAGGGCCCAGTGAAAGAAGCCTGCGGTGTCTTCGGCGTGTACGCGCCGGGCAAGGCCGTCGCCCAGCTCGACCTTCGACGGCATGTTCGCGCTGCAGCACCGGGGTCAGGAGTCCGCCGGCATGGCGGTCAGCGACGGCGAGACCATCACCGTCGTGCGTGACATGGGCCTGGTCACCACCGTCTTCGACGAGCGCACCATCTCCTGCCTTCCCGGGGCGCTCGCCATCGGCCACACCCGCTACTCGACCACCGGTGCCTCGGAGTGGCGCAACGCCCAGCCCGTGTTCCGGGCCGTGGGTCGGGCCGGCTTCGCGCTCGGCCACAACGGCAACCTGACCAACACCGCCGCCCTGGCCGAGGAGGCCGGCATGCTGCCCGGCGTGGTGGCGTCCGACAGCGACCTCGTGGCCGAGCTCCTGTCGCTCCGGTTCCCGGCCGCGACCCCGTGGGACGAGACCTCGGCCGACGACCGGGCCGACACCGACAACGACGACACCGGGGGCCTCGATGTCGCCGCCGGGCTCGGTGAGGGGCTCGACGCCCCTGACGACGCCCTCGAAGACGCCCTGCGAGAGGTCCTTCCCATGTTGGAGGGGGCCTTCTCCTTCGTCCTCGTCGACGCTACCCACCTGGTGGGGGTGCGCGACCCCACCGGCCTGCGGCCGCTGTGCCTCGGTCGGCTCGGCCCCGCCGAGGCACCCGAGGGCTGGGTCCTCGGGTCCGAGACCCCCGCCCTCGACATCGTGGGCGCCACCTTCGTGCGCGAGCTCGAGCCCGGCGAGATGGTGGTGGTGGACTCCAAGGGCGTGCGGTCCGAGCAACTGTTCCCGGCCGAGCGCGTCGATCCGCACCTGTGCATCTTCGAGTTCGTGTACTTCGCCCGCCCCGACAGCCGCCTCTACGGCCGCGAGGTGCACAGCGCCCGCCGTCGTATGGGGGAGCTGCTGGCGGCGCAGGCCCCCGTCGAAGCCGACCTCGTCATGGGTGTGCCCGAGTCGGGGGTGCCCGCGGCGGAAGGCTATGCCCGCGCCAGCGGCATACCGCACGGCCAGGCCCTGGTGAAGAACCGCTATATCGGCCGCACCTTCATCACCCCCGGCCAGGACGCCCGCGACGCCGGTGTGCGCCGCAAGCTCAACCCGCTACGCGAGAACATCGTGGGCAGGCGGATCATCGTCGTCGACGACTCGATCGTGCGGGGCACCACCCAGCGCGCCGTGGTGCGGATGCTGCGCGAGGCGGGAGCGCTCGAGGTGCACCTGCGCATCTCGTCCCCGCCACTGGCGTGGCCGTGCTTCTACGGGATCGACATCCCCGACCGCGACCAGCTCGCCGCCGCCCAGCACACGGTGGCCGAGATCGCCGAGTTCCTGAACGTCGACTCGCTCGAGTACCTGTCGCTCGACAACCTCGTGAGCGCCATCGACGCTCCCGGGGCCGGGTTCTGCACGGCCTGTCTCACCGGGGTGTACCCGGTGCCCGTCCCCGTTCGCCTCGCCGCGGCGGGGACCGGTCGTGGCGAGCCCGCATCCGCCACCGCCTGAGGTGGCCCCGTGAACCCGGCGGGCCCGGCCGGCACGCTCAGCCTCGTGACCGAGACGGACCAGGTGACCGGAATGGGCCCGGCCGGCACGCCGAGCACCGTGACCAGGCGGACTCCGTGACCGAAGCGGGCCCGGCCGCCGGCGGTGCCACGTACGCGGGGACCGGGGTCGACATCGCCGCGGGCGACTCCGCCGTGGCCCGCATCCGCGACCTGGTCGCCTCGACGGCGCGCCCCGAGGTCCTCGGCGGCATCGGTGGGTTCGGGGGCAGCTTCGCCTTCGACCCCGCCCGCTACCGCATGCCCGTCCTCGTCTCCTCCACCGACGGGGTGGGGACGAAGTCCTACGTGGCCAGCCGCGGCGGGGCGCTACGACACCATCGGGATCGACCTCGTGGCCATGTGCGTCGACGACATCGTGTGCGTGGGGGCCGAGCCGCTGTTCCTCCTCGACTACATCACCACCGGCAAACTCGACCCCGAGCAGATGGAACAGCTCGTCTCCGGCGTGGCGGGGGGGTGCCGCGCGGCGGGCTGTGCCCTCCTCGGCGGCGAGATGGCGGAGCACCCCGGTTCCCTCCCCCCGGCGAGTTCGACCTCGCCGGGTTCACCGTGGGCGTGGTCGAGCGCGACGCCATGTTGGGAGCGGGCCGCGTCAGGGTCGGCGACGTGTTGGTGGGCCTGTTGTCGCCCGGGCTGCGGTGCAACGGCTACACGCTGGCGCGCCACGTCCTGCTCGAGCGGGCCGGGCTCGGCCTCGACGACCCGGCCTGGGCCGGCGCGCCGCACTCGGTCGCCGACGAGCTGCTGCGGCCGTCGGTGGTCTACGCCCCGGCCGTGCGGGCCGTGCTGGGGCTCGCCGACGGTGGTACCGGGGTCGAGGTGCACGCCGCCGCCCACATCACCGGGGGCGGGATGCCGGGCAATCTCGAGCGCGTGCTCCCCGGCGAGGTCGACGCCGTCGTCGACCGCGGCGCCTGGGACGAGCCCGAGGTGTTCGGCGAGATCCGCCGACTCGGGGACGTCGAGGAGGCCGAGATGGCGCGCGTGTTCAACCTCGGCATCGGCATGGTGCTCGTCGTCGACGCGGCCGGTGCCGACACCGCGGTCGAGGTGCTGGGGGAGGCGGGCTGTCCCGCCGTGGTGATGGGTCGGGTCACCGGTGGCACCGGCCGGGTGCACATGGACGGTGGGGCGTGACGCTCGAGGCACTGCGAGAGCACCTTCTCGAGCACTCGGTCAAGACCGGTGACTTCGTGTTGAAGTCCGGGCGCCGCTCCAAATGGTTCATCGACTCCAAGCAGACCGTGTGCCGCCCCGGCGGCATGTTGCTCGTGGCCGACGCCGTGCTGGGCGTGGTGCCCGACGAGGCCACCGCCATCGGCGGGCTCACCATGGGGGCCGACCCCGTGGCCTTCGTGGCGGCCGGGGTGGCCGCCACCCGCGGACGCGACCTCAAGACCTTCAGCGTGCGCAAGGAGGCCAAGGACCACGGCGGCGGCGGGCGGATCGCGGGCGCGCTCGACGCCGGGGACCAGGTGGTGGTGACCGAGGACACCGTCACCCGGGGCACGTCGTTGCTCGAGGCGGTGAACGCCGTGCGCGCCGCGGGCGCGGAGGTGGTCCTGGCCCTGGCGGTCGTCGACCGCGGTGGCGCGGCGGGTGCGCTGCTGGCGACACACGGGGTCTCCTTCCGGGCGCTGCTCGGGGCACCCGACCTCGGCTTCGAATACGACGAGCCCTGAGTCGCGCTCCACCGGGCCCCCCATCAGGGTCCCGAGGATCACGAGTCCCGGGTCGCGCCCCACCGGGCCCCATAATGGGCCCACGGTGACGTGGCGTCTCCGATTGGTGCTCGTGGTCGTCGTCGGCCTGGCCGTGCGCGTCGGCTACGTCTTTCTCTACCGGCGCCACGTCACGCCCACCGGTGACGCCTTCTACTTCCACTACCAGGCCGACCTGCTCGCCTCGGGCAAGGGCTTCATCGATCCCTACTCGCTGTTCTGGGCGGCCCGGATCGTCCCCGGGGCGACCCATCCGCCGTTGTGGACACTGGTGCTGGCGTTGGCGGCCGCGCTCGGGTCGACCACGTTCTTCGCCCAGCTGCTGTGGAGCTGTGTCATCGGCGCGGTGTCGGTCGCGGTGGTGGCCATGGCCGCACAGGAGATCGCGGGACGCCGGGCCGGGCTCATCGCCGCGGTCATCACCGCGCTCTATCCCGTGTTCCTCGTCGACGACGGGGCGCTGTTGGCCGAGACACTGGTGGTCCCGCTCGTCGCCCTGGTGGTGTGGTCCTTCTTCCGTCTCTGGCACCACCCGTCGCTCCCGAGGGCGGCGCTCCTCGGCGCGCTGTGCGCGTTGTGCGCGCTGACCCGGTCGGAGCTCGTGCTGCTGGTGGTGTTCGTGGCCCTTCCCGTGGGGCTCGTGTGCAGGGCGCGTTCGTGGCGCCGGCGCCTGGCGCTGTCAGGGGTGGCGCTGGCCGCCGCGCTGTGCACCTTCGCTCCCTGGTGGGCCTACACGGTGCCGCGGTTCTCGCACCCCGAACTGCTGTCGGACCAACTGGGGGTGACCCTCGCCTCGGCCAATTGTGACCAGACCTACGGCGGGACGCTGTTCGGCTACTGGGACGACCGGTGCGAGGTCGCCATCCTCACCCCCCACGCCAGGGACGCGTCGGCGCGCGACACGGTGTTGCGACAGACCGCGCTCCGCTATGTCGGACACCACGGCGGACGCGTCCCGGCCGTCGTGGCGGCCCGGCTGGGGCGCGCCTTCGGGGTCTACCGGCCGGGACAGCAGATCGACCTCGAGTGGGCGGTGCTCGGCCGGCCCCGGCTGCCGGCCACCATCGGGTTGTGCGCCTACTACGTGATCGGCCTGTTGGGCGTGGCCGGGGCGGTGGTCCTGCGCGGCCGGCGCCTCCCGTTGCTGGCATTCGCCGTGATCCTCGGAGAGGTCGTCCTCGTGAGCGCGGCCATCTTCGGCCAGACCCGGTACCGCACGCCGCTCGACGTCGTGCTCGTGATCCTGAGCGCGGTGGCGATCGACCGGTTCGTCGACCTGCGCCTCATGCGCCGGCACTCGTCGGCAGATGTGTGATGGTCGGAGTCCACGCAAGGTTCCCGCTATGCCCGAGTCACGCGAGGCGCACATGCCATCACGAGACCAGGTCGGTGAGGGCGGCCTCCACCGCCCGGTGAAATGTCGGGTAGGCGTAGATCATGCGCCGAAGCTGCTCCACCGGGACCTCGGCGTGGATGGCCAGGGTCAGCATCGACAGCACCTCGCCGCCGGTGGGGCCGGCCGAGGTGGCGCCCACGAGCACACCGCGCGCCGCGTCCTCGACGAGCTTGATGTACCCCTCGTTGCCGACCTTGTGGATCCATCCCCGCGTGGAGTCCGGTACCGGATAGCTCCCCACCCGCACGTCGATGCCTCGCCGGCGCGCCGCGGCCTCGTTCAACCCCACCGAGCCGATCTCGGGATCGGTGAAGGTCACGCGCGGCAGGGCCCGGTAGTCCGCCGGCGCGGGGTCGTGGCCGAGGATGTCCTCCACGCAGATGTTGGCCTGGTACATCGACACATGGGTGAAGGCGCCGATACCGGTGGCGTCGCCGATGCCCCACACGCCGTCGGTGACACGCAGACGGTCGTCGACCGGGAGCGCGTGCGCATCGGCCCCGACACCGATGCTGGCCACGTTGATGGCCGCGAGGTCGGGCCGTCTCCCCGTGGCGACGAGAAGGCGTTGTCCCGTGACCGGCGTGTCCCCGTCGAGCTCGAGGACGAACCTGTCGTTGTCGTCGTCGTGGTGCACGGCGGTGATGCGCGCCGAGGTGTGGATGCGGACCCCGTCGCGACGCAGCACCTCCTCCACCAGCGCGCTCGACTCGGGCTCCTCGGGCCCGAGCAGCCGGTCGCCACCTTCGACGATGGTCACCTCGGCGCCGAACCGGGCGAAGACCTGGCCGAGCTCGACCCCGATGGCCCCGCCACCGAGCACCACCAGCGACGTGGGCACGGTCTCGGCCTCGATGGCGTCGCGGTTGATCCAGTACTTCCCTTCGAGCTCGGCCAGGCCCGGGATGGGAGGTGCCCACGCCTTGGCCCCCACGTTCAGCACGATCGCCCGGCGCGCCTCGTAGACGTCGTCGCCGACCACGACGCGGCGCGGGCCGTCGAGCTTCCCCCAACCGCGCACGAACCGCCCTCCCTTGCCGACGAACCGGTCCACCGCCGCCTGGTCGTTCCAGTTGTCGGTGGCGTCGTCGCGGATGCGCCGGGCGACGGGCGCCCAGTCGGCGGTGACGGTGGAGGAGCCCGCCATCCCCGGGATCCGGCGCCCCTCGGCCAGCAGGTTGGCGGCCCGGATCATCATCTTCGACGGGACACATCCCCAGTACGGGCACTCCCCGCCGAGCAGCCTGCCGTCGATCCCGACGACGTCGAGGCCCGCCTGGGCGAGACGGCCGGCGACATCTTCTCCGCCGGGGCCCATCCCCAGTACCACCACGTCCACCTGCTCGGTCATGTCGCCTCCCGCGGTCTGGTCTTGTTCGGTCTGGTCCGTCGGTCGGTCTGGTCCGGTCGGTCGGTCTGGTCCGGTCGGTCGGTCTGGTCCGGTCGGTCGGTCCGGTCGGTGGGTCGGTCGGGATCGAACCTATCGGGCCGGGCACCGTGACGACCCTGCGCCCGCGCATGTCCGAACGGCGGGGGACGGGGGGCCGTTCGCCTCTATTTGCCGGAGGCCGACAGGGCCAAATTGGCTGCTGTGTTGACGGACGCGGAGGGGCTCGAAGTCCTCGCCGCGGAACAGTGCCTGGAGCTCCTGGCCCGGTCACGCCTGGGTCGTATCGCGGTCACGATCCGCGCCGTGCCGGCCATCTTCCCCGTCCACTACCGACTGCTCGACGGCCACATCGTCTTCCGCACCGGGGGAGGCACCAACCTCCATACCGCCTCGGCGAACACCGTGGTGGCCTTCGAGGTCGACGACGTGGAGCCCTCGTGGGCCCGGGGATGGAGCGTGCTGGTGGTGGGGGTGGCCCGCCAGGTGAGAGACAGCGCGGCGATCTCGTCGGCCCTCGATCAGGCGCCCAACCTGTGGGACGCCGGGGAGGGTGCGCCGGTCATCTCGATCCTGCCGGCCTTCGTCTCGGGTCGGCGCTTCGTCCACGCCGCGTAGGCAGCGGCAGCGGCAGGAGCAGCGGCAGGAGCAGCGGCAGGAGCAATGGCAGCGGTCAGAGACGTCCGCGGGCCCGGTTCAGGAGGGATTCGATTCCTTGGCGCGCCCGAGGGCGGCCATGAGCTCGATCCACCCCGCCATGTCGCTGTTCTTCACATCGACGTGGTTCTTGAGCTCCGCGGGGACGAAGAACTCGAACCCCTCGGTCTCGAGCGCGTCGACGATCCCCGCCGCGCACTCCTGCGCGGTGGCGAACTGCGCGCCCGGAAGGCCCGGGAGCTCCCCGGGCTGGGGCACCCAGATCTCCGTGGCGATGGCGCCGGGCTGGATGAGCTTCACCTCGACCGGGGTGTCGGCCAGGTCCATGGCGGCCACCTCGCTCCAACCCGTCATGGCGAATTTCGCCGCGCAGTACGCCGATTCGTGCACGATCCCGAACCGGCCGCCGCCACTGGCGACGTTGACGATCGTCCCCGACCCGCGCTCGAGCATGAGTGGGAGCACGGCCAGGTTCATGCGGATCGGCGACATGAAATTGGTGCGCATCACCACCTCGAGGTCGTCGGGGGTGTGCTCGGCCACGAGCTTGCGCTTCCCGAGGGCGGCGTTGTTGACCAGACAGTCCAGCGCGCCGAATTCCTCCCACGCGTCGTGCACGAGCTGCACCGCGGCGTCGACGTCGGACAGGTCGACGATCCACATCCGGGACCCGGGCGCGTGCTCCTGGCACAGGGCGAGCGTCTCCTGCAGTCGGTCGGCTCGGCGCGCCACGATCCCGACGGTCGCGCCGCGCGCGGCCAACATGGGAGCGAGCGCCTGGCCGATCCCCGATGACGCCCCCGTCACGAGGATGTTCGCGCCGTCGATTCTCATGGCCGTTGACGAGCCCTCGAGAGAGCTCGTATGTCGCTACCGCCTGCGGGCGGTGGTCTTCTTGGCCGTGCGACGAACCGGCGCCTTCTTGGCGGTGGTCCGACGCGCCGGAGCCTTCTTCGCAGGAGCGCGACGAACCGGCGCCTTCTTGGCGGGGGCCCGCTTGGCGGTCTTGCGCGCCGGGGCGGCCTTGCGGGCACGCGGTGTCGCCGCGGCGACGGTCTTGCCCGCCGCGCGCACGGCGTCGTCATTGGTCGGGAACGCACCACGCTTGAGCCGGGGTGCTGTCGCCGGAGCCATCACCGCGTCCTTGAACGCCTTCACCGGAGTGATGCGCGCCTTCTTGGACGCCTTGATACGGATCGCTTCCCCTGTGGCTGGGTTGCGGCCCATGCGGGCGGGGCGATTGACCTTGACGAACTTGGCGAAACCGGTGATCGCCACCGGCTCCCCCTGAGACACGACCGCGGTCACGACTTCGGTGAACCCCTCGAGGACAGCGGACGTCGTCTTGAGGTCCACATCCGCGTGCACGGCCACCGCTTTGGCAAGCTCTCTCTTGTTCATGGGGGCCTATTGTGGTCTACGCGCGGGGGACGCGCCAAGCGAACCTTCGTTTTTCGAAGTTTTTTCGAATTCAGCGTCCGACCGTCCATCGTCCGGCACGTGTCGCGCTCCGTGCCAGCGCGGCACCGACCTCGGGTAGGCGAGTGCCGAATCGGCGCGCCGGCCACGCGTGTGGAGGCCGCGTCGCGCCGACGTGGTGGGCGCGCAGCACGTTCTGTCTCACCCCGGCGTATGCCGCCCGGGTGAAGAACCGCCGGGGGATGCTCACGAGCACCAGGAGCACCACCCCCAGGAGAACGAGCAGAGCCCCGAGCTGAGCGGCCCACACGTCTCCTCGCCCCGGACCTGTGAACGCCAACGATCTGCTCGAGACGGTGGGGGTCGAGCTGCCCGCCGATCCTCGCGACCCACCGGGTCCCCCCGAGCCCGGGCCCGAGCCCGAGCCCGAGCCCGAAGAGCGGCCGGAACCCGAGGCGGTGGCCACCTTCGTCGTCACCGTCGCGGAGGAGGTATCGGTCTTCGTGGTTGTCGTCGTCGGGCTCACGGTGGTCGACGTCGTGGTCGTGGACGTGGACGTGGACGTGGTCGCGGGTGTGGTCGTGGACGTGGTCGCGGGTGTGGTCGTGGTTGTGGGCGCAACTGTCGTCGTCGTCGTGGGCGACGCGGACGAGGTCGTGGTGGTGGGTGCCACGGTCGAGGTCGTGGTGGTGGTGGTCGGGACGGTGGGTTGTGCCAGAGAGAGGATCAACCCCCCGCCCGAGAGGTCGGACCCCGTGGCCAAGCACGCTGCCGTCGACGGGCACACGATGTCCGACACCGCCCCGGTCACCGCCGGGAGCACCTGGGAGGCCCACGTCGACCCTCCGTCACCGCTGGCGAAGACCTGGCTCGGCCCTCCGCCGAGTGCGACCGCCGTCGTGCTGGCGTCGGCGTTCGCAACCGCTCCACCGGCGAACAGGGAACGGACCCGGTTCGCTTCCCGGCGGATCCCGGCGGTCACCGCGCCGTGCACGCCCGCGCCTCGTGATGTCGCCGCGCCACGGGCCCCGGCCGACAGGACCACCCCGGTGCCCCCCGTGCCCGACTGAAGCACCTGGCCCGAGACGAAGCAGATCGACGTGGTCGGGACGCAGGCGACGCCGTTGAGGGGGCCGGCGCCGGCCGGGACGCCCACCGGGTTCCAGGTGGCGCCCCCGTCAGCCGTGGACAAGATCACAGGGCCGATGGCTCCCTCGAAACCGTTGAAGTCGAAGCCCAGCGCCAGGCATGACGACGCCGACACGCAGCTGACCCGGTCGAGCTCGGTCGTGGCCGAGGGCACCACCCGGGGCACCCAGGTGGTGCCGCCGTTGGTGGTCGTGAGGATCTCGCTGGCCACGCCGCCGTTGACCACGCCCGCGCTGCCCAGGGCGATGCACGCCGTGGCGGTGGGGCAGGTCACCGCGTTGAGTGGACCCGCGGCCGACGGTACGGCGTCGGGGACCCAGGTGGCCCCCCCGTCGGTGGTGGAGATGGCGGCCCGCTGCTGAAGTCGGGGCTGGCCCCCACCGCAATGCACGTCGTGGTGGACGGGCACGCCACGTCGAGCATCGGGCCCGTTCCGGCCGGGGCCGTCTGCGGCGCCCACGTGGTCCCGCCGTCGGTGGTGGCGACGATCTCGCCCGGGGCCGACGCGGGAGCTGTGTCGTTCAACCCCACCTCCACACAGGTGGTCGCCGAGGGACAGTCCATCCCCACCAGGAGAACAGCGCCGCCTGGCAGTGCCTTCGTGCTCCACGTGGCGCCTCCGTCGGTGGTGACCTCGACGATCGGTCCGCTGGTGGCGACGCCCAAGGCGAAGCAATCGGTCGGTGTGGGACAGCTGATCTGCCCGAAGGGCCCGGTCCCTTCGGGCAGGCTCCCCCGGTCCATGTCGACCCCCCGTCGGTGGTTCTCACCACCTCCCCGATGCCGACGTCGTCCGCACCTGTCGAGACACACGCGGTCGAGGACGCGCAGTCGATCCCTCCGAGCTCGCCCGTGGCGGCCGGAAGTGTCTGGGAGGCCCAGGTGGCGCCCCCGTCGGCGCTGTGGACCACGACGGCACTGGTGTAGTCAGGTCCCGCCCCCACCGCCGTGCAGGACGTGGCGGTGGGGCAAGCGACGCCGATGAGGGCGGCTGCGGACGCCGGGGCGGTCCGGGCTTTCCAGGCACTGGCCCCGTTGGCCCGATGTGACGATCTCCGCCGCGCTCTGGTCCGAGTTGGTGCCCACGGCCACGCACGCCGTGGTGGGAGAGCACGACACCCCCGAGAGTTCCCCCGCGCTGGCAGGCGTGGCCCGGTCCACCCAGGTGGCCCCGCCGTTGACGGTGGAGATGATGGCGGCCGAATCGCCCGAAGCATCGCTTCCCACGGCGACGCAGTCGGTGGCGCTGGAGCACGACACCGCCTCGAGCAGCCCGGCCTTGGCGGGAACGGCCCGGCTCACCCATGTCGTGCCCCCGTTGGTGCTGGTGAGCACCGAGCCGCCGAAGAACTCGGCATCGGCTCCCACCGCCACACAGGTCGTGGCCGTCGGGCAGCTCACGCTCAGGAGAGGACCACCGCCAGCCGGGACCGTCTGCGGAGCCCAGGTGGTGCCTCCGTCGGCGGATGTGGCGATCACCGACGCGCCCAGGCTCGAGTCCGATCCCACCGCCACGCACAACGAAGGGGTCGCGCAGCTCACAGAGAAGAACTCCGCCGCCGTCGTGGGCGCAGCCTGGCGCGTCCAAGTCTCTCCGCCGTCGGAGCTGCTCACGATCTGGGCACCGAAGAGCCCGCCGACCGCGACGCACGCCGTCGCCGTCGGGCACGACACGCCGCCGAGGGCGCCGATGGGGGGCGTGAAGGTGGCGCTCACCTGCCACCCCGACGATGCCGCTCCCGCCCCTGTGGTGGCAAGAGCCCGGCGCCGATCGTGATCACGGTGGCCGCAATCACTTGGCCAATGAGTCGATATGGGAGGTGGCGGCCCCGGGATGGCGCGCCGGAGTCGGCATCAGGTCGAAGCGGTCGTCGGCCCACGGTCCCCACCCCCCGGGCGATCCCGGGTGGGGTCGACTCGGTGGCGGCACGATACAGGCCCTGTGCTGGACATTCAATAGGCATCAGCCGCGCCACGGGCCCGTCTCGAGCTCCGGGTTGGAAGAGCCCGTGCGCCCCGCTCTATGAGCGTCTTGAGCCGACCCAAGCATTGGGCCGACCCGAACAACCCGTGAGACAGGTCCTATGAGAACAACCGGTGAGACAGGTCCTATGAGGGTGAGGGGTCCTGTGGGGAGGTGAACGCGCCGTCGTGGAGAACGGGGACCGAATGGTCACATCCGAACGGGGCGGCCACGTCGACGTCTCCGGCGTACCCGGCTCTGACCAGCTGGAGGGCTGAGCCCGAGCGTCTGACGGCCGCTTCGACGTCAGGGGTCGTCTCGAACATCGCCGCCATGGCGTCGGCCTCTGCCGACAACGTGCAACCGCCGGTCCGCAGTTCATGGAGCACAGCACCGGCACCCAGCGCGTCCTCCAGGGCGGGTCGCAGCGAGCCGTCGGTCCAGCGCTCGCCCGAGGCGACGATGACCACGGGGTGTCCGGGGGCCCCATGGCCGTTGGCGACCAACCACTGTCCGACGGCGGGAGCGTTGCGCAGGGACGCGGCGACGACGCTGGCCCCGCCGGAGGCCGCAGCCGCGGCGATGGTCGAGCCGTTGGGCGAGGGCAGCACCAGGCGGGGGGTGACCGGGGCGGTGCTCAGGACAGCGGGGGACAGGGACCACGGACGGTCGGCGGAGACGTCCCGGCGGCGTACCGCCAGCTGAGCGTCGTGGGCGGCGGCAAAGGCAGCGGCGTCGGGGTCGGCCCAGCGGCGCGGGTACACCGCCATGCCCCGGCCCACGCAGACCGTGACCGATGTCGTGAACGAGAGCACGTCCACCACCACCAGGCATTCGGCGTCCCGGGCCAGATGCGCGGCTCCGATCGGTCCCCATTCGAAGCGGACACCGGCGTCGAACTGCCCGAAAGCACGGTCACGGTCCGGATCGACCACCGGCGCTCACTTTCGTGCGATGTCCGGGTTCTGTGGGCCTATGTCCGATGGCGGAGTCCGATGTCGACGTGCCGACACCTGGTGGACCTCGGAGCCACTTCTGGTGGTCGGGACCGGCGTCGATCCGGTGACCTCACGCTTTTCAGGCGCGCGCTCTACCAACTGAGCTACCCGACCGCAATGCCGGGGACGATTGTCCCCGGCGGCGGTCCTGACGGGATTTGAACCCGCGACCTCCGGCTTGACAGGCCGGCGTGCACTCCAAACTGCACCACAGGACCCCGGTCAGCGTTCGCCCCACTCGCTGCACCCCCAACGGGATTCGAACCCGTGTTACCGCCTTGAAAGGGCGGCGTCCTCGGCCACTAGACGATGGGGGCTGGACCGATCAGGGCTTTGGCAGGTTAGCAGGGTCTCCCGTTGCCCAGCCCGAGGCCGTGCTGCTCGACAGCCCGAGGGCGTGGGTATCGATCACGCCGAGGACGTGCCGTTGGATCAGGTCGAGGACGGGCCGTTGGAGAGACGCCACGCCGATCCCTCGGCCGTGTCGTTGACCTCCACCCCCAACGCCACCAGGCGGTCGCGCACCGCATCGGCGTCTTCGAACCGGCGCTCCCGGCGGGCCGAGTCGCGAAGGTCGAGGGCGAGCTCGACGAAAGGCCCCACCAACTCGGCCGGGTCGCGCGCCCCAGTGCCCCCAACTCCCCCAGCTCGGCCACCATCGCCCGCAGGCTGGCGCGACCCCGGTCGAGGGCGTCGGATTGCAACGTGTCCGCGCTCCACGCCCACAGCTCGTCGTCGAGGGCCAGGATGGCCTGCACCATGGCGGCCACGTCGGACGCGACCCGAGCGGCGCGGAAGGTCTCTTCGAGGCCCCGGATGGCACCGAGCAGTGGCGGGCCGTCGGATCCCGGGGCTCCGGGCGTGCCGGCCTCGATGCCGGCGCCTGTCCGGGGCTGCGCGCCGGTGCCGGTGCCAGTGCCGGTGCCGGACCCGGCACCCGGCGATCCGGTCGCCGCGGCCGCACCGCCGCCCGCACCGCCGCCGCCCGCCGCCCGTCCGGCAGCCGGCTCGGCGGCCAGCTCGGCGGCCAGCTCCACGATTCGACCCAGGGCCATGGTCTCGCCCGCCTCGACACGCGCCGATCGTCCGCGTACGCGGACCGTCACCCCCCCGTGGCCTGCGACCGCCGCCTCTTCGGTGTCGAGGTCCATGACGAGCGCGGTGTGCTCGTCGACCCCGAGCACGAACGCGCCCTCGGGGAGCTCGCGTTCGAGCCCGGCCAAACGCTCCTCGCCCAGGTAGCAGAACCGGGTGTCGTGGGTGCCGCCCTCGGCGTTGTCGTAGTGCGGGATCAGGGCCACGTCGAGACCGATCGCAGCCAGCAGGTCGAGCCCCGGCACCCAACGCGGGTCCTCGCCCACCTTGTAGACCTCGTAGACGGGCACCGTCACGCACCCGAGTGTCAGCGCCGCGGCCGATGCGAAGGTGAGGGCGCCTCCGAGGGCGAGCTTCTCGGCGAGCACCGAGGGGACGAGCGTCCCTTGCCACTGCCGCAGCGCGTATGTGGGGCTCCCGGGCCCGGCGAAGACCAACGGTGCCGCGGCCAGCTTGGCGACGATGGCATCTCCGGACGGGCCCTCGAGGTCAGCGGCCCTGCGCAGGCCCGCCACCTCGATGGTGGAACCCACGCTGTCACGGAAGTACGTCACGGCGCGCGACGCGATCTCCGAGGCGTTGGTCTGGAACCCGAAGGGGGTGTCGAGGAGCAGTCCGGGGCCGGCCCCGGGCCCGAGTCGCTCGACCACGGAGCGGTGGACCTTGACCATCGTGGGTGCGGTCTCGCCGGACCCCATGATGGTGAGCAGCCTCGGGGTCACGTCGCGGTCCCGTCCCGGGGCAGTGCAGCGGCCAGGGTGTCCACGATCTCGTTCTGCAGCATGCTCAGGTACTGGTAGACGCTGAACTGGTCCACTCGGGGGTCGTCGGCGTCGACCTGGGTGAAGTCCTCACTCACGTCGAGCTGGGTGCCGAGCAGCAGGCGCAGCACCTCGACCGCGCCCAGCCATCCGTTGAGCTGGTCCGCGTCGATCGTCGTCTCGTCGACGGTCGACACCAGGACGTCGAGCGCGTGCCGGTGATGTTCGAGAAGGGAGCTCCCCATCATGTCCCGGTAGTCGGCCTGCGCCGCGTCGTCGTCGGTGTAGGCGACGGGGAAGAGCCGTTTGGCGTCGGGGTCGTCATGGTCGACGAGGTCGCGGGCCTGCCTGGGCAGCATCCGCAACAACTCGCGCTCGGGGTCCTCCAGCCCGGGCCGGATGCGCCCGTGGCGGTCGCGTACGAAGCGCCGGCGGCCGATCACGACGACTGCTCCATGGTGGCCCACAGCCCGTGCTCGTGGAGCCGGAAGACGTCGAGCTCGGCCCGCTCACGAGGTCCCGAGCTGACGACGGCCCGACCCTTGTGGTGGACGTCGAGCATGAGCTTGGTGGCCTTGTCCCGGCTGTAGCCGAACAGCTTCTGGAACACGTAGGTGACGTACGACATCAGGTTGATGGGGTCGTTCCACACGATCACGAGCCACGGCCTGTCGGGGCGCAGGTCCTCCCCACCTTCGGGCGCGTCGACCTCGGCGGGCTGGACCTCGGTGCCCGGTCCCGTCATGGGGTGACCGGGGAGGCGGTGCTCGTCGAAACTGGGCTCCCCGAAACTGGGCTCCCCGAAACCGGGCTCCCCGAAACTGGGCTCCCCGAAACTGGGCTCCCCGAAACCGGGCTCCCCGAAACCGTGCCGGCCCCGATCAGCCCGACACCGGCGGCGCTCCCCGGGACCTCGTCCTCGTGCCTGGCCACGGCGGCGCGGTGGGTGAGCCCGTCGTAGAACCACAGCATCGCCATCCACACCACGGTGGCGCCGAAGACGTGGACGCCGACGAGCAGGGCCGGCAGGTGGCTGAAGTACTGGACGTAGCCGATGCCGCCCTGGACCACCATCGCACCCAGCAGAAGCCGGGCCCGGTCGAGCACCGACGAGGGCGCGCCGGTGCGGTCGAGCAGGTACAGGAGCGTCAAGGTGAGCGCCACCAGGCAGATCACGATGCCCGAGTGGATCCGGGCCATGTCGCCCAGGGCGATCGGCAGCCGCTTGGCGCCGACCCCTCCGGCGTGGGGGCCGGCTCCGGTGGTGGCCGTTCCCGCTGCCACGGCCACCGCCAGCAGGCCCAGCATCACCTGGCTGAGGCGCCGCTCACGCCCGGCGACCTTGGAGAGCCGGGCGGCGTTCGAGGCCGGCCCACCCGCACCGGCACCCGCACCCGAGGGCGCAGCTGCACCCGCACCCGCACCCGCACCCGCACCGGCTCCCTCGGCCCGACCGGCTCGCAGGGCGAGGATGAAGGCGTCGGTCAGCAACGCGATCCCCACCATGAAGTGGGTCATGACCACGTACGGGTTGAGCTTGGTGTAGACGACCACGGCGCCGAGCACCGCTTCCCCGAGCACCCCGACGAGAAGGCCGGCCGAGAGCCAGACCAGGTCACGGCGCCGGGGTGCCCGGCGCAGCGCGGCGAGCAGCGCCAGGGCGGTGGCGATGCACAGGACCACGACGACCATCCGGTTCCCGAATTCGATGGCGGGATGCAGCGACAGCTGCGGCGTCAGGTGGTGGCGAGAGCATGTCGGCCAGTCCGGACAGCCGAGCCCGGAGTCGCTCAGCCGCACCGCCGCGCCCGTGACGATGTTGAGCACCACGATCACCACCGTGACCTGGGTGATGCGCAGGAAGGCCCGAGGTGTGACGCCGGGGAGCTGCACCGGGTGATCATCGTACCGGTGGGCCGACGCCCCCTCGGGGGGGCAGGCCGGCCCGGGGCCGCAGATCGCCACGGCACGCTCGTCGGGCCACATTGTCTGGTGGGGGGCGCCGCCGTAGGCTCGGCGAGATGTCCTCGCTGTCTCCCGCGGTCCCGCGCGGCATCCGGGTGACCGGGGCCAAAGCCCGGAGCTACGTGGCACTGACCAAGCCGCGCATCATCGAGCTGCTGCTCGTGACCACGCTCCCCACCATGCTCGTGGCGCGGCGCGGGGTCCCCTCGGTTCGACTCATGGTCCTCGTCCTCGTGGGTGGGGCGCTCGCCGCGGGCGGGGCCAATGCGCTGAACATGGTGCTGGACCGAGACATCGACAAGGTGATGCACAGGACCCGCCACCGGCCGCTCGTCACGGGGGACGTCACGCCCCGGGCCGCCACGGTGTTCGCGGTGGTGCTCGAGGCGGCGGCCTTCGCCGAGCTGTGGGCCTGGGTCAACCTGCTCTCGGCGGTGCTGGCGGTGGCGGCGACCGCCTTCTACATCGTCGTCTACACCATCTGGCTCAAGCGCAGCTCCACCCAGAACATCGTCATCGGTGGCGCCGCCGGGGCCGTGCCCGTGCTCGTGGGGTGGGCGGCGGTCACCGATCGCCTGGGCTGGGCGCCGCTCGTGCTGTTCGCCGTCATCGTCATCTGGACACCGCCGCACTTCTGGGCGCTGGCCATCCGCTACCGCGACGACTACGCCGCGGCGCAGGTCCCCATGCTCCCCGTGGTCGCGACCCTGCGCCGCACCGCGCAGCAGATCCTCTTCTACACGGTGCTGCTCGTGGCGGTGACGGTGCTGTTCGCGGTGGTGGGCCACATGGGCCCGGTGTACCTCGTGGGCGCGCTCGCGCTCGGCGCGCTCTTCATCGTCTTCGCACTGCGACTGCGCCGGGAACAGACCCAGCGCGCCGCCATGGCACTGTTCCGCTACTCGATCACGTACCTCACGCTGCTCTTCGTCGCCATGGCGGGCGACGTGCTCATCCGGTTCCATTGACCGAGGAGCCCGGCGAGACCGCACCCCGCCGGGGCCGCCGCCGGTTCGTGCCGATCGCTGTGGGGCTCGTGGTGGCGGCGGGACTCGTGGTCGGGTTGGTGACCGGGGGGTCGGGCCCGAAACGGGCACCTGCGTTCACGCTGCCTCGTCTGGGCGGCGGGCGTCCCGTGTCCTACCCCCTCACCGGGACACAGGCACACAAACCCGTGGTGCTCACGTTCTTCGCGTCGTGGTGCGGGCCGTGCCATGCCGAGCTGCCCATGGTGGCCCGCGTGGCCCGGCAGGAACAGGCGGCGGGTGACGGCATCGTGTTCGTCGGTGTCGACGGCAACGACGATCCCGCCAGCGGTCTCGCCTTCGCCCGCAGGAGCGGCGTGTCCTTCGCGGTGGGAACCAACGTCGACAGCGGGCTGGCGCCCAAGTTCACGCTGGTGGGGTATCCCGGGACGGTCTTCATCGACGCCTCGGGAACGATCGTCAAGACAGTCCACGGCCCGGTGAGCCACGCCACGCTCGAGAGCGACCTGGGACTCCTCGCCCACACCTGACCGGGCGTCAGGTGGCGACGACGGCGAAGCGCGGTGTCAGGCCGAGCAGCCGCTCGGGCAGGCGCTGCTCGAGTGTCGAGGCCCATTCCACGTCGCGTAGGCGCAGCAGCCGCGGTGCGGTCCATCCCGCCTCGGACACGAGGTGCGTCACGGCGCGCGGATGGGTGCCGGTCCCGAGGGGCAGCGCACCCCGCAGCTCGGCGGAATAGGACCCGTGGTGATGGGGGGCGGTGCGCCGCCAGCGCTCCACCAGCCTGAAGGCCCGACCGCGCCACGCCTCGACGGGGTCGGCATCGCCCCACAACGACTCGACGGCCACGAGCCTCCCGCCGGGTGCGACCGCCCGCCAGGCGCGCAACGCCTCGGTGGGGTCCGGCAACGTCCACAGCAGGTGGCGCTCCATGACGGCGTCGAACCCGCCGGGATCACCGGGCGGCTCGTGGGCGGGCGCCACCACGACGGCGATGTCGAGGCCCTCGGCCCCGGCCGTCGCCCGCAGCTTGTCGAGCATCTGCGGGGACAGGTCGAGCGCGGTGACGCGGTGCCCGAGGCGCGCCGCGATGAGGCTCAGGAACCCGGTCCCGGCCCCGCAGTCGAGGACGCGGGCCGGTGCGGGGGGCAACAGGGAATCGAGAGCAGCGGTCCACGCCGCCCGGACCGCCGGGCTGGTGGGGTGGTGACCCGGCGCGTTGTCGTAGGTGGCGGCGTCGTCGTCCCAGAAACGCCTGATGTCGTCGAGGATGGCCATGGGCTCAGGTGCGCTCGGCGGCCGCGAGGAACTGCTCGATGGCGGTTGCGATGCCCAGGCCCGCGCTCTGGCGCCATTGCGGGCTCTGGACCGCGGCGGCGTCATGGGCGTTGCGCATGTTGGCGCACTCGATGAGCACCTTGGGCACCGTCGACAGGTTGAGCCCTCCGAGGTCCGAGCGGTAGACGATGCCCTCCTGTCCGGTGTAGTCGGCGGGCGGCTCACCGGTGGCGGCCTCGAAGGCGTTGCGCAGGTCGATCGACAGCTGGTCCGACGGCGCCACGATGGCGCGGTTGTCCGAGATCGGGCTCACCACCGGCACCGGGGTGTCGACCGCGAACCCGCTGCCGGTGGGCGGGCCGCCGTCGGCGTGGATCGACACCGCCACATCGGCATGGAGCTCGTCGGCGATGGCGGCGCGCACGTTGACACAGGGCCCCACCCCGGTGTCGGTGGGGCGGGTGAGCACCACCTGGGCCCCTTGGGCCTGGAGGAGGGCCCGGGCGGCAAGGGCGACGTCGAAGTTGAAGGCGTGCTCGGTGTAGCCGTTGTCGGTCTCGGTCCCGGTGGTGTCGCACGGCTCGGTGAACCCACCGCCGTCGATGGGGCGGTTGACGACCTGGGGGCTCGCCCCGTTCCCACCGTCGTGGCCGGGGTCGATCACCACCGTCAGCCCCGCCAGGGGGGCGACGGCCACCGACCCCTGGTACCGCGCCTCCCCGAACGCGTAGACGCCACCGTCGGCACCCACGAGCCAGTACCCGCCGCCGTCGGCCGTGGCGGCCATGGCCACGACGGCCCGGTCGAGCACGAGTGCGCCCGTCGACCCGTCATAGGGGGCGGCGAAGGAGAAGATCCCGCCGTCGGCGGCCACGAGCCAATAGCCGCCCGTCGCCGTGTCGGCGGCCATCCCCACCACGGGCCGGGTCAGGTGCACCGCGCCCATCGACCCCGCGAACCGGGCGTCGCCGTAGGAGAACACGCCACCGTCGGCACCGACGAGCCAGTACCCACCGTCGTCGGCCGTCGCGGCCATCCCGACCACCGGGGAGCTCAGCTTGAGGGCCCCGGCGGAGCCCTCGAAGGGAGCGCCGAAGGTGAAGACCCCGCCGTCGGCGGCCACGAGCCAGTAGCCGCCCGTCGCCGTGTCGGCGGCCATCCCCACCACGGGCCGGGTCAGGTGCACCGCGCCCATCGACCCCGCGAACCGGGCGTCGCCGTAGGAGAAGACCCCGCCGTCGGCGGCCACGAGCCAGTACCCACCATCATCGGCCGTCGCGGCGATCCCGACCACCGGGGACGTGAGGGCCAGGCCCGCAGCCGATCCGAAGCCGGGGGCGTTGAAGCCGAAGACCGCCCCGTTGGAGGCGGCGAGCCAGTACCCCCCGGTAGCGGCGTCGGCCGAGACGTCGACGATGGGCGAGTCGCTGGTCGGCATCGATGTGGTGGAGGCGGCGTGGGCCGGAGGGACACCGTGATGGCCGACGGTGGAGGTGGGGGGCGGAGAGCCGAGCACCGACGTCCCGCACAGCGCCGCCGCCGACACCGCCAGCACGACCGCGACCGTCACGACCGAGGCCACCGCCGCCACCCGCACCGCGACGGCGCGGGACGGCCGTGGCCGCCCGGGGCGACACGTCGTTCTCGTCATGCCGGCATCGCCCCCATCATGACGTCAGCGCGCCCGCCGCGCCGATCCTCACCGGGCGGGGCCGGGCTCACGTGCGGGCCGAGCCCCCCGGGCGCGCCGCCCGCGCCGTGCGGGCCAGGTCGAGGGCGAGCTCCACCGCCCGGGCCGGTGTCGCGGCGCGCGACGACGGCGTCGACCGGCTCGCCGCGGCGGGCGAGCTCCCAGGTGTCGAGCCCGACGACGGGAATGCCCGCCTGCAGCGCGAGCGCGATCTCCGACAGGGTGCCGTACTCGCCGGCCACCGCCACCACCACGTCGGCGGCCCGGACCACCAGGGCGTTGCGGGCCTCGCCCATGCCGGTCGGGATGGCGACCTCGACATGGGGGTTGGCGTCGTGGCGCTCGAGACCGGGGAGGATCCCGATGGTGAGCCCGCCCCCGGCCTGCGCGCCGCGGCAGGCGGCCTCCATCACACCGCCCAACCCTCCGCACACGAGCACGGCCCCCGCCTCGGCCACGGCCCGGCCGACTTCTTCGGCCATCGTGCGTTGCGCGGCCGGCAGGCGACCGCCGCCGCCCACCACCGCCACGTGGAGCCGGCCCGCTCCCACCGGTGCGCTCATTCCCACCGGCCCCTCATTCCCAGCGGAACGTGGCGGCCGCGGCCACGGGGGCGGCGACGGCCCAGATCACGAGCACCAGCCACGCCCACCCCGGTACCGCGGTGCCCAGGCCCAGGGCGCGGTGCAGGGCGTCGGCGAGCGCGGCGGCGGGCAGGACCTTGGCCACCGCCTGCAGGCCGCTCGGCAGCTTCGACAGCGGGGCCAGCATCCCGCTCACGAGAAGCAGCAGCAGCCACAGCCCGTTGGCCGCGGCCAGGTTGACCTCGGCCCGCAGGACGCCGGCCAGCAGCAGGCCGAGGCCCCCGAACCCGGCGGTGGCGAGGACCACCACCACGACGGCGCGTCCCGCGCCGCCTGCGGTCGGGTGCCATCCGAGCCCGAGGGCCACGGGGACGAGGACCGCGGCCTGGATCGCCTCGACCACGAGGATGGCGACGATCTTGGCGCCCAGCAGCGTCGGGCGGCCCAGCGGGGTGGCGCCGAGCCGCTTGAGCACGCCGTACCCACGCTCGAAGCCCGTGGCGATGCTCAAGTTCACGAGTGCGGTGCCCATGACGGCCAACGCCAGGATGCCCGGGGCCAGGAAGCTGACGGGATGGGCGGTGCCGGTGGGCAGCAGGTGCACCTCGGAGAAGAACACGAGAAGGATGACGGGGATGCCGATCGTCAGCAGCAGCGACTCGCCCCGGCGCATCGTCATGCCCACTTCGGCCGCACACTGTGCAGTCAGCCGGCGTACCGCCGGACGCGAAATCAGCCGGCGTAGCGCCGGACGCGAAATCAGCCGGCGTAGCGCCGGACAGCGAAATCAGCCGGCGTACCGCCGGACGGCCGGCGCTCATCTCCGGCCCCCGGCCCCACGCACGTCTTCACGGTGCTCCGGCTCCTCGCGCTCCTCGTCCCCCCGTGTCACACGCAGGTAGATCTCCTCGAGTGAGCGACGCCCGGCCCGCAGCTCGGTGAGGGGCAGGTCGCGGTCTCTCATCCACCCCGCCAACAGCGCCAGCCGGGTGGCGGTGGCCGGGCCGTCCACGCGGTACCGGCCCGGGCGCTCCTCGGTGACGGTGCCCGCCTCGGCGCCGAGCGCGTCGCCCAGCCCGACCAGGTCGAGCGCGGCCGGGCCCTCGAACCGGATGCCGCCCTCGCCCCCCGCGGCGGCGAGCTCGGCCACGGTGCCCCGCGCCACGGCACGCCCCCGGGTGATGATGACGACGTCGTCGGCCACGCGCTCGGCCTCGGGCAGCTCGTGGGTGGTGAGCACCACGCACGCCCCCCGGTCGCGCAGCTCGGTGATCACCCGGCGCACGTCGATGCGTCCCTCGGGGTCGACCCCGGCCGTCGGCTCGTCGAGGAACACCACCTCGGGCCGGCCCACGATCGCCAGCGCCAACGACAGCCGTTGCTGCTCGCCCCCCGACAGCCGCCGCCACGGGGTGCGGGCCACGGCGCGCAGGCCCACCAGGTCGAGCAGCGCCTCGGGATCCTCGGGGTCGTCGTAGTAGTCGGCGAAGAGCCGGAGCACGCGCCGCGGTCCCATGACGGGGTACACCCCGCCGCGCTGGAGCATGACGCCCATGCGGGCCACGACGCGCCGGTGGTCCGACACCGGGTCGAGCCCGAGCACCCGGACGGTCCCCTCCGAGGCGCGCCGGTAGCCCTCGAGGGTCTCGACGGTGGAGGTCTTGCCCGCCCCGTTGGGCCCCAGCAGCGCCAGGACCTGTCCGCGCTCGGCGGTCAGCGACAGCCCGTCCACGGCGGTGACCGCGCCGTAGCGCACCACGAGGTCACGGCACTCGACAGCAGGGCCGACACGGTCGCGCTGCGCCGGCGACCCGCCGGACCGAGACGGTTGGGACATCGCGGCGAGGCTACCGTTGCGCCCCATGATCGACATCCGCCTGGCCAGGGAGAACCCCGACGAGGTGAAGGCCGCCCTGGCCCGCAAGGGCGTCGACCCCGCCGAGGTGGAGCGACTCCTCGACGCCGACCGTCGATCGCGCGCCACGGTGGGCCGCCGCGACGAGCTGCGCGGCAAGGTGAAGGACCTGTCGCGCCAGGTGGGCGAGGCCAGGAGGTCGGGCGACACCGCTCGTGCCGCGGAGCTGTCGGAACAGAGCCGCGCCCTGGGCGAGGAGGAGTCCGCACTCGACGCGCAAGCCGTCGCGGCCCAGACCGAGGTGCGCGAGATGCTCCTGTGGCTGCCCAACCTTCCCGCGGACGAGGCACCGGACGGGGAAGGCCCGCAGGACAATCTCGAGGTGCGGCGGTGGCCGGACACGGCGCGGATCTACGCGGACCATCAACGGGTGCCCCACTGGGACGTGGGTGCGGCCCTCGGCATCCTCGACCTCGAGCGCGGCGCCAAATTGTCGGGCTCGATGTTCCCGCTCTACCGGGGCCCCGGGGCCCGGCTCATCCGGGCGCTCACCGCCTTCGCCCTCGACCGCCACGCCGAGCTCTACGAGGAGATTCGCCCTCCCACCCTGGTGCGCACCGACACCATGGTCTCCACCGGGCACCTGCCCAAGTTCGCCGACGACGCCTACCACCTCGAGCGCGACGACCTGTGGGCCATCCCCACCGCCGAGGTGCCGCTCACCTCGATGTTCCGGGACGAGATCCTCGACGAGGCCACCCTCCCCGTCCGCCTGACGGCGGGGACCGCCTGCTTCCGGCGTGAGGCCGGCTCCGCCGGTCGTGACACGCGGGGCCTGTTGCGCGTGCACGAGTTCGACAAGGTGGAGCTCTTCGCCTACGCCACGGCGGAGCAGTCGCCGGCCGAGCACACCGCCATGGTCGCTCGGGCCGAGGCGCTGTTGCGCGAGCTCGACCTCGAGTACCGCGTCCTCGACCTGTGCACCGGCGACCTCGGCAACGCCGCGGCCCGCACCTTCGACATCGAGGTCTATGCGCCGGGGTCCGACATGTGGCTCGAGGTGTCCTCGGTGAGCTGGTGCACCGACTACCAGGCGCGCCGGGCCAACATCCGCTACCGAGCCGAGGTGTCGGGCGGTGGGGGCCAGCCGGTGTTCGTCCACACCCTCAACGGCTCGGCCATCGCCTGGGCCCGCGTGTGGGCGGCGCTGGTGGAGACCGGCCGCCGGGCCGACGGGTCGGTGGTGCTCCCCGCGGTGCTCTCGCCCTACCTCGGCGGCCGCACCGTCATCGAGCCTCCCTCGACCTAGCCGTCCCGTCGTCCGGCGCGCGCTCGCTGAGCGTGGGCTCGTTCAGCCCGAGTTGGTTCGGCGTGGGCTCGTTCAGCCCGAGTTGGTTCGGCGTGGGCTCGTTCAGCATGGGCTCGTTCGGCGTGGGCTCGTTCAGCGTGGGCTCGTTCAGCATGGGCTCGTTCAGCATGGGCTCGTTGAACCCGAGGTCGTTCAGCGCAGGACGGTGTTGGCGAACGTCTCGATGATCCTCGCCACCTTTCTCGGCGCGAAGGCGTTGGCGAGGTGGCCCTGGCGCTCGAGGACGACCACCGAGTCGACGTGGGGCAGGACGTTGGCGAGCGCACGGAGTCGTACTCCGAGGTGCTTCGGGCTCCGGGCGCCACCGATGAGAACGACGGGCACGTCGATCCCGGCGTAGCGGTCGACTCCCACCCCCAGGGATCCGAGGTTGACGTCGTCGGCGATCTGCCCCGCCGCGAATGTCGTCGTCCGGCGCCGCACCGGAGGGAGAAGTGCCATGAGCGCGACCGTTCGTGTCGGCACTCCGACGATCTCGATGAGGTGGATCCGCAGTGCCTCGGCGGGGTCTCCGTCGTCGAGTGCCGCCTTGGCACGGACGAGGGCGTCACCTCCCAAGGGCCCGGTGACCGCCACCGGCGGCTCGTAGAGCACCATGCCGGCGAACGGTGACGGGGCCGGTGCCACCCGTGCGGCTTCGAGGGACACGACCGCGCCCGAGGAGTGCCCCACCAGAACGACGGGCTCGCGCAGCGCCCCGGCGATCGCCAGCACGTCGCCGACCTCGTTCTCCATGGTGGCCGTCGGCTCGACCCGACCCGGGATCCGGTAGGGCCGGCGGTCGAATCGCAGGACCCTGAACCGCGTCGTCAAGCGCCGGGCGACGAGCGTCCATGACGACGCGTAGCCTACAAATCGCCGAGCTGGCCCGGAGGGGGCACCGAAGGGGGCGCGACGATGGTGCCGAAGACGGCGCGGAATCGGACCGATGGGTGACGAACGGGAAGAATGCGCCCCGTGGACACCGCCACCGCCAGGCCGACGATCTCGCCCATGCCGCCGGTGGCGGCGGCGGTGGGACTGCCCTGGGACGTCCCCGTCGACGACCCGATCGCGGCACTGGGCCGAGCGCGACGTGAGCTCGGCGACACGTTCGTGGTCGACAGCGGCGGCGACCGCTACCTGTTCACCTTCTCGGGCCCGGGCGTGGCCTCGTTCTACGGGTTGCCCGAGGAGCGAGCCAGCAAGGGCCTGGCCGACTGGCGCATGCTGCGCCGCAAGCTCCCCGACGAGATCTTCGTCGGCCGGCGAACCCTCCCGCACCAGCTCTTCGGACGCGACGACGTGGCCGCGTACCTCACCAACGTCGAGCGCGCCCTCGACGCCACCGTCGAGGAACTGGGCCCGGCCGGCGACCTCGACGTGTTCGACCTCACCCGGCGGCTCGGGCACCGGGTGGGCCTGGCCTCGTGGGGAGGTCCGGGGTCGGCCGCCGGCGGGCGCTTCGATCGCCTGGCCCGGGCCTTCGACGCCCTCGACGGCTCGGAGTCCTTCGTCCACCCCGACGCCATGGCCGCGGTGGCGGCGTCGGGGAAGTCGGCCGAGCACGCCGCGCTGGCGGTCGTCGTCGACGAGCTCGGCGCCGCGCTGGCCGAGCTCGCAGGGGCCGAGCCGGACCATGCCCTGTTCGCGGGGTGGCAGCCGCGTGGTCCGACGTGCCCGAGCCCGAGGCGGCTGTCGGTGTGGCGATGGACGTGGCGCTAATCCACGTGGCCTCGATGTCCAATCTCTTCGCCGCGGTCGGTTGGATGCTGATCGACCTGTTGGCCGATCCCGAGGAGCTCTCCCGGGTGCGCGCCGGAGACCGCGCCCGGGTCGAGGTGTGCGCGCTGGAGTCGACGCGCCTGGCGCAACGCTCGATCATGGCCCGCTATGTCACCGCGCCGGTGACCGTCGACGTCGGCACGGCGGTCTACCAAGTCGGCGCCGGTGCGACGGTCGCCACGCTCCTCCCCCTCACCAACACGAGCGCGGCCCCCGGGCTCGATTCGTGGGATCCGGGTCGCTGGAACCGCAGACGCCTGGCCGACCCCTCGGCCCTGGCCGCGACTGAATTGGTCACCGTCTTCGGACACGGGCGCCACACCTGTCCGGCGCAGCCCTTCTCGCTGTCGACGATGACCGCGGCTGCGACCCGGCTCCTCACCGCCTTCGACATGGAGCCTCGGTGGGCCGACCGTCCCGTCCCGGTGCGCAACCAGATCGGCGGCGTGGCCCGCGCCGCCGGTCGGTGCCCGGTGCGCTACCGGCGCCGGTGACCGGTCCGATTGCACCCCTCCCGGGGTCGGGCAGCGGCGGGCGGTCGCGTTTCTGGTGCTTCCGGTGGGGTTCCTGGCCCAAGCCGCCGTGGGTGGGGCAGGAGTGACAGGCATGACAGGTGTGACAGGCGTGGGTCGCCTGGCCTCGGCCGTGCCGGATGGCGCCGGCCCCGGATCCCGACTCGGCCGGCGCGAGCCCGACTCGGGCGCCGAAACCCGTGCCGGAAAGAGGCTGCCAGGAGGCCCGGGTCCACGCCTTTCGAGGTGTCCGGCGGCAGGATCGTGAGAGATCATCACAATTTGACAATTCTCGCTGGCCAGAGGGGATCGTATGGTACGGCCACGAGCGCCAGCGTTGCGCGCCACAATCCATGGTCCCTTTGTGTTTCTCCGTGGCGGGCAATGGCAAAGGGGATCACCGGTCCATGACCAACTGTGCGGGCAAGTCATGAGGGTCTCTCGCTACCGGTTGATCGCTGCCGCCCTCGTCGTCGGGGGCTTCCTCAGCTTCGCCGGCGCACAGGCGTTCGCCGTGGGGACGCTGCGCGCCAGCACCGCCAACGGTCTCGTCCAGGGGCAGGTCGTCCGGGTCACCGGCACCGGGTTCACCGCCAAAGCATTCGGCTACGTCCTGGAGTGCAACAGCGCTCCCGGTGAGCCGACGGTGGGGGTGGGCGCCCCCTTCAACCAGAGGATCCCGATCGGGTGCAGCCGGCCCTCGCTCAAGTCCATCGTGTCCACGACCGCCGACGGGTCCTTGTCGACGACCATCAAGGTCCACGTGAGCCGCAACCTCGGCCCTCCCTGCAGCATCTACTCGGTCTTCGGGCCCTGCGGCGGCCGCCCCGACAGCGCGGGCAAGGGCCCGCGGTCCGACGCCCAGAACTACCCGTGCCCACCGTCGCCCGCCCAGCAGGCGGTCGGGGTGACGTGCTCCCTCGTGTTCTACGACACGGCCCACGAGCGGGTGTCCACGCCGATCACGTTCCTGGGTGGGGGCCCGCCGATCAAGACGCCGCCCACCACGACCCCTGTCATCCCGCCCACCACGACCCCTGTCATCCCGCCCACCACGGCCCCGGGCACGCCACCCACCACGGCCCCGGGCACGACGCCCACCACGGCGCCGGGCACGACGCCCACCACCGCCGCCCTGACATCGAGGTCGACCGGTGGCGGGAGCGGGGGCAGCGGGGGGTCCTCCGTCGCGGGCGGCTCCTCGACCGCGCCGGGGGTCGTGAAGGCGGGCTCGGGCAGCCTGGCGTTCACGGGACTGGGCACCACGGGCAAGATCCTGGCGGTGCTGGGTGCGGTGCTCGTGCTCCTCGGCCTCGTCATGCTCTTCGTGAACCTGAAGAAGGTCGCCTTCTGGTTCCTGGGGCTCTGACCCCCGAGGCGGCATCCGGTGGTTTCAGTGGTGGAAGCCCATGTCGGTGGCGCCGATGTGCGGGGAGCGCAAGCGCTCGTCGACCCGCTCTAAGTCTTCGACCAACAGCGAGGCGAGGTCGCGGCTGAACCCATTGCGGACCACGATGCGCAGGACCGAGACGTGGTCGAGCGCCGGGGGCATCGTGTAGGCGGGGACGAGCCAGCCCCGGGCCCGCAGCGCGTCGGAGACGTCGTACACCGTGTACGGCGCATCGCCGATGCGGAAGGCGAAGGCCGGGATGCCCTCGCCGGCCGAGACGAGCTCGTAGGGCGCCAAGCCCGCGATCTTCTGCGCCAGCCACTGCGCGGTGTCACGGCTCGCCTGCTGCACCTGGCAGTACCCGTCGCTGCCCAGGCGTAGGAAGTTGTAGTACTGGGCGACGACCTGGGCGCCCGGGCGCGAGAAGTTGAGCGCGAAGGTGGGCATGTCGCCTCCGAGGTAATTCACGTCGAAGACGAGCTCTCGGGGAAGCGCCTCCTGGGCGCGCCAGATGATCCAGCCCACCCCGGGGTAGACCAGCCCGTACTTGTGGCCCGAGGCGTTGATGGACTGGACGCGCGGGAGCCGGAAGTCCCACATCAGCTTGGGATCGAGGAACGGCGCGATGAACCCCCCCGACGCGCCGTCGACGTGGATCGGCACGTCCAGGCCCGTGGAGGCGGCCAGGTCGTCGAGCGCGGCGGCGATCGCCGCGACGGGCTCGTAGGCACCGTCGTAGGTCGAGCCCAGGACCGCGACCACGCCGATGGTGTTCTCGTCGCACTGCGACGCGGCAGCCGGCGCGGTCAGGTACGTGGTGTCGGGGCCGACGGGGACGAGCCGGGCTTCGACATCCCAGTACCGGCAGAACTTCTCCCAGCAGACCTGCACGTTGGCACCCATCACCAGGTTGGGTCGATCGACGGCCTTCCCGGCCGCCTGGCGACGCTGGCGCCATCGCCACTTGAGCGCCAGGCCCCCCAACATGCACGCCTCGCTCGACCCCGTGGTCGAGCACCCCGTGGCCCCGCCTTCCTCGGGTGCGTTCCACAGCCCGGCCAGGATGTTGACGCATCGGCGCTCGAGCTCTGCCGTCTGCGGGTACTCGTCCTTGTCGATCATGTTCTTAGCCGAGCACTCGGCCATCAACCGCTCGGCGTCTCGCTCCATCCAGGTGGTGACGAACGTGGCCAGGTTGAGCCGGGCGTTGCCGTCCAACAGCAGCTCGTCGTGCACGATCTCGTAGGCCGTGCTCTCGGGCATGCCGCCCGGCGCCAACCGGAGCTTGGGAACCTCGTCGATCTCGCCCAGCTGGGCGAATTGCGGGCGGACCTGCAACTGGTCCGCCGCGCCGGCGCTCTGGTGCACATGGAGGGGCATGGCCCGGACCGTAGTTCGCTGGCTACGGGGCTTTCCGGTCGTGCTCGACCGCCGGTCGGTTTCGCCGGTTCGCGCCGTTCCCGCCGTTCGCGCCGTTCGCGCCGTTCGCGCCGTTCATGGTGTGGGTGAGGGCGTGGGTGTGGGTGAGGGCGTGGATGGGGGCATAGGTGCGGGCGAGGATGGGGGTGTGGGGTCGACGAGGACGCAGCGGGTGCCGCTGTAGATGGTGGGCATGCACTTGTTGCAGTGGATGCACAACGAGGCGCGGGAGGTGCCCGCGTGCATCTTGGACACGAGGTCGGGCTCACGCAGCAGCGCCCGCGCCATGGCGACGAAAGAGAACCCTTCCGACAGCGCCTGCTCGACGGTGGCGAGCTCGTTGATGCCGCCCAGAAGGACGAGGTCCATGTCGAGCGCGGCGCGGAACTGCCGGGCGTAGGGAAGGAAGAAGGCCTCTTCGAAGGGGTAGTCGGGCATGAAGCGCCGACCCATCACCTTGAAACCGAGGCGCAGCGCCCGGGGGAGCGTGGCGGCGAATTCCTCGCGGGGGGCCTCGCCCCGGAACAGGTACATGGGATTGGCCAGCGAGCTGCCGCCGGTGAGCGTCAACGCGTCCAGGGCGCCATCGGCCTCGAGCAGCCGGGCGACCTCGACGCTGTCCTCGAGCCACAGTCCCCCCGGCACCCCATCGGCCATGTTGAGCTTGGCTGTCACCGCGGCGCGGTCGCCCACCGCCTCGCGCACGGTGCGGACGACCTGGCGGGCGAAGCGGGCCCGGTTCTCGACGCTGCCGCCCCACTGGTCCCGGCGGCGGTTGAGCTTCGGGCTCAGGAACGCGCTCAACAGGTAGTTGTGGCCCAGGTGGACCTCGATGCTGTCGAAGCCGGCGTCGACGACCATGCGCGCCGCGTTGGCGTAGTCGGTGGTGACGCGGGCGATCTGGGCGTCGGTGATCTCGTGGCTGACGGTCCCCATGGGGCTGATGTGTCGGGACGGAGCCAGGGGCGGCGCCCGGTTCGACTTGGCGTTGGCCACCGGGCCGGCGTGGCCCAATTGGGCCGCCACCGCAGCGCCGGTGTCGTGCACCGAGTCGGTGAGCTTGCGCAGGTCGGGCAGCACGTCGTCGTGGACGTAGATGCAGTGACGATCGGTCCGACCTTCGGGTGACACCGCCAGGTAGGCAACCGTCGTCATGGCGGCACCGCCCGCTCCCACGCGGCGGTGGAAGTCGATCAGCGCGTCGGTGACCTGTCCCCTGGGCGACGACCCCTCGAAGGTCGCGGCTTTGATGAAGCGGTTCCGGAGCGTGACGGGCCCCAGTCGGGCCGGCTCGAAGGGCACGCGGGGGGAGTGGGCGGGGGCCTCACGCCGCCGTCGACGCTCACGCGTCGGCGGGGATCTCGAATCGATACCCCACGCCCCGCACCGTGGTGATGATCGACGGCGAGGAGGGGTCGGCTTCGACGTGGGTCCGCAGCCGCTTGATGTGGACATCGAGGGTCTTGGTGTCACCCACGTAGTCCGCACCCCACACCCTGTCGATGAGCGTGTCCCGGGTGAGAACCCGCCCCGCGTTCTCGACGAGGAGGACGAGGAGCTCGAATTCCTTGCGTCGCAGGTGCACCTCCTGGCCCCGGACGAAGACGCGGTGGCGGTCGGGGTCGACCCGGATCGCTCCCACCTCGAGGACGGCTCCCCGGTCGACGACCTCCTCGGCCGCCTGCGGCGCGCCCGGCGCGGCCAGCGGGGATCGACGCAGCACGGCGCGCATCCGGGCGACGAGCTCGCGCAGGCGGTAGGGCTTGGTCACGTAGTCGTCCGCGCCGACCTCGAGGCCGACCACGGTGTCGATCTCGGTCCCTTTGGCGGTCACCATGATGATGGGGACGTGCGAACGGGCCCGGATGGCTCGGCACACGTCCACGCCCGACATCTTGGGCAGCATGATGTCGAGCAGCACGAGATCGGGCTCGACGGCGTCGAACAGGGCCAGGGCCTCGGGCCCGTCCCGGGCCACCGAGACGTCGAAACCCTCGCGCCCGAGCCCGATCACGAGGGCGTCCACGAAGGACTCCTCGTCCTCCGCGATCAGGACCGTCACCGCCCGTGCGCTGTCGTGGCCACGGTCGGGCGCCTCCCCCGAACGCTCGCCCCGTCCGCCCCGGTGCGACGAGCGCGGTGGCTGGGTGGAGTGGGCGCCGGCGGTGTTGCTCACGACTCAGGCCCGTTCGGGCCCAGGGTGCTGCTCACGATTCAGACGACCTCGGAGTGTGTCGGGAGGATGAGCCGGAACGTCGACCCCTCACCTTCGCGCGAGTCGACCTCGACGTGCCCCTGGTGGTTGGCGGCCACGTGGCGGACGATAGACAAGCCGAGGCCGGTCCCTCCGCTGTTGCGGCTCCTGCCCTGGTCGACGCGGTAGAAGCGCTCGAAGATCCGGTCGAGGTCGCGGGCGGGGATGCCCACGCCCTGGTCCTCGACGTCGAGGTGCACCTGGCCGTCGGCGACGCGGCCGGAGAATCGCACCGCGGTCCCGTCATAGGAGAACTTCACCGCGTTCTCGAGGAGGTTGTAGAGCGCGGAGACGAGCTGGCGGCGGTCGCCGAGGACGGTGACCGGAGGAGAGGGCTCCTCGAGGTCGATCTTCACGTCGCGCTGGTCCGCCGCGGCGCGCATGCGCTCGACGGCCTCGGCCATGATCAGGTTGACGAGCACCGGCTCCCGCGGCGGAGCCTCTTCGGCCTCGATACGTGACAGGTCGAGCAGGTCGTCGATGATCCTGCTGATCCGGAAGGCTTCGGTGTGGATGCGGCTGGCCAGGCGTTGGGCGACGGTCGAATCCTTCTCGGCCGCCAGCGTCTCGGCCAGCAACCCGATGGCGCCCATCGGGGTCTTGAGCTCATGGCTCACGTTGGCGACGAAGTCCCGTCGGATCTCCTCGAGGCGCCGACGTTCGGACACGTCGTCGATCGCCGCGATCACACCCAGCGTGCGCCGGCCGTCGTCGATCAATTGCGTGGACACGGCCAACGTGCGGCGAGGCGGCCCGTAGAGGTCCAGCGTCTTGTGCGCCGAGCCCTGTTTCCACGCATCCGCGAGCAGGTCGACGACGGCTTGGGCGGCCAGCGCGTCACCGTGGCGTCCACCCATCAATCCCACCGCGCGTGCATTGCGGAACACGACCGTTCCGTTCTCGTCGCACACGATGACCCCCTGGGGAAGGGTGTCGAGGGCGCGGCGCAGTCGGATGGCGTCCGACGAGGACTCGGCCACCGCCTCCGCGGCGCGGTCGGTGACGAGCTCGAGGTGGTGCAGCGCGGGCTCTATCCCCATGCCGTGGTCTTCGGCGGGGGCGTCGACACCGAGCCGGGACGCCAGCGCCGAGAGACGTTGCTCGAGGGACCGTCGCCCCGAGCGACGTCCGAGGATGGTCGCCACGATGATCCCGATGACCGCCACCGCACCGAGCCCGGCGAAGCCGGCGATGACGACGTTCGAAGAAACGCTGGTGGCGCCGAGCACGGCACAAGCATGACAGGCGGGCAGTGGTCGGGCCGGTTCCCCCCCGGCCGCCGTCCTCAGAATTGACTGCCGGAGAGAAAGATATAAAAAGACATGAAATAGCTTGAAACTCCTCCTACGCAGCCGTACCCTCGACGGACAGGTCCTGACCGGCATCCGACGCCGACGGGCACGACCGGGAGAGGGAATCGTCATGGTGCTGTGGGCAGTGCACGAGGCGGTGTCGACGGTGACGCTGAGCCCCGACGCCGGCAATCTCCCCGGTGGCGCTGTCCTCCAGCAGCTGACCGACGGGCTCGGCGGGTGGGCGCTGATCATGGCGCTGGTGGGTCTGGTGATCGGGGCCGCGGCCTGGGCACTCGGTGCGCACTCGCAGAACTATCACCAGGCCTTCAACGGGAGGAAGACCGTCCTCGTCTCCGCTCTCGCCGCGCTGTTGATCGGGGCTGCGCCGGCGATCGTCAACTTCTTCTTCCACGCGGGCCAAGGGGTGCACTGACCGTGCTCGAGGCACTCCCGCTCTGTCCCGGCGGGCTCCCGGTCATCGGCACCGTCTGCACCGGTGTGTCGGGTGCGGCCGGCGGCGTGGCCGGCGCTGTGGCCGGTGCCGGGATCGGCGCCGGGGTAGGTGCGATCTTCTCCGAGGCGGCGCGCTGGGTTGCGTCGGGCGCGGTATGGCTGATCGCCCAGGTGGGCCGAGCCATGTCGGGCACGACCTCGATCGACATGAGCGCGGGCTGGTTCACCGCGCACCAGGCGGTGATGGCAAGCCTGGCAGCGGCCGTCGTGGTGCCGATGGCGTGTTGCGCGGCTATCCAAGCCATCTACCGCCAGAGCGCAGCGATGCTGGCGCGCACCTTCCTCGTGCACCTGCCCCTGGCCCTGCTGCTCACCGGCGTGGCGGTGACGCTCGTGCGAATGGCCCTGGCCGCCACCGATGCCATGTCCGCATCGGTGCTGTCGAGCGCCGGTGTCGACACGACGAACTTCCTGAGTGGCCTCTTCAAGTTCCTGGCTCCCACCGTCGTGGTGGCAGGTGCGGTCCCGGGCTTCGTGGTGTTTCTCGGCAGCCTTCTCGTGGCCGTGGCGGCGTTGGTGCTGTGGTTGGAGCTGGTGGTGCGGGCTGCGGCGGTATCGGTGGCGGTGCTCTTCCTCCCGCTGGCGCTGGCCGCGCTCGTGTGGCCAGCGGTGGCGCATTGGTGTCGACGACTGGCCGACACCCTGGTGGCCCTCGTGCTGTCGAAACTCGTAGTAGCGGCGGTGCTGTCTCTTGCCGCGGGTGCGATCGCGGGTGGCTTCGGGGTGTCGGGGAGCGGGAGCGGCGGAGGCTTCGCTTCGGTGGTGACCGGGATCGCCTTGTTGCTCGTCGCCATCGTCGCGCCCTTCACCCTGCTCCGGTTGGTGCCGGCCGTCGAAGCGGGCGCGGTCGCGCATCTCGAGTCCACGCGGCACCGGGTGAAGAGCGCGGCGGCTTCGGCACGCGACGGTGGGAACCTCGCCCTCGACGAGGTGAAGAAGCTCGGCCCGCAGCCCGAGGAGCCCGGGGCCGCAACGGTGGGCACGGTAGGGACGGTCAGCCCGGGACATGCCGATTCGCCCCGGGCCGCGACGCGTGCGGGGGTCGGCGCGGCTACAGGGACGGGCGCGGCTGTGGGGACGGGCGCGGCTGTGGGGACGGGCGCGGCTGTGGGGACGGGCGCGGGCGCCGCACCGGTCATCACGATGATGACCGGTGTCGGGGGGGCGTTCGCGGGGGCGCGCCGCGGGACGCCGAGGGCGCCAGCGCGGGCGGGTCTCCGACGCACGTGGGCGAAGATGGTGGAGGCGCCGACGCGCGGCGTCCGAGAACCGACGGCGCCGAAGGGGCGACCGGCGACAGCCGGGGTGGGGCGGCCCCGGGCCGCGCGCGCCCTCGCCCTCCTGCAGACGTGGACGAGGTTGGCCATGCCGGCGGATGACACCACTTCCACGCGGTACCGGTTCGGGCCCCTCCAACGACGCGGCCTCGTGGCGGGTTGGCGCGGCGGGCAGATCGCCGCGCGTGGCGGTGGCGTTGACTCTCGGTGTCGGGGTGCTACGGATCTCGCCCTCACCTGTGGGCGTGGCCGTGGCGTTGGTGGCGCTGGCCGTCGGTGTCGCGATCGCCACATGGCCCATCGCAGGTCGAACTGCAGAGGAGTGGGTACCCGACGTGCTGCGCCACGCCGCCGCTGCAGGTCGGGGGTCCCGGGGAGCGCCCGGCCCGTTCACCGGCGTGCGCCTCATCCGGGTGGACCCCGGCCCGGCCGGCGCGGGCACCGGCGCGGGCACCCCGGCGGGCGCGCGCGCCCCGGGAATCGGAGTTCTGCACGACCGCTCCCGGAGGACGTTCACCGCCGTGATGGGAGCCTCGGACCCCGGATTCGTGCTGCTCGGTCAAGACGACAAGGTGCGCCGCGTGAGCGCGTGGTCCGGGGTCCTGGCCTCGTTGGCCCGCGACGGGTCGGCGGTCCACCGCGTGCAGTGGGTCGAGCGCGTGGGCCCGGCCCCCGCGGCTTCGGTGCCCACTCGATTCGACCTTGGTGGAGACGCGGTGACACACGATGCGGCGCGCGCGTCATACGAGGCGCTGGTCGATACCGAGGGCTCGTGGGCGGCTCACCACCAGGTGCTCCTTGCGGTCAACATCCACGCCGGTCGCGCCGCCGCGGGCGGTGAAGAGCGCGGGCGGAGGCGATGCCGGGGCGTGCGCCGTCCTGCTCCGTGAGGTCGCGGCGCTGCGTCGGCGCCTCACCGATGCTTCGATCGACGTCGGCGCCGTGCTGTCGCCCGAGGCGCTCGCCGCGACCGTGCGGGACGCCTACGGCTCCCGAGCCCCGGCCGGTACATCGTCGGCCCCCGCGAGCCGTCCGGCGCGACTGCGGTGCAGCGGGCGCGGACCGGGCGGCTTCGGTCGGAGCCCGAGCCGTGGATGTGGCCCATGGGGGTGCAAGCGGAATGGAACCGCCTCCGAACCGACGGGACCTGGCATGCCACGTACTGGGTGGCGGAGTGGCCGCGCACCGACACGGGACCGGACTTCCTTGGGCCGCTGCTGCTTTCGTCGGAGCTCCGCCGGAGCATGTCGGTCGTGATGGAGCCGCTGGGGCCGATCGAGGCGTCGCGCAAGGTGGAGCAGGCGCGTACGGCGGACATCGCCGACGCCGAGCTCCGCCGGCGCGGGGGCTTTCTGGCCACCGCCAGACGACGACGGGAAGCTGAGATCCTGGCCCGACGGGAGGTCGAACTGGCCGACGGCCACGCGCAGTACCGCTTCTCCGGTTACGTCACGGTGAGCGAGGAAGACCCGGACGCGCTCGAGGTTGCGTGTGGTCGCCTCGAACAGGCAGCCGGACAGGCCGGCCTCGAGCTCCGTCGTTGCTACGGGGACCAGGCCAACACCTTCATGTGCACCCTGCCGCTCGGCCGCGGGCTGTCCTGACACCGGGGGCGGTCATGGGCATCCCCGCGCACGAGGCCACCACGCGTCATCTCGGGGCCGTCTACCCCTTCTTGTCCGAGCCCGGGCTCGGCGCCCCCGTCGGTCGCGTCGGTCGCGTCGGTCGTGGTGGCAGTGGTCGCGGAGGTGGTGGTGGCGGTCGCGGAGGTGGTGGTGGCGGGGTCCTGGTGGGGCGCGACCTGCTGGGTGCCACGTTCGCCTACGACCCTTTCGAGCTCTACCGGAGCGGTTTCCTCACCAACCCCAACATGGTGGTGATCGGCCAGATCGGCCGGGGCAAGAGCGCGTTCGTGAAGACCTATCTCTGGCGTCTGGCGGTCTTCGGACGCCGCGCCTGGGTCGTTGACCCCAAGGGTGAGTACGGCGCGTTGGCGCGGGCGTGGGGAGTGACGCCGGTGGCCCTGCGCCCCGGGGGTTCGATCCGGCTCAACCCTCTCGACGCGGTTCCGGCGAGCCGAGGTGTCGGGAAAGACGACGAGGACGTCGCCCGGCAACGGTGCGAGCTGCTCGCCTCGATCTCGGCTGCGAGCCTCGGACGGCAACTTCTCCCCACCGAGCGCAGCGCCCTGGACCTGGCCGTGTCCGACACTTCCTCGCCCGGGCCTTCACGGTCGCGGGGTGCCGGTCGACAGGGGTCGGGTCCCACGCTTCCGATGGTCGTCGACGCGCTCCTGCACCCCGCTACGCACGCGGCCCGGTCGGTGGGCACCGACGTCGCGGGCCTGGCGGCTGACGGGCGGCACGTCGCCCTGGAGCTCCGTCGGTTGGTGGCCGGCGATCTGCGGGGCATGTTCGACGGGCCGACAACGCCTGGAGTCCGCCTCGATGACGCCCTGGTGGTCCTCGACCTCTCGGCCGTCTACCACTCGGCCGCGTTGGGGATCCTCATGACCTGCGCCACCGCGTGGTTGCAGGCCGGGCTCGGGGCCGTCGCCGACACTGGCGTGGCGAACGGCGACGCGACGCACGCCGACGGCACGCACGCCGATGGCACGTCCGCGCCGGACATGGTCCCAGAGCCGTCCACCGCAACCGACGGTGTCGTGGTGGTCGTGGACGAAGCGTGGGCGATCCTCGCCAACCTCGGGGTGGCGCGGTGGCTCCAGTCGTCGTGGAAGCTGTCCCGGGCTCGCGGGGTGTCGAACGTGGCCGTGCTCCACCGGCTGTCGGACCTCGAGACGACGGGTGGGGCCGGGTCGGAGCAGGTCGGGCTGGCCCGGGGCCTGTTGGCCGACTCCGAGACCCGTGTCATCTACGCACAGCCACCCGGCGAGGTCGAGCGGGCAGCGCCCTTGCTCGGGCTGTCGTCGACTGAGGTCGAGCTCGTGCCGCATCTGCGGCGCGGCGTGGCGCTGTGGAAGGTCGGCACGCGTTCGTTCTTGGTCGAGCATCGACTCTCGACGCACGAGACGGCGATCATCGACACCGACGCCCGCATGGACGGCCGCGCGTGAACG
The DNA here is from genome assembly GCA_963739765.1 of uncultured Acidimicrobiales bacterium. Lineage (GTDB taxonomy): Bacteria > Actinomycetota > Acidimicrobiia > Acidimicrobiales > UBA8190 > Chersky-840. Next base: position 798,868 of record CAVUBP010000003.1, on the reverse strand, counting down.
GGTTGGTAGAGGTGAGCGTGGTGGCTGCCGTCGTGATCGGATGGCGCGTCTCTGGCGCCACGGGGCCACGCCGTCTGCCGCGGAGCCGCCCGGCCGAGTTCACACCGGCGGGGCGACGCCCCGACCTGCGTGCCCGATCACCGGGTGGTGGTCGAGTGCGAGCGCGTCGACTCGAGGCGCTCGAGCCTGCCCGGTGGGCCACCAAACGCGATCTGCGCACGCTGGTTGTGGACGGGCCCTGCCCCGGTCGCTTGACGCTGGGCACGGTCCACCGCCGGTTGCTCGCGGCCGAGCGCGGGCATTCGGTCCTGGTGGTGGGGCCGACGCAGAGCCGCAAGACGAGCGGCTTCGCGGTCCCGGCCATCCTCGAGTGGGAGGGCCCGGTGGTGGCGGCGTCGGTCAAGTCCGACCTCGCCCGGCACACGCTGCAGTGGCGACGGCGTCACGGCCAGGTGTGGGTCTACGACCCGACCGCGTCCACAGGCTTGTCGACGGCGTGGTGGTCGCCCCTCCCGGCGTCGGGGACGTGGGAGGGCGCACGGCGCACCGCCGCGTCGCTGACCGAGGTGGCGAGGGCGTCACCGGGAGCGCTTGCCGACGGCGACTTCTGGTATGCCACCGCGGCCAAGCTCCTGGCCCCTCTGTTGTTCGCGGCCGCCAGGTCCGGTCGAACGATGGCGGACGTCGTCCGTTGGGTGGACACCCAGGAGGTCGACGAGGTGTTCGACGTGCTCTCCCTGGAGGCCCAACCGCCTGCCCTGCAGGCCATGCGCGCCGCGTGGGGGCGCGACGACCGTCAACGAAGTGCGGTCTACACCACGGCCGAGACTGTGGTCGAGGTCTTCGCCGATCCCGTCGTGGCGGCGGGCGAGTCGGCGCTGTCGGGCACGCATCAGCGGGAACGCATCGACCCGGACCGGTTGCTCGACGGGCGCGACACGCTCTATCTGTGTGCGCCCGCGCATGACCAGCGGCGACTTCGACCCCTCTTCGCCACCCTCGTGGCCCAGGTCATCGAGGCGGCCTACGAACGCGCCGGGCGCCAGGGCGCGCCGCTTGACCCGCCGCTGCTCGTCGTGCTCGACGAAGCCGCCAACGTGGCGCCGCTGGCCGAGCTCGACGTGCTGGCGTCGACGGCGGCGGGACACGGCGTGCAGCTGGTGACGGTGTGGCAGGACCTCGCCCAATTGCACGCCCGATACGGGCCGAAGGCCGGGAGCGTCGTGAACAACCACCGCGTGAAGGTGTTCCTTTCGGGCATTGCCGATCCCGGCACCCTCGAGCATGCCAGCTCGCTCATCGGCGAGACCGAGCTCCGGACCTGGGCCATGACCGTCGACGGTCACGGCGCGACGTCGCGTACCGACTCGCCCGCCCTGCGGCGGCTGGCGCCGGCCGATGCCCTGCGCCGAGTCCCACCCGGCGACGCCGTGGTGGTGTCGGGCCACCTCCCGCCGGTTCGGCTCCGGCTGCGCCCTTGGCAGCGTGACAGGGTCCTGTCGGCGCGCGCCGAGAGCGACGTCGACGTGCCCGCGCCGCGATGGTGGGCTCGCCGGTCGGTGGGTACGGTGGGTTCATGACGAGCCCGGGACCGGCCGGTGGACCCGAACCCGGGATCGCCGAGTTCGTGGCCCGACGCACCGCCGAGTACAGAGACGCGGCGAGGGCCGTGCGCGACGAGGCCGCGGCGTCGGGGACGCTCGTGTGGGACCCCTACGACCCGGCGTGGGTCGACGATCCCTATGCCGTGTATGCCGAGCTGCGACGGCGCAACCCGGTCCATCGCAACGCGCTCGGGTTCTGGGTGTTCACCCGCCACGCCGACTGTCTGGCGCTGCTGCGCGACCGGCGATCGAGCAGCGACGGGCGCAATATCGACGAGACCGCCTTCCGCGAGCTTCGCGCCGGCGACCTCCCGCTGCGAGAGGGCCCCGAGGCCATGTTGGCCGAGATGGCGCCGTTCCTGTTTCGAGACCCTCCCGACCACACCCGCCTGCGCGGCCTCGTGCAGAAGGCGTTCACTCCGAGAGTCGTCGACGGCCTGCGGCCCCGCCTCCAGGAGATCTGCGACGGGTTTGCTCGACGAGGCTCTCGAACGGGGAGAGGTCGACCTCGTGGCCGACTACGCCTATCCGTTGCCGGTGCAGATCATCGTCGAGATGCTGGGCGTTCCCGCCGAGGACCACGAGCAGTTCCGGGTGTGGTCCCATGCGCTGGCCCGCGGGCTCGATCCCGACTTCCTGCTTCCCCCCGAGGCGGTGCAGCAACGGCTCGGGGCCATCCTGTCGTTCGTGCAGTACTTCGCGGCGCTGATCGAGGAGCGGCGCCGGCGGCCCGGCGACGACCTGCTCACCCGGCTGATCCAGGCCGAGGAGCAAGGCGACGTCCTGACCCAGGCCGAGCTTCTCTCCACGTGCATCTTGCTGCTCGTGGCCGGTCACGAGACGACGGTGAACCTCATCTCGGGTGGGGCGCTCACCCTGCTGGAGCACCCCGACCAACTGGCCCTCGTCCGAGACGACCCCGGGGTCATCCGAGGTGCGGTCGAGGAGATGCTGCGCTTCGTGTGCCCGGTGCAGCTCACCGGACGGGTGGCGCTCGAGGACATGGAGGTGGGCGGCGCCCGGATCGCCAAGGGCGAGTTCTCGATGCTGCTGATCGGGTCGGCCAACCGCGACCCCGACGCCTTCGATGCCCCCGAGACCTTCGACGTGGCCCGGACCGACAACAACCATCTGGGCTTCGGTTTCGGCATCCACCATTGCCTGGGTGCGCCGTTGGCCCGACTCGAGGCACAGATCGCGCTGCCGGCGCTGCTCCGGCAGGGCCCGCCGCCTCGAGCGCGTCACCGACGAGCTGCTCTACAAGGAGAACATCGTGCTCCGCGGGCTCGAGACCCTCCCCGTCCGCCTGTCGGCCTGAGCTCCCACCCTTCCCGACCGGCGATCCCCGCCTCCCCGCACATGCACATAGCCGGGGAGCAGAGAACCTCGTCTAAGAAGCGGCCGGCGTGATCGGGAGAGGCTGATTGCAGGTGGGGGCGGTGGGCCTGGCGGCGAAGCGGTCACCCAACCAGTTGACGACGGCCGGCGCGATGGTCGAGGAGAGCTGGATGTGGCCGACGTCGGTGAGCCACAACGAGGTCAGGTCGGACCCCGCCGCACAGGCGCGCTGGATGTAGAGGGCTGTTGTGTTGGGCAGCACCACCTGGTCGGTCAAGCTCTCGGCCACCATCAGGGGCTCAGACGGTGCAAGGACGGGCGCTGCTCTGTTCCTCTGCGATCGTGCGCCAGCGCGACACTTTCACCGGGTTGCCGTTGAAGAAACGCTGCTTCACGGCGTTTCGGACCAGGCCCTCGGCCGCGGCCGAGGCGATGCACTTCGCCGCGATGCGCCTGTAGTTGTTGTACCCGGCGCTGGTGAGGATCGAGCGTACGGGGAGCCCCTTGAACGTGGCGGGCCACGAGGTGAGCACCTCGGGGCCGATGACCCAGGCCAGCGTGTCGTTGTAGGTCTGGTCCAACAGAGGCACGAGCTCCGCCGCCGGGGCCGAGGCCACCGTCGCCACCAGGTGCAGCTCGGGCGCGTAGGCGTGGGCTTGGGCCGCGGTGAACAGCGCCGAGTTGCCACCTTGGGAGTGGCCCCACACGGCGAAGGAGCTGCCCGCGTGCGCGGAGGGGATGTACCTGAGCGCCCGCACGCTGTTCAACACGTCATCGGCCTCGTCGCCGCCCACCAGGTATCCAGACGTTCCGGCAGTACCGAGACCGGCGTAGTCCGTGGCGGTGACCACCCATCCGCGTGCCAGCATCGACGACACCCACGCGATTGCGCCGACGGGATGAGCGGTGCGCGACGGCGCGCACTGGGGGCCCAGGCCCACCGTGCCGTGCGCCCACGCCACCACGGGCCGGGGGGTACCTGCCGCGTTGTTGTCAGGGATGAACACCATGCCGGAGCTGAAGGTCTTGGTCCCGTCGGAACGTTGGGTCCGGTAGAGGATCCGCAGCGCCGTCCCGTTGTCGACGTGGACACCGAGTGGCTCGCTGCGCACGACTTGGCCGAGGGGTCCCGAGACGTGTAGGGCGGAGGTGTCGTAGAAGGGCTGCAGGGCGTTCTGGCGCTCGGTCGTCTTCACGCTCGTGTCGACCACGATCCCGACGACGAGCCCCACGACGATGACCACGACGATCAGCACATTGCGGATGTGCCGGTGCCGGGAGAAGAACCCGGGCCGACGGCGCGCGTCGGTCATTCCGGAGTCGGCGCGGCTCTCTTCGTCGTCCCCCTTCCTCCTCCGATCGCCCTTCCGGTCGCCCTTCCCGTCGCCCTTCCCCTCTTCGTCGATTTCGTCGTCTTTGCTCGTCCCGTCGCCTTTGCTTGTCCCGCCGTCCTTGCTCTTCCCGTCGCCCTTCCCGTTCCCGTTGCCGTTCACGTTCATCATCGGATCGTCACCGGCGCCCGAGGAGCGCGCACGGATCGCCCTCGGCGCACAGCGTCATCCGTGTCCGGCCGCGCTCCATCAGTGAGGTGCTCCGGGGGCCACCAGGGGCCAGGGCCGCTCGCGCTCCGCCATGAGCGCGAGATCGAGAAGGAGCTCCTCCTGGTGGTGGCGCCCGATGACCTGCATCCCCACGGGGAGGCCGTCGACCGTTCCCACCGGGATGGACACCGCCGGGTTGCCGGAGAAGTTGGCGGGGAAGGTCAGGTTCCCCTGGTTGGCGCCCACCCGCATGATGTCGCCGAACTTCTCCATGAGGTCGACGTCACCCACCTTGGTGGGCATGGGCCCCTCCGCCCCGAAGGCGACGTCGGGGTTCGTCGAGCAGAAGATGAAGTCCACCTCGTCGAGGAGGTGCGCCATGACTTCGTGCGCCCCGACACGGAACCGTTCGGCGGTGGCCGCCATGGCCAGGTCGTAATGGTGAGAGGCGATGTTGAGGCCCAGCATGATCTCGGGGGTCAGCTCCGACTCGCATGCCGGGTACTTGTCGTCGAGGTCGGCGGCCAGCGTCACGAGATTGGACATGGCCCATTCGAACAGTGCCGGTGGGAAGCTCACCACGACGTCGACGCGTGCCAGACCCGCGTCGGCGATGAGCGACTCGGCCGCGGCCGTCACGAGGGCGGCCACCTCGGGGTGGACCACCGCCACACCGAGGTCGACGGAGATCACGGCTCGCTTGCCGCGCAATTCCTGACGGTGGCTCCCCAGGCCGGACTCCCATCCCTCCACTCTCGGCAGGCTGAGGGTGTCGTGGGGGTCGTACCCGTTGCACACGTCGAACCAGCGTGCCGTGTCGCGCACCGACCTGCTGATGCAGCCCAGGGTGACGGTGTGGGGGATCTGGTGGACGAAGGGGCCCTTGGGGATGCGCCCATAGTTCGACTTCAGGCCGAACATGCCGGTGAAGCCGGCCGGGATGCGGATGGACCCTCCGCCGTCGCCCCCCGACGCGATGGGAAGCAGGCCCCCGGCCACCGCCGCCGCGGTTCCGCCCGAGGACCCCCCCGGCGTGCGCTCGAGGTTCCAGGGGTTGCGCGTCGCTCCATGCAAGCGCGTGTAGGTGACGTTGATGCCACCGAACTCGCTGGCGGTCGTCTGGCCGGCGAGCACCGCGCCCGCGTCGAGCAGTCGGCGGACCTGGGTGGAGGTGTAGGTCGCGGCGCGGTCCGCGTAGACGAGCGACGCCTCGGTGAGAGGCCAACCCTCGACCGGCTCGAGCTCTTTGATCCCGACCGGGACCCCCCCGAAGGGGAGCGTCACGTCGGCATTCCGAGCGCTGGCGTGCGCCGCGTCGGCATCGATGTGGCTGAAGGCGTTCAGCGACGAGCCCTCGATGGCGGCCAGGGACAGCTCCAGGGCCTCGGGCGGGGTGATCTCGCCCTTGCGGAAGGAGTCGACGAGCGAGCAGGCATCCCCGGTCCAGGCGAGGTCGGTCATGCAACGGAGGCTAGCCCCGTGTCGTGCCGCGACCACCTCCAGGCACGGTCCCACGGCCCACCCCGGCGGAGAGCGCGGCCCCTGCGCTTGTAAGGTTCGATCGTGCACCCCGGCTTCTACGACGTGATCCACCGCCGACGCGACGTCCGGGCCGAGTTCAACGGGGAGCCCGTCGACGAGGAAGTCCTCGTCCGCATCCTCGACGCCGCGCACAGCGCGCCCAGCGTGGGTCTCTCCCAGCCCTGGGACTTCGTCCTCGTGTCCGACGCAGATGTCCGACGCGCGTTCTGGAACCACGTCCAGGAGGAGCGCCGCGAGTTCGCCGCCTCGCTCGAGGGGGAGCGGGCCGAGCGGTTCGCCGGGATCAAGATCGACGGCATCCTCGAGGCCAGCCTCTCGGTGGTGGTCACCTACGACCCCGCCCGGGGCGCGCCGGGCGTCCTCGGTCGCCATGCCATCGCCGACGCCGGGCTCTACTCGGTGTGCCTCGCCATCGAGAACATGTGGTTGGCGTGCACGGCCGAAGGGTGGGGAATGGGGTGGGTCTCGTTCTATCGCGAGTCGTTCCTGCGCGAGCTGCTCGGCATCCCCGATCCCATCCGACCCGTGGCGTGGCTGTGCGTCGGCCCGGTGGGGACGCTTGCAGGACACCCCCGACCTCGAGCGCGCCGGCTGGCGCAGGCGCCTTCCTCTGGAGGCGGCCCTGCACCTCGACCACTGGGAGCGTCGTGACCCCGGGGTGATCACCGTCGCCGCGGGGAGCCGGGCTGTGGGCCCGGCCGTGCCCACCGGCGTACCCGCATCCGAAAGGTCCGAGCCATGAGCGACATCCCGAGCACCCCGGCCACGCCTTCTCCGGCAACCGCGGTCCCCACCACGGCGACCCCGGCCGGGCCGACGCCGGAAACGCCGACCCCCGCCACCCCGAGTCCGGCAACGGCGTCTCCGGCAACGGCGACTCCGGCAACGGCGTCTCCGGCACCGGCGACCCCCGCCACGCCGTCTCCGGCACCGGCGACCCCCGCCACGCCGTCTCCGGAAACGCCGAGCGCTGGCGAGCCGACCCCCGCCAAGGCGACGCCCGCCAGGGCCAAGGCGGCTTCGGCCAAGAGGCCCCCCGCCGCCGGAACCCCCGGAGCGGCCGGAACCGCCGCGCCGGTACGTGCGCCTGCGCCGGTTCCCCCGGTGCCGGGGCACTCGCCCCAGGCGCCGTTCACCCTGGCCATCGACATCGGGGGCACCGGGCTCAAGGCCTCGGTGCTCGACGCCACGGGCGCCATGGTGGCCGACCGGGTGGCGGTGAAGACGACGTATCCGTGCCCACCCTCGAAGATGGTCGACGACCTCGCCGCGCTGGTCGCGCCGCTCCCACCTGCCGATCGCGTCTCGGCCGGGTTCCCGGGGATGGTCCGCAACGGGCTCGTCCTCTCGGCGCCGCACTTCGTGACCGAGCACGGCCCGGGCACCACCATCGACCCCGGGCTCGTGAAGCAGTGGGCCGCCTTCGATCTCGCCGGAGCGCTGGCGAAGCGCCTGGGCAAGCCCACCCGGGTGGCCAACGACGCCGACGTCCAGGGCGCGGCGGTGGTGGCGGGCAAGGGGCTCGAGCTCGTCGTCACCCTCGGCACCGGCGTGGGGACCGCCTTCTTCTATGACGGCCGGCTCCTGCCGCACCTCGAGTTCGCCCACCATCCCTTCTTGAAGGGCGACACCTACAACGAACAGATCGGCGACGCCGCCCGGAAGGACATCGGCAATCAGCGTTGGAACAAGCGGGTGCGCAAGGCTGTCGACACGCTGCGGGCCCTGTCGTTCTTCGACCACTGCTACATCGGGGGGGGAAACGCCAAGAAGATCCACGGCAATCTCGGCGCCGACGTCTCTCTGGTCGACAACAGCGCCGGCATCCTCGGTGGGATCAGGCTGTGGGACGAGTCGCACATCGCCGTGTGAGGCGTCGAGCCGTCACGGTCGACTGGCGAGGAGGCGGCGTCGTGACGGAGATACCGGGTCCGCTACCCGAGCACGAAGAGATGGACCACGTCCTGCGCCAACGCCGCCGCCGGGCCATCCGGGGCATTGCGATCCTGGCCCTGGTCGTGCTCGTGGTCGCCTTCGTGGTGCAGAACTCGCAGCTCGTGACCGTGCACTTCTGGTTCTTCACGCACAAGGCGCGGCTCATCTGGGTGGTGATCTCGTGTCTGGTGGCCGGCATCGTGCTCGGCTATCTCCTGGGTGTGCCCGAGCGCAGGAAGATGCGCAAGCGCAGGAAGGCCGAGAAAGCAGCGCGCCGCGAGACCAGGGAAGCCGGGAAGGCCAGGGAGGCCCCGTAACGATGCGGGCCGTGACGATCGTCGACGGGGATCTCCGGTACCTCGAGCACCCCGACCCCGAGCCCGGCGACACCGAGCTGGTCGTGGCGGTGCACGCCGCGGGGATCAACAACGCCGACCTGATGCAGCGGCTCGGGCTCTACCCCGCACCTCCGGGCTCACCTCCTGACATCCCGGGCATGGAGCTGGCCGGCGAGGTGGTCGCCAAGGGGAGAGCGACGTCGCGGTTCTCGATCGGCGATCGTGTCATGGCGGTGGTGGGCGGGGGCGCGCAAGCCGAGCTCGCGGTGGTGGACGAGCGCACCGCCATGCCGGTGCCACCCGATGTGCCCTGGCCCGAGGCGGGCGGCTTCCCCGAGGCGTTCTCGACCGCCTACGACGCGCTGTTCACCCAGTGCGGCCTCGCCATGGGAGAGCGCGTGCTCGTGACCGGCGCCGCCGGCGGGGTCGGGAGCGCCGGGGTGCAGCTGGCCACCGCCACCGGGGCGCGGTGCGTGGCGTCGGTCCGCAACGCCGCGCTCCGTGACGCGGTCGCCAGCCTGGGGGCACAGGCCGCGGACCCCGAGGCGGCGCTCGGTCTCGGCCCCTTCGACGTCGTCCTGGAGCTCGTGGGAGCCGCGAGCCTCCCCGGGGTGCTCGGGGCCATGGCCCTCACGGGGCGCATCTCGGTCATCGGTGTCGGGGGCGGGGCGCGCACCGAGATCGACCTGCTCGCCCTGATGCAGCGCCGACTGCGCATCAGTGCCTCGACCCTGCGGGCCCGGACGCTGCTCGACAAGGCCGCCGTCGCCTCGGCGGTCGAGCATCACGTCGTGCCGCTGCTCGGTCCCGCGCCGGTGCGGGTGCTGCTGGAGGCGACGTTCCCCATGGACCGCGCCGGCGAGGCGTACGAGCGCTTCGCCCAGGGCGGCAAGCTGGGCAAGATCGTCCTGGTCCCGCCGCGCCCCTAGCCTCGGCGCGGTGCCCGGGTGCGGAGGGCGAAAGGCCTCAGGGGAGCCCGCCCGAGCGCGCCGAGTCGGTGAGTGGACGCACCGGGGGTGAGGGGCTCGTCAGACCTGCGAACGGCCCCGGTCGACCACGCCCCGTCGACGGCGCTCGATCTCGTCGGGGTCGACGCCGCCGCGTTGGAACGCGCGCCGCGGCGCGGGCCTCGACGTCCCAGGCCTCGCCTCCGGGGACGCGGCTCGCCTCCTCGTAGGTGGTCGAGGATGGCCCGCACGGCGCGCCGGTCGCTCGAGACGATGTCGGCGGCGAGCCGCCGGGCCGTGGGCAGGAGCTCGCTCGTGGGCGACGACGTGGTTGACGAGCCCCCATGCGAGGGCCGTCTCGGCATCGACGAAGTTCCCCGTGGCGCTCATCTCCCGGGCGCGGCGGATGCCGACGGCCTGGGGGAGCAGCACGGTCAGGCCCCACAAGGGGTGGACGCCGACGCGGGCGTGGGTGTCGGCGAAGCGGGCCCGCTCCGAGGCCACGAGGAAGTCGCAGTTGAGTGCCAGCTCGAGCCCCCCCGTCACCGCCACACCGTTGACGGCACCGATGATCGGCTTCGACGTGGGGAGCGTCGCCCCTTTGCGGCCGGTCTGCGCCGTCGCGCTCGGTGTCGCGCCCGCCGACACCCCGTCCTTCGGGGCGCGCTTGAGCGGCCCACCGTCGTTGCCGAGCTCTTTCAGGTCGAGCCCGGCACAGAAGGCGGGATCGGCCCCGGTGAGGATGAGCACGTCGACGTCGTCACGGCCGTCGGCTTCTCCCACCAGGCGCGCCAGGGTGCGGATGAGCTCGGTCGACAAGGCGTTGCGGGCCTCGGGCCGGTTGAGCGTGACCGTGGCCACGCCGTCGGCGACCTCGAGGAGGGCGACGTCGGCCACGACGGGGGAAGCGCCGGTCCGCTTAGGTGGTGACGATGACGCTGGAGCCGTGGCCGAAGAGCCCCTGGTTGGCGGTGACGCCCACCCGGGCCCCCTCCACCTGCCGGCCCGTGGCCTGGCCCCGCAGCTGCCACACCAGCTCGCACACCTGGGCGATGGCCTGGGCCGGGATGGCCTCGCCGAAGCTCGACAGCCCGCCACTGGGGTTCACCGGGATGCGGCCGCCGAGGGCGGTGTCGCCGTCGCGCAGCAGGCGCTCGGCCTCGCCCTCCTTGCACAGGCCCACGTCCTCGTACCAGTCGAGCTCCAGGGCCGTCGACAGGTCGTAGACCTCGGCCACGTCCACGTCCTCGGGGCCGATCCCGGCCTCCTCGTAGGCGGCGAAGGCGATGGAACGGCGGAAGGCGGGCCCGTCGACCGGGCCCGACGCGCGACGGCGGAGTCGGTGGCGAAGTTGGGCATCTCGATGACGGTCTGGGGAAAGCGCGGCGTGACCGTCGACACCGCCGGGATCGACACCGGTCGTCGATCCGGCGCCGTGGCGCCGGGCGAAGTCCATGCTCGACAGCACGAGGGCCGCGCCGCCGTCGGAGGTGGCGCAGATCTCCATCAGGCGCAGGGGGTCCGCCACCATGGGCGACGCCAGCACCTCCTCGGCGGTCACCTCCTTGCGGTAGCGGGCGTTGGGGTTGGCCGCCCCGGCGCGGGCGTTCTTCACCTTGACCGTGGCGAAGTCGTGCTTCGGTGGCGCCGAAGAGCTCCATGCGCCGACGCGCGTAGAGGGCGAAGTAGGTGGGGTTGGTGGCACCGAGCAGGTGGAACCGCAGCCAGTCGGGATCGTCGCGGCGTTCGCCGCCCACGGGCGCGAAGAACCCCTTGGGGGTGGTGTCGGCCCCGACCACCAGCGCCACGTCGCACAGGCCGGCCAGGATCTGGGCGCGGGCCGCGGCGATGGCGGTGGCACCCGACGCGCACGCCGCGTAGGCGCTCGACACCCGTGCCCCGGACCAACCGAGCGCCTGGGCGAAGGTGGCACCCGAGATGAAGCCCGGATAGCCGTTGCGGATGGTGTCGGCACCCGAGACGAACTGGACGTCGGTCCACGCCACCCCGGCGTCGGCCAGCGCGTGGCGCGCCGCGGCCAGTCCGTACTCGACGAAGTTGCGGCCCCACTTGCCCCAGGGGTGCATGCCCACCCCGAGCACGGCCACGCTGCGGTCGTCAGGCACGCGATCCCCCCGATCCGGCGGACACCGGCCGCCATTTCCACACCAGGTACTCGTGGTCGTCGTCCTCGTAGAGCACGTCCACGACGAGCTCGACCTCGGTGCCGACGGTGAGGTCGTCGACGGTGACCTCGGGCACGACCTGGCCCATCACCACCATCTTCTCCTCGGCGAGCTCGACCGCGGCGATGCAGAAGGGCACGTAGGGGTCCGCCGCGACGTAGGGCGCCGGTGGCGTGTAGCGGGCGTCGGTGTAGGACCACACCGTGCCCCGGCGGCTCAGCGCCACCTCGTCGAATCCGGTGCCGTCGCACCCGGGGTTGCGCGCAGAAGAAGGTCTCGCGGGGGAAGGCGTAGGTGCCACAGCGTCCGGCACCGGCTCCCGAGCAGCGCCGGGGCGTCGCCGTCGGTGGTGAACCACCCCTCCACGGCGGGGACGCGGGTCTTGGCGGTGGCCATCGGGGCAGTCTAACGCTCCGTCAGATCCGGCCCCCGGGGCGGCGTATCGTGATCCATGGACCTCACCGTCGTCGACTCGTTCACCGATCGCCCCTTCGCCGGCAATCCGGCCGCCGTCGCCGTCGTGGACGGCTTCCCCGACGAGGGCCGCATGCAGGCGGTGGCTGCCGAGATGAACCTGTCGGAGACGGCCTTCGTGGTGCCGCGCGCCGAGGGCTCCTATGACCTGCGGTGGTTCACGCCCACCGTGGAGGTGGACCTGTGCGGCCACGCCACCCTGGCCTCCGCCCACGTGCTCGGCGGTGCGGCGACGTTCCACACCCGCAGTGGCGAGTTGCGATGCGCTCGCGCCGACGACGGCTGGATCGAGATGGACTTCCCCGCCGACCCGACCAGCCCCGCGCCCGCCCCGCCGCACGTTGCACGGTGCGCTCGGGCTCGACGCCGCCGCCGACGTGCGCGCCTTCGCCCGGGCCCGGGACGACCTGCTGGTGGAGGTGGCCGGCGCCGACACCGTGCGCGCCCTGCGTCCCGACCAGGCGGCGCTGGCCGCGCTGGGGTCGCGCGCCGTGATCGTGACCGCGGCCGGCGACCGCCCCGGTGTCGACTGCGTCAGTCGCGTCTTCGCGCCCAACCAGGGCATCCCCGAGGACCCCGTCACCGGCTCCGCGCACTGCACGTTGGCGGGGTACTGGGGCGAGCGGTCGGGCCACGACGAGCTCGTGGGGGAGCAGGCCTCGGCGCGCGGCGGGACGGTGCGCATGACGCGCAGGGGCGAGCGGGTGGTGCTCGGCGGTCAGGCGGTCACGGTGTCCCAGGTGCAGCTGGTCGTCTGATCTCGGGTCGGTGCGTCGACTGACCTCGGGTCGGTGCTTCGACCCGTCGGCCGCCGGTGTCGGGCGTCTCGGCCCGCCTCGACCCGGGGTGGTGGCCCGTCGCCGCGACGACCGCACCCGCGCCCCGGATGTCGAACATGGCGCCCTGCCGGCCCGCTGGTGTCCTGGCAACATTGCCCCATGGACGCGTCGCGCACCGCCCGGGTCATGTGGAAGCTCTTCGAGCCCTTGCACGCCGTGACCTACTTCGCCGAGGAGTGCCTCGAGGAGTACAGAGCCGTCGGCTTGAAGGGCTTCTGGATGGGTTACTTCGCCGGGCGCGCCGCGCCCATGGGTGCGGTCGAGCCCGCCGTGGTCGACGCCACCTTCTTCAGCTTCAATCCCGACCGGGTGCAGCGGGCGCTGCCCGACGCGTGGTCCTTCGCCACCCCCGGGCGGGTCCTCGACGCCCGGCTGGCCGGGGTGGACCGTGTCCTGCGGAGGATCCTCGACACCGGTGCCGGTGCGAGTGCCGGTGACATCGCCCGGGCGGCCGCTCTGGCGCGAACGGCGGTCGAGGGACTGACCGTCGACGGCCGACCACTGGCCGCCGCCAACTCGGCCTTGGCATGGCCCGAGGAATCCCACCTGGTGCTGTGGCAGGCGGCGACGGTGTTGCGCGAGCACCGCGGGGACGGGCACGTGACCGCTCTTGTCGCGGCGGGTCTGGACGGCCGTCAGGCGCTCGTCACCATGGCGGCCACCGGCGCGGTGCCCAGGGACATGCTCCAGGCCGCGCGGGGCTGGGACGACGACGCCTGGAAGGAGGCCACCGACGTACTGGTCGACCGGGGTTGGCTGCACGAGGACGGCACCGCGACCCCGGCGGGGACCGCCGACCGCCAGGAGATCGAGGACCTCACCGACCTCCTCGCCTCCGAGCCCTGGAGACGCCTCGGCGAGGACGACACCCAGTCGCTGCACGCCGTGCTCGCACCGCTCGCCCGCGCCATCGCCGACGCCGGCCCGGTCCCGGTGCCCAACCCCATCGGCCTGCCGCCACCGGAGTAGAGCGAGACGACCGCTGCGGCTCCCGAAGATCTCCGAACTAGTCCCAGAGGTCGGCGGGCGCCTCTCCGAGCGGGTAGTGCCCGGGAAGCATGCCACCCGATGTGGCGCGCTCCATGCGCCGTCGCATGCCGTCGGACAGCGCGTCGGCCTTGATCATCTCGATGAACAGGGACGTGGCGTTCCCGACGTCGAAGAAGTCTCGCTGCCAGGACCACTGCCAATTGCCCGCGTAGCGGAACCAGCTTCCCCCGAGCCCGGCGATGACATACGGCGAGCCGTCGGGCCGGGCGGTGTCGGCGACCTGCTTCCACAGGCCGATGACCTCGCCCTGGTGCGGGTCGATGAGCACCTTCTGGTACGGATAGGTCCAGCCGTCGAGGCCACCCATCTCGAGCCCGAGCGCGATGTCGCGGATCTCGTCGCGACCGACGGCCATGAACTCTTCATGGGGCCCGATGTTCCAGCCGTAGGTGGCGTCCTCGGTGTACATCTCCGACATCGGCTTCCAGTCGCCCGCCTCCTGGGCACGGCGGTTCACGTCCAACCACCGCTGCACCATCTCCTCGAGCTCTTCGTATGCGAACGCAGGCACTCAGTCCTCCTCGATCCGTAGGGCATGGGTGGGACAGAACGTCACTGCGGCCTCGACCTGGGCCCGCAGTGCCTCGGGGGGCGACTCGTCCAGGATCTCGAGCACCCCGTTCTTCGACACCTTGAACACCGCCGGGGCCTCGGACTCACACACCCCGTGGCCCTGGCACAGGTCCCGGTCGACGACGACCTTCACCGCGCGGTCCTCACTCCCCGCCCGCCGGCACGGCGCGCCGGCGGAAGTGGGCCACACACGGTTGGGCCAGCTGCACGACCATCTTCGAGTGGTCGTTGCGGTAGGTGTCGGAGGGTTGGGCCAACTCGAAGTCCCAGTGCCGCAGCAGCACCGAGAAGATGGCCTTCAACTGCATCATGGCGAAGGGCGCGCCCACGCAGCGGTGCCGGCCCGCCCCGAAGGGGATCCACGTCCACGGGTTGGCCCGGTCCTCGGCGCGGGGCTCGAGGTAGCGCTCGGGGACGAAGGCGTCGGGGTCGGGGAAGTCCTCGGCGATGCGGTTCGACACGGCCGGGCTCGCCCCCACGAGCTTGCCCGGTGCGATGCGGTACCCCTCGACCTCGAGCTCCTCCTTCACGACCCGGAGCACCAGGATGAGCGGGGGGTGCAGGCGCAGCGCCTCCTTGATGGCCGACTCCAGACGGGGCATGGCGCGCAGTGCCTGGTAGCTCACCTCCTCACCGTGGGCATACAGCTCGTCGAGCTCGGCCCGCACCGCCGCGAGCTCGGTGGGGTGGCGCAGCAGCTCGATGAGCGTCCACGCCGCGGTGCCCGACGTGGTGTGGTGGCCGGCGAACATCATCGAGATGAACATGCCCGGTGACCATGTCGGTGCTGAAGCGCGGCGTGCCGTCCTCGTCGCGGATCGACATCAGCACGTCGAGCAGGTCGCGGTCCTCGTCGGTGGCGGGCGGGCCCGAGCCGCGGCGGTCCATGATCCCCTGGACCAGGGCCACGAGCCCGAGCCGGGCCTCGTCGCGGCGGCGGAAGCTCTCGATGGGCGCGTACGGGTCGACATAGGCGATGGCGTCGGTGCCCTGCTCGAGGTCGTGGTAGAGCTCGGCGAAGCGGCGGTCGAGCTCGTGGCGGAACTTGCGCCCGATGAGGCACGCCGAGGACGTGTAGATGGTGAGCTCCGCGAACCAGTCCAGGAGGTCGATCGAGCCCTCGTCAGCCCAGCCGCCCACCATGGCTTCGACCTCCTCGGCGATCGTCGCCGCGTGGCCCCGCATGAACTTGTCACGCAGGGCCTGGTTGTGGAGCATCTCGCGCCGCCGTTCGGGGGCGCGTCGAAGACCACACCCTCCCCGAAGATCGGGGTCATGAACGGGTACGCCTCGGCCTGGTCGAGCACCTCCTCGGGGGCCCGGAAGAACAGCTCGTTGGCCTCGGCACCGGTGAGGAGCACCACGTCACGGTCCGCCAACCGGAACTGCCCGACGTCACCGCACTCGTCGCGCACCCGTCGCATGAGGGCGATGGGGTCGACCCGCAGCTCCTCGAGGTGCCCGTGCTCGCCCTGGCCCCCCGACACCTGGGGCGGTTCGCGTAGTCCGACGTCGACGGTCATGGTGTTCCTCCTGGGTCGGGCTCGTCCCCGCGACGTCGTCACGGGGGACCGGGGCCTCGGGTTGGACTTCGATCAACGGGAGATGCGTCCCCGGCGGGCGTCGACACCGCGGCGATCACCGCGGCAGCCACCGCCGCCGGGCGCAGGAAGTGGCTGTGGCGAGCCGCGCCGAACCGGACCCACTCGCCGAGCACCTCGGTGGTGGTGTCGGGACCCCAGTCGGTCCCCATCTCGGTGAGGGTCTGGCCGGGTTGGATGATCGTGGCCCGCACGCCGGTGCCCTCGAGCTCGAGTTGCAATGCCCGCACGAGCCCCTCGAGCCCCCACTTCGACGCCATGTAGGCGGCCATGAGCGGCCGGGGGGAGCGGATGATGTCGGAGCTGACGAACACGAGGTCACCGTGGTGGCGCGCCGCCATGGCCGGGGCCAGCGCGGCGACGAGCCGGTGCGCGCCCAGCAGGTTCACCTCGACGGTATGGGCGAAGTCCTTGGGCGACGTGTCGAGAGCGGTGCCCGGTTGCGGCGTGCCCGGCGCTCGACACCATGATGTCGATCTGGCCCGACCGTCTCCTGCGCGGCGCGCGGCGAACTCCTCCACCGACGCCGCCTCGGCCAGGTCGAGCCGGTGCGCGTGGGCCTCGCCCCCGGCAGCCCGGATCTCGGCTGCCACCTCTTCGCATTTCTCGACCCGCCGCGCCCCGAGGACCACGGGATGGCCGGCCGCCGCCAGTGCCGCGGCCACCGCGGCGCCGATCCCCGAGGACGCGCCGGTCACCACCGAGCCACGGCGTTGGGGATGGGCGACGAACTTCGGACCTGGGCATCGTGGCGCGATCCTCGCTCAGCGCGCCGTGACCGTCGTGGGCAGAGCGGCGAACCCCCGGACGTTGATGGAGTGGACCCGGCGGGCGCCGCTCCGCATCGATGTCGTAGTCCGACACCCGGCCCACGAGCTCTTCGAGCATGACGCGTGCTTCGAGCCGGGCCAGGGGGGCACCCAGGCAGAAATGCCGTCCTCCGCCGAAGCTGATGAGCTTGGTGGTGTCACGGTCCAGGTCGTAACGGTCGGGGTCGGCGAACACCTCGGGGTCGCGATTGGCCGACCCGACGAGCAGGAGCACGCGCTCGCCGTCGTCGAGCACCGTGCCGAGGAGCTCGACACGTCCCCGTCGTGACCCGCAGCAGCATCTGCGAGGAGGTGTCGTAGCGCAGGGTCTCTTCCACCCAGTCCGGGGCGCGCCCCGCGTCGTGCAGGGCTTTGGTCTTCTCGTCGGGGAATCGCCAGGCCCAGTACCAGGCGTTGGCGAGGAGCTTCGTGGTGGTCTCGTTGCCCGGCCACCACCATGAGAAACAGGAAGGAGATGATCTCGTCGTCACTGAGGCGGTCGCCGTCGATGTCGGCGTCGATCAATCCCGAGGTGAGGTCGTCGCGTCGGGACCGCCGGCGCCCGGTCACCATGTCGGCGAAGTAGCCGGCGAGTACCAGGGCGGCTTCCATGCCCTGTCGGGGCACGTCGAACACCCCCTCCTCGCGGTGCACGAGGAGGTCGGCCAGGCGCCTCACCTCGGCCCGGTCCGGGGCGGGAACGCCGATCATCTGCGAGATCACGTCCATCGGGAGCTTCCCGGCCACGTCGCCGACCATGTCGAACGAGCCCATCTCGACGGCGGCATCGAGATAGGCGACGGCCAGGGCGCGGATCTCGGGCTCGAGCTCTGCCACGCGCCGGGTGGTGAAGGCCTTGGACACGAGTGAGCGCATGCGGGTGTGGCGGGGTGGGTCCATGGCCAGGAACGACATGGACTTGTGGGCGTGGGGCCCGTAGGCGGCGGGGTCGAGGGTCACACCGAACCGGTTCGACAGATGCGCCGGGTCGCGGAAGGCGGCGAGCACATCGGCGTGGCGCGAAAGGGCCCAGAAGTCGAACTCGTCGTTGCGGTACAGCGGTGCCTCGGCCCGCAGCCGGGCATAGGTGGGATAGGGATCCTCGTGGACCGCGTAGTCGTAGGGGCTGTAGTGGACGCCGGCGCCCGAGCCTGCCACCGCCGTGTCGGTCACTGCCGCATCCCGGTCACCGCCGCATCCCGGTCACCGCGTTCCTCCGAGGACCAATCGGGCCGTGTCGGCCAATGCCTCGGGGACGTCCTCGAAGTGGATGTGGCCCATGCCGGCCCACAGCATGGCCCCGCTGTAGGCGAGGTCGAGGCTGCGCAGCACCGCTTCGTCGGCGCTGTCGCCCAACGCGGTCGCCAGGCGCTCGTGCAGCGCGGCACCGAACAGGACGCGCAACGCCGCGCACTTCGGGCCCACTGCCGAGAAGCGCCGTGGTGCACGCGGCGGCGAGGACGGGGTCGTCGGCCATGAACAGGCCCAGCACCCGGAGCTCGGCGATGGCCCGCTCGACGGCGTCGGCCCCGCCGTCGACCTCGGGGACCGGGAGTGCCTGCAGGCGGCGCCACAGGACTTCGGCCAGCAGGTGGTCCTTCGAGGCGAAGTAGGTGTAGGCCGTGGCGGGAGCGACCCCCGCCCGTCGGGCGACGTTGCGGACGGTGACGCCTTCGTAGCCGTGCTCGCGTGCCTCGTCGGCCGCGGCATCCACCAGCTGCTCGACCACTGCGACCTGACGGACGGTGAGGCGTCGACGCGATGCCTCCGCCGCCAGCACCGTCACCGCAGCGTCGGTCACGGCGGCTTCGGTCACTGCCCGGGCCCGTCGGCGACCGACCCGGCCGCGTCGAACGACGCGGGCACGTGCGGGGTGCCGTCGCGCATGGGGGGAAAGCGGAAGGTCGCGGCGGTGGTGTGGCGCGTCATGGTCGTGATGTCGGCCACGGGGAGGACCTCGGTGTCGTCGTCGATGACCACCTCCCAGCGGCAATGTGGCACGCGGTCTGCGGGGACGCGCGGCGGGCGATGCACGGCCCGGACCCGTGCTTTGGGGTTGACGGCCTGGGCGGTGACGTCGAAGGTGCCGTCCTCGATGGTGTGGCACATGCCCGTGACCATCTTCTCGCCCCAGGGCTCCACATCCATGAGCGCGCCGCAGCTGCGCAGCTCGAAGTACCCGTGGTGGTCGTCCTCCACCACGTAGTGGACGTCCATGTAGTGATGGGGGAAGCCGGGGTCGAGTTGCAGGACCTTGAAGATCGCCTCGATGCCGTCCCCTTCGATGCCCATGACCTCGCGGAGGCGCTCGCCGTAGATCGGGCTGGCTCCGGCCCACTCTTCGATGGCGAGCTCGGTGACCACCTCCGCGCCGTAGCGCATGCCGATCGCCGCGCACATGGACCGGTCGAGGAGGTGCACGATGAGGGCGTACTCGCGCGCCAGGCGGACGAGGGCGTCTTTGGAGAGGTCCTCGTAGCGGAAGTCGGGGTCGAAGGGACCCGAGTAGTCGTTGCGGTCGGCCATGACGTCAGACTACGTTCCAGACAGCTGTCTGGCTAGAGGGGAACCATGACGACGACGGTGGGGGTGATCGGGCTCGGCGACATCGGCCGCGGCGTCGCCGACGCCGTCCTGCGGGCCGGGCTCAACCTCGTGGTCTGCGATCTGCGCCCCGAGGCCACAGGCCCCTTCGAGGCGAAGAGCCCACGTCGCGGGCACCCCGGCCCTCCTCGGAGCCCGGGCGGAGGTGGTCGTGGTGGCCGTCGTCGACGACCGCCAGGTCCTGGCGGTGCTCGACGGGGACGACGGGGCCCTCGCGGGCCTCGCGCCCGGATCCATCGTCGTGGTGCTGAGCACGGTGGCGCCGGCGACCGTCGAGGCAGCCGCGCAATTGGCCCTACGGCGCGACGTGGACCTCATCGACTGCGGCGTGAGCGGTGGACCTCAGGCCTCGGCCGACGGGACGCTCGTGGCGATGGTGGGCGGCGACGGCGCGGTCATCGAGCGGGTCCGTCCCGTCCTCGACAGCTTCACCTCGGTGGTGGTGCACATGGGCCCGCTCGGCGCCGGGCTCAAGGCCAAGCTGGCCCGCAACCTCGTGCAGTACGGGTCGTGGCTCGCCGCCTACGAGGCCCAGGTGCTGGCCGAGGCGGCCGGGATCGAGCTGGCCAAGCTGGCCGAGGTCATCAGGCGGAGCGACACGTTGATCGGCGGTGCCTCGAGGCTCATGTTCCGTGACACCGTCGCCCCGTTGCCGCCCGACACCCATCCCGGTTTCGTCGAGGCCATGGCCGCCGGCGCCGGGCTCGCCCACAAGGACCTGCAAGCCGCCATCGAGCTGGGTCGGAGCCTCGGCGTCGAGCTGCCGCTGGCGCGGATGACCGACGACCGTTGCGATGCCGTCTTCGGGCTGGGGCCGTGAGCGGCTCCTTCGGCGAGGAGCGCATGCTCATCGACGGCGCGCTGGTGCCGTCGTCGACCGGTGCGGTGTTCGAGACCGTCAATCCCGCGACAGAGGAGGTCCTCGGGGTCGCGGCCGACGCGTCGACCGAGGACGCCGAACGAGCGCTCGCCGCGGCCCGCCGCGCCTTCGACACCTCGACGTGGTCCACCGACGTGGCGCGACGGGTGCGGTGCCTGCGCCAGTTGCAGGCGGCCATGCGCTCGCACGCCGAGGAGCTGCGGGCCATGACCATCGCCGAGACCGGGTCGCCGTTGTTCATGACGCGTTCGGCTCAGCTCGACGACCCCGTCGAGTCGTTGGGATGGGTGGCTGACCTGGCCGGGTCCTATGAGTGGACGACAGACCTTGGCAGAGCCGAGCCCCTGGGGATGCCCGCTCGGCGTTGGCTCTGCCGTGAGGCGGCGGGCGTGGTGGCCGCCATCACGCCCTGGAACGTCCCGCATCAGATCAACCTGGCCAAGTTGGGCCCGGCGCTCGCGGCCGGGAACACCGTCATCCTCAAGCCGGCCCCCGACACGCCGTGGTGCGCCACGGTGCTGGGAAGGCTCATCGTCGAGGAGACCGACATCCCCGCCGGTGTCGTCAACATCCTCCCCTCCTCGGAGCCCGCCTTCGGGGCGCGCCTCGTCGACGACCCCCGCGTCGACCAGGTGAGCTTCACCGGGTCGACCGCCACCGGGCGCACCGTCATGGCGCAGGCGGCGGGCACGCTCAAGCGCGTGTTCCTCGAGCTCGGCGGGAAGTCGGCGTTCGTGGTGCTCGACGACGCCGATCTGCGCAGCGCCTGCGGTGTGGCCGCCTTCACCGTGTGCGTGCACGCCGGGCAAGGATGCGCCATCACCACCCGCCTGGTGGTCCCGAGAGCACATTTCGACGAAGCCGTGGACGTCACCGCCGCCGCGCTTCGGAATCTGCCCGCCGGGGACCCGACCGACGCCGGCACCATCTGCGGGCCGCTCATCAACGCCCGCCAACGTGACCGGGTGGAGCGCTACATCGCCATGGCCCGCGACGAGGGCGGGGACATCGTGACCGGCGGGGGCCGGACCGAGGGGCGGGACAAGGGGTTCTTCGTGGACCCGACGCTCATCGTCGGGATCGGCAACGATTCCCCCGTGGCACGAGAAGAGATCTTCGGTCCCGTCCTCGTCGTCCTCCCCTCCGACGGGGACGACGACGCCGTCGACATCGCCAACGACTCCCCCTACGGCTTGTCGGGCTCGGTGTGGTCCGGGGACCGCGATCGCGCCATGGCCGTGGCCGGTCGGATGCGGACCGGGACGGTGGGTGTGAACGGCGGCGTCTGGTTCAGCCCCGACGTGCCCTTCGGTGGCTACAAGCAATCGGGCATCGGGCGCGAGATGGGGGTGGCCGGATTCGAGGAGTACCTCGAGACCAAGGTGGTGGCGGAGCCGGCATGAGCGCCGAACGACGGCCTCCCTCGCCCGACCGGGCCAAGGGCAGGGCCAAGATGCAGGAGGTCTACAACTTCACCGTCGACCCCGACGACGTGCCCGGGGACTTCGTGGCCTACACCGTGGACACGTTGTTCGGCGACGTGTGGTGCCGCCCGGGGTTGTCGGTGTTCGAGCGCCGCCTCTTGACCATCGGAGTGCTCGCCGCGCTGGGCAAGGCCGACCTCCTCGACGTCCAGTTCCAGAGCGCGCTCCACAACGGCGAGCTCACCGAGGACCAGGTGCGCGAGGTCGTGATCCACCTGACCCATTACGTGGGCTGGCCCCTGGCCACCGACATCAGCGGCTCCGCCGAGCGCGTCCTCGCCCGCCGGAACACCTCCCGGGACGCCACCGCTCCGGGGGACACCGCGCCGTGAGCGCCTGCGCCGTGAGCGCCTGCGCCGTGAGCGCTTGCACCATGACGACTGCACCATGACGACTGCACCATGACGACTGCACGATGACGACTGCACCATGACCACCTACGACTTCGCGGGCAAGGTCGCCGTCGTGACCGGAGCGGGGCGCGGCATCGGCCGGGCCTACGCCGAGGGGCTGGCGGCCGCCGGCGCGTCGGTGGTGGTCGCCGATGTCGACGAGGCCGGTGCCACGGAGACCGCTCAGGACATCGCCGCCGGCGGGGGGATCGCCACCAGCGTGAGGGTGGACATCGCCGACCACGACTCGGTGGCCGCCATGGCCGCCGCCGCCACGATGCGGTTCGGTGGGATCGACCTCCTCGTCAACAACGCCGCGATCTTCGGGGGCATGAAGCTCGACTTCCTCCTCACCGTGGACTGGGACTACCTCGAGCGCTTCCTCCAGGTCAACCTCCTCGGCGCGCTGGTGTGCACCCGTGCCTGCTACCCGTCGATGGCCGCCCGGGGTGGGGGGGCCATCGTCAACCAGTCCTCCACCGCTGCGTATCTCTACGCCGGCTATTACGGCTGGGCCAAAGCGGGCATCAACTCCCTCACCCAGCAGCTCTCGCACGAGCTCGGCGGGATGAACATCCGGGTCAACGCCATCGCCCCGGGGCCCACCGACACCGAGGCCGCCCGATCGGTCGTGCCCGACGAGTACATGCGCCAACTGGTGGGGTCGCTGGCGCTCAAGCGCCAGGGCACGACCGACGACCTGGTGGGCATGTGCCTGTTCCTGTTGTCCGACGACGCCAGGTGGGTGACCGGGCACGTCTTCAACGTCGACGGCGGTCAGGTGATGCGCCCGTGACCGATGCCGGAGATGGCGACGGGGGGCGACCGCCCGTCGTCGTGATCGAGGAGATCGACGGCGGGGCGGTGCGCGTCATCCGGTTCAACCGGCCCCAGGCCCGCAACGCCTTCAACTCCGCCCTCTACGACGCCGTCGTGGTGGCGCTCACCGAAGCGGCCGCGGCGGGCGCGTGCCACGTCGTCGTACTGACGGGGACCGGCTCGGCCTTCAGCGCCGGCCAGGACCTGAAGGAGATGGCCCGGATCGTCACCGGGGAGGCGTCGCCGGAAGCGGCCCAGGGATTCCGCGGGCTGCTCGACGCCGTGCAGTCCTTCGAGAAACCGTTGCTCGCCGCCGTCAACGGCGTGGGTGTGGGACTGGGATTCACCCTGTTGCCCCACTGCGACCTCGTGTTCATGGCCGACGACGCCCGGCTGCGCGTCCCCTTCGCCGAGCTCGGCGTGCCCCCCGAGGCGGCCAGCAGCTACATGTTCCCGAGGACCATGGGGTTCCAGCGCGCCGCGCGGACCCTGTTCACCGGGGCCTGGATGGGTGCAGAGGAGGCCGTCGAATCCGGGATCGCTCTGGCCCACTACCCCGCCGGGTCGCTCTTGACCGAGACCCTGGCCGTCGCCCGGACTATCGCGGCGATGCCCCTCGAAGCGGTCATGGCCAGCAAACGGCTGCTCCTGGCCACCCGCAACCCCGAGGTGAGCGCCGCCCGGGCCAGAGAAGACGCCGGCTTCGTCGAGCTCTTGGGCTCGGCCGCCAACCTGGCGGCGCTGGAACGATTCGGGACCGGCGCCGGCTCGTAGTGAGCCGTGGTCGGTGCTCTCGGGGTGCCGATAGGATGACCGGCCGTCCCCGGAGCGAGCTGGTCGTTGGGCCGGGGTGGTTGCCGGCGCTTGTAGCTCAATTGGATAGAGCACCTGACTACGGATCAGGAGGTTGGGGGTTCGAGTCCCTCCAAGCGCGCTGACCTGCGAGCGCGTGCTTCGGTCCGGTGGCGGGCCCGTCTCACTCGTCCCCGAGGTCCGACATGTCCTTCGCCTCTGGCTCGGGCCGGGCCCAGCGGGTTCTGATGTCCCATGGACCTCCTGACGCGCCCGGCGGCGACGCCCCGCACCGGCCTCTGCGCCCATCGACGGGCCGTGTTGGTGGTCGTGTGTGTCTCGGCCCTGGTCGTCAACGTCGACAACACGATCCTGAACGTGGCCCTGCCCACCCTCGTACGGGACCTGCACGCCACCTCCAGCGGTCTGCAGTGGATCGTCGACTCCTATGCCATGGTGTTCGCCGGGCTGTTGCTCGTGGGCGGCAGCCTCGCCGATCGATTCGGACGGAAGCGTCTGTTCCTCATCGGCTTGACGGTCTTCGCCGGCGGATCGATCGGCGCCGGCCTCTCGGACTCGGTGCACCTCCTGATCGCGTGTCGAGCGATCATGGGGGCAGGTGCCGCCATGACGATCCCCTCGTCGTTGTCGATCCTCAACGACGTCTTCCGCGACCCGACCCAGCGTTCCCGGGCCATCGGCGCCTGGGCGGGGACCATCGGGCTCGGCATCGCCATCGGGCCGATCGCCGGTGGCCTGTTGCTCGCCCGGTTCTGGTGGGGCTCGATCTTCCTCGTGAACGTCCCGATCGTGATCGCCGGGTTCGTCGGTGCTCTGGCGGTGGTGCCCGAATCGAAGAGCCCCGACGCGCACCGCCCCGACCCGGTCGGGGCGGTGCTTTCGATCTCGGGCCTGGGACTGCTCCTGTGGGCGATCATCGAGGCCCCGACACGGGGCTGGACCTCGGGCGGCGTCGTCGGCGCCGGGCTGGCGAGCCTCGTCGTTCTCGGTGTGTTCGTCGCCTGGGAGTCCCACAGCCGCCATCCCATGTTGCCGTTGGCGTTCTTCTCCGATCGACGGTTCTCGGTGGCGGCAGCGGCGGAGAGCCTCGGGATCTTCGGAATGATGGGGGCGTTGTTCCTGCAGACCCAGTTCCTGCAATTCGACCTCGGCTACTCCCCTCTGCAGGCAGGTGTCCGCATCCTGCCCATCGCCGCGGTCCTGGTGGTGATGGCGCCGCTGTCTCCCGTCGTCGCCCGGTTCGTCGGGAACAAGGTCACCGTTGCCGCCGGTCTGTCCGCCGTCGCCGGCGGCCTGTGGCAGATCTCGGCGGCGGCCCGACCTGCCGCCACCTACGGGGACGCGGTGCCCGGCCTGCTCCTGCTCGGCCTGGGGGCCGGCCTGCTCCTGCCGATCGCGACGAACTCCGTCCTGGGGTCTATTCCCCAGAGCGATTCGGGAGTCGGCTCCGCCACCAACGCCGTGGCGCTCCAGGTCGGTGGCGCATTGGGCGTCGCCGTGATCGGAAGCGCCATGTCGACGCGGTACCAGCACCAGATGACCGCCGTGCTCGGTGCTCGGCGCCTACCCGAAGCGGTGACCCACGCCATCCTCGGTTCACTGGGGGGTGCGCTGTCTGTGGCGGGCAGGGCGGGCGGCACGACCGGGACCCTCCTGGCCCGCGCCGCGCGCGATGCGTTCATGAGCGGATTGAAGGTGTCGCTGGGTGTCGGGGCCCTCGTCGCCTTGGCCGGAGCGTTGCTCGTGGTCGCCGGCCTCCCCGCACGTGCGGCACCACGGCCGCCGGACGCGAGCCCCGATCCCGCTCCCGGGCGCGGGTGGGACTGACGGGCGGACGCGGCCCGGCGCGGCGCAGCGGTGCGGGCCTCGTCCTCGTGCCCGGCTGGAACCTGATTCAGGACTTTCGGCCCTGATCGTGGCAGTGCGGACATTCCGATGCCAATGCAGTGGCTCGCCGAGACGCTCACCCGAACACCGACACCTGGTGGAGGCGGCCGTTCCTGGTCGGGTCGGTGCTGGCGGGCTTGATGACCGTCGTCTTCTTGGTGTGGATCGTCGTCGGGCTCGACGGCGCCCGTGTCACCGACGGCGTGGACGACATCGGTGAACTGGTCGCGGCGTTGTGTGCCGCCGTGGTCTGTGGTGTGGCGGCGCGGCGAGTGCCGGTGGGCCGCACCGGTTGGGCGTGCCTGGCCGCATCGAGTCTGGCGTGGGCGATCGGCGAGGTCCTGTGGACCTACTACGACCTCGTCAAAGGCGTCCAGGTGCCGTTCCCGTCGCTTGCCGATGTCGGCTTCCTGGCGGCCATCCCCCTGGCCTGTGCCGGGTTGCTGCTCTTCCCCAGCTCGCACCGACGCACCGCGCACCGCGTCCGTGACCTCCTCGACGGGTGCATCATCGCCACCTCGCTGCTCTTCGCCAGCTGGGCGACGATTCTCGGCCCGCTCTACCGATCCCATCAGGGCGGCCTGCTCAAGCAAGCGGTCTCGCTTGCCTATCCGATGAGCGACGTGGTGATGGTCTCTCTGGTCGTCATCCTGATCACCGGCGCCGGGCGTCGCGGATGGGTCAGCCTGGGACTGGTCATGTCGGGGATCGTCGCCTTCGCCGTCGCCGACAGCTCCTTCTCCTATCTCACCGAGGTCAACAACTACGGAAGCGGGACTGCTCTGGACACCGGCTGGGTGGCGGGCTACCTGTTGATCGCCCTGGGGGCCCTGTGGGCCGTCACGTCACCATCGCGGGCGGCCGCACGGGCCGAGGCCTCGACGGTCTCGTTGGTGGCGCCCTACCTCCCCGTGCTCGTCGTGCTGGCGGTGACGTCGATCCAGCTACTACGCGGTCGACACATCGAGCCCGTCTCCTGGGTCATGGCGTTCGCGCTCGTCGTGCTCGTCCTCGGTCGCGAAGGACTGCGCCTGTGGGATCAGGCGGTGGTATCGAGGCGCGGATCCCTCGGTCGCAGGTCGAGAGACGGACAAGCAGATGTCAGAGACGCCGACGTAGCCTTGTCGAGGCGGTGAAGGGCATGAGCGGATATCACCCCGGCCCGCTCCTGGGCGACAATTCGGTCCGACATGTGAGAGAGCCGTTCGCCGGACAGGGCCCGTACCACGGCCGTGGTGTGTCGAAACGCCCGGTCCGAAGCGTCAGCTCGAGAACGCTCACGGCATGGATCGTCCGGTCGATCATCCTCGCCACGACGGCCTTCGCCATTCTCGATCTGTCGCTCCTGGTGTCTTCGGTCCACCATTGACAGACCCAGCCGGAGCTCCGAGCACCTGAAGGCCCCTCAGTGGCGCGCCGTGGCCGCTGCCGGCGACAACCCGTCGGGCGTCGGCCGGGTCGCAGTATCGGCCGGTGTGGCCGGAGGCGTGACGTCGACCTCGACTCCGAGCGCCGGCACGATCCTCTCGAGCCAGCGGGGCATGTACCAGTTGGACCGGCCGAGGAGCTCCATCACCGACGGGACGAGGACCAGGCGGACCAGGCTGGCGTCGATGAAGATGGAAGCGGCCAGGCCCAGGCCGAAGACCTTCAAGATGCGAAGCGGGTCGCCGATCACGAAGGATCCGAAGACACAGATCATGATGGCGGCCGCCGACGTGATGACTCGCGCCGTCTTGGCCAGGCCGTCGGCGACGGCAAGGGAATTGTCCCCCGTCCGCCGCCACTCCTCACGCATCCGGCTCAAGAGGAAGACCTCGTAGTCCATCGACAGCCCGAAGAGGATGGTGAACATCATGAGCGGTATCCACGGGTCGATCGGGCCCGTGTGGCCGATCCCGATGATCGACCCTCCCCAGCCCCACTGGAACACCGCCACGATGACCCCGTAGGCGGCGCCGACCGACAGCAGGTTCATGAACGCCGCCTTGACCGGGATGACGACGGACCGGAACACCGCCATCAACAACAGGAACGCCAGCACGATCACAGCCACGATCACCCACAAGAGGCGGCGCGAGAGGTAGTTCGACGCGTCGACACCGCCTGCGGTCTGACCCCCCACGAGGACCTTCAGCCCCGTGCCGGCCGTCGCCTTCGGAATGACCGTCGTCCGCAGGTGGGTCACCAGAGTCGATGTCTGGGCCGCCTGGGGTGCGGTGGTCGGGTACGCGACGATCACCGCCGCGCTGTGGTCGGTGTTCACCTCGACCGGTGCTGCGAACGCGATTCCCGGGGTGGCCCGCAGGGCTGTGTCCACCTTCGCCATGGTGGCGGGGTCGGTGGCCGACGACAGCGGTGCGGCCACGACGAGGGGGCCGTTGAACCCGGGGCCGAACCCTTGGGCCAGAAGGTCGAAGGCCTGGCGCGTGGTCAGCGAGGTCGGGTCGTTGCTGGCGTCGGTGAAGGCCAGGCGCATGGAGAACAGCGGGATCGCCAGAGCCACCAGCACCACGAGAGCGAGGGTCGCGGATGTCCACGGCCGCCGCTGGATCATCCTGCTCCAGCGGTACCAGAAGCTCTCGGGCGCCGGCGTGGCCCCGGTCTGCAGCAGCTTCGGAAAGTGCAACCGGTCGATGGCGCGCCCTGCGAACCCGAGCATCGCGGGGAGCAAGGTGAGCGCGCCGGCCATGACGAGCAGGACCGCCGCGATCGTCCCGACCGCGAGCCCTTGGAGGAAGGGCAGCTGCAGGAGGAAGAGGCCGACCAACGAGATGACGACGGTGGTACCGGCAAAGAGGACGGCTCGACCGGAGGTGGCGAGCGAGACCACCACCGCCTGGCGGGGCCCTCGGCCTTCGAACAACCCTTGTCGGTAGCGGGTGACGATGAACAGGGCGTAGTCGATCCCCACCCCCAGACCGATCATGGCCAGCATCTCCGGGGCGAAGATGGGGACGTTCAAGACGTGACTGAGGAGGTCCTCCAGGGCGAACCCGATGGCGATGCCGAACAGGGCGGTCAATATCGGCAGACCCATGGCCACCACCGAGCCGAACGCGATCAGCATGATGATCATGGCCCCCAGGATCCCCGCACCTTCACTCGGCCCGGGTGCGGCGGTGATGACCTTCCCGATCGGTCCTCCACCCAACGCGACCAGGTACCCACGGCGGTCGAACGACTTGGCGACATCGATGACCTTGGTCACCGCGGCATTGGGGACGGTGGCCGCGTCCTCGTCGAATTGCACGACGGCGAAGGCGATCCGTCGGCCGGCGGAGATCTGATGGCCGGTCGGGCCGAACGGGCTCTGGACTCCCGAGACATGGGGGAGGACTGCGAGCGCCCGGACCAATGCGCCTGTCGTCGACCGGTTCGCCGACGAATCGACCGGTCCCGTCGTGGAGATCACGACATCCGCGCTCGTACCGGCGGTCTTCGGGAAGCGGGCGGTGAGGAGGTTCTGGACCTGTCGGGACGGGGAGTTCCCCGAGTCGAACGACTCCTGGAAGCGGCTCCCCATGGACTGGGCTCCCACCGTTATGACGACGATCGCCGCGATCCACAGGAGCAGGACCCGCCGGCGCCGGTCGTAGCACCACCCTGCGAGCCGCCCGAGGGCGGTGTGCTCAGCCTGCGGGGGACCAGGAGGTGCGGTGAGAGCGCCGGTGGCCGATGGTCTAGAATTCATTAGTGATGAGTTATAACACACCCGACCACGGAGCTGGAAGGGCCCGGTGACCAAGCACTCGGTCCCAGCTCCTGGCTCCGCGCCGAGCCGGGGCCGGCGTCCGGGCAACCTCGACACCCGGAACGAGATCGTCGAGGCGGCACGCGCCGTCTTTGCCGAGGTCGGCTACGCACAGGGGAGCATGCGTGCCATCGCCCGACGAGCCGCGGTCGATCCGGCGCTCATCCACCACTACTTCGCCGACAAGGCCACGTTGTTCGTGGAGACGATGGCCCTGCCGATCGATCCCCGACACGTCAAGCACGAAGTCCACGCCGGGGGGTTCAGTGGAGAGCGCCTGGTCGAGAGCTTCCTGGCCCAGTGGGAGCGGGGCAGCCGATCGGGCTCCCCCGCCTTCGTGAGCCTCGCCCAGGCCATGGCAGCCTCCCCCGAGGTGGCCGACAACATGCGTGAATTCGTCGCCGAGCGCGTCGGACTGCACGGGGCTCCCGGCGACGACGAGCCGACGATGTTGCGGCGGCGTTCTCTGGTGTCGTCCCAGCTCCTCGGGATCGCCTGGACCCGCTACGTCATGCGCATGGAGCCCATGGCATCGGCCAGTCGGGCCGAGGTCGCCCGGTGGGCGGGACCGAACATCGAACGCTATGCGCAGGGAAAGCTCGCGTGAACCCGGTCGGCTCCCGTCCGACCGGCATGCCGTGCGCCCACCTCGGGGTCTTGCTCACGCTGTTCGACACACGCCGTCGCGCCGATCGACTACCGGCGCCGGGCGCGGAGGTTGCGGTTCTTGATCAGGTTCCCGCACGATGCCATTTCGCACCAGGTCCCGCGTCGACTGTGGGAGCGGTCGAAAAAGGCCCATCGGCAGTCGGGGTTGCCACAGGTCTTGAGCCGTAGCCAGGTCCCCGATTCTTGGGCGTCGCGGGCGATGAGCAGAAGCCCGAGAAGTCCGTTGCCGACCCGGCCGTCGGACCGTGGACCCAGCCGGAGCCGACCTGTGGGCTCGACGGTCAGGTGGGGCGCATGTGCTCTTGTCAGGGACTCCAGAGGGCGGAGGTCGTCGGCGCTGGGGGCCGGGTCGCCGGCGTTGTGCGCCAACAGGGCTCTGATGCTCTCCCGGACCTCACGCACCATCTGCAGATCGGCGGGTGCCACGGTGCCACCGGAGCCGATGATCCCCGCGTCGGTCAACCACGTCGTCGCCGTGTCGACGTGCAGGAGCAGGTCCGTGCTTTCGTCGAAATTGCGGGTGTTGACGAATGCCTGGACCAGCAGCAGGGGCATCGGTGCCGGCTTGGCCTCCTCGCCCGGGACCCATGAAGGAGTCACGACCACAGCCTACCGACTGCGTGACCTCTTCGGGCCCTTGACTGGTCAGACATGACCTGTATAATCGAGTTAGTAGTCACGTATGGTCGTGTCAGGCCGGGCGTGGACGCACAGGCGAGCGACCCTGGCGTTTGGAGAGTCGCATCGGAGGTGAACGATGTTGTTGTTGTTCGGGGAGGGCGATGCGGGTCTCACCACTCGACGCCCCGGTCTGTGGAATCGGCTCACCGTCGGTTTCTGTGCATCGCGGCTCGATCGTGAGCTTGCGGCCGGGGCGTCACCCGACGCCGATGCGCAACGGGCACTCCGTGCCCAGGTCCTGGTGCGAATGTCGGTTCGTCGCCACCTGGCCAGGAGTGTGCAACGAATCCTGGACGTGCCGACCCGACCTTTCGCCGCCGGCCGGACATCTGTCCCCCTGTGTCGAGAACGGGTGGTGGAAGCCTCGGCCGAGCTCCGTTCACTGATCGATCACCTCCTGGCTCCGGGCCCCGTTCCGGCGCGCGGTGTGGCCCTGGCCCGTGCCCTTCTCGGTGATGGAAGCGGCCCGCTCTACAACCTGGGCAGCACCGACGACCTGCGGAGAACGGTGACCGAGGCCGTCGAGTCGCTGAACCCCCTCGGTCTGTCGTGAGGGACTGAGCTTCGAACCCCGCACCCGCACCGATCATCCCGAATCCGCGTCGTTGGTCCGCCCCGACCTCGCCGAGGCGGCCAGACACTGAACCGGCTCGACACCGAACCGGCTCGACACCGAACCGGCTCGACACCGAACCGGCTCGACACCGAACCGGCCGAGCCGCCGCGGGCAGCGACCTCTGCAAAGATGCGCTCACGGCGAGGGGTCCGTCGCACGAGCCGGCGGGTATGGGGAGCACGTTATGCCGGGGATGGGAACGTTCCTTCAGACCAAGAACCCCGTGGTCGTCTCGGCGTTCCACGCCGCCCTCCTCCACCAGATCCTCGTCATCGGTCTGATCCTGGTGCTGTTGTCGCTGGTGTGGAACATCCTCCGCACCACCCAGTACCGCCGTTCGGTCGCCGCCGGCACGATCCCCGCCCCGAAGAACCCGATGACGACCGGGGCCGAGCCCGTCGCCCGTCGGGTGCTTCGGATCGGGTTCGGAGCGCTGTGGATCCTCGACGCGTTGCTGCAGCTGCAATCGGCGATGCCTCTCGGTCTGCCGCCCAGCGTGCTGCAACCGTCGGCGAGCTCGTCGCCGGGATGGGTCCAGCACGTGGTGCACGTCGGCGTCAAGATCTGGACCGACCATCCCGTACAGGCCGCCGCCTCCGCGGTGTGGCTCCAACTCGGGATCGGGGCTCTGCTCCTCCTCGCTCCCCGGGGTCGGTGGTCACGGTTCGCCGGGCTGGCCGCCACCGGGTGGGGGCTCGTCGTCTGGGTGTTCGGCGAAGCATTCGG
This sequence comes from uncultured Acidimicrobiales bacterium, assembly GCA_963739765.1. GTDB lineage: Bacteria > Actinomycetota > Acidimicrobiia > Acidimicrobiales > UBA8190 > Chersky-840. Next base: position 766,766 of record CAVUBP010000003.1, on the reverse strand, counting down.
CGGGATCTTCGGCTCGGGCGCCTCCTGGCTCTTCGGGACACCGGGTGCCGTCCTGTTCTATTGCGTGGCGGGAGCGCTGCTCGCTCTGCCCGATCGGGCCTGGTCGAGCCCGACGCTGGGCCGACTGGTCCTGCGGGGCTCGGGCGTGTTCCTTCTTGGCATGGCGGTCCTGCAGGGTTGGCCGGGAAGGGGATTCTGGCAGGGCGCGGGTCGAGGAACGCGCACGGGAACCCTCACCGACATGGTCCACCAGATGGCCCAGACTGCGCAGCTCGCACCTGTGGCCGCGGTCGTCCGGGGATTCGGACGGTTCGACGCCTCTCACGGGTGGGGGGTCAACTTCGTCGTCGTGATCCTGCTGGCGGCGATCGGGCTCGTGTTCTGCACCGCCGATCGGCGGCTCGTGTGGCCGGCGCTGTGCGCGGCGGTGACGTTGTGCGCGGCGGACTGGGTCTTGGTCCAGGACCTCGGCTTCCTCGGAGGGGTCGGCACCGATCCCAACAGCATGGTGCCGATGGCGCTCGTGTTCGTCTCTGGCTACGTGGCCCTGGTGAAGTCACCTGCGCCCGTGCCCGCCGTTGTTCGAATCGCGGCCGAGGACGCCCCTGTCGACCCGGGCGTGGGCGTGGTGGGGACGCGACCGTGGTGGGATCGCGTGGCCCCTGGCTACCTGGCCCGGGTGCTGGCTGCGGTCGCGGCCACCGCTGTGGTGCTCGTCGGGGCGGTGCCCATGGCCGCAGCGTCGGTCAACCCCAATGCCGACCCCATCCTGGCTGTGGCCGTGGACGGCACGCCGAACGTCGTGAACGTTCCGGCCCCGGCGTTTGGACTCGTCGACCAGGCGGGACGACGGGTGTCTCTGTCCAGTCTGCGCGGCCGGACGGTAGCATTGACCTTCCTCGACCCCGTCTGCACGTCGGACTGCCCACTGATCGCGCAGGAGTTTCGCGGCGCCAATGCGCTGCTCGGCACCGACGCGAGCCGGGTGGTGTTCGTGGCGGTGGTGGCCAACCCGATCTACAGAACGACAGCGCTGACCAATGCGTTCGACCGCCAAGAGCATCTCGCGCACATGAGCAATTGGTTGTTCCTCACCGGATCGCTCTCCGCCCTCGAGCACGTGTGGGGCAAGTACGGCATCGAGGCCGATGTCCTGCCCGCGGGAGCGATGGTCGCCCACAGTGATCTGGCCTATCTCATCGACGCCCGCGGCCACACCCGGGAAGTGCTCAGTGCCAACCCGGGGGACGGCTCCTCGTCGGCATCGTCGTCGTTCTCTGCGTATCTGGCGGACGCGCTCGAGCGTGTGATCCACGCATGAGGAGGGCCGGGGCCCGCGCCCCGTGGCGCGGCGGCGCGGCGGCACTCGTGGCATCGGCGTTCATGCTGGCGGCGTGTTCGAACCCGGCGCCACGCGACGTCGCGACCTCCGCCGGCTCCCTGTCGTCAATCGAGGTGCCGCTCGACGCCACGTTCGCCACCGAGTTCGGAGAAGAGGCCGTAGTTCCCATGGGACGGCTCAACGATCGGCTCGAGACGTTCTGGCAGCTCTTCTTCCGCCCCACGGCCACCTCGCGGTGGACGCTCGTGACCCCCAAGGGCGTCGCCGACAACGGCGGCTTGGTCGTGAGCACAAGTACGGGTGCGGGCGCGGACGCCGGCGCGGGTGCCGGTTCGGCAACGGCCGCGGCCACGGCCGCGACCGCGACCACGACCACGACCACGACGGTGTCTCTCGCCGGGTTCGAGCCGAGCCAGTATCTCGACTTCTCGCCCCTCGCCTCCAGCACGGACCAGGGAGAGACGTGGTCGCCGGGGCTTCTCCCGGGAGGCCTGGCGGCGGTCCCCGACGCCCTTTCCGCATCGTCGGACGCGGGATTGGTCGCCCTCGCCCGAGGGGGAGGAGGTCACGTGCTCACCAGCTCGGGCGATCCCTCCCGTTGGACCAAGCTGGTCAGCCGAGATGCGATCGCTTCGTCGGCGGCGGGTCGGTCGTGTGGTGTGGGCGCGCTCAGCGCCGTCGCCCTCGACACCGCCGAAGGGGTCGAGGTCGGGACCTCGTGCTCTGCGGCCGGACTGGTGGGCATCTTCGGGAAGGCCGGGGGCACGTGGCACCTGGTCGGGCCCCGGGTCTCGAGCCCGTCGGAGCGGGCGGCGACCCAAGTCCTGCGGTTGGTCGACGTGAACGGGTTGAGGAGCGTCCTCGTGGCACTGCACAGCAAGGCCCGGACGAGCCTCGTGGCGCTTGCCAGCAACGGGGGTGGGGCCTGGACGCGATCGGTGGCGCTCCCGGTGGACACCGGCGACCGCATCGCTTCCACCGGCGTGGAACCGGGCGGCGGGTTCGTGGTCCTCTTGTCCAGGTCGAACGGGTCCCTGGCTCTCCACGCCGAGAACGGCCCGGGTGCTGATTGGCGGTCGCTGCCGTCTCCGCCTCCTGGCACTGCGACCGTCGCGGTGTCGGCCGGCGGCCAGGTCGACGCACTGGCCGTGGCGACGACGAAGCTCACAGACTGGCGGCTCAGCGCGCCGGCTCGCACCTGGAGCAGGATCGGGACCGTGACGGTGCCGATCCAGTTCGGTTCCTCGTCGTGACCCAGCCTGGGTGGCGGCGGCGCCGGGGATGAGGACAGGGCCGTGTCGTACCTGACCCGACACTGGTCGTTCGACCCGTTCCTGGTCGGGGTCGCCTTCGTCGTGCTCGCCCACGAGGTGGGGCTGGGCCGGTTGCGGGCCCGCTCGGACCCCCGGCGAACGAGGACGCGCCGGTGGCGCTCGTTTCTGTTCTACGGGGGGCTGGTTTGCCTGCTGGTGGCGGTGGAGTCGCCCATCGACTACTGGTCCGACGACTACTTCTTCGTCCATATGATCGAGCACATCCTCATCTCCTTCTACGCCCCGATCCTGATCGTGGCGGGGGCCCCGTGGATTCCCCTGCTCTTCGCCTTTCCCGTGGGGCTTCGTCGACGAGGTGGACGAGCCCTTCTTTTGAGCACCTGGGCCGGGCCGCTGCGCGCCTTCGGTCGGATCGTCATGAACCCGTGGACCGCATTGGGGACTTTCAACGTCACAATGGTGCTCTGGCACTTCCCGGTGCTGTTCGACCTCGCCGAGAACAACCAGTCGGTGCACATCTGGATCATGCACGGGACCTTCCTCGTCACCGGCGTCCTCTTCTGGCTCCAGATCATCCCGTCGCACCCGATGAAGCCAAGGGCATCGCTCGTCTGGCAGGGGGGAGCGATCATCGCCACGAACATCGTCATGTTCGTGCTCGCCATGTCGCTGAGCATCTTCACGAGCTCGTCGTGGTACCCGGTCTACGCCCACATCCCCGGTGTCTCGCTCTCGCCGTTCGCCGATCAGCAGATCGGGGCGGCCATCTTGTGGGTGTGCGGCGACTTCTGGGCGGTCCCCGCGCTGATCGTGGTCATACGGCGGGCCATGGTGGCGGAGGGTGGTCTTTCCAACGTACTCGAGCACATGCTCCACCGGCTCCCTGACGCGCCCTTGGCCCACGCGGAAGATCGTTGACGAGGGCCTTGGGCGGGGCCTAGCGTCTGCGGCGAAGCGGCTGGGGCCACCGGCATGTGGTGCACGGGGAGCTGGTCGTGGAGCGGACTGTGGGCCGAGGGGGCTCCATGTATTTCGGCGGATGCGTCCCTGTTGGGGCACCAAAGGACTGAGCGTGGCGCGTGGCGGCCGGCTGGCCATCATCGGCGTATTGCTTGGTGTGGCGGTGGGTCTCGTGGTCTTCACCGTCATGGCTTTTCTCCGCTCGTCACCGAGCACCGTCGACTTCACCGCCGGTCATAAGGCCGGAGCGCCCGTCGACCTGACGGTGCAGACCGTGGGCGTCATCGGCTTCGGGGTCCACCCCGGTTGGGTGTCGTATCTCGTCCAGGACCCGAGCGGGCAATGGGTCCACACCACCTTGTGGGATCTCCCCGCCCACACGCGCATCAACGTGACGGTGCTCCAGTACGACAGCGGTTCCCCCTTGCGCAACCAACAGCTCGGTCAGGTCATCGGAACCGTCGGAACTGTCGCCACCTACAACGGGAAGCCCGAGTCGGTGATCGACTCCTACGACACCAACGGGGTGGGCCACACCTTCACGATCCCCACCTTGGGCCTCAGTGTCCCGTTGACCGGGATCTCACCCGACGCCAAGAATCCGTGCAATGCCGCGCCGTGCACGTCTAATTACGATCACAACGTCGTGAAGTTCTCCTTCACGACCCCGGGCCCGGGTCAGTATCCGTGGCAGTGCTTCGTCCCCTGCGGTGGGGGTTATCTCTACGGGAACGGCGGTCCCATGCAGACGGTGGGCTACATGGACGGGTTCCTCAAGGTGGTGGCGTGAGCGCCGTCCCCGAGACCCACCACTTCCGACGGATGATCGCCATCTGGGTGGTCCTCTCCGTCGCGGCCGACATCGTCTTCTACTTCGCCGTCGGCCCCCACGTACCCCCCGGTGCCATGTCGTCATCGGCGAGCGGGCAGCAGACCGACTTCAACGTCCTGTTCATGGCGGCTCTCCCCGTCATGCTGGCGGTGTGGGTGTACATGGCCTACGCCCTTATCGTCTGGCGGGGGTCACGGGCCGGTGCCGAGGAGCCTGAAGGCGGTCCCAAGGCCCGTGGTCACTTCGGGATCCAGGTCGGTTGGATCGCCACGAGCACGGTGATCGTGCTGGGCGTGTTCGTCTACGGCGTGGTCGAGCTCGTGGTGCCGGCCGGGGCCGGGGGTGGCGAAGGGCCGAGCCCGATCTGGACTCCGACGTCGCACGACGTCCTTCCCATCCAAGTCATCGGCCAGCAATGGCAATTCACTTATCGGTACCCGACCTTCGGGGGATTCGAGACCAGACAGCTGATGATCCCGGTCGATACCCCCGTCGCCTTCCACGTGACCTCCCTCGATGTCATCCATTCCTTCTGGGCCTATCAGCTCGGGGTCAAGGCCGATGCCAACCCCCAGCTGGACAACGTCGCCTACACCACGGCGAGCCAACTGGGAGCGTTCACCGTGCGCTGCGCCGAGCTGTGTGGGCTGTGGCACGGAGCCATGTACAACTTCGGTCGGGTCCTCACCAAGTCGCAGTTCTTCGTCTGGGCTCAATCCACCGAACGCCAGAACGCCGCCAACACGAAGCTCCTGCCGCCGTTCTCCTACACCTATGTCCCTGACGCCAACGGCGCCGATGGCGGCCTGTATCCCGACAATGTCGACCCGTACAGCAACGTGGAGCAGTACGGAGCCACGAGTCCGAGCAAGTAGGAAGGACGACTGAGGGCATGGCACTGGACATGCGTGCGTCGATCGGAGCTGAGCACTCGGGTGACGCCTCGCCCCCGGGCGCCGGGCTCCGGCATCGCCACTTTGGTTTGTTCGGCCCTCACCTAGGCCGGGCGCTCGTGGGTGCGGTCGCCGGGTACGCATTCGGCCACTGGGTCGGCAACCTCATCGCGGCGGGCTACGACAATTTCCAGTCCAACGGTCAGAACGACGTGGCCACGGTGCTCGGGCTCTCGATCGGTGTGGTCGGATGGCTCGCCGGCGCCGGGATGCTCAACTACCCGCTGGCCAAGATCGTGGGACGAGAGCCCCTGCCCCCCACGATGTCGAAGAGTTGGACCCGCTACTTCGGCCCGGCGCTCGACCACAAGGTCATCGGCCTGCAGTACACGATCGTCGTCCTCCTGTTCTTCTTCACGGGCGGCCTGTTGGCGATGGCCATCCGGACCGAGCTGTTGACCCCGACCAGTCACGTGTTCGGCCCCGGCACCTATATCTCGGTGGTCAGCGAGCACGGAACGATCATGATGATGATGGCGTCGTCGATCGTCGTCGGTCCGCTCGGGAACTGGCTGGTCCCGCTCATGATCGGGTCCCGCCGCATGGCGTTCCCCCGCGTCGAGTCCTTCTCGCTGTGGATCTTCGCCGCCGGCTACCTGGTGATATTGACCGCCCTGCCCCTCGGCGGCTTCCCCACCGGGTGGACGGGGTACGCGCCCCTCCAGACCCAGGCGACGCCGGCGATGGACGCCTATCTCGTGGGATTCGCCGTCATCGGGATCGGCATGATCTGTGCGGGCTTCAATCTCGCCGCCACCGTCATCAACTACCGCGCCCCGGGGATGACCTGGGGCCGGGTGCCGATCTTCGTGTGGTCCATCCTGGCCACGGCCGCGCTGCTGACGCTGGCCACACCGACGCTCGTTGCCGGTGGCTTGTTCGGCGTCCTCGACCGGACCGCCCAGACGGCCTTCTACGTCAACGAGCGTGGTGGGAGCGCCTACCTCTGGCAGAACCTGTTCTGGTTCTTCGGGCACCCCGAGGTCTACATCATGGCCTTGCCGGGCTTCGGGATCGTGGCCGAGATCATGCCCGTGTTCACGAGAAAACCCCTCTTCGGGTATCGGATCTCCGCGGCGGGGATGATCGGCGTGGCGCTGCTGTCGTTCTTCGTCTGGCAGCACCATCTCTTCCAGAGCGGGATCAACCCCGACATGCGGCCGCTGTTCATGCTCACCACCGAGCTGATCTCCATCCCCACGGGGTTCGTCTTCCTCGTGGCGCTCGGAACGCTTTGGAAAGCGAAGATACGTTACGAAGTCCCGATGTTGTTCGCCCTGGGGATGCTCTTCAACTTCCTGATCGGTGGCATATCAGGCGTCTTCCTTTCCGACGTTCCCGTCAATGTCACGGTCCACGGGAGCTTCTTCGTCCTGGCCCATTTCCACTACACGATCATGGGTGGGTTGGTCTTCGCATTCTTCGGTGGCCTCTACTACTGGCTGCCCAAGATGACGGGGAAGACCATGAACCGGCGGCTGGGGAAGTGGCACTTCTGGACGATGTTCATCTTCTTCAACCTGACGTTCTTCCCCCTGTTCCTCGTCGGGTTGCTGGGCCAACCGCGCCGTGTCTTCGAGTACGCGCAGAACCTCCAGGTGTTGAACGACTTTGCCTCGGTAAGCGCCTTCCTACTCGGTGCGTCGTTCGTGATCTTCGTGGCCAACTTCGTGTGGTCGACCTTCGTCGACCCCAAGCCCGCTCCTGAGAACCCTTGGCACTCGCTGGGCCTGGAGTGGCAGACGCCCACGCCTGTCCCTTCCTACAACTTCACGAGGATCCCGGTCGTGCTGGCCGATCCCTACCACTACGGCCGGACTGACACTCAGGCCGTCGCCGATCTCGGCCCGAAGACATTGGCACTAGCCGGAGCCGTCCGAGCCGATGCGCCGGCCGCGGTGGGAGAGGACGCCGTGGCCGGAGAAGAAGGATCCGCTGACCCGAGGCCACCGATCACATGACCACCGAACCGGTAACCAGAGACCCCTCGGCGCAAGCGCCTCCGGACTTCCACGAGACGCCGGAGGAGATCGAGTACGAGATGCGCTCGGCGGAAGGCGCCATGTGGACCGGTGGGCGTCTCGTGATCGGCATCACGGCGTTCTTCTTCGCGTCACTGGCGTTCGCCTACTTCTATCTCCGTTCGACCAACAGCGAAGACCTGTGGCGACCGCACAAGATCACCGCACCCACCGGCGTCGGGGCGGCCATCTTCGCCGTGGTCCTGGCCGGCGCCGTGTTGAGCGCGTTCGGGACGATGCGGCTCCGACGGGGCGAGACCCTGGACTGGGAGGTGGCCGGTTGGACCACGGTCCTCGCCGGGCTGGTGGCCATTGGGCTGCAGATCTGGCAGTTGACCGAAATGCCCTTCTTCCCCGGGTCGAGCGGCTATGCCTCGTGCTTCGTGGCGTGGGCCGGCATGAACATCGCTCTGCTCCTCGTGGGGGTCTATTGGCTCGAGACGCTGCTGGCCCGCTGGCTCAGGCTCCGGAGGGCGGTGACCGAGGACGGCGGAGCTCTGCGCTCGACGCTCCCGGTGGCCCGCCTGTTCCGGGCCAACCTCGAGGCATGTTCGTATTTCTGGGGTTTCATCGCCCTCGTCGACGTGCTCTTCTGGTTACTCTTCTATGTGATCTGACCCGGTGCCCTGCCCCGCGTGTGGGCCGGGTGATGTTCGGAATCGAAAGGTGGTGAGCGATGCTCGGGACTGCAAGCCTCGTCGGGGCTCAGGCGCTCACCTTCGCCATCCCCGTCGGGACACTGGCCGTCGTCTGTCTGTGGGGTTTCTTCCAACGTCGCCCGAACCGGTGACCGAGTGGGCCGCTGAGGAGCGGCCCCCGCCATCGGCCCACGAACAGCGCAGCGCCAACACCGGACGGCGATCCGCCGATGGGAGTCGGTTTCTGCTGGTCCTCGCCGTCGTGCTCCTCGTGGGCGCGCTGGTGCCGCCACTGTCCACCGTGGCCCGCCGGGTCGAGGTCCTCGAGGCGCTGCAGTTTGCTCTGCTTGCTATCGGCGTGCCGGCGCTGGTGGCCCTGGGGGCGCCCTGGCGCCTCCTGGGGGTGGCGGCAGGAAACGCCGGCGTCGCGGATCGCGAAGGGGTGGCCGTGCTCGAGCGACCGGGGGCCGCCGACCGGGCCGCGACGGCGCGACGGCGCCACCCCGAGCTGACCCGGAGCGTCGCCTATCTCGTCGTGGACGTGGCTCTGGTGGTGGCGTGGCGCATCCCGCCCAGCGTCGACGCCCTGGCCCGCCATGGGTGGCTGTCCCTGCTCGAAGCCGTCACCTTGGTCACCGCCGGCGTCGGGTTGTGGCTCGAGCTGGTCGAGTCACCGCCGTTCTCACCGCGCCTGGCACGGCCCAAGCGCATCGCCCTCGCCGCCGTCGCCATGTGGACCATCTGGGTCACCGCATACCTGGTGGGCCTGTCCCACGCGTCGGTCTACCCCTCTTATGACCATGTGGTCGGTCGTGACCTCAGCGTCTCGGCGGACCAGGCGCTGACGACGGGTCTTCTCTGGCTCGCATCGCTGGGCGCGTTCATCCCGGTCATCTTCTCGAACCTCGTCCTCTGGCTCCGCAGCGACGAGGACCCCGACGATGCGCTGTACCGGCTGCTTCGAGACCGACGGCGCGGCGCCTTTGACCCCCCGGTCGGGGACCGCCCCGACGAGGACCATCCGTTGCCCTGACCTCGGTTGCAGGGTTCGACTCTCGGGTACCTCGCGGCGCTACGACGGGTTCGGGGAGCCCGGGACGCCGGGCAGTGACTCGGTCGAGACATCGAGTGTCGCCAGCCTCGTGCCCAGGGCGTGGCCCGCAGCGGCGATCTCGGCGGTTGCCTTGTCGCGCTCCTCGGCGAGGAGACGCTCCTGGTGGTGGAGTTGGGTTCGTGCCTTTCGGTCCCCGGGCTGCGAGGTGAGGGTCTGGATGGCCTCGATGGCTCCCAGGGCGTCCGATGTGGCCCACACGGTCACCGTGTTCACCGCCTGGCTCACCTGCTTTCCCGCCGCCGAGCCGGGCACGTCGATCTCGGAGAGCTGGAAGATGTTGTCGTTGGTGTAGGAACACGCTGTCTGGTCATCGCGAAGCAGTGCCGGGATCTGGGCCCGGTGAGCGGAGCTCAGCGTTCCCGAGGTCTCGTCGCCGTAGAAGGTCAGCGCCTCGCGTACCGAGAAGAGGCACGGGGCCACGTCCGAGTTGATCTCCTTGATGACGGCGTTCTCGGCCTTGGTATCGGCGGCGAGCGAGGTAGGGGTGGGGAGATCGCTGATGACGGCGGCTCCGACCACCACGATGACACCGACGGTGACCAGAAAAGCTCGCCGTTGGTACCAACGGGCCGTGGTCCGTTCGGGCTCAGGGACCGGTGGGAATCGTCGCTCGGTCGTGGGCCCCGAGACGCCGCTCATGGAGTTTCCCCGAGCAACCGACGGGCGTAGGTGGCAATGCCCTGGCCCCACCGGTCGATGCTCGCCGAAGGCAGGCTGAACGCTCCGGTCGAGCTCTCGTTGGCGAAGGGCGTGGCCTGGTAGCGGAGCCGGCCCGAAGGATCGACGAAGTACATGACGTCGCTGTGGGCGACGATGCCCGAGGTGCGTGCGACGTTCACAGACACCTCGTATGCCCGCCACACGGCGTTCAGCGTGGTGAGGTTCGACGTGAGGAAGTGCCACGTCGCCAGCCTCCCGAGGCCATCTCGAACCGCAGCCGTGGACGCCGGCGCACTCGAGAGCGCGACGGGATCGGTGTTCACGGTCAGGAAGACGACACGACTCCCGGCCGACCCCAGGTCGCTCGCCGCTCGGAGTAGCTCCGCCGACACGACGGGGCAGATGTCTTGGCACGGCCCGTCGAAGAAGGTCAACACCACGGCGTGGCCACGCTCATCGGCGAGCGACGTGGGGTGTCCGGCCTGGTCCTCGAGCGAGAATCCCGGGGCGCGGCCCGAGCGTGGGGTGAGCCCCATGAATTCAGCCAGGGGCGCACCCACCTGCGGCGCCGACGGTGCCGAGCCCGGGGGAGCGACGAGACCGGGCGCCGACGTGGTCGCCGTGGACTGGCCGACGGGGGTGGCATTCGGGTTGAGGCCGACGCTCGAGAGCAGGTGTTCGAGCAGTGTGCCGCCGACGCCCAGTCCCACGAGGACGGCCACGACGATCAAGGCGAACTTCGGAGGGATCTTGGGCTCGGGCCGGCGAAAAGCGGCGGCGCGTTCAGCCTCGGTGAGCTGGGGCGTGTCCGGTTGTTGCTCGTGCTCGGCATTGGACACGTCGGGGCCGGCGTCGTCCCGGCTGTCGATGTCAGTGAACCCGGACAACGGCATCGATGCCCATGGCCACGAACAATGCGGTCAGGTAGGTGATCGAGAACCCGAAGAGCTTCATGGCTCGACGGGGACTCGGGTTCCGCATCAGAGCCACCGCGTACACGAAGAACGCGCCACCGGCCACGAAGGCGACGGCCGCGTAGCCGATGTTGAGATGGGCCGCGGGCACAAGGAGGAGCGAAACAACCCACACGGCGACCACGTAGCCGGTGATCCTACGAGTCACCGTCCCAAGGTCGACGATCGAGGGGAGCATCGGCACCCGGGCGTTGGAGTAGTCGTCTCGATACCGGACAGCGAGTGCCCAGAAATGCGGTGGAGTCCACAAGAAGATGATCCCGAACATCACGAAGGGGGCGAGGCCCAGGTGTCCGGTGACCGCACTCCATCCCACGAGGACGGGCACGGCCCCCGCCGCGCCACCGATCACGATGTTCTGTGGAGAGGATCGCTTGAGCCACATGGTGTAGACGCCCAGATAGAACGCCGTCGCCGACACCGCCAGCAGAGCCGAGATCGGGTTCACGAACGACCACAGCAAGGCGAATGCCCCCACCTCGAGCATCGCCGCGAACATGGTCGCCGCCCGGGGGGTGATGGCACCGGTGACCAGCGGTCGGTTCTTCGTTCTCTCCATCATGGCGTCGATGTCGCGGTCGTAGACCATGTTCAAGGCATTGGCACCACCGGCCGCCAATGCTCCGCCGACGATCGTGAGCACCATGAGCCCGACCGGGGGCACATGGTGGGCCGCCACGAACATGGTCGGGACCGTCGTGATGAGCAGGAGCTCGATGATCCGGGGCTTGGTGAGCGCAACGTAGCTCTGGACCCTCGTCAGGACGCGGGTGTGGGGCCGATCGAGGTGGAGCTCTCCGATCCCCCATCGGTTCAGCACGCCGTGATGCTATCTCTCGACCCCTTCTCGCGCCACGACCTCTTGACCCAGGAAGACCGGCTCCACCTGGTATTTCTCCGAGCGCCGGCGGTGCCCGACGACCTGGCGGAGGTCGGGTCCGAATACGCCGATCCGAAGGATGTCGTGACATTGGTCGACGCCGTCCTGACGTCGTCGACCGGACCGGTCGAAGTGGGATCCCCGGTTCTCAGGCGGCCTCGTCGCTGTGCCCGCTGAAGCGCAGAATAAGGAGTCCGAGGAGGAGGAAGACGACGACCCCGACTCCAACAGCTAGGTCGATGAGGGTGTCGTGGTAGTCGGAAGTCGAGAGGTGGATACTCAGCGTCAGATGGGCCGAGGCGCTAAGGATGTCCCGCACGCCGGCAAGGATCCCGATGACCAGGAAGGGCCGCACCGTGAACACCCACGATCGTAAGTGGCGAAAGACGGTGTGGACGATGTCGAGAAGAATGATTACGACCAGGATCCCGTCGATCGCGCCGACAACGGTTCCCGGGAAGGCGCTCCAGTCGTCGAGAAAGCTGATGACTGTGCGACCAAGTACGATTCCGGCCACGATCAGAAGGCTAATTACGATGGCGTATTCGATGGCGACGATCACCCAGGTGATCAACGCATCGGTTCCGACGTTGGCCTTCCCGGATAGCGCGGGCCCGTTCGCCACGACGGTCAAGATAGTGACATTTCTACGGGTGTCAAGAGGGGTCATCACCAACCTTGACGCGTCGGCGCATTCGGCCGCCTACGCTGTCCGCCGTGCGGAAGCGCTGGTTCTCGCGCAGGGCGTTCCAGCTCCATTTCGAGTTCTTCCTGCTCGCGTCGGCATGCCTCGTCGCCGGATGGTGGCAGGTCACTCGGGCGCTGACGGGGAACGGGCTCAGCTGGGTGTACTCCGCAGAATGGCCAGGGTTCGCGGTGCTGGCCATCCTCGCCTGGTGGCACCTCATCCACGAGGACCCCGAGGTCTATCGAGCCCGCAAGCAACGCCCACCCGAGTGGGACGATGATTGAGCTCGCCGAGCCCGCCTGACGACTGAGCCCGCCTGACGACTGAGCCCGACGAGCCGGGCTGACTGCTGAGCGGCACCCGCGCCGGGCGATGGCCGAATTCGTGGGTAACGTGTCATTGACGCTATCGCAGGAACCAGTGCACGCTGGCTGGCATGAAGCCGCGCACCGTCGTCATCGTCGCCTTCCCCGGGCTCCAACCGCTCGACGCCGTGGGGCCGTTCGAGGTCTTCGCCGGCGCCACCCGGGCCGCCGAGGCGCTCGGACGGCCCGGTGGCTACCGGGTGGTGCTCGCCTCGACCGGGGCCGAGCCGGTCTGGGCCGGCAGTGGCCTCGGCTTGTGCACCGTTGCCCTTCCCGACGCCGGGGAGCGCATCGACACCTTGGTCCTCGCTGGGGGCGACGGAGCACAACCCGCGCGACGGGACGAGGCGCTGGTGTCGTGGATATCGAGGACCGCACCCCGCTGCCGGCGGGTGGCGACCGTGTGCACGGGAGCGTTCCTCGCCGCCGAAGCCGGACTGCTCGACGGGCGGCGCGTCACCACGCATTGGGCACGGGCAGAGCAGCTCGCCCGCGAGTTCCCGTCCGTCGGTGTCGACGCCGATCCGATCTACATCCGGGACGGCAAGTTCTGGACCAGCGCCGGGGTCACCGCCGGCATCGACCTGGCGCTCGCTCTCGTCCAGGACGACCTCGGTGTCGAGGTGGCCCAGACCGTGGCCCGGCACCTGGTGATGTTCCTGCACCGACCGGGAGGACAAACCCAGTTCGCCTCTCCGGTGTGGGTGCCACGCGCCGAGCGCTCCACCGTCCGTGCCGTGCAGAACCTGGTGGAGGCTGCTCCCGGTGGCGACCACCGCCTTCCCGCCCTGGCCGCCGCGGCGGCGATGAGTGTGCGGCATTTCGCCCGGGTCTTCACCGCCGAGGTGGGCGAGACCCCGGGGCGGTTCGTGGAGCGCGTGCGGGTGGAGGCGGCCCGGCGTGAGCTCGAGACCACCGACGACACGCTGGACGTCGTCGCGACGCGCTGTGGCTTCGGCACTGCAGAGACACTTCGTCGGGTCTTCCAACGGCGGCTCGGCGTCGCTCCCGACTTCTATCGGCGACGCTTCCGCGTCGCCGCCGGCGAAAGGACACCCGCATGAGCGCCACGATGCAGGTCGCCATCCCTCTGTTCCCGAGGTTCACCGCCCTCGACGGCGTGGGACCCTACGAGGTGCTGCAACGCATCCCGTGCATCGACGTCACCTTCGTCGGCCACCACCTGGGCGAGGTCCGAAGCGAGAACGCCATGCTCGGGATCACCGTCGACGCCACCTTCGAGGACGTCCCCGAGCCCGACATCGTCGTGTTCCCCGGCGGGGTCGGCACGCGACCGCTCGAACACGACGACCGGGTGCTCGAGTGGGTCCGCCACGCCCACGAGACGTCGCGTCTCACGACCTCGGTCTGCACGGGGTCTCTGGTGCTGGGGGCGGCCGGCCTGCTCGGTGGTCTCACCGCCACCACGCACTGGTCGTGCTACGCGGAGCTCGAGGCCCACGGCGCGGTGCCCACCGCCGCCCGGGTGGTCGAGCACCTCGACCGACGCGTCATCACCGCTGCGGGCGTGTCGAGCGGCATCGACATGGCGCTGCGTGTGGTGGAGCTGGTGGTCGACCGCACCGCCGCTCAAGCGGCGCAGCTCATGATCGAGTACGACCCGCAGCCGCCCTTCGACTGCGGGTCACTGGCCAAGTCCGACGACGTGATCCTCACCCGCGTCATCGAGTACGCGCAGCACCGCCAGTAGTCCGCAACCTGGTCGGTTGCCGGGCCGAAAGGGCGGAGCCCGGTGTGCTACTTCACGTTGGCGAGAAGGAAGCCCGCCGGGCTCGAGATACCGCTGACCGAGGCCCATACCCAGTAGATGCCGACGGTTCCATCGGCCGAAAGGATCGGGCAGGCGGCGACACCGGCCGCGTTCGTGACCGTGGTGGTGCTGCCCCACGCATACGCGGAAGCACCGGGCATCGGCGGCAACGTCCACCTCACCACCACTCCGGGGACGCCGGCCCCTGTGGTGTCGGTGACCCTGGCTTGGAGCCGGGTGGCGAAGAAGGTGTTGATCCTGGCCGCCTGGAAGTACCCCGTGATGGCGCTCACCGCCGACAGGGTGATCGGGGCCGCCGCCGATCCCCATGACGGCGCGGAGCCGGCGTCCCCCGAGTACGACCCCACGACCGTGTGGGCGCCGGGCACGGGACCGGTGCAGGTGGCCGAGCCGTTGGAGAGGACCGCGCTGCACATGGCCTTGAGACCCGAGGAGAAGACGACGGTGCCCGTCGGGCCGGCGGTTCCGCTCACTGCGGCCGAGTACGTGAACGACGTGCTCGAGACCTGCTGGATCTTGACCGTGGTCGTGCTGGCGGCCAACGAGGGGTCGGTCTCCACGACGCCCTCACGACTGGCACTGCCCTGGTAGGTACCGACGACGAGGCAGGCGCCCGCCGCCGGGCACGTGAGCGGCGAGAACGCCGGATCCGAGCTCGCCGCCGCGTCGGCCGGGAGCGGAGTCGGGGTGACGACCCACGACCCCGCGCTGAGGTTCCAGAAGAGACCGCTGACCGTCCCGTTCACGTCCGACTGGCCGACGGCGTCGCAGGACCCCGCGGCGGGGCAGGCGACATCGTGGATCTCGATGTCGGCTCCTGCCGGTGTCGCGGCCGGCGTTGGCGCCGTGGACGGGGTCCAGGTCCCCGAGGCCAGGGTGTCGATGAGGCCCTTCTCGACCCCGGACTCGAGGTAGAAGCCCACGGCCACGCAGTCAGCGGCGTCGGCGCATGCGACCGCGGTCAATTGCACGTCCGTGGAGGGGGTGCCGTCGGGTATGGGAACCGCGGCGGCGGTCCAGGTGCCTCCCGACAACGTGTCGAGGAGGCCTTCGTAATTGCCGTCGAAGGTGGTGCCCGCGATCACACAGTCGTTGGCGTCGGCGCATGCCACCGACAGGTCGTTGTTGGCGATCGTCGCCAACGACGAGGTGCCCGGCGGGTCGGGAAGGGCCGTGCCCGTCCACGTGCCCGTCGACAGCGTGTCGACGAAGCCCTGCTGGATCCCGCCGATCTGGTCCGTGCCCGCCGCCACACACGAGCCCGTAGCCGGACACGTCAGCGACAGGAATTGCGAGCCCGATGCCGTCACCGGGAGAGGTGCGGCCGACGCGTTCCAGCTTCCGGCGGTCTCGGTGTCGACGAGAGCCTGCTCCCCGCCGGTGTTGGGGCTGTAGAGGCCCACGGCCGTGCACGATCCGGCGGAGGGACACGACACCGCCGTCAGCTGCGCGTAGGCGGTCGACCCGGTGGTCACGGCGCCGGCGGGGAGGGTGACCTCCATCGGCGCCCACGCGCCGTTGAGCAACTGCTCCACCACACTCTGCGTGGCACCCGAGGTGTCGAGATACCGACCCACCGCCACGCACGTGCCGACTGCCGCGCAGTCCACCGACTGGAGGAACGCCTGCGGATCCGCGGCGGCGTTGGCGGGCAGAGGCGCTTCCACCGCGCTCCACGTTCCACCCGATTCGGACACGATCAATCCCGGTTCGTAGTACGTGGAACCCGTCAGCGCCAGGTAGTCACCGACGGCGATGCACCAGCCGTCGACCGGGCACGAGGTGGAGGCGAAGGTGACGCCTTGCCCGGCGACGGCATTGGCCGGCATCGGAGGATTCACTGCGCTCCACGAGACCCCGGCCGTGGCCGTGGCCGCGTTGGTCACGACGAGAAGAGCACTCACGCCCAAGAGGGCCGCCAACGCCGCCACGAAACTCGGACGGCGCGTCACCGCGTTGGTCATGTTGTCCCCCAAGACTTCCCGGGCCGCCACCCTTGATGACGGGGTGCAACCCGCCTGTCGATATCCCCGGCGCCAAGTTGGCCAGTTCCGTGACCCCTGGCGCATCGTCATGATTGACGATTCACAGGGCGTGGTCGGATCCCTGGTGGCTCCGGGACCGCCGCCGCCGGCGGTCGGGCCCGCGAGGCGGCACGAGCGACTGGTGTGCATGGCGAGATGAATGAGGGAGGTACGCGGTCAACCGACCCGGTGGTGGAGCAGGGCCACGACATCACCCATGGCGGTGATTTGATCGCGGGCGGTGGTGGGCGAGACGCCGGGGACGTGGATGCGCAGGTTCAGGGCGTGGACACCGGCCCGGGTCGCCACCGAGACCAACTCCTCGGCGAGCGAGGTGGCGTCGTCGGCCGCCACCATCTGCTCTCCCTGCCAATGGGCTTGGGCACCGGTCGACGCATAGCTCCGGTACCGGTCCACCTGGCGCTCGACCTGCTCTTTGGGAGGGACGCCGACCCATGCTCGCCGGACCAGGACACACGGCTGGTTCCCGCCGGCCTCGTGGTACGCGTCGGACAGCTCACGGATCCGCTCGGGCGTCGACAGCGAGTCGAAGAGGAGGCCCACGCCGAGGTGGGCGGCTCGCCGCACCGCGGTGCCGCTCATGGCGGCACTGACGAGGGGGACCGGGTCCACCGTGCACCGGGCGATCGCCGCGTCGCCGGCGAGGAGCCCCGGGTCGGTGCCCCTCAGTGCACCGGCCACGGCGGTGAGCCCATCGGCGAACCGGCCTGTGAGGTCGTCCTTGGAAAGCCCCATGATGTCGAAGTCGGATTCGAGCGATCCGGCGGCCACCCCGAGCCCGACGCGACCCGGAAAGCGTGCCGCCAGCCACGCCACCTCCTCGGCCACCAACGCGGGCGGGCGCAAGGGCAGAAGAAGAGGGCACGCCGCCGCCCACCCTGCGGGCATCGCGTCGAGCAGCCACCCCGCAGCCTGGAGGGGATTGGGCATGTAGCCGGCGAACCCGCCGTGGTGCTCGCTCGTCATCATCCCGTCGAACCCGGCCTGTATGCCGAGCACCGCCTGATCACGCAGCTCGCGCACCATCTCCGGGGGGGAGAGGTCGCCATGAGGGTAGAGACGAAGCGAGATCGATCCTGGTGACAAGGGCCGGTTCGGGTCCACCGGGCGATCCTGTCACAAGGTCGTGAAACGTCCGCCGTCGACCACAACGGTCTGGCCCGTGATGTAGCGGGCCCCTTTTCCGAGCAGGAAGACGACCACCGGGGCGATGTCGCGCTCGGGGTCGCCGACCGCGTCCGAGCGGCACGACCCGGGCCAACCGTTCTTCGAGCTCGGGGTTCTCGCGGTAGGCCCGGTCCAGAGCGGGCGTGTGTGCCAGCGGCGACAGACAGACGACGCCAACGCCGAGCGGTCCCCACTCCACGGCGAGGCTCCTGGCCAATCCCCGCACCGCACCTTTCACGGCCGCGTAGGCCGGAAGCGCCACGCTTCCCTCCATCGCCGCCGGCGACGTCATGAGGACAAGTCGTCCCCGGCGCCGCTCGAGATGAGGTAGGGCGAACCGGGCGCAGTGGTAGGCGCCGCGCAGCGACACCGCGATGTGGTCGTCCCACGTTTCGTCATCGATCGCGTCGATGGCCGTGACCGCGCTCGAGCGGCGGCTGGTGGCGTTGTGGACCACGGCGTCGAGTCCACCGAAGCGGTCCACCGCCACCTGCACCGCGGCCTGCACCTCTTGGGCCACAGTCACGTCGGTGCGGGCGAAGGCGCCGAGCCCGCCTTGGCCACGCAGCAGCTCGACGGTCTCCCCGGCGTTGTCGCCGGGGCCGGCCACCACGACCGCCGCCCCCGCTCCCGCGCACGCCAGGCAGACGGCACGGCCGATGCCCGCCCCGCCCCCGGTGACGAGCACGACTCTCCCCTCGAGCGAGGTGCTCGGCGACGAGCTCACGGCGTCATCCACACACCGCCGTCCACCGCGACGGTCGCTCCGGTCACCGACCGCCAGGCGGGGGAGAGCAGCGCGTGCACCACACCGGCGACGTCGGCGCGCATGGTGGGGCGCCCCAGGGCCGGCGCCGGTTGTCCGGGCCGGTCGACATACGTCTCGGCGCCCGAGCCGTCGGGCGCATTTCGCAGCAAGGCGCCGGGGACGGCCACGCAGTTCACCGTGACCGCGCGCTGTCCCCAGGCGCGCGCCGCGGCCTTCGCCAGGGCACGTTGGCCTTCTGTCACCGCCGCCCAGGGCCCGAAACCGGCCGCGCCCACCAGAGACAGCGTCGGGATCACGAGGATCACCGTCCCGCCGCCGTCGCGCAGGGAGCCGATCGCGCCCTGGAAGCACGTCAGGGTCCTCTGCAACGGGAGCTCGACCCGGGCAGCCCATGCCTCGCCGTCGAGCTCGGCGACCGCGGCGTGCCGGGTGGGCCCGATGCCGACCGAGGCGACGACCACCCCGTCGAGCGGCCCCAGGCGACGCGTTGTGGCGTCGAGCGCGACGCGCAGATCCTCGCGCCCGGCCAGAGCGGCCAGGTCGAGCGGCGCCACGGTTGCCCCCAGGTCTCGGAGGCCGGCGGCCAGCTCGGCTCCACCGTCGGTGTCCCCACCCACGACGGCCACGACCGGACCGCGGGGCACCGTGGTCACCTGGGCGGGTCGGGCGTCGGCTGTTGGAAGCGCGTGTCAGGCATCTCGCACTTCACCGTCGACCACCCAGCGCGACCGTAGGTCCTCGAGCCATGCGGGCAGCTCGATCTCGGGATCCGGGAGTGCTTGGGCGCCGCGCGCCGCCAAGGCACGGTGAAACGCGTCTTCGTCGTCGCCCCACGACCTCGGGTCACCCATCATGACTTCGAGGAGGAGCGTGCCCGCCTCTCCCGCCACGAAGGGACCGAATGCCGCCCCGAGGGGCAGCTCGATGTGGGTGCCGGCCGGGCAGTGCCGGTCCCCGCACCACATGTCACCTTCGACGACGAACAGGACGTGGGGGCTGTAGTGGCCGTGGCGACGAACGACCACTCCCGGGTCCCACTTGGCGTAGAGCGAGAGGTACGGCGGATCGGGCGAGAAGGCCAGCCACTTCTCCCACACCGACGACACCGACCCGTCGGCGTTTCGGATCGCCTTCACCTGTTGCCAGGTGACGTCGGGGTCGTCGGTGTGGCGGAACGTCGGTTCCAACCCCTCCACCTTCACGTTCGCTCCCACCGTGGCGTCGTCGATCATGGTCGGTTCCTCCGCAGCCGTCGTCGGGTCAGTGACAGGGTCCGCACCACACACGACAGGTCACGAGGGCGGACCGAAGCACCATCGGTAGCGCGACACCTCCACGAACCCCAGGCGCAGGTACAGCGGCTCGCCCGCCTCCGATGCCTCGAGCACGATCGCTTGGGCACCGAGATCGAATCCCGCTCCGACGGCCCAGCGCGTGCACAGCTCGCCCAAGCCCCGTCCTCGGGCGTCGGGGACCGTCCCGACCAGCTGGATCCCCGCCACCGGTCCGCTCGCCACGACCATGGCGGCCGAGACCGGCCGCCCCCGGTCACGCGCGACGACGGCGCGCACGTGAGGAGCCCGCACCGCATCCAGGCTCGCCAGCTGCGCCTGCGCCGCGTCGCGGGGCAGGAAGGAGTCGGCGTAGGCGTCCACGGTCACCGCCAGGTAGTCGAGCCTGGCCCGGTCGTCGTCGACCTCGTCGAGGGTGACCCCGGCCGGCACGGTGCCGGCGTCGAGCAGGTGGTCCAACGCCAGGCGGGGTGTCCCGGTCGCCGAGATCGACGCGTAGCCGGCGTCGAGCGCGCTGCGTTGGAGATCGGCATCGGCGTGCGCCGCGATCCACACGCAGTACCCCGGGCGTCCGGCGAAGAAGGCGGCGGCGCGACGCAGCACGGCGTCGGGGTCGAGGGATCGGTCGAGGCGAATGGCCCCGTTGTGATACGGGCCCGGCCACGTCGTGGAGGTCGAGTACAGAAGCAGCCGGCCGTCGTCCTGGAGCCGCGAGCCGGGAGCGGTGGTGGCGTACAGGCGCATCGTCGTGGCCAGGTTGTGGTCCCCGGCCGCCAGCAATTCGTCACGGTCCATCATCGGCAACGTAGTTTGCAGGACCGTGACGCGAATCGGGTTCGTCGGCACGGGCGTCATCGCCTGGGCCCACGCCATCGGCCTCCAGGCCATGATCCGGGCCGGGGTGGTCGACGCGGCCGTCGTGGCCGTCCACGACCTCGACGGCGAGCGCGCCGCCGGGTTCGCGGCGGTCAACGGGGCCGACGTGGTTTCGAGCGTCGCCGAGGTGCTCGAGCGCTCTCAGGCCGTGTGGGTGTGCACGCCCACCGCGGCTCACGCTGCGGTGGTCGAGGCCGCCGCGGCGCGGGGCTGTGCCGTGTTCTGCGAGAAGCCCCTGGCGCCCGACCTGGCCGGAGCCCAAGCGCTCGCGGGCAACGTCGCCGCCTCCGGGGTCCCGGCCCAGGTGGGGCTGGTGCTGCGCTTCGCACCGGTGTTCCGCGCCCTGCGGGACCTCCTCGCCTCGGGGGAGCTCGGCGCACCGATGACCGCGATCTTCCGCGACGACCAGTACTTCCCGGTGCAGGGTGTCTACGGCTCGACGTGGCGCGGTGACGTGGCGGTGGCGGGGGGTGGTTGCCTGATCGAGCATTCCATCCACGACCTCGACATCCTCCGGTTCTGCCTGGGCGAGGTGACAGGGGTGACGTGCCGCACCGCCAATTTCTCCGGGCACGACCGCGTCGAGGACCTGGCCACGGTGGCCTTGCAGTTCGCGTCGGGGGCTTCGGCGCAGCTCGTGAGCGTGTGGCACGACATCTTGAGCCGTGGGTCGACTCGCCGGGTGGAGGTGTTCTGCCGGAAGGGGATGGCCTGGCTCGACAACGACTTCCTCGGGCCGCTGCACGTGCAGACCACCGACGGCACCGAGGTCCGCCCCTGCCCGCCGCCGGGCTGGGTGCGCGACCTGGCACTCGGCGACGACGACATCGGTCTCGCCATCAGCGCCTACGTCGAGGCCGACCGGGCGTTCCTCGACGCCGTGTCGGCAGGCCGTGTCCCAGAGCCGAGCTTCGCCGAGGCCGTCGTCGCCCATCGCCTCGTCGACGCCGCCTACCGGTCGTCGGGTGCCGGCGGCGTGCCGGTTCCCGTGGCCTGAGAACCTCCGGCCCCGAGAACCGGCCAGGAGGAACCTCGCGCCTGAGGATCCGGCGATCCGGACAATCCGGGCCGAGGCCCCTCAGGCGCTGGTGCGCATCTTGGCGTCGGTGTCCCAGCTGCTCAGATCGTCGGCGGGGAAGGGCTCGAGGGCGGCCGCCGGTTGGGGGAACCCGAACAGATACCCCTGGGCGATCGTGCACCCCAGGGCCATGAGCGCGTTGGCCTGGGCCCGGCGCTCCACCCCTTCGGCCACGATGGCCAGGCCCAGGGAGTCGCCGAGGCCCACGATGGCCCGGACGATGGCCACGTCGTCGACGTCGGTGTCGAGCTCGTCCACGAAGCTCTGGTCCACCTTCAGCGTCTCGACCGGGAGGCGCTTGAGGTAGCTGAGCGACGAGTACCCCGTGCCGAAGTCGTCGATCTCGAGGTGTGCTCCGAGCCCCCGCAGTGCCGACAAGGCGGCCACGCTGGCGTCGCCCGTGCTCATGAGCGTGCTCTCGGTGATCTCGAGCCACAGCCTGTCGGGGTCGAGACCCGACTCGCTGAGCGCTGAGGCGACCATCCGGGGGAACGTCGAGTCGGCCAGCTGTTGCGCCGACACGTTGACCGAGATGTTGAGCAGCCCCGGGTTTCGACCTGCCGCGGCCCGGCGCGACTGCCACAGCGCGCCCTGGCGGCATGCCTCGCGCAGCACCCAGGCCCCGAGGCGCAGGATCAAGCCCGAGTCCTCGGCCAGGGCGATGAACTCGCTGGGGAGGAGCAGTCCGCGGCCGGGGTGGTGCCAGCGGACCAGCGCCTCCATGCCGACCATCGTCTCGGTGTGGAGGTCGACCATGGGCTGGTAGTAGAGCTCGAACTCGTCGCGTTCGAGGGCACGGTGCAACTCGTTGGAGGTGCGCAGGCGACGGATGGTGCCGGTCTCGTCGTCGGGCCGGTACACCTCGATGCGCGAGGGCCCGATCTCCTTGGCCCTGTACATCGCCACATCGGCGTTGCGCAGCATCTCGGCCCCCGACTCGGTGCCGTCGACCGAGAGGGCGACACCCACGCTCACCGACACGAACAACTCGCTGTCGTCGAGCGCCAGCGGCTTTCCCATGGCCTGTACCAGCCGTTCGGCGATCTCGAGGGCCTCGGCCTTGTCCGACACCTCGCACAGCACGGTGAACTCGTCGCCCCCGAAGCGCGCCAGGGTGTCGACGGCCCGCAGCGCCGCCCCGAGCCGCAGGGCCGCATGCTCGAGCAACCGGTCGCCGGTCTCGTGACCGAGACTGTCGTTGATGAGCTTGAAGCGGTCGAGGTCGAGGAACATGAGCGCGACACAGTGGTGGTCGCGCTGTGCCCGGTTGAGTGCGAGCTCCAGGCGGTCCATGAACAGCACGCGATTGGGGAGCCCCGTGAGCTGGTCGTGGACCGCGGCGTGCGCCAGGCGCTCGCGCATCTCACGTCGTTCGGTCACGTCCTCGATCTGCCCGATGAGGTACAGCGCCCGTCCGGTGTCGTCGCGGACACAACTCGTGCTGACCGTGACCCACACCACGTGTCCATCGGCGTGGTGGTAGCGCTTCTCCATGTGGAACCGGTCGATGTCCCCGGCGACCAGGGCGTTGAACTGTTGTGCGTTGGCCTCCCAGTCGGCGGGGTGGGTGAAGTCCTTGATGGCCCTGCCCACGAGCTCCTCGGGGTCGTACCCGAGGATGGTGCCGTAGGCACGGTTGACCCGCACCAGGTGCCCGTCGGGCGACGCCAGGCCCATGCCGATGGGGGCGTTCTCGAAGGCGCTGCGAAAGCGCTCTTCGGCGTCGATGATGGCGGACTCCGATCGTCGCAACAGGCCACCCACCCACGCCACGATCTCTCCCACGAGCACACAACACGGCACGACGAACAGGGCCGAGCTGAGTGCCATGGCGCGCCTGGTCGGGGTGATCTCCAACAGCGGCAGCGCGTAGGCGGCCGCCAGTAGGGGTGCGAATCGCACACAGGTCCAGCGCGGGTGCCCGAGCCCCAGCCATACGAACACGACCAGGAAGAAGGTGCCGTAGAGGAAGGCGTCATAGCCGGTGAAGCCGTTGTACAGCGTGATCATGCCGAGGGCCACGGGCATGAGCCACAGAGTGGCCGATCGCCCGTCAGCGCGTCCACGGGATCCGGTAGACCACCGCGCCGATGGCGATGCACGCCAGCCCGACACCCACCATCCCCGCTCGTGAGGCACCGGCGTGGAAATCCAGGGCCAGACCGGCGAGGACGACGAGCACCCCCGAGCCCATCCACAGGGCGGCCGACAGCCGGCCCACCAGGTGGGTCGTGAGGGTCCCCTGCCCGATGTCCTCGCTCCCGACGCCCTGCATACCTCTCCATCGGCGCCCCGGCACCCGCGCCCATGACCCGGGCCTGCGAGTTGGGCTTGCGTTGGGAAGACCGTTGCGCCGGGAGCCCCCGGCCCGGCGTGCGGGCGGTGGGACCGGGGCGGGCGCCGGGCGCTGCGGTCAGCCGAGGGCGGCCAGCACCTCCGCCGCGGCCCGCTGGCCCGAGGACACCGCGCCGTCCATGTAGCCCGACCAGACACTGGCGGTCTCGGTCCCGGCCCAGTGGATGGGCCCCACCGGCTCGCGCAGCGCGTGGCCGTACCGGGTCCACACGTTGGGCCCGAACAGGGTGCCGTAGCACCCCCCGCTCCACGGCTCGGCCTGCCAGTCGAGCTCCACGAAGTCGACGGGATGGGCGGCTTTGGGACCGAAGTAGCGCACGAAGGAGTCGAGGACGGCCCGCCGGCGCACCTCGGCGGCCGGCTCTTCCCAGACGCCGGGCCTCGTCGCCTTCGAGGAACCCGAGCAGGATCCCCGGGTTGGCCGTCGGGCGGCGAGTTGTCGAACACGACGCGCGCCCCGTCGCCGTCGCCGGTGGCCTGGCCGCTCAAGCCTTCGGCGCGCCAGAACGGCTCGTCGTAGATCGCGTTGCATTTGATGACCGATCCCATCGGGGTGCGCTGGGTCAGTTGGCTCCGCCACGGTGGGAGGAGCGGGTCGTAGTCGATCCGGCCGGCCAGCATCGGTGGCAACGACACGATCACGCGCCGGCACGTCCAGGAACCGTTGTCGGACTCCACCGTCGGCTCGGTCGCCGACGACGTTGATGCGGCGCACCGGCGCCTCGAGCCGCACGACGTCGGTGCCGAGCGCCTCGGCCATCTTGTCGCACAGGAGCTGGGATCCCACCCACGAATCGGTCCTGCTGCGCCCCGCCACCGGTGTCGATCGCCATCTGGAACGACCCGGCCGAATGGGCGTAGAAGAGCACGTGCAGCAGTGACACGTCCCCGGGCTCACACGCGAACACCGCCTCGACCCCCAGCGCGAGCAACATCCGTCCCGCTTTCGTCAGCGTGTTGCGACGCAGCCAGGTCTCGAAGGTCACCGCATCCCACGACTCGGGCCCGGGCCGCGGTCCACGGGCGCGTCGAGGGGCACCTTCTTGGCGAGCGATTCCAGGCGTGCCTGGGCCCGGCCCGACGTCGGCGATGACCAGGGGGTTGATGCGGGGGATCGTGCCCTTGTAGGTGCCACGCCGTCCGCCGAAGTGCAGCACCCGGGCACCGGTGTCGTAGGTGGGGAAGGTCTCGACCCCGAGGTCCTTGGCCAGCGCCAGGACCTGGTCCTGGGTGGGCCCGACCCACTGGCCCGCCCACCTCGACGATCTTGCCGTCGCCGATGGACTCGTTGCGGACCCGGCCCCCCACGCGGTCGCGTGCCTCGACCACGGCCACCGATCGCCCCGCCGCCACCAGGTCGCGCGCCGCGGCCAGCCCTGCGAACCCCGCCCCCACCACCACGACGTCGACCTCGGTCATCGCCATGGCGCGGTTCTAGTGCGTGGCGGTCCGCTCCGCATCCGGGCGGCGCCCGGTCTCGAGACCGCGGGCGGTCTCCGGGCGCCGGCAGTGCGACGTGCGCAGCATGGCCAACCCGCGGGCGGCGCAGTCGGTGAGCAGGACCACGCCCACGCCCACGGCCACCCCGGCCAACGCGTCGGTACGGATAGTGCCACCGCAGCGCCACCACCGACATGCACGCCAGCACCGTGACCGTTCCACCCAGGGCGGCGACCACCGAACGCCACGGGTCGGGCGTGGCCAGCAGGGCCGACGGTGGCGACGGCCGCGACGGCGGTGACGGTGCCCGAGGGGAAGCTCACGACATCGGCGAAGGTCCGCCCCACGACGGGCTTCACCACCCAGTCGCACACCGTCACGGCCAGCACCGGCCCGACGAGGAGGGCGAGGGCCCGGGGTCGGTTGCGCCGGATCGTGGCGAGGAATCCCGCCGCCGCCGCGGTCACCACCACGAACGGGCGACCCCAGCCGGGTGACGACGAGCAGGAAGCCCGAGTGGTGCACGGGCGGATGGCCGCGAACGCCCAACGGTCGAACAGCGTGGGCCCCGGCCGGACCGTGAAGTAGAGCCCCGCTCACGACCACCGCCAGCAGGAGGAGGCCTCCAACGGCCAGCTCGACGCCGGCGCGGCTCTTCTGGTTCATCGGACCGCCGGCGTCACGTGCCGCCCCGGCTCGAGCCGGTCGAACTGCTCGTCGGAGAGCACGACCGTCGACGCCGCGCAGTTCTCCTCGAGGTGCGGCACCTTCGAGGTCCCCGGGATGGGCAGCATCACGGCGGAGCGGCGCAGCAGCCAGGCCAGGGCCACCTGCGCGGGTGTGGCCTCCCGACCGCCTCGGCCACGCTCGGCCAGTGCGCCCCGCCGGGCGGCCAAGGTGCCGTCGGCGATCGGGAACCAGGGGATGAACCCGATGCCCTGGCCCGCGCAGTGGTCGAGCACGGCTTCGGACCGACGGTTGGCGAGGTTGTAGAGGTTCTGCACCGACACGATGGGCACGACCGCGCGCGCCGCCTCGATCTGGGCCACGGTCACTTCGGACAGCCCGACGTGGCGCACCTTGCCCTCGTCGCGCAGCTCCTTCAGGACCCCGAACTGCTCCGCGGCGGGCACCATGGTCGTCGATGCGGTGCAACTGGAACAGGTCGATGCACTCGAGGCGCAGGCGTCGCAGGCTCATCAGGCACTCCTGGCGGAGGTACTCGGGGCGTCCCACCGGCGGCCATTCCGCGGGGTCGGGGCCGATCCGGGTCAGCCCCGCCTTGGTGCCGATGACGAGTCCCTCGGGATAGGGGTGCAGTGCCTCGCAGATGAGCTCCTCCGACACGTAGGGGCCGTAGGAATCGGCCGTGTCGATGAAGTCCACGCCGAGCTCGACGGCTCGCCGCAGGACGCCGGATGCCTTCGTCGTGGTCCTCGGGCGGGCCCCAGATCCCCGGCCCCGTGATCCGCATGGCCCCGAAGGCCATCCGGTGCACCGGCATGTCGCCGAGCATGAACGTGCCACTGAGCGTGCACAGGCCGATCCGTCGTCGGGGTCACGTCCACCTCCTCGGCGCGCCCTCGTCGGCGCCGTCCCATCCTTCCACCTGAGTTCGGGTCGGGTCCCCGCGAGCCTGAGGTCAGTCGACTGCGGACCGGGAACCACCCCGCCACGGCCCGGTCGAGGGCCCGTTCGGCCCGGCCCGGGCCCGGGCCGCCTCGGCGGGTCCACGGCTCGAAGCGCACGGGGTCGCCGGGGCGGATCCGTCCGAGCACGCCCAGGTCGGCGCGCAGCACCGTGGCCACGACCGGGTAGCCGCCCACCGTGGCGTGGTCGCACAACAAGACGACCGGCCGGCCGTCGGGTGGGACCTGCACCGCCCCGGTTACCGTTCCCCTCGAGGCGATGCCGGCGGGTCGTCGTGCCGAGGGGCTCCTCACCGAGCGAGGCGCACCCCCATGCGGTCGCTGGCCGAGCCCACCTCCCAGACCGGGCGGCGAGCCGGTCGGCGGCGTCGGTGGCGAGCTCGTCGGGCCCGGCCAGTACCCGCAGGACCGGCGGGACCCGGGCCGGCGGCCTTGCGGCTCGGTCGCCGCCCACGACCTGGCCCCGGGGTCGCGTGGCGGCCCGATGCCGAGCACGTCACCGGCGCGCAGGCGCCCCGGGGCCGAGACCGGTGAGCACGTCCGAGGACCGGCTCCCGAAGACCGGGGCGATGTCGAACCCCCCCGCCACGGCGAGGTAGCACCGCAGGTCGCCGACGCGTCCTTCCCACCGACAGCTCCTGGCCCGGCGCCACCGGGACCACCGTGTCGAGTGCGACGGGCCGCCCGTCGACGGTCGCCTCGGCTCCGCCCACCACCGCCACGTGGGCCGAAGCGCCGAAGCGCAGTCGCGGCCCGAGCGCGGTGACCTCGAAGGCCGCGGCACCGTCGTCGTTTCCCACCAGCCGGTTGGCCGCCCGCAGGCGAGAAGGGGTCGGCGGCGCCGGCCCGGGGGACCCCCAGACGCGCCACGCCGATGCGGCCCAGGTCCTGCACCATCGACAGCAGGCCCGGGGTCACGACCTCCACCGTGCCGCGAGGCGGTCGAACGCAGTGGTGACCCGTGTCCGCGAGGGTCACCGGGCCCGCGTCCTCGACGACGCGCAGGCGGACCCTGTCGCCGGGCGCAGAGAACGGCGAACGGCGGCGCCTCGGGGTCGAAGAGGCCGAAGCCGGTGCGCCCCAGGAGCTGCCATCCGCCCGGCGAGGCCTGGGGGTAGATGCCGGCGAACCCCCCTCCGATGGCCAGCGACCCCGCCGCCACGGCCGTGCGCGGCGTCGACCGTCGGGGGACCGCCGCCAGGGCGTCGGGCAGCCCCTCGAGGTAGGCGAACCCGGGCAGGAACCCGACGAAGGCCACGGTGAGCTCGGCCGCGACCAGCTGCTCGACCACGGCCGCCGTCGACAGGGCGGCCAGGGCGGCCACCTCGTCGAGGTCGGGGCCGTCGAATCGCACCGGGATCTCCACCCGGCGTGGCGATTCCCGGGTCGCCGTCCGCGGTGCCGGGATCCGAGCCAGCTCGACTGTCCATGGCCGCGATGTCGGCGACCGACGGGTCGACGACGACGACGACCGAGCGGTAGCCGACCACGACGTCCTCGACCCCGGCCCAATCCGGCGTGCCCGACACCGCGGCCGCCAACGCGTGCGCCTCGTGCACCGAGTCGACCTCGGCCACGAGTGCGCCGTCGCCGAGACTCCGCACCCGCCGGAGCGCCCTCACGACACGGACCTGCTCACGACCCGGACCTGCTCACGACACGGACCTGCTCACGATGCAAAGGGGACGAGCGGCACCCCGGCGCCCTCGAGCGCGACGCGGACGCTGCGGGCCAAGGCGCCTGCCCCCGGGGTGTCGCCGTGGACGCAGATCGACGAGGCGCGCATCGAGATCGACCGAGTCCTCGTCGACCGCCGTCGACCCGTTGGTCAATGGCGATGGCCAGCGCACGTCGGGCCACCTCGGCCGGGTCGCGGACCACCGCTCCGCGCGACGGTGCGGGGGGCGAGGCGCCCGTCGGGCAGGTAGGCGCGGTCGGCGAAGGCTTCGGTGGCCACCCGCACGCCCATCGACTCGGCCACCTCGACCGCGCCGCGACCCCGCCGGTGCCAGGAGCACCAGGTCGCCGGCGTCCCTGAGCGCCTGGGCGACGGCCCGGGCACAGGCCTCGTCGTCGGCCATGCGGTGATACAGCGCGCCGTGGGGCTTCACGTAGCGGACCCCGGTGCCGCACGCCCGGGCCAGGTCGTCGAGCGCGCGGACCTGCGACAGGACCGCCTCGGTGACCTGGGCCGGAGCCGATGTCCATGGCCCGGCGGCCGAATCCCTCGCGGTCGGGATACGAGGGATGGGCGCCGATCACCACGCCGCGTCGGGCCGCGGCCTCGACCGTGCGACGCATGGTGTCGGTGGTCCCCGGCGTGGACCGCCGCAGGCGACGCTGGCACTCGTCACCATGGTCGAGGAGCGACCGTCGTCACCGTCGCGCCCCGATCCCCTCGCCCACGTCGGCGTTCAGGTCGACCGACGGCACCGACCGCCGTCGACCAGGACCGGGCCCTCAGCGGAGGACGGCCTCGACCAGCGCCGGGCCCGGGGGTGGAGAAGGCCCGCTCGAGCTGCGTCGGTGAACTCCTCGGCCGTGCGTGGCCCGGTCGGCGGGCACGCCCATGCCCGTGGCCAGGGCCACGAAGTCGAGGTCGGGATCGCTTGAGGTCGAGCATGCCCCGGGCGCGCGGGCCCGGCATCGCCCGGCCCCACCCGGCTGAGCTCGAGCTCGAGGATGGCGTAGGAGCCGTTGTTGAGATGACCGTCGTCACGTCGAGGCCCTCGCGCACCTGGGTCCACAGCGACTGGAGCGTGTACATGGCGCTGCCGTCGGCCTCGAGGGACAACACCGGCCGGTCCGGACAGGCCACCGCCGCGCCGGTGGCGACGGGAAGGCCCTGGCCGATCGCGCCCCCGGTGAGACACAGCCAGTCGTGGCGCGGGCGCGCCGGCGGTGGCACCGGACACGAAGAGCCCCGAGGTGTTGCCCTCGTCGCTGACCACCGCCCCCTCGGGGAGCAGGGCCCCGATGGCCGCCGCCAGGCTCTGGGCGTTCGAGCGCGCCCGGTGGGCCGCTCGGGTCGCGCCGACGGCTTGCAGCGCGGCGCTCGCCGGCGGGCGCGCCCAGCGCGTCGGCCAGTGCCTCGAGTGCGCCGGCCACGTCGTCGGACCCCGTGGCGAGGGTGTGGACCTCGCACCCGTCGGGGACGAGGTAGCCGGGCATGGCCCGGATAGGCGAAGAACGACACCGGCGCGAGGGCGTCGGCGAGGACCAGGTGCCTGGCCCCCTGGAGCTGGGCGATGGTGAATTCGGCCAGGTAGCCCAGCCGCTCGACCGGCGGGATGCCCGCGCCCCGCTCGAGCCGGGCCGGGAAGGTCTCGCACAGGAGCTTGGCGCCCGTGGCATGCGCCACCCGGCTGGCGGCCTCGAGGCCCCGCTCGCGCGACGGCGTTGCCACCCACGAGGAGCACGGCCGGCTCGCCCGAGCCGCAGGGCCTTGGCCGCGCGCTGCCACGGCGTCGTCGGCCACCGTGGTCGAGGACCGCGCCGGGTCGACTGGCGGTGGGCTCCCCGGCCTCCGGCCACGACAGGTCGGCCGGCACCACCAGGGTGGCCACCCCACCCGGCGGGCCGAACGCGCCCTGGACGGCCGCCACGGCGTCGGCCGCCGAGGCGCATCGGGGCTCGACCGACGACCGGAACCAGCCGCGACACCGGCCGGGCCAGGCTCTCGATGTCCGACGCCAGCGGCGGGTCGTAGGCGATGTGGTTGGTGGCGTGGTCGCCGACCACGTTCACGATGGGGGTGCGGGCCCGCCGGGCGTTGTGGAGGTTGGCGATGCCGTTGCCGAGTCCGGGCCCGAGGTGCAGCAACGTGGCCGCCGGCCGCCGCGCCATCCGGCCGTAGCCGTCGGCCGCCCCGGTGACCACCCCCTCGAAGAGCCCGAGGACGGCCCGCATCTCGGGGACGTCGTCGAGGGCGGCGACGAAGTGCATCTCGGAGGTCCCGGGGTTGGCGAAGCAGACGTCGACCCCGCTGCCGACGAAGGTCCGGATGAGTGCCTGGGCGCCGTTCATGGCGTGCAGTTCTTCCGGTCAGTCGAGGAGGTTGCCGGGCCCGAGGATCCCGTTGGGGTCGAAGGCGCGCTTGATCGGCTCGCATGAGCTCGAGCTTCACGGGGTCCTCGAGCTCGAGGAAGTACTTCTTCTTCTCGGTGCCGATGCCGTGCTCGCCCGAGATGGCCCCACCCAGGTCCATGCCGGCCCGGAAGACCGCCCGCAGCACCTCGGTGCGCGGCTCGGGGTCGGGCTGGAACACCGACAGGTGGACGTTGCCGTCGCCGACGTGCCCGCACCCGGTGATCAGCGCGCCGTGCTCCTCGGCGATCGCCGCCACCGCCGCCATGTACTGCGGGATGGCGGCCCGGGGCACGACCAGGTCGATGATGTCGTCGGCCCCGGCGGCCTTGGCCACGAAGAACGCCTTCTCGCGGGCGCTGATGAGCTGGGTGGCGGCCTGGGCGGGAAGCACGTAGACGTCCATGGCGCCGAGCTCCACCGAGCAGCTCGCCGAGCGACGCCACGTCGTCGTCGAGGCGCGCCGTCGTGGGTGCTCTCGAGCACGATCGACGAGGTAGGCGAGCGCGCCTCCCGCACCGGCTCGGGGATGCCGAGGTCGAGGCCGACGTTGGCGGTGATGGCGGCCATGGTGATCATGTCGACGTACTCCAGGATGAGCGGCCCGATCCCGCGTGGCCACGATCCGGGGCACCGCCGCAGTGACCTCGTCGAGCGTGGTGAACGGGGCGAGCACCGTGGCCGCGTGGGCCAGGCGGGGGTGGAGCTTCAGGGTCGCCTCGGTGACGAGGGCCAGGGTCCCCTCGGACCCGACGAGCAGCTGGGTGAGGTCGTAGCCCGTCGAGGTCTTCACGAACTTGCCGCCGGTGCGGATCACGTCGCCCGTTGGCGAGCACCGCCTCGAGGCCGAGCACGTGATGGCGGGTCACCCCGTACTTGATGGCCCGCATCCCTCCGGCGTTGGTGGCGACGTTGCCCCCGAGCGACGCGCTCGACTCACCGGGGAACACCGGGTAGACCAGCCCGTGCTCGGCCAGGGCGGCGTTGAGCTCCTCGAGGGTCACGCCGGGCTGGACCACCGCCACGTGGTTGTCGAGGTCGATCTCGAGGATGGCGTTCATCCGCTCGAAGGAGACCAGGATCCCGTCGGCAGGCGAGATGGCCGCGCCCGAGAGCCCGGTCCCGCTGCCCCGGGCGGTGACCGGGACGTGGAGCTCGTCGGCGATCTTGAGCACGGCCGCGACCTCGTCGGTGGAGCCCGGGCCGGACCACGGCCAGCGGCACGCTGGGCGTGGCGGTGAGCGCCTCGTCGTGGGCGTAGTCGGGCGAGACGTCGTCCCCGGCCAGGACGTTGCCCGGCACCCACGACTCGGCGAGCAACTCGACGATCTCGGCCACGGCCTGCCTCCTGCTCGGTCCCCGTCGTCACCCTACGACGCCGTCGGGGTGGGCATCTACGGGTGGGTGCGCGTGCACGGCGTCGCAAGTGGGGAAGGATCTAACGAAGTGAACTGGGTCGACTACGTGCTGCTCGTCATCGTGGCGCTGTCGGGCATCCACGGGCTCCGGCTCGGCGCCGCCATGCAGGTGCTCACCTTCGGCGGGCTCTTGCTCGGCCTCTTCCTCGGCGCCCTGCTGGCGCCCTTCGGTGGCCAAGGTCGTCCACGGAGGCACCGCCAAGGCTCTCGTGGCCCTGGTCGTCCTGATCGGCGTGGCCACCATCGTGGGTGGCCTGGGTCGGTTGCTCGGGGCCCACTCGGGCCGGCTCCTACAGCGCCTGCGTCTCGGGCCGGTCGACTCGGTGTTCGGTGTGGCCGTGGCCGTGGTGGTGGCGCTCGTGGTCACCTGGGTGGTGGCGATCCTCCTGCACGGCAGCCAGTACTCGGCGCTCGACCGGTCGCTGCAGCAGTCGCGTATCGTCCGGGCCCTCGACGCCGTGCTGCCTCCCATCCCGACGGTGTTCGCCGGGGTGGAGCGGTTCCTCGCCCAGAACGGCTTCCCCATCGTCTTCGCCGGGCTCCCGCCCCAGGCGGCCGCGCCGGTGTCCCTCCCGACCGACGCCGCGGCCCGCGCCGCGGTGCTGCGCGCCGAAGGGTCCACCGTGCAGGTGGCCGGGGCGGGCTGCGGGGTCATCCAAGAAGGCTCGGGCTTCGTGGTCGCGCCCGGGCTGGTCGTGACCAACGCGCACGTGGTGGCGGGCATCGCCGCGCCCGACGTCATCGACTCGACGGGTCGGCACGCCACCTCGGTGGCGTTGTTCGACCCCCGGCTCGACATCGCCGTGCTCCGGGTGCGCGGGCTCAGCGACCCCGTGCTGCCCGTCGACTCCACCGTGGTGGCGCGGGGCACGACCGGTGTCGTTCTCGGGTATCCCGGTGGTGGGCCGCTCACACCCCGCAAGGCCGGTGTGGCCGCGGCGTTCGATGCCGTCGGGCTCGACATCTACGGGAGCTCGCAGACGACCCGGGAGATCTACCAGCTCGACGCCGTGGTCGAGCCGGGCAACTCGGGCGGGCCCCTGGTGGCGTCGGGCGACCCCGGTGTCGCCGACGGCACCGTCATCGGCGTCGTGTTCGCGCGCTCGACCGCCAACGCCAACGTCGGCTACGCGCTGGCCATGCCCGCGGTCAGCGCGGACGTCGCCCGCGCCCAGGCCAAGAAGCAGACGGTGGGCACCGGCGGATGTGTCTCGTAGGCCGTGTCCCGTAGGCCGTGTCCCGTAGGGGCCGGCACCCCGCCTCGGGGAACCGGCGGGTAAGAATGACCTCCGTGGCGCTGCGCGATCGAGGACTACGGGATCATCGGAGACACCCACACCGCGGCGCTGGTGGGCCGCAACGGGTCGATCGACTGGCTCTGTCTGCCCCGGTTCGACTCCGACGCGTGCTTCGCCCAGCTCCTCGGCAACGACAAGCACGGGTACTGGCGCATCGCGCCGGCGACCGAACGACTACGAGGTCCGGCGCCGCTACCGCGGTGACACCCTGGTGCTCGAGACCGAATTCGAGACCGCCGACGGCATCGCCAAGCTGGTCGACTGCATGCCCATCCGCGAGGTCCACCCCCAGGTGGTGCGGATGGTCGAAGCGGTCCGGGGTGAGGTCGCCATGCGCATGGACCTCGTCATCCGCTTCGGCTACGGGTCGATGGTCCCCTGGGTGCGGCGCTCCGACGGCCTGCTCAACGCCATCGCCGGGCCCGACGCCCTGGCGCTGTGGACGCCCATCGAGACACGCGGCGAGGACATGACGACGGTGGCGGAGTTCACGCGTGTCGGCGTCCGAGCACATCCCCTTCGTCCTCACCTGGTACCCCTCGCACGAGGTCCCGCCGCGCCCGGTCGACGCCAGCTTCGCCGTGCACGACACCGAGATGTGGTGGGAGGACTGGGCCGCCACCTGCACCTTCGACGGGGAGTGGCGCGACCCGGTGATGCGCTCGCTCATCACCCTCAAGGCCCTCACCTACCATCCCAACGGGCGGCATCGTGGCGGCCGCCACCACGTCGCTGCCCGAGACACTCGGGGGCGAGCGCAACTGGGACTACCGCTACTGCTGGCTCCGCGACGCCACGCTGACGCTCGAGGCGCTCATGCGCGGCGGCTACCACGAGGAAGCCCTGGCGTGGCGCGACTGGTTGTTGCGAGCCGTCGGCCGGCGACGTCGCCCAGCTCCAGATCATGTACGGGCCCGCCGGTGAGCGGCGTCTCGACGAGTGGGAGGTCGACTGGCTGCCGGGCTACGAGGGATCGACGCCGGTGCGGGTGGGCAACGCCGCGTCGGGCCAGTTCCAACTGGACGTCTACGGCGAGGTGCTCTCGGCGCTGTACGAGGCGTGCGAGGTGGGCAGCGACGCTGAGCGGCTCGGCCTGGGACCTGCAGGTGGCGTTGGTGGAGTTCGTGGCCGAGCCACTGGGAGGAGCCCGACGAGGGCATCTGGGAGGTCCGCGGCCCGCGCCGGCACTTCACCCACTCCAAGGTCATGGCCTGGGTGGCGGTCGACCGGGCGGTGCGGACGGTCGAGGAGTTCGGGGTCGAGGGGCCCGTCGAACGCTGGCAGGCGCTGCGGGACCAGCATCCACGACGAGGTGTGCGCCAAGGGGTACAACGAGACGGTCGGCGCCTTCACCCAGTACTACGGCTCCGACGCCCTCGACGCCAGCCTCCTCATGATCCCGCTGGTGGGCTTCCTCCCCGCCACCGACGAGCGGGTGCGTTCCACCGTCGAGGTGATCGAGCGCGGGCTCACCGAGGACGGGTTCGTGCTGCGCTACCAGACCGAGGACACCGGGGCCGTGGACGGGCTCAGCGGCCATGAGGGTGCGTTCCTGGCCTGCTCGTTCTGGATGGCCGACTGCCTCTACCTGATCGGCCGCTACGACGACGCCCATGCCATGCTCGACCGGCTCATCGGCCTGCGCAACGACCTCGGGCTGCTGGCCGAGGAGTACGACGTCCGGCGCCGGACGCCAGGTGGGGAACTTCCCCCAGGCCTTCTCGCACGTGTCTCTCGTCAACGCCGCCTTCAACCTGTCGGGCCACCCGGCCATGGGAGAACAGATCGTGGCCGACCAGCACCTGCTCCGCAGGGCCGCCAAGCGCTGGGGTCGGGCCGGTTCGACGAACGGGCTCGCCTCGTCGTCGCCGGGGCCGGCGCCCGCCGGGCCCGGTCACCCCATCCCGACGGTCGCCAAGACCGAGAGCACGAAGAAGAGGAGGGCGCGATGAAGGCGCTCACGGTGCAACCGCTGACGGCGGGTTCGGCCCGCCTCGAAGACGTCGACGAACCCCCCGACTCCGACGGTGCGGTCCTCGTGGAGGGACTGGCCGTGGGGGTGTGCGGGACCGACATGGAGATCGTGTCGGGCGCCTACGGGTGGGCGCCGCCGGGACGCGACCGCCTCGTCCTGGGCCACGAGTCGCTCGGCCGCGTGGTCGACGCGCCCGTGGGGGCGCCCGTGGTCGCCGGGGACCTCGTCGTCGGCATCGTCCGCCTCCCCGACCCCGTGCCGTGCGGGAACTGCGCGGTGGGGGAGTGGGATTTCTGTCACAACGGCCTGTACACCGAACACGGCATCAAGAGCCACGACGGGTACTGCTCCGAGCGTTACCGCCTCCATCCCGGAGTACGCCGTGAAGATCGATCCCGGGCTCGGCGCGCTGGGCGTGCTCATGGAGCCGACCAGCGTGGTGGCCAAGGCCTGGGAGCAGGTCGACCGCATCGGAGGGCGCGCCCGCTGGGACCCCCAGAACGTCGTCGTGACCGGCGCGGGGCCCATCGGCCTGCTGGCGGCCATGATCGGGGTGGAACGGGGGCTGGACGTGCATGTCTTCGACCAGGTCAAGGCCGGCACCAAGCCCGACCTCGTCCACGCGCTTGGGCGCCACGTACCACACCGGTCGGATCGAGCACTCCTGTCCCCATCCCGATGTCGTCATCGAGTGCACCGGCGTCGCCTCCCTGGTCTTCGACGCCATGGAGCACCTGAACCCCGGCGGTGTGGCCTGTCTCACCGGGGTCTCCTCGGGCCGGCACGCGCTGAAGGTCGACGCCTCGATGCTCAACCGGTCGATGGTCCTCGAGAACCAGGCCGTGGTGGGCTCGGTCAACGCCAACCACCGCCATTACCAGGCCGCGGCGGAGTCGCTCATGAAGGCCGACCGCGGCTGGATCTCCAAGCTCGTGACGAGGCGGGTGCCGCTCGAGCACTGGCAGGACGCCCTCGCGCGACAGCCCGACGACGTGAAGGTGGTGATCGAGGTCGGCACGTGACGAACTCGGAGATCGCCCCGGGGATCGTCGAGATCGACACCCTTCTCGGCGGCTGGGAGATGGTGACGGCCGGGTACCTGGTCCACGGGGACGCACCCGTCCTGGTGGAGACCGGCAG
The DNA here is from genome assembly GCA_963739765.1 of uncultured Acidimicrobiales bacterium. Taxonomy (GTDB): domain Bacteria; phylum Actinomycetota; class Acidimicrobiia; order Acidimicrobiales; family UBA8190; genus Chersky-840. The sequence goes on along the minus strand of CAVUBP010000003.1, from coordinate 729,685 downwards.
CCAGAGCTCGGTCCGGGTCCTGCTCGATGCGCTCGACGAGCTCGGCGTGAGCCCGACGGCGCTGGCCGGGGTGGCGGTCACCCACATCCATCTCGACCACGCCGGCGGAGTGGGCGACGTGGCCCGCGCCTTTCCCGGCGGCGACGGTGTACGTGCACGAGAAAGGGGCACGTCATCTCGTGGACCCCACGCGCCTGATCGACTCGGCGTCGCGTGTGTACGGGCCGCTGCTCGACTCGCTCTACGGCCGGCTCGACGCCACGCCGGCAGAGCGGATCCACGTGTTGGCCGACGGCGAGGAGATCCGGGTGTCACCCGACCGCGTCCTCACCACCGTCGACTCTCCGGGGCACGCCAAGCACCATCTCGCCCTGCACGACTCGCTGAGCGGCGTCCTCTTCGCCGGCGACGCCGTCGGGGTCCGACTGCCCGACGCCGGCGTGCTGCGCCCCTCCACGCCTCCTCCCGGACTTCGATCTCGACCTCGCGGTCCACTCGCTGCACCGCTTCGCGGCCCGCCGCCCGACCGGCCTCGCCCTCGCCCATTACGGCCTCCTGCCCGAGCCCGGCGCCATCCTGACGAGGCCGAGGAGACGCTACGGCGTTGGGCGAGCGTGGCCGAACAGGCGTGGCGCGACGGGCGAGGACATCGCTGCGGCTCTCGACACCGCCTTCGCCGCCGATATCTCAGGTGTCGATGACGTGCACCGCGAGAAGCTCGACACGCTCAACGGTGTGCACTCCAACGCGGCCGGGTTCCGGCGCTGGCTCGACACCCGCGCCCGGGGCACGCGCCCCCGACCTACCCGCCTAGCCCGAGCCCTCACCGACGACTCTGGAAGACTGAGGTCGCATGCGCAGCACGACGACATCGGTCGACGAAGTCGTCGCCGCCCTCGAGCACGACGGGTACGCGGTGGTCGAGGGCCTGCTGACCGAGCCCGAGCTCGCCGCGGCCCGCCACGACATGCGACGCGTGCTGGCGCGGACACCGGGTGGCCGCAACCCCTTCGAAGGGGCGCAGACCAAGCGCGTCTATGCCCTGTTCGCCAAGACGCGGGCCTTCGACGGGCCCGCCACCCATCCCCTCGTCCTCGGGGTGCTCGAGCGCGTGCTCGGCCACTGCCAGCTCAGCGCACCTACCGGCATCGAGATCGGCCCCGGCGAAGTGGCGCAGATCCTCCACCACGACGACGCCATCTACCCGCTGCCGCGACCGCACGACGAAGTCGTCCTCAACACCATGTGGGCTCTCGACGACTTCACCGAGGCCAACGGCGCCACGCGCATCGTCCCCGGGAGCCACCGCTGGGGCTCAGGAGCAGCCCGACGCACAGAGCCCCGACGGTCGCGGCGGAGATGCCGGCGGGCTCGGTGCTGTTCTACCTGGGCAGCGTGTGGCACGGCGGCGGGGCCAACGCCACCGACCGGGCCCGACTGGGCGTGATCCTCGAGTACGTGGCCTCATGGCTCCGGCCCCAGGAGAACCACTTCCTGGCCGTGCCCCGCGACCGTCGCGGCCGGGCTGCCCGAGCGTCTCCAGGAGCTGCTCGGGTACAACATCCGCCCTCCGTTCATGGGCTACGTCGACGGCCGCCATCCCCGCCGGGCCCTCGAGCGCGAGGCGACCTAGACCAGGAGACCGCGCCCTTGGCGCCCGGGTACCGTGCGCCATGGCCGACACCGTCCTCTACGAGACGCAGTGGCCACGTGGCCACGATCACCTACAACCGCCCCGACGCCCTCAACGCCGTGAACGGGGAGTTGCGCCGTGACCTCAACGCCGCCTTCGCCCGCTTCAGGGACGAGGAGGGGCGTGGGTGGGCATCGTCACCGGGTGCGGGGCGCGCCTTCTGCGCCGGTGCGGACCTCCGGGACGGGCAGGGTTCGACAGGCGAATTCGCCGGTACCTTCTGGGAGAAGCCGACGTTCAATTCGTTCGAGAGTGGGTGGGAGATCCACAAGCCCGTCATCGCCGCGGTGAACGGCCACTGCCTCGGCTACGGGCTCACACTCGTGACGTGGTGCGACTTCGTCCTGGCGAGCGAGCGGGCCAGCTTCGGCTATCCCGAGGTCCGCCTCGGCATCCCCGCCATGGTGGGAGCGATCCGGTTGCCGCAACGCCTGGCGTGGGCCGACGCCATGGAGCTGCTGCTCACCGGCGAGACCGTCGACGCCGAACGGGCGCGCGAGATGGGCCTCGTGTGGCGGGTCGTGGCGCACGACGACCTGTTGGCCGAAGCCCGGGCCCTGGCCGACCGTCTGGTGGCGGGCGCCCCGCTGGCGCAGCGGGCCATGAAGGAGGTCGCGTCGCGGGCGCGGGACCTCTCTGCGCTCGATGCCGTCCGCTTCGCCGAGACGATGCGCAGTGTCGTGGTGGCCACGTCGGACGCAGCCGAGGGCATGGGGGCCGCGGCCGAGCGTCGACCGCCGAGGTGGGAGGGCCGCTGACAGTGCTCAGCTGAGCCGGTGCTGGCGGAAGAAATCCCAGATGATGTCGGTGGCGTTGATCTCGAAGGTCGACGGCCCGGTGATCGACGCCAGCGACGCGCTGAGCTTGCTCCCCGGCCAGGCGTGACCCCCGCCGAGGACGATGTAGAACTCGACGGCCGCGCCGACAGGGCACCGGTAGGTACGCAGGACGACATGCGCGGCCACGTGTCTGTCCGAGGGTTGCCGGTTGCAGTCGTCCTTGGCCGCCCAGGCTTTGACGTTCGCCGGGTAGCCCTTGCCGTTGAGGTCCGTCGGCGGCAACGACGGCGCGGGGGTGGTCTTCCCGCTGAGGGCGTTGTTGAGCACGGCAGTGCCCACGCCTCCATTGAAATGCAGGATCGGGTCGGCAGTGCCGTGGAAGGCGAGGATCGCGACGCTGCCGACCCGGATCGCACGGCTTGTCGAAGACGACACCCGCCACAGGAGCGAACGCGGCGAAGCGATCGGCCATCGTGCAGGCCAGGAGCGAGGTGAACAACGCACCGTCAGAGAGCCCGGTGGCATAGACGCGGGACTTGTCGATGCAGAGGTTCGACTCCAAGGCGTCGAGCATGGCGTTCATGAAGTCGATGTCGTGGTTGGGGTGGGCGGCCGAGGAGGGCGCGATGTCCCATGCCACGGGGGTGCCTGTACCTTCGGGGAACACGACGACGAACCCCTCCGCCTGCGCCTTCGGGCTGAACTGCGTCGTGACGGCGTGCACGGTGGCCCCCTCGGCCAGGCCGTGCAGGTCGACGACGAGCGGCAAGGGCCCGCTCCTCGGTGTCGGGGGGGTCGTGAGCAGGTACCAACGCGCCACCCCGTCGACGGTGATGTCTTGGCGCTGCTCGGCCACCGCCGCGCTCGCCGCCGCGGGCTTCGAGCATCCCGGTGAGGCGACGGGTCGTCCCGCACTCCCCTCGGCCGCCCCGGTGCCGGCGGCTGAGCTCCCCACCCGAGGCGACGAGCAGGCCCCCACCAGGGCCGCCAGGACCAGGGCGGCGACGACCCAGCGTGGCAGCGTGCGGCCCCCCATGGTGGCGAAGCACAGCACACGCCGGTCGCCCTGTCGAAACCTTCTGTGACCAGCGCTTTCCAAGGACTGCCCGGGGGTGCGACAATGATCGGACTGCCAATTGGGGGGTGCGCGGTAGTGCGGGCTGGCGATCTGGGGGACCTCTGTGACCACGCGCCGCTCGGTCGCGCCCATTCGGCCGGTCCTCCTCGTCGTCGGCCGAGGCCCGGGCGCGCCGCCGTGCGCTGTGCCCCGGTGCTCGTGGCGCTGACCCTGCTCGCGGCGGCCTGCTCGTCGGCCCCGCCGGTGGGCCAGGTGGGAGCGACGTTGGCGGCCATGGACGGATCGGTGACGCTCGACAAGGTGCTGTCGCCCGCGCCGGTCGCCCACGGCTCGCTCGGGCCCGCGTACGGTCACAAGCTCGTGGCCGTCGTCCTGACCGTGCACAGCCCGACGTCGTCGCCGGCCAAATTCGCGGGGATCTACAACGCCTCGAAGCTCATCGACTCCAAGAAGCTCGTGCACGTCGGGCGCAGCACCGCCAAGTACAAGGTGACCGACTGTGTCGCCTACCCGCCCTTCGCTTCACTCGGGGCCGGCCGGGCCGCCACGGGCTGTGTCGTCTTCGTCCTCAACACCATCGCCACGCCGGTGGAGCTGAAGATCTCGGGCAAGTCCGAGGCTGCCTGGACGATCACCGCCGCCGCGGTCAGACCGGGCAGCACGCCCGTCGCCATCGGAAAGCTCCCGACGGCCACCGTCCCCCGCGCCGCGGTACCCCTACCGACGACGACGCTTCCGGGCGCGCCCACCACGACCGCGGTACCGGGAAACGGCGCCGGGGCCGGAACCACCTCGACCGCCGCGCCCGCCGGCGCCGGTTCGACCACCCCGACCACGCTGAAGCCGTCGCTCGCGGTCTCGACCCCCCACGCGCGCCACCACGGTGCCGCCGGGACCCCGCGGATCGTGCGGGTCACGCCCAGGGGTGCGCCGGTGGGGGCGCGGGTCTCGATCTGGGGCCGGAAGCTGGCCGGTGCCACCAGGGTCACGTTCAACGGGGTGGCCGCGGTCGTCCAGAAAGACGTCGTGGGCCGGATCGTGGCCATCGTGCCCGAGGGTGCCACGAAGGGACCCGTCGTGGTGAGCACTCCATCGGGGACGGCCACGAGCCCGAGGATGTTCATCGTCCTCTGATTCGTCGGTCCCGAGTTCCACGCCGGCCGCCGGGGCCGCCGACCAGCTGAGGTCCGGACGAGGTTCGCCGCCCCGGGTCAGGCGCCGTCGGCCGCGGCCAGAGGAGAGCGGTACTTCCGATGGAAGCGGTGGACGGCGATCGCGCACCAGATGGCTTCGATCACCCCGAAAGGCCATGCACCGCTGGCGAACCCGTAACTGCTCGACAGCGCACACCCGAGCGCGAAGGCCGCCACGAACCACTTGTTCCGTCCTTCGAGGGCGTACATCACCATCATGAACGTCAGCACGGTGACGCCGTAGATCGTCAGCACGACACCAACCTACGACTCGATCGTCGGGGCTGTCCTCGCGCCATACTGACGGATCCCCGCAGGCGGATCCTGACCGACGGCGACGCCGGCTCCAGCGGACAACCCCGCGCCCGCCCACGCCAGGACGAGGAGGACATCAAGTGGCCACAAGCGAGCCGTCGGCCCCCCGGGCGGAGCTGTCGGGCCCGGTGACAGAGGGTCGCTTCATCGAGCCGACCTCGGCGGTGCCGGTCGACCTCGCCACCGCGGGATATGTCTGTGAGGAGTTCTTCGTCTCGGGCACCGCGTCGGCATTCGAGGCTTCGGGGCCCCTCGGTGTCGATGGCAGGTGGTCGGTGACTCCCGCGGTCACGGCCGACTACCGCACCAGGATCGTGGTGCGCCGTCCGTCGGACCCCCGGCGTTTCAACGGCACGGTCCTGGTGGAGTGGTTCAACGTGTCCGGCGGCCTCGAGGCCGGCCCCGACTGGACGTATCTGAGCGCCCAGATCGTCGCGGACGGGTACGCCTATGTCGGGGTGTCGGCTCAGGCCTTCGGCGTCGACGGCGGCACCGCGCTCGTGCCCGTTCCCGGCATGGACCGACGCAAGGGCCTCGTGGCGTCGAACCCTGAGCGCTACGGAACCCTGACACACCCCGGGGACCGGTTCTGCTTCGACATCGTGTCCCAGATCGGTCGAGTCCTGCGCGCGCCGGGGCCCCGATCCGCACTCGGCCCGCTCGTCCCACAACGGCTCGTCGCCATGGGGGAGTCGCAGTCAGCCTTCTTCCTCACCACCTACATCGACGCCATCCAACCGACTGCCGGCGTCTATGACGGGTTCTTCGTGCACAGCCGTGGGGCCGGTGGCGCCTCGCTGGCGGGCACCCCCGTCGCCAGTCCCGACGTGCCCCGGGGACTGCAGATCCGAGGCGACATCGAAGTGCCCGTCTTCATCTTCGAGACCGAGACCGACCTCGGGCCCCTGCTCGACTACGGACCGGCGCGCCAGGCCGACAGCGACCGGATCCGCACCTGGGAGGTGGCCGGGACCGCCCACGGCGACGCCTACGTGGTCGGCGGGTTCACCGGCTTCCTGGGATGCGACTTCATGGTCAACGAGGGGCCGCAGCACTTCGTGGCGAACGCCGCTCTGGTGGCGCTCCACCGGTGGGTGGCCGACGGTGTCCCCCCCGCCGCGGCGCCGCCGTTGCTCCTTTCGAGGAGCAGCCCACCGGAGCTGGCCCGTGACGAGCTGGGCAACGCCATCGACGGTGTGCGGACGCCGGCGGTCGACGTCCCGGTCTCCGCGCTCAGCGGGGAGGCACCGCCCGGAGCCAGCCGACTGTGCTCGCTGTTCGGATCCACGGTTCCTTTCGAGCCGGCCACCCTCGTCGCCCTCTACGGCGACAAGGATTCCTACCTCGCCGCCTATGAGGAGAGCCTGAGTTCGACCATCGCGTCGGGGTTCCTGCTCGAGTCCGACCGGGCCGCGCTGCTGGCCCAGGCCGCGGGGGTGCCGTTCCCGTCGTGAGCGGGTCGCCCCGGGGGCGCTGACAGACGAGGCGTCACCTGCGACGGAGCGAGAACCGGTAGCGATCTGCCCGAGGGGGGCATTGTCATGACTGCACCTCTGACTGTCGGGAGGAGCAACCAGCGTCACAAGCGTCAGGGGGTCGGGGGTGGAGGAGCCGCCGTGACGAGCGCGAACGGCCCCGCATCACAAGCGGTCATCGAAGCCCCCAACCTGCACATGCGCTACGGCCCTTCGGAACTCGAGTCAGAACGGTCGTCAGTCGAACACGATCGGGGGCGAAGGCGATGGCCATCGTCCCTCGATTGGGGTCGCCGGGCTCACTTCCAGCGTGTTCCATTGGAACATCCCCGTCTCGAAGACCCCCGTTTGTCACCGCCTCGATCGTAGGTGCGTCGAAGACGGCAATGGTGCGATAACTCGGGTCGAGGCCGCTGGTGACCAGATCGGACCATCAACCGACGAGACCGCGACGATGCGCATACGCGACGGCCTGCGAGCGATCCCTGCTGCCAGTCTTGGCGAAGATGCGATTCACGTGGGTCTTGACCGTGGCCTCACTCACGAAGAGCTCCCGGCTGATCTCGGCGTTGGAACGCCCAGCGGCGATGAGTCGGAGGACCTCTGCCTCGCGCTCTGTGAGACCGTCGGGCAGGGGTCCTCCCTCGTTTCCCGTTCTGGGCAACGTGGCCACGTCCACCAGTCGGGCCTGCACAGCGGGGTCGAGGACGGCTTGGCCCGAGGCTGCGGCCTCGAGAGCGCGGCCAATGTGGTCCCGGCCGGCGTCCTTGGTGATGTACCCGATTGCCCCCGCCCGCAAGGCCCCGACGATGGACTCGTCGTCGGCATAGGTGGTGAGCACCACGACCTGGGTCTCGGGATGTTCCGCACGGATGCGCTTCGTCGCCTCCACTCCGTCCATCCGGGGCATGCGAAGGTCCATCAACACGACCTCCGGAGCGAGGTCAGCGACGAGGGAGACCGCCTCCTCGCCGTCCGCCGCAGATCCCACAACCTCGATGCCCGCCATGGTGCCCAACAAGGTGACCAGGCCCTCCCGGACGACCGTCTGGTCGTCGGCGACGACGACCCTCACACCGGCACCGCCACCTGGACGCTGAACCCCAGGGCGCTCGGCTCGACCGCGACCTGGCCACCCAGCAATTCGATGCGCTCGCGCATGCCTTGCAGACCGAACCCACCGCCGGTGGTGCTCAGCTCGCTTCTCGCCTCGGCGGTGGGGCAGGGACCGTTCGTGACCCTGAGCGTGGTCGATTGCGGATCGAAGTCGAGGTGGATCGACACCGGTGCCCCGGGCGCGTGCTTGCGGGCGTTGGTGACGGCCTCCTGGGCGGCGCGGTAGAGGGCCAGGCCCGCGTCGGCGGCCAGTGGACGGGGTGCACCCGTCACGGTCAGCTCTGCGCCGTCGCGGGCGGCCAACGACGCCAGTTGCTCGGCCAGGGCCACCGGCTCGTCGCGCAGCGCGTGCACCGCCTGGCGGGTTTCCTCCAGCCCCTGGACGGCGAGCCTCCGTGCCTGCTGGACCAGCTGACGAGCCTTGGCCGGGTCATCGCTGTTCTCCAAGAGCGCGTCCGCTGCGTCCAACTGGACAGACAAAGCCCCCAGGGAGTGGGCGAGGACGTCGTGGACCTCGCGTCCGATGCGGTTGCGCTCGGCCAGGGCGGCGGCTCGATCCCGCTCGGCATCGGCCCGGACCCGCTCGGCGAGGAGCTGTTCGGCCTGCAACGTCCGCTCCACGTATTGGCGTCGGCTGGCGCCGACCATGAGTCCGACGACCACCGACAACGCCCCTTCGGCAACCAGGACACCCGGAGCACCGACGGCCTGCGTGACCACGGCCAGCGCCACGACACCGATGGCGCCCGCGCCCAGCGCCGAAAGCGCCTCGAACGCGATCCCCGCACCGAGCCCGGCGACGGCCATGAAGGTGATGGCGTTGGGGGCCAGGGCGGCGAGCGCTCCACCCGATGCGGCCAGGAGGGCGAGGAAACACCACGTGGTGCGCCGCGGGGCTCGGAGGCGGCGGCTCGCCATCCAGCCCAACCAGGCGATCCCGGCGGTGCCCAGGAGCACCCATTTCGCCGGGTGGTCGGCCGACACGCCCTTCGGCGGCGTCTGGTGTGCGGTCAGCCAGAGAAGCCCGAATAGGGCGGCGAGGCGAGCGACGCTGAGCGTGCGCTCTGTCCCCGTCCCCACCTGGGCTCGGAGTTGGGAGGCCATCCCCACGGACACGATGATCCCACCCGGCAGCGGTTGCTTGCGCCTTTGCAGTTCAGGCCGCCGCCGGGGAACGGAGCAGGCCTCCCCGCTCGATGACCGCACCGGTGCGAAGGGTCTTGAGGTAGAGGACGCCGGTCCGGCTGGCCACTTCGGCCATGGCCATGAGGACGAACGCCGCACCCCACGCCGCCCCCGAGGTGATGTGGTGCAGGACGCTGAACCGGGCGACGGCAGTCTGCCCGCCGTGGCTCACCCACAGGGCAAAACCCATGCGGGCTCCGACGCCCACGATCCACAGGACAGCCGCCACCAGGCCGGCCTTGGCGAAGGCGTTGGGCCCGTCGCGTCGGACAGTGGTCAGGAACCCCGCCCCTGCGCCGAGGGCGGCACCGGCGGCGGCGAAACCGACGATCAGCGTCAGGTCGTTGCCGGCGGTGGGGATGGAGTGGAGGAACTGGGTGGCCACGAAGACGGTGGCGACGAGCGGGAACACCAGGCGGGCCCGGGTCACCTTGTGCCCTCGGATCTGGAGGATCACCAGGGCGATGAGACCGAAGTTCATGAGGTAATCGGTGATTGTCATATGGCCAGTGTCTGTGATCTGCGCCTGACGTACGTCAGCCCACGGGTGGATCCGAGGGTGGATCCCGTCTCCACCCTCGCGTCGAGCCGGCGATCTCCGAAGGCCAGTCCCGGGGCGCCGAGAGCCGACCGGCAGTGCCGTGTTCGCGTGCTCGGCGACTGCGATGCACCCGACCGGTATCGCACAGACCTGGCGATGCCATTTGGTCCGCGGCGGACTCTCCCGGATGATCCAGGTGTGCCCCCACGAAGGGCACGGTGCGGCCAGTCGTCGTGTCACCCCGCCTGGGGGGCAGGCCGGACGGTACTCAACTAGAGGTGGCTGGTAATTCAACCAACACCCCGTTGGCGGAGGAGGTGGGATTCGAACCCACGGTGGCCTTGCGACCACAACGGTTTTCGAGACCGTCCGATTCGTCCACTCTCGCACTCCTCCAACTGGACTTTCGTGTTTCCACAACCCTGGTTCCTAGTTCTTCGTCCTAGTTCTGCAAAGTGGCGGTTGTGGGCACACGAAACCCCGATCGTACAGGCACGATGCGGGAGCGCCCGCTTGGTCCGGGCCGCTGGCAGCTGAGGGTCTTCGCCGGCATCGATCCGACCACGGGCCGCCCCCGGCAGGCCTCCGAGACCTTCGTGGGGAATGCCGCCGCCGCTGAGCGGGCCTGGAGGAGTTTGCCAGTCGGAGAGAACCGCCGACGGTCAGCCGCTCTCTCTCCCGGTCCAGTGCTGGTACTACTCAGCTTCAGATGTTTCGTACTCGTGGACTCGCGCCCGCATCAACGCCTTGAGGAGTTCGGTCGGCACCTCGCGTTTGTAGGGGAGCTTGATGAAGCCCTCACCGAATTCGTAGGCGGCGGCCTCGACCGCAGCTTTCTGGGTGGCAAAGAACGGTGGATTGAACCGAAGTGAGCAGTGGTTCTTGAAGTTCTGAAGCATCCACAGGTTCGTGTTGTCGCCGCGCACATACACTGGCAGGTTCCACTTGAGTACCTCCCGTGCCTTCGGGTCGACGTCCGAACTCAACTTCCGGAGTGCCTCGAGGTGTGGCCGCTGGACGTCGCTCAGTTGAGCGAAGAAGTCATCGACACTTGCGCGTTTGGGCATCGGCATGGGCTCACGATATACGCCAGCTGGCAGACCGTTCTGGAATCGCTGCCATGGGTTGTGATGTGCTTCTTGTGCATGCGTGGGACGTCGCTCGTGGTCTCGACATCTGCGCCTTCGTCTCGAGCACCTACGTCCCGGTAGCCACGATGCCGGAGTGGCTCCAGCCCTTCGCCAAGTATCAGCCCATCACGCCGATGGCGACGCCGTCCGCTCCGCGCTCGTCGGCGTCACCAGCGATGTGGTCTTGGCGCTGGCGTGGTGCGCGCTGCTCGTCGCGGTCCTTGCACCCATTGCGGTTCTCAGATACCGACATGCCGAGGTCCACGGGAGCGCAGGAATTTCCGACGCCTGCGCTACGGGTCGGGGGGCTCACCGAGCCGGTGCGAGCACTATCGCTCGGGGCCGCGATTTCCGAGCGGTTGGGCCCCGGGCCGGGTGCGAACAAGGAGCACTTGCAGTGTGGTCAGTCGCACCGAGGCTCAGAGTTGTGACTGGTACCCGGCGCACATGATCCGCAGCCAGCTGATGCGGTCTCCCTTGACGTCGAAATAGACCTGTTGCTCGACCAGGAAGGCATCCTCGTCCCTTCGGACCCTCATGCGATAGGCGACGCGCTGGCGCTCGCCCACCGACGACGTCTCGAGGTGCTCGAGAGCCTCGATGTCATCGGTCGGCCGGAACCAGTGCCTGAGGACGATGTCGTCGACCACCTCGTCGGCGCGCTTCGCCTCCCACAACCGGCCCGGCGTCATCGCCTTGAAGTCGACCTCAGGGGCCAGAACACCTTTGAGCGCGGCAGCGTCCTTGGCCGCCAACGCCCGAGCAAAGTCCTCACCGAGCTCCATGGCGAGCTCAGTAGCTGAAGGTGACGGTGTGGTCGTCGCCGATCCACTCCCATAGCTGCACCGACCCGCCCAGACGAGCGTTGGGCAGCAGGGTGGCGTCGTCGAGACTGCGAGCGTTGAAGCAGATCGGGCAGACAAGCATTTCGCCGCCTGCTGCCTCGTAACGCTTCATGAGGTCGGGCAGGCTGGGGCAGCCGTCGCAGGCGACCCCGGTTGCTACGCCCTTCGTGGCGAGGCGCACCGCTTCTTTGGTCAGGAACATGAGCGTGGGCCGGCCGGCCTCGGCGGCACCGACTGCCACCAGGAGCGCCACCGTGACCTTCTCGGGGTCCTCGAGGCCGGTGGTCAGGCTGACGGCGGCCCGACTCATCGGGTCACCTCGGCCGTCGTCGGATCGATGATGGCGTTGACCTCGTGCACGGCGTCGATCGGGAAACCTCCGCAGCGGCCGTGCTCACGAATGATCTCCTCGTTGGCCGCGATGTAGACGCAGGTGATCCTGTCGTCACTGACGTAGCTGTGGAGCCATTGGATGTCCGGCGCCAGAGTGCCGAGCACCTCGTTGGACTTGCCGGCGATCTGGGCCAGGGCGGCGGCGTCCATCTGGCCGGCGCCGGGCACGGTCCGCTCGATCACGTACTTGGGCATGACTGCTCGCCCCTTTCCTCTCTCCACCAGCCGGGCGGCTCCCGCTTCTGGTTCGTGATTGAAAGATACGGAGGGGAGCGCGTCGGGACATGAGGCATTCACCCCAGAGCTGCGAGTTGAGATCTCCGACTGGTGCGTCAGGGAAAACTAAGGTCCCGGCATGTCAGATTCCGGGGTCCGGCTCACTGACCTGCTCATGGCATTGTCGCTCGCCACCGACCTGGGATTCGGCCAGCCCCCCGAGCACATGCTTCGCTCCGCTCGGATCGCCATGCGCCTGGGTGATCGTCTCGGCCTCGAGCCCGACGAGCTCGCGACCCTCTACGACGTGAGCATCCTCACCTACGTCGGCTGTCCCGTGTACGGCAACGAGGCATCCGCCCTCTTCGGGGACGACATCGACTTCCGATCCCACGCCCTCGAGCTCGACCTGGCCGGTTTCCCGGCCATGGTCTTCATGCTCCGACGCGCCGGGTCCGGCGGCTCGGCCTTCGAGCGGGTCCGCCAGGCCTCGGCTTTCATGGCGACCAGCGGGCGCAGCATGCTCGACCAGATGGCCAACCACTGCTCGGCCGCCGGCATGTTGGCTGATCGTCTGCAGCTCGGCCCCGACGTCCGGGCCGGCATCGAGCAGGCCTACGCCCGATGGGACGGCAAGGGTGTGCCCCGCGACCTGGCGGGCGAGGGTCTAGCCCTGTCGGCCCGCATCGCGCACGTCGCCGAGGCCTGCGAGCTCTTCGAGCGCACCTCCGGCGTCGACGCCGCGGTGGAGGTGACGCGCTCGCGGCGCGGCACCCACTTCGACCCGGCGGTGGTCGACGCGGTGGCGGCCGATCCGGCTCCGCTGTTCGAGGAGTTGGCCGACGACCCCTTCGAAGGCCTGCTCGCCATCGACCCGACTGCTCGCCCCGCTCTGAGCGAGGACGAGCTCGACCACGCGCTGGAGGCCATCGCCGACTTCTGTGACCTGCGCTGCCCCTACTTCGCCGGCCATGGCCGGGGGACGGCAGCGCTCGTGGCGCAGGCGGCGTCGCTCCTTGCCGTGCCCGGGGCCGAGACCCGTCTCGCCCGGCGCGCCGCACTGGTACACGACGTCGGGCGCTTCGGCGTGCCCGGCACTGTGTGGGACAAGGCTGGAGTGCTCACCACCAGCGACCTCGAGCGCATGCGGCTGCACGTCTACTACGTCGAGCGGATCTTCAGTCGCCCGGAGCCGTTGCGGCGCATCGGGCTCCTCGCCGCCACCCACCACGAGAGGATGGACGGCTCGGGCTACCACCGCGGTGTGGGCGCAGCCATGCTGTCGGTCCCGGCGCGCCTGCTCGCGGCGGCCGACGTCTACCAGGCGCTGCTCGAGCCTCGCCCCCACCGTGGTGCGTTCGAACAGGACGATGCCGCCAACCTTCTACGGGCCGAGGCCAAGGCGGGAGGGCTCGACCCGGCCGCTGTCGACGCGGTGCTGGGGGCAGCGGGACACGCCGCCGGCAGGGCCCGTGCCGGGGGTCCTGCCGGCCTCACCGCCCGCGAGAGCGAGGTGCTCGCCCTATTGGCACAGGGTCTGTCCAACAAGAGCATCGCCCGCCGGCTCGACATCAGCCCCAAGACAGTGGGGAACCACGTCGAGCACATCTACACCAAGCTCGGCGTCTCCAACCGTGCCGGGGCGGCCATGGAGGCCATGGCGCACGGCCTCGTCGGTCGATCGAGGATCCCGGTCGGCTGAGCCTCGGCCCCAGCCGAGCGTCTGCCGGGCAATCGCCGGGAGTCCGCTGCCGCATTCGATGAGCCCATGGACGACGGCGCGTCGGGCTCTTCTGGGGTGAACGCCTCATGACCGACCCTTCACACGTCCATACCCTCTGATCAGGACGAAACGACACAGCGCCGAAGAACGGCTCGGCTTCGGACATCGGTGTCGTCTGAAGACACGAGCGCCCGAGGCGCAGGCCACGGAGGGGAAAGCGAAAACCGCCGACCTGCTCGCAACCTGGGGTGGATACATCAGTCGACCCAGGAGATGCCTACCTACGCTGTATCGGGCCTGCACGTACCAAACGGTTCGCGGACCGCGTCCTAGTTCTTGTCCCGATTCCGCACTGCTTGCGGTGCCGTGGCCCGTCGTGATGTACCAACGTTGACCTGAATCGTCCCAGCTCGGAATATGGACGGCCTCATTTCGTCCGCTCTCGCACTCCTCCGAGCTCGTGTTCGTCTGGCCGCCGGCCACACGAACCGCCGTTGATACAGACGCTTTCCGGAGGCGTAGGTCTCCCCGCCTCCATCCACGCCACCTCCTCCACACCACCTCCTCCACGCCGGGCATCGCCATCCACCGGATCCCCCAGTCGCGGATGGCCAAGAGGCCGAGGGGTAGGATTCCTCGTCTTTCGGCAATCGACGGAGGGGGTCGGCCATCCGACGATTTCTGACCGGCGTTCATGGCGTGCCCCGTGCCGACGAGGCGCTGCGGGTCGATCGGGACAGGGTTCGCGATCTCATTGACAGCCCTCTCAGCGACGGCGACACGCTGGACCCGTTCGCGGCCCGCCAAGACAAGCAGTACGTCTTCGCGCCGAATCGGGGTGCGGCTCTGGCCTACAGACCGCTCTTCGGGGTTGCACTGGGCTCGGGCGATCCGATCGGGGTGGGGGACCAGTTCGGCGATTGTCTGCGACGGTTCGTGGACCTCTCCGACGAGCTCGGGCTGCGACCTGTCGTCATGCTGGCCCGCCACGACCGGCTGGGTATCTACAGGCGTCTCGGGTTCAAGCTGCTCTACCTGGGCGACGAGGCCATCGTCGACGTCGCCACCTTCACCTTGGACAACCCTCGAATGCGTAATGCCCGCCAGGCGGTCAAACGATCCAAGAATTTCGGAGTCACGACGGAGATCGTGAGAGAAGCAGACATCTCCCCCTCACTGGTGGCGTCGTTGCGCGAGATCACGGTCTATGCACGAGCCGGGCAGCGCGAGGAGGGTTTCTCCGCAGCGCTCGAAGAGCCCTTCACCGTTCCCCATCCGACCTGCCTCGTGGCCATGTGCCGCGATCGCACAGGGGCACTCATCGGATTCCAGCGGTATTCGCCGTGCGGCGGTGGCACCAAGCTCTCGGCCGACGCCATGCGCCGACTCCCCGCGGCGCCCAACGGAACCAACGAACGGATGATCTTCGAGGTTCTGCAATGGGCCAGGCTCAACGGGATCGAGGAGGTCTCGCTGAACTTCGTCGCTTTTCGAAACCTGCTGCAGAGCCTCGATGTCGCCACGGGCAACGGGGTGGTTCCCCGCGTCATCAGACAGCTCAACCCCGCCGGCGCGCCCACGCTCTTCGCCTTCACCAACAAGTTCCGTCCTCGGTGGGTTCCCCGCTATCTCGCCTATCGCTCGCTCACCCACATTCCGAGGTTCGCGATCGCAACGCTGAGCGCCGAGGGACGTCTCCCTCCCTGGGTGGCACGCCTCGGCGATCACGGCGAACCCTGAGCGGCGTCACCGTCTTCGCATGACGTTGCCCGCGGCAACGCTCCGCAAGATCACCCCGTGGTGGCAGCGTGCTCGATCCTGGTATGGAACGACCAGATGGCGACCTTCACGGCCGTCTCCGCTGCGCCTGCGACCGAGCCTTGGGGACGTCCCGCAAAGGTGCCGATGGGCGAGACTCGGATGGGAGCGCCATGGCGCCGCACCACGACCAATGTGCGAGATCCCAGGGTGGGGCCCGCCGCGAACATCGAGTGGGCCAACTCCAACAACCACCAGAACGCCACTCCCACAAAGCCCCCGCCGACGAGGCCCCCGATCGCACCCCCACCCTGGGGGGAGCCGGATTCGACAAGATCGGCGTCGACAGCGTCGGCCAGGCTGAGCTCGTGACGTGAGAAGGCCCACGTCCACACCAGCTTGGTGGCGTGCACCTGGAGGTGCGCGGTGACGCGCGAGGCGCCGACGCCACCGATGATGAACCCGAGCAACGCCATCGAAGCGCCCAAGGGGATGCTCGTCGACGTTCGCGTGGCGATGGCGACGACCACTCCGGTGACGCCCAGGGCAGTTCCGAACACGGTGTCGACCAACCCCGAAGCGACGACGGCAGGAGTCCGGAAGATCTGGACCGCCGGGGGTTCTGTGGCCCCGGGGCTCGGTCTTCTTCTCATCGCCCAAGGAGTCGACCAGACGTGGTCGGTTCTTGAGGAGGCGAAGGGCCTTCGCCATGCCCGCCGCTGCCGGTAGGGCGGTTTCGGGCCTCAGCGTCGTCCGGCGAAGAAGTCCTCCAGGATGCCACCGCATTCCTCGGCGAGGACCCCGCCTCGCACGGGCAGCTCATGGTTCAGACGCGGGTCGGCGCACAGCTGGTAGAGCGTTCCGCACGCCCCGGCCTTGGGGTCGACGGCACCGAAGACGAGGCGTCCCACTCGGGCTGCCACCAGCGCACCCGCGCACATGGCGCAGGGTTCGAGCGTGACCACGAGGGTGACGTCCCCGAGCCTCCAGGTGCCGAGTGCAGCCGCAGCGTCGCGCAGCGCCAGGATCTCGGCGTGCGCGGTGGGATCCAGCCGCAGCTCCCTTTCGTTGTGGCGCGTGGACAGCACCTGGCCGTCGGTGATCGCCACGGCGCCGACGGGCACATCGCCGTGCGTGAGGGCTTGGCCCGCTTCGGCCAGGGCGAGGCGCATCGCCGCCAGGTCGTCGAGTCGTGGTGCGAGGTCGGAGAGCGCGTCGTCAACCATGGGTCAACGGTAGGGCAGACGGCAGGCGGGGACGGCCCGCCTCGCCGCCGGCCCTTCACGCGGAGGAGGTGGGATTTGAACCCACGGTGAGTTTCCCCACACACGATTTCCAGTCGTGCCGATTCGGCCGCTCTCGCACTCCTCCGGAGCTGCCGGTGCGCAGCAGCAGGGAGGCTATCGTCTGCGATGCATTGTCCGGTGCTCCGTGCGACGGCCGGGTCCTACGCAACGGTCTCCCGTGAATCGAGTCAGGGCCGGAAGGCAGCAGCTCTCAGCGGGTCAGTTCGTGTGCCGTAGCAAACCTGGCCGTCGCACCGATCACCGGCTCCGGGCCCGCTGTGCGTCGGTCCCCACGCCCGCTCCCGCGCCGGCGCCGGCGCCGGCGCCGGCGCCGGCTCCCCGGCCCTCGTCGCACTGGTTCCGCGCCTCGTCGCTGCGATTCCGTCTCCGGCGACGTACCAGGGCTTCTGTCACCCTGACCAGGGGGCCGGTGCCGTCCGGTCCCCCCGATAGGCTGCGCCCGTGGCCGACGCCGGCGACAAGGACCCCGTTCCCTACCAGTCTCTTTACCGTCGTTTCCGTCCGCAGCGCTTCGAGGAGGTGCTCGGGCAGGAGCACGTGAGCCTGGCACTGAGAAACGCGGTGCGCGACGGTCGCGTCGGGCACGCGTACCTCTTCAGTGGACCGCGCGGGACGGGGAAGACGTCGACGGCCCGCATCCTCGCCAAGGCGTTGAACTGTGCCGCGCTCGAAGACGGCGAGCCCTGTGGGCGTTGCGACTCCTGCGTGGAGATCGCCCGCGGCTCGTCGCTCGACGTGCACGAGCTCGACGCGGCGTCGAACAACGGCGTGGACGCCATGCGCGACCTGGTGGCGCACGCGGCGCTGGGCACCCCGGGCCGGTGGAAGGTCTACATCGTCGACGAGGTCCACATGCTCTCGACCGCGGCCTCGAACGCGTTGTTGAAGACGCTCGAGGAGCCCCCCGGGCACGTCGTGTTCGTGCTGGCGACCACTGATGCCCAGAAGGTCCTCCCCACCATCCGCAGCCGCACCCAACACTTCGAGTTCCGCCTCCTGGGGTCCGAGACATTGTCGGCGCTGCTCCGCCAGGTGCGTAGCGCAACGGGCCTGGCGCTTCCCGACGAAGCGCTCGACGCCGCGGTCCGCCGGGGCCGGGGATCGGCCCGCGATGCGCTTTCGGCTCTGGACCAGGTGGCCGCCGGGGGCATGGTCGACGACGACATCGAGGTGCTGGCGGAGTTGGCCGAGTCGCTGGCCGAGCGCGACCCCGCCCGGGCTCTGGTGGCTGTGGCGCACGCGTCCGAGGCGGGCCGCGACCCCCAACGCCTGGCCGCGGATCTCGCCGAGTACCTCCGTCAGGGGTTCCTCGCCATCGTGGCGGGAGAGCTCGTGAGCCTGTCGGGCGCGGACCGGTCCCGGGTGCAAGACACCGCTCGTCGCATGGGGCTCCCCGCGTTGGTGCGAGCCCTCGAGGAGCTGGGACGGGCGCAGGTCGACATGCGCGACATCCCCGACCAGCGCGTGCATCTCGAGGTAGCGCTGATCAAGCTGACCCACCCGCAGGCCGACGACTCCACCACCGCGCTGCTCGAGCGCGTGGAGCGCCTCGAACGCGCCGTGGCCGAAGGCGCCCTCGGCGGGACGCCCCCGACAGAGGCGATCGCACCTCGGACGCTCGAGGTGCCCCCCGCACCGCCCGGAGGGCCGTCCCCGACCCGGGCACGATCCGCTGGGAACCGGGAGCCCCCTCCACCGAAGGCGGGAGAAGGCGACACCGCGGGTGAACCGAAAAGCACGGCGGTGACCGGCGAGAGCGGGCCCGACCTCGCCCGGCGGACGCTCGGAGCGGTGAGGCGCCAGAGTGGTTCGACCCGCCGCACTCCCCGCACCGACAGCGCGGCCGGCGGTGTCCCGGGCGGCGGTGGCCCGGGCGGCGGTGTCCCGGGCGCAGGCATGGCAGGCAGCGACGCCCCGAACGCTGCGGTCGGCCGGGCCGGGCCCGCCGGTGCGATCGCCACGCTGCCGTCGCGCGACGAGCTCGTGCAGGTCTGGGGCGACGGCCTGCTCGCCCAGCTTCCCAACCGGGCGCGGGCCCGGTTCAGGGTGGGTCGGTTCGTGGACGTCGACGCCTCGACTGCGGTCTTCGCGCTGCCGAACGAGACGCACCGCTCGTATTGCGAGGAGGTCCGACTCGACGTGGAGGCCGCACTGGCGACGCGCTTCGGGACGGCGGTGCCCATCCGACTCGTGGTCGACGACGAAGCCTCCGACGAGCCGGCATCGGCGCCGTCGCCGCGCCCCGAGGTCGGCTCGCGACGTCGGGGAGATGCCCGCCGGGGCACAGCGAAGGTCTCCGCCTGCGGGCCGGTCAACGACCCCGTCACAAGGCAATGGTGGCATCGGGACCGCCGACTCTGAAGTCGACGACTCCCCGGACCTGCTCGATCCTTCGGTGCTCGCGGCCGAGACCGAGCTCGCCGGCGCGGGGCTCACTCCCGAAGAACGCCTGAAGCAAGCCTTCCCCGGCGCGCAAGAGGTGTAGGGGTGTTCACCGGCCCGTTGCAGGCCTTGGTGGACGAGCTCGGGCGCCTTCCCTCCATCGGCCCCAAGTCCGCGCAGCGCATCGCCTTCCACCTCTTGAAAGTGGCACCGGAGGACGCCATGCGACTGGCCGATGCGATCGTCGCCGTGAAAGAACGGATCACGCTGTGTCCCCGGTGCTTCAACGTCGCCGAGGGTGACCTGTGTGCGATCTGCAACGACGTTCGACGCGACGGCTCGATCCTGTGTGTGGTCGAGGATCCGCGCGACATCGTGGCAGTGGAGAAGACCCAGGAGTTCCGGGGCCGCTACCACGTCCTGCACGGCGCGCTGAACCCCATAGAAGGAGTCGGACCGGACCAGCTGCGCGTGAAAGAGCTGCTCGGGCGACTCGACGACGAGGCCATCACCGAGATCATCTTGTGCACCAACCCGAACCTCGAGGGTGAAGCCACGGCCATGTACCTGGCGAGGCTCCTGAAGCCTCTCGGGCTCAGCGTCACCCGTATCGCCAGCGGTCTCCCTGTCGGCGGGGACCTCGAGTACGCGGATGAGCTGACCCTGGGCCGCGCCCTCGAGGGCCGCCGCGAGGTCGACGCCTGACCCGGGGTTGCCCGCCTGTCACTCCCACAGCTCGGGCTGGCTGGTGCGGTGCTCGAGGGCGAAGTAGCCCGGGAGCTCGTCCGACGGAGTGTCGAGGTACACCTTGGCTTCGGGGGGCTGGGCGAAACGACCGTGGCTCCAGCGCACCTCCACATGGCCCTGCACCGAACACCGGCGCATGGTGGCACGCTCGACATAGGAGGCGGACCAGTTCACCTGCGGCTGGCCCGACGCTGCGGCGACGATCTCGAGGCCGACGAACCGGTAGGCCTGGCGCCAGTCCCACGAGCTCGCCACGCGCAGGCGGAGCGATCGCCTGGAGTCGGCCCCGAGGAGGAAGTACGCGGCGTTTCCGATGCGCAGCAGCCGCCACAGCATCTTCTCCGCCGCGCCACCTCGTGCCACGTTGTCCTGCCAACGCCGTGCAGACGCCCCGCTCACCTGCGCGCACAACAGTCGGTAGGCGGCACGTGCCTCGGGTGGGTACGACCGTCCCGGCAGCGCCCGCCGGAGGCGTTGGCGGTCCTCGGTCCGGAGCGCCCCGAGGTCGTCGGCGAGGTCGGTGAGCCCCGTGGCGCGGCGACAGGCGTCGTAGAGGGCGCGCAGCTCGTCGGGGGCGACCACCTCGTACCAGTCGGTCTGGGCCCATTCACCGGAAGTGGCCAGGAGCCCGTCGAAGAGCCGAGCCGGGGAGGGGTTGGCGATGTTCCGGGACAGGTACTTGCAGCTGACGAGATAGACGTGGTCGATCCGGAGGTCGACGGGCGCCACCTCGTCACCGGGCGGACGTCGACCGCCCGTCCACTCGACGAGGCGCGGTCGCCGACCCCGCAGGGCGTCGTCGGCCTCCAGAAAGGCGCGCCCGTTGGCGAAGGCGGTGGCGAACTCGGCGTCGAACCTCCCCGATGCGTGCAGGGCGTCGAGCTGGTGCCAGGTCGCCTCCGGGATGGCGAGCCGGCCGGGGCGCCGCTCCAGGGTGGCCGGCAGGTCCCCGAGACCGAGCGTGCCGAGCGCGGTGGCGAGCTCGGTGACCGTGGTCCGGTCATCGGGCACGTTGAGCGCGCCGGCTCTTGGGGGTGGTGCCGGTCCTCGCTCGGGACGGCGCCTGGGTCACCGGCCCGAGGCCCTGGGCCGCGTGCCGACGCAAACGGGCCTCGTCCTCGGGAGAGCCGAGCTCCACGACGTCGTACACCGCCCCGATCTCGCCCGCGGGTGCCGCCTCGCCGAGCGAGCGCCAGGCCCGTTCCCCGGCGCTCCCGGGGACGGGGGCCTCGGTCGTGAGGAGCACGTAGGGAACCTCGGGCGATGCGGCATGGATGACGGCGGCCTTGCCGAGCGCCTTCCACAGCGTGTCGGCTCGTCGCAACCCGGTGTTGGTACGTGGTGAAGGCGCCGGCGAAGTCGAACAGCCACTGCCGACCGGTGCGGTCCCGGGCCGTGTAGGCGACGTCGACTCCGGCGACGGGACGCTTGCCCGGTGTCACGTCGAAGAACCCGCACCGACTCGAGCATCTCTCCGGCCACGTCGCGCGCACCCGTACCGTCTCGCCGGGTCTGTCCGAGCGGGTCCCCCTGACCCTCGATGAGTCGGTCGCGTTCTTCACTCACCCGTTGCTCGGCGATACGGACGTACTCCGATTCGGTGTCGTAGCCGACGTAGTGGCGACGGCTGCGCAGCGCGGCGGCGGCCGTCGTGCCCGACCCCATGAACGGGTCGAGGACGAGGTCTCCTTCGTAGGTGTACAGCTCGATGAGTCGCAGCGGGAGCTCGACCGGGAACGGGGCGGGATGCCCGACCCGTGTGGCACGCTCGCTCGGGCAGCTCCCAGACGTCGGTCGTCGCCTCGATGAACTCCTCCTTGGTCAACGAGATTCCCGACGGCAGGCCGCGTTCCTGGCGCGCCGGACGTGACAGCGCCCGGTCGAAGCGGCCCTTGCTGGCGATCACCACGCGCTCGGTCAGGTCACGGAGCACCGGGTTGGCCGGGCTCCGGAACGAGCCCCAGGCGCAGGACCCGCTGGCGCCGCGCGCCTTGTGCCAGATCACCTCGCCCCGCAGCAGCAGCCCCAGGCGGTCCTGGAGGATGGTGATCACGTCGGCCGACAGCGAGCGGTAGGGCTTGCGCCCCAGGTTCGCCACGTTGACCGCGATGCGCCCACCCGACTCGAGCGTTCGCACGCATTCGGCGAAGACCTCGGTCAGCATGTCCAGGTAGTCGAGATAGCTGGCGGGGATGTGGCCCTCGCCGAGGGCCTCTTCGTACTCCTTGCCGGCGAAGTACGGCGGTGACGTGACGACCAGCGCCACCGAAGCGTCTTCGACCTCGTCCATGTGCCGAGCGTCCCCGGTGACGATCTTGTCCTTGATGGGGGAGCTGTTGACGGTGTCGTCGCTGGGTCAGGACCGGAGCGGCGAAGCGCTCGTAGAACCCGCTGGCGTCGTGGCTCTCGCGGCGGCCCACGCCGAAGGACGAGGTCGATGTGGGCCTGCGGCGACGGCTCACTGGCATGGCTCCCGGTGTACGCAGGCGGAGACCCGACGACCGCTCATGCGTGTCATTGATAGTACCGGGGTGTGACGGTCCCGCAGCGGACCGCGCGCAGCGCCGCGGGCGCCGGCTCAGGCCGAGCGAACGCACGACCAGGGCGTCGCCCTGACCGCCACCGCCGCAGAGGCTGGCGGCACCGAGACCGCCGCCGCGGCGGCGCAGCTCGTGGAGCATGGTGAGCGCCAGCCGTGTGCCGGACATGCCGATGGGATGCCCCAGGGCGATGGCCCCGCCATTCACGTTGGTCACCTCGTCGGTGATGCCGAGCTCGGTCATCGAAGCCAGGCCCACGACCGCGAACGCCTCGTTGATCTCGAACAGAGCGACGTCCGCCGGGTGACTTGCCCACCTTGGCCAGAGCCTTCACGATGGCGTTGGCCGGTTGCAGCAGGAGCGAGGCGTCGGGGCCTGCGACCTGCCCGTAGCTCACCACCTCCCCCAGAGGGGTCACCCCCAGGGCCTCGGCCCGGGCCCGCGACGTCACGACCACCGCCGCGCCGCCGTCGGATATCTGGCTGGCATTCCCGGCGGTGATGGTCCCCTCCTTGTCGAAGGCGGGCTTCAGGCCGCCGAGCGACTCCGCCGTGGTGCCCGGACGCACGCCCTCGTCGGTGTCCACGACGATGGGATCGCCCTTGCGCTGCGGCACCGACACGGCCACGATCTCGTCGGCGAAACGGCCGTCCTTGATGGCGGTGGCGGCGCGCTCGTGCGACATCGCCGCGAACGCTGTCCTGGGCGGCCCGGGAGATCTTCGCCTCCCGGTTGTACTGCTCGGTCCCCAGCCCCATCGCGCAGTGGTCGAACTGGCAGTACAGGCCGTCGTACATCATGGAGTCCACGAGCGTCCCGTCCCCGGCCCGGTAGCCGGCGCGGGCCCCGGGGAGCAGGTACGGGGCCTGGGTCATCGACTCCATGCCCCCGGCGACCACCACGTCGGCCTCCCCCGCGGCGATGAGCATGTCGGCCAGGTAGATGCTGTTGAGCCCCGACAGGCACACCTTGTTGACGGTGGTGGAGGGCACCGACATGGGGATCCCGCCCTTGGTGGCGGCCTGGCGGGCGGTGATCTGGCCCTGGCCAGCCTGGAGCACCTGGCCCATGAAGACGTAGTCGACGTCCGCGGGTGACACCCCGGCCCGCTCGAGGGCGGCGGCGATGGCGAAGCCGCCGAGGTCCATGGCGCTGAATCCGGCCAGGGCACCCGAGAGCTTGCCGATGGGGGTGCGGGCCCCCGCGAGGATGACGGAACCGGGCATGGACGTGACCTCCGATTGGACTGTGCCAGCCGGACGGGCCGGATGGTGGGCGGAACCCCCATTCTACGGGAGGATCCGGGTCGTCCGCCGAGGCGAACGGGTTCGGGCGCGGCCTGGGAAGCGGCCGGGGCAGACGGGTAGGGTGCGTCCCCATGCAGGCAATCCGTGAGGCCGTCCTGGCCGGCGCGAGCGGCGACGAGCTCGGGCGCCATCTCGCTGCCCGAGTCCTACCGAGCCGCCCATGTCCGGCGCGACGAGGTCGAGATGTTCGCCGGGGTCGACTCGGCCGACAAGGACCCCCGCAAGTCCCTCCACGTGTCGGAGGTCCCGGTCCCCGAGCTGGCGCCCGACGAGGTCTACCTGGCGGTCATGGCGTCGTCGATCAACTTCAACACGGTGTGGACCTCGATCTTCGAGCCCCTGCCGACCTTCGGGTTCCTGGACCGGCTGGGCAAGGAGAGCGCCTGGGGGGCACGCCACGCGCTCGACCACCACGTCGTGGGCTCCGACGCCTCGGGCGTCGTGCTCCGGGTCGGCTCGGCGGTGCGGAACTGGCGGCCCGGGGACAAGGTCGTCGTGCACTGCAACTACGTCGACGACCAGGACCCCTCCGCCCACGACGATTCCATGCTGGCGGCCAACCAACGCATCTGGGGCTTCGAGTCGAACTTCGGCGGGCTCGCCGACCTCGCCGTGGTGAAGGCCAACCAGCTCATGCCCAAGGCCCGTCACCTGAGCTGGGAGGAGGCGGCCATCAACGCGCTTGTGCAACTCGACCGCCTACCGGATGCTCGTCTCGCACAACGGCGCGCCCATGAAGCAGGGCGACCGGGTCCTGGTGTGGGGCGGGAGCGGAGGGCTCGGGAGCTACGCCGTGCAGCACGTGATGAACGGGGGCGGCACGCCGGTCGCGGTGGTCTCCTCGCCCGACAAGGTCGACCTGTTGCACGAGCTGGGCGTCGAGGCGGTCATCGACCGGGCCGCGGCGGGGTACCGGTTCTGGAAGGACGAGCACACCCAGGACGAGTCCGAGTGGCGTCGATTCGGCAAGGACGTGCGGGCGCTCGTCGGGGCGGAGCCCGACATCGTCTTCGAGCATCCCGGTCGTCAGACCATGGGCGCCTCGGTGTTCGTGTGCAAGCGGGCCGGGACCATCGTGACCTGTGCGGCCACCTCGGGCTACATGATCGAGTACGACAACCGGCACCTGTGGATGAAGCTCAAGACGATCAAGGGCTCACACTTCGCCAACTACCGCGAGGCCTGGGACGCCAACCAGCTCGTCTGCGACGGCAAGGTGGTCCCCCCGCTCTCGGCGCTCTACCCCCTTGTCGACGTCGGGGATGCCGCGTACCAGGTGCACCACAACCTCCACGAGGGCAAGATCGGCGTGCTGTGCCTGGCACCGCAGGAGGGCCTGGGCATCGACGACCCGGAGCTGCGGGCCCGTGTCGGCGAGGACCGGATCACGCTGTTCCGGAGGCACGGGGCATGACCGACGCGGACCAGCCCGGGTGGGGTGCACCCCGATGCTCACCGAGATCGACCACGTCGGCATCGCCGTGCGCGACCTCGACGCCGCCATCGCGTACTACCGCGACACGTTCGGTGCCACGGTGAGCCACCGCGAGTGCATCGACCTCGACGGTGTGGAGGAGGCGCTCATCGCGGTGGCCGACTCCTACATCCAGCTCCTCTGTCCGACGCGACCCGACTCCCCCGTTGCCCGTTTCCTCGAGCGGCGGGGAGAGGGGTTGCATCACGTCGGCTACCGCGTCGACGACTGCGCCGTGGCCCTGGACTCGGTCCGCGCCGGCGGTGGGACCCTCATCGACGAAGCGCCACGGCCGGGATCGCGGGGGACCACGGTGGCCTTCGTGCACCCCAAAGGTGCGTTCGGCACGCTCATCGAGCTCGTCCAAGAGCCCAGCTGACCGACCGTACCCGTCGCATGGGTCAGGCGGCGCAGAGGGCATCACCAGCGGCGTCACCATCCGGGCCCCTGAGGGCTCAGCTGCTGAAGCGCACCACGGTGCCGGGATTGGCGGTGGTGCCCCACAGCGCCCCCCCGCCGTCGATCACGAGTTGTCGGATCACGCCGGGGACCTGCACCGGCGCGCCCATCTGCTGCGCCGGTGGCCGGGTCGAGGGCCACCACGACCCCCTCTTGTCCGTCGGCGACCCAAAGCCGGCCGTGCCACGCCGCCACCATCTCGGGGTTGGCGGGGACACCGCCGCCCGCCCCGCCGATGGTGTAGGTCGCAGTCACGCGCATCGAGGAGGGGTCGACTCGCGACACCGAACCGGACTTCACGTTCGCCACCCACACCGACCCGTCACCCACCCCGACCCCGAACGGGCCCTGGCCGACGTGGACGGTCCGCCAGTGCAGCGCGCCGTCGACCGGACGGGGGTCGACCCGGGCCAGGGAGTCGGTCTGTCCGCTCACCCACACCCCGTCGGGACCGATGGCCAGGCGCACCGCCCCGTCGGGCAGCGTCCCCGACGCCACCACGTTGCCGGTGCGGGGGTCGATGAGGCTGACGGTGCCGGCCACGAGGCTCGCCACCCAGACCCCGCCGTCACCGGCGGCCATGGCAACCGGTCCCTCGGCCACCGGGATCGGTGACCCCACGACGTTCCCGTTGCTCGGGTTGATCTCCCAGACCTGGCTCCCGGCGATGTCGGCCACCCAGATGCGACCGAAGCCCGATGCCACCGAGATCGGCCTTCCGCCCAGTTGCAGGGGACGACCGAGGCGCGGCCCCGGTCGAGGGGTCGAAGTGCCG
Source organism: uncultured Acidimicrobiales bacterium (assembly GCA_963739765.1). Lineage (GTDB taxonomy): Bacteria > Actinomycetota > Acidimicrobiia > Acidimicrobiales > UBA8190 > Chersky-840. The sequence continues at coordinate 703,254 of CAVUBP010000003.1, read as the reverse complement.
GACGGTGCCGTCGTGGTCGTCGGCCAGCCAGCCACCTGTCGAGTCGAAGGTCACCGACGCCGCCACCGAGTGCGCGACCGCCGGACCTGGGCCGGGGGTGGGCCGTCGGCAGACGGAGTCGACGGCGAGGTGAGCGATGTCGATCCCGAGGGCCATGCCGACGAGCAGGGCGAGGCCCAGGGTGAGCACCACGCCCACGCCTCGCCGCGAGAGTTTCATCCGGGGCTGTGGGCGTGGGCCGGCGGGGCCGTGGACGACTCGGGGTCGGCGACTCCGCGTCGAGAGCTCGCAGCGTGTCCTGCGGCGACGGCGCCCGGCCGTCGTGTCGGGGGCGCGCCGGCGTGCCGGCCGCAGAGTGGGCCCGAGGGGGCGGGCCCGCGCCCGGGGACGGGGCAGTGTCTGCGACGGGCCGATCGGCCCCGGGGGCCTGGCGCTGGAGCTGGTTCCCCGTCGGGGTCACCACTCCATCCTGGTCTCGCGGCGGCCCGCGCGGGGTGATCGTCGCGGTCACCGCGCCGTGGGGAGCGCGCCGGCCGCCGTGCGCCGGCAGCGGAGGTCGGGCTCGGGAGCACCGACGGCGCGCGTCGTGGAGGCGTGTGTGACGTGTCGCTGCAGCATGGACCTCCGGTAGCCTCGGGCGCCCATGGACCACCCCATGTCACAACGGCTGGCCGAGCTCAAGGCCCGCAAGGAGGAGGCCCTGCACGCTGGATCGCCCCATGCCGTGGAGCGCCAGCACGCCAAGGGGAAGATGACCGCCCGGGAGCGGATCGAGTACCTCCTCGACGAAGGATCGTTCCAGGAGCTCGACATGCTGGCCCGGCATCGGGCTCACGGCATGGGCCTCGAGGAGAAGCGGCCCTACACCGACGGGGTCATCACCGGGTTCGGCACCATCGACGGCCGCCGGGTATGTGCCTTCAGCCAGGACTTCACCGTCTTCGGCGGCGCCCTCGGGCGAGGTGTTCGCCGAGAAGATCCACAAGGTCATGGACCTGGCCGAGTCCATCGGCGTGCCCATGATCGGCCTCAACGACGGCGCCGGGGCGCGGATCCAAGAAGGCGTGGTCTCGCTGCACTCCTACGGCGGGATCTTCCACCGCAACGTGCAGCGCCTCGGGGGTCATCCCCCAGATCAGCGTGATCATGGGCCCGTGTGCGGGGGGCGCGGTCTACTCGCCCGCCATGACCGACTTCATCTTCATGGTCAACCAGTCCAGCCACATGTTCATCACCGGGCCCGACGTGGTGAAGACCGTCACCGGTGAGGACGTCACCCTCGAGGAGCTCGGTGGGGCCATGAGCCACGCCACGAAGTCCGGGGTGGCCACGTTCGTCGCCCCCGACGAGAAGACGTGCCTGGACGAGGTCCGCTACCTCCTGTCGTTCCTGCCGTCGAACAACCTCGAGGAGCCGCCGCTCGTCGAGACCGACGACGACCCCGACCGGGGCACCCCCGAGCTCGTCGACCTCATGCCCAACCTGCCCACGCAGCCCTACGACATGAAGCGGGTCATCACCTCGGTCGTCGACGAGGGCGACTACTTCGAGGTCCACCCCCACTGGGCCATGAACATCACCTGCGGCTTCGCCCGCATCGACCGCCGTGTCGTGGGAATCGTGGGCAACCAGCCGGCCGTGCTGGCCGGTGTGCTCGACATCGACTCCTCGGAGAAGGCGGCGCGCTTCGTGCGCACGTGCGACGCGTTCAACATCCCCTTGGTCACCTTCGTCGACGTGCCGGGGTTCATGCCTGGGACCGACCAGGAATACGGTGGGATCATCCGCCACGGCGCCAAGCTGCTCTACGCGTACTGCGAGGCGACGGTGCCGCGCATCCAGGTCATCACCCGCAAGGCCTACGGCGGCGCCTACGTGGTCATGAACTCCAAGTCCATCGGCGCCGACCTCGCCTTTGCGTGGCCGTCGGCCGAGCTGGCCGTCATGGGGCCTCAGGGAGCGGTCGAGATCGTCTACCGGCGTGAGCTGACCGAGGCCGCCGACCCCGCGGCGCGCCGGGCCGAGCTCGTCGAGGAGTACACCGAGCGCTACGCCAATCCCTACGTGGCCGCCGAGCGCGGCTACGTCGACGATGTGATCGACCCCACCGAGACCCGGCGGGTCCTGGTGCGCAGCCTGCGGCTGCTCGCCTCCAAGCGCGAGGAGCTCCCCCGCCGCAAGCACGGGAACGTGCCTTTGTGAGCGACGGCGCCGCGTCCGCTGGGCCCGTCGTCGTCTCGGTGCGGCCCGAGCCTGCGCCCGCGGTGCTGGCCGCCATCGTCGCGGCCGTCGAAGAGGCGTGGCCCCGTCCACGACCCGTCGAAGACGAAGGTGGGCCGAAGTACCCCGCCTGGCGCTTCAGCGGCCGGTGGTGGACGCAGTCCGCGGCGCTGCGCCGTGAACGCCCTCGCTCGGTTCGCTGAGCCGTACGCAACAACGACCGGGGGCGGGATCGAGCCTGGCCTCGAGCCCCGTCGGGTCGAGACCCTCGAGCAGACCCTCCATGAGGTCGAGGTTCACGCCGCAGACGAGCTCGGTGAAGTCCTGTGCCAGCGAGTGGAACGGGCAGTTGACCAGGCACACTCCTGAGCCGTCGCTCCGTGGCTCGTAGCCGCATTCCTCCAGGACCTCGACCACTACCTGGCGCAAGGCGGAACGCGTCGCGCGTGACCCGGCTCGTCGGCGCGCCGTCTCGCCCAGGGATCGTCCGGTTCCGCGTGCCGTATGTCGCAGGGTGACCGAAACCGGGACGTCGCCACCTTCGGCGTCCGAGACGGCCTGTGCCAACAGCCGACCGGCGAACTCATAGCGGCGCGCCGGCAGGGTCACCGAGATCTCGCGCCCTGACCGGCGGTACACCTTGGCGGGGCGGCCCGCCCCCGGCCCCCGGCGGCCGGGCGGCCGGCGGAATTCGAATTCGAGAAGGCCGTCGCCGACCAGCTTGTCCAGATGGAACTTGGCCACGTGGCGGGCCACGCCCGCACCCAGCGCAGCCTGCTCGCGGCTCACCGCGTCGGCTTGCGACACGACGAATCGGTACAGGGCGCGCCGAGCCGGCTCGGCCAGCGCCGACACCGCGGCCACGGCGGCCTCGAAGTCGGTTCCTGCCCGGGACGGCCCGTGCACTTCGGGAGGCTCCGCTGACATCGGTATCCCTTCTGAAGGAGGGGTGGGTTGACCGAGCCCGGGTGGGCTTCTAGAGTCCAGTTTAGTATCCGTTAGAAAGTGGGACAACTCGTGACCAGCACCTTGACGACCGCCGGCGGCCGCACAGGTCACCTGCGGGTCGTCGCCGACCACCAGAGCGTCGATCTCGAGTCTGCCCGGCGGGCGGTGCGCGACCTGTTGGTGGCCTTCGGTCGCGACCCCGACTCCGAGCATCTGGTCGAGACACCCCGGCGGGTGGCGGCCGCCTTCGCCGAATGGCTGACCCCCGAGCCCTTCGACCTCACCACATTCCCCAACGACGAGCGCTATGACGAGCTCGTGCTGGCCCGCGACATCCCGTTCCACTCGCTGTGCCAGCACCACCTGCTCCCGTTCAGCGGAGTGGCCCATATCGGCTACCTGCCCGAGCATCGCATCCTCGGGTTGTCCAAGCTGGCCAGGATCGTGGACAGGTTCGCCAGTGACCTCCAGACCCAGGAGCGGCTGACCAAGCAGGTGGCGGACTGGCTCGACGATCACCTCGAGCCGAAAGGGGTCGGCGTGGTCATCGAGGCGGACCACACGTGCATGTCATTGCGCGGCGTGCGGGCCGGTGGGGCCCGCACCCTCACCTCGGCGCTGCACGGCATCCTGCGCGACGATGCCCGTTCGCGCCAGGAATTCTTCGCCCTCACCGGCGCAGGAAGGTAGGACCCCGGTGTCACCGCAACGATTCGTGATCGCCGGTGCCAGCCTGGCGGGAGCCAAGGCGGCCGAGACCCTGCGAGGAGAAGGGTTCGAGGGAACAGTGCTGCTCGTAGGGGAGGAACCGGTGCGTCCCTACGAGCGTCCCCCCTGTCGAAGGCCTACTTGCGTGGCGAGGCCGGGTTCGACGACGCCGCTGTGCACGGCGAGGGCTTCTACGAGGAGAACGACATCGAGCTCCTGACCTCGACGACGGTACGCGACGTGGACCCGGCGGCGAAGAAGGTGACCCTCGATCCTGGGGGCGAGCTCGAGTACGACGAGTTGCTCGTCTGCACGGGGGCGACGCCCCGGACCCTGTCGATCCCCGGGGCTGATCTGGCGGGGATCAACTATCTCCGCAGCCTTTCGAGTTGCGACGCGCTGCGCCACGCCCTGGACGAAGCCACCAAGCTCGTCGTGGTGGGTGGAGGGTGGATCGGTTCGGAGGTCGCGGCATCCGCGCGCCAGATGGGCAAGGAGGTCGCGCTGGTCGAAGCCGCGGCGTTCCCCCTCGAGCGCGTCCTGGGAGCAGAGGTGGGGGCGATGTTCCGGGACCTCCACATCGACCACGGGGTGGAGTTGCACCTCGGGGTCGGCGTCGAGGGCTTTCGCGGGCACCACCGCGCCGAGGAGGTGGTGCTGGGAGATGGCACCGCGGTGAGCGGCGACCTGTTCGTGGTGGGTGTCGGAGTCACGGTGCGCACCGAGTTGGTACAGGGCACGGGTGTCGAGCTCGACAACGGCATCGTGGTCGACGAGTACCTCTCGAGCACGGTGCCCGGGATCTGGGCCGCCGGCGACGTCGCCAACGCGTACCACCCCCTGTTCGGGACCCACATCCGGCTCGAACACTGGTCCGCGGCCCTCAATCAGGGCCCGGTCGCGGCCAGGAACATGCTCGGTCAGCACGTCGCCTACAGGAAGGTCCCGTATTTCTTCTCCGACCAGTACGACCTCGGCTTGGAGTACAGCGGTTTCGCCCCCCGCTGGGATCAGATCGTCTATCGGGGTGACAAAGACGGGCGCGAGGTCATCGTGTTCTGGCTCGACGACGGCAAGGTGGCGGCGGGGATGAACGTCAACGTGTGGGGCGTCACCGACGAGATCGCCGCCCTGGTCGAGGCGCAGAAGCCCGTGGACGCCGACCGGCTGGCGGATCCCTCGGTGGAGCTCTCGGCGCTGTAGCCGGTGCCGGCGCGAGACGTCGCACCGGGGACCCCGAGCGCCGTCAGCGTCACGAGGTGCGGTGCCCCTCGCGGTGCCCCTCGACCAGGGTGATCAGCTCGTCCACGATGCGGCCCAGGTGGAAGTCCTTGGGTGTGAAGACCGCGGCCACCCCCTTGCCCCGCAGGACCTCGGCGTCCTCGGGCGGGATGATGCCGCCCACCACGACCGGGGCGTCGACGCCGGCGCCGCGCAGGCGGTCGAGCACCTCGGGGACGAGCTCGAGGTGGCTCCCCGACAGGATGGAGATGCCCACCACGTCGACGTCCTCGTCCCGGGCCGCCACCGCGATCTGCTCGGGGCTGAGCCGGATGCCCTGGTAGATCACCTCGAAACCGGCGTCGCGGGCCGCCACCGCGATCTGCTCGGCTCCGTTGGAGTGCCCGTCGAGGCCGGGCTTGGCCACGAGGAGCCGAGGCGGTCCGCCCGTGCGCTGCGCCAGGAGACGGGAGCGCTCGCGGACCGCCGGCCAGCTCCGTCGCCGCGATGTCCCACGCCGCCGCTCACGCCGGTGGGGGCGCGGTACTCGCCGAACACCTCGCGCAGTGCCCCGGCCCACTCACCGGTGGTGCCGCCGGCATGGGCGAGGGCGATGGTGGCCGGCATGAGGTTCTCGTCTCTCGTCGGCCGCCACCCGGCGCAGTTCGTCGAGGGCCGTTCGGACCGCGGCGTTGTCGCGCCGGGCGCGCCACGTCGCCACGTCGGCGCGCAGCTGCGCCTCTTCGGCGGGGTCCACCTTCAAGATCGTGGTGGCGCCGTCGTCGGCCGTCTCGAGGGGCGAGGGCTCGGTCTCGGTGAAGGAGTTGACCCCGACCACGAGGAGGTCTCCGGTCTCGATGCGCCGCACCCGCTCGGCCTGGCTGCGCACCAGGCGGCGCTTCAACTCGTCGACCGCCTCGAAGGCACCCCCGAGCTCGAGCACCTCCGTCGAGCTCCTCACCGGCCGCCTCGACCAGCTCGGAGGTCTTGGCCTCGATCACGGTCGATCCCTCGAAGATGTCGTCGTACTCGAGCAGGTCGGTCTCGAAGGCCAGGATCTGCTGGATCCGCAGCGACCACTGCTGGTCCCAGGGCCGGGGCAGGCCCAGTGCCTCGTTCCACGCCGGCAGCTGGATCGCCCGGGCCCGGGCGTCGCTGGACAGGGTGACGCCGAGGGCCTCGAGCACGATGCGCGGCACGTTGTTCTCGGGCTGGGCCTCGGTGAGCCCGAGCGAGTTGACCTGGACGCCGTAGCGGAACCGGCGCAGCTTCGGGTCCTCGACCCCGTAGCGCTCCAGGCAGATGCGGTCCCACATCCGCGTGAGGGCGCGCACCTTGCAGGTCTCCTCGACGAAGCGGATGCCGGCGTTGACGAAGAACGAGATGCGTCCGACGACCGCGGGGATCTCCGACTTCTCGATCTTCCCCGAGTCGCGCACGGCGTCGAGCACGCCGATGGCGGTCGCCAGCGCGTAGGCGACCTCCTGCACCGGCGTGGCCCCGGCCTCTTGGAGGTGGTAGCTGCACACGTTGATGGGGTTCCACTTCGGGACTTCGCGCACCGTGTAGGCGATCATGTCGACGATCAGCCGGCGGCTGGGCCCGGGCGGGAAGATGTAGGTGCCGCGCGACAGGTACTCCTTCACGATGTCGTTCTGGGTCGTGCCCTGCAGCAGGCGGCGGTCGACCCCGGTGTCCTCGGCGTAGGCGATGTAGAGCCCGAGCAGCCACGCCGCGGTGGCGTTGATGGTCATCGAGGTGTTCATGTCCCCGAGGGGGATCCCGTCCAGGAGCTCGGCCATGTGGCCCCGGTGGACCACGGGGACGCCGACCTTGCCCACCTCGCCGGTGGCCTCGGGCGAGTCGGGGTCGTACCCGGTCTGGGTGGGGAGGTCGAAGGCGATCGACAGCCCGGTCTGGCCCTTGGCCAGGTTGGTCCGGTAGAGCTGGTTCGACGCCCGGGCCGAGGTGTGGCCCGAGTAGGTGCGCATCATCCAGGGCTTGTCCCGGACCGCCGTCCCGAGGCGCCACGTCGCTCACCTCTCCATTCTCCCCCTGCTGCCGCCGGTACTCGGCCTCCGCCCCGGTGCTCCTCGTGGCGCGGCGTCCCGGTGCCCTTCGCAGCTGGGAACGCTTACTTGCGGTAGTCGAAGAAGCCCTGGCCCGACTTCCGGCCGAAGAGCTCGGCCGCCACCATGCGGCGCAGCAGCGGGACGGCCGCGTAGTTCGGGTCCCGGAACTCGTCGTAGAGGGCGTCGAGGATGGCGAGGCTCGTGTCCAGGCCGACCAGGTCCAGCAGGGCGAAGGGTCCCATGGGGAACCCGCACCCGCCCTTCATGGCGGTGTCGATGTCGTCCCGGGTGGCGACGCCGTTCTCGAGCAGCCGGACGGCGTTGTTGAGGTACGGGAAACAGCAGCGCGTTCACGATGAAGCCCGGCCTGGTCCTTCACCTCGACCGGCGTCTTCCCGCACGCCTCGGCCAGCGCCTTGGCCGCGGCCACCGTGGCGTCGGACGCGGTGATGGGCCGGACCACCTCGACCAGGCTCATCACCGGAGCGGGGTTGAAGAAGTGGATGCCGCACACCTGGTCGGGCCGGCCTGTCTCCATCGCCATCTCCACCACCGGCAGCGTCGAGGTGTTGGTGGCCAGGATGGTGTGCTCGGGGCAGATGCGGTCGAGCTCGGAGAAGAGGTGCTTCTTCACCCCGAGGTCCTCGACGACCGACTCGATGACGAGGTCGCAGCCGGCCAGCTCGCCGAGGTCCGACACCGCCGTGACCCGTCGACAGCGCGCCGTCGCGGTCGGCTTCGGCCAGCTTGCCCTTGTCCACCTGACGCGCCAGGGACTTCTCCATGGCCGCCACCATGCCCTCGGCCGTGCTCTGGGCCCGGGAGCGCAGGACGACCTCGAAGCCGTGCACCGCCATGGTCTCGGCGATGCCCGAGCCCATGATCCCCGAGCCGACGATTCCTACTCGCTTGATCGACATGGGCCGCATGTTACCGGCCGGTTACCTGCACGGCCCGTCCGAGCGTCGGGCCCGACCTCAACGGCCCCGGGCTGCTGCGCAGGGCCCGGCGCATGAAGCGCGGGCCGCTCTCGATGACCAGCCGGGGCGAGAGCCGGTACAGGCGCCACGGGATGCGGGCGTGGCGGGGCGCCACGATGATGGGCCGGTTGCGCGCCACGCCGTCGAGGACGTCCTCGGCCAGCGAGGCGGCGGGATAGGCACCGCCCGATCATCTTGGTGAGCAGCCTCCTGGCACTGGGGGCGTGGGTGACGGCGGGGAGGTCGGGGGGGTTGCCCTTGTCGAGCAGCGGCGTGTCGATCACTCCCGGGCAGACCACGCTCACCCGCACGCCGTGGTGCGACGCGCCTCCATGCGCAGGCTCTCGCTCAGGCCGACCACGCCGTGTTTGGTCATGCCGTAGGGCGTGAGCATGGGCGACGGCAGGAGCCCCGCCAGCGAGGCGGTGTTCACGATGTGGCCGTGGCCCTGGCGGATCATGACGGGATAGGCGGCCACCACGCCGTGGACGACACCGCGCAGGTTGACGTCGATGGCGCGGTTCCAGTGGGCCAAGGTGAGCTCGCTCACCGGTCCCGCGATCCCGATGCCGGCGTTGTTGAACAGGAAGTCGAGATGGCCGTGGTCCTGGGCGGTGCGCTCGACGAGTGAGGCGACCGCCTCGGCGTCGGTCACGTCGAGAGCCACAGCCGACACCCGGCCCGGGGGCCCGACGGCCAGGGCGTCGGCGCTGCCCTTGGCCCCGGCTTCGTCGATGTCGGCCAGGACGACGGTCGCTCCGCGACGGGCCAGCGCGCCCGACAGGGCCTCGCCGATCCCCGAGGCCGCACCCGTGACGATGGCCACCTTGCCCTGGAAGTGCATGTCGTCGCCATGGCGCGCGAGCCTAGGCGTGACCCGTCCCGCGGGCCCCGGCGTCGATCCGTTCCCGAGCGCGGCGGGCGACACCCCTACAGTGACGGCCATGGCTGGGACGACGGGGCGGTGCGGTCCGCTGGCCCTCGTGGGCGGGGGCGAATGGACCGACGGGTGCGATTTCGACGCCGAGCTCCTGGCCGCCTCGGGAGGCGACGAGGTGCTCGTGCTGCCGACGGCGGCCGCCTACGAGCACCCCGAGAAGGCGGTGGCGACGGCGCCAGGCGTGGTTCGCCGAGCTCGGTGGTCGGGCCCGGGGCCTGATGGTGCTCGGTCGCGCCGACGCCGAGGACGAGGCCAACGCCGCCGAGGTGCGGGCCAGTCGCTTCGTCTATCTCGGCGGGGGATCGCCCATGCACCTGCGTTCGGTGCTGAAGGCCTCGCCGGTGTGGGAGGCGTTGCTCGACGCGTGGCGTCGCGGGGCGGTGGTGGCGGGCTCGTCCGCGGGTGCCATGGTGCTCACCGACCCCATGGTCGACCCCCGCGGCGGGGCGCTGACGGTGGGGCTCGGCATGGTCGAGGAGCTGGCGGTGATCCCGCACTTCGGCGACGAGAACGCCGAGAAGGTCCACCGGTCCATCGCCTTGGCCGCTCCCGGGGACTGCCCGTCGTGGGCCTCCCCGAGCGCACCGCGCTCATCCGAGACCCCGACGGTGCGTGGCGCCAGGCGGGGCAGGGCACCGCGCAGGTGTTCGTGAGCGGGAAGCCCGCCGGGCTCGACGCCCTGCCCCGCTGAGCCGCCCTCGGCGACTCCGTCCGCTCCGGGCGACTCGGGCGCTCGGGTCGGTGGGCTTCAGTCCGCTTCGGCGATGGTCACCGACTCGATGGTCACCTTCTCCTTGGTCTTGCCCGAGCTCGACCCCACCGCGTCGATGGCGGCCACCACGTCGAGGCCGGCCACGACCTTGCCGAACAGCGAGTAGCTGGGAGGCAGGCGCATGCCGTCCGCGCCCGAGATGATGAAGAACTGGCTCCCGTTGGTGTTCGGCCCTGCGTTGGCCATCGCCAGCGATCCCAGCTCGTAGCGTCCCGGGGCCGGGAGCTCGTCGGCGAACTTGTACCCCGGGCCACCCGTGCCGGTCCCGGTGGGGTCGCCACCTTGGAGCACGAAGCCCGGGATCACGCGGTGGAAGACGATGCCGTCGAAGTAGTGGTACCGGGCCAGGAACACGAAGCTGTTCACGGTCCGGGGCGCGGCCTGCGGGTCGAGCGCGATGGTCATGGACCCCTTCGAGGTGACCATGGTGGCGGTGTAGTGCTTGGCCGGGTCGATGACCATGGGGGGTTCGCCCTTGAAGGATCGGCGCTGGGCGCTCGAGCCGTCGGCGGCGGGCAGTTCGACGGACATGGTGGTCCTCCTGTGGGAGATGGTCGGGACGAGCCTTAGGAGCTGCGCTTGGGAGCCTGTGGAGACAGAAGTCCTGTGAGGACGAGATGGCCTGTGAGGACGAGATGGCCTGTGACGACGAACCGGCCTGTGACGACGAACCGGCCTATGACGACGAAATGGTGACCGACAGGATGCGGTGGATCACCTTGGGGGGGACGCCGTTGGAGGACGGGGTTGGCGTTGCCGTCCTTGTTGATCTTCGTGGCCACGCCGATCCCCGACGTCACGTGTCCCGAAGAGCGAGTAGCTCGGCGCCAGGGTTGCTCCCTCGGACCCCGGTGACGATGAAGAACTGGCTGCCGTTGGTGTTGGCACCCGAGTTGGCCATGGCCACCGCTCCCACCGGGTACTGCGGGGTGGCCTTGGCCGGGAGCTCGTCGGCGAACTTGTAGCCGGGGCCGCCGGTGCCGGTCCCGGTGGGGTCGCCGGTCTGGTCCATGAAGTTGGGGACCACCCGGTGGAAGGTCACGCAGTTGAAGAACTTCTTCTCGGCCAGGAAGACGAAGTTGTTCACCGTGACCGGCGCGTGCTTGTCGTCGAGGGTGATGACGAAGGTGCCGGCGTCGGTCTTCACCGCCGCCTTGTAGGTCTTGGCCGTGTCGATGGTCATGGCCGGGGGCTTGCTCCACGACGGCTTGTGCAGCGTGGTGGTGGGGCTCGAGGAGCAGCCACCCGCCACCGCGGCGGCGTCGGCGATGTCCTGGGCGGTCAGCTTCTTCTTCGCCGGCTTGAGCAGGTAGTAGACGCCGATGACGACCGCCGACCACCACGATGATGGTGATGACGCGCCGGGTCCGGGCCCGTCGCCGCCGCTGGCGTTCGAGGGCCGCCATCTTGGCTTCGCGAGCGGCGCGCTTGCGGGAACGCTTCTCGGTGGGCACGGCCCGACACCCTACTGGGCGCCGCTGCCCCCGATTGCTCGCCCGCCGGGCAGGGCCCGGCGGCGCAGCCCGAGCGCCGATGGGATCACCAGGCGCTGGCGCCCCGTTCTCTGGATCGGGGCGCCACACGGAGATGGGGGGCCCGCCTGCCCGGTAGCTTCGACGTGTGGCTCTGGTGGTGCAGAAATTCGGCGGGACGTCGGTGAGCGACGCCGAGCGGGTGCGCGCCGTCGCCGACCACGTGGCCCGGACCCGGCGCCAGGGGACCGACGTGGTCGTCGTGGTGAGTGCCATGGGCAAGACCACCGACGACCTGCTCCGGCTGGCGGGCGACGTGAGCGCCGTGCAGCCCCCGCGTGAGCTCGACATGCTCCTGACCTCGGGGGAGCGGGTGTCGATGGCATTGCTGTGCATGGCGCTCGCCGGGCTCGGCGTCGACGCGGTCTCCTACACCGGCAGCCAGGCCGGCATCATCACCGACACCACGCACCTGAAGGCCAAGATCGTCGAGGTCAAAGCCGACCGGCTCGGGCCGCGCTGGACGAGGGCCGGGTCCCCGTGGTGGCCGGTTTCCAAGGGGTGTCGCTCGACCGCGACGTGACGACGCTCGGCCGGGGCGGTTCCGACACCACCGCCGTGGCGCTCGCGGCCGCCCTCGGCGCCGAGGCCTGTGAGATCTACACCGACGTGCCCGGTGTGTTCAGTGCGGACCCTCGCATCGTCCCCGAGGCGCGCCGGCTGCCGCGGGTGAGCTTCGAGGAGATGCTCGACATCGCCGCCAGCGGTGGGCGCGTCCTTGCGCTGCGCTCGGTCGAGTTCGCCCGTAACCACGGCGTGCCGCTGCACGTCCGTTCGAGTTTCACCTGGGAGCCCGGCACCTGGGTGGTCGAGGAGGATGCGTCCATGGAGCAGGCCGTCGTCACCGCTGTCACCCACGACACCTCGGAGGCCAAAGTGACCGTGACCGGTGTCCCCGACAAGCCGGGTATCGCGGCGCGGTTGTTCCGGGCGCTGGCCGACCGCGACGTCAACGTGGACACCATCGTGCAGAACACGTCGCTGCACGGGACGACCGACATCTCCTTCACCGTTCCGAAGACCGACCTCGTCGTCAGCCTCGATGTGGCCCGAGCCCTGGCCCCCGAGATCGGCGCGGGCGAGGTCATCGCCGACGACGCGGTCGCCAAGGTGTCGCTCGTGGGCGCGGGGATGCGCAGCCATCCGGGCGTGTCCGCCACCATGTTCGAAGTCCTGGCCGCGCGCGCAGATCAACATCGAGATGATCTCGACGTCGTCGATCCGACTCTCCTGTGTGGTGCGCGCCGACGGGTCGAGGAAGCGGTGCGCCTCTTGCACCAGGCCTTCGAGCTGTCGGGAGGATGATCCGGGGCCATTAGGATTGCGCCGATGCGACTCGCCGTCGTCGGCGCCACCGGCCAGGTCGGCAAGGTCATGCGATCGGTGCTGGCCGAGCGCTCGTTCCCCCTCGACGACATCCGCTTCTTCGCGTCGGCCCGCTCGGCCGGCTCGCGCCTTGCCTGGGGCGACGGCGAGGTCGAGGTCGAGGACGGCCGAAGAGGCCGACTACCGCGGCGTGGACATCGCGCTCATGTCGGTGGGCGCCGACGCCTCGCGCCGCATCTCGCCACGGATCGCCGAGGCGGGCGCCTTGGTCATCGACAACTCCTCCGCGTGGCGCATGGACCCGGCGGTGCCGCTCGTCGTGGCCGAGGTCAACGCTGACGCGCTGGACCACATGGCCAAGGGCATCGTCGCCAACCCCAACTGCACCACCATGGTGGCCATGCCGGTGCTCGCGCCCGCTGCACCGCGAGGCGGGGCTGCGCCGGCTCGTGATCTCCACCTACCAGGCGGTGTCGGGGGCGGGTCTCGCCGGTGCCCGGGAGCTCGAGGAGCAGCTGACCAAGACCGTCGAGGCGGCACCGGGCCTCACCTTCGACGGCGGCGCGGTCGACTTCCCCCCGCCGACGGTGTTCGCCGGGCCCGGTCGCCTACAACGTGCTCCCCCATGCAGGCCGGTTCCTCGACGACGGGACGGGCGAGACCAACGAGGAGCAGAAGCTGCGCGACGAGAGCCGCAAGATCCTCGGCCTTCCCGACCTGGCGGTGTCGGGGACGTGTGTGCGGGTCCCGGTGTTCACCGGCCACAGCATGTCCGTCAACGCCGAGTTCGAGCGTGACCTCACCGTGCGAGCGGGCGCTCGACCTGCTCCGGCGAGGCACCCGGTGTGCGGTGCGTCGACGTGCCCACGCCGCTGGCGGCCACGGGTGCCGACCCGGTGCTCGTGGGGAGGCTGCGGCGCGACGACACCGTCGCGCACGGCCTCGTGTTGTTCGTCTCGGGCGACAACCTGCGCAAGGGTGCCGCGCTCAACGCCGTGCAGATCGCCGAGGCGCTCCTCGCCCGAAGAGCCGCCTGAGAGCCCAGCGGCGTCGAGGTCGCCCCGGTGGGGTTGCGTCCCACCAGCACTGCGATGCGCCGGGCCAGGTTGACCGCATGGTCGCCGAAGCGCTCGTAGAAGCGTGCCACCAGCGCCGCCTCGATGGCGACGGGCAGCGGCATCGATCCGCTGGCGATCTCGGCGGTCAGCGTGACGTGGAGCTCGTCGAGCTCGTCGTCGAGCTCCTCGACCTCGTCGGCCACCGGGGCGCGATCGGCGTAGGCGTCGGCGGTGGCCCGCCACATGTCACAGGCCACCTCGCCCATCTGCTCGACGAGGCCCCGGGCGCGCGGCGACAGCTCGACACCCGAGTCCCCGCACGGCGCGGCGTGACACGTGCTCGGCCAGGTCGCCACTGCGCTCGAGCTCGGGCAGCATGCGCAAGCACGGCCACGAGGTAGCGCAGCTCGTTGGGCCCCGTGGCCCGCATGGCGAGCTGGCTCTGGGCCAGTTGCTTCGACTTCGCGATAGAGGGCGTCGATGGTCTCGTCGCTCTCGGCCAGCACTCGGGCCGCCTCGCGGTCCCCGTCGAGCAGGCAGTGCGTGGCACCGGCGACGCCCTCGCCCACCAGTGCGAAGAGCTTGATGACTTCGCGGTCGATGTGCTCGAGGCTCTCGGTCACCTGATCGGTGTTGCCCAACTCGACCACGACCGGTTTCGCCACACCTTCACCGTAGCGCCAACGCCCGGCGCCATCTCCCTCGATCAGAGGTCGGCCTCCACGTCGGCCACGATGAGCCGCGGTCCAGAGGGCCAGTCCAGGTACCGCCACCACCAGTTGATGAGCACGACCACCCGGTTGCGGAAGCCCACCAGGTAGACGAGGTGAAGACCGAGCCACGCCAGCCAGCCGATGGTCCCGCGCCAGACGGGCCCGCGGCGCAGCTGCGCCACCGCGGCATGGCGACCGATCGTGGCCATGAGGCCCTTGTCGTGGTACTCGAACGGCGTCGTGGCCCGGCCGGCGATCTGCCGAGCGATCTGCAGCGCGGCGTGCTTTCCCGATTGCATCGCCACCTGCGCGACCTGGGGGCAGGCCTCGGGCCGGGCCGGTCCCCACGGCACGGCGCCGGCGTCGCCCACCACGAACACCTCGGGGTGTCCCGCCACCGAAAGGTCGGGCGCGAGCGTGACGCGGCCCCCCCGGCCGTGCGCCGTGGGGAGCGTGGCGGCCAGGGTGCCGTCGACGGTCACGCCCCCGGCCCAGATCACCGCGGCGGCCTTGATCCACTCGCCCTTCTCGAGGCGGACCGCGTCGGCGGTGACCTCGGCCACCGGGGTCTCGAGCCGGACGTCGACCCCACGCGAGCGCAGGGTCTGTTCCGCGTAGCGGCTGGCTTCTTCTTTGAAACCGGGGAGCAGCCGACCGCCCGCCTCGAGGAGGATCACCCGGGACCGCTCGGGGTCGATGCGCAGGCGGTCTCGGCGGACCGCCACGTCGAGCAGCTCCACCAGCGCCCCCGACATCTCCACCCCGGTGGCGCCTCCGCCCACCACGACGAAGGTGGGCGCCCCGTCGTCGAAGTCCTCGGGACGGGCGTCGGCCGCCTCGAGGCGTCCGAGGATGTGATTCCGCAGCCGCCGGGCGTCGGCCAGGGTGTACAGCGGCAGCGAGTGGTGGGCGGCCCCGGGCACGGCGAAGAACCCGGTGGTGGCGCCGGTGGCGACCACGAGGTGGTCGTAGTCGAGCACCGCCCCGTCGACGAGGTCCACGTGCCGGGCCTCGAGATCGACCGACGCGGCGCGGCCGTGGCGGAACACCACGTTGTGGTCGCGGCCGAAGATGGTCCGCACCGGGTAGGCGACGTCGGCGGGATCGAGCCCGGCCGTGGCCACCTGGTACAGCAGCGGTTGGAAGGTGTGGAAGTTGTGGTGGTCGACGACGGTCACCTCCACCGGTTGGCCCCGGAGGTGTCGGACGGCACTGAGCCCGGCGAAGCCGGCCCCGATCACCATCACGCGGTCCACTTCCTCAGGATGGCACGCCCCGACCCGGGCGACCCGTCCGGGACCCCTCCCCGGCCGACCGGCCCGGTCAGACCTTGGCCAGCGTGCGTGCCGCGGCGACGATGTCGTCGACCTGGGGGAGGATGGCGTGCTCCAGGGTCGGCTCGTAGCCGACGAAGGTGTTCTCGGCGGTGACGCGGACGACGGGAGCGTCGAGGTCCCAGAAGCAGTGCTCCGCCACCCAGGCGGCCACCTCGGCGCCGAACCCGGCGGTGAGGGTGTCCTCGTGCACGACGACGAGCCGACCCGTCCGTTGCACCGAGTCGCACACGAGGTCATGGTCCCAGGGCGAGATGGTGCGGAGGTCGACGACTTCCACCGAACAGCCGTCGCCCGAGAGTTGCTCGGCCGCCACCAGCGACTTCTGCACCGTCGCCCCCCAGGTGGCGATGGTCAGGTCCCGGCCGGGTCGTGCCACGGTTCCCCGACCGAAGGGCAGCACCCATCCCGCTCTCGGGATCGGGTCCGCCGCGTAGTGCTGGCGGTAGAGGTGCTTGTGCTCCAAGAAGAGCACGGGGTCCTGTGCGGCGAAGGCGCTGCGCAGCAGTCCGACGGCGTCGCGCGCCCGTGACGGGAAGGCGACGAGGAGGCCCGGGATGTGGGCGAAGATCGACTCGCCGCTCTGGGAGTGCCAGATGGCCCCGCCCGTCAGGTAGCCACCGATGGCGACGCGCACCACCAGTGGGCAGGTGAAGTCCCCGTTGGAGCGCCACCGGATGGTGGCGGCCTCGCTGTGCAGCTGCTGCATGGCAGGCCAGATGTAGTCGAAGAACTGGATCTCGGCGCACGGTCGCAGGCCGCGCAGGGCCTGCCCGACGCCCCGACCGATGATGTTCGACTCCGCCAGGGGCGTGTTGTAGCAGCGCGCCGACCCGAAGCGCCGCTGCAACCCCCGCGTCACCCCGAACACCCCGCCTTTGCCCTCCACGTGGTCGAGGACTTCGTCATCGGCGTCGGCCACGTCCTCGCCGAACACCCGGATGCGCTCATCGGCGGCCAACAGCTCGTGCAGGGTCAGTCGGATCGCCTCGGCCATCACGACCGGTTCGCCGCCATCGGCGGCGGGAGCCGGGTCGGGCTCGGCGTCGGGCAACGAGGGCAGTCGCACCACGTTGTCGGTCACGGTGGCCGGGTCGGGGCGCGGCGCCTCGAGCGCTTCTTCGGCGGCGGCGGCGGCGAGGTCGCGCGCCTCGGCGCGCAGCGCGGCGGCTTCGTCGTCGGTGAGCACGCCCACGCTCACCAATTGCCGTTCGAGGGTGTCGATGGGGTCATGCGCCTGCTCCTCGGCGAGCTCGCCGGCGTCGCGGTACTTCGATTGGGAGTCTGCCGAGGAGTGGGAGTACGGGCGCGTCACGTGGGCGTGGATCAATCCCGGCCCTTCGCCGGCGCGCACGCGGGCGATGGCGCGGCCGCCCTTGCTCCGACACGACGCGTAGTCCCAGCCGTCCATCTGGGCCACCGCCAGTCCCCGGAACCCCCGTACCAGCTCGGCGACGGGTGCGGGTGACTGGTCGGCGGAGCGCACCGAGATGGCGTAGCCGTTGTCGGCCACGACGAAGAGCGTGGGCAGGTGCAGCCGGCACGCGGTGTTGAGGCTCTCCCAGAACTCGCCTTCGGCGGTCGCCCCCTCGCCCAGGGACACGTAGGTGATCTCGTCACCGTGGGCGGTGCATCCCGCCAGGTCGGGGCGCCGGGCGATGTAGCGCCCCGCCTCGGCGCAGCCCACGGCGGGGAGACACTGGCTCCCGGTCGGGCTCGACTGGGTCACGATGTTGCGCGTCACCGCTCCCCAGTGACACGGCATCTGTCGGCCCCCCGAGGCGGGGTCGAGGGACGAGCCCACCGCCTGGAGCATGATGTCGAGGGGTGTGACGCCCAGAGCGAGCACGAGGGCCCGGTCGCGGTAATAGGGGAAGAACCAGTCGTAGGCCGGTCGAAGCGATCGGGCCAGTGCCAGCAGCAGGATCTCGTGGCCCGCCCCGGAGATCTGGAAGAAGACCCGGCTCTGCTTCTGCAGCAGGATCTCCCGGTCGTCGAGGGCACGGGAGAGACACGCCGTACGGAAATCCTCGACGAGCTCCTCCGGGGGAAAGCTCCGCAGCGACCCTCGCGTCGCCGTGGCAGCCGCGTTGCCGTTTCCCCGGCGTCCGCCCGCTGCACCCGGGTGGGCCTGGGACTTCACCCCGGCACCGCGTCCCACCGCGCCTTTGCGCACCACCATGTCGACGCTACCCGCCGTCCGACCGCAATCGGTGGCCTTCGACGGTCCCCCGGGAGCGTCACACCCCGGCGTTACGCTCGGCCGCGTGCACCCTCGGAGCAGGGAGACCCCATGATCGTTGGCCTCGTGATCGGCATCGTCGTCGGTGGCGGAGGGGGTGTGGCGATCGCCTGGGCCCTGTCCTCGGCACGGGCGGCGGCCCAGGTGGGCGCGGAACGTGAGCGCCAGGCCGAGGCGCTGGGCTCGACTCGCGCCGAGGTGGTCTCGCTCCGGGCCACGCTCGATCACGAGCGCGCCGCGGCCGAGGAGCGGAGGGTGGCCACCGACGAGGTGCGCCGGCAGCTGGTGGGCGAATTCGCCGAGTTGTCCCGCCAGGCGCTCGAGCAGAACAACAGCCAGTTCCTGGAGCTGGCCGACGCGCGCCTGGCCCACGCCCAGCAGTCGGCGCGGGGCGATCTCGACCAGCGCACCCAGGCCATCGACCAGCTCCTCGGCCCGCTGCGCGACCAGCTCGGCCGCTACGAGCAGGGTCTTCGGCTCCTCGAGCTCGAGCGCCAGAAGGCCTACACCGGGCTCAGCGAACAGGTGCGGACGCTCACCCATTCCCAGGACAAGCTGCAGTCCGAGACGCGCAACCTGGTCACGGCGCTGCGTTCTCCGGCCACCCGCGGTCGTTGGGGCGAGATGCAGCTTCGGCGTGTCGTGGAGATGGCGGGGATGGTCGAGCACTGCGACTTCGAACAGCAGGTGACCACCGACGGAGCCGACGGGCGGCTGCGACCCGACATGGTCGTGAATCTCCCCGGCGCGAGGAACGTGGTGGTCGACGCCAAGGTTCCCCTGCAGGCGTTCCTCGACGCCAACGACGCCACCGAGGAAGCCGACCGCCGGGCCCACCTCGTTGCCCATGCACGGCAGTTGCGGGTGCACGTCGACTCGTTGTCGAAGAAGGCGTATTGGGAGCAGTTCGACGACTCGCCCGAATTCGTCGTCGCCTTCGTTCCCGGCGACGCCCTGCTGGCGGCGGCCCTCGAGCACGACTCCTCGCTCCTCGAGCACGCCGTGTCCCATCGGGTGCTGCTCGCCACCCCGACGACGTTGATCGCCCTCCTGCTGACCGTCGCGAACGGATGGCAGCAGGAGGCCCTGGCCGAGAACGCCCGCGAGGTGCAGGACATGGGCCGCGAGCTCTACAAGCGGCTTGCCACCTTCGGCGAGCACATGGCGCGCACCGGTCGCAGCCTCGGTGGCGCCGTCGACGCGTACAACAAGGCCGTGGGGTCGCTCGAGCGCAACGTCTTGCCCCAGGCTCGGCGCTTCCACGAGCTCGGTGTGGTGGGCGGTGCCGACAAGGAGATGCCCGAGCTCGAGCACATCGACGCCAATGCCCGTGCCCTGGAGGCCCCCGAGTTCGCGGGCGTCCCGCGTGGTCTCCCCGGAGAGTCGGGTCTCGAGCTCATCGAAGGTTCGCGCCGCGACCACGTCGAGCTGCCCGGGGCCGCGGTCACCTGACGCCCGACTCCCGGTGCCCTGACGCCTGACTCCTGAAGCCTGCCTGCTAGCGCGGGGCCCGGCCCCCGGGGGTGAGGAGCTCGTTCGCGGCTTCGAGTGCCAGGCGGCGCGCTTGCACCAGGTCGGTGCCCTCGAGGACGACCTCGACGGGAGCCCCGTCGCCCACGAACACGAGCACGCACCGGTGGACCGCTCGGCCCGTGGCCTCTTCGAGGGCGAGGGCATAGGTCGCCACCTGGGGCCCGTAGCGCGAGGCGGCCAGGCGCAGCCCGGGCTCTCCGCCGGTGCGGTCGGTCTTGTAGTCGATCACGACGAGCCCGTCTTCCTCCTCGAGGACGAGGTCCACGAACCCCTCGAGGACCCCGGCGCCGACGGGAACGGCGACGAAGAGCTCGCGCCAGTGCCGGAGGGTCGAACCGGCGGCCACGGTCGGGGAGGCGAGCGCGGCACGGACCATGGTGGCGACCGCTTCGGCGTGGGCGCCCACCCCGTGGGAGGCGGCGCGCCCCCGGGCCACCTCGTCGGCCGGGCGCCCGGCTTCGTCGGCTGCCGTCGACAGGTCGATGGTGGCCAACGCGCCGTGGACGGCGCGCCCGATCTGCAGCGACGTGTCCGAGTCCCGCCACAGCGCCCCGGTGACGTCGGGCGACCCCGGATCGGGTGCGGTCGGTCCTGTCCGTCGCGGGCCGGGTTGCCTCGTGTCACGCCGGGCGAGGACCTCGACGATGGCGGTCGCGGTCGTCACCGGGGCGTGGCGCGTGATGGCGATGGAATCGGCGCGCCTCGCCGCGAACGCTTCGACTCCCTGGCGCCAGGTCGCGACCAGCGCGTCATCGGGCCGCAGGTCGTCTGCCCCCGGTCCTCGCGCCCCGTCCAGTCCGAAGCCGGCGCGCACCTTGGCCAGCGCATCGTTGCGGGCCGCAGCATCTGCGCCGTCGAGAACGGTGGTGTCGGGAGCTGTGGTGTCGGGAGCTGCGGTGTCGGGAGCTGCGGTATCGGGAGCTGCGGTGTCGTCCGGGGTCAAGGCCGCGATGGGCAGGCGGCGCCACAATTCCGGGATCCGCAGGCAGATCTCGTGCAGCTGCGCGGCGATGGTCGGGGTCGCGGTCGTGCTCTCCTTGAGCTCTTTGTGGTGCAGGCACACGACCAGATGGTCGCGGGCTCGCGTCATGCCGACGTAGAGCAGACGGTGCGCCTCGAGCGCGTCGAGCTCGCGCTCGCGTTCGCTGGCCTCGTCGAACCCGAGGGAGCGCAGTTGCCCGCCGCCTCGCAACTCCGGGGACCCGTCCTCGCGCCACAGCACGGCCGGAGGTCGTTGCCCCGATGCCACCTCGCGCTCGAGGCCGGCCAGGATCACGACGGGAAACTCGAGGCCCTTCGACCCGTGGATCGTCATGACGCGCACGGCGTCGTCGTCGGGGTCCGGTGGCCCCACACCACCGCTGCGGCGGTCCTCTTCGGCCTGGAGCTCCGCCCATCGCAGGAACGACCGCAGCGACCCGCCGACGGTCTCGTCGAAGAGTCGGGCCTGGTCCATGAGCCAGCGGAGCCGCTGCCAGTGGTCGCGGGGGCGGTGGTAGGCGAGACAGAGCTCGAAGCTGCGCAGCTCGTCGAAGGTCCGCCTCACCATGGCCGAGGGCTCGCGCCACCATCGCTCGTCGTGCAGCCGCGCCAGCACGGCCATGGCGTCGGCGACGGGATGGCCTTCGAGTCCCGGTGGTGCGGGGTCGCGGGGATCCCAGGTGCCGTTGGCCTGATGCCAGGTGACGAGGTCGTCGTCGCCGCAGGCCAGCCCCGGGCTCCGGAGCGCCCCGAGCACCGCCACCCGGTCGACAGGGTCGTCCGCGGCGTGCAGCACGGCGAGGATGTCTCGCACCTCGTCGGATCCCCACAGCAGGGCGACGCCCTCGAGCCGGTAGGGGATACGGGCCTCCTCGAGGGCTTCTTCGAGCGCCGCCAGTGCCGTGCGCGCCGGGAGCAGGACCGCAACGTCGCTCCAGTGTGCGGCGCGGATGACCTCGTCCTCCTCGTCGACCACCGCCCAGTGACTGTCGAGCACGTCGCCGATGGTGAGCGCGACGTCGCGCGCCGCGGCCCGTCGGACCTCGGCGATGCTCGCCTTCATGGGGCCGCCCAGCAGGACGACGGGGGGCATGCCCGTCCTCGGCCGCCGCCGGGGGGTGGCGGCGGTTTCGCCCGCTTCGTCGGGGTCGCTGGCCAGTCCGTCCAACGCCAACTGCACCGCGCCGCCCGGGGCCGTCGCCGGGCGCCGCCCTCCGACTGTCGCCGGGGGGCCCCGGTGGTGCAGCGGCACCGGGTCTCGTTCTCCCATCAGCTCGTGGTGCGGTGCCTGGCCCGTCACCGGCTCGGGACCGAAGATCTCCGCGAAGACGGCGTTGACGAAATGGAGGATGCCGGGCACCGACCGGAAGTTGGTGACGAGGACGATCTCCTCTCCGATCTCCTTGCCGACCCGGGCGAACAACTCGATGTCGGCTCGCCGGAACCGGTAGATCGACTGCTTGGGGTCGCCCACCACGAAGAGCCCGCCGTTCTCGGCATGAGCGAGGTCGGCCGAGCCGTCCACGGTGGCGACGAGACGGGCGGCCAGCTCGACCTGGATGGGGTCGGTGTCCTGGAACTCGTCGACGAGGAGGCGCCGGTAGCGGCGACGCAAGGCCTCGGTGGCCTCGCGATCATGTCGCAGGAGCCTGCGGGCATGCACCAGAAGGTCGTGGAAGCCGAGGCGTCCCTCGAGTCGCCGTTCGTCGGCGACCGCCAGGACGAACGCTCCCAGCCGGGCGCCGAGCTCTCCCAGCACCGCGTGGTGGCTGGCCCGCAGGAGCTCGACGCCGCGCCTGCTCGGCCGCTGCGCAGGCGTCGCGCGCCTCGTCGACGTGTCCCCCCCAGTTCCCCTGCTGTCCGTATTTGTTCCCCAGCGTCTTGAGGCCGTCGAGGAGTTGCAGGGTGGAGAGCTCGTCGTGACACGACGCCAGCTCGAGGCGTAGCGCCGCCAGGCGATCGAGGTGCTCTTTGAGCTTGTCCTGGTCGTCGGTGCACCAGCGGCCGGTCGACAGCGCCGCGTCGATGGCCTCGAGCACCGGTCGGTGATCGGCCGCCGGCCAGGCCCCGGGCTCGGGCCGCATCTGCTCGAGGGCCACGAGCCCACCGTCGACGAGTCGGTCCCAGTGCCGGTGCAACGCCCGGGCGATCTCGGCCAGGTCGTCGGGGACCAGCCCCAACGAGAACCCCTGGAGCAGGGCGGGCTCGGCACCGGGGTCGGCCAGCAAGGTGTTGGCGAATCGCTCGAAGCGCTCGTCGAAATCGGCACGTTCGGCGGTCTCGTCGAGCACGTCGAAGCCGGGAGGGATGCCCGCCGCCACGCTGTGCTCGACCAGGATGCGCTGCGCGAAGGCGTGCAGCGTGCAGATGGCCGCCTCGTCGACCTCCTGGCGGGCGGCCACGAGGCATGTCTCGTCGGGGTGCTCGGCGGCGACCCTGTCGACCGTCTCCCGGATGCGCTGCCGCAGCTCGGCCGCGGCCGCCTCGGTAAAGGTGATGGCGGCGATCTCGCGCAGTGAGGCGCGTCCGCTCCGGACCAGCTCGACGATGCGCCCCACCAGGGCGGTGGTCTTCCCCGTGCCCGCCCCGGCCACCACCACCAGGGTGGAGTCGAGCTCGAACCGGATCCGGGCCCGGGCCTCGTCGTCGTCGGGGGCCCTCACGTGCCCACCCCGATGTCGTCGCCGAACCCGTCGACGACCGCGCCTTCGAGCTCGTCGGGGACCTCGGCGTGCATGAGCGCCAGCACGGGGGCGACCCCGGGGGACCCCCTCTTGCGATCCCATTGCCGGTCGCGGGCGACGGGACACACCACGTCGAAGTCGCACACCCGGCAGGTGTCGAACTGGCGGTCGCCGGGGTTCTCGGTGGGGGCGCCGGGGAAGGCGCCGGCCTGGACCGCACCGGCGATCAGGCGCAGGACATCGACGAAGCGCGCTTGGACCTCGGGGGTGATGGTGAGGCTGAAGCACGGCGCCACGCGCTTTTCCGACAACAACCAGTAGCGCGCCCGTACGGTCTCGCCGCCGAAGCGGGCCTGCGCCGCCATGGCGTAGATCGGGAGCTGCAGGAGCCGGCCTCCGGCCACGGGGTCCTTCCGCAGACCCCGAAGCGTTCCCTGCTTGCCGGTCTTGTAGTCCGACACGACGAGGTCGCCCGAGCGGGCCCGGTCGACGCGGTCGGCCTTGCCTTTGAATAGAACCTCGAGCCCGTCGTCGAGCTTCACGGTGACCGCCGGGTCGGCCCCCTCGCCTCCGGTGCCGAATTCGAGCTCGGCCGCCAGTGGCTCGAGGTCGCCCTCCTCGTCGTGGAAGCGCGCCAGGTCGCGTCGGATGGCGGCTTTGTCCATCCGCCACAGCAGCGGCTTGCCCACGAGCCCCCGCCCTTCGGCGGTCGCGAATTGCGCCTCAGCGATGGCGAGAAGGCGGGGCAATGACCGCGGCGCGCCGGCCAGTCGCTCGAGGAGGTACTCCTCGAGGATGGCGTGGACCAGCGTTCCCCGTTCGGTCGGTTCCATCTGCCAGATCTCCTCGGGAAGGGTGCGCCGGGAGACCTGCAGCACGCGGTCGTAGAGGAACCGGCGAGGGCATTTGGCGTAGACCTCGAGACGTGTGGCGGACATCGGGGCCTCGGGCAGGAACGGTGACACCAGGCCCTCTCCGACATTGCCGTCGAACCGGGTGAAGTCCTGTCCCATCCGGTCCTGTGCGGCACCGATCCCGGTCCGGAGCCGGTCCGAGGAGAATGCCAGCGGGGAGCGTGCGGGGTCCCTGCCTTCGGCGGCCCAGCGGGCGGTGTCGTGCAGCTCGAGCTCGCGCACCGACAGCGGGGGCCGGGCCGAGGCGATCCCCGCCGCGAAGGAGTCCACCGGTCGCTGTCGGGTGGCGAAGCCGGCGAGAGATGCCATCCAGCGCGACGGGACCTGGGCGCGCCCGGTGCGGGGGTCGACGCGCGGATAGGTGGCGACGCGTCGGACAGTGCCGGCACCGATGGCGGCGACGACGTCGTCGCGCAGTTCGTCGAGTCGGGCCGCCCGCGTGCGCAGCCCGCCGGACATGTCCAGTCGGCGCACGCTCTCGGGCAACAACGCATCGTCCCCGATCCCCCCGGGGACGACGGCATCGGCCATGCCCACCAGCACCACGCATTCGAAATGCAGTCCGCGTGCTCGGCCGAAAGGGGCCACGAACACGCCGTCGCCGAAACCGCCGTCGGGGAGTTCGGAGGTGTCGAGCGCGGTCTCCTCCAGCACGGTGCGCAGCGCACGTCGAAACGCCCCGTGATCGACCCGGTCCGACACCGCGTCGAGCTCGCCGAGCGCGAGCACCGAGCCCCGCACCTGCTCGGTGGCCGAGAGCTCCTCGTCGGGCCACGTCCGTTGGCCGGTGTCGAGGTAGTGGTCGAGCAGGTCGACCGCCCATGTGGCGTGGGTCGTCCACGACCCGTTCGGCGGCGCTGTTGCCTCCACGAGGCCCTCGACGAACCCAGCCAGGGCTCGGGCTTCGGGGGCGAGCTCCGCGTGCCGTGCGGCCAGGTTCGCCAGTCGCTCGCCCCATTGCGCGGCGCCGTGCACCACGCCGGCTTCCGACGACAACCAGTCCCACCGACTTGTGGGCACCCGGCGCCGGTCGGGGCCCGGCGCGATCGGAGCGGTCGAGAGCCACGCCATCACGTCGTGGCGCGCCCAGTCGGTGGAGGCCAGCTCGAGCAAGCCGAGCAGGGTGGCCCCCGCCACCGACCTGTCCAGGCGGCGCCTCTGGGGCCCGTTGACCGCGAGACCGGCGGCCGCCAATTCCTGGTGGAGCGCACGGGCATAGCCACGACCCGGCGGATGGACGATGGCCTGCGCCCAGGCCGGGATCCCGGCGTCGATGGAGGCCACCACGGTCCGCACCGCGGCGCGCACCTCCTCGTCGGGATCCGGACAGGCGCGTACCTCGGTGAGGGTGCGTTCGTCGGCGCCCTTCTCGATGTGGTCGGCGCCGGCGCGGTCGGTCACCAGGTCGAGGACCCGGCGCTCGGACGGCGTCATCGAACCGGGGTCGAGCAACAGCACCGGGCCCAGGGCCTTCAGGGCGCCACCGGTCACCGCCGCCGCTTCGGCGGCGGCCTCGGCGAGGTCGACGGTGTCGGCGAGACCGCGTCGGTGCAGCAGGTCGCGCACCCCGGCCAGCAGCCGGCACAGGTCGCCGATGCGACCGCCGCGCCGAGCCAGTGCGTTCTGGGTCGCCAGGGGGCAACGCCGGAGCTCGGTGACCGCGTCACGCAGCGCCACCAGACCCCGCGGATGTCCTACGAGCTCGGCCAGCCAGCCCCTCGACGCCAGGGCCGCGCTGCGGATGGCCTCGAGGTCCACGGGCCCCGGCGCCAGGCGCTGCCCGCGTGCCGCCAGCACCGGCCCACCGAGCTGGCGGACCAGCTTGTCCACCGTCGTGCAGCTGACGTTGACGACGCCGCGTCGCCCGTGGGGGCCGGTCCCGGCCCCGAGGGTGCGGCGGGCCGACAAAAGGGCGTAGGCGGATGGCACCACCACGGTCACCGGCGCCAACGGGTCTGACCCCTTTGCCCGCCCCACCGCGGCGCACAGCGCCGTCATGGCCCGGTCCGACACCCCTGGTGCGCCCTCGTCGGAGTCCGGGGCGCGCGTCATCGCGGCATGCTACGACCCCGTTGTCTCACCCCTCCCGCCCGACACCGGGCCGGGGCCGGGCGATCAGCCCGAGCTCGGCTCCCGCCATCGGCCCATGCGATGGGGCGGTGCGATCAGGAAGGGCGCTTGGGCCCGTAGGCGTCGCCGGAGCGGAGCCGCCACCAGATGGCGAAGGTGTCGCGGAGCATGGCGAACACCACGCGGCGCGACACCGTGCTCGAGAACCGACGACCGATGCGCACCGGTGCCTCCACCAGGTCGCGATGGCCCAGTCGCCGGGCGATCACGAGCATCTCGAGGTCGAAGGCATATCCCTGCTCCACCATGAGCGGCAGGACCTCGGCCAGCACCTCCCGGCGCACGAGCTTGATGCCCGCCTGGGTGTCGCGGACGTCGAGATGGAACAGCACGCGCACCAGCTGCTGGTATCCCCACGAGTACACGCGCCGGGCCAGGGGGTAGACGACCTGCGACTGCGGGTGCCGCTTGCTGCCGAGCACCACGTCGGGATGCACCTCGTGGACCACGTCGACGAATTCGCCCAGGAGCTCGGGCGGGACGTCCCCGTCACCGTCGATGAACCCCAGGTACCGGCCCCGGCCCCGGGCGAGCCCGGCGCGCACCGCCTTGCCCTTGCCGGCGTGGGGCAGCACGACCCGGACCACCACGTCGGGGTGGATGCCTTCGAGCGATGCGTCGCTCCCGTCGGTCGAGCCGTCGGACACGGTCACGATCTCGAAGGAGATCCCCGTCTCTCGCAGGACCTCCACGGCGCGCTCCACCGTCTCCCGGAGCACCGGGCCCGGGTTGTAGTAGGGCACGACCACGGTGAGGTCGAGCACCGCGGGCGGAAGGGTCGCCGGTTCCACGAGGCTCAGTGGCGCCCCGGACGGGCGCGTGTCGCGAAGCCCGCTCCCGGGTTGTTGTCGCGGCACTGCCCCCCCTCCCGTGGCCGTGCGCCCCCACTGACGTGGCGGGTGCCGGCCCTCGACATTTTACCGGGGGGTCCGGCGCAACTTGGGCGCGACCCACGCACGGGATCGGCCGGGTTGGGCGGCCTGGGGGTCACGTCACGGCGATCTCGGGGTCACTTCACGGCGATGAAGATGGCCATGAAGGTCCCGAAGGCCAGGCAGTAGATCCCGAACGGGGTCAGGGTCCTGGTCTTGAAGTAGCGCATCAGGAAGCGCACCGAGATGAAGGCGGTGACGCCGGTGACGAGCATGGCCACGACCGCCTGGGCGCGCAGTCCGTTGCCCAGGGGGCCGGTGAGGTCCGAGACCTTGAACAGCCCTGCGCCCAGGATGATGGGGGTGGCGAGGAGGAAGGCGAAGCGGGCCGAGTCCTCGTGGTCCAGCCCCCTCGCCATGCCCGCGGCCATGCACACACCCTCTCGGCTGATGCCGGCGATGAGCGCGGTCGATTGGGCGAGCCCCACGACGCCGGCCTCCCGGTATGCCAACGACCCGAGGTGACGACCACCGTCTTGCTTCGCACCCTCGCGCATCGCCAACGCCCTGACCTCGGACCGTCGCCGCAGACGCTCTGCACCCAGCAGGATCCCGCCGTTCACGATGAGGAACACGGCGGCCGACTCCGGCTTGGCCAGCGCCACCCGCAGCGGATGTTCGAGCTCGAACCCGAGCACAGCGGCGGGGATGGTGCCCACGACGATCAACCACGCCAGGCGCTCGTGGGGGGTCTCGATCCGCCTGGTCACGAGGGTATGGAACCAGGCTCCGATGATCGAGACCCAGTCCCTCCAGAAGTAGGCGAGCAGGCCCAGCGCACTCCCGACGTGGAGCAGGACCACGAACGCCAGCCACGAGGACTCGGGGTCCGACTGCACCGTCACGACCTGGTGCCAGCCGAAGAGCGACGGCAGGAGCACGATGTGCCCCAGGCTCGAGACCGGGAAGAGCTCGCTCACGCCCTGGAGGATTCCCAGGACCACCGTCTGGAACCAGCTCAGGTGCAGGTGAGGGGCCGAAGTGTGCCCGGCGGCCAGCAGCACGTGACGGGCGCCGGGCACGGGACGATCGTAACGCCGCCCGGCGGTGGGGAGCGGGGAGCGAGGGGCTGTATCCTCGCCGTCTCTTCACGGCTTCACAGACCTTTTTGCAGGTCATCCCAGCTTGTTCTCAGGTTCATCGGGGATTCTTGGGGTGTCTGTCGCATGTGCGCAGACGACGAAAGAAGGAGGTGGCACGGGTGAGGATCCTCGTGCTGGGGGGCGACGGGTATCTGGGGTGGCCGACGGCGTTGCATCTGTCGCGTCGGGGACATGACGTGGGCGTGGTCGACAACTTCTGCCGTCGGCAGTACGACTTCGAGATGGGCGTGGACAGCCTGGTCCCCATCGCCCATCTCCAGCACCGGGTCCGGCGCTGGAACGAGGTGTCGGGCCTGAGCGTCGACGCCTTTGTCGGCGACCTCACCGACCACCGCTTCGTCGAGACCCTGCTCGACCGCTTCGAGCCCGACGCCGTCGTGCACTTCGCCGAGCAGCGCAGCGCCCCGTACTCGATGATCGACCGGGCCCATGCCGTGTACACCCAGGTCAACAACGTGGTGGGCAACCTCAACCTGATGTACGCCATCGCCGAGCGCAACCCGCAGATCCACCTGGTGAAGCTGGGGACGATGGGGGAGTACGGCACCCCCAACATCGACATCGAAGAGGGCTACATCGAGATCACCCACAAGGGCCGCACCGACGTCCTGCCCTATCCCAAGCAGCCCGGGTCCTTCTACCACCTGTCCAAGGTGCACGACAGCCACAACCTGCACTTCGCCTGTCGCATCTGGGGACTGCGGGTCACCGACCTCAACCAGGGCGTGGTCTACGGCCAGGAGACCGACGAGACCACCATGCACCCCGACCTGGCCACGCGCTTCGACTACGACGCCGTGTTTGGGACCGTGCTCAACCGCTTCTGCGTCCAGGCCGTGGTGGGCCACCCCCTGTCGGTGTACGGCACCGGGGGCCAGACCCGGGGCATGCTCGACATCCGAGACACCCTGGCCTGTGTGGAGCTGGCCCTGCTCAACCCCGCGGCCGAGGGCGAGTTCCGGGTCTTCAACCAGTTCACCGAGTCCTTCTCGGTGCAGCAGATGGCCGAGATGGTGGCCGAGGCCTACCCCGGTGCCAGCCGCATCGACCACGTGGAGGACCCCCGGGTGGAGAAGCAGGAGCACTACTACCGGGCCGCCCACACCAAGCTCCTCGACCTGGGCCTGGTGCCGCACCTCCTGGGGGCCGCCACCATCCGCTCGCTCCTGGCCGTCGTCGACCGCCACCGGGACCGTGTCGACCTCCACGCCATCGCCCCCACGGTGCAGTGGCGGCAGACGGCGAGCACGCTGCCGACGTCCGCGGGGCTCAGCGCCGACTGATCGACGGACCCCCTCCGACCGGCCGGCGCGCCGGGCGGGTCTCCTCGGGCTAGGGGCCTTCGCGACCCGAGGCGGTGCAGGACCGGGGGTCGAACGGCGCGAGGTCCTGGGTGGGCGCCGTGGGTGTCTGCAGCGACGACGACCCCGTTGACGGTGCCGACGTCGACGTGCCTGCGCCCCCCGAGGTCCCTCCCGAGGAGCCCGAGGAGGAGGACTTGGCTGCCGACGGGGCGTTCACCGAGAAGTTCGAGCCCGTGACGACGGTCACGTCCGCTCCGTCGGCGGTGGGGCCCTTGCCCAGGGTGGCGGTCCCCGACAGCGAATGGAGCACCTTCTCGGCGGCGGCCAGATGGCTGGGCGACGAGTAGTACACGTAGGTCTCCGCCAGCGAGCTGCTCGAGGAGCTGTCGCCCTGGCCGGCGATGGTGAAACCCAGGTCCTTGAGGGCCGAGGCCGTTTGTCCCGCCTGTCCGGACCGCCCGGTCCCGTTGAGCACCGACACCGTGATCGACCCGGGCGACGGCAGCCGCTTGCCCGTCATGGTGTCGTCGTCGGCTCCGATCCCGAGGAAGCTCGAGATCGCCTGGAGGTCGTCGGGCTGGCTCGTGAGTTCGACGTTGCCGTAGTCGTAGCCCTGGTACAGGTAGTGCAGGCTCGACAGGACCACCACCGGCAGGGTCAGCTGGGGCGTCTTGGCGGTGTCGATGCCGTGGAAGGTGAGCACGAGCCCGAACATCGAGGAGAGGGACAGGGCCGAGTCGACCTGGAGCTGCGGTGCCACCGCGCTGAGCAGGTCGTTGTCGGTGACGGGGTTGCCGAGGCCCCGCTTGTCCACCGCACTGGCCAGGACCCGCAGGAATTCGTGGTCCCGCCGGATCCGGCTCAGGTCGCTCTGGGGGTCCTGGGGCCAGTCGGAGTGGTTGTTGGTCGTGACGCCCGGGCCCTTGTACTGCAGGTGACGGGCCCGCACCACCTCCAGGGCCTGGAACCCGTCGAGGGAGCGGCAGCCCGCGGTGGGCACGTTGAGGCCCGAGTAGGCGTCGAAGACGGGCTCGGGGAAGTACATCTTGATCCCCCCCAGGGCGTTGACCACGCCCTGGAAGCTGTCGAAGTTGAGCTCCACGTAGTGGTGGATGGGGATCCCGAAATCCTGTTCGATGGCGGTGACCAGTTGCTCGGGCCCCTCGACCAGGGCCGCGTCGATCTTGTTCGCGCCCGTGGCGCGGGCGTTGGGGACGAACAGGTCCCGGGGGATGGACAAGATGGCCGCGGTCTTCTTGTTCGGGTCGACGTGAAGGATCATGACGACGTCGCTGTTGACGCCGGTGACCCCTTCCGAGCACAGGCCGAAGGCCTTGTTCTGGTGCTTGAGGGCGCACCGTGACGTCGAACCCACCAGGACGATGTTCTCGACCCCCGAGGGCGGCAGGGCCACGAGGTTGCCCACCTTGACCCGGTGGATCTGGTGGTTGCGGTACTCCCCGTAGCCGATGGCGGCACCGGCGATGACGACGATGACGGCCACCACCACCACGCCGATGCGCAGGAGGCGCGGCATCGTCGGTTTGCGCGCTTTGTTGGCGATGTCGGCGCGATCGAATACGGGCGGCGGTGCCGGGGGGGTGCTTTCAGGCACGGGAGGCGAGTGTAGTGGTGGGTCGTCGCCTGGCTTCGTCATGCCCGGTGATCGGGCCGGGTGCCACCGTCGCCGGTGCCAGTAGGGTCGCTGCGATGGTCGGGGATCGACGTCGACCGACGACCGGGGATCGACGTCGGCTGGGGCGACGGCGAGCGCGGGTGCGGACCCTGCTGCGGTTGGCCGTGCCCATGGCCCTGTCGGCCGTGGTGGTCGTCCTGGGTGTGGCGGCGGTGGCCCAGATCAGCTCCACCTCGGGCCCCTACCATCGCACCCTCGACCGCGGCTACGCGGCGCTGGCGCAGCCGTTGGCGGTGCAGAGCAACGCGTCGGGCGCGGCGATGTTCTCGTTCCTGCGCGACGCGAGCTCGCTCGGCCGGATCGCGTTCTTCTTCGACCTCGACACCTTGGCGTCAGACACCTCGACCTTGGAGCGCCGCTATGCGGCGATCACGCCGCCCGATCCCTCGACCGCCGCCGGGTGTGCAGCGGCGATCGCGGCGCGGGCGTCTGCGGTCTCGACCCTGCGGTCCGCACTCGAGGGCGTGGTCGGCGGGCGGACAGGGCTCGGGCCCGTCGACGAAGCCACCGCCAGCACCGCCGTGAGCTCGGTCGGTGCGCGACTGCAATCGGCGGATGCGTCGTGGGCCCGCTGCCGGCGGGCGCTGCGGCGCGCGCCGGGCTCCGCCCTGGTCCCGACGTCGGAGTGGATGCGGCGGCCCGGGATCTTCGCGCCGGACTCCGTCGGCCACTTCGTCGCGGCGGTGGCGGGCTCGCACGCGCTGACCCCGGTGCACCGCATCGTCGTCCTCGCCGTCGTCACCGATCCCACCGCGGTGGCGAGTGGAGCGACGCTCGTGGCCCCGGCCACGACCACGCTCGTCACCCACGTGGTGCTCGCCAATCAGGGCAACGTGGACGAGCAAGGCGTCGAGCTCGGGGCGGAGGCGACCCCGGCCGGGGTCCAGGCCGCCCCGGTCGTGGTGCAACGGACGGTGAGCCTCGCCGCCGGGCGGTCGACCACGATGCTGCTTCCCGCCATGAAGGTCGAGCCCGGCTCGTCCTACGCCTTGCAGGTCGTGGCGGAGTCGCCGCACTCGCCCGGGACCGGAGCGCTGGCGTCGCGCTCGGTCCAGGTCCAGGTCCAGCCGGCTGCCACGTTGACCTCGGTGACGTCCTCCCCGCTCGTCGCCCTCCGGGGGCGGCCGGTGACCCTCATCGCCGACGTCTCGTCGTCGCTCTCGGGCACCGGGACCGGCACCGGCACGGGGTCCGGCGCGGGCACAGCAAAGGGCACGGTGTCGCCCACGGGCACCGTCGCCTTCCAAGACGACGGAGCCGCCATGCCGGGTTGCGCGGCGCAGCCCGTCCATCACGGACAGGCGACGTGCTCGGTGACCTACCCGGTCGCCTCGGCACACGCCATCACCGCGGCGTACTCCGGGGACGGGCGCGACTCCGGGTCGGTGTCACCGGCCATCACGCTCAAGGTGGCCGGCTGACATCGTCGCCCGCCGTGGCGCGCCGCGGCGCGGGGTCGGCGCCGGACGCCCTGCCCGGGACGTCGGCCCGGCGTCCCGGGGTGACCGGACTGACCACGGAGCCATAGGATCGGGGTGAGCCGTCAGAGGAGGGTCCGAGGGTCGTGGCAGAGAGCATCACCATCACCGACAACCGGACCGGCAATCAGCTCGAGATCCCCATCCGCAACGGCGGGGTGGAGGCGGGCGAGTGGTCCAAGCTGCTCCCCGGCATCTGGTTCTACGACCCGGGGTTCACTGCCACCGCCGCGTGCGAGAGCTCGGTGTCGTTCGTCGACGGCGACGCCGGGATCCTGCGCTACCGGGGCTACGAGATCGCCGAGCTCGCCCAGCAATCCAACTACCTCGAAGTCGCCTACCTGCTCCTGCACGGGGAGCTGCCCACCGCCGCCGAGTTCGACGGCTGGCGCCACGAGATCACGTACCACACCTACATCCACGAGAACGTGCGCAAGCGGTTCCTCGAGGGGTTCCACTACGACGCCCATCCCATGGGGATGCTCGTCTCCGCGGTGGCGGCGCTCTCGACCTTCTACCTCGACGCCAAGGAGATCTTCGACCCCGAGGCCCGCCGCCGCCAGGTCATCCGGCTCATCGCCAAGATGCCCACGTTGGCCGCCGCCGCCCACCGGTTCTCGGTGGGGATGCCTTTCGTCTACCCCGACAACTCCCTCGACTTCGCCGGCAATTTCCTGTCGATGATGTGGAAGGTCGCCGAGCCCCGCTTCGATGCCAACCCCACGCTGGCCCGGGCGCTCGACATCTTGTTCATCCTCCACGCCGATCACGAGCAGAACTGCTCGACGACGGCCATGCGGGTGGTCGGGTCGTCGCACGCCGATCCGTACTCGTGCTGCGCGGCCGCCTGTGCCGCGCTCTACGGGCCCCGCCACGGGGGTGCCAACGAGATGGTCATCCGCATGCTGACCGACATCGGCTCGATCGAGAACGTGCCCGACTTCATCAACTCGGTCAAGCAGGGTGACGGCGGCCGGCTGCAGGGATTCGGGCACCGGGTCTACAAGAACTACGACCCCAGGGCCCGGATCATCAAGCAGACCGCCGACGAGGTGTTCGCCATCACCGGCAAGAACCCCCTCCTCGACATCGCCCTCAAGCTCGAGGAGATCGCCCTCTCCGACGAGTACTTCACCTCACGGCGGCTGTATCCCAACGTCGACTTCTACTCGGGCCTGATCTACCAGGCCATGGGGTTCCCGCTGGAGATGTTCCCGGTGCTCTTCGCCATCCCCCGCACCGCGGGATGGCTGGCGCACTGGCAGGAGATGCTCGACCAGGACTCCAAGATCGCCCGTCCCCGCCAGCTCTACATCGGCGCCGAACCGCGCCCCTACGTTCCCATCGCCCAGCGCTAGCCCGTCATCCCCGGCCGCCGAGGGCCCGGCACCGGCCCGACGCCGGTCAGGGCGTGGCCCTGGGGACCAGGCGCATCAGGCCCTCCTGGACCATCGACACCACGAGCGTCCCGTCGCGGCGAAGAGAAAGCCACGGGCCAGGCCTCGGGCACCGAAGGCGTTGGGGCTGTCCATGTCGTACAGGAGCCAGTCGTCGGCCCGGAAGGGCCGGTGGAACCACATGCAGTGGTCCAGGCTCGCTCCCATGAACTCGGCGTCGTCCCACTGCGCCTCGTGGGGGGCGAGCATGGTGTCGAACAGCGACATGTCCGACGCGTAGGCCGCCACGCACGAGTGGAGCAGGGGGTCGTCGGGAAGGGTCCCGTCGGCGCGGATCCACACGCGTTGGACCGGGTCCCGGGCCTCGTGCTGCATCCAGGGCAGCTCGCCCACGTGGCGCTGGTCGATGGGATGCGGGCGGGCGAACCAGTCCGCCAGCTCGTCGCGCATGGGCTCGAGCCGGTCGTGCAGGGAGGGCAAGGTCTCGGGGTCGGGCACCTCGGGCATGGGCACCTGGTGCACGAAGGCGCCCTCCTCGTAGACGTGGAACGACGCGGCGACGTTGAAGATGGCCTGGCCGTGCTGGATGGCCACCACGCGTCGCGTCGTGAACGAGCGGCCGTCTCGGATCCGGTCGACCTCGTAGAGGATGGGGACGTTGGGGTCCCCGGGGCGCAGGAAGTAGGCATGCAGCGAGTGCACGCGGCCGCGCTCGACGGTCCGGCCCGCCGCCATGAGCGCCTGCGCGGCGACCTGTCCTCCGAACACCCGTTGACGGCGTTCGTCGGGGCTCACCCCCCGGAAGATGTTCACCTCGATGGGCTCGATGTCGAGCAGCTTGACGAGGAAGTCCAACGCGTCGCTCACCACCACATCCTGGCAGGCCGCGCCGCTACGGTGTCGCTGTGCCGACCGCCGCCTTCCCCGACGGGTTCCTGTGGGGGACCGCCACCGCCGCCCACCAGATCGAAGGGGGCAACACCAACAACGACTGGTGGGCCTTCGAGCACGCTCCGGGGACACCGTGCCTCGAGTCCAGCGCAGACGCGTGCGACTCGTGGCGGCTGTGGCCCGAGGACCTCGACCTCGTGGCATCGCTCGGGCTCGGCGCGTACCGGTTCTCGGTCGAGTGGAGCCGGATCGAGCCCGCCGAGGGGGAGTGGTCGCTGGCGGCCCTCGAGCACTACCGGCGCCAGTGCGCCCGGTGCCACGAGCTCGGCCTGTCGCCGGTGGTGACGCTCAACCACTTCACCATTCCCCGCTGGTTGTCCGAGCGCGGTGGGTGGGAGTGCGACGATGCCCCCGAGCGCTTCGCCCGGCTCTGCGAGCGCGTGGCGCGGCACCTGGGCGACCTCGTCGGTTGGGCGTGCACGCTCAACGAGCCCAACGTGGTGGCCACCATGGGGTATCTCCTCCAGGTGTTCCCCCCCGCGGTCCGTGACTCGAGCCGGCGCGACGCCGTCAACGCCTCGCTGTGCCGCGCCCATGTGCTCGGGGTCCAGGCCCTGCGCAGCGGGCCCGGGGACTTCCCCGTCGGGCTCACCCTGTCCATGCACGACTGGCAGCTCGTGCCCGGAGGCGAGCAGCGGCTCGAGCGGATGCGGAGCAAGACCGAGGACGTGTTCCTGGAGGCCACCACAGGCGACGACTTCGTGGGGGTGCAGTGCTACACCCGCATGCGGGTGGGCCCCGATGGGGTGCTCGGCGCCGAGGAGGGCGTGGCTGTGACCCAGATGGGCTACGAGTTCTATCCCCAGGCGCTCGAGGCCACGGTCCGCCGGGCCTGGGAGGTCACGGGGGGGACGCCGGTCCTCGTGACCGAGAACGGGATCGGCACCGCCGACGACACGCAGCGGATCGCCTACGTGGCCGACGCCCTGGCCGGAGTGCAGCGCTGCCTCGGGGACGGGATCGACGTCCGGGGCTATTTCTACTGGAGCCTGCTCGACAACTTCGAGTGGGTCCTCGGCTACGGGCCCACGTTCGGTCTGGTGGAGGTGGACCACGCCACCTTCGAGCGCCGGCCCAAGTCGAGCGCCATGTGGTTCGGGGAGGTCGCCCGGGCCAACGCCGTGCCCTGAGGCCCGGCCCCGGGGACTCGGCTGGGTACAACCGGGCCGGTCGGGCTAAATTCGCCAGATGGTCGCCACACTGAAGCGCCTGTGGCGCCTGTACCACACGCCTACCGGGAAGAAGATGTTCCGGTACGCCACGGTGTCGGTCATCTCGACCCTGGTGTCCTTCAGCGTCCTGGGCATCGTCTTCGGCGTGTTCCGGCTGTGGTCGGAGGTGCCGAGCACCGTCTTCGCCAACCTGGTGGCCAGCGTGCCGGCCTACTACCTCAACCGCACCTGGTCCTGGGGCAAGAGCGGCCGGTCACACGTGTTCAAAGAGGTCCTCCCCTTCTGGACGATGACCGCCATCGGGATCACGATGTCGATCGGGACCGCCTCTTTGGCGCGGCATCTCAGCAATGTGTACGACCTCCAGCACTTCGGTCGGACCGTGGTGGTCGAGGGGGCCAACACCGCCGCCTTCGCCGTGTTGTGGATCGTCAAGTTCCTGGTCTTCAACCGGCTCTTCCACGTCGACCCCGTCGCGCACGCAGAAGCCGAGCTGTTCGTGGAGGCCGTGGTGGAGGTGGAGGGGGCCGAGCCCTGACACCGGTCGGTGAGTGGGCCGGCCTCGGTGTGCCGATGGTCCGAGGCCCCTTCCCGGTCGGGCCGGGCGTCAGTCCCTGAAGTTCTGGAACTGCAGGGGGATCCCGAAGTCCTGTTCCTTGAGCGCCTTGATGACCGCTTGAAGGTCGTCACGCTTCTTCCCCGTCACCCGGAGCTGGTCACCCTGGGCTTGTGACGAGACGCCTTTCAGGTTCATCTCCTTGATGAACTTGTTGAGGCGCTTGGCGTGGTCGGCGGAGATGCCGGCCTTGATGGCGATGCGTTGGCGGACCGTGCCCTTGGTGGCTTCTTCGATCTTGCCGTCCTCGAGGGCCTTGAGCGATACCTCGCGCCGGACGATCTTCTCCTGGAGCACCTGGTGCAGCGCGCGCAGGCGGTCCTCGGTCGACGAGCGCAGGACCATGTCGTCCTCGCCGAGCTCGATGCTCGATTCGGTCCCTTTGAAGTCGAAACGGGTGCCGGCCTCGCGATTGGCCTGGTCCACCGCGTTGCGGACCTCTTGCATGTCGACCTGCGAGACCACGTCGAACGTGGGCATGGCGACACGATAGTGCTGTGCCCGTCCCGGGCCTGCCAGGGCCTCGCCATCCCGGGCCGGTGCGGGGTCGGTCAGGGCCTCGTCGTCCCGGGCCGGGGCGGGGTCGGTCAGGGCCGCGCCATCCCGGGCCCGTCAGAGCCGCGCCATCCCGGGCCCGTCAGGGCCGCGCCATCCCGGGCCCGTCAGGGCCGCGCCATCCCGGGCCCGTCAGGCCCTCGCGATATGGTCTCGCCTCGCGGGTCGGTGCCCGAGCGGCCAAAGGGAGCAGACTGTAAATCTGCCGGCACAGCCTACGAAGGTTCGAATCCTTCCCGGCCCACTCCTGCCCTCCATCTCCCCAACAATCTCCTGGGGACGGTGGAGCCCGGCACCGAGGCCCGTGTGTGCACTTGCCGGGGCGGTGGCTTTCATTACAATGCCGTTACGAACGTGTCTGACTCGTATCCTCCCAGCCTGGCGGACGGGGGGCCGCAGCAGCTGCGGATACTCAGAGCGGGTACGAGCACCATCCACGCGAGGGCCGAGGCAATGGGATTAATAGGAAGGACCGCCGTGTCGGTACGCGGCTTTGATCCTTCGGCGATTCCCGTCGTCGGGCGCGTCCTCGACCGGTTGACCATCTGGGACGAAGCGGTGCGCCGTCGCTGGCCCTTCAGCGCGCTGGTCGGTCCCGACCTCGAGCCCGGCGCCGTGGAAGGCGACGGGACGCGCCTTCTCGTCCGGCCCGCCATCCTCGGTTTCATCGCCGTCACGGCCATCATGCTCGGCTCGGTCCCCCAGGGATCGCCGTTCGTCTTGAAGCTCCCCGGCGCATGGTTCTTCGGTGTCCCCCCGGTCGGGTCTTCGGTGAAGCCACCCCTGAACTTCCTCGGCCTGATCGCCATGTACGGCGGTCTCGTGCTCTTCATGCGGGTCTGGTACGGCTTGATCCGAACCCTCTCCCAGGTGAAGGGGGTGCCTGTCCGCAAGCTCGTGATGGTGCTGGCGCTGTGGATCGTGCCGCTGCTCCTCGCACCCCCGTTGTTCAGCCGCGACATCTACAGCTACGCCGCGCAGGGCGAGATGATGAGCCACCACATCAGCCCGTACCACTACGGACCCGGGGTCCTCGGGGCCACCCCGTCGGAGTCGTTGGTCGACCACCTGTGGCTCAACACCCCGGTGCCCTACGGCCCGCTGTTCATGCAGACCGACGGTTTCCTCACGAGCGCGTCCGGGCACGACGAGCTCGTCGACCTGGCGCTTCTGCGGCTCCTGGCCGTGGTGGGTGTCGGCCTCATGGCCATATCCGTCCCGTCGCTGGCGAGGAGCCTGGGGCGAGATCCGTCCTACGCCTTCACCATGGCCGTGCTCAATCCGGTCACGATCCTGCATCTGGTGGGAGGTGCCCACAACGATGCCCTCATGCTCGGCCTGCTCATGGCCGGCCTGGCCGTGGCGCGTCGAGGGAGACCGGTTGCGGGCATCGTGCTGTCCGCGTTGGCCGCCGCGGTGAAGGTCCCTGCCGTGCTGGGTGTCTTGTACATCGGTTGGGACTGGATGGGCCAGGGGCTACCGGTGCGCGCCCGGATACGACCGGTGGTGACCGCGGGCTTGATCGCGACCGCGGTGATGGGTGCGTTGTCGGTCGCCACGGGTCTGGGTTGGAGCTGGGTGTTGAACCTCTCCACCCCTGGGACCGTGCGGTCGTGGGTGGCGCCCGCCACCGGCGCCGGCATCTTCCTCACCGACCTCGCCCATCTGGTGGGGATCGGGGTGTCGTTGCACACCACGCTGTCGATGACCCGCGGGCTCGGGGTGATCGTCGCGTGTGCGGCCGGGGTCTTGTTGTTGTTGCGATCCGACCGGATCGGCGCGCTCCGCGCCATGGGCATGACGATGCTCATCATCGTGGCCCTCGGGCCCGTGGTTCAGCCGTGGTACCTGTCGTGGGGCCTGGTGGTGCTTGCACCGGTGGCCACCGGCAAGGTCCGGACCCTCATCGTGGGATCGTCCATCGTGGCCGCGTTCATCGGGCTCCCCGCCGGGCGGCAACTGGTCTCGGGCCTCTTCCAGGCCGACCCGCTGACGGTGGCGGTGGCGCTGCTCGTATGCCTGGCCATCCTGACCCTGCCGCTGACGCCCTTCGACCGCGAGCGGCTCTTGGCCCGGTGGCGCCGCAAGGGTGACAAGGACCTGGGGACCGGATCCGAAGAGGCACTGGCCTCGCTCGACTACGTCGACGCCTGACTCGGCTCTCGATGGGGTCGGGGTCTGATCCCTCGCCCCACCTCGCCGAGGTGGCTCACAGCATCCGCTGCATGACAGCGACGTCGATCCACCGGCCGAACTTGCGGCCGACTTCGCGTTCTACCCCCACCGGCGTGAAGCCACAGGCGCGGTGCAGCGCGATCGAGGGCTCGTTCTCGCCCGAGATGCGGGCGATGACGGTGTGGAACCCCCGGGCCAGGGCCACGGCCATCAGCTCGTCGAGCAGCAGGCGTCCCACGCCCCTGCCCCGCCAGGCGGTGTCGACGTAGAGGGAGTCCTCCACCGTCGTGGCGTAGGCGGCCCGGTCGCGAAACGCCGACAGCGACGCGAAGCCCACGACGGTCGGCCCCTCCACCGCCACCAACGCGGGGTGCGCGCCCTGATGGCGGTCGACCCAGGCGCGCTGCTCGGCCTCGGTCCTCGGGCGGAGGTCGAAGGTCACGGTGGAGCCGACGACCTCGGCGTTGTAGATGGCGCGGATGGCCTCGGTGTCCTCCTGGCGTGCCAGCCGGACCTCCATCGGACGATCGTACCGGCGGCGAGATCGGTGCCGCCGATGCCGGCGCAAGGCCCCGGACCCAACTGGGGAACGAGCACGTGGCGACTATGCTCGTCCGGCGCGGAGTTGCCGTGTCCGCCCCCTTAGCTCAGTCGGCAGAGCACAGCCATGGTAAGGCTGGTGTCGTCGGTTCGATTCCGACAGGGGGCTCGCCCCTGGCGGCGTAGCTCAGTTGGTCAGAGCACACGGCTCATAATCGTGTTGTCGCGGGTTCGAGTCCCGCCGCCGCTACCAGCCTGAGGGAACGGCCCCCGCTCCGTGCGGAGGGCTCGAGAAGGAGCAAGGTCATGGCCAAGAACGAGAAGCGGGTCCAGGTCACGCTGGCCTGCGAGGTCTGCAAGCGCCGCAACTACATCACCATGAAGAACAAGCAGAACGACCGCGAGCGGATCGAGCTCACCAAGTTCTGCCGTTGGGACCGCCAGCACACGCTCCACAAAGAGACTCGCTGACCGGCCGCCGGTGCCCGTGGGGGCCCGTCGGCCCCCGCCCCCGGTGCCGGCGTCCTCGGCTCCGGGACCGTCAGGAGACCTGGCGCGGCCGGTGATAACCTCACTGACCGGCCCCCTTGGCCGCCCGGGCGGTGACCGGTGTCCTGGCCGCCGAAGGGCAGTAGCTCAATTGGTAGAGCACCGGTCTCCAAAACCGGCGGTTGGGGGTTCGAGTCCCTCCTGCCCTGCCACTGGCCGTCGAAAGGCGTGCGAAGCCGTGAACCGTGAGATGAAGCGCATGATGCAGCGCCAAGGTCAGATCGAGGCTGACGGCTCTCCCGCGACCCGACGGACGCCGCCCCCCCGGTCCCGCCCTGTCGTCGCGCCCGAGACCTCGTTCTTCGGCCGGATCGCCGAGTTCTTCCGCGAGGTGCGGTCCGAGCTCCGGCAGGTGGCCTGGCCCACCCGCAACGAAGTGGCCAACTCCGCCACCATCGTCTTCTTGACCCTCGTGCTGTTGGTCAGCTTGATCTTCCTGCTCAACTACGCCTTCTCGCACGCCGTCATCTTCCTGTTCAAGTCATGAGCGATCCCGAACTCGAGCCGGGGGAGGACCTCGGGGAAACCGCGGTGCCGTCGGTGACCGCATCGTTCGACGCCGACGCGCCGCTCACCGACACCGACGGTCCTGAGTCGACGCCGGCCGAAGCCGATCCGGCCCCGGTGCCCACGACGGTCGGTGACGATGTCGAGGTGAGCGCGGCCGTCTCGGGGGACGCCGAGGCCAACGGCCATGTCGACGCCGGGCTGGTCGAGGAGGATCTCGAAGGACCCGGATGGGACAACGACGACGAGGAGGAGCTCGCGGTCGTCGTCGAGAGCCCCTATGACCGGCCCGGGCGCTGGTTCGTCGTGCACACCTACGCCGGCTACGAGAACAAGGTGAAGTCCAACCTCGAGAGCCGGATCGTCTCGATGAACATGGAGGACCGGATCTTCGAGGTCGTGATCCCCATGGAGGACGTCGTCGAGTTCAAGAACGGCAAGAAGGTCGTGGTCCAGAAGAAGGTGTTCCCCGGATACCTCCTCACCCGCTGTGACCTCGACGACGACTCGTGGTCGGTGATCCGCAACACCCCGGGGGTCACCGGGTTCGTCGGTCCCGGGACCAAGCCCACGCCGTTGTCCCGCCGGGAAGTGGAGAGCATCCTCCAGGTCAAGGTCGAGGGTGGTCCTGAGCCCGTCAAGAAGACACGCCCGCGCCTCGAGTACGAGGTGGGTGAAACCGTGCGGGTGAAAGAAGGGCCCTTCGCCGACTTCTCGGGACAGATCGACGAGATCAACGAGGA
The DNA here is from genome assembly GCA_963739765.1 of uncultured Acidimicrobiales bacterium. Classification (GTDB taxonomy): domain Bacteria; phylum Actinomycetota; class Acidimicrobiia; order Acidimicrobiales; family UBA8190; genus Chersky-840. The sequence continues at coordinate 661,228 of CAVUBP010000003.1, read as the reverse complement.
CCAGCTGAAGCTGAAGGTGCTGGTCAACATCTTCGGCCGGGAGACCCCGGTCGAGCTCGAATTCAGCCAGGTCGCCAAGCTCTAGCCCGCCAGGAGGCTCCCCGTCATGCCCCCCAAGAAGAAGGTCCTCGCCGTCGTGAAGATCCAGCTCCCCGCCGGGAGCGCCACGCCCGCGCCGCCGGTCGGGACCGCGCTCGGGCCCCACGGCGTCCAGACCATGGAGTTCTGCAAGCAGTACAACGCCGCCACCGAGAATCAGCGGGGCACGATCGTTCCCGTCGAGATCACGATCTACGAAGACCGCTCGTTTTCGTTCGTGCTCAAGACCCCGCCGACCCCCGCCCTCATCAGAGAGGCCCTCGGCATCGAAAAGGGAGCCACCGCGGCCGGCCGCGAGCGGGCGGGGTCGATCTCCGATGCCCAGATCGCCCAGATCGCCACGGTGAAGCTGCCCGACCTCAATACCGACGACATCGAGGCTGCCAAGCGCCAGGTGGCGGGCACGGCCCGCTCGATGGGCATCGCCGTCGAAGGCTGACGGCGCGGCGAGCCGGTAAGACGAAGAACAGGAGCCCGACGTGCAAAAAGGCAAGAAGTACCGGGCCGCGCTCGAGCATTTCGACCGGCAGCACCTGTACTCGCCCGCGGAAGCGGTCGATCACGTGAAGGAGCTGGCCCCGGCGAAGTTCGACGAGACCGTCGAGCTGGCCGTGCGCCTCGGGGTGGACCCCCGCAAGGCCGACCAGATCGTGCGGGGGACGCTCAGCCTGCCCGCAGGCACCGGACGGACCGCCCGCGTGGTGGCGTTCGCCCAGGGTGACGCCGCGGCCGAGGCCCGTGCCGCCGGCGCCGACGAGGTCGGCGCGGACGACCTCGTGGCCAAGGTCGAAGGGGGGTTCCTCGACTTCGACGTGGCCATCGCCACCCCGGACATGATGGGGCAGGTCGGAAAGCTCGGACGGGTCCTCGGGCCCCGGGGGCTCATGCCGAACCCCAAGACCGGCACCGTCACCACCGATGTCGGCAAGGCCGTGACCGAGTTCAAAGGTGGCCGTGTCGAATACCGCACCGACAAGGTCGGGAACATCCACGTCCGGGTGGGCAAGGTGTCGTTCTCCCGGGACCAGCTGATCCAGAACGTCCACGCCGTGATCGAGGAATTGATGCGGGCCAAGCCGGCGGCCGCCAAGGGCCGGTACCTGCGAGGGGTGACCTTGTCGTCCACGATGGGCCCCGGGGTCCGCATCGACCCGGCGCGTGCCCGAGAGCTCGAAGAGGACCTCGCCGCCTCCGCCTAGCGGGGCGCGGCTCCGGGAAGTAGTAGGTTTTCCCGGCGGCCTCTTCGGAGGTCGAGCACGACAGATCGAGTACTTGCCGTCGCCGTAGACCTCCGGTCACACCCTCGGGTGTCGAAGGGGCTTCACAGCCCGCCTGACCAGGCGACGAACGTGACACTCGGTGGGGCGTCGGCCCTGCTCGGTGGATGCGGTGACGGCACAGGTCGAACGGTGCCGCACCGTTCCGAGCACAGGAGTCGATGATGGAGAACCCGAGGCCGCAGAAGGTGGCCGTCGTGACCGAGGTGCGCGAGCGTCTCGAGGCCGCCGAAGCCGCCATCCTCACCGAGTACCGGGGGCTGAGCGTCGCCGAGCTCGCCGCTCTGCGGAGCGCGCTGAGAGCAGCCGGAGGCGACTACAAAGTCTACAAGAACACCCTGGTCAAGCTGGCAATCGCTGGTGGCCGGCACGAAGCCCTGACCCCGCTGCTCGAGGGCCCGACCGCGATCGCCTTCGTCTCGGGCGAGGTGAGCGCGGCGGCCAAGGCGCTGCGTGACTACGCCCGGACGTATCCGAGCCTGATCATCAAAGGGGGGCTGCACGGCGAGGGCTTCCTGTCGACCCAGGACCTGAGCGTCCTCGCCGACCTGCCACCGCGTGACGTGCTCCTGGCCCAGCTGGCCGGGGCGATCGCCGCGCCGCTCCGACAGTTCGCCGGCCTCTTGCAGGCTCTTCCCCGCAACCTCGCCTACGGGCTGTCGGCCCTGCTCGACGAGCGTGGAGGCACACCTGCGCCGGCCGCCTCCGAGACCTCCGCCCCAGAAGCCGAGACCGCCCCAGAAGCCGAGACCACGGCCACCTCCGCCCCAGAAGCCGAGACCGCCCCAGAAGCCGAGACCGCCCCAGAAGCCGAGACCGCCCCTGAAGCCGAGGCCCCCGCCGTCGAAGCCGAGGCCGCCCTTGAGGCCGAGGCCAGCACGGAAGCCGAGGTACCCGAGGCCCCCGCCGCCCCCGAAGCGTCCGAGACGGACGCGCCGGCCGAGGGCTGACCCCCCCACATCCGAAGACCCTCTACACCATCGAGCAACGCAAAGGAGCAGAGCCACCATGGCTACCAAGATCAGCAAAGACGACATTCTCGAGGGGATCGCCAACCTCTCGGTCCTCGAGCTCTCCGAGCTTCTGAAGGACTTCGAGGAGAAGTTCGGCGTCACCGCCGCCGCGCCTGTCGCAGTGGCAGCCGCCCCCGCGGCCGGAGGCGGCGATGCCTCGGGTGGAGAGGACGAGAAGACCGAGTTCGACGTCGTCCTCAACGCTGCGGGCGACAAGAAGATCCAGGTCATCAAGGAAGTTCGGTCACTGACGAGTCTCGGTCTGAAAGAGGCCAAGGACCTGGTCGACTCCGCCCCCAAGCCTGTGCTCGAGCGGGTCTCCAAGGAGGACGCAGAGAAGGCCAAGGCACAGCTCGAGGAGGCGGGAGCGACCGTCGAGGTCAAGTAGCCCGCGGTCGAGGGAGGCCCGAAGTGCTTGACGACACCCCGGAGCGTCCGTAGCCTGTCGGTGGCAGTACAGAAGGGGTTGCCATTTGCCGCGCGCGCGCGTATGCTGTGCGGTTGCCGTGCCCCTTTCTTCGCGCCACCCTTGCCGTATCCGGCTGGCTGACGCGCGCCGCTGTGCCCGCGGCGCATGCCTAATCGTCACCGTCTCCGCGCCCGTCCCGCCCGTCCCGTGTAGCACCCCCTAGCCCACCCGTCCCCGGCCCGCCGGGGGCACTCCACCCGTCCCGTCCCGCCGTCTCGTTCATTGCCCGCCACCCACCTGGGAGGAGTCGACCGTTGCCTTCACGGTCTAAGAGCCCGGAGCGTTTTTCGTTTGCCAACCTCGATGAGGTCCTGCGACTGCCGGACCTCATCGCCATCCAGCGGGACTCGTTCCGCTGGTTCTTGGACAAGGGGTTGGCCGAAGCGTTCGCCGACATCAGCCCGATCGAGGACTTCACCGGCCAGCTGAGCCTCGAGCTCGAGTACGACCCGTCCGACCCCGACCTGCGCCCGCCTCCCAAGTTCCCCGAGGAGGAGTGCAAGGAGAAGGACATGACCTATGCCGCCCCGGTGTTCGTCCGGGCGCGGTTCATGAACGCGCAGACCGGTGAGATCAAGGAGCAGACCGTCTTCATGGGGGACTTCCCGATGATGACGGACAAGGGCACCTTCATCATCAACGGCACCGAGCGGGTCGTGGTGAGCCAGTTGGTGCGGTCCCCCGGCGTCATCTTCCAGCCCGGCCGCGACGCCAAGACGATCGTGACCGGCACCGTCCACCCCTACCGGGGGGAATGGATCGAATTCGACGTCGAGGCCAAGCCCTCGAAGGACGTGACCGCCGGCGCCCGCGTGGCCCGCAAGCGTCGCCTGTCGCTGTTCGTCCTCCTGCGCGCCCTGGGCTACGAAGACGAGGGGTTCCTGAACCGGTTCGTCCGCCACTTCGACTTCCTCGAAGGCCAGTGGGAGAAGGAGCGCGACCTGGCGCCCACGCGCGAGGACGCCCTCCTCGAGATCTACAAGAGGGCCCGTCCCGGCGAGCCGCTGTCGGCCGACGCGGCCCGCGCCTACTTCGAGAACGCCTTCTTCAACCCCAAGCGCTACGACCTGACCCGGGTCGGCCGCTACAAGCTCAACCGCAAGCTCGGGCCCGAGATCGAGCGGATCTCGAGCGTGCTCGACATCGATCTGGAGCGCCCCTCGCCCACCCAAGGGGTGCTGAGCCCGTCGGAGATCCTCGCCACCGCCACCTACATGCTCCACCTGGCCGACGGCGAGTCCGGGTACCGCATCGACGACCAGGACCACTTCGCCAACCGCCGTATCCGGTCGGTGGGCGAGCTCATACAGAACCAGGTGCGCGTCGGGCTCTCCCGGATGGAGCGCGTGGTGCGCGAGCGCATGACGACCCAGGACGTCGAGGCCATCACCCCCCAGACGCTGATCAACATCCGTCCCGTCGTGGCCGCCATCAAGGAGTTCTTCGGCACCAGCCAGCTGAGCCAGTTCATGGACCAGAACAACCCGTTGTCGGGCCTGGCCCACAAGCGCCGCCTGTCTGCCCTCGGCCCCGGCGGCCTGTCCCGTGAGCGGGCAGGCTTCGAGGTCCGGGACGTGCACAGCTCCCACTACGGGCGGATGTGCCCCATCGAGACGCCGGAAGGGCCCAACATCGGCCTCATCGGTGCCCTCGCCACCTATGCCAGGGTCAACGAGTACGGGTTCATCGAGACCCCGTACCGCAAGGTCGTCGACGGCCGTGTGAGCGACGAGATCGTCTACCTGGCCGCCGACGAGGAGGAGGAGCACGTCATCGCGCAGGCGAACGCCAAGCTCGACGATCGGGGCCGTTTCGTCGACGAGCGCGTCCTCGTGCGCCGCGGGCCCCAGGGCGCGGGTGTCCGGGTCGGTGCCACCACGACCTCGTATGGGACGACGAGCGAGATCGACTACGTCCCGCCGGCCGAGGTCGACCTCATGGACGTCTCGCCGAAGCAGATCGTGTCGGTGTCGACGGCCCTGATCCCCTTCGTCGAGCACGACGACGCCAACCGGGCCCTCATGGGCGCCAACATGCAGAAGCAGGCCGTCCCGCTGGTGGTGCCCGAAGCTCCGTACATCGGCACCGGTGTGGAGGCCCGTGCGGCCCAGGACGCCGGCGACGTGCTGTTGTCCGAGGGCGAAGGCACCGTGGCCGAGGTGTCGGGCGACCACATCGTGGTGGAGTACCGGTCCGGCCAGCGCGACCGGCTGGGCCATGAGCTCGGCCGCCGGCGCTACACCCTGGCCAAGTTCCGGCGCTCGAACCAGAACACGTCGATCAACCAGAAGGTGATCGTCGACGAGGGTCAGCGGGTCGTGGCCAACGACGTGCTGGCCGACGGGTCGGCCACCCACAACGGCGAGCTGGCGCTCGGGAAGAACCTGCTCGTCGCCTTCATGCCGTGGGAGGGCTACAACTTCGAGGACGCCATCATCCTGTCCGAGCGCCTCGTGCGCGACGACGTGCTCACCTCGATCCACATCGAGGAGCACGAGGTCGACGCCCGGGACACCAAGCTCGGGGCCGAGGAGATCACCCGGGACATCCCCAACCTGTCCGAGGAGATCCTGGCCGACCTCGACGAGCGCGGCATCATCCGCATCGGCGCCGAGGTCGGTCCCGGCGACGTGCTCGTGGGGAAGGTCACCCCCAAGGGCGAGACCGAGCAGACCCCCGAGGAGCGCCTCCTCCGGGCCATCTTCGGGGAGAAGGCCCGTGAGGTGCGCGACACCTCGCTCAAGGTCCCCCACGGAGAGTCCGGCAAGGTCATCGACGTCCGGGTCTTCTCCCGTGAGGACTCTCATGAGCTCCCCCCCGGGGTCAACCAGCTCGTGCGGGTCTACGTCGCCCAGAAGCGCAAGATCTCCGAGGGCGACAAGCTCGCCGGACGTCACGGCAACAAGGGCGTCATCTCCAAGATCCTGCCGGTGGAGGACATGCCGTTCCTCTCCGACGGCACCCACGTCGACATCATCCTGAACCCTCTGGGCGTGCCCAGCCGGATGAACGTGGGCCAGGTCCTCGAGTCGCACCTGGGCTACGCGGCGCGCTGGGGATGGGACGGGTCCGAGGCCCACCAGACCACGCCCGACGGGCCCGACGCCAAGACCCGGCCCCGCACCGATCCGGCGGTGTGGGTTTCCACGCCCGCCTTCGACGGTGCGCACTGGGACGAAGAGGATGACGCCGGCCGGCATCCGACCATCAAACGGCTGTTCGAGATGTTGCACTCGGACTCCGCCGACGGGACACGGCTCATCGGCCCCGACGGCAAGGCGACCCTGTTCAACGGGCGGACCGGCGAGCGCTACGACAACCCCATCTCGGTCGGCTACGTGTACATCTTGAAGCTCGCCCACCTCGTGGACGACAAGATCCACGCCCGGTCGACGGGGCCGTACTCGATGATCACCCAGCAACCTCTGGGCGGAAAGGCCCAGTTCGGTGGTCAGCGCTTCGGTGAGATGGAGGTGTGGGCCCTCGAAGCCTACGGAGCGGCCTACGCGCTCCAGGAGCTTCTCACCATCAAGTCCGACGACGTGCTCGGCCGCGTGAAGGTGTACGAGGCCATCGTCAAGGGCGAGAACATCCCCGAGCCGGGCATCCCCGAGAGCTTCAAGGTGCTCATCAAGGAGATGCAGTCGCTGTGCCTGAACGTCGAGGTGCTGTCGACCACCGGTGAGGAAATCGAGATGCGAGAGCTCGACGAGGACGTCTTCCGGACGGCCGAGGAGCTCGGCATCGACATCAGCCGGCCTGAGCGTGGGTCGGACGAAGAAGACGAGCGCCGTGCCGCCGAGAGGAGCTTCTAGCCGTGCTGGACGTCAACAATTTCGACCAGCTCCGTATCGGACTCGCCACCGCGGAGTCCATCCGCTCGTGGTCCAACGGAGAGGTCAAGAAGCCCGAGACCATCAACTACCGGACCCTGCGCCCGGAGAAGGACGGTCTGTTCTGCGAGAAGATCTTCGGGCCCACCAAGGACTGGGAGTGCTACTGCGGGAAGTACAAGCGCGTCCGGTTCCGGGGCATCATCTGCGAGCGCTGCGGCGTCGAGGTCACTCGCTCGAAGGTGCGGCGCGAGCGCATGGGCCACATCGAGCTGGCGGCCCCCGTCGTGCACATCTGGTACCTACGCGGCACCCGCAGCTGGTTGGCGTACCTGCTCATGGGGACCGAAGCCCGTGAGGAGCTCAAGGCCAAGCAGCTCGAGAAGGTCATCTACTTCGCCGCCAACCTGGTGACGTGGGTCGACGAGGAGCGCCGCCACGAGGACCTGTCGGCCCTCGAGGGTGAGCTGGCCGAAGAGGTCACCCAGCTCGAGCGTCAGCGCGACCTCGAGATCGACCGTCGCTTCAAGGAGCTCGAGAAGGAGCTCGCCGAGCTCGAGGCCGGTGGCGCCAAGGACGCGGAGATCAAGGCCCGGCAGCGCCTGTCGGAGAAGGAGATCGGCTCGGTCCGCGAGCGCTCCGAGGCCGACATCGACCTGGCCAAGCGGGCCTTCGACGAGTTCCGGGACCTCTTCCCCCGCAAGATCATCGAGGACGAATTGTTGTGGCGTGAGCTCAAGATCCGCTACGACGACTACTTCGAGGGCGGCATGGGTGCCGAGGCGATCGCCCGGCTGATCGACCGGATCGACTTCGACGTCGAAGAGGTCAAGCTGCGCGAGGCCATCGACGCCACCGACGGGCGGCGTCCTCTCTCCGCCCAGCGCCGGCAGAAGGCGATCAAGCGACTGAAGATCGTCACGGCCTTCAATCGCCGTGACGACCACGGCCGTCGCGCCAACGACCCCCGGGCCATGATCCTCGAGGTCGTGCCGGTGATCCCGCCCGACCTGCGCCCCATGGTGCAGCTCGACGGCGGCCGGTTCGCCACCTCTGACCTCAACGACCTGTACCGCCGCGTCATCAACCGCAACAACCGGTTGAAGCGCCTGCTGGACCTGGGCGCGCCCGAGATCATCATCAACAACGAGAAGCGCATGCTCCAGGAGGCCGTCGACGCCCTGTTCGACAACGGCCGCCGTGGGCGTCCCGTGACGGGCCCGGGGAACCGGCCCCTCAAGAGCCTCTCGGACATGTTGAAGGGCAAGCAGGGCCGTTTCCGCCAGAACCTGCTGGGCAAGCGCGTGGACTACTCGGGCCGCTCGGTCATCGTGATCGGCCCCACCCTGCAGCTGCACCAGTGCGGCCTGCCCAAGCTCATGGCGCTCGAGCTGTTCAAGCCCTTCGTCATGAAGCGCTTGGTGGACCTCGAGCTCGCTCAGAACATCAAGTCCGCCAAGCGCATGGTCGAGCGCCGGCGGCCGCAGGTGTGGGACGTCCTCGAGGGCGTCATCAAGGAGCACCCGGTGCTGCTCAACCGGGCGCCGACCCTGCACCGTCTCGGCATCCAGGCCTTCGAGCCCGTCCTGGTCGAGGGCAAGGCCATCCAGGTCCACCCGCTCGTGTGCACGGCGTTCAACGCCGACTTCGACGGCGACCAGATGGCGGTCCACCTGCCGCTGTCGGCCGAGGCCCAGGCCGAGGCGCGGGTCCTCATGCTGTCCGCCAACAACATCCTGTCCCCCGCCACGGGGCGACCCATCACCGTCCCCACCCAGGACATGGTGTTCGGCGCCTACTACCTCACCCTCGAGGTCGACGGGGCCAAGGGCGAGGGAAAGGTCTTCCGCCACGCCTTCGAGGTCGAGCGCGCCTTCGAAGAGGGTGAGGTCGACCTGCACGCCAAGATCGTGCTGCGCACCAACCCGGGCTCCTCGATGCACACGGCGTTGACCAAGGCCCTCGACGCCGTCCCCGGCGCCGACGACTTCCTGTCGATCGTGACGACTCCTGGACGGGTGTTCTTCAACGGCGCGCTGCCCAAGGGCTTCCGCTACGTGAACGACGTCGTGGGCAAGAGGTCCATCCCGATCGGCGGCATCGTGGAAGAGGTGTCTGCCACCGAGCCCAAGAACGTCGTGGCCGAGAGCCTCGACCGCATTAAGGCGCTCGGCTTCCGGTACGCGGCGCAGTCCGGCCTCACCATCTCCATCGACGACGTCCGCACCCCGCCCGAGAAGCGGGTCATCCTCGACCGTTACGAGCGCGAGGCGGAGAAGGCCGAGACCCAGTTCAAGCGGGGCATCATCACCGACGACGAGCGCCGTCAGAAGGAGATCGAGATCTGGACCTCGGCCACCTCCGAGGTCGGTCGGGCCATGGAGAAGACGTTGTCGGCCATCGCCTTCAACCCCCTCGACATGATGGTGGACTCCGGGGCCCGGGGGAACTCGCAGCAGATCCGCCAGATCGCCGGCATGAAGGGCCTGGTGTCGAACCCCCGCGGCGAGATGATCCCCCGGCCGATCAAGTCCTCGTTCCGTGAGGGGCTGTCGGTGCTCGAGTACTTCATCTCCACCCACGGTGCCCGCAAGGGCCTGGCCGACACCGCGCTGCGCACCGCCGACTCGGGGTACCTGACGAGGCGTCTGGTCGACGTCGCCCAGGAGCTCATCATCCGCATCGACGACTGCGCCACGTCGCGTGGCATCTGGATCGACGGCGTGGTGCCCGACGAGGCCAGCCGGCGTTCGTACCTCGAGACCCGGGCCTACGGCCGCGTGCTCGCCGAAGACGTGACGTTGGCCGACGGGGTCATCCCGGCGGGGACGATGCTCGACGACGACCTCGTGGCCCGCATTCGTGACGACGAGGGCGTCTCCCGCGTGCGGGTGCGTTCCGTGCTCACGTGCGAGTCCGAGCACGGAGTGTGCGTCACCTGCTACGGCCAGTCCCTCGCCACCGGTCGGCTGATCGAGCTGGGCGAGGCCGTCGGGGTCATCGCCGCACAGTCGATCGGTGAGCCCGGGACGCAGCTGACGATGCGGACCTTCCACACCGGCGGTGTCGTGGGAGAGGACATCACCCACGGCCTGCCCCGCGTGGTCGAGCTGTTCGAGGCCCGCACGCCCAAGGGGGCCGCGGTCCTCGCCCACTACTCGGGCGTGGCCCGCCTCGAGGACGAGGAGGGTGGGCGCCGGATCACCGTCGTCGCCGAGGACGGCACCGAGGAATCGGTGCTCGTCTCGGCCCGAGCCCATCTCGAGGTGACCGCCGGCCAGGAGGTCGCAGCCGGTGACGCCCTGGTCGAGGGGCCCAAGGACCCCAAGGAGCTCCTCGAGGTCAAGGGCATCCGCGAGACCCAGCAGTACCTGGTGGAGGAGGTCCAGAAGGTCTACCGGGACCAGGGGGTGTCGATCCACGACAAGCACATCGAGCTGATCGTCCGTCAGATGCTGCGGCGGGTGCTCGTGGCCGAGCCCGGGGACGCGCCGTTCCTCCCGGGCGAGCGGGTCGACAACCAGATCTACGCCGAGGTCAACCGGAGCCTGGTCCAGGAGGGCAATCGTCCCGCCGAGGGTCGGCCCGAGCTCATGGGGATCACCAAGGCGTCGCTCGCCACCGACTCGTGGCTCTCGGCCGCGTCGTTCCAAGAGACCACCCGGGTTCTCACCGAAGCCGCCATCGAGGGCAAGTCCGACCAGCTCTTCGGGCTCAAGGAGAACATCATCATCGGCAAGCTGATCCCGGCCGGGACCGGCATGGGTCGCTACCGCGACATCGAGGTCGACCTGCCCGACGCGGCAGGCGTGTCCCTGCGGACCTACGGGTTCGACGAGGAGACCGAGGACCTCGCGGCGTGGCTGCGCGACGTGGGTGGTCCCGCCGGTGCCGAGCCCGGCTTCGGTGACGGGGCGGGCGAGCCTGCCTATGGGGAGCTCCCCGATCCCGCCTCCGGCTCCGCCGGGTGGGGTGCGCTCGAGGCCGGGGCCGCGGATCCCTTCGCCGTGTCTTCCAACGGGGAGGGCACCGACCACGGCGTCGACGGCAACGGTCAGCTCGAGGCCGGGGCCTGACCCGAGGCCTTGCCATAGCCCCCGGTCCGATTGCTCCGAAGAGTCCGTAAGCTCTACTATTGCCTGCTCGCGTGGTGTGGGGTCCTTCAAGGCCCCGCGCACGGCAGTTCCCGCGAGCAAGTCCCGAAACCGTCCAGAGGTCACGCGTGCCCACGATCGAACAGCTCGTCCGCAAGGGACGGGCGTCCAAGCAGTCCAAGACCAAGACGCCGGCGCTCAAAGGCGCGCCCCAGCGTCGAGGGGTGTGCACGCGCGTCTTCACGACCACACCGAAGAAGCCGAACTCCGCCCTGCGCAAGGTCGCCCGTGTGCGGCTCACGAGTGGGATCGAAGTGAGTGCCTACATCCCCGGCGTGGGCCACAACCTCCAAGAGCACTCCATCGTGCTCGTCCGCGGAGGCCGGGTGAAGGACCTTCCCGGTGTCCGGTACAAGGTGATCCGCGGAGCCCTCGACGCGGCCGGAGTGCGTGAGCGCAACCAGGCTCGTTCGCGCTACGGCGCCAAGAAGGAGTCCTGAGATGCCCCGCAACGGCCCCGCCACGCGGCGCGAGCTCGCACCCGACCCGGTGTTCCGGTCGGTGCTCGTCACCCAGGTGGTGAACAAGGTCCTGTCGCGCGGCAAGCGCACCCTGGCCGAGCGCCTCGTGTACGACGCGCTCGACGTGGTGAAGGAGAAGACCGGCGGCGACCCGGTCACGATCCTCAAGCGGGCCGTGGAGAACACCCGGCCCGAGCTCGAGGTCAAGAGCCGCCGAGTCGGCGGAGCGACCTACCAGGTGCCCGTCGAGGTCCGTCCCCGGCGAGCCACCACCCTGGCCATCCGCTGGCTGGTGGGCTTCTCCCGTCAGCGTCGCGAGAAGACGATGGCCGAACGCCTGGCCAACGAGGTCCTCGACGCCGCCAACGCCACCGGTGCGGCGGTCAAGCGCCGGGAGGACATGCACAAGATGGCCGAATCCAACAAGGCCTTCGCCCACTACCGCTGGTAGCGGGCAAGGCGCCCGGCGGGCGCCACCGCTGCGGCCGGGCCCACCCACGAACGACCTGAAAGCTCAGCACCATGGCCGACGCACGCCCCATCCGAGAGTTCCCCCTCGCCCGGACCCGCAACATCGGGATCATGGCCCACATCGACGCGGGCAAGACCACGACGACCGAACGGATCCTCTACTACACCGGCAAGAACTACAAGATCGGTGAGGTCCACGAGGGTGCCGCCACCATGGACTGGATGGTCCAGGAGCAAGAGCGCGGCATCACCATCACCTCGGCGGCCACCACGTGCAAATGGCGCGACTGCTGGATCAACATCATCGACACCCCCGGCCACGTGGACTTCACCGTCGAGGTCGAGCGGTCCCTGCGCGTGCTCGACGGGGCCGTGGCGGTGTTCGACGCCGTTGCCGGCGTCGAGCCGCAGACCGAGACCGTGTGGCGCCAGGCCAACAAGTACTCGGTCCCCCGCATCTGCTTCATCAACAAGATGGACCGTATCGGCGCCGACTTCAACCGTGCCGTGGAGATGATCCGGGACCGCCTCGACGCCGTGCCGGCGGTGATCCAGCTCCCCATCGGGGTGGAGGGTGGCTACCAGGGGGTGGTCGACCTCCTCGCCATGAAGGCGCTCGTGTGGAACGACGACATGGGCGAGAAGTGGCGCACCGAGGACATCCCCGCCGATCTCGCCGCCGAGGCGGACGCGGCCCGGCACCAACTCGTCGACGTGCTGTCGAACTACGACGACACCATCATGGAGAAATACGTCGGGGACGAGCAGATCACCGACGACGACCTGCGCCGGGGACTGCGACGGGCCACCATCGCCAGTGAGGTCGTGCCCGTCCTGTGCGGCTCGGCCTTCAAGAACAAGGCCGTCCAGCCGCTGCTCGACGCCGTTGTGGACTACCTCCCGAGCCCTCTCGACGTCCCGCCCGCCATCGGGACCACCACCAAGGGCGAGCCCATCGAGCGCAAGGCCGACGACTCCGAGCCCTTCGCGGCCCTGGCCTTCAAGATCATGACCGACCCCTACGTGGGCAAGCTGACCTACCTCCGGGTCTATTCGGGCACCCTGGCCAAGGGGTCGACCATCATCAATTCCACCAAGGGCGGCCGCAAAGAGCGCGTGGGCCGGATCCTGCAGATGCACGCCAACCACCGCGAGGACAAAGACGCCATCTTCACCGGTGACATCGTGGCGGCGGTGGGGCTCAAGGACACCACGACCGGTGACACCCTGACCGACCCGGGCCACCCCATCCTGCTCGAGACGCTCGAGTTCCCCGAGCCCGTGATCCACGTGGCCGTGGAGCCCAAGACCAAGGCCGACCAGGACAAGTTGGGCAAGGCGCTGTTCGCGCTGAGCGAGGAGGACCCCACGTTCCGCGTCCGGACCGACGACGAGACCAACCAGACGGTGATCTCGGGCATGGGCGAGCTGCATCTCGAGGTCCTCGTCGACCGGATGCTGCGGGAGTTCTCGGTGGACGCCAACGTGGGCAAGCCCCAGGTGGCCTACAGAGAGACCATCCGCAAGCTGGTGGAGAAGGTCGAGGGGCGCTACATCCGCCAGACCGGCGGCCGGGGCCAGTACGGCCACGTGGTGATCAGCCTCGAGCCCACCGGTCCCGGCGGAGGCTACGAATTCGTCGACAAGATCACCGGTGGGGTGATCCCCAAGGAGTACATCCCGGCCGTCGACGCCGGCATCCAGGAGGCCCTCACCAACGGTGTGCTGGCCGGGTACCCCATGGTCGACGTGCGGGTCTTGCTCACCTACGGCTCGTACCACGACGTGGACTCCTCGGAGATGGCGTTCAAGATCGCCGGGTCCATGGCCGTGAAGGAGGCCGCCCGCCGGGCGAGCCCCGTCCTGCTCGAGCCGGTCATGGCCGTGGAGGTGGTGACGCCCGAGGACTACATGGGCGAGGTCATCGGGGACCTGTCGTCCCGCCGGGGCAAGGTCGAGGGCATGGAGCAGCGGGGCACCAGCCACGTCGTGCGGGCTCTGGTGCCGCTGGGCGACATGTTCGGCTACGCTACCGACCTGCGTTCGCGGACCCAGGGCCGGGCCACGTACACCATGCAATTCAGCGCATACCACGAGGTCCCCGACTCGATCGCTCGTGAGATCGTGGCCCGGGCACGCGGCGAGTAGAGGCGCTCGCACCAAAGGCGGCCAGGCAGTACGGCGACGCAGCACGCCACACAAGACCCAGGACCAAAGACACAGGAAGACGAGGTGGCCCCCGAGGGGGAGCTGCCGGAGATAGGGAGCCGGAACAAAAGTCATGGCCAAGAAGAAGTTCGAGCGGTCGAAGCCACACGTCAACGTCGGGACGATGGGCCACATCGACCATGGCAAGACCACGCTCACGGCGGCCATCACCAAGGTCCTGTCGGAGAAGAACCCCAACGTCTCCTTCACCCCCTTCGACCAGATCGACAAGGCCCCCGAGGAGAAGCAGCGCGGCATCACCATCTCGATCGCCCACGTCGAGTACGAGACCGACAAGCGCCACTACGCGCACGTCGACATGCCCGGGCACGCCGACTACATCAAGAACATGATCACCGGCGCCGCCCAGGTGGACGGGGCCATCCTGGTGGTGTCCGCCGCCGACGGCCCCATGCCCCAGACCCGTGAGCACGTGCTGCTCGCCCGCCAGGTGGGTGTGCCCTCCATCGTGGTGGCCCTCAACAAGGCCGACATGGTCGACGACGAGGAGCTTCTCGACCTCGTCGAGCTCGAGGTTCGCGAGCTGCTCACGCAGTACAACTTCCCCGGAGACGACGTCCCGGTGGTACGGGTGAGCGCCCTGAAGGCTCTCGAGGGTGACCCCGAATGGACGCCCAAGATCATCGAGCTCATGGACGCGGTGGACAATTACATCCCCGAGCCCGAGCGTCCCATCGACAGGCCCTTCCTCATGCCCATCGAGGACGTCATGTCCATCACCGGCCGCGGCACCGTGGTGACCGGCAAGGTCGAGCAGGGCCAGGTCAAGGTGGGCGAGGAGATCGAGATCGTCGGCCTGCGCCCCACCCAGAAGACCGTCGTCACGGGCGTGGAGATGTTCCGCAAGCTCCTCGACGAGGGTCGTGCCGGCGACAACATCGGCGCCCTCCTGCGTGGCACGAAGAAGGAGGACGTCGAGCGTGGCCAGGTGCTGGCCAAGCCCGGCTCGATCACCCCGCACACGAACTTCGAGGCCAACGTGTACGTGCTCACCAAGGAGGAGGGCGGCCGCCACAAGCCCTTCTTCAACAACTACCGGCCGCAGTTCTACTTCCGGACGACCGACGTCACCGGCTCGATCACCCTGCCCGAGGGCACGGAGATGGTCATGCCCGGGGACAACACCGAGATGACGGTCGAGCTCCAGAAGCCCATCGCCATGGACGAGGGTCTGCTGTTCGCCATCCGCGAGGGTGGGCGCACGGTGGGCTCCGGCCGGGTCACAAAGATCCTCAAGTAGGGATCAGGGCGCGGCGGGAAGGGAAACGAGAGCCACCATGGCAGACGCATCGCGCCAGAAGATCCGGATCCGGCTGAAGGCCTACGACCACGAGATCCTCGATCAGTCGACCGAGAAGATCGTGCAGACCGTCCTGCGCACCCAGGCCAAGGTCCAAGGGCCGGTGCCGTTGCCGACCGAGCGCCACCGCTACACCGTGATCCGCTCCCCCCACAAGTACAAAGACAGTCGCGAGCACTTCGAGATGCAGGTGCACAAGCGCCTGGTCGACATCGTGGAGCACACCCCGAAGACGGTGGACTCCCTGCAGCGGTTGGACCTGCCCGCCGGTGTCGACATCGAGATCAAGATCCAGAACGTCTAGGCCCGCCGCGCCCTGCCCCCGGGGCGGGATACGTGTGGCAGGCCCCTGAATCCATGGTGTAACGTCGCAGGTCGGGCCGATTTCGGGCCCAGCAGGCCGTTTCGACGTCTCCGAGCGCCTTCCGGCATTTCAGGTAGGGACCTCGGGGCAAAACCTGGCGAACGCTCCGCTCGGGTCTCCCGGGCGGAGCGTTGGCATGCGAACCGGGCGCCGGCGACGGCGCCGAAGAACCGAACCAAGGCGTGCCGCGACGTTGCGGCCGCTCCAGCATGAGGACGGAAGGGACCCATTCACCGTGGCGACCAAGGCGATCGTCGGCGAAAAGGTCGGCATGACCCAGGTCTGGGACGAGAACAACCGCGCCATCCCGGTGACGGTTCTCAAGATCGCGCCCTTGCCGCGTGGTCCAGGTGAAGACCCCCGAACGTGAGGGGTATGCCGCCCTGCAGGTGACGTGGGGGGTGCGCCGGGCGTCCGCCATGAACAAGCCCGAGCAGGGCCACTTCACCGCCGCCGGGGTGGAGCCGGGCCGTCACCTCGTGGAGCTGCGGCTCGACGACGCCAGCGGGTTCGAAGTGGGCCAGCAGATCACCGCCGATCTCATGAGCGCGGGTGAGCGGGTCGACGCCATCGCGGTCTCCAAGGGCAAGGGGTTCGCCGGGGCCATGAAGCGGCACAACTTCAAGGGCCAAGGTGCGGCCCACGGCAACCACAAGAAGCACCGGTCACCGGGCTCCATCGGTGCGTGCGCCACCCCGGCCCGCGTATTCAAGGGGACCCGCATGGCGGGGCGCATGGGCGGGCATCAGGTCACGACCCTCAACCTCGAGGTGGTCCAGGCGGACGCCGAGCGCGAGCTGATCCTCGTGCGGGGAGCGGTCCCCGGGCCCGCGCGGCGGCATGGTCGTGCTGCGCAACACGGTCAAGGGCTCCAACGGCGTGAGCGCATCATGAGCACCGCCATGGCGACCGCCACCGTTTCCGCCGGGCAGCGTCGCCGGGTCCGACCCGAGCCCGAGCACCGCACCGTCGACCGGCGGCGCATCGACGGCACCGTGATCGACACCGTCACCCTCGACCCGCAGATCTTCGGCGTCGTCCCCAACGAAGCCGTGCTCCACCAGGTCATCACCGCCCAGCTTGCGGCGGCGCGCGCCGGCACCCAGTCGACCCGGACGCGGGCCGAGGTCTCGGGCGGAGGCGCCAAGCCCTTCCGGCAGAAGGGGACGGGTCGTGCCCGTCAAGGCTCGACCCGCTCTCCGCAGTGGGCCGGCGGTGGCATCGCCCTGGGTCCCAAGCCCCGCTCCTACCGCCAGCGCACTCCCAAGAAGATGATCCGCCTGGCCCTGTACTCGGCCCTGTCGGACCGGGCGTCGGACGGCAAGGTCGTGGTGGTCGACGAATGGTCGTTCCCGGCCCCGAAGACCAAGGACGCGGTCGCCGCTCTGGCCGCGCTCGACCTGGGCGGGCGGGTGCTCGTCGTCCTCGGCCCTGACGACGGGATCCCCGATCGTTCCTTCGCCAACCTGTCCGAGGTCCAGACCATCCAGGGTGACGAGCTGAACGCCTACGACGTGCTCAAGAGCGACTGGGTGGTGTTCACCGACGCCACGCTGCCGGGCGAGACCACACCGGCCGCGGGCAAGCCCGCCGCCGCCCCCCGTAAAGCCCGGCGCGCGCCGCAGAGCAAAGGCGCTGTGGCCGAGGCCGACACCGACACCGGTGCCGACGACGCCGACGAAGCGGTCGCCACCATCACCGACGTCCTCGCCGAGAACGAGGTCGCAGCCGACGCCGACGCCGACGCCGACGATGACGGGAGCGACCGATGAAGAACGCCGAGCAGGTCCTGGTGCGGCCCGTGGTGTCGGAGAAGTCCTACGCCCTCATGGAAGACGGTGCCTATGTCTTCGTGGTGGCCTCCGACGCCACCAAGATCGACGTGCGCCACGCCGTCGAGCAGGCCTTCGGTGTACGGGTCAAGAGTGTGAACACGCTCAACCGCAAGGGCAAGACTCGTCGCAACCGCAAGACCAACACCGTAGGGAAACGTTCGGCCACCAAGCGCGCCGTTGTGACGCTCGCCGGTGGCGACAAGATCGACCTGTTCGAGAAGAGCTGAGAGGTCGCCCCCGATGGCCCTGCGTAAACGCAAGCCCACCAGTGCCGGTCGCCGGTTCCAGACGGTCTCGGACTTCTCCGAGATCACGCGGTCGAAGCCCGAGAGGTCGCTCGTCGTACCCAAACCCGGCACCGGTGGCCGTAACAGCTACGGCCGCAAGACGGCGCGCCACCGCGGCAGCGGGCACAAGCAGCAGTACCGCCTCGTCGACTTCAAGCGTGACAAGGACGGCGTGCCTGCCAAGGTGGCCGCCATCGAGTACGACCCCAACCGCAACGCCCGCATCGCCCTGCTGCACTACTACGACGGGGAGAAGCGCTACATCCTCGCCCCTGCGCAGGTACGCGTGGGGGACGTCCTCGCCAGCGGCCAGGGCTCTGAGATCCGTCCCGGCAACGCGCTGCCGCTTCGCTACATCCCGGTCGGGTCGACGGTGCACAACGTCGAGCTGCGTCCCGGCCAGGGCGGCAAGCTGGCCCGGGGAGCCGGGATGAGCGCACAGCTCGTCGCCAAAGAGGGCCAGTTCGCCACCCTCCGCCTGCCCTCCACCGAGATGCGCCGCGTGCCCATCGACTGCAGGGGGACCCTGGGTGAGGTGGGCAACGCCGAGGCGGAACTGGTGTCGGTGGGCAAGGCCGGCCGCAACCGTTGGAAGGGTGTGCGTCCCCAGACCCGCGGCGTGGCCATGAACCCTGTCGACCACCCGCTCGGTGGCGGCGAGGGCAAGTCGTCGGGGGGACGCCACCCGGTGTCGCCGTGGGGGAAGCCCGAGGGCCGGACCCGCTCCCGCCACAAGCGGTCCGACCAGATGATCGTGCGCCGCCGCCGCAGCCGTGGCGCGCGGCGATGACCGGAACCGAAGGAGCACTGCCGCATGCCTCGTAGCCTCAAGAAGGGGCCCTTCGTGGACGACCACCTGCTCAAGAAGGTGGACGCCTTGAACGCCACCAACGAGAAGCGCGTGATCAAGACGTGGTCGCGGCGTTCCACGATCATCCCCGACATGGTGGGGCACACCATCGCGGTGCACGACGGGCGCAAGCACGTGCCCGTGTACATCACCGAGTCCATGGTGGGCCACAAGCTCGGCGAGTTCGCCATGACCCGCACCTTCCGGTACCACGCCGGCCAGGAACGGCAAGCGAGGCGATGACGTGCCGGGCGTGAAGACCAACGAGGCCCCCGGGACGCGGGCGGTATTGCGTCACTACCGGATGTCGGCGTACAAGGCGCGCCAGGTCCTCGACCTGATCCGGGGCAAGGACGCGGATCGGGCCGAGGAGATCCTCAACGCCACGCCTCGCGAAGCCGCCCGGGTGGTGGCGAAAGTGCTGGCTTCGGCGGTGGCCAACGCCCGCAACAACGATCAGCTCGATCCCGACGAGCTGTATGTGTCGGCCTGCTTCGCCGATGAGGGCACCACGCTCAAGCGGTGGCGCCCCCGGGCCCGGGGCCGCGCCACCCGGATCCGCAAGCGCACGTGTCACATCACGGTGATCGTAAGCCGGCTGCCCGAGAACCGGCTGGCGAGACGCCGCGCCCGGCAGGCCACCGAGACGTCGGGCCTGCGTTCGCGCCGGGTCGCCGCCTCGCGGCGCGGCGAGAGCGGTGCCGCCGAGGCCGAGGCACCGGCGGCGCAGCGAGACGCCGATGCCGAGGATCTCGACGCCACGACCGACGAGTCGGTCGAGGAGGAGGCGGTCGAGGACGACGGTGCTGTGGCCGAAGACAGCGTCGACGTCGCCAGCGAGGAAGAAGCTGCGTTCGAGGAGCCGGCATGGCTCAACGGCGAGCTGGCCGAGACCGAGACCGAGCCCGAGACCGAGGCCGAGGCCGAGCCCGAGGCCGAGGAGCCGGCCCGGGCCCCCAAGCCTCGTCGCACGCGCGGCGCCCGCAAGAGCACGACCAAGGCCGCCACCGACGCAGACGACAGCGACACCGGTGGAACGGGCGAAGAGGAGAAGGGCTGAGCCATGGGCCAGAAGGTCAATCCCTACGGGTTCCGCCTCGGCGTGACCACCGACTGGAAGTCGCGCTGGTTCGAGGAGCGCAACTACCAGGACTTCGTCATCGAGGACTGGAAGATCCGCGACTACCTGATGTCGCAGCTCGAGTCCGCGGCGGTGAGCCGCATCGAGATCGAACGGACACGTGACCGGTTGCGTGTCGACATCCACACGGCCCGTCCCGGCATCGTCATCGGCCGGCGAGGATCCGAGGCCGATCGCCTCAAGAAGAAGCTCGAGGACATCACCGGTCTCCGCAACCGCATCCAGCTCAACATCCAGGAGATCAAGCAGCCCGAGCTCGACGCCGCCTTGATCGCCCAGAGCATCGCCGACCAGCTGACCCGGCGTGTGGCGTTCCGTCGGGCCATGAAGCGCGCCATGCAGACGGTCACCAAGGCCGGTGCTCTCGGGGTGCGCGTGCAGTGCGCGGGCCGCCTGGGTGGGTCGGAGATGGCCCGGCGCGAGGGGTACCGCGAGGGTCGGGTCCCGCTGCACACGCTGCGTGCCGACATCGACTACGGCTTCCGCGAGGCCCGCACCACCTTCGGCCGAATCGGCGTGAAGGTGTGGATCTACAAGGGCGACATCCTGCCCTACAAGCTCTCGTCCGAGGACAAGATCTCGCGTGAGGCCGCCATGGCCGCCGGCGAGACCTCGGGCCAGTCCGGCCCGCGCCGCCTCGTCACCGCCGGTGGTGGGCGTCGTCGTGCCGAGCAGGGTGAGCCCGGCAGTGTTCTCACCGCGCCCGAGTCCGGCGACGCCGCTGACGGGCTCGGCGCCTCGGTCGATGCAGGGGCGGCGGACACCGGGGCCGAGGCCGCCGCTGTGCCGCTTCCCGGCGCGGCGCCGGCCGGTGACGACTTCGAGCGCCTGCTGGCGGAGGAAGAAGAGATCGAGCGTCGCACCCGCAACGAGCACCACGAGACGCCGCACTTCCGTAAGGAGTCCGACTGATGCTCATGCCCCGCAAGGTGAAGCACCGCAAGCAGCACCGCGGTCGCCTCAACGGTCTGGCCAAGGGTGCCTCGACCATCAACTTCGGCGACTTCGGGATCCAGGCCCTCGAGCCGGCGTGGATCACCCAGCGCCAGATCGAGGCGGCCCGAATCGCCATGACCCGCCACGTCAAGCGGGGCGGCAAGGTGTGGATCCGGGTCTTCCCCGACAAACCGGTCACCCAGAAGCCGGCCGAGACGCGCATGGGGTCGGGCAAGGGCAACCCCGAGCACTGGGTGGCGGTGGTCCGACCCGGCCGCATCCTGTTCGAGCTGGCCGGGGTGGAGCGCGACCTGGCCCGTGAGGCCATGGAGCGGGCCATCCAGAAGCTTCCCTTCAAGGCACGGTTCGTCGTGCGCCCGGGCACGCACGGCGCGCCCGAGGTGGAGGTGTAGTCGAGCCATGCCCCATGCCTTTGAACTGCGTGAGCTCGAGGACGAGGAGCTCGAGGGCCGCCTGGCCGAGTACCGCCGCGAGATGCTCAATCTCCGGTTCCAGCTGGCCACCGGCCAGCTGGACAACGTGGTGCGCCTCTCTGTCGTGCGCAAGGACGTGGCCCGGGTGCTCACGATCCTGCGCGACCGGGAGATCGCACTGGCCGAGGGTCGCGACGCCGGACCGGTGGTGTCGGCGCGCCCGGCGCGTCGTCGCCCCGCCGAGGACCTCGAAGCGGATGCAGATGACCAGGCGACCCCGGTGCGCCGCACCAGAAGGCCACGGGCCCCGGCCATCGACGAGGCGTCTGATGTCGTCGACGACGAGGACACCGTGGTGGTCGACGCCGACGCCGAAGGCGACGAGGAGGACCTGTGATGGCCGAGCAAGACACCACTGCCCAACCGGGGCGCCGCAGTCGGAAGACGCGTGAAGGCCTCGTCGTCTCCGACAAGATGCAGGCCACCGTGGTCGTCGCCGTGACCGAGCGGGTCCGTCACCCGCGCTACGGCAAGACGGTGCAGCGCACACGCAAGCTCTACGCGCACGATTCGGAGAACGACGCCAAAGTCGGCGACCGGGTGCGGGTGACCGAGACCCGTCCCCTCTCGAAGCTCAAGCGCTGGCGTGTCACCGAAGTGGTGGAGCGTGCCCGGTGATCCAGCAAGAGTCGCGGCTCAAGGTGGCCGACAACTCCGGAGCCCGGACGGTGCTGTGCATCAAGGTGCTCGGCGGCTCGCGCCGTCGGTACGCGGGCATCGGTGACGTGTTCGTGGCCACGGTGAAAGACGCCATTCCGGGGGCGGCGGTCAAGAAGGGAGAGGTCGTGAAGTGCGTGGTGGTGCGCACGGCCAAGGAGACGCGACGCCCCGACGGCAGCTACATCCGGTTCGACGAGAACGCCGCGGTGCTCATCAACGACCAGCAGCAACCACGAGGGACCCGGATCTTCGGGCCCGTAGGGCGCGAGCTGCGCGACAAGAGGTTCATGCGGATCGTGTCGCTGGCTCCGGAGGTGTTGTGATGCGAATTCGCAAGGGCGACACGGTGCAGGTGCTCTCGGGCAAGCACCGGGGCAAGCGCGGCCAGGTGATGGTGGCGCTCCCGCAACAGGGGAAGGTGATCGTCGACGGCGCCAACATGGCGAAGCGGCACACCAAGCCCCGGGGCGCGACCATGCAGGGCGGGATCATCGACAAGGACATGCCCTTGCCGGTGTCCGCCGTGGCCATCGTCTGCCCCGCCTGTGGGCCGACCCGAATCGGGATTCAGATGGACGAGACCGGCCGCAAGGTCCGCGTCTGCCGCAAGTGCGGGACGGACCTGTCATGACCGTCGCCGCCACACGTGCCCGTCCCCGGCTGAAAGAGCGCTACGACCAGACCCTCCGGGCCGAGCTCCAGCAGCAGCTGGAACTGCCCAACGTGATGCAGGTCCCCCGGCTGGAGAAGGTCGTGATCAACATGGGGGTGGGCAAAGCCACCCAGCAGCCTTCGCTCGTCGAGGGGGCGGTACGCGACCTCGAGTTGATCACGGGCCAGAAGCCGGTGGTGACCAGGGCCCGACAGTCGATCGCGGCGTTCAAGCTCCGCGAGGGCATGCCCATCGGTGCCAAGGTGACGCTGCGCGGTGACAGGGCGTGGGAGTTCCTCGACAGGCTCATCTCCATCGCCATCCCCAGGGTGCGCGACTTCCGCGGCCTGTCGTCGACCTCCTTCGACGGCCACGGGAACTACACCTTCGGGGTGACCGAGCAGCTGATCTTCCCCGAGATCGACTACGACCGTGTCGACGTCATCCGCGGCATGGACATCACCATCTGCATCACCGCCCAGAACGACGAGGAGGGCCGTGCCTTCCTCGCCGCCTTCGGCTTCCCTTTCAAGCAGGAGATCGTCTAGCACAATGGCCAAGAAGGCATTGATCGAGAAGCAACAGCGGACGCCCAAGTTCAAGGTCCGGGCGTACACGAGGTGCCGGCGGTGCGGACGCCCGCGGGCGGTGTTGCGCAAGTTCGGCCTCTGTCGTATCTGCCTGCGCGTCATGGTGCACTCGGGGGAGATCCCCGGGGTCACCAAGGCGAGCTGGTGAGGGGAGGAACGCGCTCATGACGATGACCGACCCCGTGGCCGACATGCTCACCCGCATCCGCAACGCCAACACCGCCATGCACGACAGCGTCAAGATGCCCAGCTCCAAGCTGAAGGAGTCTCTGGCGGTGATCCTCCAGCGCGAGGGTTACATCGCGGGCTTCGACGTGGACGCCTCGGGCACGGGACCCGGCAGCGTGCTCGAGATCCAACTCAAGTACGCACCGGACCGGACGCGCACGATCGCCGGCCTCAAGCGGGTGTCGAGACCGGGGCTGCGCATCTATGCCCGTGCCGATGGCCTTCCCCGCGTCCTCGGGGGCATGGGGGTGGCGGTGGTGTCCACCAGCCACGGGCTCATGACCGATCGCGAGGCCCGTCAGAAGCGGGTGGGTGGGGAGGTCCTCTGTTATGTGTGGTGAGAGGTTCTCCGACCGCTGCGGTGAGGAGGTGCGCTGATGTCGCGTGTCGGACGCGCCCCCATCGTCGTTCCCGGCGGCGTGACGGTGACCCTCGACGAGCGGATCGTCACCGTGGCCGGCCCCCAGGGGACCCTGACGCGCCCGCTCCCCGGAGCCATCACGGTGCGCCAGGAGGAGTCGGCCCTGCTCGTCGAGCGTCCCGACGACCAACGCCAGAACCGGGCCCTGCACGGCCTCACCCGTTCGCTCGTCGCCAACATGGTGACCGGCGTCACCGCCGGGTTCTCCAAGGACCTCGAGATCGTGGGGGTGGGATACCGGGCCGTCGCCAAGGGGCCGTCGTCGCTCGAGCTTGCGCTGGGCTTCTCCCACCCCGTGACGGTGCAGGCTCCCGAAGGGGTTATCTTCGAGGTCCCCACGCCGACCCGCATCGTCGTGAAGGGGATCGACAAAGAGAGGGTCGGCCAGGTGGCGGCAGACATCCGAAAGCTCCGCAAGCCCGAGCCCTACAAGGGCAAGGGCATCCGGTACGCCGGCGAGCGCGTCATCCGCAAAGCCGGCAAGGCGGCCAAGTAGCCATGGCCACAGCAGCAGCACGAAAGCGCAACCTGCGCATCCGCCGTCACGCCCGCGTGCGCAAGCACGTCGCCGGCACCACGACCCGTCCTCGACTGGCGGTGTTCCGCTCGGGGCGCCACATCTCCGCACAGGTCATCGACGACACCGCGGGCCGCACGTTGGCCGCCGCCAGCACGGTGGAGGCCTCGTTGCGCGGCGCCACGGGTGGCAACGTGGCTGCGGCCACGGCCGTCGGCAAGCTGGTCGCCGACCGGGCGAAATCGGCGGGAGTGACCCGTGTCGTGTTCGACCGCGGGGGCTTCCGGTATCACGGGCGAGTGGCGGCGTTGGCCGAAGCAGCCCGCGAGGGAGGACTGGAGTTCTGATGCTCGACGGACAATTCGAAGAGCGCACCATCCGGGTGAACCGGGTCGCCAAGGTCGTCCAGGGCGGCCGGCGGTTCTCGTTCACCGCGCTCATGGTCGTCGGTGACGGCAACGGACGCGTGGGTCTCGGGTACGGCAAGGCCAAGGAGGCGGGCCTGGCGGTGCAGAAGGGCATCGAGGAAGCCCGCAAGAACATGTTCGACGTGCCACTGGCGGGCTCGACCATCACCCACCCGGTCATCGGTGTCGCCGGTGCGGGCCGCGTCATGCTCAAGCCCGCATCGCCGGGCACCGGGGTCATCGCCGGTGGCGCGGCCCGCGCCATCCTCGAGATGGCCGGAATCCATGACATCTTGTGCAAGTCGTTGGGCTCGTCGAACGGCATCAACGTCGCGCACGCCACCATCGCCGGTCTGAAGTCGCTCAAGCGTCCCGAGGACGTGGCGCGCCTTCGGGGCCTGCCCGCCGACCAGTGCGTGCCCCGTGGGGTGCTGCGCGCCTACCGCGAGCGCCAGCGCGCATCTGACCTGTTCCAGGAGGTTCCGACGTGAGCGCGGCGAAGTCGTCGCCCCCGGCCGATGCCGAGGGCCAGCTGCGGGTGACCCAGGTCCGCTCGGGCATCAGCACCAAGCCCAAGCACCGCGCCACCCTGCGCGCCCTGGGCCTGCGGGGGATCGGCCGGAGCCGGGTCCTTCCCGACCGGTCCGACGTCCGGGGCATGCTGGCGCGCGTCCCCCATCTGGTGACCGTGGAGGGCGCCAGCGAGCAGGAGGCCCTCGACCAGCGCGAACGCTCGGCCGCGGCGCGCCGCGCGCCCGTCGCGCCGCCGAAGGCCTCGCACCGGTCGCGCCCGCGCCGGCCAAGAAGACGCGGGGCGCCGCCAAGGAGCCGGCATGAAACTTCACGACCTGCGCCCGCCCGCGGGCTCGAACCGCCCCAAGCGACGCGTCGGTCGGGGCATCGCCGGCAAAGGCGGCAAGACCGCGGGCCGCGGCACCAAGGGCACCGGCGCCCGCGGCAACGTGCCGCCCGGTTTCGAGGGTGGCCAGCTCCAGCTGGCGCAGCGGATCCCCAAGCTCAAGGGCTTCCACAACCCGTTCCGGGTGGAGTACGCCGTGGTGAACCTCGACACCCTCGACACCTTCCCCGGGGACGAGGCCACCCCGGCCACCCTCAGTGCCGCCGGTCGCGTGCGCAAGGGCGCCCTGGTCAAGGTGCTCGGTCGCGGGGAGCTGCACCGTGCCGTGTCTGTCAAGGTCCATGCCGTGTCGGCCTCGGCCCGCGCTGCCATCGAGTCTGCCGGTGGCAGCGTCGAGATCCTGCCCCCGCCCTTCGGTCACGGGCGCCCACCGGCGCGGGGCAACGCCCTCACCAACCGGTAGCCTCGTACACCCCGGTACCGTGCGCAGCGAGGAGGAGAGGCGTTGCTCTCGAGCCTGAAGAACATCTTCAAGGTCGCTGACCTGCGGAACAAGGTGCTCTTCACCCTGCTGGTCATCGCCATCTACCAGCTCGGGGCGAACCTGATCGTCCCCTTCATCTCCATCACGCAGGTCCAGGCCTTGGAGGCCAAGGCCAAGTCAGCCGGGATCCTGGGCTTTCTCAACCTGTTCTCCGGGGGCGGGCTGCTGCGCATGGCCCTGTTCGGGTTGGGGATCATGCCCTACATCACGAGCTCGATCATCATCCAGCTGCTGTCCACGGTGATCCCCAAGCTCGAGGAGTGGCGCGACCAGGGCGCGGTCGGGCAGAAGAAGCTCACCCAGACCACCCGGTACCTCACCATCGGCCTCGCCCTGCTGCAGTCGGCGGGCCTGGTGTACGTGTTCCACAACGGCGGCGGCGGCCTGCTCGGAACGAGCAACGTGGACCTCATCCCGCACTTCACCTTGTGGAAGGGAGGGTTCATCTGCCTGACGCTCACGGCGGGGACGGCGTTCGTCATGTGGCTCGGCGAGCTCATCACCCAACGGGGCATCGGCAACGGCATGTCGATCATCATCTTCGCCAACGTCACCGCGGGGATCCCCGCCGGTGGCACCGCCGTGCTCACCCAGGGGGGCAGCCTGAAGTTCGGGGTGATCGTGGCGGTCACCCTGGTGCTGCTCGTGGTCGTGGTGTTCATGGAGCAGGGTCAGCGTCGCATCCCGGTCACCTTCGCCAAGCGGGTGGTGGGGAGGCGGATGTACGGGGGTTCCTCGACCTATATCCCGCTCAAGGTCAACCAGTCCGGTGTCATCCCGATCATCTTCGCCAACTCGCTGCTGTACATCCCCGTCCTCTTGGCCAACATCATCCCGTGGACCGGGTTCCGCACCTTCGTGAACAACCACATCACGCCGACGAGCCTGCTCTACGTGATCTCCTACGGCATCTTGATCTTCGCCTTCACCTTCTTCTACGTGTACGTGGCGTTCGACCCCCACCAGCAGGCCGACATCATCCGCAAGCAGGGCGGCTACATCCCGGGCATCCGGCCCGGCCCGCCCACCGAGCGCTACTTGGCGCGCATCTTGAACCGCATCACCGTTCCCGGAGGCCTGTACCTGGCAGTGGTGGCCGTGTTGCCGTCGCTGCTCATGGCGTTGTGGAACATCCAGGGCTACCCGTTCTACGGGACGACGTTGCTGATCGCCGTAGGTGTATCGCTCGAGACGATGCGGCAGATCGACAGCCAGCTCATGATGCGGAACTACGAAGGTTTCCTCAAGTAGCTGACGGTGGTACCCGGCGTCAGGCTCGTGGTCCTCGGCAAACAGGGGGCCGGCAAAGGAACCCAGTGCGTGCGGTTGTCGCACCACTATGTGGTCCCGCACATCTCCACGGGCGACATGCTGCGCGCCGCGGTGAAGACGGGCTCGATCCTCGGCCTCAAGGTGCGGGAGACCATGGAGAACGGGGAGCTCCTCGGCGACGACCTGATCATCGAGATGGTGGCCGAACGCCTGGCCGAGCCCGATGCCCGGGCCCGGGGATTCATCCTCGACGGCTGCCCGCGCACCACCTACCAGGCCGAGTCGGTGGCTTCGCTGCTGGCGCCCGGAGCGCTCGACCTGACCGTGGACATCGAGGTGCCCACCGCCCAGGCCCTGCGCCGGCTGGCGAGTCGTCGCGTGTGCACCGACTGTGGCGCCAATTACTCGGTCTCCACCCCGCCCAAGGTCAATTGGATGTGCGACGTCTGCGGAGGCGAGGTCATCCAGCGCGAAGACGACACCGAGGACGCCATCGGTCGCCGGCTCGAGCTCTACGAGCGCCAGACGGCGCCGCTCATCGAGTGGTACGAGTCACGAGGGCAGCTCGCTAAGGTCAGCGGCGTGGGGTCGCCCGACGCCGTGCTGCGCCGGGTCATCAGAGCCGTGGAGGAACGGCGGGGCAGAGGAAAGGCCCGATGAGACGCAACGCCGAGGAGATCGCCAAGATGCGGCGCGCCGGGCTCGTGGTGGCCGAGATGCACGAAGCCACCCGGGAGGCCGCCAAGCCGGGGGTGAGTACCGCCGAGCTCGACGCCGTGGCCAGAGACGTCCTCGAGCGCCGGGACGCCAAGTCCAACTTCCTCCACTACCGGGGGTTCCCGGCGGTGATCTGCACCTCGCCCAACGACATGATCGTCCACGGCATACCCGGGGAATACGTGCTCGAGGAGGGCGACATCCTGTCCGTCGACTGTGGCGCCATCATCGAGGGCTACCACGGAGACGCGGCCTTCACGATGCCGATCGGGGAGGTCACGGGCGAGGCGGCCCGGCTCATCGAGACCACCGAGAGGAGCCTCTGGGCCGGGATCGAGCAGTTGCGCAGCGGGAACCGCCTCCACGAGGTGGGGCGGGCGGTCCAGGACGTGGCCGAGGGGGCCGGCTTCTCCGTGGTCCGGGAGTACGTCGGGCACGCCATCGGGACCGCCATGCACGAAGAGCCCCAGGTGCCCAACTACTGGCCGGGCCAGGGCGGACCCATGCTCAAGCCGGGGATGGTGTTCGCGGTGGAGCCCATGGTCAACGCCGGGGGCCCCGCCACCCGGGTCCTCGAGGACGGGTGGAGCGTGGTGACCGCGGACGGGAAGCTGTCGGCGCATTTCGAGCACACCATCGCCGTCACCGACGACGGGCCCGAGGTCCTCACCCTCCCCTGAGCGACCCACCGCGCCGGGCCCGGCCCGGTCGGTGCCCTGGGCAGCCAGGACGCCCTGGCCGGGAGGGGAAACGGGCGCTATGCTGGTAGGTCGGCTCGCCGAGCGGAGGCCCCCCTCCGGCTCGGTCGGCGGTGGGCCGATCACCGCCGTTGCAACGGGTCCTCGGGTCCGGTCGGGCGTCGTCCCGGTCACACATGTCCCGGAGCGCGGCGTGCCAGTCGACAAGTACGAGGAGGAGTCACCTGCCCAAGCCCAAAGAGGATGCGATCGTGCTCGAGGGGACGGTCGTCGAGCCGCTCCCCAATGCCATGTTCCGTGTCGAGCTCGAGAACGGCCACAAGGTGCTTGCGCACAGCTCGGGAAAGATGCGCATGCACCGGATCCGGATCCTCCCCGGCGACCGCGTGCAGGTTGAGATCACGCCCTACGACCTGAGTCGCGGACGGATCACATACCGGTACAAGTAGTGGGCACGGCGAGTTCGAGGCAGGGAAGACAGCGATGAAGGTTCGACCGAGTGTCAAGGCGATCTGTGAGAAGTGCAAGGTCATCCGCCGCAACGGCCGGGTGATGGTGATCTGCGACAACCCCCGGCACAAGCAGCGCCAGGGCTGAGCGAAGCCCACCGGCTGACCAGGACGAGAGGAGCGGCAAACACAAGTGGCACGGATCTCCGGTGTCGACATCCCCCGCGAAAAGCGGCTGGAGGTGTCTCTCACCTACATCTTCGGCATCGGCCGTACCCGCGCGCAGCAAACGATCGCGGGGACCGACCTCAACGCCGACACCCGGGTGCGGGACCTCACCGACGAGGAGGTCGTCCGCCTCCGCTCCTACATCGACGCCAACTTCAAGGTCGAGGGCGATCTCCGCCGGGACATCGCCCAGGACATCAAGCGCAAGATGGAGATCGGCTGCTACGAGGGCGTACGTCACCGCAAGGGCCTGCCCGTCCATGGCCAGCGCACCCACACCAACGCCCGCACCCGCAAGGGCCCGAAGAAGACCGTCGCCGGCAAGAAGAAGGTTCGGAAACACTGATGGCCAAGACCGCCAAGGCAGCCAAGTCCACGACCAAGGCCGCGTCCGTCCGCCGGCCCCGCAAGCGCGAGCGCAAGAACATCGCGTACGGAGTGGCCCACATCAAGAGCTCGTTCAACAACACCATCATCTCCATCTCGGACCACGAGGGGAACGTGTTGGCGTGGGCCTCGGCCGGCAACGTCGGCTTCAAGGGGTCTCGGAAGTCCACCCCCTTCGCGGCCCAGCTCGCGGCCGAGCAGGCGGCGCGCCGAGCCATGGAGCACGGGGTGCGCAAGGTCGACGTGCTCGTGCGGGGCCCGGGCTCGGGGCGCGAGACCGCCATCCGCTCGCTCGCGGCCGTCGGCATCGAGGTCGCCGGCATCAAAGACGTCACCCCCATCCCGCACAACGGCTGCCGCCCCAAGAAGCGGCGCCGGGTCTAGCGGGAACGGAAGGAGCACCACCGCATGGCGCGTTACACGGGTCCCGTCTGCCGGCTGTGCCGGCGCGAACGGACCAAGCTGTTCTTGAAGGGCGAGCGCTGCTACTCGCTCAAGTGTCCTGTCAGCGAAGCGGTCACCGACCGCCACAGCCGCGCCTACCCGCCCGGGGAGCACGGGCGCGACCGCATGCGCCAGGGCTCGGAGTACCTGGCCCAGCTGCGTGAGAAGCAGAAGGCCCGTCGCATCTACGGGCTCCTGGAGCGCCAGTTCCGCAACCTGTACGCAGAGGCGAGCCGTCAGCCGGGGATCACCGGGGAGAACCTGCTGCGCCTTCTCGAGCTGCGCCTGGACAACGTGACGTTCCGGGCCACGTGGGGCGCCAGCCGGGCCCAGGCCCGCCAGCTCGTGCGCCACGGGCACATCCTGGTGAACGGGAAGCGGGTCACGATCCCGAGCTACCGGGTGCGCCAGGGTGACGTCGTCACCCTCAAGCCGTCGTCGAAAGAGCTCTACTTCGTGCGACGCAACCTCGACACGCTCGACCGCGCCTTGCCGCTGTGGCTCGAATCGGGCGAGAACCGCACCCAGGTGCGCGTCACCACGCTGCCCGAGCGCGAGCACATCGACGAGCCCGTGCGCGAGTCGCTCATCGTCGAGCTCTACTCCAAGTAACACCTCGGGTCCGCCCACCCCGAGGCCAGACACTCAGCCCCCCACGACACCCAGGAGCCAGTCGCATGCTCATCATCCAGCGCCCCACCGTCGAGGCCATCGGCGAGGAGGAGGGCAACCGCCAGCGGTTCGCCGTCAGCCCCCTCGAGCCCGGTTTCGGCCACACCCTCGGAAACTCGATCCGCCGGACGCTGCTGTCGTCCATCCCCGGCGCGGCGGTGACCCAGGTCCGGTTCGACGACGCCCTGCACGAGTTCACGACCCTGCCCGGCGTGAAAGAGGACGTGACCGACATCATCTTGAACCTCAAGGACGTCGTCCTGCGGGTGCACGCCGACGAGGCCGTGACTCTGCGCTGCGACAAGCGGGGGCCCGGCGACGTGTCCGCCGGCGACCTGCAACTCACCGCGGACGTGGAGGTCCTCAACCCCGACCTCCACATCGCCACGCTCAACGGAAAGGGCCGCCTGGCCATCGACGTCACGGTGGAGCGCGGCCGTGGGTACGCCTCGGCGGAGCGCAACAAGCGCTCCAGCACCATCGGCGTCATCCCCGTCGACTCGATCTTCTCGCCGGTGCGGCGCGTGGCCTTCTCGGTGGAGCCGGTCCGGGTCGAGCAGTCGACCGACTTCGACCGCCTCGTCCTCGACATCGAGACCGACGGGTCGCTGACGCCGCGCGAGGCGCTGGCCTCGGCCGGCGACACCCTGCGGTCCCTCGTCGGGCTCGTCGCCGACCTGGAAGACGAGCCCCAGGGCCTCGAGCTGGGCGAGGTGGGGACCTCGACGAGCGGTTCGCCCGACCTCGACCTCGCCATCGAGGACCTCGACCTCTCCGAGCGCCCCCGCAACTGCCTCAAGCGTGCCCAGGTCAACACCATCGGCGAGCTGGTGGAGCGCACGGCGGAGGACCTTCTGGCCATCACCAACTTCGGTCAGAAGTCCCTCGACGAGGTCATCCAGCGACTCGACGAGCGGGGCCTGTCGCTCCGCGTGAAGGACTGAGGTCCGGCCATGCGCGGCACGCCCCGCAGGGGTCGGCGACTGGGCGGTGACGCAGCCCACCAGAAGGCCATGCTGGGCAACCTGGTGGCCTCGCTCATCGCGGCGGAGTCCCTGGTCACGACCGAGGCCAAGGCCAAGGCCCTGAGGCCGGTGGCCGAGAAGTGCATCACCGCGGCCGTCAAGGGCGGGGTGCACCGCCACCGCAACGTCGTCGCGCTGATCAGGGACAAGGACATGGCGCACAAGCTGTTCGCGGAGATCGCCCCGCGCTACTCCGACCGCCCCGGCGGCTACACCCGCATCCTGAAGCTCGGCCCGCGCCAGGGCGACAGCGCCCCCATGGCCCGCATCGAACTGGTTTGACCCTGTTCGACCCCGACCTCACGGCCGCCCCCGAGGCCGCCGCCGGGGTGGGGTCGACGATGGCCGGAGCGAGCCCCCGGGCCCGTTCCGCGCCGGTGCCGGAGACCGCGCCGGTGGGGGAGGCCGTGTCGACGGGGGAGGCGGTGTCGACAGGGGAGGCGGTGTCGACCACGACGCCACCGGCGCGTGACG
This sequence comes from uncultured Acidimicrobiales bacterium, assembly GCA_963739765.1. Classification (GTDB taxonomy): domain Bacteria; phylum Actinomycetota; class Acidimicrobiia; order Acidimicrobiales; family UBA8190; genus Chersky-840. The sequence goes on along the minus strand of CAVUBP010000003.1, from coordinate 628,771 downwards.
ACGCCCCCGCCGTCACCACGCGACTGCGGTTGACGATCTCCTACGACGGTGCGGGATTCCGTGGCTTCGCGCTGCAACCCGGCCAGCACACCGTGGCCGGGTCCCTGGCCGACGCCATCGCCGTCGTGGTGGGCCACAGGGTCGAGCTCGTGTGCGCAGGGCGGACCGATGCCGGGGTACACGCCAGGGGCCAGGTGGTCCACGTCGACGTGCGCCCCGACGTGGACTGCGACCGCCTGGTGCGGTCGGTCAACACCCTGCTCAAGCCGACCGTGGTGGTGCGATCGGCAGAGGTGGCCGCACCGGGATTCGACGCCCGACGCTCGGCCCGGGCCCGGCGCTACCGGTACCTGATCCTCGAGGACCCGACGCCGGACCCGCTCCTGGCCCCTGTGTCGTGGCACGTCCCGGGCCCGTTGGACCTCAGGGCCATGGCCGGCGCCGCCGACGCGCTGCTGGGGGAGCACGACTTCCGGGCCTTCTGCCGGCGCGTGCCGGGGACCGCGGCGGGGACGCCGATCACCAGGCGGGTACTCGACGCCCGCTTCGCCGAGGTCCCGGTCCGCCCGGGCGAGCTCGGCCCCGGCGCCCGCCTGCTCCGGTTCGACATCGGGGCCACCTCGTTCTGCCACCAGATGGTCCGCTCGGTGGTGGGGATGCTCGTCGAGGTCGGCCGCGGACGCCGACGGGCCTCGGACGTCAACTGGCTCCTCCAGAGCGGCGACCGGTCCCGGGTCGGCGGCGTCATCGCCCCGCCGCACGGGTTGTGCCTGGTCGGTGTGGACTACGGCGATTGACCGGCGCCCCTCCACCCTCTCCTGGTGCCTCGGGCCGTTTGCCCGGGGCACCTCCAGCGCCTAACGTTGTCCGCCGGCTACCTGCAGGAGCTGCCCGTCTGCATGGGTTGCCCAGCGGCCGACACCCGAGCCGGCGGGCGCTGTGACGCCCATCGGGGCCTGGGACACAAGACGAGGATTCCTGCGTGCGCACCTTTTCGCCCAAAGCTGACGACATCACCCGGTCCTGGCACGTCATCGACGCCCAGGGCATGGTGCTGGGGAGACTGGCCACCGAAGTGGCCTCGCGCCTGCGTGGGAAGCACAAGCCGATCTTCGCCCCCCACATCGACACCGGCGACCACATCGTCGTGGTGAACGCGGCCAAGGTCGTGCTCACGTCGGACAAGGCGGAGAAGAAGTTCGTGTACCACCACAGCGGCTACCCCGGCGGGCTCACCAAGAAGAAGTACGGCGAGCTGCTGTCGGAGCGGCCCGAGGAAGTCGTGCGCCGGGCTGTCCGGGGCATGCTGCCCCGCACCCGGCTCGGTCGCCAGCAGCTGAACAAGCTCAAGGTGTACGCCGGCGCCGAGCACCCCCACCAGGCGCAACAGCCCGAGCCACTCGACGTGCCCGGCGCCCGGGCCCGGTCGTGAACCCCCGGGCCTCCATCGCGCCCCACGAATGCAAGAGACAGGAACCACGAACGTGACGACAAAGGTCAAGCTCCCCGCTCCGCTGTGCCAGAACACGGGCAGACGCAAGGCCGCGGTGGCACGCGTGAGGATCCGTCCGGGCCAGGGCAAGATCACCATCAACCGGCGGGCCTTCGACGACTACTTCAGCTCCGCCACCCACCGCATGGTCGTGACCGAGCCCCTGCGTGTGACGAACCTCACCGAGGGCTACGACATCGACGCCACCATCGCCGGGGGAGGCGTGTCGGGGCAGGCCGGCGCCATGCGCCTCGGGATCACCCGCTCGCTCGTCGAGCTCAACCCCGAGCTGCGCGCCATCCTCAAGAAGGCGGGCCTGCTCACGCGTGACGCCCGCGAGAAGGAGAGCAAGAAGTACGGCCTCAAGAAGGCACGCAAGGCGCCCCAGTACTCCAAGCGGTAGTCGGACGTGGGGCTGCGGTTCGGCACGGACGGCATTCGGGGGGTCGCCAACGCCGAGTTGGGCGCCGAGTTGGTCATGGCACTGGGGCGCGCCGCGGCCCGTGCGCTGCCGGCGACGTGCTTCCTCGTCGGGCGCGACACCCGACGGTCCGGTCCACTGCTCCAGGCCGCGCTGTCCGCGGGGATGGCGAGCGAGGGGGCCGACGTGGTCGACGTCGGTGTGCTCCCGACGCCCGGTGTGGCCTGGTTGGCGGCCGAGCGCGGCTGCCCTGCGGCGGTTGTCTCGGCATCGCACAACCTCTTCGCCGACAACGGCATCAAGCTCTTCGCGGCGGGGGGCCTCAAGCTGCCCGACGCCACCGAGGCCGCCATCGAGCAGGAGCTCACCCGTATCCTCGAGTCCGACGGCCCCTCGACACTCCCGCCCGTGGGCCACGGGGTCGGGGTGTTGCGGAGCGAGCCCGAGGCGCGCCACGGGTATGTCGAACATCTCGTGGATGTGCTCGAAGGGCGTGACCTGACCGGCCTGCGGGTCGTGGTCGACTGTGCCAACGGCGCCGCGTCGACGGTCGCGCCCGAAGTCCTCGAGCGTCTGGGCGCGCAGGTGAGCGCCATCGCCGACGAGCCCGACGGCTCCAACATCAACGACGGCTGCGGCTCCACCCACCCCGAGTTGCTGGCCGCACAGGTCGTCGCCCGGGGCGCGCACCTGGGCCTGGCGCTCGACGGCGACGCCGATCGACTTCTGGCCGTGGACCACACCGGTGTCGTGGCGACCGGCGACGAGCTGTTGTCGTTGTTCGCCACCGATCTGGCGGGCCGGGGCATGCTCTCCGGCAACACGGTGGTCGTGACGGTGATGACCAATCTCGGATTCCGCCTGGCCATGGCCGAACGCGAGATCACGGTGTGCGAGACCCAGGTCGGGGACCGGTACGTCCTCGAGGCGCTCAACGCCGACGGCCTCACCTTGGGCGGCGAGCAGTCGGGCCACATCGTGTTCCGCCACCTGGCCACCACCGGCGACGGTGTGCTCACCGGGATCCTGTTGGCGGATCTCGTCAAGCGTTCGGGGGCCTCCCTGGCGGAGCTGGCGCGCGGCTCGATGCAGCGGCTCCCCCAGGTGCTCCTCAACGTCGCCGCGTCGCGACCCGCCGAAGCGGTCGCCGAGGCCGCGGTGCAGGCCGAGGTGGCCGCGGTGGAGCTCGAGCTCGGCGCCCGCGGCCGCGTGCTGCTGCGCGCCAGTGGGACCGAGCCGCTGGTCCGGGTGATGGTGGAGGCCGCCGACGAGGCGGTGGCCCACGCCGCGGCGCGGCGGCTGTGCGTGGTCGTGGAGAAGGCGCTCGTGGCGTCGTCGACCCCCGATTGAGGCAGGGGGGAAACCCCCGGGGACCCGTGCTCCGCCCCAGGCCGACGACCCCCTAGCCTTGGGCCCCATGTGCGGCATCATCGGGGCCACCGGGGGCGGCGAGGTGCTGAGCGTCCTGCTCCAGGGCCTCGAGCGTCTCGAGTACCGCGGCTATGACTCCGCCGGCGTGGCCATGCAGTCCGAGGGGAAGCTGTGGCGCGCCAGAGCGGCCACCGGCACGCGTTCGCTCGAAGACCTGCGCAAAGTCGTCGAGGAGGGCCCGAGCACCGTGTCGGCGGGCATCGGCCACACCCGCTGGGCCACCCACGGCCACCCCACCGAGGCCAACGCCCACCCCGTCCTGGACTGCACCGGCGACGTCGCGGTGGTGCACAACGGCATCATCGAGAACTGGCGGGAGCTGGCCGAGAAACTGCGCGAGGAAGGGCACACCTTCGTCACCGACACCGACACCGAGGTCATCGCCCACCTGGTCGAGCGCGAGCTCTCGGGCGGGGACTCGCTGGCCGACGCCGTGCGCGCCACCTTGCGCGAGGTGCGGGGTGCGTTCGCCATCGCGGTGGTGTGCGCGGGTGAGCCGGGCACCATCGTGGCGGCCCGTCGGGTGTCGCCCCTGATCATCGGCATGGGCGACGGCGACTCGGGCGAGGGGCTGTTGGCTTCGGACATCCCCGCCCTGCTCGGCCGGACACGGCGGTTCTGGGTGCTCGACGACGACCAGATCGTCGTGCTGCGACCCGGATCGATGTCGGTCACCACCCTGCAGGGCAAGGAGGTGGAGCCCAAAGAGCTCCATGTCGACTGGGACCTCGAGGCTGCCGAGAAAGGCGGCTACCCCGACTTCATGGGCAAGGAGATCCACGAGCAGCCCCGCGCCATCGCCGACACCCTGCTCGGCCGGCTGCTACCCGACGCCACGGTCGAGCTCGACGAGCTGCGAATCACCGACGACGAGCTGCGCCGGGTCGACAAGGTGTTCGTGGTGGCGTGCGGTTCGAGCTACCACGCCGGCATGGTCGCCAAGTACGCCATCGAGCGCCTGGTCCGCCTGCCGACCGAGATCGACATCGCGTCGGAGTTCCGTTACCGGGACCCCGTGCTCGACGAGCGGACGCTCGTGGTCGGCGTCAGCCAGTCGGGCGAGACCATCGACACCCTCCAGGCCATGCGCGAGGCACGGCAGTGGGACGCCAAGATCCTGGTCATCTCCAACGTCGTCGACTCGTCGATGGCTCGCGAAGCCGACGGCGTGCTCTACACCCGCGCCGGCCCCGAGGTGGGTGTGGCGGCCACCAAGACCCATCTGACCCAGATCGTCGCGCTCGAGCTGCTGGCGCTCTACCTCGCCGAGTTGCGGGGATTGGCCGAGCCCGATGCCCGTGTGCTGCTGGCGGACCTGGCCAAGCTGCCCGGGCTCGTGGAACAGGCGCTCTCCCCCGAGCGTGAAGCCGAGGTGGCCGAGGTCGCCGCCAAGTTCATCGACACCCGCGACTTCTTCTTCCTGGGGCGCCACGTGGGGTTCCCCGTCGCCCTCGAGGGCGCGTTGAAGCTCAAGGAGATCTCCTACGTGCGCGCCGAGGGCTACCCCGCCGGTGAGCTCAAGCACGGCCCCATCGCGTTGATCGTGCCGGGCACGGTGGTCGTGGGTGTGGCCACCCGGACACAGCTGTGGGACAAGATGATGGGCAACGTGGCCGAGGTGCGTGCTCGCGGCGCGACGGTCGTCCTGGTGGCCAACGAAGGAGACGGGGACACCGCGGCCCAGGCCGACGAGGTCCTGTGGGTCCCGAAGACGCACCCGTTGTTCGCGCCGGTGATCGACGTCGTGCCTCTCCAGCTGCTGGCGTACCACATCGCCCGGTTGCACGGTCACAACGTCGACCGCCCCCGCAACCTGGCCAAGACCGTCACGGTGGAGTGACCGCACCCCGCGGCGACCTCGGCGGAGGAGGCGTCCGCGGCATCGGGGTCGACGCCGTCGACGTGGTGCGGTTCCGCCAGGTCATCGAGCGCCGCCCCGGCATCGTGGACCGACTGTTCACCGAGCCCGAGCGTGCCTACGCGGCGCGCAGCCGCGACCCCGGTCCCCGCCTGGCGGCGCGATTCGCCGCCAAAGAGGCGGTGTTGAAGGCGCTCGGCGTGGGAGTCGGCGCCGCCGGTTTCCGCGACGTCGAGGTGGTCCGGGCCGACAACGGCGATCCCGGCCTGGCCCTCTCGGGCCGCGCCGCGGCGCTGAGCGTTGGCCGGGGGATACACCGTTGGCACCTGTCGATGACACACACCGACACCATCGCCGTCGCCACCGTGGTCGCCGAGGGCGCCTCGCCCGGGCCCGCCGAGGTGACGTCGTGAAGCCGGTGCTGCGGGTGGAGGAGATGCGCGCCGTCGACGCCGACGCGCTGGCGCAGGTCTCGGAGGACGTGCTCGTCGAGCGGGCGGGCACGGCGGTGGCGACCTGGGCCGTGCGCATCCTCGGCGGCACCTATGGGCGCCACGTGGTGGTGGTCGCCGGCAAGGGCAACAACGGCGCCGACGGACGGGTCGCCGCGGCCCGCCTGCGTCGACGCGGCGCCCGCGTCACCGTGGTCGAGGCGGGCGACGCCCCCGATCGCATCGGGCCGGTGGGGTCGGTCGACCTCGTGATCGACGCCGCCTACGGGACGGGGTTCCGGGGCGCCTACCACGCCCCCGCGGTGCCCGCCGGCGTGCCGGTGCTCGCGGTCGACATCCCCTCGGGAGTCGACGGTGACAGCGGTGAGGCGTGCGGCGAGCCGCTGCGCGCCGACCTCACGGTGACCTTCGCCGCGCTCAAGACCGGCCTGCTCCAAGGCGCCGGCGCGTTGCTGGCAGGACGAGTCGAGGTGGCCGACATCGGTCTCGACGTGAGCAGGGCGACCATGGGGGTGGTGGAGGACGACGATGTGGCCCGCCTCCTCGCGCCGCGACCCCGGACGCGCACAAATGGCAGTCGGCGCTGTCGGTGGTGGCCGGCTCCCCGGGCATGACCGGTGCCGCGGGGCTCTGTGCCCGGGCCGCCTACCGTGCCGGCGCGGGCATGGTCCGGCTCGGCATCCCCGGCGGGGACCCTGCGGAGCTCCCCGTGAGCGAGGCGGTCGGGACCTCCCTGGCCTTCGAGGGATGGTCCTCGCAGGCCCTGGTCATGTCCGAGCGGTGTCGGGCGTTGGTGGTGGGGCCCGGGCTCGGGAGGGCCGACACGACGGTGGCCGACGTGCGCGACGTCGTCGCCGCGGCCACGGTGCCCGTCGTGGTGGACGCCGACGGTCTCTACGCCCTGGGCACCGGCGACGAGGTCGGAGCCGCGCTGCGCGCCGTTGCCGGTCCGCCCGGCTCGAGCTCCACGCCACGGCCGGTCGTGGTGACGCCGCACGAAGGAGAGTTCACCCGGTTGGCGGGCACGCCGCCGGGGACCGACCGGATCGCCGCGGCGAGCGGCCTGGCTCGCCGCTGCGGTGCGGTGGTGCTGCTGAAAGGGCCGACGACGGTCGTCGCCGACCCGTCGGGGACGGTGGTGCTGGCCACGGCCGGATCACCCCGCCTTGCCACCGCCGGGACCGGCGACGTGCTGTCGGGGGTCATCGGGGCGTTCATCGCCCGCGACGTCGAGGTCCGGCACGCCGCGGCCCTGGCGGCGCACGTCCACGGCCGGGCCGCCGAGCTCGGCCCTCCCGAGGGTCTCGTCGCCGGCGACCTCGCCGAGCTGGTGGGCCGGTGGCTGTCGGGGGTGCGCCGGTGAGCCGGGCCGGGGTGCGCAGCGAGGTCGGCGCCCTCGCCGGCACCGTGGGGTCGCGCCCGGTGTGGGCCGAGATCGACCTCGGCGCCGTCCGTCACAACGCGTCGTTGTTGCACCGGGCAGCCGCACCGGCCGCGCTGTGTGCCGTGGTCAAGGCCGACGGGTACGGACACGGCGCCGTGGCGGTGGCCCGGGCCGCTCTCGAAGGCGGCGCCACCTGGTTGGCGGTGGCCACGCCCGAAGAGGGCGTGCAGCTGCTCGACGCCGGCGTGGCGACCCCCGTGCTCGTCCTTTCCGAGCCACCCGCGGCGGCCATGGCCGACGTCGTCGGGCGGGGGCTCACGCTGGCGCTGTATTCGCGCCAGGGCATCCGGGCCGCGGGCGAGGCGTCGGAGCGGGCCGGGGTGGTCACCGACGTCCATCTCAAGGTCGACACGGGCATGCACCGCGTCGGGGCGTCGCCCGACGAGCTGCTCGACACCGTCCGGGCCCTGGTAGCCGAGCCGTCCCTTCGCTTCGGCGCGCTGTGGACGCATTTCCCCGTGGCCGACGGCGTCGAGCCCGAGGACCGGTCCTTCACCGAGGGCCAGATCCGATCCCTCCACGCGGCCCGCGCGCTTCTCGCCGACGCCGGGCACGCCCCCCCGTTGCTCCACGCCGCGAACTCGGCGGGCGCGCTGGCGTACCCCGCGTCCCGCCTCGACATGGTGCGGTGCGGCATCGCCCTCTACGGGGTGTCCCCCTTCCCCGTCGTGGATCCGGTGTTCGCCGCGGTGCTGTCCGAGACCGGCGCGACCGGACTGCGTCCGGTGCTGTCGCTGCGGGCCAGGGTGACGCTCCTGCGAGAGCTGGGCGAGGCCGACCGCCCGTCCTACGGACGCCTCCACCCGCTGGGTGCCCGGTCGACGGTGGCCACCGTTCCCCTCGGCTATGCCGACGGAGTGCCCCGGCGGTACTTCACCCGCGGCGGTACCGTGCTCGTGGGTGGCGAGCGCCGACGCTTGGCCGGGATGGTCACGATGGACCAGATCGTGGTGGACTGCGGGCCCGATACAGCAGTCGAGGTGGGCGACGAGGTGGTGCTCATCGGCCGACAAGGGGCCCGGTCGCTCACTGCGTCGGACTGGGCGGAGGTGCTCGACACCATCGCGCACGAAGTGTTCTGCGGCATCGGCCCGCGCGTGCCGCGTGTGGTGGTGGACCGGGAGGATCGTCCATGAGTGACAAACGACCCCTGTACAGGAGCCGGCTCGTGCGCGGCGTGGCGGCCGGGACCGGCGCGGCGTTGGCGGCGGGATGGGCGGCGCAGCACCGGCTCGTGGCCCGCACGCACTCGACACCCGACGACATCGAGTCGGAGGGCCTGACGGTCCCCGACGACTGCGCGCACCACGTCGTCGACACCGATGACGGGGGTCGCATCCATGTCATCGAGCGGGGCCAGGGCTCCCCCGTGGTCCTGCTGCACGGGTTCATGTTGAGCTCGGCGCTGTGGGCGCACCAGCTGCGGGACCTGGCCGAGCACCACCGGGTCATCGCCCCCGATCTCCGGGGACACGGCTCGTCGGTGGCCGGAGCCGCCGGGTTCTCCACCACCGACGTCACCGGAGCCGTCGACGAGCTGCGCGCCGATGCGCGCATGGCCGTGGCCCAACAGGGCTCTCCGGCGGTGCGCCGCATGGCCATGGACGTCCAGGCCGTGCTGGGCGCGCTCGAGGTCGAGCATGCGCTGGTGGTGGGGCACTCGATGGGTGGCATGGTGGCCCTCCAGCTCGCGCACGACACCTCCGCAGCGGAGCTGCAGCGCCGGATGGCGGGGCTGGCGCTCGTGTCGACGACCGGGGGCCCCTTCGCCCGCGTGCCGGGCTTCGGGGGGATGGCGCGCCTCGCCGGGCCCGCCTCGGCCCGCGCCATGGACCTGGCCGACCGGTGGGGGGTGCGCACCTTGGCGTCCCAGGACCTGCGCTGGTGGCTCACCCGGCTCGGGTTCGGGGCCGACGCACCGCCGGCGCAGGTCCGCTTCGTGGAGGGACTGCACCTGGCGACGTCGTCGAGCACGGTGGCCGAATTGATCCCGGGCCTGGCGCTCTTCGACCTGTCGAGATGGCTCGGGACCCTGGAGCTCCCCGTGCTCGTGGTGGTGGGCACCCGCGACCGCCTCACCCCCCCTCGCCACGCCCAGCGCACCGCGGCGGCCCTGGCCCGTTCCGAGCTGGTGGAGCTTCCCCGCTGCGGGCACATGCCCATGATCGAGCGGCGCCGAGAGTTCACCCGCCTCATCGAGGAGTTCGCCGCCAAGATCGGCTGAGGTGGCGGGCGGTCGGGACGGCCACCGGCGGTACCATGCCGCGGGTGGGCACGTTGGCCGAGCTCCAGACCGAGGCCCTGGCCTGCACGCGCTGCGCCCTGGCACCGGGCCGGACACAGGTGGTCTTCGGTGTCGGCGACCCGGCCGCCGCCCTCATGTTCGTCGGCGAAGGCCCCGGGCGCGAGGAGGACCTGGCCGGAGAGCCGTTCGTGGGCCGCTCGGGGAAGCTGCTCGACAAGCTCCTGCACCAGGAGATCGGCCTCGAGCGCAGCCAGTGCTACATCGCCAACGTCGTGAAGTGCCGTCCTCCGGGAAACCGCGATCCGCTTCCCGACGAGATCGCCTCGTGCCGTCCCTTCCTCGATGCCCAGATCGAGCTCATCTCCCCGCGCGTCGTCGTCACGCTCGGGAACTTCGCCACCCGCCTGCTCCTCGACACCACCGAGGGCATCCGCCGGCTGCGGGGGCGGACCTACCCCTTCCGCGGCGGTCACCTGGTCCCGACCTACCACCCGGCCGCGGGGTTGCGCGGCGGTGCCGAGGTGGTGGCCGAGATGCGCGCCGACTTCGTCCGGGCCAAGCTGCTCATTGCCGGCGATCGACCGTGAGCCGGTCCGCCGGGGGCACCGCCCCGGTGCGGCTGCGGACCGAGTCGGCTCGCGACACCCGCGCTCTGGGCGAGGCGTTGGCGCGGGGCCTGCACCCCGGAGACGTGGTGCTGCTCGCCGGTGATCTCGGGGCAGGCAAGACCACCCTGGCCCAGGGGATCGGCGCAGGCCTCGGGGTTGCCGATCACGTGACGAGCCCGACCTTCACGCTGGTGCGCTCCTACCCCTGCGAGGGCCCGGCCACGCCGGTGCGGACCTTCCTCCACGCCGATCTGTACCGACTGGAGCATCTGGGCGAGGTCGTCGACCTCGCCCTGGGGGAATTGGTGGAGGACGACGCGGTGGCGGTCGTGGAGTGGGGCGACGTGGCCGAGCCGGTGCTCGGTGGCGACGCCATCTCGGTCCGCCTCGTCGAAGGACCGCACGACGACGAGCGGTGTGTGACGATCCGACTCCGCGGGTCGTCCGAAGTCCGCCGCGACGAGCTCAACGTGTTGTTGTCGGTGTGGGCGGCGCCATGATGGTGCTCGTCGTCGAGTCGGCCACCGACCTGGCCGGGGTGGCCCTGGCCGACGAGCAGGGTGTGCTCGGCACCGTGACGGTGTCGCGCGGCCGGCATCACGCCGAGTCGATCGCTCCGGCCATCGAGTTCGTGTGCCGCCGCGCCGCGGTGCGCCTGTCGGAGCTCGACGCCGTGGGTGTCGACGTGGGCCCCGGCCTGTTCACCGGGCTCCGGGTGGGTGTGGGCACTGCCAAGGCCTTGGCGTTCGCGCTGGAGAGGCCCCTCGTCGGCGTCGGGAGCCTCGAGATCCTGGCCCAGGCCGTGGCGACGTCGGGCATCGCGCCGGGCACGCTCGTGGTCCCCGTGGTCGACGCCAAACGCGGTGAGGTCTTCGTGGCACGACTGCGGAGCACCGTCGACGGCGTGTCGTGGGAGCAACAGGAGCAGCGCCGGACTCCCGAGATGCTCGTCGAGGAGCTCGGTGCACTGGGCGAGCCGATGGTGCTGGTCGGCAACGGGGCGCGCCGGTACCGCGAGATACTGGGCGCCGTGCCCGGCGCCGTTGGTGTTGGCGAATCCCTCGACTTCCCTCCCCCCGGCGTGTTGGCGGCGATCGTGGTGTCGAGGGCCGCCGCCGGGCAGGTCACGGCGACCGACGCCGTGCTCCCGCACTACCTGCGCGACGCCGAGACCCGGATCAATTGGGCGACGCGCGCCCGGCGCGCCGGCGTGGAGGGCTGAATGGCCCCCGCCTGGGACGACGAGGACGCGGCCTCGGCCGACGACGGCGCCGAGGAGAAGCCCGAACGTGTGGCGGGCGCGGTCCGGATCATGCCCTTGCGACGTCGACACCTTCGCAACGTGGTCCAGATCGAGGAGGCCAATTACCCGCGCCCGTGGTCGTCCACGGTCTTCCTGTCGGAGCTGGCGCAACGGCGGTCCCGGCGCTACACCATCGCCACCATCGGGCCACTCGTGGTCGGCTACTGCGGGCTCATGACCGTGGCCGAGGACGGCCACATCACCACCCTCACCGTCGACCCGGCGTGGCACCGTCGAAGCATCGGCACCGTGCTGCTGCTCGACCAGGCCCGGGCCGCGCCCGCACTCGGGGTGCGACATCTCACGCTCGAGGTCAGGGCGTCGAACAGCTCCGCGCAGTCGCTGTACCAACGGTTCGGATTCGCTCCGGTCGGCGTGCGTCGCAACTACTACCCGGAGTCGGGGGAAGACGCCATCGTCATGTGGGCGCGCGACATCGACTCCCCCGAGTATGCCCAGCGCTTGGCGGGGATCGACGCCCGCATCGGGTCGACGACGTGAGCGATCCCGACGCGCTCGTGCTCGGGATCGAGACCTCGTGCGACGACACGGCCGCGGCCGTCGTGGCACGCGGTTCCGACGTGCTGTCGTCGGTCGTCTCGAGCCAGGTGGACCTGCATGCCGTCTACGGCGGGGTCGTTCCCGAGCTGGCCGGTCGGGCCCATCTCGAGCTCCTGACCCCGGTCATCGCGGAGGCGCTCGGGCGGGCGGAGGTGTCGGGCCGGGACCTCCGTGCCGTGGCCGCCACCGTCGGCCCCGGCCTCATCGGCTCGCTGCTCGTCGGGGTGAGCGAGGCGAAGGCGTTGGCCCTGGCGTGGGACCTCCCCTTCGCCGGCGTCAACCACCTCGAGGGGCATCTCTTCGCGGCCCTGCTCGACCACCCCGGCATCGATTGGCCCGTGACGGTGCTCCTGGTCTCGGGAGGCCACACCCTGCTCGTGTCGATGGAGGGCCCGGGCCGTTACCGGCTCTTGGGCCAGACCCTCGACGACGCGGCGGGCGAGGCGTTCGACAAGGTGGCGCGGTTCCTCGACCTCGGGTACCCCGGTGGCCCGGCCATCGAGCGAGCCGCCACCACCGGCGACCCCTCCGCCTTCGCCTTTCCCCGGGCCATGGTCGGCGACGGGCTCGACTTCTCCTTCAGTGGGCTCAAGACGGCGGTCGTGCACGCCGTGCGCCGCCACCCCGACGCGTCGGACCAGGACGTGGCGGCATCGTTCCAGCTGGCCGTGGTGGACGTGCTCGTGGCCAAGGCGGCCAAGGCGGCGGTCTCGACAGGGGCCCGGGGACTGTGCCTGGCCGGGGGAGTGGCGGCCAACGGTGCCCTGCGCGAGGCCGTGGCCGAAGCCTGCGCCAGGCTGGGGCTGCCGGCGTACCTCCCCAGTCTGGCCACCTGCACCGACAACGCGGCGATGATCGCCGCCGCGGGCTGGTGGCAGCTCGAGCACGTCGGCCCCACCCCCCTCGACGCCGGCGCCGAGCCCAACCTCCGCCTCCCGCTGCTCGCCTGAGGCGGCCCGCACCACCCCGGTTGCCCGGGGCCCCGGCGCCCGCTATCGTTAGCACTCGCAAGGTTCGAGTGCTAAGTGCCTACAGGAGGCTCACCTGCCATGAAGCTCCATCCCCTCGAGGACCGGATCGTTGTCCGCCCCGGCGAATCGGAAGAGACCACCGCCTCCGGGCTCGTGATCCCCGACACCGCCAAAGAGAAGCCCCAGCAAGGTGAGGTGATCGCCGTCGGCCCCGGCCGTCGTGCCGAGAACACCGGTGAGCTCGTACCCGTCGACGTCGCCGCCGGCGACACCGTCGTCTACTCGAAGTACGGCGGCACCGAGATCACCTTCGAGGGCGAGGACCTGCTCATCCTGTCCAGCCGTGACGTGCTCGCCAAGATCAGCAAGAAGTAGAAGGGCGAGAGGCGATGTCCAAGATCTTGAAGTTCGATGAGGCGGCGCGCCGTGGGCTCGAGGCCGGTGTCGCCAAGCTCGCCGACACGGTGAAGGTGACGCTGGGCCCCAAGGGCCGCAACGTCGTCATCGACAAGAAGTTCGGTGCCCCGACGATCACCAACGACGGCGTGACGATCGCCCGTGAGGTGGAGCTGGAGGACCCCTTCGAGAACATGGGTGCCCAGCTGGTGAAGGAGGTCGCCACCAAGACCAACGACGTGGCCGGCGACGGAACCACCACCGCCACGGTGCTCGCCCAGGCGCTCATCCACGAGGGCCTGCGCAACGTCGCCGCCGGAGCCAGTCCCATGGCCTTGAAGCGGGGGATCGAGAAGGCGGTCGAGGCCGCGGTCGGCGCCATCAAGAAGCAGGCCAAGGAGATCGACTCACGGCACGAGATCGCGCAGGTGGCATCGATCTCGGCCGCCGACGCGTCGATCGGCGAGGTGCTGGCCGAGGCCATCGACAAGGTGGGCAAGGACGGGACCGTCACGGTCGAGGAGTCGAACACCTTCGGGCTCGAGCTCGAGTTCACCGAGGGCATGCAGTTCGACAAGGGCTATCTGTCCCCGTACTTCGTCACCGACCCCGAGCGCCAGGAGGCGATCCTCGAGGAGCCGCTGATCCTGATCGCCAACCAGAAGATCTCTGCCGTGCACGATCTCGTGCCCGTGCTCGAGAAGGTCATGCAGACGGGCAAGCCCCTGCTCCTGATCGCCGAGGACGTGGAGGGCGAGGCGCTGGCCACGCTGGTGGTGAACAAGATCCGCGGGACCTTTACGTCACTGGCGGTGAAGGCGCCGGGCTTCGGCGACCGCCGCAAGGCGATGCTCCAGGACCTGGCGGTGCTCACCGGGGGTCAGGTCATCTCCGAGGAGATCGGGCTGAAGCTCGAGAACGCCACCATCGACCTGCTCGGCCGGGCTCGCCGGGTGATCGTCACCAAGGACGACACCACGATCGTCGACGGCGACGGCGCCGCGGACGACGTGAAGGGCCGGATCGCCCAGATCAAGCGGGAGATCGAGGACACCGACTCCGACTGGGACCGCGAGAAGCTCCAGGAGCGCCTGGCCAAGCTGGCCGGAGGTGTGGCCGTCGTGCGGGTGGGCGCCGCCACCGAGGTCGAGCTCAAGGAGAAGAAGCACCGGATCGAGGATGCGCTGTCGGCCACTCGCGCCGCCATCGAAGAGGGCATCGTGGCCGGGGGCGGGGTCGCCCTCGTTCGCAGCCGGGTTGCGGTCGAGAAGCTGGCCAAGAGCCTCGACGGTGACGAGGCGACCGGGGCGCGCATCGTGGCCCACGCGCTCGACGAGCCGCTGCGGTGGATCGCCATCAACGCCGGGCTCGAGGGTGCGGTGGTGGTCCGCCAGGTGGAGAGCGAGTCCGGGGCCGTCGGCCTCAACGCTTCGACGGGGAACTTCGAGGATCTCGTCAAGGCCGGGGTCATCGATCCCGCCAAGGTCACCCGCTCGGCGCTGCAGAACGCGGCGTCGGTGGCCGCCCTCCTGCTCACCACCGAGGCCGTCGTGGCCGACAAGCCCGAGAAGACCGACCCGGCCGCGGCAGCTGCGGCCATGGGCGGCATGGGCGGCGGCATGGGCGGCATGGGTGGAATGGGGATGATGTAGCTCGGGGTCGCCCGCCGCGACGGCGGCGACGCTTCGCACGAACGGCCGGGCCTCGAAGGCCCGGCCGTTCGTCGTCTGCGGCCGCGCCGGTAGCGTGCGGCCCATGCAGGAGACCGCTGACGCCGATCCGGATCGGGGCTCTGCGGAGGGCTTTCCTCCCGCCGGGCGACAGGTGATCCCCCGTCCCACCCGGGCCTATGCCGGTGCGCCCGCGCCGTGGGCTTCTCTGGAGCCGGCGCGCCGGCGGGGGATCGGGCTGGGCCGGGTGCGCCAGGCCGTCGAGGCACACCACCGGGGGCTCGAGGCCGCACAGCGCGTGACCTTCGACGGGTTCCCCGATCCCGGCGCTCCCTCGGCGGTGCTGGTGGCGCTGTTCGAGGACCGGGGAGAGACACGGGTGGTGCTCACGCGGCGTGCGGCGCACCTGCGCACCCACACCGGGGAGGTCAGCTTTCCTGGGGGCCGCCTCGACCCCGGCGAGACCCCGGAGCCCGGCGCGTTGCGTGAGGCCGCCGAGGAGGTGGGGCTCGACACCGCCGCGGTGGAGGTCGTGGGGCGGCTGACGCCGCTGGTCACCTTCTCCTCCAGTGCGAGCATCACCCCGGTGGTGGGCACGCTCCCCGGGCCGCCCGCCTTGAAGGCCAACCCGCATGAGGTCGAGCACGTCTTCGACGTGTCCTTGGCCGAGTTGGCGGCCGACGGCGTGTTCCGAGAGGAGCGCTGGATCGTGCCCGGACGACCCATGCCCGTGGTGGACGCGGGCGAGGACGGCTCGTTCCCGGTGTGGTTCTTCGAGCTTCCCCACGACACCGTGTGGGGAGCCACCGCCCGCATGTTGGTCGAGCTGCTCCGGCTCGTGCTCGAGGTCTGAGCTCCCCGCCGCCGACGTCTCCACCAGGCTCTTCGCGCCGACTCCGGGCACCGGCGCGCGCCACCCGCACGAGGTGGCTCCCGGGCGCGGGGCCGTCGGTGCAGGACGGTATCGTGGAGGAACGCCGCGGGCGAAGGCGGGTGCAACGACCGACGTGCAGGAGGCGGCCACGTGGCTGAGATCGAGATCGGCATCTACAAATCGGGACGCCGTGCATATGGCTTCGACGACATCGCCATCGTGCCCAGTCGTCGGACCCGGGACCCCGAGGACGTGGACATCTCCTGGGAGATTGACGCCTTTCGCTTCGACCTGCCCCTGATGGCGGCGGCTATGGACGGTGTCGTGAGCCCGAGGACCGCCATCGAGATCGGTCGTCTGGGCGGCCTGGCCGTGCTCAACCTCGAGGGGTTGTGGACCCGCTACGAGGACCCCGAGCCCCTGCTCGAGGAGATCTCGAAGATCGACGACGACAAGGCCACGGCCCGTATGCAGCAGATGTACCTCGAGCCCATCAAGCCCGAGCTGGTCACCGAGCGGATCCGTGAGATCAAGTCCGCGGGCGTGGTGTCGTGCGCGGCGGTCACCCCGCAGCGCACCACGGAACTGGCGCCGAGCATCCTGGCCGGAGAACTCGACATGCTCGTCATCCAGGGGACCGTGGTCTCGGCGGAGCACGTGTCGAAGACCGTCGAGCCGCTCAACCTCAAGAAGTTCATCCGTGCGTTCGACCTCCCGGTGATCGTCGGGGGTTGTGCGTCGTATCAGGCCGCACTGCACCTCATGCGCACCGGTGCGGTGGGCGTGCTCGTCGGCGTGGGCCCGGGCAACGCCTGTACCACCCGTGGCGTGCTCGGATTGGGGGTCCCCCAGGCCACCGCGATCGCGGATGTGGCCGGCGCGCGCATGCGGCATCTCGACGAGACCGGCGTCTACGTCCACGTCATCGCCGATGGCGGCATGAGTCGTGGCGGGGACATCGCCAAGGCCATCGCCTGCGGGGCCGACGCCGTGATGCTCGGCTCCCCCTTGTCCTCGGCCGAGGAAGCGCCGTCGCGTGGCTTTCACTGGGGCATGGCCACATTCCACCCCACCCTCCCCCGGGGGGCGCGTGTCCGGACGACGGTGCGGGGGACGCTCAAGGAGATCCTCCTGGGGCCGGCGCACGAGAACGACGGCCGTATGAACCTCTTCGGCGCGCTGCGCACGGCCATGGCGACCTGTGGCTATGAGACCGTGAAGGAATTCCAGAAGGCCGAGGTGATGGTGGCACCGGCGTTGCAGACCGAAGGCAAGGCGCTGCAGCGCTCCCAGGGAGTGGGGATGGGGCACTGAGCGACAGCCGGTCCCCTCTCTCGGCACGCCCGGCACGCCTCCGCAGTGACTGACGCCCCCGACACCGTCCTCGTCGTCGACTTCGGCGCCCAGTACGCCCAGCTGATCGCCCGCCGGGTGCGCGAGGCGCGTGTCTACTCGGAGATCGTCCGGTTCGACACCCCCGCCTCCGAGCTCCTGGCCCGGCGCCCCAAGGGCATCATCTTCTCCGGGGGCCCGAAATCGGTGTACGCGGATTGGGCACCGACCGTCGACCCTGACCTGTACGAGTCCGGGGTGCCCATCCTGGGCATTTGCTACGGGGCGCAGCTGCTCACCCAACAGCTCGGCGGCACCGTGTCGCGCACCGGCCGCGGCGAGTACGGGCGGACCGTGCTCACCCGGACCGCCACCTCGCCCCTGTTCGCCGACTGGCCCCCCCAGGGCCCGGCTGACGTGTGGATGAGCCACGCCGACTCCATCACCGAGGTGCCGGCCGGCTTCGTCGCCAACGCGTCGACGCCCGAGGCGCCCGTGGCGGTGCTGAGCGATGCCGATCGGCACATCTACGGCGTGCAGTTCCACCCCGAGGTCGTGCACACCGAACGGGGACAGGAGCTTCTGGAGCGCTTCCTCTTCGACGTGTGCGGGGCCCGCCCGTTGTGGACCCACACCAACATCATCGAGTCGGCACTGCAGGCCGTGCGCACCCAGGTCGCCGACGCCCGGGTGCTGTGCGCCTTGTCGGGTGGGGTCGACTCGGCGGTGGCGGCCGCCCTCGTGCACCGGGCCATCGGTGACCAGCTGACGTGTGTGTTCGTCGACACCGGGCTCATGCGGACCGGCGAGGCGGATCAGGTGGAAGAGACGTTCCGCCGCCAGTTCCACATGGACCTGATCCACGTCAAGGCCGCCGACCGGTTCTTCGGCGTCCTCAAAGGCGTCACCGATCCCGAGGCCAAGCGAAAGGCCATCGGCGAGACGTTCATCCGCATCTTCGAAGAGGTGGCGACCGAGGTGGAGGACGCCCGCTTTCTGGTCCAGGGCACCTTGTACCCCGACATCATCGAGTCGGGCACCCGGGACGCGGCCACGATCAAGTCGCATCACAACGTGGGTGGGCTTCCCGAGGACATGGCGTTCGCGCTGGTCGAGCCCCTGCGACCCCTGTTCAAAGACGAGGTGCGCGCCGTGGGCGAAGAGCTCGGCCTGCCCGAGGAGATCGTGTGGCGCCAGCCGTTCCCCGGGCCCGGCCTGGCGGTTCGCATCATCGGCGAGGTCACGCCCGAGCGCGCCGAGATCCTTCGTGCCGCGGACGCCATCGTCATCGAGGAGATCCGCCGCGCCGGGCTGTACCGCCAGCTCTGGCAGAGCTTCGCCGTGCTCCCCGCGGTCCGGACCGTGGGGGTCATGGGCGACGAGCGGACCTACGCCTACCCCGTGGTCATCCGGGCCGTCACCTCTGACGACGCCATGACCGCCGACTGGGCCAGGCTGCCCTACGACCTGCTCGAGCGCCTGTCCTCGCGCATCATCAACGAGGTCGACGGCGTGAACCGGGTGGCCCTCGACATCACGTCGAAACCGCCCGGCACCATTGAATGGGAGTGAGCGTGTCCGGCGCCCCGCTGCCCCGCCTCCGGGGGCTCGGATCATTCGACGGCGTCGACGAGTTCGAGGATCTCACCGCCCGGCCACCCGAGACCGAGACTGAGACAGAGACCACGCCCGCCACCAGACGGCGGCCGCGTTGGACCGACGATCTCCCCAAGCCCGACGCGCTCCTCGAGGGCCTCAACGGCCCTCAACGCCGGGCCGTGGTCCACCGCGGGACGCCGTTGCTCGTCGTGGCGGGCGCCGGTTCGGGCAAGACGCGCGTGCTCACCCATCGCGTCGCCCACCTGATCGCCACCGGGGACGCCACACCGTGGGAGATCCTCGCCATCACCTTCACCAACAAGGCGGCCGACGAGATGCGGGGACGTCTGGCCGGCCTGATCGGCCCCGTGGCCCAGCGCATGTGGGTCTCGACGTTCCACGCGGCGTGCGTGCGGATGTTGCGCGCCCACGCCGATCGACTCGGATACCGAAAGTCCTTCACGATCTACGACGACACCGACTCCCGGCGACTGGTCGAGCACATCCTCCGTGATCTGAACATCGACGCCAAGAAGCTCCCCGCCCGGGGCGTCCAGGGCGCCATCTCCGGAGCCAAGGCCGAGCTGGCCGGTGCCGACGCCTACACGGAGGGGGCGCGCTCGGTCTTCGAGCGGCGCATCGCCGATGTGTACCAGGAGTACGAGCGCCGCCTGTTCGCCGCCTCGGCCATGGACTTCGACGACCTCCTGCTTCTGACCGTCAGGTTGTTCCGGGCTGCTCCCGACGTCCTCGACGGGTACCGCACCCGGTTCAAGCACATCCTCGTCGACGAGTTCCAGGACACCAACCACGTGCAGAACGAGATCGTGCTGATGCTCGCCGCGCAGCACCACAACGTGTGCGTCGTGGGCGACAGCGACCAGTCGATCTTCGGGTGGCGAGGGGCCGACATCCGCAACATCGTGGAATTCGAAGAGGCGTTCCCCGACGCCGCGGTGATCCCCCTCGAGCAGAACTACCGGTCGACGAAGACGATCCTCGACGCCGCCAACGCCGTCATCGCCAACAACGCCACGCGCGTGCCCAAGGAGCTGTGGACCGAAGGCGATGCCGGCGGCCCGATCGTCCGATACCGGGCCGAGGACGAGTACGACGAGGCGGCCTGGGTGGCAACCGAGATCGGCCGCCTGCGCGAATTCGAGGGCATCGACTACGGCGACGTCGCCGTCTTCTACCGGACCAATGCCCAGAGTCGGGCGCTGGAAGAAGAGCTCGTGCGCGCCGCGATCTCCTACAAGGTGGTGGGGGGCACGCGGTTCTACGACCGGCGCGAGGTGAAGGACCTGCTCGCCTATGTGCGCCTGCTCGGCAACCCTTCCGACGAAGTGTCGGCCCGGCGCATCGTGAACGTGCCGCGCCGAGGCATCGGTGACGCGTCGGTCGACCGGATCGCCCAGTGGGCGCGCGCGCAGCAATGTTCGTTCGTCGACGCCCTCGAGCACGCGGCCGAAGCCGGGGTGACGGGCAAGGCCGCCAAGGGAGCCGAAGAGTTCCGGGGCCTGCTGGACGAGCTCCGACAGATGGTCCAGAACGGCGCCGGCCCCGGGGTCATCGTCGAGACCGTGGCCGAGCGCACCGGCTACCGCGCCGCCCTCCAGGCGGAGGACACCCTCGAGGCGCACAGCCGCATGGAGAACATCGCCGAGCTGGCCGGCGCGGCGGGGGAGTACGACAGCCTCGACGAGTTCCTCGAGTCGGTCGCGCTCGTCGCCGACAGCGACGAGCTCGACGATACAGATCGTCGCGTGTCGCTCATGACGCTGCACACGGCCAAGGGCCTCGAGTTCCCCGCCGTGTTCCTGGTGGGGCTCGAGGACGGGGTCTTCCCCCACCTCCGTGCCCTCGACGATCCCCTCCAGCTCGAGGAGGAGCGGCGGCTCTGCTACGTCGGCATCACCCGGGCCCGGCGCCAGCTGTACCTGACCCATGCCTGGAGCCGCACGTTGTGGGGCTCGACGAGCCACGCCATTCCCAGCCGCTTCCTGTCGGAGCTTCCGGGCGATCTGGTGCGCGACGTGGGATCGTCGTGGACCAAGCGCCCCGACCCGCTGCGCGCCCTGTCGTGGTCCCGCCGGCGCTCGGGGACGGGCCGGCCCGGCTCCGAGGACTGGGAGGGCGTGGACGAGTCGACCATCGGCGACGCCGAGCACCTCCACGGCACCGCGCCGGGAGGCGACGAGTGGGCTCAGGAATTCCACGACCCCGATCCGTGGGGTGATTCGGAGCCCGCGGCCCCGGTCCGTTCGACACAACCCGTGCGGCGCCCCGCACCGGGCTCGGCATCCCCCGGCACCCGACCGTCGGGACGCAAGAGCCGGCTGCCCAAGATGGCCGAGTGGCGCAACGGCACGACGCCGCGGACGTGAGCTCGTCGATCGACCGCGCCGACGATGGCGCCGCCCCGAGTCAACGAGACTGGGACGCGGCCACCTACGACCGCATCTCCGACCCCATGACCCGTTGGGGCGAGGCCGTGCTCACCCGACTGGACCTGCGCGGTGACGAGACGGTCCTCGACGCCGGTGCCGGGAGCGGCCGCGTCACCGAGCTGTTGCTCGAGCGTCTGCCGAGGGGCCGTGTCGTGGCCCTCGACGCCGCCCCGTCGATGCTGGTCGAGGCGGCCAAGCGCCTGGCCCGCTTCGGGGCACAGGTGCATTTCGTCGAGAGCGATCTCCTCGAGCTGAGCCCCGCCCTCCTCGGTGCCGACGCGCCGGTCGACGCGGTGCTCTCGACGGCCACCTTCCATTGGGTGCTCGACCACGACCGCCTGTTCGGCAACCTGGCCGCGGTGATGCGCCCGGGCGCGGTCCTGGCGGCGCAGTGCGGAGCGGCGGGCAACATCGCCGGCCTGATCGACGCGGTGCGGTCCACGGGGACCGATCGCGCCGGTGCCTGGCTCTATGCCACGCCCGAGGAGACCCGTTCCCGGCTGGAGCGGGCGGGATTCGAGGACATCGAGGTGTGGACCCATCCCGAGCCCACGCGGCTGGCCGAAGGTGAGGAGCTCGAGACCTATCTCGAGACGGTGTGCCTCCGGACCCATGTGGCGGGGATGTCGTCGAGCGAGCGGCGCCGGTTCCTCGGGGACGTGGCCGCGGCACTGCCGGAACCGGTCATCGACTACGTGCGCCTCAACATCAGCGCCCGAAGGCGCGCCTGACGCGCCCTCGGCGACGGGCTCAGCCCGGGAGCCTGCGCCACAGCGCGGCGGGCACCAGTCGCATCACCGCGAACACGAGCCGCAAAGGGCGGGGGGACCACACGACCGGCGTCGAGCGTTCCATGCCGGCCACGACGTCTGCCGCCACGGCGTCGGGCGTGGTGGCGAAAGGAGCGGGCTCGCGCCCTTCGGTCATGCGCGTCGCCACCCAGCCCGGGCGGACGATCATGAGCGACGCGCCCGAGCCCCGCAGGGATTCGGCCATTCCCTGGGCGAAGGCGTCGAGCCCGGCCTTGGAGGCCCCGTAGACGTAATTCGCCCGACGCACGCGCACCCCGGCCACCGACGACAGCACGACCATCGTCCCGTGCCCCTGATGGCGCAGCACCGCCGCGAACGCCGTCATGACCGCGGCGGGCCCGGTGACGTTGGTGTTGAGCACACTCGCCACGGCGTCAGGGTCGGCTTCGTCGTTGGTCTGGTCGCCGAGCACACCGGCGGCCACGAGCACCAGGTCCACCTGGCCGAGTCGCGTCGAGGCGTCGCCGACCACGGTGGGGATGCGTGACAGCTCGGTGACATCCAGTGTCATCGTGTCGACCTCGGTCGCCCCGAGCGCCTGCAGCTCTTTGGCGGCGGCGGCCAGGCCGACCTCGTCGCGACCGATGAGGACGACTCGGCGCAGCCGGCGCGCCACCAGTGACCGGAGCACCGCTCGGGCGATGTCGGACGTCCCTCCCACGACCACCGCCGTCTGGGGCATGCCCATGGCGTCGTTCATCTGGCCTCACTCACCTCGTCGTTCGTCTGCGACCCGGTCATGGGGTCGCGCCTCCGGTGGACTTGGCCTTGGCCCGCGTGCGGGCCGGTCTGGATGCCCGGCGCCGGCGGGGCGCCGGCGACGACACCAGGCCGAGCCGGCGCGACAGGTCCGAGACGAGGGTCCCGGTGGGGTCGACCCGGTCCCGCGTGGCCCGCCACTCCGACAGGCGCGGGTACATGGTCTCGAGCAACTCGGGCCGGAGTCGGGCGTCCTTGGCCAGATAGACACGGCCGCCGGCACCGGCGACGACCTGGTCCAGCGCGTCGAGGAGCGGCCCCAATGTGAGCGGCCCCACGGCGAGGTCGAACGTGAGCGTCCACCCCTCGACGGGGAACGAGAGCGGGCCCCGGTCGCCGGGCCCGAACCGCTTCAGTACCGTCACGAACGATGCCATGCGCTGTGCGCTGAGTTGTCTGAGCACCTCGCGCAGGGCCTCTTCGGCCCCGAACGGGACGACGAGCTGGTACTGGACGAAGCCCCGCGGGCCGTAGAGGCGGTTCCACGACCCGATGCCGTCGAGCGGGTGGAAGTACGCCGCCATCGTCTGCAGCTCACCGGTCCGGGAGCGGGGGGCCTTACGGAACCACAGTTCGTTGAAGGCCGCGGCTGTCAGCGGGTTGAGCAGGCCCGAGGGCGGCGTCACCGGCACCTGCGCACGGACGAGGGGTTCGAAGCGAAGCGCCTCGTCCCGTTTCCCCGGTGCCAGGTCTTCGAGCCGGGCGTGATCGCCGCGGGTGAGCACGGCCCGGCCCATCTTCCCCCCCCGGGCCAGACAGTCGATCCACGCCACCGAGTACCGGTATTCGCCGTCGCGTTCGGCCATGCGGGCCATGCAGTCGTCGAGGTTCTCGGCCCGTTCGGTGTCGACCCGCATGACAGAGGTCACAACCGGGAGGAGCTGCAAGGTGGCGTCCACCACGATCCCGGTGAGACCCATGCCGCCGGCGGTGGCCCAGAACAGGTCGGGATCGCTCACCGGAGAGACCTCGACGCGTCCCGACGGCGTGGCGAGCGACAGACGCGTGACGTACGAGCAGAACGAGCCGTCGCGATGGTGGTTCTTGCCGTGGATGTCCGCGGCGATGGCCCCCCCGACGGTGACATAGCGCGTCCCCGGGCTCACCGGGACGAACCAGCCCCGGGGGACAAAGGCGCGCATGAGGGCGTCGAGGCTCAACCCTGCGCCCACCCGAACCACACCGGCGACGAGATCTGCCTCGAGCACGGTGTCGAGCCCGGTGATGTCCACCACGATCCCCCCGGCACACTGCGCGGCGTCGCCGTACGAACGGGCCAGGCCCCGTGCCACGACGCTCCGCCCGCTCTCCGCCGCCACCGACAGGACCCGGTCGACGTCCTCACCCGAGTGCGCCTGGACGACGTCGCACGCGCTCGGAGCGGTGCGACCCCACCCCGTCAGGGAACGGTGGGTGCTCACGAGGCCCCCTGGCATCGAGCCGTTCCCCTTCACGAGTAGATGCCGACGGCGACGAGCGCCACCCAGAGCAGGCCGAGGAATTGCAGCATGCGGTCCTTGAGGGCCATCTCCTCGGGGGCACCGCCGTGGCCCATGGCGAAGCGCAGCTCGACGTGCAAGATGGCGATCACGAACGGGACGATCGACAGCTCGAACCAGATCGGGTGATGCCCCCGGCCGACCTGTGTCGAACGTTCGAAGGCCCAGAGGCAGTATGCGCTCACCGTCACCGCCGCGGCCAGCAGGCGCACCGAGCGCAGGAACGCCTCGGGGTAGGCGGCCAGGGTGGGCCGGTGCGCCCCCCGGAGCTCGCCCAGGTCGCCGTGCTCGGCGCTGCGCTTGCCCGTCACGATGAGAAGCGACCCGAACGACGAGACGATGATGAACCAGTCCGACAACGGGACACCGGTGGCGACGCCCCCGGCGATGGCCCGGAGCACGAACCCCGACGAGACACAGGCCAGGTCCACCACGGGCTCGTGCTTGAGGCGGACCGAGTATGCGGTGGTGACCGCCACGTAGATGGCGATGACCAGAGCGAGGTGGCTCCCGGCCAGCCACCAGCCCAGGCCGACGGCACCGGCCAGGAGGACGGCTCCCACCGCGGCGGCGAGCCGAGCGGGCACGATGCCGGCGGCCACGGGCCGGTTGCGCTTGACCGGGTGGTGCCGGTCGGCTTCCACGTCGAGGGTGTCGTTGACGAAGTAGGTGCCCGACGCGGCCAGGCAGAACACCCCGAAGGCGCCGGCGGCGTGGGCGGCCACCGTCCCGTGGGAGAGCACACCGGCCGCCGCGGGGGCGGCGAACACGAGGAGGTTCTTCACCCAATGGCGCGGCCGGGCGATGCGCAGCAGCCCCGACAGCCGCGTCGAGGATGCCGCTCTGGGACCGGACGGCTCGGGCTGCCCTTCCTGCTGGCTGGTGACGGCGCGGACCATAGTTGTCGGGCCGACGGGCCGAGAGCGCATGGGCTGCCACCCGCTTGTGACCGAACCCGACGCTACCATGCGCCTCTTTCCTATCTCCGGCCGGCAGGCCCATCTCCGGCCGCGCAGGCCGTCTGGCGCCCCGTCAGGTGGAGGTGCCTACACTCGGTGCCCGATGAAGCGTCCTTACCGGGTCGTGGTGGCCAAGCCCGGGCTCGACGGCCACGACCGAGGTGCCAAGGTGATCGCCCGCGCCCTGCGGGACGCCGGGTTCGAGGTGATCTACACCGGCCTCCACCAGACGCCCGAGCAGGTGGTCCAGGCCGTGGTCCAAGAGGACGCCGACGCCGTGGGGCTGTCGCTGCTGTCGGGCGCGCACCTCACCCTCGTCCCCCGGGTCATCGACGGCCTCCGTGACCAAGGCCTCGACGACGTGCTCGTGATCGTGGGGGGGATCATCCCCGAAGGCGACATCCCGGCGCTCACCGACCTGGGGGTGGCCGCGGTGTTCACCCCCGGGGCGTCGCTCGACACCATGGTGCACTGGCTGGCCGACGCCCTCGACCGGCGCGAGGAGGCGACGGCGGGGAGCTGAGCCGGAGCCAGACAGCCACAGAAGAACCACGCACCGGACGGGCGCCGGCCACAGAAGGCGGCGGAGAGGAGCAGGAACACCGGTGGATCTCTACGAGTACCAGGGCAAGCAGTACTTCGCCCGCTACGGCATCCCCACGTCGCCGGGCGGCGTGGCCGACACGGTGGACGAGGCCGTGGTGCAGGCCGACGCGGCGGGGTATCCGGTCGTGGTGAAGGCCCAGGTGAAGGTGGGAGGCCGCGGCAAGGCCGGCGGCATCAAGCTGGCCAACGACGCCGAGGAGGTCCGGGCCCACGCATCGGCCATCCTCGGCATGGACATCCACGGCCACGTGGTGCATCGGCTGTGGGTCGAGCACGCGTCGGACATCGCACGCGAGTACTACGCCAGCTTCACCCTCGACCGTGCGGCCAAGCTCCACCTCTGCATGGTGTCGGCCAAAGGGGGGGTGGAGATCGAGGAGGTCGCCGCCACCGATCCGACCGCCATCGCCAAGCTGCACGTGGACCCGGTCGACGGCCTGTCGGTCGATGCCGCAGCACGCCTGGTGGAGGAGGCCGGCCTGGACCAAGAGGCCCGGGCCCCGGCCGCCGAGCTCCTGGTGGCGTTGTACCGGTGCTACGTCGAGGGCGACTGCGACCTGGCCGAGGTCAACCCCCTCATCCTCACCACCGACGGCCGTGTCCACGCGCTCGACGCCAAGGTCACGCTGGACGACAACGCGGCGTTCCGCCATCCCGAGTGGGAGCAGTTCGCGGGGACCGACACCTTCGACGAGCGTGAGCTGCTGGCTAAGGAGAGAGGCCTCAACTACATCGGCCTGTCGGGGTCGGTCGGCATCATCGCCAACGGGGCCGGGCTCGCCATGAGCACCCTCGACGTCGTCACGCAGGCGGGGGGCAGCGCCGCGAACTTCCTCGACATCGGCGGTGGCGCCAACGCCGATGTCATGGCCGCGGCCCTCGAGGTCATCAACACCGACCCGGCGGTGCGGTCGATATTCGTGAACATCTTCGGAGGCATCACCCGCTGCGACGAGGTGGCCAACGGGATCGTCGAGGCCCTGGGGCGCGTCGACCTGCGCTCACCCATCGTGCTGCGACTCGACGGCACGAACGCCGAGGCGGGCCACGAGATACTCGCCGCGCACATCTCGGATCGTCTGGTCGTGGACGAGACCATGCTCGGCGCCGCCCGGCGTGCGGTGGCCCTGGCAGGAGGAGACACGTGAGCATCTTCGTCGACGAGAACACCAAGGTCCTGGTGCAGGGCCTCACCGGCAGCCAGGGGCGGTTCCACGGCCTGCGCAACCGCGACTACGGCACCCAGGTGGTGGCGGGCGTGACGCCGGGCAAGGGCGGCACCGACGTCGACGGTGTCCCGATCTACGACAGCGTCGTCGACGCCGTGCGTGCCACCGGCGCGGATGCCTCGTTCGTGGTCGTCCCGCCCAAAGGCGCCCCCGCCGCCATCCTCGAGGCGGCCGCCGGCGGTGTGCGCTTCATCGTGTGCATCACCGAGGGCATCCCGGCCCAGGACGAGGCGCGCTTCTACAACGTCTTGCGGCGCGAGCATCCCGGGGTGCGGCTCCTCGGCCCCAACTGCCCGGGCGTCATCTCGCCGGGCAAGTGCAACATCGGCATCACGTCGGGGGACATCGCCCTTCCCGGGGGCCCCGTGGGCATCGTCAGCCGCTCGGGGACCCTCACCTACCAGGCGCTGCACGAGCTGTCCCAGCAGAAGGTGGGTCAGACCACGTGCGTCGGCATCGGCGGCGACCCGGTCCCGGGCACGAGCTTCATCGACTGTCTGGCCGCGTTCGAGCAGGACCCCGACACCCGCGCCGTGATGATGATCGGTGAGATCGGCGGCTCGGCCGAGGAAGAGGCGGCGCTGTTCATCAAGGACAACATGTCCAAGCCGGTGGTCTGCTACGTCGCCGGGGTCACCGCCCCCCCGGGGCGCAAGATGGGCCACGCCGGTGCCATCATCTCGGGCTCCCAGGGCACGGCCCAGGCCAAGATGGCCGCTCTGGCCGACGCCGGCGCCACGGTGGCCCTCAACCCGACCGAGGCCGGCGAGCGCATGGTCGAGATCGTCAAGTCGCTCGACTGAGCACGGTGGGGCGCGGTGGCGCCGCTGGTAGCGTGGCCAGGGTGCGCGTGGCGGTGCTCGTGTCGGGTACTGGGAGCATCCTCGACGCCATGCTCGAGGCGGAGGTGCCGGTCGCGCTCGTGCTCGCCGATCGGTCGTGTCGCGCCCTGGGGATCGCGGCGGCCGCCGGGGTTGAGGTCGAGCTGGTCGACCGCCAGGCCTTCGGGGGATACGGCGCCGCGTTCGACCGATGGGGCTTCACCCGCGCCGTGACCGCGGCGCTGACGGCGCACGACGTCGACCTCGTGGCCATGGCCGGTTTCGGCACGGTGCTCGCCCGGCCGATGTTCGAGGCCTTCCCCGGCCGGATCCTCAACACCCATCCCGCCATCCTCCCGGCGTTCCCCGGGTGGCACGCCGTCGAAGAAGCGCTCGCGGCGGGGGTTGAGGTGACGGGCTGCACGGTCCACCTCGCCACCGTCGAGACCGACGCCGGGCCCGTGCTCGCCCAGGAGGAGGTCCCCGTGCTCCCCGGTGACACCGTGGCGACCTTGCACGAGCGGATCAAGCAGTGCGAACGCCTCCTCTACCCCCGGGTCGTGAAGGACTACATCTCGTCGCTCACGGGCGCGTCACCCACGCCCACCTCCTAGCTAGGCGGCATCGGGCCGGGCCGCACGTCCCGGTCGGGTCTCACCCGAGGGTCCACAGACGTCGCCGCGGGCACCGGTATGGTCGCACGGCCGTCTTCGACGACCCGGAGGTCGAGATCGTGTCATCGTCAGAGCGTCCTTCTCATGGGAGCACCCGCCTCGCAAGGCTCGTGCTCCCGGCCACGAGCATCGCCACCCTGGTGCTCGCCGGCGTCGTAACGGGGCCGGCGCGCAGCGCCTCTGCTGCGCCGACCCAGGTCGTGTTCTCCACGGTCGGCGCCTCGACGTGGACCGTGCCCACCGGGATCTGCCAGGCGACCTTCGACGTCGCCGGCGGCCAGGGAGGGCCCGGGGGAACCTTCTCCGGGACGGGGGGAGCGGGCGGACTCGGTGGTGAGGTCGTGGCCGACGTGGCGCTGACCGCAGGGGCTTCCGTGCAGATCAACGTGGGCCAGGCCGGGGGTGCGGGCGGGGGCACGACGTCGGTCGGTGCCGGTGGCTCGGGCGGCGGTGCGTCGGGTGGGACCGGTGCCGGCGCAGCCGGTGGGGGTGGTGGCGGGGCCTCTGACGTGCGTGTCGGCGGGACGGCCCTGAGTGATCGCGTCATCGTCGGCGGCGGCGGCGGCGCCGGTGGTGGTGGCGGTCCCGGCGGCAACGGTGGGGCGGGCGGTTCCTCGGACACGGCGGGGACGGCCGGAGCGTCGGGGTTCACCGTGGCCCAGGGGGGCCAGCCCGGGACCACGGGCGCGGCCGGCACCGGCGGCACCGTCTCGCCGCCGGGATCCGGCGCGGGCGTCGACGGCACCGGCGCGGTCGGTGGCGCGGGCGGCTCGAACGCGGACGGCGGCGGCGGAGGGGGCGGCGGGTACTTCGGGGGCGGCGGCGGAGGTGGCGGTGACACGGCCAGCGGAGCCGGGGGCGGCGGCGGCGCCAACTTCGGCCCTGCCGGTGCCCAGACCACCGCGGCGGCGCGCTCCGGCAACGGCGTGGTGACCGTGTCCTACGTCGCCGGCCAGGGCTGCCCGGCGTCCGACAAGGGCTACTGGGAGGTGGGCGCGGACGGCGGGATCTTCGCCTTCGGCGACGCCGGCTACTTCGGCTCGATGGGCACCAAGCACCTCGATGCCCCCGTCGTCGGCATGGCCGCCACCTCCGACGGCAAGGGCTACTGGGAGGTGGGCGCGGACGGCGGGATCTTCGCCTTCGGCGACGCCGGCTACTTCGGCTCGATGGGCACCAAGCACCTCGATGCCCCCGTCGTCGGCATGGCCGCCACCTCCGACGGCAAGGGCTACTGGGAGGTGGGCGCGGACGGCGGGATCTTCGCCTTCGGCGACGCGGGCTACTTCGGCTCGATGGGCATCAAGCACCTCGATGCCCCCGTCGTCGGCATGGCCGCCACCCCCGACGGCCAGGGCTACTGGGAGGTGGGCGCGGACGGCGGGATCTTCGCCTTCGGCGACGCGGGCTACTCCGGCTCGATGGGCACCAAGGTCCTGGATGCCCGAATGGCGGGCATGGCCGCCACCCCCGACGGCCAGGGCTACTGGGAGGTGGGCGCGGACGGCGGGATCTTCGCCTTCGGCGACGCGGGCTACTCCGGCTCGATGGGCACCAAGCACCTCGACTCGGACATCGTCGGCGTCACCGCTACCTCCGACGGCAAGGGCTACTGGGAGGTGGGCGCGGACGGCGGGATCTTCGCCTTCGGCGACGCGGGCTACTCCGGCTCGATGGGCACCAAGGTCCTGGATGCCCGAATGGCGGGTATGGCCGCGACGCACGCCGTGGGCTGACCGTCCTCGCAGCCGACCGCCCCCGGGTGGCGGCGCAGTCGATACCCCGTGCGACACCCATCTAATGTCAGAGCGTGGAGCGCCCGCACCGGGGTTCGTCGGAGCCAACTGAGCAGGTGACGCGCCGATGAGGGCGTTGCTGTCCGCGTACGACAAGACCGGCCTCGTCGAATTCGCCCGGGGCCTCACCGACCTCGGGTGGGAGCTCGTCGCCAGCGGCAAGACGGCGGCCGCGCTCGCCGACGCCGGCGTCGCCGCCACCGAGGTGGCAGATTTCACCGGCGCTCCGGAGATGCTCGGCGGTCGGGTCAAGACGCTGCACCCCAAGGTGCACGGCGGCATCCTCGCCGACCGGTCCAACCCGTCACATCTCGCCGACCTCGAGGCGCAGCAGGTGGAGCCCATCGACCTGGTGGTGTGCAACCTCTACCCGTTCTCCTCGGACCCCTCCATCGAGCTGATCGACGTCGGCGGCCCCACCATGGTGCGGGCCGCCGCCAAGAACCACGCCCACGTGGGCGTGGTGGTCGACCCGGTCGACTACGGCCTGGTGCTCGAGGAGCTGCGCTCGGCGGGATCGTTGTCGGGCGACACTCGTCGGCGACTGGCCCGTGC
The DNA here is from genome assembly GCA_963739765.1 of uncultured Acidimicrobiales bacterium. Taxonomy (GTDB): domain Bacteria; phylum Actinomycetota; class Acidimicrobiia; order Acidimicrobiales; family UBA8190; genus Chersky-840. Next base: position 597,954 of record CAVUBP010000003.1, on the reverse strand, counting down.
CGCCTTCGCCCACACCGCGGCGTACGACGCCGCCATCGTGCAGTGGTTCGACGCCGGCGGGGCCGGGGGGGACCCCGACCTGCTGCCCCCGACGCTGCACCTGGCACTCGAGCGCGCCGTGGAGCTGCGCTACGGCGAGAATCCCCATCAGCGCGGGGCCCGCTACCGCGACCGGGGCCGGCCGACGTGGTGGGACGGCGTGGTCCAGCACGGCGGCACCGCCCTGTCGTATCTCAACCTCTTCGACGCCGACGCGGCATGGCGGCTCGTGTCCGAGCTCGGCACCGGCACCGAGCGTGCCGTCGCCATCATCAAGCACGCCAACCCGTGCGGAGCCGCGCTCGCCCCCACGCTGGCCGAGGCCTACCGACGCGCCCTGGAATGTGACCCGGTGTCGGCCTTCGGCGGCGTCGTCGCCCTGGGCGGCCCGTGCACGCTCGAGGTGGCCCGGGCCGTGGCCGAGGGCCCCCAGGCCGACGTGGTGGTGGCGCCGTCGTTCGACCCCGCCGCCCTGCAGGCCCTCACCGCCCGGCGCAAGGCCACGCGCCTGCTCGAGGCGCCGGCGCACACCGCGGCGGCGCTCGAGCTGCGCAGCCTGGGGGCGGGGTTCCTCGTCCAGGACGCCGACCACCTGACGACGACGCGCTCGGACTGGCAGGTGCCCACCAAGGCGGCGCCCACCGACGACCAGTGGCGCGACATCGAGCTGGCCTGGCGGGTGTGCGCCCGGACCTCGTCCAACGCCATCGTCGTGGCGGCCGGCGGCCGGGCCCTGGGCGTCGGCGCGGGCCAGCAGAGCCGGGTGGAGGCCGCCGAGATCGCCGTGGGGAAGGCCGGGGACCGCGCCCGGGGCGGGGCCGCGGCCAGCGACGCCTTCTTCCCCTTCCGCGACGGGCTAGACGTGCTCGCCGCGGCCGGCGTGGTGGCCGTCGTCCAGCCCGGCGGTTCGGTGAAAGACGGCGAGATCGTGGCCGCCGCCGACGAGCACGGCATCGCCATGGTGCTCACCGGCGAGCGCCACTTCCGGCACTGAGGGCGCCCCGGTGACGGCTCGGCTCCTCGACGGGGAGGCCGTGGCGGCGCGACTGCGGGCCGAGGTCACCGATCGCGTGGCCGCGCTGTCGGCCGAGGGCGTCCAGCCGGGGCTGGGCACCATCCTCGTGGGGGAGGACCCGGCCAGCGAGCGATACGTGGCGCTCAAGCACGCCGACTGCAAGGAGGTCGGCATCGCCTCGGTCCACGAGCACCTGCCGGCCGAGACGAGCCAGGGCGAGCTCGAAGCGGTCATCGGACGCTTCAACGCCGATCCCGCCGTCCACGCCTATCTCGTCCAGCTCCCGCTGCCCAAGGGCCTCGACGAGGAGGCTGCGCTGCTGGCCATGGACGACGCCAAGGACGTCGACGGCCTCCACCCGGTGAACCTGGGTCGGCTGGTGATGGGCGCTCCCGGGCCGCTGCCGTGCACCCCGGCGGGCATCGTCGAGCTCCTCCACGCCTACGACATCCCCGTGGAGGGTCGCCACGTGGTCATCATCGGGCGCGGCATCACCATCGGCCGGCCCCTGGCGCTGCTGCTCGCGCTCAAGCGCCCGGGCTGCAACGCCGCGGTGACCGTGGTCCACACGGGCGTGCCCGACCTGGCGGAGCACGTGCGACGCGCCGACATCGTGGTGGCCGCGGCGGGATCGGCCGGGCTCGTCACGCCCGACATGGTCAAACCGGGGGCAGCCGTCGTCGGGGCGGGCACGAGCTGGGAGGGCCGCAAGCTCCTCTCCGACGTCGAGGAGGCCGTGGCCGACGTGGCGGGATGGATCACGCCCCGGATCGGCGGCGTGGGCCCCATGACCCGCGCCATGCTCCTGCGCAACGCGGTGCGGGCCGCGGAGCGCAGCGGCTGAGACCCCGGCGCCGCGGCGGAGACCCCGGCGCCGCGGCGGAGACCCCGGCGCCTCGGCGGAGGGCCGGACGCCGCCGCGCAGGACCACAGCGAACGCGCCCGGCCAGGGACTTCCCACCGGCCCGCCAGTAGGATGGCTGGTCATGGCGCTGATCTCCGACATGCTCAAGCAGGGCGCCACCTACTCGTTCGAGTTCTTCCCCCCCAAGAACGACGCCGAGCAGGCCACGCTGGTCCGGACCTTGCGCGAGCTCGAGCCCCTGGCGCCGTCGTTCGTGTCGGTCACCTACCGGGGCGGGCGGGAGTCCCGCCAGCGCACCCATGACCTGGTGGCGGGCATGTTGCGCACCACCGCCCTGACCCCCATGGCCCACCTGGTCTGTGTCGCCCACACCCGCCTGGAGCTGGCCGAGATCCTGGTGTCGTTCCGCAAGGCGGGGGTGGAAAACCTCATGGCCCTGGGGGGCGACCCCCCCACCGACCCCTCGGCCGGGCCCGGTGAGCTCCTCCATGCCGTGGAGCTCGTCGAGCTGGCCCGTGCCATCGGTGGCTTCTCCATCGGCGTGGCCGCGCATCCCGCCGGCCACCCGTCCTCGCCCGACATGACCTCCGACAGGGACCTGCTGGCGGCCAAGCTCCGCCTGGCGGACTTCGGCGTGACGCAATTCTTCTTCGAGGTCGAGGAGTACGTGGGACTGGTCGAGGACCTGGCGGTGCGGGGCGTGCACACGCCGGTCCTGCCCGGGATCATGCCCGTGACCGCACTGCGCTCGGTGCCCCGCATGGCCCAGATGGGAGCGGCGCTCCCGGACTGGGCCGTGGCCCGTCTCGAGGAGGCCTCGGCCCGGGGCGGGGACGAAGCCGTGCGCCAGGCCGGTGTGGGAATGGCGACGGAGCTGTGCGAGAAGCTGCTCGACGCCGGTGCCCCCGGCCTGCACTTCTACACGCTCAATCGCTCGAACGCGACCCGGGAGATCTACGCAGCGCTGGGGCTGTCGGCGAACGCTTAGGCTCGCTGGACATGGCACAGCGCATCACCATGAGTCCAGACGGGTCGCTACAGGTCCCCGAGGAGCCCATCATCCCCTTCATCGAGGGTGACGGGACCGGCGTCGACATCTGGCCCGCGGCGCGCCTGGTGTTCGACGCCGCCGCCGCCAAGCACGGCAGGAAGGTCGCCTGGAAGGAGGTCCTGGCGGGGGAGAAGGCCTTCAAAGAGACCGGCGACTGGCTGCCCGACAAGACCGTCGAGGCGTTCCGCGAGCACCTCATCGGCATCAAGGGGCCCCTCACCACCCCCGTGGGCGGGGGGATCCGCTCCCTCAACGTGGCGCTGCGCCAGATCCTCGACCTCTACGTGTGCCTTCGCCCCGTTCGCTGGTTCACCGGGGTCCCCTCACCGGTCCGGCACCCCGAGAAGGTCGACATGGTGATCTTCAGGGAGAACACCGAGGACGTCTACGCCGGGCTCGAGGTGCAGGCGGGCACCCCCGAGGCCGACCGCCTCTCGGCCTTCCTGCGCGACGAGCTGGGGTGGGACATCCGGCCCCAGTCGGGCATCGGGATCAAGCCCATCTCCGAGCTCGGTTCCAAGCGCCTGGTGCGCGCCGCGGTCGAGTACGCGTTGAGCCACAAGCGCAAGAGCGTCACGCTCGTGCACAAGGGCAACATCCAGAAGTTCACCGAAGGGGCCTTCCGCAACTGGGGCTACGACCTCGTCCGTGAGGAGTTCGCCGACGTGGCGGTGGGCTGGGACGACTGCGGAGGGAACCCGGGCTCCAAGCTGCTGGTCAAAGACACCATCGCCGACATCACGCTGCAGCAGGTGCTCACCCGGCCCGAGGACTTCGACGTCATCGCCACGACCAACCTCAACGGTGACTACCTGTCCGACGCGCTGGCGGCGCAGGTGGGTGGGATCGGCATCGCGCCGGGAGGCAACATCAACTACGTGACCGGCCACGGCGTCTTCGAGGCGACGCACGGTACCGCGCCCAAGTACGCGGGCCAGGACAAGGTCAACCCCGGCTCGCTCATCCTGTCGGGGGTGCTCATGTTCGAACACCTCGGCTGGGCCGAGGCAGCCGCCGACATCGTCGGGGCCCTCGAGGCCACGATCGCCGACAAGATCGTGACCTACGACTTCGCACGGCTCATGGACGGCGCCACCGAGGTGAAGTGCTCGGAGTTCGCCGCCGCCATCGTGCAGCGCCTCTGACAGCCGATAGCCTCGGCTCCCATGCCCACGTCCAAAGCCCCCGTCACCGTCACCGTCACCGGCGCCGCCGGGCAGATCGGCTACTCCCTGCTGTTCCGCATCGCGTCGGGCGAGATGTTCGGCGCCGGTCAGCCCGTCGTGTTGCGGCTGCTCGAGATCGAGCCGGCCATGGGTGCGCTCCAGGGCGTGGTGATGGAGCTCGACGACTGCGCCTTCCCGCTCCTCGCCGGTATCGAGCCCACCTCCGATGCCAAGACCGCCTTCGACGGGACGTCGTGGGCGCTGCTCGTGGGGTCGATCCCTCGCAAGGCGGGAATGGAGCGCAACGACCTGCTCACCGTGAACGGCGGCATCTTCGGGCCCCAAGGCGAAGCCGTCGCCGCCCACGCCGCGTCGGACGTGCGGGTGCTCGTGGTCGGCAACCCGTGCAACACCAACTGCCTCATCGCCAGGGCGCACGCGCCCGAGATCCCCGACGACCGGTTCTTCGCCATGACCCGCCTCGACCAGAACCGGGCCCGGAGCCTCCTGGCCCGCAAGGCCGGTGTCCCGGTCACCTCGGTCACCGGCCTCGCCATCTGGGGCAATCACTCCTCGACGCAGTACCCCGACTTCGAGAACGCCCGGGTGGGCGCGCAGCCCGCTCCCGACGCCATCGACGACGGCGACTGGCTCCGTGGTGAGTTCATCACCACCGTCCAGCAGCGTGGTGCGCAGATCATCGAGGCCCGCGGTGCGTCGTCGGCGGCATCGGCCGCCAACGCCGTGGTCGACTCCGTGCGCAGCATCGTGACGCCGACGGCCGACGACGACTGTGTGTCCCTGGCGGTGGTCTCGCACGGCGAGTACGGCGCGCCGGAGGGGCTCATCTTCGGGTTCCCGATCCGCTCCGACGGTGCCGGGTGGAGGGTGGTGGAAGGCCTCGAGCACAGCGACTTCGCCCGGGACCGCATCCGTGTCACCACCGAGGAGCTCGAGTCCGAGCGCAGCGCGGTACGCGACCTGCTGGGCTGAAGCGCCCGGCGCGGCGCATGCGCGCGCGGTGATGCGGAGGTGGAGCTCAGACGGTTGCGGGCACCGCCGGCTGAGGGATGTCGATCCCCATGCGCTGGAGGAAGGTGAGCTTCCGTGCCAGGGACTGACGCCAGGCGGAGAGGTCGGCTTCGAAGTGGGCCCTGTCGCCCTCTTCGTAGGCATGCTCCAACTCGTCGAATGCGGCATCCTCCGCGTCGAGCAACTCGCGGTAGCGACGGAGGGCCTGGTCGTCCAGTACGCCGGGCACGGTCATCGAACCTCCCCTCGTCGGCTCCCTCTTCGGGAGCCGTACCTCACCTCTGACTGTAGCCCTGTCCAGTCCTCAGTACTCGGTGAGATCTCGAAGCTTCTCGAGATGCGGCTGCACGGCGTCGAGCACGGCCTGGGCCTCGGCCAGGACCGAGAGATCGCCCCGGACCCGCACCCGTCCGGCCGCGATGGCCTCGCCCGGAGCGAGCGCCCCGGCGGCCATGGAGACGGCGTCGTCCCAGCTCAGACGGATCGTCACCGCCGCGTCGGCGCACCCCCCGCGGGACAGGGTGACCCGTCCCTCCTCGACCCGGAGGGTGGCCTCCACGTCGCCGTCGGGCCCCCCGGTCACCACCTGGCACATGCTGAAGCGCCCGTCGCGCACCGCCAGCCCGGCATCGGGCCCGGGGGGCGCGACCGTCACCTCGGCCAGTGCCTGGTTGAACGCCTCCACCCACGGCGGGCTCAGGAACCGGGTCACCGGTCGGGCCCCGGCGTCGATCGGGGCACTCAGGCGGGGTCGGGGGCCGGCGCGGCCGGGCGCGACGGCTGTTCCTGGCGGGTCGGGGCGTACTGACCCGGCGCGTCGAGCGCGGCGTCGAGCGCGGAGCGCTTGGTCCGGCGCAGGATCTTGCGGCCCAGCCAGGCGACGGGGTCGTAGGAGGCGTCGACCACCCGCTCCTTGAGCGGGATGATGGCGTTGTCGGTGATCTTGATGTGCTCGGGGCAGACCTCGGTGCAGCACTTGGTGATGTTGCACATGCCAAGGCCCATGCGCCGGCGCAGGAGCTCGCGCCGGTCATCGGTGTCGAGAGGGTGCGACTCGAGCTCCATGAAGCGGATGAACATGCGGGGCCCGGCGTACGAGGCCTTGTTGTCCTCGTGGTCACGGATGACGTGGCACACGTCCTGGCACATGAAGCATTCGATGCACTTGCGGAACTCCTGACCGCGCTCGATGTCGATCTGCATCATGCGGTAGGTGCCGTCGGCCTCGGGCTCCCGGGGCTTGAGCGGGGGCACCTGTCGCGCCATGGTGTAGTTGAACGACACGTCGGTGACGAGGTCGCGGATGATGGGGAACGTGCGCATGGGCGCCACCACCACGGGCTCGCCCTCGGGCAGCACGTCCATGCGGGTCATGCACATGAGCTTGGGCAGTCCGTTGATCTCGGCCGAGCACGAACCGCACTTGCCCGCCTTGCAATTCCAGCGGCAGGCCAGATCGGGGGCGGGGCCCGCCTGGATGCGGTGGATCACGTCGAGGACGACCTCTCCCTCCACCGCGGGCATGACGTACTCGGTGAACTCCCCGCCGCCGTCGTCGCCCCTCCATACCCGCATCGTCACGTCGGCCATCAGTGCTGGTCCTCCTCGAAGAGCTTCTTCAGCTCCGCCGGCATCTCGAGCAGGGGCTCGGGCTGAAGCGTGTAGTTGCCCGACGCGTCGATGCGCTGGACGAGGTTGACCTTGCCGAGCTCGGGATCGGGCGACGGGTAGTCCTCCCGGGTGTGGCCCCCTCTGCTCTCTCGTCGTTCGAGGGCACCCTCGGTCACCATCCGGGACACCGTGAGCATCGACGGGAGGTCCGTGGCGAGGTTCCACCCCGGGTTGTAGGCGCGCCCGCCCGACACCGACAGCTTCTGGGCCCGCTCGGTCAGGGTGTCGAGCTCGTCGAGCGCCCGGCGCAGCTCGGCGTCGGTCCGGATGATCCCCACGAGCTCCTGCATCATCTGCTGGAGCGAGTGCTGCACGTCGTAGGGGCTCTCGCCGCCGTCGCGCCCCAGGGGCGCCTCGGCCTCGGCTACCACCGCGGCCACCTCGGCGGCGTCGGCGGCGGGCGCCCGACGACGCCCCCGGGCGAACTCCGCCGCGGCCAGCCCGGCCCGGCGCCCGAACACGAGGAGGTCCGAGAGCGAGTTCCCCCCGAGCCGGTTGGCGCCGTGCATGCCCCCGGCCACCTCGCCCGCGGCGAACAGTCCCGGCACCGTGGACTGCTCGGTCTCGGCGTCGACCCGCACGCCGCCCATCATGTAGTGACAGGTGGGGCCCACCTCCATGGGCTGGGCGGTGATGTCGACGCCGGCGAGCTCTTTGAACTGGTGGTACATCGAGGGCAGGCGCCGCCGGATCTCGTCCGCGCTGCGCCGGGTGGCGATGTCGAGGAACACCCCGCCGTGCGGCCCGCCCCGGCCCGCTTTGACCTCGGTGTTGATGGACCGGGCCACCTCGTCGCGCGGCAGCAGCTCCGGAGGGCGGCGGTTGTTGGTGTGGTCGTCGTACCAGCGGTCGGCCTCCTCCTCGGTGTCGGCGGTCTCGGCCGCGAACATCGGGGGGATGTAGTCGAACATGAACCGCCGGCCCTCGGTGTTGCGCAGGACGCCGCCGTCGCCCCGCACGCCCTCGGTGACGAGGATGCCGCGCACCGACAGGGGCCACACCATCCCCGTCGGGTGGAACTGCACGCATTCCATGTCGATCAGGTCCGCGCCCGCCCACGCCGCCATGGCGTGCCCGTCACCGGTGGACTCCCAGGAATTCGAGGTGTACAGCCACGACTTGCCGATGCTGCCGGTGGCGAGGACGAAGGCCTTGGCCGTGAAGGTCACGATCTCCCCGGTGGGACGCCAGTAGCCGACCGCCGCGCTCACCGTCCCCTCGGAGTCCTTGAGCAGCCGGAGGATCTTGCACTCCATGAACACGTCGATGTCGAGCCCGATGGCCCGTTGCTGCAGGGTCCGGATCAGCTCGAGCCCGGTGCGGTCACCGACATGTGCCAGCCGGGCGTAGCGATGGCCGCCGAAGTCGCGCTGGAGGATGCGGCCGTCCTTGGTCCGGTCGAACAGCGCCCCCCACCGCTCGAGCTCGTAGATGCGGTCGGGCGACTCCTGGGCGTGCAACTGGGCCATGCGCCAGTTGTTGAGCATCTTCCCGCCCCGCATGGTGTCGCGGAAGTGCACCTTCCAGTTGTCCTCGGGCCACACGTTGCCCATGGCGGCCGCCGCTCCACCCTCGGCCATGACGGTGTGGGCCTTGCCCAGCAGCGACTTGCACACCAGTGCCGTGCGCTGCCCGAGCTCGCGGGCCTCGATGGCGGCCCGCAGCCCGGCGCCGCCGGCGCCGATGACCACAACGTCGTAGTCGTGGTTCTCGTAGTCGTGGTCGGCGTTGTCGGGCACGGCGGGCTCAGAAGATCTTCGGGTCGGAGAACACGCCGCTCGCCACGAGCCGGACGTACAGGTCCGCGAAGGCCACCATGGCCAGGCTGGCCCACGCGATCTGCATGTGGCGGGCGTTGAGCGGTGTGGTGAGCTTCCACAGCCGGTAGCGGATCGGGTGCTTGGAGAACTCGTTCACCTGCCCACCGCACAGATGGCGACAGGCGTGACACGACGCCGAGTAGAGCCACAGCAAGGCGGCGTTGGCCACGAGGACGAGGGTGCCCACGCTCACGCCGATCCCGCCCTCACCGGGGAGGCGGAACGCCATGACGGCGTCGACGGTCAGGACCACGTTGAACACCAGGGCCAGCACGAAGAAGTACCGGTGCAGGTTCTGCAGGATCAGCGGGAAGCGCGTCTCGCCGGTGTAGCGGCGGTGCCCGTCGGCCACCGCGCACCCCGGGGGGGACTGCCAGAAGCCCCGGTAGTAGGCCTTGCGGTAGTAGTAACAGGTGGCCCGGAACCCGCCGGGAATGGTGAGCGCGAGCAGACCGGGCGAGACCTTCCACCACGAGATCGTCCAGCCCCTGGTGACACTCCCGTAGCAATTGGCGGTGATGCACGGCGAGTACAGCGGCGAGATGAGGTCCCGGTGCGACGCGGCCCCGACGAAGAAGTGCGAGTTCTGGAACACCGCCCAGGTGGCGTAGACGACCACGGCGGTCAGGAAGGCGACGGTGGCCGCGGGGCTGCGCCACCAGCCGTCGCGGCGCAGCGTGCGGACGTCGGGGCCGCCCCGCACCCCACCCAGCTCGACGGGCACGGGCTTGAGATCCTGGAGTGTCGTGCTCACGCGCTCGTCGTCCTCCATCCCATCTGCCGGCTCCCCACCTGCCGACTTCCCATGTGACGGCGCGCGCGGCCACCCCTGACACTTCGCACCGGCCCGGTCGCCGCACCGCCCTGGCGGACGCTGCGACGCTCCCGGGCTCTGACGGCTGATCATCTTTCCACCTCGGACGGGGTCCGCACCAGATTGCGGCCCTCCGCCACCGAAGCGCGGCATTCGCTTCGTCATCGCACCGGCCCCTCCACCCTCACCGACCCGCGTCGTGGGGGCGAGGCCTCCGCAGGGTGGGCAAGGCGCGGGCGAAGCCGCTGTCGCACGGGCCTAGGCTCGACCCCATGAGCGCCAGCCTCCCTCCCGACCCCCCCTCCGACCTCCCCTCCACGCTCGGCGAGCTCCGCGCGTCGGGTTGGCGGTCGTCGCCGGTCCACGAGGAGCTCCGCCGCAACGCCGCCGCCCGTATCTCCGGGGGCGAGGCGCTCGTGGACGGAGTCCTCGGCTTCGACGACACGGTGCTGCCCCAGCTCGAGAACGCCCTCCTGGCCGGCCACGACATCATCCTCCTGGGTGAGCGCGGCCAGGCCAAGACCCGCATCGTCCGGTCGCTGACGTCGCTGCTCGACGAATGGCTGCCGGTGGTGGCGGGGTCCGAGATCAGAGACGACCCCTACTTCCCGGTGTCGCGCCACGCCCGTGACCTCGTGGCCGAGAGCGGGGACGCCACCCCGCTGGCCTGGGTGCATCGCGACCTGCGCTTCTCGGAGAAGCTCGCCACGCCCGACACCTCGATCGCGGACCTCATCGGGGAGGTCGACCCCATCAAGATCGCCGAGGGCAGGTACCTGTCCGACGAGCTCACCCTGCACTACGGACTGGTCCCCCGGTCGAACCGGGGGATCTTCGCCATCAACGAGCTCCCCGACCTCGCCGAGCGCATCCAGGTCGGCCTGCTCAACGTGCTCGAGGAGCGCGACGTGCAGATCCGCGGCTTCACCGTGCGGCTCCCTCTCGACGTCGTGCTGGTGGCGACGGCCAACCCCGAGGACTACACGAACCGGGGTCGCATCATCACGCCGCTCAAGGACCGCTTCGGCGCGCAGATCCGCACCCACTACCCCGAGGACACCGACACCGAGCTCGCCATCGTCCACCAAGAGGCTCGCCCGCCCATGAGCGCCGAGGGCGGGCCGCGGGTCGAGGTGCCGGACTTCATGGCCGAGATCGTGGCCGAGCTGTCGCAGCTGGCCCGCCAGAGCCCGCACGTCAACCAGCGCTCGGGGGTGTCGGTGCGCCTCAGCATCTCGAACTACGAGACCCTCGCCGCCAACGCCGTGCGCCGGTCGCTGCGCCTCGGTGAGGCCGACGCCGTGCCCCGCGTCAGTGACCTCGGCTCGCTCATCGCCTCGACCCAGGGAAAGATCGAGATCGAGGCCCTCGAGGAGGGACGCGAGGAGCGGATCCTGCAGGGGCTGCTGTCGGCCGCCGTGCTGAGCGTGTTCCGCCGTCGCTGCCCCACCGAACAGCTCGGCCCGATCGTGACCGCCTTCGACGAGGCCCGCGTGGTCCACGCCGGCGACGACCTGCCCGCGTCGGCCTACGCCGAGGTGCTGGCCCAGGTGCCCGCGCTCGAGGGCCCGGTCCTGGCGCTCGCCGGCGGGGAGACCCCCGGGGCGGTCGCCTCCGCCGCGGAGTTCATCCTCGAGGGGCTCCACCTCACCAAGCGCCTCAACAAGGAGGCGGCCGGGACCAAGGCCACCTACCGGGGCCGGGGATGACCGCCGACGCGGGAACCGACCCGTCATGACGCGTCGCTGGGACTACCGGCGTTGGGACGGCACTCAGACCGGTTTCGAGGACGAGGTCGACGCGCTGTTCTCGGAGCTCGCCGACGACCTGCTCTACCACGGCGACCCCGACGCCGCGCTGCGCCGTCTGCTCACCTCGGGCTTCCGCCGGCCCGACGGCGAGCAGGTCCAGGGCCTGCGCGAGCTCATGGAGCGCCTCCGCCAGCGGCGTCAGGAGGAGCTCGACAGCGGGGACCTCGGTGGTGCGTTCCACGAGATCGCCCAGGAGCTCGAGGACGTGGTGGCCGAGGAGCGCGAAGGGCTCCAGGCCCTCGCCGAAGACGCCCGGCGCTCGGGCGACGAGCGCCGCCGGCAAGTCACCGACGACGTGGTGGCCGAGCGCGGCATCGAGCTCGATCTGCTGCCCCAGGACCTGGCGGGCAAGGTGCGCGGGCTCCAGAGCTACGACTTCGTCTCCTCCGAGGCGCGCGAGCACTTCGAGCAGCTGCTCGAGAAGCTGCGCGAGGAGCTGGCCAAGAGCTTCTTCGACCAGATGTCCGAGGCGATGACCAACCCCGACCCCGAGCAGCTCGAGCGGGTGCGGCAGATGCTCGACGCCCTCAACCGCATGATCGAGCAACGCGAGCAGGGCGTGGCGCTCGACCCCTCCTTCGAGTCGTTCATGGAGTCCTTCGGGGACTTCTTCCCGGGGAACCCCCGGACCCTCGACGAGCTGCTCGAGCAGTTCGCGGCGCAGATGGCCGCGGTCCAGGCCGCCCTCGACTCCATGTCCCCCGAGCAGCGCGCCCAGCTCCAGGCGCTGGCCGAGTCGCTGTTCGAGGACCTCGACCTGCGCTGGCAGATGGACCGCCTGGCCCAGAACCTCCGCCAGGCGGTGCCCGGCGCGGGCTGGGGCCGGCGCTATCAGTACAGCGGGACCGACCCCATGGGGCTCGCCGACGCGGCCGCCTCGGCCCGCCGACTGGGCGAGATGGACCAGCTCGAGCAGTTCCTGCGCTCGGCCACCTCCCCCGGGGCCCTGGCCGAGGTCGACCTGGACGAGGTGGCGAAGTACCTCGGTGAGGACGGGGCCCGCTCCCTCGAGGCCCTGGCCCGCCTGGCCAAGCAGCTCGAGGAGGCCGGACTCATCGAGCAGCGCGAAGGCCGCTACGAGCTGACCGCCCTCGGGATCAGGCGCATCGGCCAACAGGCGCTGACCGACCTGTTCTCGAAGCTGGCCAAGGACCGCCTCGGCGGGCACCGCAACACCTACGTGGGCACCGGCCACGAGCCCGAAGGGCAGACCAAGCCCTACGAATTCGGAGACCCCTTCACCCTCGACATCCAGCGCACCATGCACAACGCCGTGACCCGGTCCGGCCTCGGCACCCCGGTGCACCTCGAGCCCGACGACTTCGAGATCTCACGCACCGAGCACATGACCCAGGCGTCGACGGTCCTCATGGTGGACCTGTCGTTGTCGATGCCGATGCGCGACAACTTCCTGGCGGCCAAGAAGGTGGCCATCGCGCTGTACACGCTGATCTCGACCAAGTTCCCCCGTGACTTCCTGGGGCTGGTGGGCTTCTCCGAGGTGGCGCGCGAGATCAAGCCCCAAGACCTTCCCGAGGTCTCGTGGGACTTCGTCTACGGCACGAACATGCAACACGGGCTCATGTTGGCGCGTCGCATGCTGGCGCACCGCGCCGGCACCAAGCAGATCATCATGATCACCGACGGGGAGCCGACCGCCCACATCGTTCCCGACCACGCCGGTGGGTACGAGGTGTCGTTCAGCTACCCGCCCACGGCGGAGACGGTGCGCGTGACGCTCACCGAGGTCGTGCGTTGCACGCGCGCCAACATCACCATCAACACGTTCATGCTCGACGCCAACCGGTCGTTGCAGGGATTCGTGGAGCAGATGACGAAACTCAACCGCGGCCGGGCGTTCTTCACGACGCCCGAGACGCTCGGCGACTACGTCCTGGTCGACTTCCTGGAGCATCGCCGGACCGTCCGCTCGGCCACCCGCCGCGGCGCATAGCAGTCTCGTCGTCACCGGCAGCGCTCCTCCGTGGGCGCTCAGCCTGTGGATAACCCGCTGCACGCGTGTTTACCGGCATGACGCGGCGACAACACCACGGTGCGTCTGCTGTTGTCCCGTTGTGTGACGGCGCGCCGGTCACGCTGAGTGGACTGCCGGCGATCGTCGAACCGCACCGGTTCGGCGCCGCATCGGCGCCTGGTTCGGCGCCGGTCCGATATTGCCCCTTGCGCCTCCACAGACGATCAACGATGATGACACCGCTGTAATTCACACAGCTGTAATTACAAATATGCCACTTAGATGGTGAGGGGAGGCGTACCCGGTGGACGCAGTTTCACTGTTGTACGGCCGCCAGGACCGCGACTGGCAGTCGAGGGCCAACTGCATGGGAGTAGATCCGGATCTGTTCTTCCCGGAGCGTGGCGCATCCACGCGCGAAGCCAAGGAAGTCTGCCGTGGCTGTGTCGTGCGCGAGGACTGTCTCGAGTACGCGCTCGCCAACGGTGAGAAGTTCGGGATCTGGGGAGGGCTCTCTGAGCGTGAGCGTCGGCGTCTGCGCCGGGCTCGCGCCATGAGCCGCCGCGCCGCGGCAACCGCTTCGGCTTCTTGAGCCTCGGCCTCCTGGGGCGGGAGGGCGGACGCCCTCAGGAGGATCCGGGCCCCGCCAGGCGGGTTTCGATCGTCCGGTCCGGGCCCAGGTCGAGCAGGAGCCGGCGCTCCGATGCCACGGCTTCGACGACCGCGGCAGGCACCAGGCCGACGAGCTCGGCCCGGTCGACGTGCGTGGCGGCTTCCTGGGCCAGCTGTCGCACGGCGTCGTAGACCTGGGCGGGCCCGAACACCGACGGGTCCAACAGGTTGCACGACACCTGGGTCCCTCCCGCCACCGCCAGCCCGAGGGCGCGCACGACCGGGCTCCGGATCGCCGCCGCCACGGCACGGGCCACGGCCAGGTCAGGGGTGGTGAGCCACACGTTGTATGCCACCAGGGCGGGGCGGGCGCCGACGGCACAGGCCCCGGCGCTCGGGTGCGGTTGCGGCGGCCCGGTGTCGGGAGACAGCGGGCCGAAGGCCTGGCGGCGCACGTCGGGCAGGCTGCGCTCGGGCCCGTAGAGGAAACAGGGCAGGCCGAGCTCGGCCCCGGCCCAGGCGGCGAAACGTCCCCGTGCCTCGACGGCCGGGGTGAGGTCGGCTCCCGGCCCCGCCGGGATCCCACCGGGCCCGAGGGGCACGAAAGGGACGACGTCCACGACGCCGAGGCGGGGATGGACGCCCTCGTGCCGGCGCAGGTCGATGCGCTCGACGGCGGCCCGGGCCACCGCCCGCACGGCGTCCTCGAGGCGTGGGGCGGGTCCCGCCAGGGTGAGGACCGACCGGTGGTGGTCGTGATCGCTGTGCACGTCGAGCAGGCAGCCCGCCCCGGCGTCGGCGACGGCGGCCACGACGTCGGGATCACGGCCCTCGCTCACGTTGACGACGCACTCGAGCAGGGGGGCTGCTCGGAGCGGCTCGGGCGTCAACTCGGGCACCCCGGGGGTGCCGGGAGCGTCAGTTGCGGCTGGCCTGGAGGCTCGAGATCCGGCGCCGGCGCAGGATCCGGCGCCGCTCGCGCTCGGAGGTCCCGCCCCACACGCCGTGGTCCACCCTGTTGTCCAGGGCGTACTCGAGGCACGGCGTCCTCACCGGGCAGTCCGAGCAGATCTTCTGCGCCAGCTGCACGCCGATGCCGTCGCTCGGGAAGAAGGCGGCAGGGTCCATGTCCCTGCACTTGCCCTGGGCCATCCATTCGCTTTCCATGGCGTCCTCCGATGCCACGGTCACAATACCAGCGCGACCTTGTGACCAACCTGTGAACACGGCCCGTCGATTCTGTGACGCCCCGGGCCGACCACCGGTCATGGTGCTGGCACGACCGGTGGTCGTTGGGGACAGCCCGGGACGCTGTGCGGGTGGCGTTTGCGACCCTGGATACGGGGGGAGAGGCCGGATCCGTCACCAGTTAGTCTTGGCGGCGGAAACGAGGAGGCGCGGTGGTCGACGAGATCGAGGAGCAGGAAGAGCCCCAACCGCCGCGCGGCCATGTCCGGGTGGTCTACCTGGGGCCCGTGGCGCCGCACTGGGAGGTGCAGTCGACCTACGGCGAGGCTTCGGTCATCGACCCCTTCCGGGACCGCACGCTCGCCCGCCTGACCCTGCTCCCCCCGCACGATCCGCAGTTCCGCCGCAACCGCGAGCGTGTGGTGCGCGATGCCGAACGCGAGAACCTCGAGCTCGAGTGGGACCTCGGGATCCCCGACGAGGAGGCGGCCCCACCCGCTCCGGAGCCCGCCACCTCGGCCTGAGCGGAGGGCTCGCTGTCGAGCCCGCTACCGGCCGGGCTCGGTGAGGTCGATCCGCTCCAGCCACAGCCCCGGGGCATCGACCTCGGCCGGGGTGGGCAGGGTGTGAGGGCTCGACCACAGTCGGGCCAGGCCGTCGTCACCGGCGCGCTCGAACACGCCGCGCACGAAGTCCGCGCCGCGATCGATCTGGGTCGGTCCCAGGTCGAGCCCGAGCATGAGCTCAGCGGCGCGGTCCGAGCTCTCCCGGTCGACCTGGCGGCGCCGCCACGCCTCGGCGATCGCACCCCGCCCGCCCAGCAACCTGACGGCGGCCTGGTCGAGGACGTGCTCGACGTAGCCGAGCAGTGCGGCCACCACGGCGAGGAGGTCTTCGGCGGCATGCCGGCGCGCCGGGGAGGGCTCGAGACTCATGAGCGCGGTGGGGTCACCGAGCAGGCTCTGGAGAGCCTCGGGCTGGGTGAGGTCGATGCCCTGGAGGTTGTCGACCAGGCCGGCGGTGTCCTCGGCCATGCCCTGCACCACCCGCACCAGCAGCTCTCGCATGCGATCGGCCACATGCGGACGCGACAGCACGGCGTGCGCCGTCACTTCGCGCAGGCACACCCACAACCGCACCTCGTCGGGAGCGAGGCTCCAGTCCTCGGCGAACCGGGTGGCGTTGGCGGGCACGACGAGAAGGCGTGGCGCGGAGCGGGGGATCGGCAGCTCGTAGGGGCCCATGGTCGTGCGCGCCAGGTGCCCGACCGCCGATCCCAATTGCATGGCGGCGAGCATCGGCCCCATGGTCGCCATCCAGCGCGCCAACAGGTCGGCCGGACCGGATTCGGGCTCGGGGACGATGTCGGGGTCGAAGTCGAGCGACGCGTCGAGACCGCTCGAGGTGTCGACGTACCCGAGGGTGCCCTTGGGCGCGCGCCCCGCCCTTGTCGTCGGTGGGGCCGCTCCCCGCGCCGCCCGCGGCATCGGGGTCGGGGGCCGGGGGGGCTTCGGTCATGGCCTCGAGCAGGAACCGCCAGTCCTCGACGGTCTGCCACGCCCACGCGCCGGGTGCGACCGCGGCGATCTCGAGGGTCGCCCCCGTCGGGGTGATGGGCAGGCCGGTGAGCTCGGCCACGTGGAGCTCGGCGACGTGGGCGAGCTCCTCGAACCGCATCCGGTCGGCGGGGTCGACGTTCTTCTCGGGCTCACCACCGCTCGCCACTCCCTGGGCGAGCGTCCTCGCCAGGTCGATGCGGGCACCGCCCTGCGACGAACCACCCATGAGCTGGAGCAGGTCCCCGAGGATCTGCTCCAGGAAGTTGCCGCCCGCTCCCGGGCCGGGGAATGCCACTCCTGAGATCGTAGGCGGGGCGTCACCGTCGCCGGTCCGCGCCGGTCCGCGCCGGTCCGCGCCGGTGCGCGCCGGTCAGGGCTTGGTGTGCGCCGTCAGGGTTTCTGGTGACCCAGCCCTTCGTGTGCCGCAGCCCTTCGGATCGCCCGGCCTCCGGGAGATCAGGCTCTGCGGTGATCCGATGGCGCGGTGCGTCAGCCGCCGGGTGAGCCGGCCAGCGTCACGGTGACGACGATCTGCCCCGCGCCCCGCTCGACGTGCAGCTGCACGGTGGTGCCGGGCGCCACGGTGTAGAGGCGTTCCTGGAGATCCGCGACCGAGTCCACGTGATGGGTGTCGACGGCCACCACCACGTCACCGGGCTTGAGCCCTGCTTTCACCGCCGGGCTCCCGGGCAGGAGGGTGGTCACCTCTGCGCCCGGCGTCACCGGATCGCTGCACTGCACGCCGAGCCAGCCGTGCTCGACCTGATGCGTCGTGGCGAGCTCCATGGCCACACCTTCGGCGAGCGGGGCCGGCACGAACAATCCCATTGTGTCGTTACCGAGATTCATCTGGCCGTCGAGGATGCCGAGGACGCGCCCGTGGCTGTCGAGCAGCACCCCACCCCATGACGTCGGCCCCAGGGGCATTTCCGCCTCGATGGCGTTGACGAGGTTCAGGCCGCCGTCGAGCGTCACGCCCGTCCCGACCTCCTGGACCATTCCCACCGCGGCGGCGGCGGGGGAGCCCGTCGGTGACGACGACGACGTTTCGGCGCACAGACACGCAACGATGTCGAGATCGTTCGGTCGGACGTCCTCGTCGGCGAACGTGGCCGGCGTCAAGCCACCCCCGGTGCTGATCACGGCCACTCCGGAGTGCGCGTCCGACCCCACCACCCGGCCACGCAGGCGCTTACCCGTGGACGTGACGACATCGAGTTGCGACGCGCCGGCGACCGCCGACGCCGCGGTCACGACGAACGCGCCTCCGGGCAGCACGACACCGGTCATGTGCGCCGGCCCGTTGGCGCCGACGGGCTCGAGGCCCACGAGCGACGGGCGTACCAAGTCGACCAGTGCCATGACATCGTGGCCGACGACGGGTATGGACGTCAGCGACGTCGTCGACGCGGCGATGGCGTCTGACCTGACGCCCGCATCAACCTTCGACGCCGTCGTCGTTCCCTTGGAGTCGACGAAGGCGAGCACCACGGCGAGGGTGGTGGCGATGGCGGCCGCGCCCACGACGCCGGCCGCCAGCGACGTCCGGAGAGCCCGGCGACTTTGCAGCCCGCCCAGGCCCGTCCTCGCGTACGGGGAGGCCGGGCGGGGAAGGCCCAGGCCCGAGATCTCCGATGGGTGGCGCCACAGCCGGTCTTCGGGTGAGACCCAGCCGCGTTGGGGAGCGGCCGCCTCGTCGCCGGCGCCATCGGGATCTTCGGGAAGTTCCCCTCCGGTGAACGGGCCCCCACGTTCCATCGTGCCTCGAGGTTACTGTCGTGCCCTGCGCAAGGGACGTCGGGGCGACGCCATATCGCGTCGGCCGAGGCGTGCCTGAGTGGTTGCCCGTAGCATGGTCGGCGTGCGACCGGGGCGACGTGGCTAGGGACCTCGCCATCGACCTCGGGACAGCCAACACCCTTGTCTACGCGAGGGGCAAAGGCATCGTGCTGAACGAGCCGACGGTGATCGCCCTCAACACGCGCACGCACGAGGTCCTGGCCATGGGCCAGGACGCGTGGCAGATGATCGGACGCACACCGGGGTACATCGTGGCGGTGCGACCCCTCCGACAAGGGGCGATCACCGACTTCGACATCACCGAGCGCATGATCCGACTCTTGCTGCAACGTTGCGGCGTCTCCCGCCTCAACCGTCCACGCGTGCTCATCTGCGTGCCCTCGGCCATCACGAGCGTCGAGCGCCGGGCTGTGAAGGAAGCGACGCATCGTGCCGGGGCCTCGGCCGCGTACCTCATCGAGCAACCGATGGCCGCGGCCATCGGTGCCGGGCTCTCCATCCACGAGCCCATCGGCAACATGGTGGTGGACGTGGGCGGTGGCACCTCGGAGACCGCGGTGATCTCGCTCGGCGGTGTGGTCGCCTCCGAGGCGATCCGCTGTGGCGGATTCGACATCGACGCCGCCATCCAGACCTACGTGCGCCGCGAGCACGGGGTCGCCATCGGTGAGCGCACGGCCGAGGAGATCAAGTTGGCCATCGGGTCGGCCGCGCCCTACAGCGGCGAGGTCAAAGCCGAAGTCCGGGGTCGCGAGCTGATGACGGGCATGCCCAAGACGGTGGTGCTGTCGCCCGGGGAGCTGCGGGGCGCAGTCGAGGACCAGGTGCGCCAGATCATCACCGCCGCGGTGGAATGTCTGGGCGCGGCTCCGCCCGAGCTCGCTCAGGACATCATCTTCCAAGGCATCCATCTCGTCGGGGGCGGGGCCCTGCTGCGGGGCATGGCACGGCGCCTCGCCAACGAGACGGCGGTGCCCGTGCACCTGGTCGACACGCCGTTGGAGTGTGTGGCGCTGGGTGCGGGGCAGTGCCTCGAGTCGTTCGACAAGCTGCGCCAGCTGTTCGTCGCGGCCGACGCGTAGCGGCGGGCCCCGGGGGTCAGGGGCGACCCAGCAGGTCCTCGGCCGCCTGGCGCACCTGCCAGTCGCGGTCCTCGAGGCATCGACGCAGGGCGCTGTCGACGCGGGGGTCGTCAAAGGCGGCGAGCGCGATGGTGGCGCGGCGTCGCACCGCGGGCTTGTCGTCGAGTGCGGCGAGCACGCTGTCCAAGGCGACGGGGTCACCGATGGCACCGAGGGCTGCGACCGCCGCCTCGCGACACAGCGGGTCGGCATGCCCCCTCGCCACGACCCCGAGAGCCGTCACCGCCTCGGGTCCGCAGCTCGAGCCGGCCTCTCCCAGGGCCCAGGCCGCACCCTCCACCACGGCGTGGTCCGCGTCCGAGGAGAGGGCCCCCACCAGTGCGTCGACGAGCGCGGCGCGGTGCCGGCCCGCAGCGAAGCCGCGACCCGCCAATGCACAGGCCCGGCGTCGCACCGCAGCGGAGGGGTCGGACATGGCGTGGGTGAGCGCGCCGGCGTCGAGCTCGCCCATGCGGTCGAGTGCCCCCAGCGCGGCGGCGCGCACGGCCGGGTCCTCGTGACCGACGAGCCGCAAGGCGGTCTCGAGGTCTCCGGTGTGGCCGGCCATGACAGCGTCGCGCACGGGGGCGCCCAGGTGCGCAGAGCGAACCGTGGCAGGCTGGTGACCTCCTGAAGCCCCCTTGCCCATGTCGACCTCCCAATCCACGCTACCGCCGACCACCGATCCGACCCCCCGGCGTCGTCGGCGCTGGCCTGTGGTGGTGGTGGGCGTGCTCATCGTGGTGGCGGGGTTCGTGATCGCGACGTCGCTCATCACCGCGCCCTATACCGAGCTGGTCCCCGGCGACGCCCTGCCCGTGTCCAACCTCATCACCGTCCCCCACGGGCGCGCCCACCCCGTCAACGGCAAGGTCCTGCTCACCGACGTCGGGGTCCAGTCCCTGCACTACCTCGAGTACTACTGGGAGAAGATCTTCCCGAGCCCGAGCAACGTCGTCGTCCCCACCGGCGAGGTGACCTACAACCTCCCGCAGAGCGAGTTCGACGCCCAGGGCACCGTCGACATGGCGGAATCGCAGTTGACCGCCAAATCCGTGGCCCTGCGCCAGCTCGGCTACCCGGTGCCCATGCGCGACGTGGGCGTGACGATCTACGTCGTGGACCCGACCTCGCCCGCCTGGGGCCGATTGAACGTCGGCGACGTCGTCACCTCCATCGACCACGCGCCGATCACCAACCCCGGGGCGCTGCAGAACGCCGTGCGCGCCCACCGACCTGGTGACACCATCACGATCCGGGTCGGGTCCATCGCCGCGCCCACGCCGGGTCACGACGTCTCGGTCCGCCTCGGAGCCATCACCTCGAATCACCACAAGGTCGCGTTCCTCGGCATCGGCGACCCCGGCGTCCCCCTCGCCGGCATGGGGACCCAGCCGTTGTACGACTTCCCGTTCCCGGTGAAGATCAACAGCGACCAGATCGGAGGGCCTTCGGCGGGGCTGGCGTGGACCCTCGGGATCCTCAACGTGCTCGGGGGAGGCGACATCACCGGCGGCCGGATCGTCGCGGCCACCGGGACCATCCGGCCCGACGGCACCGTCGGCGACGTCGGGGGCGTGCAACAGAAGACCGTGGCCGTGGAGCGTGCCGGGGCGTCGCTGTTCCTCGTGCCCCAGACACCGGGCCACGCCGAGCTCAAGATCGCGCAGTCCATGGCCACCCCGGACCTCAAGGTGATGGAGGTGGGCTCGCTCAGCCAGGCGCTCACCGACCTCGAGCATCTGGGAGGGAAACCAGGAGACGCGGCCAAGGGCCCGCCTCCGGGCCCCGACGGCCACAGCGTGCCCAGCGACTGGCAGGACTCGCCATGGAGCTAGCGGGTGCGGGTGCTTGTCGGCCCGGGGGGCTTTTGCGCGCCCGCCCGTACGGCGCGTCGTAGGCTCTCGCCCATGCCAGAGGAGCGGCTCACGATCTCGTCTTCCGCCCGAGTCCATCCCGACGAGGTCGCCCGCCACACCTTCGGCACCACCCGGCGCGGATTCGACCCCGCCGAGGTCCGGTCCTTCCTGGAGCACCTGGCTCGGGAGCTGGTGGCCGGCGCCGAGCGCGAGCAGGAGCTTCGACGGTCGCTGACCGAGGCCGAGAACCGCGCTGCGAATCCGGTCCTCGACGAGACCACGCTCACCGCCGCCCTCGGGCTCGAGACCGCCCGCGTCCTGCGCTCGGCGCACGAAGCGGCCGCCGAGCTCGTAGCCCGGGCCGAGAACGATGCCTCGCGCCTGCGTGCCCAAGCCCAAGAAGACGCCGAGCAGCTCCAGCGCCATACCGAGCAGAGCGCGCACGACCGGTCGGCCGAATCCGAGGCGGCGGCCACCGAGCTCCGGCGGCGTGCCCAGGAGGAGTCGGCTGCACGGCTGGAGGGGGCGAAGCTCGAGGCCGAGGCCCTCGTCACCCAGACCCGCGCCGAGTGTCGCGCCATGGTGCAAGAGGCGCAGGAGCTGCGCGCACGGGTGCTCGCCGACCTGGCGCGTCGGCGACGGGTGCTGCACAGCCAGATCGAGCAGCTGCGCGCCGGCCGCGAGCGCCTGGCCGAGACGATCGGTGACGTCCGCCAGGCCGTCGACCAGATCACCGACGAGCTGTTCCGGGCCGAGGACGAAGCCCGACTGGCAGCAGAGGCCGCCGGTCGCCAGGCGGCCCAGGGCGAGCTTTCCGACGTGACCACCATCGAGATCGCCGCCGCCGACGGGGGCATGCCCGGGGAGGCCACCGGACGCGGGGACGAGCCCGACACCAGGCAGTCGGTGGAGGAGCTGTTCGCGCGCCTGCGGGCCGAGGCCGGCGCCTCGGCCTCGGCGGACGACGGACCCCAGCCCACGCCCGCGGGCGGGCGGGTCCCCGACGCACCGGGTCCAGACGGGCCGCTCTCGGGCGTATCGCCCTCCGACGCGCTGCTTCCCGACGATCCCGTCGAGGGCGTGCGCATCCTTTCCGCCGCACCCCCAGCGCCTGGCTCCCCGGTAACCGCACCGACTCCCGCCACCAAGACCGCCTCGACCTCCGCACCGGCGGGGGCCGGATCGCCGCCCAAGCCGACCGCGCGTGGGAAGTCGGCCGCCGAGCGGGCCGGGAAACCCGGCGAGAGCCCGTCGTCGGCTGCGCCGGCCGCCCCCGGTGTCCCCGGTGCGCCCCGGGCCCTTGATGCCAAGGCCGAGCCCGGAACAGAAGCCCGGGGAGCCAACCGAGAGGGCGCGGACGAGGAACCCCAGCAGGTCGTCGACCCCCTCGTCGCACAGCGCGACGAGGTGCTCACGCCGCTCGTGGCCGGCCTGGCCCGTCGGCTCAAGCGCGCCCTGCAGGACGACCAGAACGACATCCTGGACCGGCTGCGGGCCAAGGGTGGTTGGGCGCCGGGTGTCCTGTTGCCAGAAGAGGACCACGCCCGCCGCTATGTGCAGGCCGCGGCGGACCAATTGCTGGAGGCGGCCCGGGCCGGGGCGACGTTCGCGGGGGGCAAGGCCGACGAGGCACCCGGTGTCGACGACGTCGCCGCGTCGATGGCATCGGAGATCGTGGCCCCGTTGCGTCGACGCCTCGAGGGGGCGGGCCCGTCGGTGGAGGAAGGCGACGAGTCCGCCCTGGTGGAGCTCGTCGGCGCGGCCTTCCGTGAATGGAAGGGCGCGCGTACCGAGCGTCTGGCCGGCGACCAGACCGTCTTCGCCTTTTCTCGGGCGGCGCTGGCGGCGGTACCCGAGGGCACGGTGCTGCGTTGGGTCGTCGACGACGACGTGGCCGAGTGCCCGGACTGCGACGACAACGCGCTGGCGGGACCGGTCCCGTCGCGTGAGGCATTCCCCACCGGGCATCCCCACCCACCGGCGCACGCCGGCTGCCGCTGCTTGCTCGTTCCGGCGAACGCCTAAGCTGCCGCGCCGTGCGCACCCCGCAGGATCTGCCTCGTCGGACGCGACGCGCCGTGCGACGGGGGAGATTGTGGCTGCTCATCGCCATCGTCGTGCTCGTCGTGGTCCTGGCGTCGCTGCGGACGCTGGCGACGTTCTACACCGACTATCTCTGGTTCGGGTCGGTGCACCTGAGCGGGGTGTGGCGGCAGCTGTTCGCGGTCAAGGCCGAATTGTTCTTCGGCTTCGCGGCGATCTTCTTCGTGATCATGTGGGTCAACCTCGCCGTGGTGGACCGACTGGCTCCATCCGAGCTCGCCCTCGGGCCCGAGGACGAGTTGGTGCGCCGCTATCAGCAACGCGTGGCGCCCCGTGCGGTGCTCGTTCGCAGCCTGGTGTCCGCGGTGATCGCCCTGATCGCCGCCACCGGTGCTCTCGGACAGTGGCGGAACTACCTCCTGTTCACCAACGGCGGGTCGTTCGACGCCACTGATCCGCAGTTCCACAAGAACGTCGGCTTCTTCGTCTTCAAGCTCCCCTTCCTGTCGTTCATCGTGAGCTGGGCGTTCGTGACACTCGTCGTCATCGCGGTCTTCACCCTCATCGCTCACTACCTCAACGGCGGGATCCGGGTGCAGTCCGGGACGCCCAGCGTCGCCCCCCAGGTGAAGGTGCACATCTCGGTCCTGCTGGCCTGCATGGCCATCGTGAAGGCCGCCGGGTACGTGCTGGCCCGCTACAACCTCGACCTGTCCCAGAACGGCTACGTCCAGGGTGCGGGCTACACCGACGTCCACGCCCGCCTGCCCGCTCTCACCCTGCTCATCTGGATATCGCTGCTGGCGGCGGTGATCCTGCTCATCAACATCCGTCGGCGGGGCTGGGCGCTGCCCGTCCTCGGGGTCGGGCTGTGGGCGTTCGTTGCCGTGGTCGTCGGCGCGATCTACCCGGCCATCGTCCAGGCGGTCAAGGTCACCCCGGCACAGAACTCCCTCGAGCAGACCTACATCGCCCGCAACATCGACGCCACCCGCTCCGCCATCGGCATCAACAACGTCACGAGCTCCACGTTCAAGGGCACCCAGACCCTCACGCCGGCCCAGGTCCAGGCCAACAGCGCCACCCTGAACAACGTGCAGCTCTGGGACCCGAAGCTGACCGGCCAGACCTTCACGAAACTCCAGGCGACGAAGTCGTACTACTCGTTCAACACGCTCTCGGTCGACCGCTACAAGGTCAACGGCAGCCTTGTGCCCATGGTGGTCGGCGTCCGCCAGGTCAACGACAGCGACCTGCCCTCCCAGGGATGGGTGAACACGCACCTCCAGTACACCCACGGGTACGCCATGATCCTGGCGCCTTCCAACCAGTCCAACAACGGCCAACCCGCCTTCGCCATCTCCCAGGTTCCGCCCGTCTCCTCACCCGGAGCACCCCGCATCAGTGAGCCCCGCGTGTACTTCGGGTTGAACAACCCCACCGGCGGGGACGTCAACTACGTCCTCGGGAACACCCGCCAAGAGGAGATCGACTACCCGGCTGCGTCGACTGCGGGGAACCCCGTGCAGAGCACGTACCGGGGAACGGGGGGAGTGCAGCTCAAGAACTTCCTCGTCAAGGCCGCCTTCGCCGTCCGGTTCGAGGACTTCAACCTTCTCGTGTCGGACCTGGTGACGTCGCAATCGAGGCTCATGTTCGTACGCGACATCACCCAGATGGCGCAGAAGGCCGCGCCGTTCCTGAGCTACGACTCGGACCCGTACCCCGTCCTGTCGGGAGGCCAGATCTCCTGGGTGCTCGACGCCTATACGACGAGCGACAACTACCCCTACTCCCAGAACGTCGACACGTCGTCCCTGCCGGCGAACAGCGGGTTGAACCAGAACATCAACTACGCGCGCAACTCGGTGAAGGTGGTCGTCAACGCCTACACCGGGAAGATGACCTTCTACGACGTGACGGGGCTGACCAGGATGAAGGACCCGATCCTCCAGACCTGGGAGAAGGTGTTCCCCGGGATGTTCGTCCCGGCGTCGCAGATGCCCAAGGCATTGCAGCCGCATCTCCGCTATCCCGAAGACCTCCTGTCGGTTCAGGCGGCCACCTACGGCCGGTACCACCTGACCAAGCCCCTCGCCTTCTACGGCGCCAACAACGCCTGGAACGTCTCGCAGAGTGCGGGAGCAGGGTCGCCCGACCAGGCGCTGCCCGCCACACTGACGACCAATGCGCAAGGCAACATCGTTTCGACCGGTCAGGTCCAACGGATGTCACCGCTCTACGAGCTCTTCCAAGTCCCTGGGCAGACCACCCAGTCGTTCAACCTGGTCGACGCGTTCGTCCCGGTGTCCAAGGGTGATCAGATCCAGACCATGTCGGCCTTCATCGTGGGCGGGTCCGATCCGGGCCAGTACGGCAAGCTGACGGTGTTCCAGACACCCCCGATCGATGGACCGGCACTCATCGACGCCGACATCTCCGCCACCCAGGCGATCTCGTCGCAGATCAGCTTGTTGAACCAGAACGGCTCCAGCGTCGAGCTCGGCGACCTGCAGGTCGTCCCGGTCGGCGACTCCATGCTCTACTTCCGCCCGTTCTACGTACAGTCCTCGCGCAACCCGTTCCCCAAGCTCGACTACTACATCGTCGTGTACAGCGGACCGACGGGGCAGAGCAAGGTTGCGTTCGAGCCAACCTTGTCGGGTGCCCTGCAGGATCTGTTCTCGGTGTCGATCCCGGGGCAGGGCACCCCGGCGCCACCGCAGCCCACCGGACCGTCGTCTGTGAGCCAACGGGTCCAGAACCTGATCGCGCAGGCCAATTCGGACTTCCAGCAGGCGCAGACCGATCTAAAGAGTGGCAACTTCGCCGCCTACGGCACCGACATCACCAACCTCCAGGGCGTGCTCCAGCAACTCCAGCAGTCCTCGGGGAACGCCAGCAGCTCGTCCAAGTCGTCGACATCGAAATCGTCGACGTCGACTTCGACTTCGAGCTCGACGAGCACCACGGTCCCCAACGGCGTGGCGCTGCGCGGCCTGCTGGGCGGCTAGCCCGGCGCCTGAGGGGTGGGGTCCGCCCCGGAGCCGGGTGCTAATCTGTGGGGAACGACGCGGGGTGGAGCAGTCTGGTAGCTCGTCGGGCTCATAACCCGAAGGTCGGAGGTTCAAATCCTCCCCCCGCCACTAAGAAAGTCCAGGGCAGAGCATGTTTCTGCCCCGGACCTCTTCGCGTCCGTGATCGGTTCTACCGACCCTTCTACCGGGTTGAAGCCGGTGGAAGAGAGAAGGCTGGCGAAGATCCGCGCGGCGTCGGCCTGCATGCCCGGGAGCACGTGCTGGTAGGTGGCCATCGTGAAGCCGGGAGTCGAATGGCCGAGACGTTCGCTCACGACCTTGATCGGGACCCGCTCTTTGAGCAACAGCGAGGCGTGTGTGTGCCTGAGATCGTGAAGGCGTAGTCGGGGCACGTTGGCCGACGCCACGATCCGGTCGAAGGACCTTGAAAAACTATCCGGGTGGAGCGGCTCGCCCGTCGGTGAGGCGAAGACGTAGTCGTCATCTCCGACAGGCGAGTAGGACTCGTCCTCCCGACGGACTCGCCAGGCGCGCAGGACCTCGATGGCGAGCGCGTCAAGGTCGACGGCGCGGCGAGACATGCGGGTCTTTCCCGGGGAATCGTGGAGCACGTAGCCCACCGAGACGAGCGCCCGGCTGATCGAGAGCCGTCCCGCGCCCAGGTCGATATCACCCCAGCGCAGGCCGAGGAGCTCGGACCGTCGCATGCCGGTGGTCGCCGCCACCCAATAGGCAGGGAACAGACGCTTGCTCCTGGCAACCGCCAAAAACGCCTGCAATTGCTCCACGTTCCAGGCCCGAAGTGGCGCGTTCGGCCGGCGTCGCCTGGGGGCCTGGGCGGCCGGCTGAGCACCAAAGGACGGTCTCAAGTCCGGAGCCGTCTCGTTGCGTTCGAGGAATAGACGCCGTCCGGGCGCAGTTGCACTTGTGTGTACTATACCCCTGGGGGTATAGGGTGTACACAGGAGGCACGTGATGGAACTGGTCCGCTTCATGCAGACATCCGTGGGACGAAGCATCAGGGCTGTGCTCGGCGTGGCCCTCATCGTCGCTGGTGTCGTCCTCGGTGGCGGCTGGCTGGCTCTGGCCGTGATTGGGCTTGTGCCCCTTATCGCCGGATCGGCTGGTCT
Organism: uncultured Acidimicrobiales bacterium; assembly: GCA_963739765.1. Taxonomy (GTDB): domain Bacteria; phylum Actinomycetota; class Acidimicrobiia; order Acidimicrobiales; family UBA8190; genus Chersky-840. The sequence goes on along the minus strand of CAVUBP010000003.1, from coordinate 570,345 downwards.
CTGCCTCGTCGCTCCTCTGTTCCACGCTCCCATCCGTGGTGCTCACAGATCATGAGCGAGGCTCGCTTCCATGTCGGCAGCCCACACATCCCAGGCGACGGGACACGACGATGAGCACGCTGGACCGGCAAGGGTGGGATGAGCGGTACCGGGCCACCGAACTGGTGTGGGGCGCTGGCCCCAACCGGTTTCTCGTGGACGAGGTGACAGGTTTGAAGCCTGGGACCGCTCTGGACGTGGGGTGCGGTGAGGGTCGAAACGCCATCTGGCTCGCGCAAGACGGGTGGCAGGTGGTCGGGGCCGACTTCTCTGCTGTCGGTCTTGAAAAGGCGCGCCGGTTGGCAGCGGAGAGTGGCGTCACGGTTGAGTGGGCGCAGGGTGATCTCACCACATGGGAGCCACCGAATACCTATGACCTGATCGTCGTCATGTACCTGCATCTGCCCGGCGATATTCGGCACAGCGTCTTTGCGCGGATGGCAAAATCAGTGGCACCGGGTGGGACCATGCTCGTGGTGGGCCATGACATGTTGAACATCTCCGAGGGAACCGGCGGTCCACAGAATCCCGCCGTTCTCTATGGACCCGAGGACGTTGTGGGCGATATCGGCTCGGTCCTTACGATCGAGAAAGCGGAGCGTGTCCGCCGCCCGGTCTCCACGTCGGAGGGCGAGGCGACCGCCATCGATGTCCTGGTGCGCGCTCACCGATCCTGACTTGAACCCTCCACTGGAGGTTAGCCGGTGACAGATGGGGCCCGGAGCCAGCGCAAGCATTCGGTGTCGCCCATGAGTTCCAGCCGGCGCCAGAGCACGGGATTGTCCGTAGCCTGGCTTGCATGAAGACCGATGGCGCGATGCTGAATAGAGCGATCGACACGAATCACGATGTCGACCTCACTCTCGCTGCGGCCGGCGAAGCAAGTGCCGAAGGCGGCATTGAGGGAATCGGCCACCGAAGCGGGAATCGTCCACGCAATCACGGGCAGATCAAGTAACTCACCGGCACGCAATCCCGCCTCCGTTGCCCGTTGGTGGTCGCGGTGTCCTGTGATCCCACCGAGATCGAAGACAAGTAGCCCGTGAGCACCAACCGCTTGGACATATCGAACGACGTCGTCCACCAGGTCGTCGAGGTCGATGCGGTCGAGACTCCCATCGGCGTAGTCCAGCAGCCGCACATCGCTGATTGTGAGCGCATCGGCGGCGGCAGCAAGCTCGGCGGCCCGGACCACACGAAGGTCACCTGGCGTCCCGTGCAGGGTTGAGGCCTCGCCGTGCGTGAAGCTGAGGACAGCGGTCGATGTTCCGGCAGCCGCGAGACTAGCGATGACAGCGCCCAAGCCGAAGGACTCGTCGTCGGGGTGGGCGCACACCGCGACCACGGACGGCAGTCCAAGAGCGTCCAGCGTCGCATCGCCACCTGCGGCTCTGGGACGCCGAGGGGTCATGACGCGACGTTGGACTCGGCGATGTGGCGATGGATCTCGTCCATGTCGAGGTCACGTACCTTCCCGATCAACTCGTCCAGCGCCGGAGCCGGTAGTGCCCCGGCCTCCCTGTAGACGATCACCTTGTCGCGCAGGATCATGAGGGTCGGGATCGACATGATCCCGAATGCAGAGGCCAACTCCTGCTCGGCTTCGGTGTCGACCTTGGCAAACACCAGATCCGAGTGAGCGTCCGAGGCCTTCTCGAAGACCGGGGCAAACGCCCGGCAGGGCCCGCACCACGACGCCCAGAAGTCCACCAGCACGATGTCCTTGCTGGTCACCACCGTGTCGAAGTCCTCTTTGGTAACAGTCACCGTGGCCATTGGCTCTCTCCTCCTCGATACCCCCCGGGGTATACTCTACAACGACCACCGGCCCGGTGTCATTCCCCCTCGCACAACAATGCGATACCCCGGGGGGCATAACCGAGAGCGGGGTCGTGTTGGACCTGCAAAGGGCACACGACAGGGGTGAGGCATGACGAACGCACACCAGGTCATCGAAGAGCTCCGGAGCCCGACGCGCTCCTTGCGGAAGGCCGCTCCGGAGGCATGGGCCGGGTTCTCCCATCTCCATGACGCCGCAGTCGCCGACGGCGTGCTGCCGGCACGGATCAAGGAGCTGATGGCTCTCGCCATAGCGGTCGTGAAACAGTGCGACGGCTGCATCGCCTACCACGCCAAGTCGGCCGCTCGGCAGGGGGCCACGCCGGAAGAGGTCGCCGAGGCTCTTTCGGTGGCGCTCCTCATGGACGGTGGGACCGCGACCGTCTACGGGCCGCGTGCATGGGCGGCATTCGAAGAGTTCACCACCTCCGACTCGGGGGCGAGCTGAGAGGAATGACCTTGGGGTCTGGTCCTGGCCGATCACGCCGCGGTCAGGCCTCCGTCGAGAGGTCGTCAGCGGCGGTTTGATGCCGCCCTCGGCCGCTGCCCGTAAGAAGGCCGAGCAAGCTGCGCCTCCGGCTGCTTGAGGCGAGACCCGGGTCGCGCGTTGGAGACGATTGCGCGGTCTCGCGGCTATGACGACGGATTGGCCGGATTTGCCGCCACGCCGAGGGTGAACCAGCTCCACGGTTTCGGTCCCTTGGCATAGCGCCGCTCGATCCGCTCGATCACGAAGCCGGCATCGCCGACGAGAGCCGCAGCATCGCGTGTGAGATGGCAGCCATCTGCCAGCCGGCGCTGCCACGGCTCGAGTCGGTGTTGCCACCGGGCCACGGAAGTATCAGGAGAGAGCCCGTGTTCCAGGAAATGGAAGCGACCTCCCGCCCGGAGCACCCGACGGAGTTCCGACAGAACCTTGCCGGGATCGGCGACGGTGCAGAGCGTGAACGTGGAGAGCGCCGCGTCACAGCTGGCATCGTCGAGCGGGATCGCCTGGCCATCGAGACCGATGTGCTCGACGGGTGTCCCGCCGGCGGTGATTCGCCTGGCAGCCAATCGTCGTGCGAGCGCGGCGGGTTCGACTGCCAACACCTTTTCCACTTCCGGTGGATAGTGCTCGACATTCAGACCCGAGCCAAACCCGATCTCGACGACCCGGCCCACGAGTCCGTCCGTCACCTCGGCGCGCCAGCGTCGCAAAGCGCCGGTGCCACATGCCCGGTCCACCAGGCGGGGAAGGATCTGCTCTCGGTAGAAGCCCACGGTCGCGACGCTATCCGTGCTGCGGGAGGATGTCGCCCCCAGTAACCCGTGCCACGACTCCGCCAGCCGGCATCGAGTGGGGCATTGGACGATCAGCCCACCAGATCGTGAGCGCCGAGGAAGACCTTCTGCTCGTCATGCATCTCCTCGGGCAGGGTGGCGAACCAGGCGGCGGCGTCAGGTGTGGGCCGGAATTGATCCGCTGATGACGGCGTCAGCTGAACACGGGAACGCAATGCCGACCGGCCAATCCAGCCCTCGTGCGAGGTGGCTGGGGTACTCGATGTATCCAAGCAGGTCATCGATCGTGACCTCCACTCCGAGTTCCTGCTTCGCCACCCGTTCGACAGTCTCGGTCAAGGCTTCGCCGAAGCGCACGGTGCCGCCCGGTATGTGCCAGAGCCCGGCACACGGTCCCGTCTGGCGACGAGTGAGAAGGACCCCGTCGGACGAGACGATGACGACCTCCACGGTGAGCCGCGGGATCTTCGCGTAGATCGCCTCGTACTCGGACTGCGGTAGAGGGCTCGGTGGCACAGAGGTCATTCTGGGAAGAGACGGAGTTCAGTCCTCGGCGATGCGATCCGAGTCACACCGCATCCAGCGCGGCGGTGAGTCGCACCACCGCATCGGCGGCGAGCTCTGCCAACTCCGGGCCGGGCATGAGTGTTCGCGGATCAGCGATCGACACCTCCGTCCTGGCCCCGTCGGCACGAAGCACGACGTTGCACGGGAGCAAAAGAGCCACCGACGGGTCGATCTCCAAGGCCTGATGCGCCAGGGTCGGGTTGCAGGCACCAAGGATCTTGAGGGCCGGGCCGTCGACGCCGAGCTTGGCCTTGAAGGTCGCGGCCACGTCGATCTCGGTGAGCACGCCGAATCCCTGTCCGGCCAGGGCCTCGCGCACCGCCGGCTCGACCTCGTCCATAGGTCGGTCGACCACCTTGTCAAGGGAACGTACGGTCACGGCAGTCACTCCTCTCAGGCGAGCTTCATGAACATCTTTTGCACAGCGTCGAGCGGATATCCGTCCGCCTCGGCGTCCTGGGGATTCTCGATGCAGTACGTGAGTCCCGCGGCCACGAGTTGGAACCCTGCCTGTTCGAGCGCCTTCGTCGCGGCAGAGATCTGGGTCACCACGTCGCGGCACTCGCGTCCCTCGTCGAGCATCCGCTCGACACCCTGAACCTGACCGGCGATGCGACGTAGCCGCTTACGCACGTCGTCCACGACGTCATCGGGAAGTTGCATTCCAGATCCTCCTTATGCCGAGACCGCGCAGCGGTTCGGTCCGATCTCAAGCTCACGCAATGCACCCAACGGGCGCGACGTCCGTCCCATGTTCGCCTCGACGATCTCGACGTAGTTGGGGGGTCGTGCTACCGAATGGGCGGTCGCCCACGACACGAATGCATCCTCGTCATACGACAGAGGTGCGAGCGCCTGGCGAAGCGCACCGAGGGTGGCGCCTACCGGATGATCCGGTCGCACGACAACCTGGTCCCCATAGTGAGCCGGGAGCACAAGCGTCTCGCCGGGAAGGGCCAGCACCTTGTTATGAAGAGAGCGGTACAGGTCGTGAGCGAACTCCTCGGCCCGGTCGGCGAGGTCGGGACGCCCCACGCTCTCGACGAACAAGGTGTCACCGGACAGAAGCACGTCATCGGCCACGATATAGACCGTGGACCCGCGGGTGTGGCCCGGCGTGTGCATGGCGCTGACCTGAAAGCTCACGCCATCGGGAAGGTCAAACCGGTCCCCGTCGCCGAGCGGCAGATAGGAGAATTCGAACGTGTCCGCCGGATTGAGATGCAGCGACGCGCCGGTCGCCTCGCAGAGGGCCCGTGCCCCACTCAGGTGGTCCGCGTGCAGATGAGTGTCGAACACCCGCGAGATGCTCCAGCCGTGCTCGTCTGCGAGGCGCATGTAGACGTCGATGTCCGCCGACGGGTCGACGACGAAGGCCTGGTCGCCAGATCCCACCAGGTAGGACAGGCATCCCTTGCCACGACGTCGCACCTGCACGACGCGCACGTTCTCCAGCTCCAGGGTCACGGCGTCGTAGACCATGCCCCAAGCGGCCATCCCGCCGGCCAGGTTCGCCACCCGCCGGCCGGTATGGCTGAGCAGCTCGGCTGCCGCCGATGACCGGCTCCCGGACGCACACACACTCACCACTTCACGGTCCTCCGGCACTTCCGAGGCGCGCGCGGCCAGTTCACCAAGCGGGATGTTCACCGCCGACGGGATCGACCACGCAGCGAACTCACGAGGTTCCCGCACGTCCACCACGAAGGGCTCGTTCGCAGTTCCCAGCCGGGAGGCGAGCTCAGCAGCTTCGAGATCTCGGTACATGAACACTCCTCCGTCGGCACTCTGCCGCTCCGGCTGGTGGTCTCGCGATTCCCAACAGATACCCTAGGGGGTATATTCCTGATAATACCCCATCGGGTATCGCATCGTGGAACGGGCTGGACACCGGAGGAGGCAACCGTGGGCTGGCTGCAGAAGCTGATGGGCGGACCGACAGGTGTCGGGCCCGACGAGGCGAGTGACCTCAAGCGCGACGGCGCCGTGCTCCTTGACGTACGCGAGGTCGACGAATGGAAGGCTGGCCACGCCCCCGGGGCGCGTCACGTTCCGCTCGGCGATGTCGCCAGCCGGCTCGACAGCCTTCCCCGAGACCGGCGACTGGTCGTCATCTGTCGCTCCGGTCACCGCTCCTCCCGGGCAACCGCCCTGCTCGTGCGCTCGGGCTTCGACGCCGTCAACCTTAACGGCGGGATGCGTGCCTGGGCAGGCGCTGGCCTTCCCCTCGAAGCAGCCGGCGGGAGGAAGGGAAGGGTTGTGTGAGGCTCCTCCTCACCCTGCCCCTCGGCCTTCTCATCGGGGTTGCTCTCGGAGCACTCGGCGGTGGCGGCTCGATCCTTGCCGTTCCAGCGCTCGTCTACGTTGTCGGGCTTGAGCCCAAATCGGCGGTCACGACCTCGCTGGTCATCGTCGGCGTCACCGCTCTTGGCGGAATGGTCGGGCACCTGCGGGCCGGACGTGTCCGCGTGGGCACAGGCCTCTGGTTTGGGCTCGCCGGAGTCGCCGGATCGCTGCTCGGCTCGCGCCTGAATCGGGCGGTCGATCCCCAGGTCCTGCTCGTCGCTTTCTCGGGCGTCATGATGATCGCCGCGTGGCGGATGTGGGCTTCCACCCGAGGCCGGGATCGTGTCCTGGCGAAGGCCTCCGCAACGAACCCGGGCTCTGTCGCAATGGTCGAACCTGTCACGCCTGATCCGGCATTGCCCACGATGGTGACGCCAAATCGCATGACCGGCCAACGAACCTTCCGAGACACGGTGTCGCTTGTGGCGGGTGTCATTGCCGCGGGGACGGTGGTTGGTTTCATGACCGGCTTCTTCGGAGTCGGCGGGGGGTTCATCATCGTCCCCGCCCTCGTTCTCGCCCTGCGCTTTGAGATGCCGATCGCTGTTGGAACGTCGCTCCTTGTCATCGCTATCAACTCGGGCACGGCACTCGCCACGCGGTTGGCAACGACGGGAGTCGATTGGCGCGTCGCCATACCGTTTACCGTTGCCGGACTGGCCGGTGCTCTGACCGGGAACCATCTAGCCAGCCGTGCGCCGTCTTCAACCCTTATCCGTTGGTTTGCCGCGTTACTTGTCGCCGTAGCCGCCTACACGCTGGCTCGCTCCGTCGCAGGGTAACCGCTGAAGTGCTGAAGATGGCTAGAGGACCGGTACCTACTGGATCCGTCGCAATCTGGGGTGCGATTGGAGCGCATTTCAGAAAGCGAGGAATTGGGCTACATCAGAGACGGCTCGAAGATGTTGAATCAGTTTACTCGTAATGGACTGATTGCTACTGGAGATCGAAGATGGCACGTGGCGTTGCCGATCACCCCCAGAAACACCTTTCAGAAACAAGAGGAGATCAACAATGACCGCAACACTGAAGTTGACTCATAAAGCAATCGGAGTCGAGGTCCGACGTGGCACGTACGACATCGTGGTTGACGGTCAGCGTGCTGGATCGGTCGAAATGAATGACACGATCGAGATACCAATCGAACCTGGACGTCATACTCTGCAAGTTCGCAATGGCCGAAACTCCAGCCGAACTCGGACCTTCGACGCCGCAGAGAGCCAAACCGTCGCATTCCGATGCACCGGAAAGAGTCTTCTGCCGATCTTCCTCGCGTCCTTCATCGTCCCCAGCCTGGCGCTCCAGCTCCGCCGTACAGCCGATGATCGGTCTCTTTGACGACATCGTCGCAGGCCGAGATCAAACGGGAACAAGACGCCGTACTGATGCAAGTAAGCCTGAGTATCAACCGACAAGACGACTGGCGCCTTGGGTATACCCCAGCGTTGCGTAACGTCAGTGGCTGTTCATCCGATGTTGATTGCAAGTGTGCCAGGCGAGCCCCGAAGAGCTGCGGGAAGCGCGTCTAGAACCTAACTGAACACAGGCCGGTAGCTGAGGTGCATCGAACCATGAGGAAGACGCCGCATATCGAGCAGTTCGAGATCGAGGGCCCCACTAGGTAGCTAGCGCTTCCTGCCCCCGAGAATGACTGGTGGAACGAACAGGCGTCTGAGCTGTGGAGGCCCTGGGCATCCTGTGAAAATCCCACGGATCCTGGTTCGAGGTGTCACGGACGCGATCCTGGTCAGACGGTTGATGGAACCATAATCCCAGCTAGAGGCGGATTTAGACGGACGACGACGAATGGTGCAGGAGGCTCTAGACGGTCCCGCTAGTCCGAAGGTGACGGACTCGCCTACGACCTGACCCCATTCGACGCTCCTATGGTTTGTCAAGGGGTAGCTTGCTCGGGCGGCATAGACAGCGGGCGAACGCAATCAGGAGCCACTCGACAGACGAGGGCAAGCTCTTATTAAGCCAAGCGTCGATGCTCTCCGAGCGGTGGTTCCGAGCGGCGGATCGGCAGATCGGACGCAGGCCAATCCCAGGGACGGCAGCTATCGCTGGAGCCAGATCCGCCACTCGGAGATCTAGGCGGGGGGAGCTCCTTGAAGACCTCGCGGGCGACATAGCGCTTCAAGATCCGGATGACCTCGCGCTTGGAGCGACCCTCCTTCGTCCGGCGCTCCATGTACTCGCGGGTGCGCGGGTCTGTGGCGAGACGGGTCATGACGATGCGCCACAGGGCCTGGTTGGCGTGTCGATCTCCACCACGGTCGAGGCGATGCCGCGTCACCTTGCCCGAGGACGCCTCGATGGGTGCCACCCCACAGAGATGGGCCCAGGCGGCCTCCGAGCGCAGGCGCTCGGGGTTGTCGCCGGCGGTGACGAGCAGGGTGGCGGCGGTGTCGATCCCCACGCCGAAGAGCCTCGAGCATCTCCGGCGCACACGTTGTCACCAGATCGGCTGAGCAGCTCGTCGATGCCCGACGAGCTCGTCTTCGAGGGAGAGCACTCGACGTCCAAGTGAGGCGAGCGACACCTTGGTGGCATAGACGACCGGATCTCCTGAGGCCCGGGCCCGCATGGCGGCCGTCTCGGCGACGAGTTCGGTGATCGACAGGCCCTTCAAGCCGGGATCGGAGCTGGTCGGGGCCGGTGTAGCTCAGCTGGCGCATCTGGTGCAGGGCCCGCAGACGAGCCTCGCGAGCCGAGCGCTTGGCCACCAGCAACGCCCGGATGGCCTCGACGTTGCCGTCTCGGGTCTTGGGTGCGCCGGTGACCCGGCCGCTCAACACGGCCCGGGCCGCCTCGACGGCGTCGGCGGGATCGGACTTGCCCTTGGTCCGCCGGGCCTGGCGGTTCGGGCGGTCGACCTCGATCACCTCGACGCCGGCCCGGCGCAGGAACCGCCCGAGCCCCGCTCCATAGGCGCCGGTGCCCTCCACGCCCACCTTGGAGATCGTCCCGAACGCACCCATCCACTCGAGCAGTGCCTTGTAGCCCTCGAGGCGTGGCCACGAACGACTGCACTCCGAGCACGCCGCCGATGGGGTCCAAGGCCGCGGCCACGTGGACCTCGAGGTGGGTGTCGACCCCACCGACGATGGTGCGGCCAGCTTCTACGATGGTCATGTGCCATCCCTTCTCTCCTTAAGTCAAGGGGTGGCGCGGCCGTCCCGTGAAGGAGGTGACGGTGATCTCCGCCCTGCGTCAACAAGGCGGTCCATCACCCCTCTGGAACGGGGCGCGCCGTTTATGGTCCGAGATCCGGCCGACAGGACAACGTGCTCCCGCTATCAGCAAGTCAGGCCAAGATCTCGGTCGTCCTCGACGGTAATGAGACTCAACCGTTCAGCGGTGGATCTTTACCCGAGAGGATCTTCTTCATTCTGATTGCTGTCGCTCAGCGACGCGAATACGGCGCGGGTTGCCATCCAGCCCGGTTACCCGAATCCGGTGCAACCTGTCGGACACAGAGGAAGCCAGCGGGAGCGCACAGCCCCGAATACCGTACGCGCTAGTCGCGTCGGCCAAGGTCAATCGCCGGGCCGTTCTGGACCAGCACCTACAGGATGGTCGGTGTCAGCGCCCGCGGTGCTCGCCTCGCTTGAGATTCGATGCGTGCACCGGGATTCGTGTCCCTGAGACCTTGACCGAAGGCCCTCGGACAGCGCCGGCCGAACTGAAGACCACGACGGCCCCTCCCTGGGTCCCAGCGGGCACGATGACCTTCACCGAGGTCGGTGCGGTCTTGGTGATACGGGCTGGGACCCCCCCGATCGTCACCCGTGTCACCTCTGAAAGGTTCACTCCCCTTATTGCGAGCTTCTTACCGGGTTTCGGCGAGGTCGGGCTGAAGCCGGTCACAACGGGCGTTCCGCCGCCAATGTGGAAGCGGGGATCCCCTGCGGGAACCAAGAGCTTGGCAATCACGCTCCCGGCATCCTCAGTCACGGACTTCGTGCACGCACCGGTGAAGTTCTTGCCGTGGCACTTACCCAGCAAGACGGGGGGTGGCGGTGAGTTTCCCACCGGCTGGTAGCAGATCAACACGCCCTTCTTGCTGGGCAGTCCCATCACTGTGTCGGTGATGCTCACGCTCGTCCCGTTCTGGAGTCCAGCGTCGGTGAGAGTGACCACCGGAGCCGAGTAGCTGAAGTTTGTGCACGACAGCGTGGAGGTGGCGACCTGGACGTCGATGCTGGCGGCAGCCGGGGACGGTTTGGTTCCGGCGACCGCCACCTTCTGCGTCGGGACCGAGAGCGTGGCGGCGCAGGCCGTCGTTCCCGCACCGCACGGGACTGTCACGCCCACCTGGTCCAGCCAAAGTCCGTAGACATTGACGGCATCACCGGTCGATGTGATCGTCCAGGTATGCGCCCCCGCTCCGAGCACGGGGCTGGTCCAAAGCGCGAGATCAGTCGGGGTTGTCTGATTGAACACACCCAGGTTCGAGTTTACGGTGATCGGCGCACCACCATCGAGCGAAACGGTACCTGAAACGTCATTGACGAACCCACCGGCAGGTATGCCGTACGTGAGGGTTGCACTGGTGCCACTTGGAACAGTGAACGCGTAGGTGAGATTGGCGCCCGCTGTGTTTAGGTAGATATAGAAGTTGCCGCCAATCCCCGAGCCACAGGTGGACCCGGTGCTGGAATAACCCGTTGCCAGGGTACAACTCCCACTCATCGCGACCGGGACGAAGGTGCCATCGATCGTGGCGAACGCGGCAGGCGCACTGACCCCGATGACGAGGGTGATCAGTAGACCCAAGGTGGTGGATCCCCAGAGAAGGCGCCGACGTTGGCCACATGGAGCCTTTGTCAGTGCCCTGGGGCGCCGTCGATCACCGGACCCAACTGACGAACCGCTCATGGTCTCTCGCCCTTCCCGCCTTGGACCGAGCGATCTTCAGGATCGTTCGCCCATTCCTGCCAGACCTAAGTTCAGCACGGATTGGCCAGAGATGCTTGGAAGCGTCCAGCGGCCCGAAGAGGGCAAATCGGCACGTCCAGCCCGGTCCAGAGAGTGCGACGGTATGCCCCGGCAGCGCTGCCCGCCACGCCCGTGAAGGAGCGCATAACCCCCGGACCCGGATGGCCTCCCTGGCCCGGTTTCGCCCCAATGTCGCCCCGTCGCCGGATTGGGAGAACCCTCGGGAGCCGCCCGGAAATGTTCCGCGTGCGGGCTCAACCAGTCATCGCAACAGCCCCGCTGAACGCCTCAGATGGTGACATCCAGCCGAGCGTCTGTCGAGGTCGCCCATTGAGTGATCTGGCGATGGCGTTGAGCTGCGACTGTGTCACCGTCGAGAGGTCGGTGCTCTTGGGCAGGTACTGACGAAGCAGACCGTTGGTGTTCTCATTGCTGCCGCGCTGCCAAGGTGACTTGGGATCGCAGAAGTAGATCTGGATGCCGGTGTCGATAGTGAACTTGGCGTGCTCGGCCATTTCCTTTCCTGGGCCCAGGTGAGCGACCGACGAAGCTCGGTGGGAAGCGATCGAATCTTCTTGGCCATGGCGTTGCGCACGAGCTCGGCTCGATGCCCGTCGGGGAGGGCGAAGAGCATGACGTAGCGGGTCGAGCGCTCGACAAGGTGCCAATGCAGGTGAGGCGCCGGCCATAGATGAGATCCCCTTCCCAGTGTCCGGGCACGGCCCGGTCCTTGGCCTCGGCGGGACGCTCGGAGATCATGACCATGTTGGTGATCTGGCCCTGCCCGAACCCGCCTTTGGTGCGAGCCTTGGGCCGGCGCAGCGCCCGCCCGGTCCGTAGGCATTGGTGTAGCTCCTGGCGCAAAGCGCCCCGACCCTGGACGAACAGCGACATGTAGATGGTCTCGTGGCTCACCTGCATCTCCGGGTCGTCTCGATACTCGAGAGCCAACCACGCCGAGATCTGCTGCGGCGACCAGTAGTTCTCGAGACCGGCTTCGACGACCCGACGCAAGCAGGGGCAGCCGGCCAGCTTGGCGACCTTGGGACGCCGGGCTCGGTGTCGGGCGGACCGGTCGGCCACGAGCGCCCGGTAGCCGCTTCGGCCGCCGTTGGCGTTCACCTCCCGGCATACCGTCGATGGCGCTCGGCCCATCCCGACGGCGATGGCCCGCAACAAAGATCCCGCGGCCAGGCCCCTCGAGATCTCTTCGCGTTCCGCCCGTGTGAGACGCAGATCCGAGCTCCCCGGCGGCCGAGGTCGACGTCCCGCGTTGTCCACAAGGAACGTCCGGATCGAGGCATGGGCGCGACCCAGACGACGGCCGATCACCCGAAACGACTCGCCCCGTTCGATCGAGTCCCAGATCTCCGCCTTCTCAGCGTCGGAAAATGGCCTCCACGTCATCACCGCACCTCCCAGCTCGCGTCATAGCATCAGCCATTCGTCGAGAGTGTTGCGATGATCCCTTGAGGCCACACCGAATACCGGATACCTTCCGGCTCGCCGGGCTGAGGCCGTGACCTCGACCGGTACCGGCTCGTCCCTAGCGGTCCACGGGGGCTCCCAGAGTTGAAAGATCCGTTTCAGGAAGTAGGTGCAAGCCTTGTCCCCGAGGGAAGGTCACGATTGCGAAGATCGGACCCACAGATGAAGTTCTCGGCATCGCATCCACAGTTTGGTTGGGCCGGAAGGGTCACCACCCGCACGTGCCGCCGGCTCCCTGGGAGCCGTATCGGATAACCTCCGCCACCTGGATCTGGGCCGCCGCCACCACCGGAGAGGACGGGGATCAGTGTGCCACGGGGCTCTCTCGTACCGAACCAGGAGGATCGGCGGGGTCGATCCGGTGGCCGCTCCGTGTTCGCCCCAGTCCTTGTCGGCGCCGCACTGGTTGCCGGCGCGTTGGGCGCCGCCGCTTGTGGCAGCTCGGGCGGTGCGGCCTCTTCCATCTCCACTACCCGGGCCCCCCTGCCCGCAGGTGCCGAGCCGTCGAACATCTCGAAGATGGTCTGCGCCAAAGAGGCCCAGCAGTCGGTGGCGCGGACGCTCGGGGTGACCGCGGTCGTCGCCGAACCGACCTGGGTGGACCACGTCTACTCGTGCCGATTCGCCTATCCGAACGGTTCGTTCGCGCTGTCGGTCAAAGAGCTCTCCAGCTGGGCCGGGACCTATGCCTACTTCGACTCGCTCGGCAAGAAGCTGGGCCGGACCTCCACCGCGAACGGGCTCGGGCAGGGGGCCTTCGTCACATCGAACGGCTCGATCGTCGTCCGCAAGGACTGGAAGGTCCTCCTGGTCGACATCTCCGGACTGCCACCGCGATTCGGCGTGCCGACGACGACCGCAGCCGACGACGCCTTCACAGTCGCGGATCTGATCATGGGGTGCTGGTCGGGCGACTGATGGCGGGCCAGCGGTCGGGGGGACAGGGATGAGGGGACCGGCAGGAACCGCTGCGGCCACATGCCGGCGCCGCGGCCTGCGGTCATGGTGGGCCCGTGTGACCATGGCGATCGGCGCCGCGCTCCTGTTCGCCCTGGCGGGCGCGGGCACCGCCAGCGCGCATGCCGAGCTGGAGTCAACCGATCCGAGCCAGTCCGCGGTGCTAATCGTCCCACCGCTCCAGGTGGTGCTCCACTTCGACGAGCCTGTCGAGATCAACTTCGGCTCGGTGCGCGTCTTCGGCCCGCGCGGCACGAGGGTTGACCAGGGGGGCACGCACCATCCCTCGGGCGACTCCCATTCCGTCGCCGTTCCCCTCCCCTCTGGCCTCGGCAAGGGGACCTACGTCGTCGCATGGCGGGTGATCTCGGCGGATTCGCATCCCGTCCACGGTGCCTTCCTCTTCAGCGTGGGCTCGGCGGCAGGGGCGATCGCAGCCCACTCGCTCGCGAACGCGTTGAGCGCGGCCACCGGGAGCACTGCAGTAGGCGTCGTCTTCGCCGTGATCCGGTTCGTCGTCTTCGCCGGCCTGCTGGTGCTCGTCGGCCTGACGGCGACGGTGATGCTGGTCTGGCCCGGTGCGCCCCGCATGCGCCGGGTGCGCCGGGTGCTGTGGGCATCGTGGGCGGTGCTCCTGCTCGACACGATCGCGTCCATTGCCGTACAGGGTGTCTACGCGGCCGCCCTCCCCCTCACGCACGTCTTCAACCCCTCGCTGTTCGGCGAGGTGCTCCATACGCGGTTCGGCGAGGTGGCCGGGGCGCGCATCGTCATTCTCATCGCGGCGGTGCCGATCCTGTCGGGGCTCGGCGCCTGGGCGGAGCACCGGCGGGCAGGGCGGTGGTGGCTGCTCGCAGCCGCCGTCCTCGGTGTCGGGCTGCTCGCGACGCCGGGGCTCTCCGGTCACGCGGCGACCACTGGCAACCCCGCGGTCGGGATGGCCCTCGACCTCGGGCACCTCGGCGCGGCCGCACTCTGGATCGGGGGCTTGGCCCTCCTCGCCGCGGTGCTCATCCCCGGCGTGCCCGCGGCGGAACGGTCGCCGGACAGCGTCGAATTGGCCCGTCGCTTCTCGCCCTACGCCCTCGGAGCCGTCGCGGTCGTCGTCGCCACCGGGCTGCTGCAATCCGTGCGCCAGGTGGGGAGCATCTACGCGCTGCTCAACACCGTGTACGGCCTCACCCTGCTCACCAAGGCCGCGCTCGTGACCGTCCTCGTCGGGCTCGGCGCCATCAGCCGGCGGCTCGTGGTCGGGCGGTGGGCATTCGCCGTCCCGTGCCGGTCAGCCGGGGCGACTGACACAGTGCCCACGGCCGGTGAACCCGGTGCTGTCGACCAGGAACCTCTAGACGTGTCGCGTGCCACGGCGGCCGACCGTAAGGGCCGAACGGTCGCCACGCTCCCCGTCGTGCGTCGCCGCCGTGTCGCAACCACGAGGCTGCAGCGTTCGGTCCTGACCGAGGTGACGGTCGCTGCCGCGGTGCTGATGGTGACCGCTCTGCTGGTCAACGCGGTGCCCGCCAAGCAGGCCGCCGCTCAGCCGTTTCTGCAGACCTTCGACGTGCTCGGGGTGCAGGTAAACGCCATCGTCGACCCCGCGCGTGTGGGGACGGGCAACCAGTTCCACTTCTACGTGCTCGGGTCCCTCGGACAACCGCAGGCAATCCCCTCGCTGACGGCGACGATACGGTTGCCCGACAGTAGGACGAGTGCCATCGAGGTGCCGCTCGTGGTCGCGAGCCCCGGCCATTTCCAAGCGTCGGACGTGGACATCCCCGAAGCGGGCCGCTGGCGCCTCGAGGTCACGATCCGGACGTCGGTCACCGACCAAGCGACGGTGCACGCGAACGTACCGGTCCGCTGAGCACCCCGACCAATCCGCTCCGAGGCGACGTCGATTGTCTGCTGGTAGTCCCGGGCGCAGTTGATGTTCCGGCGCAGGTGGTGGTTGAGCGGTGGAACGTCCGGCTGGCCCGGCTCCCGGCACGAGCGAGCGCGTCCCCCGATCTTCATCCAGCGGGTTCGGCAACCAACGAGTCAAACCGAGCGCCCAAAGTAGGAGTGACCGATGCTCCGGTGAAGCACCCAGTCGTCCCGATCTTGGAGCAGGCGACCGTGCTGTTCAATAGGACGTTGCGCGAGCTGTGTCTGGCAGGCGGCGCTGTTCCCGATGTTCGCCCTGGAGCGGTATCGCCGCCGTTGGGGCCCATGTTGGAAAACCTGACCATCCTGTGCTGCCGGTTCTGAGCGCCCTGGCAGGGCCAGCCCGACCGCATCGGGCCCCGAGCGGGATCACCCGGACCAGTGTGGGTCGCGCCCGGTGTGCCAGTGCCGAGTCAGACATCCCACGCCCGTAACTCGTCAAGCAGCATCGACTGATGCGCTCGGCCATGCAGCAAGCTCGCCGTAGAAGACATCCCGCTCGAGACAGACATGCAGAAGCCCACCAGGCGGTTGGCCAGCTGCCGCAGTGCCTGGCGGTGTGTCTTTCCTCTGGCTCGGAGCTCGTCGTAGTAGTGACGTGCTCCTGGGGATTTGGTCAGTGCGCAGAAAGCCCACTGATCGCTGGCATCGGCCAGTCGGCGATTCCGGGCGAATCGGGCCAGCACCACCCGGTTGTGGCCTGAGGCCTTGGTGATGGGCGACGTGCCGGCGTAGTTCTTGCGAGACTTGGGTTTGGAGAAACGAGTCCGGTCATCACCGAACTCGCCCAGCACCCGGGCACCGAGGACCGTCCCTAGTCCTGGCAGGGAGAGGACGACCTTGGCGTCCGGGTGCCGCTCAAGATGCGCCGAGAGACCAGCCTCGAGCTCGGAGATTTGGACGTTGAAGATCTTGATCAACGCCAGGGGCCGATCGGGTGATCAGACCATGGGCGCCCGCGATGAGCGCCGGAGCTTCGAGTTGCTCGGCGCGGAGGGCCACCTGCCTCTTCGGCCCGCCGCTCGATGTTGCGCTGGCGACCACCACGGTGCAGCGTCGAGGCGATCTTCGAGCGTGACAATCCACTGCCCAATTCTGGTGTGGGGGCGATCTCGAGGACGGCCAGGGCATCGGCACTGGAGAGATCAGTCCCGAAGGCCTCGAGGGCGCCCGGGTAGTACTCCCGGAGCGCCGAACGCAGAGCATTGACCTGGCGCTGACGCCCCCAGATGGCGTACTGGTGGGCCCGGGCCAAGAGCTTTACCCCTTCGGCCAAGTCGGAGTCGCCAGCCACCGGCCGGTGATTGTGCCGATCGGTGCGCACCAGATCGGCCAGCATCTTGGCGTCGCCGGGGTCCGACTTGGCTCCAGATGTGGCATGGCGGTCCCGATAGCGGGACGATGCCATCGGGTTGATGGCGAAGACCTCGTAGCCGGCCGACACGAGCGAGCCAACCAGGAGTCCTCGGTCGACTTCGATGCCAACCACGACCGACTCTTCGTCGTCTGCATGCTCAGCGACCAGCGCATGGAGCTCACCGATCCCGGTCACGCTGTCGGGCACTCGGCGTTTGCCGATGACCTCTCCGTCCTCGGCCATCACACAGACGTCGTGATGATCCTCGGCCCAGTCCACTCCCACAAAGAGCACCTGCATCTCCTCTCTCTCGTGAGCCCAAGGAGATGCGCAGCGACCTAATGGATTAGTGCTCGAGGCACGACACCCCACCAGCTGTCTGTCTCCTCACCGACCCGACGGGGCACGCTCTAGCTGTAGGGCTCATGGCCCTGGACTTCGGAGTGCTCCCGCCGAGTGGCTCGGCGACCAGCCTTTCAAGAAGACTGATCCAGTCCCATTAGGGCTCATAACCCGAAGGTCGGAGGTTCAAATCCTCCCCCCGCCACTAAGGAAGGTGCAGGTGAGCCGGTCTCCGAGGTTGGGGGCCGGCTCTTCTGTTTCTCCGAGATTCCACCTTCTTCCACTCCAAGGGGATCTTGGCCTCTGCCGGGCGCCCAAGAAACCTCCTTCGGTTTGGTGCACTCATCGACGTCAATCGCTCGGTCGTGCCCTCGGAGTGCCATTGGGTTCCACTAGGTTCCAGTTTCGCCGAGTTGCTCTTACGAGACGTCCTCGCCCTTTCGACCGATGTCGAGACTTGGTCCGACGACTGGGAATACCGAATCGAGGTCGTCAACGAGAGCGACCTAGTGTTGTGGCCTGGGACGTTGTTGACATCCGCTGACAGGTGAGCCCCCTGGGCAAGTGTGGAGCTGTCGAAGGCGACACACGAACCCAGGAGGCCCACCATGCACCGTAACGCCCCACTCACCCCCGAGGGCCGACTCCGGCTCTGCCAACGGATCGAGTCCGGTTGGACGATCGCTTCTGCGGCGGAGTCCATGAACATCTCTCGTCAGTGCGCCCACAAGTGGTGGGGTCGCTACCGAGACGAGGGTGACGCCGGGCTCGAGGACCGTTCGAGTCGACCGCACCGGTGTCCACATCAGACACCGGCCCGGGTAGAGCGTCGGATCGTGGCGTTGCGCCAGGCCCGCAAGCTTGGGCCGGCCCGGCTGTCGGGGATCGTGGGGGTGCCCCCTTCAACGGTGCACAGGGTGCTGGTACGCCACGGGGTCAACCGTTTGGCCTGGATGGACCGGCCCACTGGCCGGGTGATCCGACGGATCGAGACCACCCGTTGCGGCGAGCTGGTCCACATCGACGTGAAGAAGCTCGCTCGAATCCCATCCGGGGGTATAAAATACGGGCGTCGCACGACGACTACTGAGACCTGCATGTCTACGAGCTATTTGAGTCTTGTGAGCTTGGGGACCTCGACGGAGGTGATTGGCAAGTGATTGATATCAAGGCACGATGTAGATGCTGACGCCCGAAGGGCTAATCCCGGGCCGGCGAGATCCTCGGTCGGGAGAGCATCGCTGTCGGACTCCGAAGGTCGCAACGTTCAGACATGATTCCTGCGAAACCCTCGGAACGCCCTTCAATCGGGTAGTTGGCCGTCCAGTTGCCATCGTGAATACCGGCAGTTTGTCGGGACACGGAGCCCAGGTGACCCCACTCGCAACCTGGCGCTTGCGAGCAGGGTCACCTCTGCCCGACACCCTGTCGTACAGTCGGCCCGGATGGGCCGGGGCAGGGTCGCCGTGAATCTTGTGGATCGCCCGGCGGCGCTATCGGGTCGGCTTCCGTGCTCGGACGAAGGCACTCATCACGGCCCCACCCAGGTCGGCGACGGTGACCTCCACGTCGAGTGTCTCCGGGATCTCCATTGAGGTGGGAAGGTCGCCAGCCATGCGAGCGATGTCGGCACTGTCGTAGACGTGGGTCGGTTCGACATCGACCGCCTCGAAGCCAGCGTCCTCCAGCTCCTCTCGATACTCGGTGTCGAGCAGCGCTCCGGCGACGCAGCCCGACCAGAGGCCCATCAGGTGTTGCAGGGGCTCGGGAAGGGCTCGCCGCAAGACGATGTCGGCAATGGCTAAACGCCCACCCGGCTTGAGCACCCGGAACGCCTCTCGGAAGACGGCGGGTTTGTCGGGGGACAGGTTCACGACGCAGTTGGAGATGATCACGTCCACCGACTCGTCAGGCAGTGGGACAGCCTCGATGGTGCCCTGGAGGAACTCGGCGTTGGTCACACCGGCCTCGGCCTGGTTGCGCCGGGCGAGGGCCGACATCTCGGGCGTCATGTCCAAGCCGTATGCGTTGCCCGTTGGAGCGACCCGTCGAGCCGATAGGAGCACGTCAATCCCCCCACCGGAGCCGAGATCGAGGACGACCTCGCCCGGATGCAGTTCGGCGAGAAGCGTGGGGTTCCCGCAGCCGAGCGACGCGGCGAGTGCGGCATCGGGCAGTGCTTCGGCGTCGTCCTGCCCATACAACGTACGCCCGATGAGACCAGCGGTGGTGCCGGTCGGCCCGCAGCAGGATGTGCCGACAGTTCGCGCTGCCTCGGCGTAGTGCTCACGCACCGCCGTTCGGATCTTCTCTGCACCAGGATCGGCCATGGCAATCTCCTCATTCCGTTGGGTTTGCCGCATTCATCCAGTCGCCCCGTAGTGCGCGGCAGGCGCGGCGTCGTGAGCTGCTTGGCACACACCACAGCGGATCAGGCGCGCCGGTGGCTCGACAATCACGGTGCGGTTGATCACTGCGGTGCGGGTGAGCCAGTGAGCTGAGACGTGGGTGTGGTCGTGGCATAGCGCTGCACCGCAATCGGCGCACACCGCCACCGCGTCGCTGGAGTGGCTCAGTGAGGCACAGTCGAAGCAGTTCATGAGATGTCCTCCTCGGTCCGGTAGAAGTGGCGGCGGGCCCACAGCGCGACGTAGACCAAACCCACTAGCGCCGGGACCTCGATGAGCGGTCCGACCACACCCGCAAGGGCTTGTCCGCTTGTCACGCCGAAGACCCCGATCGCTACCGCGATCGCCAGCTCGAAGTTGTTGCTGGCAGCGGTGAAGGCCAACGTGGCTGTGGAAGGGTAGGAAAGGTGCATCCGAAAGCCAAGGGCGAACGACCCGGCCCACATGAGTGCGAAGTACGCAAGTAACGGCAAGGCGATGCGAGCCACGTCGCCGGGGTGTCGGCTGATCGCGTTGCCTTGCAAGGCGAACAGGAGAACAACTGTGAAGAGCAAGCCGTAGAGGGCGACCGGTGCCACTCGGGGTATGAAGCGCTCTTCATACCAGTCCCGGCCCCGGAAGTGCTCTCCGAGGCTGCGGCTTGCCCAACCAGCGGCGAGGGGGATACCGAGGAAGATAAGGACGCTTCTTGCGACCGCCCAGACCGAGACGTGCACAGCGGCGGTGGATAGTCCGAGCCAGCTCGGCAGCACGTGGAGGTAGAAGTATGCAAGGGCGGCGAAAGCGACGATCTGGAACAGGGAGTTCAGAGCAACGAGAACAGCGGCGGCCTCTCTGTCACCACCGGCAAGGTCGTTCCAGATGAACACCATCGCTATGCAACGGGCAAGCCCAACGATGATGAGGCCGGTGCGGTACGCGGGCAAGTCGGGCAGCATCAACCAGGCCAAGGCGAACATGAGGGCAGGCCCCACGAGCCAGTTCAAGACGAGCGACGGCACCATGAGTCGACGGTTGGAGGTGACCCGGCTCAGCTCGCCGTAGCGGACCTTGGCGAGCACGGGGTACATCATCACGAGCAGGCCTATTGCGATCGGCAGGCTGGTGCCGGCGAGTTTCGCCTTCCCGAGCCAGGTGTCGAGGTGGGGCAAGAGTCGACCGAGTGCGATTCCCCCCGCCATCGCCGCGGCGATCCACACGGGCAGGTATCGGTCGAGCAGGGAGAGCCGACTGATGACCGGGCGTTGGTTCTTCTCTGACGCCTCGCGAAGGGAGGTCACATTGATGAGTGTCTATCCATCCTTGCCGGCCGACCAGGGTCAAATGGCCCCATTGACGCGAAGATGAGGCTCCCGACCTGATCCAGACGCGAGGTGGTTGCGCAGCTTCAGCCCCTCCTGTAGGTACCGTTTGTCCGCGCCTCGGATCCACAAGAACCCGAGCAATACTCGCGGGGGTCCAGGAGCGGTCGCGGCCCGAGTCGGGGCGAGACGGCGTTGAAAGCCCTGTGACCGGCCAGCCCGAACCGACCGGAGCTGTGGTTCCGGCGATCGTTTCGGAACCGAGCCCGGACACGGGCGCAATCGCAGGCATAAGCGGCTGATGGAAGTCATCGGCCCTTGTCAACGCCGCACCGACCGTCAGTTCCCGGACCCGAAGGTCGGAGGTTCAAATCCTCCCCCCCGCCACCAGCAGGTGTTCACGGAAGTGACGCCGATGCGTTTGCGGAAGCCCCGGATCCAAGAGGGTCCGGGGCTCTCCCGTCTGAGGAGTTCGCCCCGAGGCGGTGAGGATACTCGGGGCGGCGCATCAAGACCCCGATGGGCCGCACAGGCGCGCCACGGCTCGACGTGACGCCGGAGAGACCGGTCCGAGGAAGCGCCCTTGTATCGGGCTGAAGGTCGTGGGGATGGCACTGTGGATGCCATGGCGACAGCTGGGCGCACGCCGCGGCAGCAGGACCGTCGGGGTCGGCCCGTCAGTGGGGCCGGACACCGGGACGCGCTGGTTCTCGCCACCCGACTCCACTCCCAGCTGCTCGCTGGCGCGCCAGCCCGTTCCGCCGACGAGGTCGTTGCGCGCCTTTTGGCCGTCCAGGCCCAAGACGGCCGCGGGGCCCGACTGGCCATTCGCAGCCGGTCGAGCGGTCTCGCAGCCGTCGACGTCGATCGTGCTCTCAGCCGGGACCGCTCTCTCGTCGTCACCTGGCTCAACCGCGGGACCCTCCACCTCGTGTGCAGCAAGGACTACTGGTGGCTCCACCGACTGACTGCCTCACGTTCGCAGGCGGGGAGCGAGCGAAGGCTGCGTCAGGAAGGCGTGGATACCCGGCAGGCGGTCCGGGGCGTGGATCTCATCGTCAAAGCGGTGACCGACAATGGTCCGCAGACGCGTGAGCAGCTCCGCCGGCGCCTCGAGGCCGCCAGGGTGCCGACGGCAGGGCAGGCCCTGGTCCACATCCTCGGCGTGGCAAGCACGCAGGGCGCGGTGGTGCGGGGCCCGATGGTGGGCACCGAGCACGCCTTCGTCGCCGTGGGGGAGTGGCTGGGGCCGGCGCCGGCGGCACTCGATCGCGAGGAGGCCCTGTCCCGGTTGACGCGCCGTTATCTGGACGGGCATGCCCCGGCCGGTCCGGCAGACCTCGCCAAGTGGGCTGGGATCACCTTGGGTGATGCCCGCTTCGGGTTCGCCGCCATCGACGACCAGCTCGTGGCGGTCGGTGAGGGACTCATGTCTACGGGTGCGCTCGTCAACTCACCGAGGCCGGAGCCGCGCCTGCTCGGCGCCTTCGACCCGCTGCTGCACGGCTGGACCTCACGCCAGCCTGTCGTCGGCCGCCACACCGGCGTCGTCACCACCAATGGGATCTTCCGTCCGGTCGCACTCGTCGATGGCAGGGTGGTGGGCACCTGGGGCCTCCCCCGCGGGCGACCGACCGTCATATCCCTGGAACCGCTCTCCGCCCGGTCCCGGCGAGTTCTGTCCGAGGATGCCGCCGATGTCCTGCGCTTTCTTGGGTTGCCCCAGAACTCCGTGCGATTCGGGTAGTCGACTGACTCCGATGACGGCCCGGGCGCGGGCTGCCGAAGAGGCAGCCTCGACGCACCCGATGAGCGGGCTTTCCGGCTTTGCTCCGTGGGGTGTCCCGCAAACTTCGTCGGCCTGAGGCGTATGAAACACACCGCGGCGTATGAAACAGAGCCTCACCTCGTTGCGTCGGCCCTGGCACCCCGAATTGGCAACTGTGTTGTGGTCAATCGGGCTCATTGCGGTCTTCGGCCCGTTGGCCGTCCGCTTGTACCGACGCAAGGTTGTGCGATAGGCGATCGCGCCGCCTCGTTCCGTGCCGGGACGATCGAACGTCGGAACACCGGACGACCTCGGTGTCGGTCCGCCGATCCAACCTCAGGCGCTTCGGACCGTCAGATAGCCGTGGGCGGCGTAGTCGTCCAGGTACCAGCCGTACGGGCTGGGCGTCGATCCGGCTTCGCGGCGTGGCTCGTAGTGCTGCACATAGAGGGTGGCGACGAGCTCGGCGCGGCTTTGGACGCCAACCTTGGCGAAGATGGCCTTGAGGTGGTCTTGGACGGTGAAAGGCGATATTGCCAGGGCAACTGCTATCTGTTTGGTGCTGCGGCCCTGGGCCGCCAGGCCGGTGATCTGGCGCTCGCGCGGGGTCAGGCCGTGGGCGCCGGCGATGACCTCGCTCACGGTGGCAGGTCGTGCTCCTTCGATGATGACCCCGACCCCCGAGGCATGGCCGGCGAGCGGCGATGCGTGCAGCATGACCCATCGACCTTCGGGGACGGGGACCGCGGCGTGCGCAAGGCCGTCGCCAGTAGCTGCAGCGGCGGCGACGGCGAACGACGCTGGGAATGCGGTCCCGATCGTCGAGCACGTCGAGCCAGTCCTGCGCGGGCTGGCTGACGGCGGTGATGTCCCCCGAGGCGGAGACGACGATCATCCCGGGAGGACGCTCGATACCCGTGGGAACCTCAACGGCGGCGCGCAACATTGCCAGGCGGAACAAGTCGGCCATCGCGGCCAGCGCACTTCGCACGATCAACTCGTCGCGGTCGGTGAATGCTTCGTTCGGCGCGACTCGGTAGAGGGTCACCGTCCCCCACACCATGTTCCGGCTGGCCAGGATCACCCGCATCTCGTCGGCAGCATGGAACCGTGACAGCAGGGGCTCCCACTGCCTGGCCCGGGAAAGGTCGCCGCCGGTCGCGTGGTGCAGCCGACCGACGAGGACGCCGTTGTTCGCCAGCTCCCTGCAGCCGTTGACGTCGTCACCGCCGAACTCCAGGGCGTAGATGACCCGCTCGGGTTCGGCCTCACCGCCAGGGGGAAGTCCGCTCACGAAGCAGCTCGTCCACAGCATGGTGGCGGGGTCCACGGTGGCGATGGAGGCGATGTCGTAGGAGAGGCTGGCGCGCAGGGCCTGGTCGAGCCCGGCGCGAACCGAGGACAGGTCTCCGCCCTCGGCTGCCAGGTGCCTCACCCGCTGTTGAAGGTCCATACCGGCCAGCTTTACAGCGGTGTCCCCCTGACTCCAACCCCCTCAAATCTGGGATAGGCCCGACCGGAGCGATTCTTTACGGTCAGGTCATGACCTCTGCCACCGCAAATCGTGACGACCTGTTCACCCACATCCACAAGGCGCTTCGCCTGGCCCTTTTCGACGTGACCGTGCGCTGTGGCCGTACCGACTGGACCGCACCGGACGAAGTGGCCGATCTGGCCGGGCGTTGGCGACCTCTGTTGGCGCTGTTGCGTGCGCACACCGCTCACGAGGAGGACCACATCTTGCGGATCCTCGACCTCTACGACCCGGCTACCACCGAAGCGCCGGGCGACCAGCACGGAGATCTCGATGATCTGCTGGACGACCTCGCCGAACGCTTCGACATGATCGTCGAGCAACCCGAGCCCGCCGCCGGGCTCGCCCTGTACCGGGACCTGGCACGGTTCGTGGCGTCCTACCTCCCTCACCTGCACGACGAGGAGACCCGGGTCATGGGTCGCATCTGGGAGTGCTGTAGCGACGAGGAGATCGCCGCCACTCGCCAACGGTTCATGGAGGAGATCACCCCCGACCTCCAGGCCACGACGGTCGAGTACATGCTCCCGGCCATCGACAAGGCGAGCCGTCGCGACCTCATCGCCGGCCTTGCCGCCTCGGCCCCGACGCCAGTGCTCGAGAAGGTCCTGCAGATCGCCAAGGGGGTCTTGTCCCCAGCCGACCACGAGGAGCTGAAGCAGGCCGTGACCGCCTTCGGCTGAGCCGAGTTGTTCTCCCGACATCCGACCAAGAACCAAACCCCAACCCAAACCCAACCCGACAAGGAGCATCAATGACCAGTCTCATCGCCCCCGCCCGTCCCATCCCTGGCGTCACCACCGCCTCTGGCCGTCCCGTCGTCCGGTTGGCCGGCGCGGGGGCCGCCGCGTTGGCGCTGTCAGGCGTCTTGCAGCTGAGCCACCTGCACTGGATCGAGAACAAGGTCCGCACCGGGCCGCAGCACCTGACGATGGCCCTGTTCGTCGTCGGTGTCCTGGCCACCCTCCCACTCCTCGTCGCCATTGGACGTCGGGCGGGCCGGGCCGGGAGGATCACGGCTACCGCGTGTGCCTGCGGCCAGGTGTTGATCTGCGCCATCACCACGTTGTCGAACATCCGTGGCGCCGACGTCTCCTGGTTCAACGCCGCCGCCGGCTTGGGGATGCTGCTGTGGCTCCCCGGGGTCGTCGGCACCGCCGTCGTGGCGGCTCACCGCAGGGTGCTCCCCAGACTTGCCGCCGTCGCGCTCCTCGCGACCTATGTGGGCTCCATCCCGCTCGCGACGAGCGGCGGCGGCCTCATCGCCGCCCTCTCCTGGACTGCACTCACGGTGATCGTTGCCCGCCGGGCCCTGCCGGGCACCATCGGCGGCACGACTGCGCGCGGGCGTCGTGGCACCGGACGATGATCACAAGGCGGTGGCGGCGACGTGACTGCGATTCGGCGTCTACGAGACGCCCTCGGCCTGGCAGTTGGCGGCTCCGGATGCCACCAGCTGCTGCAGGTGCGTCTGTTGGCTCGCGGAAAGGGTGTTCGCCGTCAGCTCGCCGTAGTTGGAAGAGCCCACTCCCACCAGGACCTTGTCGGCGACGCATTTGCCCATGGCGAAGTCGACCTGGTCGCCCGTCGTGATGGCGTCGATGATCGATGCACGGGCGGAAAGCACGTCGAATGCCGAAGGGTTGATCGTCGGCGGGCCAGGTGCTTTGGGCCCGGGGTCACAAGAGCGCACGTCGACGGTCTTGCCGGCCTGTGTCACCGTCGCACCCGGGATGGCGTGCGCCCAGTCGCGAGCGGCCGCAGACAGGTTTGCCGCCGAGGCGGTACTGCCCATGTCCACGTCGATGGCCATGCAGGTCCGGCCGCCGGACTTGTACGGCACGGAATTGTCTCCCTGCCATCCCTGCACGGCGCTCCAGGCCCGGTCATAGCCCAGTCGGCTCCCGAGCACCTCGAACAGAGACACCTGTCCGAACGGGCTCGGCTTGTCGACACGACGTTGACCGGCGCTCAGCACCGGGGTCGCCACCTGAGCAGGGCTCCATCCGATCGGGTACTCGACGGGA
The DNA here is from genome assembly GCA_963739765.1 of uncultured Acidimicrobiales bacterium. Classification (GTDB taxonomy): domain Bacteria; phylum Actinomycetota; class Acidimicrobiia; order Acidimicrobiales; family UBA8190; genus Chersky-840. The sequence continues at coordinate 544,221 of CAVUBP010000003.1, read as the reverse complement.
TCGACGATCTGTGCCTCGGCGACAGGCGGGTCGCGAAAAGCACGATCGATCGAAGCGGTTCCACCCTTCGACGCCAGTGAGTCGACGAATGTCGGACCGAACGCATAGGGGAACGACAGCATGTCGTTCAGGATCTCCGGCACGCCCGCACTCTGACCGGCGCCCCCCTTCTCGAGTCGGCTCTGTTCCTGCTGGTACGCCTGCTGGTCTTGGGCAGACAGGCTCTGCTCGTACAGGTTCTCGTCGCGCACCGCGTCGCCCTCGACGAGTGCGGTCAAGGCGGTGTCGTCACCGCCTGTGACACCCTGTCTCAACTTGTCGAGGTTGAAGTACTGGTCCTGAAGTGCGTGGGTGAGCTCGTGGGCGAGGGTGACTCGGACATACGGGGTGAGCGCGGTGCCTCGGACGAAGACCGTCTTCTTGTTGTCGACGTACAACCCCACGATGTCTGATTGGCTGAGCTTGTTCTCCGAGGCCGCCAGGTTGACATTGCCATGTACGAGCCCGAGGGCGCGAAGCTCGTCGAGCGCGCGACTCTCTGCGGCGCGGTCTGCCGTTGACGTCGGCTGAGGAACGCTCACCTCCTTGTTGAACTGAGCGGCCCCGAGGAACTCGACCCTGACGGGCTCCTTGAACGTCAGGCCGCGATGTTGCTCGTCGAAGTGGACGATGCCGAGGACGCGGGGATCCCACTTCGTGCTCTGACCCGAGACCGTGACCAGCACCCCCACGATCACGATCACCGCCACCGCGACGGCCGAGCCCACGGTCAGGCTACGGCGGTTGATGCGCCGCCGTTGACCCGTGGTGTCGGGCCCCATGGCGAACATGTCGGTGTCGGGCCCGAATTGTCCCACCGGCCGTTGCAGTGTCGCGGTCCGGGAGTTGTCCCAGCTCGACCCCGCGCTCTGCGTCGGGGATGAGAACCGGGGGAACTCATGCGCAGACGCGGGCCTTCCCGGCGATTCGATGTGCCCGGCGTCGAAGGTCGGCATTGATGGCGCCGACGCCGGCCCGAGACGCGAGGGGTGAAGCGCCGGGGGGTACCACTTCCCGTCGGAGGCCAGCCAGTATCCCGGACCCTGCCAAACGTCGCTCACGCAACGACCTCCAGACCCCGCTATGACGATGCATCGGGGGTGAGGCCACCCGGATCATGGTGCTCCAGAGGGGCCGTTTGAGTTCATCGACGCTCCGTGGCCCCTGCTTGAGCCAGGGCCCCGTGTTCGTCGCCCGGCTGGCCCGCACCCTGCCCCCGGCGCCGGGGCCAGGGTGCGCGACCAGGTCCTCTCTACCGGCTGTCGCCGGCAGAGCGTCGGTGGGGACTACGCGGTTGGGCCTCCCGTCCCTACGGGCGCGTTGGTGTTGACCAACGTCGACCCCGACCATCCGGTGTGCGCCGTCGGGCTTTGCGTCTGCACTGGGGCGTTGGTGTTGACCAGCGTTCCGTTGCCGCTCGACCCTCCGGAGCTAATGCCGTTGCCGGTCGTATTGACCGGAGCGTTGGCTTCTTCGCCATGCTGCTCGGCAACATCCTCTTCCTCACGTCGGTGTGGCACTACTCCATCCTGCGAGCCGGGTTGGCGGTCACTCCCGGACCGCTCGTGGTGACGGCTGTCTCGGGCCGGTCGACTGGCGGCTCGCGTCGGGTTCCGTCGGGTGCTGTTGGGGGGGACGGCATGCTTCGCCGGCGGGTCCTCTGGTACGCGACCACGATCGGCCTGCACCCGTCGTACCTGGCGCGGTGGTTGCCGGCCACGCTCATCGCCGGTCTCGGGATCGGCCTCACCTTCCCGGTGCTGAGCGCGGCCGCGGTCTCGAGCCTGCACCCCGAACGATTCGCGGTCGGGAGCGCAGTCAACCAGACGGCTCGACAGGTCGGAGGTGCCCTCGGCGTGGCGTTGCTCGTGGTGATCCTCGGGACTCCGCGTACGCCGCTTGCCGCTCTGGTCGACTTCCGGCACCTGTGGTGGTACGCGGCCGCCATGGCCGTGCTCTCGGGCAGCGCGTGTGCCTTTCTCCGTCCGGCCCACGTGAGCGCAACGCAACGAATGGTGTCGAACGGCGCCGTCCCCCCGGGTCGGGCGGTGGTGATGGACCTCTCGTCCTCGCGGCCCCCGACAGGCACGCCGTGTCGCTCCGAGGCTTGAGGACTCCCCGAAAGAGGTGCACGCGACCGACGACGAGCGCCGAGCCGGAGGCCGCCCAGTTGTCAGTGCAGGACGACGCGGACGAGCAGGACGCCGGCGCCGAGGAGGACGCCCACCAGGATCTGCATGAGCCGCTGCGCACCGGTGACGTGGCTGCGCAGGGTGGCGATGACTTCGAAGACGGCGAGAGATGCCGCGCTGCTCCACAGGGCGGCAGTGACCCCGGTCTGGAGCGAGACCCCGGCGGCCCACAGCGCGGCCAGGATCGCGATCGGGATGAATGCCCCTTTGACGATGGCCCCTTCATGAACGAAGGCACGCCAGAAACGGCCCACCGAGAGGGTCTCTCGTTCCTTGAGGCGATCACCGACCACCGTGGCGTAGGTGTGGGCGAGCCAGTAGAGGCCGAGGATGATCAGCGTGGCCTCGATGGTGTCGGGGAAGGTCTCACGGCGAGAGCTCTCCGCCGCCAGCACGGCTCCGACCGCCAGCGTCCCGTAGATCACACCCGAAGGATTGTCGTCGGGCTCGAGCCACCTCGAGATGGCCGATGCAAGGTTCGCGATACCGAGACGTGACGGGTGGGGAACTGGTTCGGAGGAGTGGTCGGTCATCCCAGCATCATGCCGTCCGGTCGGCGCGCGGCGGCAGTACCGAGGAGCATGCCGGCGGAGGCTTCGGTGTCGGCGACACCCGGACGAGAGGGCATTTCGACCCCACCGGGGATTCAGAGATCGCAGGTAGTTCCCGTCGAGGCCGACCGGTACGCGGCATCGACGAGCTCGTGCGCACGCAGGGCGTCGTCGAATCCAGGCGACGCCGGCACGGCCTCTCCGACACACCGCACCCAGTGGCGATCGGCGGGGTACGTGTAGAACACGAAGTCGCGGCGGGGGAGGCCGAGCAGGGCGAAGTGCTCCTCGCGCATCGCGGCGAGATCGGGGCGTTCGGGTGCGGCGTCGGGTCTCTGTACGAGGAAGCTGTCTTCGGCGGCACCCACGATGAAGTCGGTGGTGGCCTCGACCGCCGCGTCTTCGAAGAACACCTCGAACCGACGCTCTTCGCGGCCCCGGACGCCGTTGAAGACACTGAGGATGGTGCCGACGACTCCCGAGGCGTGCTCCACCGTGACCGCGGCCACGTCCTCCACGTCGTACCCGAACATTGCCCGTGTCCTCGCCGACACCCGTGCCGCCGGACCGAACAGCCAGCACACGATGTCAGCGGCGTGGATCGAGTGCTCGAGGAGCGCCCCGCCCCCGGCCTGTTTGCGATCCGAGCGCCACGAGCTGTGTCCCGACACCACTCCTCCTGTCGGCCAGTACTGGTCGTCGCGCAGCGTGTAGGCCATGGGGCCGCCCACCTCGCCCGACTCCACCAGCCCACGCACCCGGTTGACGATGGGATGAAAGCGCGAGTGAAACCCGACCTGGGCCGATTGCGTCACCGCGGCCACTGCCTCACAGAGCTCGCTCACCTCGGCGAAGTCTGGTGCCAGCGGTTTCTCGCAGAAGAGGGCCTTTCCCGCGTCCAGGGTCATCAGGATGAGCTCGCGGTGCGTGGCCGTGGGTGAGGTGATCATGACCGCGTCGACGCCGGGGTCCTCGATGACTCGCCGCGGATCGTCGGTCGTGTACCCAAAAGGGCAGTTGCGACGCGTCGCCGCCCGGGCCGCCTCGGAGGGATCCGCCGCTGCCACCGCGACGACCTCGCCGTCTTCGCTCATCTTGCGCAGCCCGTCGGCGTGGATCTGCCCGATCATCCCGCAGCCGACGAGCCCGATTCGTAGCGGCGGTCGGTCGTCAGCCACCCCGCGGTCCCGTCAACGAACTGCTTCTGCGCCCGCGCGCCGACTCGGGGCTGCGCCCTTCGGGCTGGACGGGCTGGCGGGGCGAGGCCGACTGGGCGCCACCCCGACGGGGACGGGGGGCGCGAGCCGGGCGGCGGCGGCGAGCTCGTCGAGTGCGTCGGGGATGTAGAGCGCGAGGTCCGCCAGGCGCGGCACGGTCTCGGCGCAAGCCATGAGGCCCCAGTTGAGGACACCCCGGTAGCTCATGACGGTGATGTTCAACCCCGCGCCGTCCATGACCGGTCCGAGGGGGAAGCCCGCGACGAGCTCGGACCCCGCCAGGTACAGCGGGAAGTCCGGCCCCGGCACATTTGAGATCACGAGGCTGTGGATCGGTCGATGGCGATCCGCGAGCTTCAGGCGCGTGTAGGCGCGTGCGGCGGTGGAGAACACGTTCGGAGTGGCGTGCTCGGCCCAATTGAGCAGGACGTCCGCGCCGAGTGCGTTGTGCTCCTCTTTGGCACCTTTTGTGCTCTCACGTATCGACCGAAGTCTCTCGACCGGGTCCGCGATGTGACACGGCAGCGCCACGAACATCGCCGACACCTTGTTGGCGCCGCGCCGGTTGGCGTCGCTGGGGGCGGTCGATACCGGGACCGTCGCCACGAGGGGCTCGTCGGGCAGCTCGGCGCCGTCGATGAGATACCGGCGCAAAGCGCCCGCGCACACCGCGAGGACGACGTCGTTGAGGGTTGAGTCACAGGCCCGCTTGATGCGCTTGGCGTCTTCGAGCGATATCGAAGAGAAGGCCACACGCCGGTGGGGGGTGATCGACGCGTTCAGCGAAGTGCGGGGGGTGGTGAGGGGCAGAGCGGCGCGTCCGTCACCCCGGGCCCGGACCCGCCGGACGTCGAGTAGCGCCCACCCGGTGCGCCACGCGAGCTTCGTCATGCCCAGCGGGCGCCTGAGTCGAGTCCCGAGCGACTGGGCCACGAGCTGGAGATCGGAGGGAAGGTGCTCGTCTGCCGGAAGGGGGGCATCGGTCGCGGGCCTGGCCGGCGGTGCGGGCTCGAGGTCGAAGAGCTGCGAGAGCAGCTCCGCACCCGAGACCCCGTCGATCGTGCAGTGGTGGATCTTGGTCACGACCGCGATCTGGCCTCCACGCAAACCTTCGACGATGTACATCTCCCACAGCGGCTTGGTGCGGTCCAGTTGCCGACTGCAGACGTCGCCGACGAACTGTGCCAGCTCCTCGACACCGCCGGGACCGGGCACCGCGCCGCGTCGGATGTGGTACTCGATGTCGAAAGTCGGGTCGTCGACCCAGTAGGGGTGGCCCAATCGGAACGGGACCTCCACCAGGCGCCGGCGGAAGATCGGGGCCAGCTCGAGCCGCGAGCTCACCAGGTCGCGCAGCTTGTCGAAGGAGTAGCCCCCCGGGACCGTCGAGGGGTCGAACATCGCCGCCATCGAGACGTGCATGTGCAGGCTGGGCGTCTCCAGGTACAGGAACGTCGCGTCCAACCCGGTGAGCTGTTCCATGTCGAGTTGCCCTTCGTCGGTTCGTGCCCCCCCGACGTCCCTCGGCCGCCCGCCACTTCGGCGTGCGCCATCTTCGCGCCATGAGCGAGGATGGTGCCATGACGTGGTCGTGGGTCTACCTGGCGGTGAGCCTCGTGGGCGCCTTGCTCGTCGTGAACGCATTTCGCCCCGCCCGGAACCAATTCCTGCTGGTCCCGAGCTTCTTCGCCGGCTGGTACACCGCCGAGATGCCGGTCTGGCACATCGCCTGGCAAGTTGCCGCCACGGTGGCGTTCGCCGTCGGAGGGGCCCTCGGGTCCTGGCCCGGGTGGGTCGCCCTGGGCATCAACGTCGCCGCGTGGACCGGCCTCGCGGTCCACGCCCGGGTCTCGGCGAGCGCCCGAGGAGTCTTTCTCCGGGCCGAGGAGGAGATGCCTCTGCCGGTGACCGACGCGACTGACCTCCCCGTCCACGGCGGCCATACCATGTGGCGCTTCCCGCGGCTCGTCTACCCCTTCCCCCGCCCGTCCCGCTCGGTGCAGACGGTTCGCAACATCGACTACGCGGGCGACGCCGTGCGAGCGCACCGCCTCGACATCATCCGGCGGCGGAGAGAGCCGCCGCGAGGCGCGCCGGTCTTTGTGTACATCCACGGCGGCGCGTGGGTGATCGGGGACAAGCGTGAGCAGGGCCTCCCGATGTTGTACGAGCTGGCCCGACGAGGTTGGGTCACCGTGACCATCAACTACCGGCTGAGCCCCAAGGCCACCTGGCCGGACCACATCGTCGACTGCAAGCGAGCTGTCGCCTGGGTGCGGCAACACATCGCGGAGTATGGCGGTGACCCCGCCTTCGTCGCGGTGTCGGGCGGATCGGCGGGAGGACATCTCGCCGCCCTGCTGGCGCTCACACCCGGCGACCCGGATTTCCAGCCCGGATTCGAGGCCGCCGACACCTCGGTAGATGCGTGCGTGCCGTTCTACGGCGTCTACGACATGACCGCGGGCCGGGGGACATCTCGCTATGACGCGGGCCTGCTCGCACTGCTCGAGCGCCGGGTCTTCAAGCGCCGGATCGCCGACGACCAGTCGGTGTTCGAAGCCGCGTCCCCCCTGCGCCGGGTGAACCCCGAGGCTCCGGCGTTCTTCGTGATCCACGGGACCAACGACACCCTCGTCCCGGTGGCCGACGCCCGGTCCTTCGTCGAAGCGCTCCGAGCGGTGTCGCGGTCGGTCGTGCTGTACGCCGAGCTGCCCTACACCCAGCACGCGTTCGACGTGCTGCCGTCGGTTCGCAGCGCGCATGCGGTGGCCGCCGTCGTGCGGTTCCTCGAGGGGGTCCGGCTCCGCCGCCCGGCGGCCGAGCCGGCAGCGGAGACGACCGCACCCACGGCTCGGTGACCGGGGCGCCCGTCCCGTCACTCCACCGCACCGCGATCGGTGCGCCGGGGTCCTGAGCCCGCCCGCCCGTGGCCTCATCGGCCACTACCCATAGGCCCCGCATCTGACGTAGCATTAATAACTAGAACGCGTTCCCGCGTCGCCCTGTGCCGCCGGGGCGGGCCCCGGCATCGGTGACGCCGCGGATGCCGGGCGCGCGACTGCCTAGACGAGGCGGCATGGCAAGCTGGTGGTGTGGCTCCGGGGAAGGGCCACACGTGAGGATTGGGACGCAGAGGGGGGCCTTGTGAACGCGAACCGAGAGAGGGTGGCGACTCGAGCGCGCCGACGCCGCTCGATTCTCCCATTAGCACCACGGAAAAGGCTCGTGGTCTTACTCTCTGTGTGCGCGGTCGTTCTGGTCGCTTGCTCGTCCTCCAAAACCCCCGGCGCGACGTCACCCACCCAGCCCTCCTCGACCCCCACCGGCGGGTCGGGGACGTCGGGCACGTCGGGGACGTCGGGTCGCTCTCCGGGCGTCACAGCCACGTCGGTCACGGTCGGACAGGTCGACGACCTGTCCTCGCCGATCCCCGGGCTGTTCAAGGGAGCCGAGGACGGAACCAAGGCGTACTTCGCCTACATCAACAGCAAGGGCGGGGTGAACGGCCGGCATCTGATCCTCGATGCCCAGGACAGCACCTTCCAAGGTGGCCAGGTGGCGACCACGACCGGGCACCAGATCGCTACCGAGTTCGCCCTGGTGGGCGGGTTCTCACTGCTCGACTCGGCCGAGAAGCCGCTCATCGACATCGCCCGCGTGCCCGACGTCGGATTCTCGCTCAGCCCGGGGCTGTCGACAGACCCCTACCTCTACAGCCCGCTCCCCAACCCCGAGAACTACTACCCGTTGAACCTGTTCAAGTACCTGAAGAAGACCTACCCGCAGGCCGTCAAGAAGGTCGGGATCATCTGGGAGAACGCCACCGCCTCGACCACCGCGGCCGAGACCGCGGTCGAGGCCGCCATGAAGGCGTCGGGCCTCCAGATCGTCTACGACCACGGCGTGGGACCCTTCGACACCAACTTCCTCCCCGACATCATTTCCATGAAGAACAAGGGCGTGAAGTTGTTCTTCTCGACCGAGCTGCCCGACAACTACGCGGCCACGCTGGCCAAGCAGTTCCAGCAGCAGAACTTCAAGGCCATCAACATCGAAGGCGCGGCGTACTCGAGCAAGTTCCTGTCCCTGGCCGGGAGCGCCGCCAACAACATCTACATCGAGCAGGGGTATGCCCTCTACCTGGGACAGGACGCCCAGACCGTCCCGGCCGTGGGGCTGTTCGACAAGTGGATGAAGAAGGTCGACTCCAATCCCAACTTCGAGATCGAGGCCGTGTACGGGTGGGCATCGGCGGAGCTCTTCGCCCAGGCGCTGCAGGATGCCGGCAACCCGCCCACCCGGTCGGGCCTGGTCGCGGCGCTGAACAAGGTCACGTTCTTCGACGCCGGCGGCCTCGTCCCCCCGAGCAACCCGGCCCAGGCCATCCCTTCGGGATGCTTCCTCATGGCCCAGGTCCAGAACGGCAAGATCAAGCGGGTGGCGCCCACGCCGAACGTCGGGTTCTACTGCGGCACGAACAGCTTCCTGAAGGAGCCCGGCTACACGCCGATGATCCGGCCGACGTCGTAGGGGAGCTGATGAACGATCGCCGGAACGCCCGGTCTTCGGGCAGTAGCTCGCAGGGGCTCGTGGTGCGGTGACCGAGTTCCTCAGCTTCCTCATCGCCGGCATCGTCTTCGGCGCGATCTACGCGGTCAGCGCCAGCGGCCTGGTCGTCACCTACAACACCACGGGCATCTTCAACTTCGCCCACGGTGCCATGGGCATGGTGATGGCGTACCTGTTCTGGCAGCTGTGGCAGGGGTGGGGCCTGCCCGAACTGATGTCGCTCGCCATCACCTTGTTCGTGGCGGCCCCGGTGCTCGGGATCGTCGTGGAACGAGTCGTGATGCGCCCCCTCTACGGCGCGGCCACGAGCATCCGGCTGGCGGTCACCCTGGGGTTGCTGCTGGTGCTCGTGGCCCTGGCCGGGACCATCTGGAACCCGACCTCGAACTCGTACAACACGCCTGAGCTCCTGAGCGGCAACCCCGTCTCGGTGGCGGGGATCACGCTGTCCTGGGAGCAGCTCATCACCGTGGCCGTGGCCATCGCGGTGGCGGTGTTCCTGCGGGTGTTCTTCCGGCGCACCCGGACCGGCGTGGCCATGCGCGCCGTGGTGGACGACCCCGGTCTGGCGTCGCTGGCCGGGGCGCCGTCGGGGCGCATCTCGGCCTATGCCTGGATGATCGGCGTGATGTTCGCGGGTCTCGGCGGCATCCTTCTCGCACCCAGTGTGCAGGGGATGAACATCCAGACCCTCACCCAGCTCGTGATCTACGGGTACGCGGCTGCGGTGGTGGGCCGGTTGCGGAGCCTGCCGATGACCTTCCTCGGCGCCATGATCCTGGGTGTGGCCAACTCCATGGCCATCGGCTACTCACCGCAGAGCGTCGTGAATTACGTGACTTCGGCCCTCCCCATGGCCATGCTGTTCCTGGCGCTGCTCCTCATCCCCGAAGTCCGCCTCGCCATCGGCAGGGTGGTCCGGGTGCGGCCCCCTCGTGTGGCGAGTGCCAGGACCACACTCACCGGGGCCGCCGCCATCGTCGTGATCGTCATCGGGCTCGGTGCCGTGCTGACCGGCAACAACCTGTACACCATGGGCAACGCCTTGGTCCTGTCGCTTCTGGCGCTGAGCCTCGTGCCGTTGTCGGGGTACGCCGGCCAGGTCTCTCTGTGCCAATTCACCTTCCTGGGCATCGGCGCGGTGACGATGCACGCCGTGGACGGGGGAAGCTCGGTCCTGGGGCTCCTGGCGGCGGTGGGCGTGTGCGCGGGGGTGGGCGCCGTGCTGGCGCTCCCGGTGTTGCGCCTTCGGGGGCTGTACCTGGCCCTGGCAACCCTGGCGTTCGCGGTCCTGATGGACAACGTGTTCTTCCAATCGAGCTCCATCATGGGTGTGGGCGGCACGGTGGCGGTCGGTCGTCCTGACATCTTCGGCATGCATTTCGTCACCAATCGTGCCTTCGACGTCTTCCTCGCCGTGGTGCTGGCCCTGTGCGTGATCGGCGTGGGTGCCCTTCGACGCGGTCCTTTCGGACGGAGGCTCGTGGGCATGAACGACTCGCCCGCGGCGTGCAGCACCGTCGGGTTGAGCCTCACGATCACCAAGCTGGCCGTGTTCGCGTTCTCGGCCGGGCTGGCCGGATTGGCCGGCGCGCTCTACGGCGGGCTCAACACCGCGGTCGGGGCGGCACAGTTCGAATTCCTCTTCAGCATCGCCATCTTCGTGGGCCTGACGCTTTCGGGCGTGAACCTCCTCACCGGTGCTGTGCTGGCCGGAGCCTTCCTGGCCATCGGACCGGTGCTCGGGACACACATCCCGCAGATCCCCAACCTCACCCAGCTGCTCATCGGCTTCGGGGTCGTCACCATCGGCCGCAACCCCAACGGCATCGGCAGGCTCTACGCCGAGGTCAACGAGTTCCGGAGCCGGCGAACGAGACGTCCATCACCACACGTGGGCCAGTTGGACCCCACGTTCGCTCCCGCTCCCGCTCCCGCTCCCGCTCCAGGGCGCCGGCGAGGAGGTGCGCTCGGTTGTCTGAGCTCGCCGTCGAGGAGATCTCCGTCCGGTTCGGTGGACTGCAGGCTCTCCAGGACGTCAACCTCGAGGTCCATGCCGGGGCCGTGAACGGGCTCATCGGCCCCAACGGAGCCGGCAAGACGACGTTGTTCAATGTCATCACGGGACTGCAGCCTCCGACACAGGGCAGGGTGCGACTCGGCGGTGAGGACATCACGCGCCTGTCGCCCCATCACCGCGCCCGTCTCGGGATCGCCCGCACCTTTCAGCGCCTCGAGCTCTTCGGGACCCTGACGGCGCGCGAGAACGTCCAGATGGCGGCGGAGACCAGGCGTCGGCGCCCGACGGGGGTCAGCTCGCGCGCCGAATCGGACATCATCCTCGCCCACGTCGGATTGTCACACGTCGCCGACGAGCCGACGGACCTGCTGCCCACGGGCCTGGCGCGGCTCGTCGAGCTCGGTCGGGCGTTGGCAACGGGCCCGTCGGTGCTCCTGGTGGACGAACCGAGCTCGGGGCTCAACCAGGAGGAGACCGTCGAGCTCGGCCGGGTCCTCGTGGACTTGGCGCACCGGGGCATCGCGGTATTGCTGGTGGAGCACGACATGAGCCTGGTGATGAACATCTGCGATCACGTGAGCGTCCTCGACTACGGCGCCGTCATCGCCCACGGCGACCCGGCCGCCGTGCAGGCCGACCCCGCAGTCCAGGCCGCGTACCTCGGAGCCGTGGACGACGCCCCGGCCCCTCAGCCGTCCTCGCCGGTCTTCGTGGGCGCACCGGGTGCGGGGTCGCGCCCGGGCACCGCTTCGGCCGGCAACACGATGATCGCCTTCCCCGGGAAGCCCGCTCCGCCCCCGACCAAGGCCCCCATGCTGTCGCTCAGCGGGGTCAGTGCCGCCTACGGGCGCATCGAGGTCGTCCACGGAGTGTCGCTCGAGGTCCCCGAAGGTTCGGTCTACGCGCTGCTCGGTCCGAACGGGGCGGGAAAGTCGACCCTGCTCAAGGTGGCGAGCGGCCGGATGCCGGCCATGTCGGGCACCGTGTCGTTCGACGGGGAGGAGATCCGCCGCCCCGTGCCCGACCGCCTGGCCCGCAGGGGCTTGTGTGCCGTGCCCGAGGGCCGCGCCGTCTTTCCGAACCTGACGGTGGCCGAGAACCTGCTCATGTACAGCTATCGCAGCCGGGCCACGAAGGTCGCCGACCTCGAGGAGCAGAGCTACGCCAGGTTCCCGGTCCTCGGAGAGCGGCGCCGGCAATTGGCGGGACGGCTCTCGGGGGGCGAGCAGCAGATGCTGGCTCTGGCGCGGGCGCTGTTCACGAACCCGCGCATGTTGTTGCTCGACGAGATCTCGATGGGTCTCGCCCCACTCGTCGTCGCCGAGCTCTACGAGCTCGTGGCGCAGGCCGTGGCCCAAGAGGGCATCACGATCTTGTTGGTGGAGCAGTTCGCCCAGACCGCGTTGGCAATCGCCGACCAAGCGGGCGTCATGGTGAACGGCCGGCTTGTCCGCTCGGGGTCACCGGCGGACGTGGGAGACCACCTCCTGGACGCGTACATGGGCGAGGTGGGCTGACGCTCAATCTGTTTGGGCGACGAGCTCCTCGCTGGTCTTCCACAGCCGCCGGGCCGCCTCGTCGTCCTGGGCGACCGACGAGGGCTTCCGGGCTTTGCACTTCACGAAGTACCGGCCCGTGATGCCGGCGACGTCGGGGGACGATGCCAGGTAGACCGACGTGCGTGCCCCCTGCGCGGCGCTGAGGATGAAGGGCTTGATCACCTTGAGACCGAAGGCGAGCACACCCGAGGAGTCGCCGTCCCGACCGTATCCGGTGGCAACGGTGCCCGGGTGCAGGCAATTCACCGTGACCCCGCTTCCTTCGAGCCTCCGGGCGAGCTCGGTCGTGAAGTAGATGTTGGCCAGTTTCGACTTCGAGTAGGCCTGCATTCCGCCGTATCCGCGCGTGGACTGAAGATCGTCGAAGTCGAGACCTCGTCTCGCACCTTTGTGTGCGGTCGATGCCACATTCACGATGCGGGCCGGAGCGCTGGCCTTGATCCGCTCGAGCAGGAGCTCGGTGAGGAGGAAGGGCCCGAGGTGGTTGACGCCGAACGTCGCCTCGAATCCGTCGGCCGTCTCGCGCCGATCCGACAGGACCACGCCTGCGTTGTTGACCAGGACGTCGATGCGGTCGCAGCGCTGCAGGATGGCGGCCGCCCCTTGTTTGATCGAGGCGATGCTGGCGAGGTCGAAGACGACCAGGTCGACGTCGTCGCGTCCCGAGCGGGCGCGGATGTCGGCCATCGCCGCCTCACCGCGCGCGCCGTCGCGGGCGGTGATCACGGTCTTGGCGCCGGCTTTGGTCAGGGCGACGGCCGTTTCGAGACCAATGCCCGAGTTCGCGCCCGTGATGACCACGGTCTTGCCCGTCATGTCGGCGACGTCCATCGATCCATCCTCCAGTGTCGTGCCGGGAAGCCGGCTCGTGCCCGAGAGGGGCGCCCTTAGGTTGCCACCAGGACCGCCGGCCCGCTCGTCCGAGGCCCGGGCCCCACCGGTCGCCGCCTCGGGCCTCCCGGGGCCCCTGTACGGTGTCGGACCGTGCCGATGCCAACCGATGTCGGGGTGGTCGACTGCATGATCGGGTTCCCGAGCGCACGGGCCGCCCGCCGCTTCGACTTCCTCAAGCCCCAGCTCCGTGACGAGCAGAGCGCGTCGTCGGGTTCGCCGATCTCCTACATGTTCAAAGATGACGACCCCAATCGGGTCACCGAGGAGGACGATCCGGTAGCGGTGACACTCGCAGAGATGGACCGCTTCGGCATCGCCATCGGGCTCGTCGGGCTCGCCGGTTCGGTCGTCGACCGCGCCCTGTCGGAACACCCCGACCGATTCAAGGCGAACCTCGAGGCCCTCGACCCCAACGACATCACCGGGGCGGTCCGGCGGATCCGCCAGGCCCACGCCGAGCACGACATCAAGGCGGTGACCACGTTCCCGGCGGGGTGCAACCCCCAGGTCCCGGTGAGCGACCGGCGTTACTACCCGGTCTACCAGGCCTGCATCGATCTCGATCTCCCCATCGTCGTCAACGCCGGCATCGCCGGGCCACGGGTGCCCTCGGCCTGTCAGGACGTCATGCACTTCGACCAGGTCTGTTACGACTTCCCCGAACTGCGGATCGTCATGCGACACGGAGCCGAGCCCTGGGAGGAGCTGGCCGTGAAGTTGATGCTCAAGTGGCCGGGCCTCCACTACATGACCAGTGCCTTCGCCCCCAAGTACTACCCCAAGGCGATCATCGACTACGCCAACACCCGTGGGGCCGACAAGATCATCTACGCCGGGTACTTCCCGATGGCGCTGACCTTGGAGCGCATCTTCTCGGAGCTCGCCGAGGTCCCCTTGCGTGAGCACGTGTGGCCGAAGTTCCTGCGCGAGAACGCCGTGCGGGTGTTCAAGCTCGACGAGTGAAGCGCCCTTCGGGGCCCGGTTCGGCGACGCTCAGTCCGAGATGCCCTTGAAGTAGTTCCCCGGTCGCGACTCCCAGCTGCCGAGGTCGAGCTCGCCGGGCGTGGCGGAGCGCCCCGTGAGCCAGGCCAGGAGCCTCCGCCTCTGGTCGGCATCGGCCAGCCGACCGGGAACCGTCGCCAGGGTGAGCTGCAGCTCGCGCCGGACATAGCCCTCGGGCCAGTCCGGGGGGCCGTATCCGGCACCGAAGTCGACGTGGTGGATCTCCACCTCGCGCCACCTGAAGTAGGGCATGGCCCGGCACGGCCACCGTCGTCCACGCGAGAGACCGTTGCCGTTCCAGGCTTCAGGTGTCATCGCCGTCCACGCGGTCTCGAGCTCGGTGATCGAACGGAGCGTGTCATCGATCAGCTCCCGTGCGCTGCGCCCGGCACCGGCCTCGATGGCACTCGCCCGTTCCTCGCGCCCGCCGGCGTACTGTTCGACGGCATCGCCTTTGAGCGCCGCGCCCAGCATCGCGTGTGGGAGTCGGCGTTCCGGGCGAGATGGGTGATCACGTGCCCGACGGTCCAACCCTCCAGCCGGCTCGGCCCGCGCACGGCCGCGTCGTCGAAGTCGGACACCGTGCCGACCAGCCTGTCGTGCGATGACCGGCATTCACCTTGCACCGTGTCGAGCTCGACCTGGATCTCCTGTTCGGTGTGCGGCTCGTCACCGGGCATTCAGGTCTGTCCTGCGGTGTCTGTCCGGGCCAGTTCGACGACGACCTCGGGCGGCCCCGGACGCTGCACGAGCTCGACGACGCCCCCCGCGTCACGCAGGTCGGACTCCGCCTGGCCCAGCAGCGCCAGACGTTCGGGGTCGTCGACGACGGTGAGCTTCGCCACTGCCGCCCGCATCGACACACGCTCGGCGGTCTTCGCCTTGCGCACCTCCCCGAGCACGTGTGCTGCCATGTCGAGCACGGCGGTGTCCCCCTGCTGTCGTGCCGGGGACAGCTCGTCGGGGTCGGGCCACGGCGCCCGGTGGATCGACCCTTCGTGCCACCACGACCACACTTCCTCGGTGACGAAAGGGACGAAAGGGGCGAGGAGCCGCAGTTGCACCGAAAGGCCCAGGGCCAGCGCCGCACGCGCCGACGCCGGGCCGGGCCCGGGCGAGTCCTCGTAGGCTCGGGTCTTCACCAGCTCGAGGTAGTCGTCGCAGAACGACCAGAAGAACGCCTCGGTCCGCTCCAGTGCCCGGGCGTAGTCATAGGAGTCCAGAGCGCTCGTGGCATCGACGACGACGTCGGTGAGCCGGTGCAACATGGCCAGGTCGAGCGGCGCCGACACGGCGCTGCCGATGGTGGCGGCTTGGCTGCCGAGCCGTGCCAGCGCGAAACGCGAAGCGTTGAGGACCTTGATCGCCAGGCGCCGGCCCACCTTCATCTGCCCTTCGTCCACCGCCGTGTCCACCCCGGGCCGGCCGCTCGCCGCCCAGTACCGGACGCCGTCGGCTCCGTGGGACTCGAGCAGAGGCAGGGGCGTCACCACATTGCCGCGCGACTTGGACATCTTCTTGCGCTCGGGATCGAGGACCCAGCCCGAGATCGCCGCGTCGCTCCAGGGCAGGGAGCCGTACTCGAGCTCGGTTCGCACGATCGTGCTGAACAGCCAGGTTCGGATGATCTCGTGCGCCTGGGGACGGAGGTCCATGGGGAACACCCGGGAGTAGAGGTCGGGATCGTCCTCGCGCCTGCCGGCGATCTGCGGGGTGAGCGACGACGTCGCCCAGGTGTCCATGACATCGGGGTCACCGACGAATCCACCGGGCTCGCCCCGCTGGTCCTCGCGGTACCCCTCGGGGACGTCACTCGACGGGTCGACCGGCAGCCGGTCCCCGGAGGCGAGCAGGGGGTGGTCATGGTCGATCGAGCCGTCGTCGTGCACCTGGTACCACACCGGGAAGGGCACTCCGAAGAACCGTTGCCGGCTGATGTTCCAGTCCCCGTTCAGGCCCTCCACCCACGCTTCGTACCGGTGGCGCATGTGGGCAGGGTGCCAGCGCAGCTCGCGGCCCCGCTCGAGCAGCCGCTCGCGCATGGCCAGCGTCCTCACGTACCACTGACGGCTGGAGACGATCTCGAGAGGGCGGTCCCCCCGCTCGTAGAACTTGACCGGGTGTCGGATCGGCTTGGGCTCGCCCACCAGCGCCCCGGCCTCGGCGAGCAGCTCCACGATGCGCGTCCGGGCCTGGGAAACGGTGCGGCCCTCGAGCTCTGCGTAGGCGCGTGCCGCCGCACCCGGGTCTTCGGAGTCCCAACCTTCTTCTCCCCACGGCACCGCCCGGAGACGCCCGTTGCGTCCCACGATGGTGCGTGTCGGCAGCGACAGCTCCCGCCACCAGGTCACGTCGGTCGAGTCGCCGAAGGTGCAGATCATGGCGATGCCCGAGCCCTTGTCGGGGTCCGCGAGCGGGTGCGCGAGGACCGGAACGCGCATCTCGAAGAGGGGAGTGAGCGCCTCGTGGCCGACCAGGGTGCGATAGCGGTCGTCGTCGGGGTGCGCGACAAGCGCGACGCAGGCGGCGAGCAGCTCCGGGCGTGTGGTCTCGATGTCGACGGCACCGTCGGTGGAGGCTCTGGCGAACCGAAGTCGATGGTACGCGCCGGCGAGCTCGCGGTCTTCCATCTCGGCCTGGGACACCGCGGTCTGGAAGTCCACGTCCCACTGGGTGGGCGCCTCGGTCGAGTAGGCGTGCCCGGCGCGCAGCATGCGGAGGAAGGCGTGTTGCGACGTGCGGCGCGACACGGTGTCGATGGTCGCGTAGTTGTGCCTCCAGTCGACCGACAGGCCGAGCGTGCGCCACAGGTGTTCGAACGCCTTTTCGTCCTCGACGACCAACGTGTCGCACAGCTCGATGAAGTTGGGTCGCGACACCGAGACGGTCTCTCGCCCGGGCTTCTCGGGAGGCGCGAAAGAAGGGTCGTAGCGAAGCCCCGGGTCACACCGGACGCCGTAGTAGTTCTGCACCCGGCGTTCGGTCGGGAGGCCGTTGTCGTCCCAACCCATCGGGTAGAAGACCTCGTAGCCGCGCATGCGCCGGAAACGGGCGACGGTGTCGGTGTGGGTGTACGAGAACATGTGGCCGATGTGCAGGGATCCCGACACGGTCGGGGGTGGCGTGTCGATGGCGAAGACCCGCTGGCGTGGCGCGGTCCGATCGAAGCGGTAGGTGCCCGCCTGTTCCCACCGGGCTGACCACTTGGCCTCGAGGCCCTCGAGGGAGGGCTTGTCCGGGATCTCGGGCGGCCGCGGTCCCTCGAGCTCGGGCGGGTGCACTTGGGTGGTCGCGCTGACGTCCACGGTGGTGTCCACGGTCCGGTTACCGTACTCCGAGTGTTGCGCCTTCACGACACGGCGACCGGAACGGTCCGACCCCTCGAACTACGCGAGGAAGGTCGTGTGTCGGTCTATGTCTGTGGTCCGACCGTCTACGACGTTCCGCACCTCGGTCATGGCCGCTTCTCCCTCGTCTTCGACGTGCTCCGACGATTCCTCGAGTTCCGGGGCCTCGAGGTCAGCTATGTGTCGAACATCACCGACATCGACGACCACATCATCACCAGGGCGTCGGAGGAAGGCCGGAGCGAGGCCGAGGTCGCGGCACAGTACGAGGCGGTGTGGTGGGACGCCATGGACGGCCTCGGGGTCAAGCGGCCCACCGAGACCCCCCACGCCACGGCGTTCGTGACCGACATGGTCGAGTTGATCGGCGCCCTCGTCGACCGCGGCGTGGCCTACGAGACCTCCGACGGCGTCTACCTGTCGGTCGACCGGATCGAGGGCTACGGGCTCCTGGCGCGCCAGGACCTCGATTCCCTGCGCTCGGGGGCGCGCATCGAGCCCGGTGAGGAGAAGCGCTCGCCGCTGGACTTCGTGTTATGGAAGAAGGCCCGCCCGGGTGAGCCCACCTGGGATTCGCCCTGGGGCCCGGGCCGACCGGGTTGGCACACCGAGTGCGTGGTCATGTCGCTCGACCTCCTGGGAGAGGGGTTCGACCTGCACGGCGGGGGGATGGACCTCGCCTTCCCGCATCACGAGAACGAGCGGGCCCAGGCTGTCGGGTTGGGTCGCGCCTTTGCCCGTCACTGGGTCCACAACGGGTGGGTCATGGTCGGCGGCGAGAAGATGTCGAAGTCGCTCGGGAACTTCACCTCCCTCACCGACCTGCTCGAACGGGCCGACGCCCGCGCCTACCGCCTCCTCGTGCTGCGCGCCCACTACCGCTCACCGATCGAGGTCACGCCGTCGACGGTGGACCAGGCCGAGAAGGCTCTGGCCCGTCTGGACGCCCTGGCGCGGCGTGTCGAGGTGTCGGCTCCGGCGGCCGGGCTCACCGCGGCCGACGCGGCCGGTGCCGGTGCCGACGCCGGTGCCGTGGCGTCGTTCGTGGAGCACATGGACGACGACCTCGACACCCCGGGCGCGCTCGCCGAGATCTTCGACCTCGCCCGCCGCGCCCACTCGGCCCTCGATGCCGGGGACGACACCGAGGGTCGGCGTCTCGCTCTCACCGTGGCGGTGTTGTGCGGGGCGCTGGGGCTCGCGCTCGGGGGATCCGAGCCGGGGATCGACACCGAGACCGCAGCCCTGGTGGCCGAGCGCGACCGGGCCCGAGGTGCGGGTGACTATGCCGAGGCCGATGCCAGGCGTCGCGAGCTCGAGGGTCGGGGCTGGGTGGTCGAAGACGGTCCGGACGGCACGCGTCTGCACCGCCGCGCCGGCTTCTGACAGGGTCGGCCCCTCCCCGGCCCCAAACCCCGGTTCGAGCGTCGTCGCTGCTACCTTTCCGCAGCATGGGGGGACGCAGGAGGACAGAGGGGAGAATGAAGTGCCGTCGGGAACGGTCAAGTGGTTCAACTCGGAGAAGGGTTTCGGCTTCATCGCGCAGCCGGACGGCGAAGACGTCTTCGTCCACCACTCCGCCATCCAGATGAACGGGTACCGCAGCCTCGAAGAGGGGCAGTCGGTGGAATTCGAGTTGAAAGAGGGCCCGAAGGGCCTGCAGGCCGTCGAGGTGCGGCCCGCCACCGCCTGACGGCGCCTCCACGTGTCTCGCGCCGGCAGAGGGGTCGTCGCCCCGACTTGACGTCACGCGGGCGCTGCTCTCTGCTGTGACCCATGTCCGACGCCGGGGCGTCTGGGCGCGCCTCGATTCCCGGTCCGCGCACCATGGGTCGCGGGCTTCCGCCCGGCTTCGGCGTGCTGTGGACCACCGTGGCCGTCGATCTTCTCGGCTTCGGCATCGTCGTCCCCCTGCTGCCTCTCTACGCGCGTCGCCTCGGGGCGGGTCCCGAGTCCGTCGGGCTCCTGCTGGCCGCGTTCTCCGCCGCCCAGTTCGTGTGCGCGCCGCTGCTGGGGAGACTGTCGGATCGAGTGGGCCGCAAGCCGGTGCTCATCGTGTCTCTGGCGGGGACGGCCGCCGCCAGCCTCCTCACCGGGGTGGCGGGCTCGCTGTGGCTCTTGTTGGTGGCCCGTGTCCTCGACGGCGCGTCGGGGGGGAGCGTGGCCGTGGCCCAGGCGTCTGCCACCGACCTCGTCGGGCCCGAGGAGCGCGTGCGGGTGTTCGGGCTGCTCGGTGCGGCGTACGGGGTCGGGTTCGTCATCGGTCCGGCCATCGGCGGCCTCGCCGCGCTGGGCGGATCGCGCCTCCCGTTCTTCGTGGCGGCCGGCATCGCCGGGCTCAATGCCGTCGTGGCGGTGCGGCGACTTCCCGAGACGCGACCCGAACCGGGACCGGCGTCGCCCCACGGCCCCCGGCGCCGCGCCGCCGCCTCGCTGCGGGAGGTGCTCGGCGCCATCGCGGTCCCCGGCGCCATCACCGTGGCGCTCGTCGCGTCGTTCAGCGCCTTCGAGGCGACCTTCGCGTTGTTCGGACAGCACCGTCTGGGCTTCGGCCTGGCGGCGATCGGCGCCGTGTTCGCCATGGTCGGGGTCGTCGCCGCCCTGGTTCAAGGAGGCCTCGTGCGACCCCTGGTGGCGCGCGTCGGGGCCACGACGTGCCTCCGCATCGGACTGGTGGCCGAAGGCGTCGGGCTGGTGCTGGTGCCCACGGCGCACGCCCGTGTGGGCCTCGTGGTCCCGCTCCTCCTCGTGACCGTCGGCCAGAGCCTCAGCACCCCCTCGCTCAATGCCCTGGTGGTGGCCCGGGTCGGCAACCTCGATCGCGGCGCCGCCCTGGGCGCGCAGCAGGGGCTCTCCTCTCTGGCCCGCATCGTGGGACCGGCGGCCGGAGGGGTCTCCTACGCCCTGCTCGGCGTGGCCGCCCCCTTTGTCGGCGGGGGGCTCGTCATCGCCTGTGCCCTGGTGTTCTCCCTGTTCACGAGGGGTGGGTTGGAGCCCTCGACAGGAGTGCTTGTCGAAGCGGGCGGGCATAGGTTACCGTTGAGTAACAACGGATAGGTCGAGTCGGGTCCAGCGCCACCGGGGGCTGGGGGGCTCCGCCACCACCGTGCTGACCGGTACCGCGGGGGCCAGACCGGTGCTTGGACGAAGGGGAAGAGATGTCGGAGTTCTCTCTGGAGCTGAGCGAAGACCAGCTGCAGATCCAGAAGTGGGTCCACGACTTCGCCGAGGACGTGATTCGACCGGCCGCCCACGAGTGGGACGAACGGGAGGAGACCCCGTGGCCGATCATCGAGGAGGCGGCCCGGATCGGCCTGTACTCCTTCGACTTCATGACCCAGTGCTTCTTCGATCCCGGCGGTCTGATGATGCCGATCGCCAACGAAGAGTTGGCCTGGGGTGACGCCGGGATCGGGCTCGCCATCTTCGGGAGCGCGCTCGGGCTCGCCGGCATCGTCGCCAACGGCACGCCCGAGCAGCTCGGCGAGTGGGGCCCACAGTGTTTCGGCACCCCCGACAAGATCCAGCTGGCCGCGTTCGCGGTGTCGGAGCCTGACGCGGGCTCCGACGTGAGCTCGCTGCGAACCCGGGCCGTCTACGACGAGGCCAAGGACGAGTGGGTCATCAACGGGACAAAGACATGGATCACCAACGGCGGGATCGCGGACATCCACGTGGTGGTGGCGGCCGTCGACCCCGAGCTGGGGTCGCGGGGCCAGGCCAGCTTCATCGTTCCCCCGGGGACGCCGGGACTGACCGCGGGACAGAAGTTCAAGAAGATGGGGATCAGGGCTTCGCACACCGGTGAGGTCATCCTCGACGACGTGAGAGTCCCGGGGCACTGCCTGCTCGGAGGCAAGGAGAAGCTCGACGCCAAGATGGCCCGGGCCCGGGAGGGAAAGAAGTCGAACTCCCAAGCGGCCATGGCCACGTTCGAGGCCACCCGCCCTTCGGTCGGCGCCCAGGCTCTCGGCATCTCCCGCGCCGCCTACGAGTACGCCCTCGACTACGCCAAGGAGCGCAAGGCGTTCGGGCGCCTCATCATCGAGAACCAGGGCATCGCATTCAAGCTCGCCGACATGAAGATGCGCATCGACGCGTCCCGGCTCCTTGTGTGGCGCGCCGCCTGGATGGGGCGTACCGGCAAGCCGTTCGTGGCCGGTGAAGGCTCGATGTCCAAGCTCTATGCGGGCGAGACGGCGGTGTGGGTGACCGAGCAGGCCATCCAGATCATGGGCGGCTACGGCTACATCCGTGAGCACCCGGTCGAGCGCTGGCACCGCGACTCCAAGATCTACACGATCTTCGAGGGCACCTCGGAGATCCAGAGGCTCATCATCGCCCGGGCCGTCTCGGGCATCCACATCTCCTGATCTCACGCCCCGAGGTGCGCCGGCCTGGCGCAGCCTGGACCGAGGCGCGACCTCGCGGACGGTGCAGCGGGAGGACCGATCGATGACGCCACACGTCCTCTTCCTCTGCACCGGGAACGCGGCTCGCTCGGTCATGGCGGGGGTGATGCTGGAGGCGACGGGTCTCGGGGTGCGCGTCACCACCGCAGGCACGCACGTGGTCGAGCACCAGCCCGTCAGCATCCGCACGCGCCACGCGCTGGACTTCATCGGCCTGCACGCGTCGGTGCACCGGAGCCGTCAGCTCACCGACGTCGATGTCCGGTCTGCCGACGTGGTCGTGGCCATGGCGAGCGAGCACGTGTCCTACGTCCGTCGCCGCCATCCCGACGGCGCGGGCCGCACCGCCACGTTGCGCTTCCTCGCCCACCATCTCCCCGTCGCCGGGACACCCCTGGCAGGTCGGGTCGCCGCTCTGGAGTTGGCGAGTCTCGATCCCCGTGAGCAGGGCGACGTCGCCGACCCCGCCGGGGGTGACGAGCAGGATTACGTCACCTGCGCCCAGGAGCTGGTCGTCCTGATCGGCGAGTTCGCGCCACGCCTCGTCTGAGGCCTCCTCCCCGAAGACCCGGACTCCCCGACGACCGAACCCCCCGACGACCGAACCCCCCCGACGACCCGGACGCCCTACGACCCGGAGGGGTGGGTCGAGGCGCGATGCTTCAGGCCCCGATGGGCTCGCGGCGCAGCTCGGGCAGACGGACCGAGATGTCGGCGCACGCCTCGCACACGGTGTCGGGGACGAGGCCCATCCGCATGAGCACGGTGAAGACCTTGCAGCCCAGGCACACGCCGAAGGCCGACTCGAGGAGGGCCGCGGCCGCCAGCGTGCCGAGCACGCCCCACGCCGCGCCATGGGCACCCGCCCCGAACCACAGCACGACGGCAGTGCTCGAGAACACCACGCCGATCGCCTGCGCGAAGCGCTTGGGTGGACCGGGGACCGGACGGGGCGCCACGCGCAGCCGGGGTGCGATCACGCGGGTGGCCAGCTGGCCGAGCGGGCTGAGGGTGGGCCCGGTCAGTGCCCGCGCCCAGAAGCCGTAGGCGAGGGGGACGAGCAGCCATTGCTGACGCAGTGCCATCGCCAGGACGCACATCGCCAACACGCCGCCTGCCACCACCCGCGCCGCCACTTCGTTCACCGGGTTCGGGAAGCTGAAGACGGACCTGACCCGCATGCTCGTGGCGTTCATCTCGTTCGGCCCCTCGTGTCGGGCCCACGCCGGGTGCGGGGCCAGCAAGCGAAAGCCTACCTGCGAGGTCAAGTTTCGGTTTCCTCCCGGCCGGGTGCCGAGACCGGGAGAGGTCAGTCGGGATGGACCGAGCGCAGACCGGCCCAGGCCAGGTCGGCCAGTCGTCGCGCCAGGCGGGTCGCCTCCGATTCGTGGGGATCGCCCCCATCGGGGTCCCGGGCGGAGAGAAAGTGCCGGCTGGCACCTTCGGCCATGCCGACGACGGCGAAGGCGAGGAGGCGGCGGTGGTCCTCGTCGAGCCCGGCGTCGATGAGGGCGTCGATGGACTCGGCGATGCTGTCCTCGACATTCCGCACCGCTCTCGACAACTCGGGGTCGTTGGGTACCTCACTGCCGAAGAGCAGGTGGAAGGCATCCGCGTGGCTCACGACCAGGTGGAAGTATGCGGAGAATCCTCCTTCCACCTGCTGGCGCGGGCCCCCTGCCGCGGCGATGGCCTTACCGATGGCCTCGAGCATCGTGTGCGATACCGAGTCCAGAAGCTCCAGGTACAGGGCACGCTTGGACGCGAAGTGCTGGTAGAGCAGGGGTTTGGTGACGCCGGCGGACTCGGCGATGTCGTCCATGGTGGTGGCGTTGAAGCCCCGCTCGGCGAAGAGCTGCAACGAGACGTCGAGGAGCTGTTGGCGCCGCCGATCGGCGGGCAGCCGCTTGGCGGTTGTGCCGGGGCCGTTGGGACGACGGGTCGCCATCCCCGAATCGTACCGGCACCACTTCCCCGAACACCCGCCCGGTCACCCGAACACCCACCCGGCGGACTCGAAGACGCGCCCGATACGGCCCGGAAGATCGCGCAGGGCGAAATGCTCACGGGCAACGAGGTGGTTGTGCTCGAGCAGCGACCGGTCCGGCCCGTCGAGGAAGGCGGCCACCGCCTCGGCGTCGTCGTGCGCGAACCACCGGAAGCCGAAGGCGGCGAGCTCGGCGGCCACGGGGTACGGCCCGATGGCGAGCGGTCGCCGGTAGACCGCCGACTCGATGGCCGGGTTGCCGAATCCTTCCCAGGTGGACCCGAGGACGACGACGTCACACGCCGCGTAGGCATCCACCACGCCACCGCCGGGCCCCAGGGGCCCGGTCCCGAGCAGAACCGGGCAGCGGGCGCGTGCCACGAGACGGTCCAACTCGGGACCGAAGCCGTCCTCGGCCGGACCGAGGAGCCAGAACGTGGCACCGAGGTCCTCGGCCAGCGCGATCCCCCCGGCCACGTTCTTCCGCGGGATGGCCCGAGTCGGCTGGAGCACGAGCCGGGTCCCGGTGCGCAGTCCGAGCGATTGCCGGGTGGCGTCACGGTCACCCTCAGGGGCGTCGACGTCAAAGGCGTTGCGCACCACGGTGGCCGCGATCCCCACCCCGGCCAGCTCGCGCCGGGACAGGTCGTTCACCGTCACGTGCACCCAGGCGGGATCGTCGGGTGGCGGGGGACAGCCCTCGTACCGGGCGCGCTGCCAAGGCAGGTCGTGATGGTGCAGCACCGCCCGACGGTTCCTGATCACCCCGGCGACGACGTCGGCGGCGGGAGGGTTCAGCGGCAGCGAGCACAGGTTCTCCACCACCACCAGCTCCGCGTCCTCGAGCGCGCCTTGCACCTCGGCGGGCGCAGGAGGATCGGCGGCACCGATCGCCAGCCCGGGGACGAAACGGTCGACCGGACCTTCCCCCGCCACGGTGCGGACGTCGAAGCCCAGGGCGCCGAGGGCGCCACCCCATTTCCTCGCCTCCACGGCCACCCCGTCCGAGCCCCCCAGGCGGAACGACACGATGGCGGCGACGGGTCTGGCCACGGGTCGGCCACGCTACCGCGCCCCCGCGGCCGTCGATCCCGGGCTGGGCGTGGACGGGGGTCGGGCACTACCGTCGCTCGCGTGCCCGAGCCCGTCTCCGACCCGGCCGTGCCCGAGGACGCGGTGTCGGGAACACCGACGGTGCTGTACCGGGTCGAGGCGGGCGTGGCCCGCGTCACGATCAACCGTCCCGAGCGTCGCAACGCCATGTCGTGGGAGGTCATGCGGGGCCTGCGGCGGGTGTTGGCCCGGGCGTCCGAAGACGACGAGGTGCGGGTGGTCGTCCTGGCGGGGGCGGGCGACGACGCATTCTGCGCCGGGGCCGACCTCGGGAAGATGACCGGGGCCGACGACCCCGAGGCCGGGGTCCTGGCCGTCCACGAGGCACGGGGCGTGCTGGCCGATGTCTTCCAGGCGTTGTGGGAACTGGGCAAGCCCACCGTGGCGCGTGTCCAGGGCTTCGCGCTGGCGGGCGGTTTCGGGCTCGCCCTGGCCTGCGACCTGGTGGTGGCCTCGGAGCGGGCGCGCTTCGGCGCCCCCGAGGTGAACGTGGGCCTGTGGCCGTACATGATCACCGTTCCCCTCGTGCGCTCGATGCCGCCCAAACAGGCGCTCGAGCTGATGCTGACCGGGCGGATGGTGGGCTCGGAGGAGGCGCAGCGGCTGGGCTTCGTGACAACGGTCGTTCCCCACGCCGAGCTCGACGACGCCGTGTCGGAGCTGGCGCAGACCCTGGCGGCCAAGTCACCGGCTGTGATGAAGCTCGGTCGTGATGCGTTCTACGCTGTGTGGGACATGGCGGCCCCTGATGCCCTCGCCCACCTGCATGCCATGCTCTCGCTCACGGCCCAGACCGAGGACGCCGCCGAGGGCATCGCCGCCTTCCTGGAGAAGCGAGCGCCGCGCTGGCAGGGGCGTTGAGGGACCGTGCCCGAACGACGAAGCGAGTGAACGATGCGTAAGAGGGCTCTGATCACCGGTATCACCGGCCAGGACGGGTCGTACCTGGCCGAGCTCCTGCTGGAAGAGGGCTATGAGGTGATCGGTATGGTCCGGCGGTCGTCCACGGTCAACTTCGAGCGCATCGCCCACATCCAGGACCGGGTCTCGCTCGTGGCAGGAGACCTCCTCGACGAGATCTCGCTCATCGGGATCCTGCGGGAGCACCGCCCCGCCGAGGTCTACAACCTGGCCGCCCAGTCCTTCGTCCAGACCTCGTGGACCCAACCCGTCCTGACAGGCGAGACGACGGCGCTCGGTGTGACGCGGGTGCTCGACGCCATCCGCATCGCCGACCCGGAGATCCGCTTCTACCAGGCGTCGTCGTCGGAGATGTTCGGAAAGGTGCAGGAGGTCCCCCAGAACGAATCGACGCCGTTCTACCCCCGCAGCCCCTACGGCGTGGCCAAGGTGTACGGCCACTGGATCACCGTCAACTACCGAGAGAGCTACGGCCTGCACGCGTCGTCGGGCATGCTCTTCAACCACGAGAGCCCGCGCCGCGGACTCGAGTTCGTCACCCGCAAGGTCAGCCACGGCGTGGCCAGGATCGCGGCGGGGATGGAGGACAAGCTCTTCCTGGGAAACCTGGACGCCCAGCGTGACTGGGGCTTTGCCGGGGATTACGTGCGCGCCATGTGGTTGATGCTGCAGCGGGACCAGCCCGACGACTTCGTCGTGTCCACCGGTGAGACCCATTCGGTGCGCGAGTTGTGCGAGATCGCCTTCGCCCGCGTGGGCCTCGACTGGCACGAGCATGTCGTCGTCGACGACAAGTTCCTCCGCCCCGCCGAGGTGGACCTCCTCGTCGGGGACCCCACAAAGGCCAAGACCGAGCTCAAGTGGGAGAAGACGGTCACCTTCGCCGACCTGGTCGCCATGATGGTCGACGCCGATGTCGAGCTCCTTCGTGTGCAGAACCGCTGAGCGCCAGGTGACACCGGCGTCGCGATGACCATGACGGCGGCACTCACCGCGCACTCCACCATCTCGGCGGACCCCCTGGGTGTGCTCGTGGCGTTCGGTGCCGGGATGCTGTCGTTCCTCTCGCCGTGCGTCTTGCCGCTCGTGCCCGGCTACGTGTCGATGGTGTCGGGCCTGTCGGCGGCGGAGATCGAGACCGGAGCGGCGCGTGACGTGGGGCCGCTTCTGCGAGGGGTGCTCGGGTTCGTCGCCGGGTTCACGATCGTGTTCACCGCTCTCGGCGCCGCCGCATCGGGCCTCGGGCATCTGCTC
This sequence comes from uncultured Acidimicrobiales bacterium, assembly GCA_963739765.1. Lineage (GTDB taxonomy): Bacteria > Actinomycetota > Acidimicrobiia > Acidimicrobiales > UBA8190 > Chersky-840. Next base: position 517,141 of record CAVUBP010000003.1, on the reverse strand, counting down.
CTCGGGCATCAACGCGACTTCGACGTCGCCGCCGGGGTGCTCGTCGTGGTGTTCGGCGTGTGGATGGTCGGCTTCGGCACACCGGGTCGCTTCCTGCGTGAGCACCGCTTTCATCCCCGGCCGTCGCGACTGGGTGCGTGGGCGCCCCCGGTCCTCGGGATGGCATTCGCCTTCGGGTGGACTCCGTGTGTGGGGCCGGTCCTCGGCGGGGTGCTGGGCCTCGCCGCCACCCGGGGCACCTTGATCTCGGGCGTCACCCTGCTCGTGGCCTATTCCCTGGGCCTGGGCGTGCCGTTCCTCGCCACCGGTCTGGCCTTCGGCAGGCTCACCTCGTTGTTCGGCCGCTTCAGGCGGCGACTGTTCCTCGTGAACATGGTCTCGGGCGCAGCCCTGGTGGTGTTCGGGGTCCTGCTGCTCACCGACAACCTCCACTGGTTGTCCTCGGTGGCCGCGGATGTGCTCAGGGGCTTGGGTCTCAGCCGGCTGACCGTGAGCTGAGCCTTAAGGGCGGGCTCTCCGGGATCGAGGAGCTCGCGGCGGCTCCCCGGCCCCGCACGGCCCGGTCCTCGCTTGGAATCACAGAGGGGGTCCCCCGTAGCATGGGCGCCAGGCCATGGCCCCCGCAGTCCTCCTCAGTACCGCCGTTTGTGTGACCGGGCGGTTTCCGGCCCTGGCCGGCGTCGATCTCGCCGTCGCCCAGGGTGAAGTGGTCGTTCTCGAAGGGCCCAACGGGGCGGGCAAGACGAGCGTGCTCCGGGTGTGCGCCGGATTGTTGCCACTGACGGGGGGGCGGGGCGCGGTGCTCGGATGTGATCTGCGCCGTGACAGCTCCGCGCTGCGCCGCAGGGTCGGGATGCTCGGGCACGCGGCCGCGCTCTACGACGACCTGACCGTCTTGGAGAACGTGCGCTTCTCGGTTCGCGCCGCCGGTGCGCAGCTGTCGGACGTGGACAACGTGCTCGAGCGACTCGAGCTCGGAGGGCGGCTGCGGCGCACGCCGGTGGGCCGCCTGTCAGCGGGCCAGCGCCGGCGGGTCGCGCTGGCGGTGCTCTTGGCCCGTCGTCCTGAACTGTGGCTCCTCGACGAACCGCATGCCGGGCTCGACACCGGCGCCAGGACGGTGCTGCGAGAGATCATCGCCGAGGCCGTCGCCGACGGCGCCACGGTCCTCCTGGCGTCGCACGAGCCCGAGGAGTCGTGGCCCCTGGCGGACCGGGTGGTGTCGCTCGTGGGCGGGCGCGTCGTCTCTGAGCACGCCGCGGGTGTGACGGCGCAGCGACCGGTCGCAGTGGACGAGCACCGACGCGTCCGGGGAGGTGTCCATGTGGCGTGACACCGCTCTCGTGGCGGGCAAGGACCTCCGGATCGAGATCCGCTCACGGGTGGTCATGCACCAGGTGGTGCCGGTGGCCGTGCTCGTCCTGGTCTTGTTCGCGTTCGCGCTCGGCCCCGATCGCGCCCCGATGGCGCACGCCGCGCCCGGGTTGTTCTGGGTGGCGGTGCTCTTTGCCAATGTTCTCGCCGTGCAGCGGAGCTTCGCTCTCGAGGCCCCCGAGGGCGCCCGGGACGGCTTGCGACTGTCGGGGCTCGACCCCGCCGGTGTGTTCCTGGGTAAGACCGCGGCGGTGGCGGTGCAGATGGTGATCCTCGAGGTGGTCCTGACCGCGGGCGTCGTCGTGCTCTACGGGTCGCACATCCGTTCGTACGGGTCCATCGTGGTGGCCGGCCTGGCCGGGACGGCGGGCCTGGCCGCGGCCGGCACCCTCTACGGTGCCCTGGCCGCGGGCATGCGGGTCCGGGAGACGCTGCTCCCGTTCCTCTTCCTGCCCGTGGCGGCCCCGGTCCTCCTGGCCGGGACGCGGGCCTGGCAGGCCGCGTTGGGGATCTCCACCGGGAGCGCCGGTGACCCGTGGGTCCGGCTCCTCCTCGTGTTCGCGGCGGTGTACCTCGCCCTCGGCGTCGTCATCTTCGGGCCCCTGCAGGAGGCGTCGTGAGCCCGGCCGGCCCAGCCGTTGCGCCCTGGGGACCCCGTGCCACCTGGGTCGTGCGCGGCCTCGGGATCGCCGCCGCGGTGGCGTTGGCCGCCACGGTGTGGCTCGGGTTGTGGGTGACTCCGCCCGACCAGGTGCAGCACGACCTGGTCCGGCTGGTCTACATCCACCCGCCCATCGCCTGGGTGGCGCTCTACCTTGCGTTCGGCATCGCCGCGGGGTCGAGCGTGCTGTGGCTGTGGCCGCGCACCCGGAGCCGGTTCTGGGACCGACTGGCGGTGTCCGCGGTGGAGGTGGGCGTCGTCTTCACCGCCCTGACCCTCGTCACGGGCTCGATCTGGGGTCGTCCGACATGGGGGGTGTGGTGGGCGTGGGATGCCCGTCTCACCTCGACGGCGCTCCTGCTCGTGCTGCTGCTCGGGTACATGGCGGTGCGCCGGGCGCCGGCCGACCCCGACTCCCGGGCCCGCCGCAGCGCGGTCGTCGCTCTGGTGGCCGCGGTCGATGTCCCCATCGTGCACTTCTCGGTGGACTGGTGGCACACCCTGCACCAGGGCGCCACGGTCTTGAACGCCAACCTTTCGCCCACGATCCACGGTTCGATGGCCTGGACGCTGTTGCTCGGGTTCGTGGCCTTCACGCTTGTTGTTCGCGTGGATGCTCGCCATCCGGTACCGAGTGGAGGTGCTGTCTGAGCTCTTGTCCGACTCGGAGCTCGACGTCGCGCTGCACGAGCGATGGGCCGAAGGCGCCGCCCCGGTCCCCGATCCCGGCGGCGCGCTGGCCGGGAGCGGGCGTCACCCGTGCAGAGGCGCGCCGTGAGCTACATCGACGCCGGCTACGCCATCGCCTTCGCCGTGCTCGCTGCATACGCGGCGGTTCTGTGGCGTCGGCGGCAACGGCTCGAGCGTTCGGCATCGCGGGCTCAGGCGCACCACGAGCCATGAGTGAGCCGACGGTCCTCTCCACCTCGCCGGCGGCGGCGCCTGCCACCGCGGCCGGCGCCGTGGCCGGGGACGCCCGACAGCCGCGCGCCGGCAGCCGCCCGGGCGACGGCGCGCCCCCGGTGGCGCCTGTGGGTGGTGGGCGTCGTCCTCGCGGGAGCGTTCGCGCTCCTCCTCGTCGAGGGTCTCGGCAGCTCGCTCAACTACTTCGAGACCGTCGACCAGGCTCTTGCCGCACAAGGCGATGCTCGGATCCCAGACCTTCCGCCTCGAGGGTGTGGTGGTGCCCGGGACCGTGCATCGCATCAACGGCGGTGTCTCGTTCGTGGCGGCCGGCACCGGGCACAGGGTCGACGTCGTCAACCACGGCAACCCCCCCCAGCTCTTCCAGCCCGACATCCCGGTCGTGGTGGTGGGCCACTTCTCGGGCAGCTCCTTCGTCTCGGACCAGCTGATCGTCGACCACACCGTCGCAGTACGTCCAGGCCGCATCCCAACCGAGTCAGGGCACCGAACGGGACCTCGCGGTGAACGCCGCCCTCGGGCACAGCGGCGTCCTGCTCGGCCTGGCCGCGGCGCTCGTCGGTGTGGCGGTGATCGCCTACGGGCTGGCTCGCAATCGCCCGGAGCTGGCGCGCAGCGGGCGCGTCTACGCCGCGCTCGTGCTCCTGGGCGCGGTCGTGGCCACCGTGGCGATGGAGCGCGCCCTCATCACCCATGACTTCTCGCTCGCCTTCGTGGCCGCCAACAACAGCCGGTCGACGCCCGCTGCTCTACACGATCACCGGGCATGTGGTCGGCGCTGGCGGGGTCGATCCTGCTGTGGGGTCTCGATCCTCGCCGGCTACATCGCGGCGATGGTGTGGCGGTTCCGGCGCCAGGCCGCCGACCCCCTCGTCGCGCTGGGCCACGCTGGTCACCCTCGTCGTGGCCGCCTTCTTCTTCGGGCTCATGGCGGGCCCCGCCGACCCGTTCCGAACCGTGGCCGGGGCGGTGCCCGCCAACGGGCTGGGGCCCAACGTGCTGTTGCAGGACAACGCGCTGGTGGCCTTCCACCCGCCCATCCTCTATCTCGGCTTCGTCGGATTCACGATCCCCTTCGCCTTCGCCATCGCGTCGCTCATCACCGGGAGGATCGGCGAGGGGTGGCAGCTCGCCACCCGTCGGTGGACGTTGTTCGCCTGGGCGTTCCTCACCGTGGGAATCGTGCTCGGCGCGTGGTGGTCCTACCAGGTGCTCGGGTGGGGAGGGTTCTGGGCCTGGGACCCGGTCGAGAACGCGTCGTTCCTGCCGTGGTTGTGCGCCACCGCCTACCTCCATTCCGTGCTCGTCCAAGAGCGACGAGGTCTGCTGCGGGTGTGGAACCTCTCGCTGGTGATCGCCACCTTCAGCCTCACCATCCTGGGCACCTTCCTCACCCGGTCCGGAGTCATCGAGTCCGTGCACGCCTTCTCCGACTCCGACATCGGCCCGCTGCTGCTCGGCTTCTTCGGGGCGGTGATGGCCACCGGGGTGGGGCTCATCGCGTGGCGTGGCGACCGGCTGCGGTCCCCGGGGGGCATCGACTCGCATGGTCAGCCGGGAGGGCGCGTTCCTGGTGAACAACCTCCTCTTCGTCGGCGTTTGCCTTCGTGGTCCTGCTCGGAACGGTGTTCCCTCTGCTCTACGAGGCGTTTCGCGGACCAGCAGGTCACGGTGGGGGCGCCCTACTTCAACGCCATGACCGCTGCCCATCGGCCTGGCCCTGCTCTTCCTCATGTCGGTCGGCCCCGCACTGCCGTGGCGCAAGACGACCGCAGGGACGCTGCGCGACCGGCTCACGGTGCCCGGCCTGGGTCGGCGCCCTCGTCATCGTGGGGTGCGTCGCAGGTGGTGTGCGCGGCCTCGGGCCGCTCGTCGCCTTCGGGCTGGGCGGCTTCGCGGCGGCGGCCAACGTCCGGCAGCTCGTGCTTTCGGCTCGGGGTGCGCATCGCGGCGGCGCGGGTGCGTGGCGGGGACTGGTGGGGCGGGCCAACGGCGGGATGGTGGTGCACCTCGGCGTGGTGGTGATCGCCGTCGCCCTGGCGGCGGCGACGTCGTTCGGCCATCGCAGCGAGGTGACGCTGCGTCCCGGCCAGGCCGTCACGAGCGACGGCCATCGGATCAAGTTCGAGGGCCTCACGCAGGTCCGCACACCCGGCCCGCACCGCCACCGAGGCCCTCGTGCTCGTCGACGGGCACGGCCCGCTGCTTCCCGCGGTGAGCCAGTTCGGACAGAACACCGAAGCGGTCGGCACACCCGCCATCGACTCGAGCCTCGTGGACGACGTGTACCTCACCGTCGACGCGCTGCCGGTCCAAGCGGGCGGGCCCGTCACCATCGGCGTCACCGTGCAGCCCCTCGTGATCTGGTTGTGGGGTGGGGGGGTGCTCCTCGTGCTCGGGTCGGCCCTCGCCGCGGTGCCGGGCAAGCGCCGGCGCCCCACCGACCCGGTCTCGGCGCCGGTGCCGGCACGCAACGCCGGTGACGGCAGCACCGGTTCCGGCGATGCGCGGGGCGACCCTGCGGTGGTGCTTCCCGAAGAGCGGGGCGACGTCGAGTCCGAGGAGCCCGGCGACGGAGGAGCACGTGCCCGAACCGGTCCCGGCCGGGTCCCCATGACGACCACCGTGGACCAAGGCGTGCGGTCCGGATGCCGACATCCACCGGCGGCACACCGCCCGATGGGTGGCCGGTGTGGCTCTCGTCGTCGGGGCCGCTCTGGTGGCGCTGCTCGCCACCCGTCCGCCGCAGACCGCCACCGAGGTGGACACACCGCTCGTGGGCCAGAGCGCGCCCGGCGATCGCCGGCCCGACGCTCGCCGGGGGGTCGTTCGACCTGGCGGCACTGCGAGGCCGCTGGGTCGTCGTGAACTTCTTCGCCAGTTGGTGCCCTCCGTGCCAGCAGGAGCAGCCCGAGCTGGTCGCCTTCGCCTACGCGCACCGGGCGCCAGGCGACGCCGCACTGGTGGGCGTGGTGTTCGACGACTCCGCATCGACGGCCCGCAGCTTCATGAGCTCCACCGGAGCATCGTGGCCGGCGGTGATCGACCCCGGAGGCCAGATCGCCCTCGACTACGGCGTGCGCGGGCCGCCCGAGACCTTCATCGTGTCGCCCCGGGGAACGGTCGTGGCGCACTTCGACGGCCCGATGACCAATGCCTCGCTCGACTACTGGCTGACCCGGGCGCAGGGGAGCGTGGAGCGTGAGCCGCGACCGGCGGCGGTTCGCGCCGTGGGTGCCGTTGGCCGTGCTCGTGGCCGTGGTGGCGGTTGCGCTCGGTCTCGGGGCGTCTCGGGGCGGTCGCTCCCCGCACCCCGACCCAACGTGCCGACGCCATCGACGCGCTGGTGCGGTGCCCGAGCTGTGAAGGCATCTCGGTGGCCGATTCCTCGGCGTCGACGGCGGTGGCGATCCGCCACGCCGTCGCAGCGCGGATCGAGTCCGGGCAGAGCGACGGTCAGATCGAGGCGTTCTTGGTCAGCCGCTACGGGCCGAGCATCCTCCTGCGTCCACCGGTCCGCGGGTGGACGGCGTGGGTGTGGGTGCTTCCTCCCGCGGCGTTGGCGCTGTCGGCGGCGGTCCTCGTGTCGGTGCTCTGGCGCCGTCGCCGCCACCGCGCCCCTGCGCCGGTCTCCTGCCGAGGACCGCGCCCTGGTCGACGACGCCCTTGTCGCAGCGCGCCGGCGGCGTCGGTCGACGCCTCGGAGCCCACGCGCGCCTTCGGTGACCCGACCCGAGCTCGAGGACGAGCGGACCTTTCTCCTCGACTCGCTCGAGGACCTCGAGCGGGAGAAGCAGCGCGGGCGACCTCTCCGAGGCGGACTATGTCGTGCTGCGCGACCGCTACACCCTGCGAGCCGCCGAGGTGCTGCGGGCACTGGCCCAGGCCTCGGATCCCGGTGCGTCTCGAGATCGACACCAGCGCGCTGACCGGGACCAGTACGCGGATCGGAACCAGCGAGTCGAACGCGACGACGGCGCTCAGGATTCCGGTGTCGGCACGCCACCGGCACGGCGACGGCGCTGGCTGCTCGTCGTGGGTTTGCTCATCGTGGTGGCGGCGGTGGCGGTCACCCTCGTCGTGACCCAGACCGGCACCCGGCTCCCGGGACAGACCGAGACGGGATCGGTGAGCCTCAGCGGGGCGGCGCAGTTGCGCCGGACCCTGGCCCAGGCCGAGGCGCTCGAGTCGTCGGGCGATTCGGCGCAAGCTCTCCGGCTCTACGCGCAGGTGCTCGGCCAGGACCCGACCCAGCCCGAAGCGCTGGCAGAGTCGGGATGGCTCGAGTTCGAGGCGGGGGTGAAGTCCCGGGACGCCGACGGTGCTGGCCCAGGCCCAGGCTCAGGAGCAGGCGGCCGAACGCGCCAGCCCCGGCGCCTACGCGCCGCACCTGTATCTGGGGTCGATGCTTCTCGCCGAGGGCGACGCCACCGGCGCCGTCGGCGCAGTACCGCCAGTTCCTCGCCGACGGACCCCCGCCGGCGGCGGTGCAGGTCCGCGCAGCCGTTCATCACCCAGGCGTTCCGCCAGGCGGGCCAGCCCGTTCCCGCCATGCCCGCAACGACGCAGACCACGACGCAGGCCACGACCCCGAGCACGACGGCGCGGCCCGCGGGCTGAGGTTGGGGCGGGCTCAGGCCCGCAAGGCGCGCAACTGCGCCACGACCCCGGCGAACGCGGCCGCGAACGCCTCGACGTCGTCGTCGGTCGTGGACCACCCCACCGACAGCCGCAGCGAGCGCTCGGCGTCGACGCCCATGGCTGCCAGGACCGGCGACGGGGCCAGGGACTCCGACGAGCACGACGAGCCCGAGTGGGCCGCGATGCCGCTCTGATCCAGGCCGAGGAGCACGGGCTCGGCTTCGACCCCGCCGACGGCCACGCACACCACGTGCGGTGCCCGACGGTCGCGGTCTCCGAGCACGTCGACGTCCGTCGACGGCGGTGGCGGCGCTCAGGATGGCGTCGGTGCTGCCGCTTCGCCTGCGCCGACTCACGCGTCGATGCGGCCGGGCCCGGCCAGCGCCTCGGCAGCCGCACCGAACCCGACGATGCCCGGGATGTTCTCCAGCCCGCCGCGTCGCGCCCGTTCCTGCTCGCCGCCGACCAGCCAGGGCTCGACCCGCAGGCCGCGCCGCACCACCAGGGCTCCGGTCCCCGGCGGCCCTCCCATCTTGTGCGCGCTCACCGAGACGAGGTCCGCGCCGAGCTCGTCGAGATCGGCCTCGACGTGCCCGGCGGTCATGCACGCGTCGACGTGCACAAGGACGTCGTGGCGCCGACACACCTCGACCACCTCGCGCACGGGCTGCGTCGGTGCCGACCTCGTGGTTGGCCGTTCTGGCAGTGCACGAGGGCGGCGGGCGCGCCGAGCCGCGCCGTCTGGTCGAGGACGTCGTCGACTCGCCCAGGGTCGATGCGACCGAGCCTGTCGACCTCGAGGTGCACGGTGTCACCTGCCCGCACCGAGGCATCCCGCACCGAGGAGTGCTCGACATCGGCGAACACGGTGGGACGGCCCGGTCGTGCACGGGTCGCCCCCCACGTCGCTGCGTTCACCGCCTCGGTCCCACCCGAGGTGAACACGACTTGTCGTGGACGCACGCCGAGCAGCGCGGCGACCTGCTCCCGAGCCTGTTCCACCGTGGAACGGGCCACGCGACCCTCGGTGTGGACCCGGCCGGGGTCGCCGGTGTCCATGCGCGCCGACTCCAACCAGCTCGTCATGGCCGCCACCACTTCCGGACGTGGCGGCGAGGTGGAGGCGTGGTCGAGGTAGTGGCGAGCCAGGGCTCAGACCAGCGCGGCGCAGGCGTCGTCGCCCCGAGCACGGGACGACAGGACGACCGGGATGGGTTCGTCCGCGGCTTCACCGCACAGCCCGGCCAGGAGCCCGCGCACGAGCCCCCGGTCCACGGCGCAGATCACCGGGTGCTGCGTCGCGGCCTCGCCGAAGGGGCAGTGCTCGGCCACCACGGCGGTCGATTCGCCGCGGTCCTCGGCGTGCGCCGCGAATCCGTGGGCGGTGAGAGCGTCGGCGATGGTGTGCATGGCGGCCCGCACCGAGCGTTGTCCCTCGCCCGGCTCCATGCGATGGGCGAGCACCCTTCCGTAGTTCTCTCCCAGTCGCTCGGCCATCCGCTCGGCTTCGACGGGGCCGAGGAGCTCGAGCGCCTCGGCCAGCAGCGCCACGATCAGGTCGTCGCTGTGGTTGGCGAAGTCGAGCGTGGGATCGCCACCGGGTCCGTCGGCGGCCCGGTAGCGCTTGGACGGGCGCCCGGCACCGGCGCTCGGGGAGCGTTCCAGGCTCACCTCGAGATACCCCCCGGCGGCCAACCGGTCGAGGTGGTGGCGTGCCACGTTCGGGTGCACCGAGAACTCTGTCGCCAGCTCCGAGGCGGTCGCCCCGGGGTGCGACCGGACGAAGAGGTAGATCTCGCGCCGGGTCGGGTCGCCGAAGGCCGAGGTGACCGCGGCCACCGCGGCCGAGAACCTGCGGTCGGCGGGGCCGTTCCCACCGAAATCGGGTGCCGATTGCACACCGGTAGTCTACCGGTTGGGTGCGGCGTAATCCCTGGTCGCGCCAGCCGGACCCTTCTGAGAGAGACGCCGTGGCCCCCACCGATGCCGAAGTGCAGGCCGCCGCCGGGGCCGTCGAGGACCCCACGCTGCGCCGCGGCCTGGGCGAGCTCGGGATGGTGCGGTCCGTGCGCTCGGGGCGCCGCCAGGCCGCCGTGGTCGTGGCCCTGCCGGTCGACCGATGGCCGGCGGCCGAGGAACTGGTCGACCTCGTGGTCCAAAGCGTGGGGGCGCTGCCCGGGGTGGGCGAGGTGAAGGTGGAGCTGTCGCTCATGACCGACGAGGAGCGCCAGGAGCTCCATCGACGCCTGGCCCTCGGCGCCGGTGGCGAGCCGATCGAGCCCTTGTCCACGGGCGGCGGTGCCCACGCGCACCGACACGACCCCGGTGGGCCGCCCGCACCGCTCGGGCACGAGGCGGGGCGCCCCAACCGCTTCATGGCGCCGGGATCCCGCACCCGGGTGGTCGGGATCTCCTCGGGCAAGGGTGGTGTCGGGAAGTCGTCGGTGACGGTGAACCTGGCGGTCGCCCTGGCGGCACGGGGCCACGACGTCGGGCTCCTCGACGCCGACGTGTACGGCTTCTCGGTGCCGAAGATGCTGGGCGTCACCCGGGGCCCGGTGGCGGTGGACGACCTTCTCGTCCCCCCGGTGGTCCACGGGGTCCGGTGCCTGTCGATGGGATTCTTCGTGCCCGACGAACAGCCGGTGATCTGGCGGGGCCCGATGCTGCACAAGGCGCTCGAGCAGTTTCTCGTCGACTCGTACTGGGGCGAGCCCGACTTCCTGCTCATCGACATGCCACCGGGCACCGGAGACGTGACCCTGTCGTTGGGGCAGTACCTGCCCCGAACAGAGATCATCGTCGTCACGACACCACAAGCCGCGGCACAGCGGGTGGCCCAGCGATCGGCATACGCGGCCAAGAAGCTCAAGCTGGCGGTGCGCGGTGTGGTGGAGAACCTGTCGTGGTTCACCGGTGACGACGGCACGCGCTACGAGCTCTTCGGTGCGGGGGGCGGCCAGGCGCTCGCCGACGACCTCGAGGTGCCGCTGCTGGGCCGGATCCCGCTCGTTCCCGCCGTGCGGGTCGGTGGTGACACCGGCGTCCCGGTGCGAGTGGCAGACGCCGGCGGGGAAGCCGCCTTGGCGTTCGACGCGTTGGCCACGCGGCTCGAAGAGCTCGGGCCGGCGCGGATCTATCGCCGCGAGCTCAACGTCCGCTGACGCCGTCGGTCAGCGCCCCGACGGGCTGTTTCTCGGTCTCTCAGTTCAAGGTCGGTGTTCGCCCTCCGCCCCGCCGGCGGTATCGGCGCGCGCCGGACCACGGCGACCAGTAGCAGACCGCGAGGATCCCGAGGCCCAAGACGCCGACCAGGAAGAGGACCAGGGCGAGGGGATGGAGATCGACGCCGGCGATCTGGGTCCCCACGACCGGCAGGCCCAGCGGACCGGGGCCCACGATCCGCCCCGGGACCATGTGGATGGGTCCGGGTCCCGCCATGATCCGGCGAGTGGCGAAGGCCACGGAGCTACTGCTGCGGCCGCTCACGAGGGCCAATCCGGCGCCGATGGTGAGCACGCCCAGGAGACACGTCACGACGATCGCCATGGGTGGCCGCCACGGAGACCGACGGTCTGGGATCGGCGCGCTCGTCACACCGCGAGAGCCGGCCCACGCCGCCGCGAACCGCCGCGGGTCGAAGGCACTGTTCCCGAGCACGTCTTCGGGGGAACCTCCCTCGGCCTCGGCCTCCTCGAGATCGGCCGTCAGGTCGGCGGCCATCTCGTTGGCGACGGGATCGGGGACTCCGAGCCGGCGCCACTCCCGGCGGCACTCCTCCACGAACTCACTCACGGCATCACCTCCGCTTTGACCAGACCGAGGGCGCCATCGACGGCGTCACGCGCCGCCTTCCATTCGCCGACACCGGCCTCCAGCGCCCGCTCGCCTTGGGGCGACAGGCTGTAGTACTTCCGGGGCGGGCCCCCGTTGCTCGCGGCCCGATGGGTCTCGACGAGGCCATCGCGCTCCAGCCTGCCCAGGAGCGGGTAGATCGACCCTTCCCCGACGATGGAGAGGCCGCGCGCCCGGAGCCGCTTGGTCATCTCGTAGCCATACGCGGGCCCGTCGCCCATCACCGCCAGGAGGCAGAGGTCGAGGACGCCCCGAAGGAGCTGGCTCCGTCGGCCCTCGCTATTACCCATGCACCACAAGGTACCGCCTGCTATCTTGCTCTGCAAGGCACCCACCTGGCCGGACCGGACGGATCATCGAGTGCCCCCGGACCCGGCCTCACGAGGGGCCCGCGCAGCACGGCGCGCATCGGTGTGCCAGGGCACAGAGGGCAATCGTCGAAGGAGAGACCAGCCGATGACCACCACCACGCTGCCCGCCACTTCCCGACATGCTGCCGGCAGCCACTGGGCCGTGGAAACCCACGGACTGACCAAGCGGTTCGGGGACAACGTCGCCGTGAACGACGTCGAGCTCCTCATCCCGCGGGGATGTGCGTTCGGGTACCTGGGCCCCAACGGCGCCGGGAAGACCACGCTGATCCGCGTGCTGCTGGGGCTGACGCACGCCGACGCGGGGTCGATGTCGCTGCTCGGATACCCCGTCCCCAGACATCGCGATGCGGCGCTGGCGCGAGTGGGAGCCATCGTCGACGAGCCCCGGTTCCACGGCCATCTCACGGGACGCCAGAACCTCGGGATCCTCGCGGCCGCCCGCGAACCCGCGGCGCGGGACCGAATCGAGCCATCACTCGAACGGGTCGGCATCCTCCACCGGGCCGATGACCGGGTGGCGAAGTACTCGATGGGCATGCGCCAGCGCCTCGGTGTGGCCGCGTGTCTCATCGGGGATCCACACCTGCTGATCCTGGACGAGCCGATGAACGGACTCGACCCGGCCGGCATGCAGGACATGCGCGACATGATCCTCTCGCTGGTGGCCGAGGGTCGCACAGTGGTGTTGTCCTCTCATCTCCTCGACGAGGTCGAACGGACATGTGATGCGGTGGCGATCGTGGATCGGGGACACGTGATCCGTCAGGGGTCGATCTCCGAGCTCTTGGCGGGCTCGTCACTCGTACTGCACGTCGAATGCTCGGAGCCCGATCGAGCTCGTGCTCTTCTCGACACCACCACCATCGGCGCCACCATCGAGGTGGGAGTGCTGGGACTGGGGATCACCCTTCCCGCCGGAACGGGGCGCGACGTCATCGCCGAGATCAACCGCGTGCTGGTTGAAGGTGGGATTGCCGTGTATCGGCTGCAAGAGGTCCAGGCGTCGCTCGAATCGTGGTTCCTGCAGGTCACGAGTCGCCTGGGGGCCCCGGAATGACGACGGTGTCCGACGGCGGCACAACCGGTTCCACCTCGGCTCCCGCCGGTCGGGTCGGCGTGCCGCGTGACCGACGGGGATCCTGGATCCCCACCTGGGGCATGATCGCCACGCGGTTCATGGAGCTGCGCAAGCGGCGTGGGCTCATGGTGGCCCTGGTGCTCGTCACCATCGGCATCCCCACGGTCTTCCTCGTCATCCGGCTGCTGCTCCACGCCTTCGCGCCGCATTCCTACGGTCCGGCGGGCGGCTACGACATCTTCACGGGCCTGGTGTCCGGGGTGCTCTACGTCTTCGGATTCATCGTCGCCGCCACCCTGGGTGCCACCGCGGGGTCCGTCGACCTCACCGAGGGGATGTTCCGGCACCTGGTGGTGACCGGCCGCTCGCGCCTGGCGCTCTATGTGGCTCGGATCCCCGCGGGGCTCGCCATCATCGGGTCCCTGGTGGCGGTGGGCTTCACCGTCGTCTGCGCAGTGTGCGTGTTCGCGGCGCCGACCCGGCTCGTCTTCAACGGCGTGAACGTGCCCGTCAACCTGTCGCGCGCCGGCCTCGAGACCTGGGCCGCCGGCCACGCCGACGAGGTCATCTGCGACTTCGACTTCAGGATCGGACCGTCCTCTCCGATCGCTGCGGTGGTCAACGCCGTCCCATGTGGCAACGGCCCCGGCGGCGGGCCCGGCGCCAGACCGGCGATACCTCCTGGATCGCAAGGCCCGCTGCACCCCTCCCCGGCCCAGATCAAAGAAGCGGCCAGCCTGATCGCCCGGATGGACTATTCCGATTACGCCCGACAGTTCCTGTACCCGTCGGACTCGCTCATGATCAAGACCGGGTTGTGGCTCGAGCTCGAAGCTGCCATCGGGTTCGTCGTCGGGTTGGGGCTGGGATCACTGATCGGGCAGCGGACCGTCGCCGTGGTCATCATGATCGTCCTCGAGGTCATCCTGACGCCGATCCTCTCCCGGGCGCGGATCCCCCACCTGTCGAACCTCCAGCGTGCGGTGGTCGGCCTGGCCACGGCCCACCTGACGCCGGGCGGGCTGCCGGTGCTCGGCGGTGGCGGGGGGGGACCCGGGGGTGGCGGGGGGAACGCCGGATTGCTGCCGGAGTCGACGACCGTGGCCGTGTGCGTGATCATCGCCTGGCTGCTGGGGTGGACGGTCCTCGGTGCATGGCGAATGGCGACCAGGGACGCCTGAGCGGGACTCAACGTCCGCTGAGGTTCTCGACACCTCGGGGAAGTCGCTCGCGGTCCCAGCCGAGGTCCGAGACGGCGATGCCCATGGCGAAGCGGTCGGTCATGCCCGCCACGTAGGCGACGGCTTCGAAGACGGCGCGTTCGCTGCCGCCGGCGAGGCCTCCGCCACTGCGCACACCGGGGATGAGGTTGGGCTGGTCGGTGAAGTGCGCGACCAGGGCCCGCAGCACCGCCACCACCGACGCGCCCTGGGTCACCGAGGCGGGGCGGAGGTAGATGTGCTCGTAGTTGCACCGGCGGAAGGCGGCCAGAGCCTCGGCGAGCTCCTCGTCCATACCCACCCTGCCGGCGCCGAGCGTGGCGCCGACCATTCCCTCGATGAACGCGCGCAGCTGCTCGGAACGCGTCTCGCCACAGAGCCCGAGCACCACGTCGGGCAGCAGGGCCGGGGTCACGATCCCGGCCGAGACGGCGTCCTCCCAGTCGTGGCACAGGTACGCGATGCGATCGGCCCAGCTCACCACCTCTCCCTCGGGCGTGGCCGGAGCGGGACGCGACCACGAGTGGTTGCGGATGCCGTCGAGCGTCTCCTCGCACAGGTTCAGGTCGGCGAGCGACACGTCCGCCCCCCACACGGCGTGGTCGAACCCGCCGGGCAGGAAGATGCCCGAGGGCGTCCTCGCTCATGTGCCCGCCGGGGCCGTGCCCGCAGTCGTGGCCGAGGGCGATGGCCTCGGTGAGCGCCACGTTGAGGCGACAGGCGCGGGCGATCCCGCTTGCCACCTGGGCCACCTCGAGGGCATGGCTGAGCCGGGTCCGTTGGTGGTCGGCGGGGAAGACGAAGACCTGGGTCTTGCCCGCCAGTCGCCGGAAGGCCGGCGAGTGCAGGATGCGGTCACGGTCCCGTTCGAAGCAGGTCCGCCAGGGGTCGGGCTCCTCGGCGACGGCGCGCCGTCCCGCAGCCGGCGGCCCGGGTCGCCCCCGGGGCGAGGACCACGTCCTCGGCCGCCTCGCGCTCCTGGCGGTCGAGGGGCCGGGCCTCGGCGGTGCCGAGAGCGGCGCCGGAGTCGGCATGGGCCGTGCGCAGGCCTCGGCCGCCGTGCCCCGCCATGGTGGCGGCCCAGCGGCGACCCCGCTCGGTCTGCGCGACGGGGGTTGGCTCCATAGGCCTTAGTGTGGCTCACGGCTGTATGGTCGTTGGCCGCCCGGCCCAGGGCCGGTTCGATCGGAGGAGCGGGACACAGGTGGACGTGCGCATCGGGATCGTGCAGAGCGCCAAGGAGCTCGAGGTCGAGTTGGAGGAAGACGCCGATCGCGACTCGGTCATCGCGGAGATCGAGTCCTCTCTGGGCCAGGAGTCGGGGGTGTTGTGGCTGACCGACCGCAAGGGTCGGCGCGTCGCCATTCCGGTGGCCAAGGTCGCCTACGTCGAGGTGGGGGCCCCCACCCACGAGCGCCGGGTCGGTTTCGGCGCCCCCTGACCCGGCCGGGGCCGGTCCTTCGTGGCCCGTGAGCACCGCCGAGCGCCAGATGGTGGGACTGCTCGACCGCCGCCTCCTCTTCGTCACGGGGAAGGGTGGTGTCGGCAAGACCACGGTCGCCGCCGGGCTGGCGCTGTACGCCGCCGAGCACGGCCGGCGCACCCTGGTGTGCGAGATGGACGCCAAAGGTGACGTGGCCGCCTACTTCGAGACCGGCCCCACCAGCTTCACGGCGCGCGAGGTGTTCCCGTCGCTGTGGGCCATGTCGATGGACACCGAGGCGTCGCTGCGCGAGTACCTCCGGCTCAATCTGCGCATCCCCGTGGTGGGCCGCATCGGGCCCCTGGCCAAGGCATTCGACTTCGTGGCCACCGCCGCCCCGGGTGTCCGCGAGATCCTGACGGTGGGGAAGTTCTGCTACGAGGTGCGCGAGCAGCACTATGACCTCGTCGTCGTGGACGCGTCGGCCACGGGGCACATCGTCGGGCAGCTCGCCGCGCCCCAGGCCATCAACGATCTGGTCAAGGTCGGGCTGATCCGCTCGCAGACCGACTGGATCCTCGAGATCCTCTCCGACCCCGCCACGACGGGCCTCGTGATCGTGACCACCCCCGAGGAGATGCCGGTCAACGAGACCATCGAGTTGGCCGGGAAGGTCGCGACCGAGACCTCGGTCGAGCTGGCCGCGGTGATCGTGAACCGGGTGCTCCCCGAGTTGTTCGGCCGCAGCGAGGAGACCGTGTTCAACGACCTGTGCCGACCGGCGGCGACGGCCGAGCTCAAGAAGCTCGTCGCGGAGGCGACCCGACGCCGGTGCTCGAACGCGGCGCGCCTGGCCGTCACCTTGCGCCGCACGCGTGCCGGACATCTCGAGCGCCTGCGCGGCGGCATCGACCCGGTCGTCCCCATGATGTACCTGCCGTTCCTCTTCACGCGGCTGCACGGGCTGCGGACCCTTCGCCAGGTGGCGCGTCTCCCTCGGCGAGGAGCTGGCCCCCTGATGGCCAAGCGCAGCGCTGTCGAGGCCCGACACGCGCGCGGGCGTCGCTCGACGGCCTGCTGGCGTCGAAGGAGATCGTCGTGGCCTGCGGGCCCGGCGGGGTGGGCAAGACGACGACCGCGGCCGCCGCCGCGGCCATGGCCGCCGCGCACGCTCGGGGGAAAGGTGCTCGTGCTCACCGTCGACCCCGCTCGTCGCCTGGCCGACGCCCTGGGGCTCGAAGGGATCGGGAACACCGAGCGACGCGTGCCCGACGAGACCTTCCTCGCCGCCGGCGTGAAGCCGATGGGCGAGCTGTGGGCGGCGATGCTCGACACCAAGGAGTCCTGGGACTCGCTCATCCGGCTCCACGCGCCCGACGCCCAGACGCCGAGACGAGATCCTCTCGAACCCGCTGTACCGCAACATCTCGGCGCGCTTCGTCCAGAGCCACGACTACATCGCCATGGAGCGCCTGTTCGAGATCCACGCCGAGGGCAACTACGACCTGATCGTGGTGGACACGCCACCGACGCGCAACGCCCTCGACTTCCTCGACGCCCCCGAGCGGATGGCCGAGTTCTTCTCGAGCCGGTTGCTGCGATGGCTCATCGTGCCGTACCGGTCGCGGCTCGTGAACTTCGCCTCGAAGCCCTTCTACCAGATCGCCGATCGGATCCTCGGAACCCAGTTCCTCGAGGACGTCGCCGCAGTTCTTCATCCTCTTCCAGTCCATGTACGACGGGTTCGTCGAGCGGGCCAAGGCCGTGCACCGCCTCATGGCGGACCGTCGCACCTCGTTCATCGTGGTGTCCACCCTCGAAGCGGTTCCGCTGCGCGAAGCCGAGTTCTTCGCCCAGGCTCTCAAGGACCGCCGGCTGCATCTGGGCGCCATCGTCCTCAACAAGGTCCTCCCGGCGTACCTGCGCGACCCGCAGGGCGCGGTCGGTGGCAGAGAAGCTGCGCGACCAGGCCGACGAGCTCGCCGAGGCGCATCGCCCCCAAGGTGCGTTCGGGCGACGTCAGCCAGATCCGTCGGGTCCTCACCGAGGTCGGCCGGAGCTACCTCGACTACCGGGTCGTCGCCCAGCGCGAGGCCGAGCAGCAGGCGGAGCTGGCCACGGTGCCCGAGGCCCTCGTGAGCGTGCCCTACTTCGAGACCGACGTCTACGACCTCGCCGGCCTGCTGCGCCTCGGCGAGCAGCTGTGGAGCTCGTGAGAGGGTCGCCCTGACCCTCGTGCCCGGGACTGCCCGGGTCGTTCACTGCTGGGGGTAGTGCCCGCCGCCTTCGGCGTGCTGCTTGGCGATGTACATGGCGGTGTCGGCCCGGCCGAGCAGCGTGGCCGCGGTGTCGCCCGGCCCCGGGTGGGCCAGCCCCACGCTGGCGGTCAGGCGGAACGTGCCCTCGGGCAGCTCGATGGGGCGCTGGATGCCCTCGGCCAGGCGTGCCGCGAGCGCCCGGAGCTCCTCGGGGTCGCGGATGGCGGCCACCACCACGAACTCGTCGCCCCCGTAGCGCGCCACGACGTCGCCCTTGCGCACCGACGACTCGAGGCGCGACGCCACGCGCCGCAGGATCTCGTCGCCGGTGGCCCTGCCGTGTTGGTCGTTGATGGGCTTGAACCCGTTGAGGTCGATGAACACCACGGCGGTCGAGGGGTTGCCCAGACACCGCTCGACGTGGGCCCGAAGTGTCACCCGGTTGGCCAGACCCGTGAGGGGGTCGAAGGTGGTCAGCTCCTCGAGCGCGTCCCTGGTGGCGCGCAGCTGGCTGATGTCGTGGCCCGACACCACGAGGCCTCGCACGGTGGGGTCGTCGAGAAGGTTCACGATGCTCAATTCGAAGGGCAGCGACTCGTTGCCCCCGCGGCGCATGAGCTCGACCTCGACGACGGTGGGCGATCGGCTGTACGACGGCACGTCGATCGACCGGGACACCGCCGCGGCCAGGCTTCCCCGATCATGCGCGGCGGCGAACTCCACGAGCGGTCTGCCCTCGACGAGCTCCTGATCGTGTCCGAGCAGCCTCGTGATGGCGGCGGAGACCGACTCGATGCGCCCGGCTCCGTCCAACAGCATGATGACGCTGGCAGCGTTGTGCACGATGGAGCGGAACTTCCCGACCTCGTCGGAAGCGATCTCCCAGCGCCTTCGCTCGGTCAGGTCGCGCAGGCACAGCACGAGGCCGTTGACCGCGGGCCGGTCGAGGAGGTTGGCCCCGATGACCTCGACGAGCTTCCATCCCCCGGGAGTGCGCACCCGCAGCTCGATCGGTGTCCCCACCGTCTTTCCCTGGATGCTCGTCAATGCCACCGCGGCGACCTCCTGGTCGTCGGGGTGGAGGAAGTCGAGCCCGTCGGTCCCGGCCATTCGCGCGCTGTCCACGCCGAAGAGCCGCTCGGCGGCGTCGTTGGCCCAGATGAGCCTGGCAGAGGCATCGACCACGACGACCGCGTCCGGGAGCCACACAGCAATATCGAGCAGGCCTCGCGATTCGATCACCAGGACTCCATCGGCTGCGGCGGCCCCCGGCCTTAGCCCTGGTCCAGGCGAATTTCCCCGGGGTGCCTGCGGGCGCCACCGAGGCACCGGCGAGACCGAGGATCCCGGGGGTCGGCCCGCTCGTGGGCGTCCGTCGTCGCCCATCCCCGGCGTCTCTCCGGTGCTCGGGGGATCGGCACGGCGCAGCGGGCGCTCGTCGCCCGGTGTCAGGTCGCAAGTCCCGCGCCGCCGGCCACGCGCGGGAAAGCGATTCTGCGGGCCTTGGTCGGAGATTGTGTTGTCCTGGATGAAGACCGGCGTTCGAGATGCCGACATGCCGTGCATGACGAAGCGGTCGGCGAAGGGGGCGACGATGCTCTGCCCGGCGCGAGCGTGGTGATGGCGACGAGAACGTGCGGCTTCGCGTTCACGACCACGGGCCGACCCTGTGAGAACCTCGTGGCCGACGGAGCCCCGTGGTGCCGGGCCGGCCACCCGAGCACGGAGGCCGGTGTCGAGGACCGAACCGCCGTCGCGCAGCGAACGATCGATGCCGCCCCCGACCGGTCCGACGCTCCGGCGATGTGCGCTCAGCGCGGCGTCAGGGCCCGCGCGCCCGGAACGCGGACACGACGGGCCACGGAGCTGATCAGACAGGCCATGGCCAGTGAGGATGCCGACCAGTTCGGGCTCCGGGCCGAGACGGTCCTCGCCGACGGCACGACCGCCCTGGCATTGCTCGGGGGGCCTGCGGCTTCGCCAGCGGCGCAGGCAGCGGTGGTGCAGCGATTCGGGCGGGTCGGCGCGCTGCTCGTCCTCGGGTACGAGGAGCGAGGACGAGCCCGACACCTCACCTCTGTCAACGGCCACCGGACCTCTGTCGACGGCCACCGAACCTCTGTCGACGGCCACCGAGGCGTGGAGCGATCCGATCAGCTGGACAACCACATCGAGTCGCCTGGTGCGGGAATTCGCCCGCATCGACGCGCGCCGTCTCTACGAGCTGTTGAGCGAGATCGACGAGGACGAAGGCTTTGCGGGGGACGCGGACGGGATCGACGCCCACCGCTGGCTGCACGCCACCTACGCCGTCGCGGCGCGCGACGGAACGCCGGCGGCCCACCGGGCCTACATGAGCGCGCTCGACCGGGTCATGCGCCTCGTGAGGCCTCTGGTCGCCTCCTAGGTCGCCCTCCGCGCCGGCCCGGTCCGGTGATCGGTCTCGCGACCCTTCTCCACGGTCCGCCCGCCCGGCGGCGGCGCCTACGATGCGGTCGGAGGGACCCCCGCCATGACCGACATCATCGACCCCGTGCTCGAGGCCTACGCGGAGGCGCACACCAGCGCGCCCGGGGACGATCTGCTGGCCCTGGCCGAGGAGACCCGAGCCACGCTCGACGCGCCCCAGATGATGGTGGGCGCCCTCGAGGGACGCTTCCTCGAGATGCTCGTCTACGCGCTGCGCCCGACACTGGGTGCTCGAGATCGGGACCTTCAGCGGCTACTCCTCGCTGTCGATGGCCGCCGGCCTGCCTCCCGGTGGGCGCATCACCACGTGCGAGTTGAGCCCCGCCCATGCTGCGGTCGGCCCGGTCCCACATCGCCCGCGAGCCCGTATGCGGACGTGATCGAGGTCATCGAAGGCCCGGCGCTCGACACGCGTGGCGCACGCTCGACGGGCCCTTCGACTTCGTGTTCATCGACGCCGACAAGACCAACTACCTCGCCTACTACGAAGCCGTGCTCGCCAAGCTCGCGCCCGGAGGCCTCATCGCCGCGGACAACACCTTGTGGAGCGGGAGAGTGGTGGACGACAGCGGACCAGTCCGACGACACCCGCGCCATCCGGGCCTTCAACGACGCGGTGGTGGCCGACCCGCGCGTGGTGTGCGTGCAGGCGACGGTCCGAGACGGCGTCACGCTCATCCGACCGGTGTCACGCGCCGCCTCCGGCGGCGGGTGAGCGCGGGCGAGGCAGGGCCCTTTCGATGCTCGACTACCACCTGCACCTCTGGCCGCACGGCCAGCGAGACACCGCCCCCACGCTCGAGCAGGTGGCCGACTACTGCGACCGTGCGGGGGCGGCTGGGGTCCACGAGGTGGCCCTGACCGAGCACCTCTTCCGCTTCAGCCAGGCCGACCGGTTGCTCCGCGGCTTCTGGGACGACGAGCCCGACGCCGCGCTGCGGGCGTCGATGGCCGAGTACTGGGACGATCACGCCCGCGCCGACCTCGACGCCTACGTGGAGTGCGTGCTCGCGGCGAAGGCCGCGGGCCTTCCCGTGGTGCTCGGACTGGAGGTGGACTACTACCGCGGGCAGGATGGACGACGTCGCCACCTTGCTCGCCGGGTACCCCTTCGACGTGTTGTTGGGATCGGTCCACTGGATCGGGGCGTGGCGCTTCGACGACGTCGACGACGCCGCTCTCGATGGCGCAGTGGTCGACGCGCGACGTCGATGCGGCGTGGAGCGACTACGTGGGCGCCATCGAGGAGCTGGCGGCCACCGGCCGCGTGCGACGTGCTCGCCCACCCCGACCTCGTCAAGGCCGCCGGCCACCGGCCCGTGGCCCCTGAGGAGTGCTGGGACCGGCTGGTCGAAGCGGCCCTGCGCTCGGGCATGGCCGCCGAGCTCTCGTCGGCGGGATGGCGCAAGCCCGCCGGCGAGGCCTATCCCGCCCCGGCGCTGTTGGCACGTTTCGTCGCCGAGCGGCGTCCCGCTCACCACGGCGTCGGACGCCCATCGACTCTCCGACGTGGCGCACCGGACCGCGGACCTCGCCCGGATGCTCGACGCCCTGGACGTGCGTTCGCTGCGGGCGTTTCGCGCCCGGCGACGGCGTCGACGTCCCGCTGTCGGCCGACGGTGCCCGGGGCATGAAGACCCCGGCGGAGCTCGCCGCCAACCACACCGGCCTCGACGCCGCCAGCCTCGACCACCTGCAGCGCCTGCTCGGGTCGTGGGGGGTGCTGTCCGACCTGTCGTTCTCGGACCTGTTGCTCGTGGCGCCGGTGCGCGGGACCGCCGGTGCGAAGCTGATCGTGCTCGGGCAGATCCGCCCCACCACCTGGGCGACGCTGCTGCGGGTGGACCTCGTGGGCCAGATCGTCGAGAGCTCGGAGTGGCCGGTGGTGACCGAGGCGCTCCAGGCCGGGACGATGTCGTCGGGCCTGGCGGTCATCCCGGTCCCGGTCCGGGTCCGGTTGGCTTCGGGGGACGTCCGACTCCCGTGACACCGGCGAGGTGCCCGCCGTCCCCGACACCGCACAGCTCGAGTGCGTGCCCGTGCGCCACGGCGGCGATCCCGTCGCCGTCATCGTCCGGGTGGCGCCGCTCGAGGACCGCCGCCCCGGTCGTCTCGAACGGGTCTACCGCGACCTCTACCGACGCCTGGCCCACATGGTGGCGGTCGGCGACTTCCCCTTCATGGGCGAGGACTTCACGACCGAGGACGCGCCCCGGGTCGGTGACGGCCTCGTGCTGGTCGAGCCCGACGGACAGGTGCAGTACGCGTCGCCCAACGCCATGAGCGCCCTGCACCGCATGGGCGTGAGCGACGTCGTCGAGGGGCGCCGACTGTCGGAGTTGGGCATCGACGACGCCGCGCTCGACTGGGCGCTGCGGGCCGGGTGCCCGGTCACCGAGGAGGTCGAGCGTCGGCCCGACGTCATCGTCCTCATGCAGTGCACGCCGCTGCTCGAGCAGGACACGGTGACCGGGGCCATGGTGTTGCTGCGCGACGTCACGGACCTGCGCCGCCTCGACCGCCTGTTGTTGTCGAAGGACGCGGCCATCCGTGAGGTCCACCACCGGGTGAAGAACAACCTGCAGACGATCTCGTCGTTGCTCCGGCTCCAGGCTCGGCGTCTCGAGCCCGGCAAGGGCCAGGAGGCGCTGCGCGAGGCCGAGCGCCGGGTGCAGGTCGATCGCGCTCGTCCACGAGATCCTGTCGCGCGAGCCCGGCGACGAGGTTCCCTTCGACGAGATCGTCGGGTCGCTGGTCCGGATGGCCGAGGACTCGGTGGTCTCGGGGGACCGCATCGAGATCCGGGTCACCGGGGACGTGGGCGACGTGGCCGCCGATGTCGCCACGCCCCTAGCCGTCGTGCTGGCCGAGCTGCTGCAGAACGCCGTCGAGCACGCCTTCCCGTCGGTCGGCGGCGACTCGGTCTTCATCGCCGAGAACGACGGCGAGGCGGTGGGCCACGTGGAGCTCGTGCTCGCCAGCGATGCCCATCGTCTGACCCTGCAGGTCCGCGACGACGGCTGCGGTCTGCCCGAGGGGTTCGACATCGACCACACCACGAGCCTGGGCCTGTCGATCGTCCGGGACCTCGTCACGAGCCAGCTCGGGGGGTCCATCGTCATGCAGAGCAACGGCGGGACCCTCGTGACCATCGACCTCCCGATCGAGAAACCGTCGAACGACGACACCTCGTCTCTCGAAATTCCTCGGGCGGTGCAAGATTCCTGCCCCGCCGTGCGTCTAACCGGGCGATGGCATCGCACGCGGGAGCACTGGTGACCGGGTCCGGATCGGGCCAGACCGGTGCCGCGCCGGCCGGCCCGCACCGTCCCGAAGCCCGAGACGTCCCGGTCGGGGACCCGCCGGCGTCCTTCGGGGACCTGTACCTGGGGTCCTTCTCCGCCATGGTGCGGCTGGCGCGCGTGCTCGTCGACTCCCCCGAGACCGCGGAGGACCTGGTCCAGGACGCGTTCGTGCACCTGCACCGGCATTGGGGAGGGGTCCGGGACCCCCGCGCCTACCTGCACCGGTCGGTGGTCAACGCCTGTCGCTCCCATCATCGTCGGGCCTGGCGCGAGCGCTCGCGCCTGGGCGCGCGCCGACGACGCCCCGGTGCGGGCCCCGAGCAACGGCTCTGGAGATCGCGGTGGCCGACGTGGTCGTCGACGGTTCGGCCGAGCAAGGCCGCTCCGACGATGCCGATGTACTCGGCGCGGCGCTCGCCACCTTGGCGTACCGCCAGCGCGCCGCGCTCGGTGCTCCGGTACTACGCGGACCTCCCCGATGCGGAGATCGCCGTCGCCCTCGGGTGCCGGCCCGGCACCGTGGCGTCGCTCGTGCACCGGGGACTCGAACGCTTGCGAGAGGTGGTCGACCATGACTGACGACAGCGCTTCCCGCACCGAAGGTGCCCCGGACATCGAGGCCCGACTCCGTCACGCCCTGGCCCAGAGGGCCGATGGCGAGCCCGTCAACCCCGCCGACTGGGCCACCTTCGCGGGGCGCTTGGCGTCGGCCACGCAACGGCGCCAGCGGGCCCTGGTGGGCGCGGTCGCTCTGGCGCTCCTCGTCGGGGCGGCAGGCGGCTACCTCGGCGAGGCCGCCGCCTCGCCCGGACAGACCGCGGCGCGCGCGCCAGGGGCCAGTGCCACCGCGGATGGCTCTCGCGCCCCGGGGCGGGCCAGGTCGCTGTCTCCGTCGGCGTCGGGCCCGGCCATGATGTGCCCGAACGTTTCGAGCGGCTCGGCCGACACCGCCCCCGGCACCACATCCAGCGGGACGGGTCCGACGACATCGGCTCGGCCACGCGCGTCCTCGTCCGGACCACCACCGACGGCGTGACCGTCCGCGTCTACCAGGACGCCCAGGCCTCGGTGTCGTGTCTGGTCCCCCTCTCCCCCGAAGCCGGGTCCGGCTCGGCATCGGGGAGTGCTGCGTCGGGGTCTTCGGGCACGGCGGCGTCGCCGACGTCGACCGAGGCGCCGCCCTCGACGTCCATGCCACTGGCGCCGGCCGGCACGGATGTGCGCATCGAGCTCTCCGACGACGATGCCGTGGGGCAGGGCGCGATCTCGTCACCGCAATGCGTCATGTCCCCGGGGGCGGGGGCGGCGGCGGCAGGGGGTGCGGGGACCGGTTCGGGCGCCGGCGGTCAACCGGGGTCGAGCCCGGGGTCGCCCGCCCAGGGCCCGAACGCCCCGGTCCCGACGCCGGCGACCACCTCGGCGGGACCCGTCCCCTCTCCGACCACGACACCGACCACGACGAGCCCATCGAGTGAGCCTCGGGGGCTCGTGACCGGGACCTTCGGCGTGGTCGAGGGCGATCCGGTGTGGTGGGTGGCGGTCGAGGTGGGCGATGACGTCAGCTCCGTGCAGATGACCTTCCCCGACGGGTCCACCGACCAGATGGCACCGGTCGGCGGCATCGCGGTCCTGGCCCACCGGGTCACACCGGCGGTGGCTTCGGCCGGCACGGGGCCCTACGTCGTGCGCGGCACACTGCAGCTCCTCGGCGCCGGCGGTGCCGTCGTCGGGACCCTGGCTCTTCCGGAGAAGTCGACGTCCAATCCGGTGCCGGGCGGTGTTCCGACCCCGACGCCACTCCCGCTCAACCAAGCGACACCGGGCGGTGTCGCCGGGGGTGATCGTGGTGTGCCCGTCGTCTACGACGATCACACCCCAGGCTCAGTCTTCGGGCACCACCGAGAAGCGGTAGCCGATCCCGCGCACGGTGTGCAGCCAGCGCGGGCTCGGCCGCGTCGGGCTCGAGCTTCAGTCGCAACCGGCGGACGTGCTCGGTGACCGTGGCCGGGTCCTGCCACTCCTGGGTCGATCCCCACACGTGCTCGAGCAGCTCCTCGCGTGTGAAGACCTGATCCGGTGTGGCGGCGAGGAAGGCCAAGAGGTCGAATTCCTTGGGCGTGAGGTCGATGGCGTCGACCCGCTGATCATGACGCGGTGCGCGGCCCGGTCGATCACGAGGCCGTCGTGCTCGATCTGGTTGGCCGCCGGCGTCGGCTGGCCGCGGCGCAGCACGGCCCGGATGCGGGCGTCGAGCTCGGGAAGCGAGCACGGCTTCACGACGTAGTCGTCGGCTCCCAGGTTCAGGACACGCACGCGCTCGGACTCCTCGGACCGACCGGTGAGGACGATGACCGGCAGCGCGCTGTCGCGGCGCAGCCGAGCGAGCACCTCCTCACCGTCGAGGCCCGGGCAGCCCGAGGTCGAGCAGCACGAGGTCGTAGCTGCCGAGACTCGCCTCGCGCAGCGTCCCGGGCCCGTCCGCGGCCTCTCCCACGCGGTAGCCCACCCGCTGGAGGAACATCCGCGTGGCGGTGCGGCTGGCCATGTCGTCCTCGGCGACCAGGACCATGTGGTCCTCGTCAGGCAAAGTCATCGTCACAGAGACTACCTCCGGTCGCACATGGTCCCGTCCCGCTGGTCGGGGTGCCCCCCACGACCGTCCCTGCGTTGTGGCCCGCTCGGTTGTCGGCAAGATGCCGGTGGGAGTGCCGGGCGCGAACAGCCGGCGTTCGTCGTCGCCGACGGACACCTGTGCACCCTGCGCCAACCCGTCATCCCGGTTCACCCTGCTTGGCTCCGATCTCGTAGTCCACCAGCCGGAGAAGAGCTTCGACGTCCACCGGCTTCGTCAGGTAGCCCTCGACCCCGAGGTCGAGCATCTCCCTGATCCTGCTCGGCGTGGCGTCTGCGCTCACCACGACTACCTTTGTGTCGGCCAACTCAGGCACGGCCTTGAGCCGGTGGAGCAGTTCGTCACCGGGGAGGTCGGGCAGGTGGAGGTCGAGAAGGACCAGGTCAGGGCGATGCTGTCGGGCCAGCTCGAGCCCGGCCCTCCCCTCGCCGGCCGAAACCAGCCTGACGCCGGGGCGCTTGGCGAGTACCTGCTCGACCAGGGCGGAGTTCGAGGGGTTGTCCTCGATCTGGAGCACGACGACACGCCGGCCCGACCGCACCGGCGGCCCGGCGCCGTTTCCCGGCACCGGCGGACGCGCCTGTGGGTCGCGGTGCCCGTCGCGTCGGGGCGCCGCCGGGCCGCCTCGCGTCCGTGGCCGTTGGTGTCGCTCGACGGGGACATGACCGCACCGCGCGCCGGGATCGGGCTGACCGCCTGCGGGCGTGTGTCGGGGACCGAGGGATCGACGGCGAGCATCTCGACCCAGAACGTCGAGCCGTGCCCGGGGAACGAGTCCACGCCGATGACGCCCCCCATCACCTCGACGAGCTGTTTCGACAGGGCCAGGCCGACCCCGGTCCCTTCGACGCCGGAGCGCTCGGCCCCGAGCCGCGAGAAGGGGACGAACAACTGGTCCTGCTGTCTCGTGGGGGATCCCCGGCCCGGTGTCGCGCACCTCGAACCGGACGCGGCCGTCGCCTCCGGGGCCGGTGCGAAACGCCACCGAGCCTCCCCGGCTGTTGTACTTCACGGCGTTGGACCCCAGGTTGAGCAGGACCTGGAGCAGTCGCTGACGATCGGCCCGCACGCGCAGCACCCGTGACCCGTCGATGTCCGACCGAGAGCTCGATGCCCGCCGCCTCGGCGACCGGCGCGAGCAACGTGGTCACCTCGTCGAGGACCTCGCTGACCTCGACCGGCTCGGTCGACAGGCTGACGCGGCCCGCTTCGATCCGCGAGATGTCGAGCACCTCGTTGATGAGCGACAGCAGGTGGCGGCCGGCCACCTGGATCTGGTCGACGCTCGACGCCTGCTCGGCGGGGAGCTCGTCCATCTCGAGCAGCTGGGCGAAGCCGAGGATGGCGTTGAGCGGGGTGCGCAGCTCGTGGCTCATCCGCGACAGGAACTCGCTCTTGGCCTGGCTGGCGCGCTCGGCACCCAACGAGGCGTGGCGCAGCGACTGCTCGAGGTGCATCCGCTCGGTGACGTCGCGCGAGATGGTCACGGTGCCCGTGACGCGCCCGCTGTGGTCGAAGACCGGTCGGGCCCGGGTCTCGTAGGTGCGCAGCTCGCCGCCGGGCAGCCGGCCCGTGGTCACCACCGGGATCGGGGCTCTGCTCGCCGGCCACGCAGCGGGCGATCAACTCGTCGAGGACGGCCCGGTCGGCGTCGTCGCGGACGGTGTCGGTGGTCCCGATCACGTCGGCCAGCGGCGAGCTGCCCAGGACGACCTGGCCCGAGATGTCGCGCACGACGATGGTGTCGGGCGACGCGTGGAAGATGGACTCGAGGAGGAACCGGCGTTCGTCGGCGGCACGTTGCGCCACGTGACGCTCCGACACGTCGACGAGGTAGGCGACGAGCGCCTTGGAGCTCTCCGTCGGGCCCCGTTCCAAGGTGTAGACGGCCTCGGCCTCGCGCCAGTCCTCCGAGGTCGGGGTCTCGCCGGAAGCGCATGCAGGATCTCGAGGCGTTCCCCGTGGCGCCCGGCTCCGGTCGCCGAGCGCGTCGCGCAGCTGGTCGGCCGAGTCGGGATGGAACCGTTCGATGATGCGTCGCGGGAGCGGCGATGGCCTCTTCGGCCGAGATCCCGAGGAGCCGGTCGATGTTGGGGCTGGCGTAGGAGAAGCCCCGGGTGGCGACGTCGTAGCGCAGCGACACCACCGGGCTGGCGGTGAGGATGTTCTCGAGCTCGGCCCGGGCGCGGTCGCGTTCCTCGGCGCGCTCGCGCAACTGGGCGGTGGTGTCGAGGAGCCGGGCCGAGAGCCGGCCGATCTCGTCGCGTCCGCTCGGCACCTCGACCGGGGTCTCGCCGCGCTCGAGGTCCTCGGTGGCGCGCTCGAGGCGACGCAGTCGCCTGACCACGCCTGTGGTGAACAGCTGCGACACCATGACGCCCCCGGCCAGGGCGAGCACGACCGCGGCGATGGCGATGGCGGGCAGGAAGATGTTCGAGGTGTGGATGTCGGACTGCTGGCTGGCGATGACGGCGGTCTCGCGGCCGGTGAGCGAGGAGATGTCGTTGCGGAGCTTGTCGGTCTCGGCCTTGACCGACTGCAACAGCGTCCGGACCGCAGCCGACGGTGCCGGCGAGGGCTGCTCGACCTTCAGTCGGGCCAGGGCGGCCACGAGCTGGTCGGTGTCGCGTTGGATGGCGCGACCCGAGATCGCTGTTCGGGCGGCGATGTCGAGGGTCAGCGCCTCGAGCTGGCCGAGCTGGGGGGGCACGGCCTTGTCCGACCCGGGCGTAGGAGGCCTGGAACGCGGGGTCCCCGGTGAGGAGGTAGTCGCCGAGGCCGGTCTGCGGCCGAGAGGAGGCTGTTCTCGAGCGTGGTGGCGGCGTCGACGATCTGCCGGGAGTGGCCGGCGACGTCCTGGGCCCGGTTGTCGACGTGGGTGAACCACGACGTCGACCCCAGCACGATGAAGAGGATGGCGATGGGGACGGCGATGACCACGAGGCCCTTGGTCCGCATGGACCGGTCGACCCACCTGGTGCCGAGCCGTTTGCCCACCCGACGCGTCACGCATGACGGCACCTCTCAGCGAGGAGCGGTGCCTCTCACCGAGGGGAAGTCGTGAACGGAGAGGCTGACGCGGTCCTCGTCAATCGAGGATACCGAGGGTGCGGTGGCTAACGGCCCTGATACTCCGGGACCGGACGCGAACGGCCCCGGAGCGACTCCGGGGCCGGATCGTGGGTGCGGTGGCGTGGAGGCGGCTGCCGGACGGTGGCTACGAGGCGCGTCGGCGGGCGGCGAGCCAGGCCTTGCGGAGCTTGCGGCGCTCCTCCTCGGAGGTGCCACCCCAGATGCCCGACTCCTGGTTGGTGGCGAGGGCGAACTCGAGGCAGGGCTCGATGGCCTCACACGCCCGGCATACCCGCTTGGCCGCTTCGATCTGGTCGATGGCCGGTCCGGTCGTGCCGACGGGGAAGAAGAGGTCAGGCTCGGTGTACCGGCAGGCCGCCACCTTGCGCCAGTCCTCGGCATCCCATTCGACCGAGCGGTTCCACATGAGTGCCACGATTACCTCCTCCGGTACGGTGCAGATCCGGGCGAATTCTGACCGTCCGCTCCTTGTGAACCCGTTCACTTGGCTGGCCACAGGGGTTGGCCGCCACGGGAACCGGTGAATGTGAAGCTACTCCCAAGCGCTCACCCCTGCAAGCGCGAAGAGGCTTGGGAGGCGCTCAAAGGCCAGGGAAAGCCGAGGAAATGGACGAGATCGCCTCCGAGCCGATCCATCGTCGCCCGGATCAGTCGTGCCGGATCAGTCGTGCCGGATCGGTCGTGCCGGATCAATCGTGGAGGTCGCCGTCACGACTCGGACTCCCCCCGTCGGCACAGGTGGTTTCTCTGCCCCCTGTCCAGGTGGAACCCCGCTGGGCGGTCGCGACCGCCGGGCGTACGGTTGATCGGGCGTTCAATCTGCACTGAGGTCCCCCCAAGGCCCCAACTGGTTGAGCGCCCGACTTCTCGTAGGGGGATGGCGAGGCATGGGCAGCGTCCTCGTGCAGTGTCCGCTGCCGGCGCTGCCCATGCATCCTCGCCGGGGTGCCTCGGAGCCCTGCCTATCGTGGCTGGCGTGGCCCGCGCACCCCAACCCGGCGCACCCGAACCCGGCGCACCGCTCGAGCCCACGCCGACCCTAGCGGGCGCCGGCGGGGCCACCGTCGCCGTCCCCGGCCCTGGCCCCGGCGCCACCGCGCCGACCCGGTCACGGTCCTCGCCCACCGGGGTGGGACCGGGCCGTGGCGGGAGAACACCCTCGAGGCCTTCGTCGTCGGCCCTGGGCCTGGGCGCCGACGGGGTGGAGCTCGACGTCCGGCGCAGCGCCGACGGGGTGCTCGTCGTGCATCACGACGCCGAGGTCCCGGGCACGGGGCTCATCCACGAATGTCGGCGTGTCGAGCTCCCGGAGTGGGTCCCGACCCTCGACGCGCGCCCTGGCGGCATGTGCCGGGTCCGGTCGTCAACGTCGAGATCAAGAACGTCCCCACCGACCCCGGCTACGACCCGTCCGAACCGGTGTCGGCCGATGTCGCCTCGTTGCCTGGGCCGTGGTCGCCGTCCCCGGCGGGCCGTGGCCCGCCCGGGTCGTCGTGTCCTCGTTCTGGCCCGACACCCTCGCCGCGGTCGCGCGGGCACCGCGAGCGACGTCGCCCTCGGGCTCCTCGTGCACCCCGCCCTCGACGCCGTCGGTGGCGCTCGACACCGCCGCCGACCTCGGTTGCGTGGCGCTGCATCCCCATCACTCGCAGGTGGGAGCCGAGCCTCGTCGAGCAGGCCCACGGCCTCGGCCTGGCCGTCGTCACCTGGACGGTGAACAGCCCCGACGAGATCGACGCCGTGGTCGGCGCCGGGGTCGACGTCGTGATCACCGATTGCGTCGCGGACACCCTCGCCCACCTGGGACGGCGCTGAGCGATCCGGGCCGAGCCCGGCGGTCCAGGGGGCCGATCGCCGGCGGTCTGGATTGGTCGAACGGCGGGTTCGTCGGGAACAATCGAGGCCATGAACGTCGTCGTCTGTGTGAAACAGATCCCCGATCCCGGCCGCTCCCCAGGCCCTCGACCCCCAGACCCACACCCTGGTCAGGGAGGGAAAGCTGATCATGGACGACTCCGACGCCTACGGCGTCGAGATGGGCCTGCAGCTCGCCGAGGCAGGCGGGGGGCGGCGAGGTCACCCTGGTGTCGATGGCCCCGGCGGGGGAGACCTCGGGCCTGCGCACCGCCCTGGCCATGGGTGCGGCCAAGGCCATCCTCGTGAGCGACGACGCCCTCAAGGGATCCGACGCCCTGTCGACGGCCAAGGTCCTGGCCAAGGCCATCGAGCGGGCCCAGCCCGATCTCGTCATCGCCGCCACCGAGTCCACCGACGGCTACACGGGGACCACCCCGGTCCAGGTGGCCGAGCTCCTGGGCTTCCCGTCGGTGACCTTCGCCAAGAAGGTCTCGGTCGGTGACGGCCGGGTGCACGTCGAGCGCCAGACCGAGGCCGGCTACGACGAGGTCGACTGCCCGCTTCCCGCCGTCGTGACCGTGACCGCCGGTGTGGTCGAGCCCCGCTACCCGTCGTTCAAGGGGATCATGGCGGCGAAGTCCAAGCCCGTCGACCAGCTCACCGTGGCCGACCTCGGCCTCGACGCCGGCCAGGTCGGCGCGGCCGGGGCGCGCTCGGAGGTCACCGACGTCACCGCCGCCGACGAGCGCAAGGCCGGCGAGATCGTCGTCGACGAAGGCGAGGGCCACGAGAACATCGTCCGGTTCCTCGAGCAGCTCAAGCTCGTCTGAGCCGGCCCACCGGCACCGCCGTCCTCGCACGTACCCCAGGAGAAGAAGCATGTCGATCGACAAGATTTGGGTCCTCGCCGAGATCCGCCGAGGGCAAGCCCACGAGCACCACGCTCGAGCTGCTCGACCCAGGCGCGCGCCATGGGCGGGACCACCGAAGCCGTGGCGTGGGGAGCCGACACCGCGGCCGTCGCCGGTGAGCTCGGCAACTTCGGCGCCACCACGGTCTACGACGTGGGCGACCTCGGCGACGCGCTGCCCGGGTCTCCGGTGGCCGGTGCCATCGCCTCGCTGGTGGGGTCGGGCAACCGCCCCGACGTCATCCTGGTCCCCGCCAGCTACGACGGCCGCGACATCGCGGCGCGGCTGTCGGTGCGCCTCGACGTCGCCGGTGATCACCAACGTCGTGGACCTCGACCGCCGAGGGCGACGAGGTGCGCTCCCAGCACGGACTGTTCGGCGGCGCCCAGGTGGCGACGGCCCGGTTCACCGGCGAGCGCCCGTGGATCTTCGTGGTGCGGGCCAAGTCGTTCGCGGCCGAGCCTGCCGGCGGCGTCGCCGGCGCAGGTCGGCGCGGCTCGCGGTGCCCGACCTCGGGGCCACCAACGGGGCCAAGGTCCTCGCCCGCCACGCCGAGGAGCGCACCGGGCCCAAGCTCGACGAGGCCGAGGTCGTGGTGTCGGGAGGCCGGGGCCTCGGTGGTGCCGAGCACTACGCCCTGATCGAGGAGCTGGCCAAGCTGCTCCACGGTGCCGCCGGCGCCAGCCGGGCCATCGTCGACGCCGGGTGGGTGCCCTACTCGCACCAGGTCGGCCAGACGGGCAAGACCGTGAAGCCGACCGTCTACCTCGCGTGCGGCATCTCGGGCGCCACCCAGCACCTCGTGGGCATGAAGGGCTCGAAGAACATCATCGCCATCAACAAGGACCAGGACGCGCCCGATCTTCTCGGTGGCCGACCTCGGCATCGTGGGCGACGTCCACAAGGTCGTGCCCGAAGTTGATCGAGGCGCTCAAGGCACGCAGCTGACCTGGACGGGAGTCCTCGCCGCCCACCGCTCGCGCCGTGACGGCTGTAGCCTCCGCCGGGGTTCGTCACGCCCCCGAGATCCCGGAGTGCGTCCTTCTCTGAACAGCGGGTGACCTCCACGCATGCTGTTCCCCACGATCGACTTCGCCATCTTCTTCGCCGTGGCCTTCACGGCGAACTGGCTGCTGAACCCGTACCCGCGGCCTGTGGAAGCTGGCCATGCTCGTGGCGAGCTACGTCTTCTACAGCTGGTGGGACTGGCGCTTCGTGTTCCTGTTGGCGGCGGTGACCGTCACCGCGCACCTCGGGGCCACCGCCGTGCACCGCTTCGAGGACGAACGCCGGCGCCGGATCGCCCTGGTGGCGAGTGTGGCCGCACTGCTCGGCATCCTCGGCTGGTTCAAGTACTACGGCTTCCTGGCCGTGAACGTCGACAACCTCTTCCACACTCTGGGCTCGGGGCGGCTCGTGCCGCTGCTCGAGGTGACGCTCCCGGTGGGCATCTCGTTCTTCACGTTCATGGCGTTGAGCTACGTCATCGACGTCTACCGCCGCCGGCTCGAGCCGGCCCGCGCCGTCGACCTCGCGGTGTACCTGTCGTTCTTCCCCCATCTCATCGCCGGCCCCATCGTGCGGGGCGAGGAGCTGCTTCCCCAGATCCGGCGCAAGCGCGACCCGGCCGCCATCGACTTCGGGCGCGCCGCGTGGCTCGTGGCCGGCGGGTCTGTTCAAGAAGGTCGTGCATCTCCTCGTACATCGACTCCGCCATCGTGACCCCGGTCTTCTCGGCGCCGCACCAGCACTCGGCGCTCGAGATCCTCTTCGGCATCTACGGCTTCGCCGTGCAGATCTACGCGGACTTCAGCGGCTACACCGACATCGCCATCGGGCTGGCCCTGTTCCTCGGGATTCCGGTTCCCCGACAACTTCGACTCGCCCTACACGGCGCGCAACCTCCAGGACTTCTGGCGCCGCTGGCACATGACCCTGTCGCGCTGGCTGCGCGACTACCTCTACATCCCGCTCGGGGGAGGCCGGGGCTCGCGCTGGACCGTGGCCCGCAACATCATGATCACGATGGTCCTCGGCGGCCTGTGGCACGGAGCGGCGTGGACCTTCGTGGTCTGGGGGGCGATCCACGGATCGGGCCAGGTCGTGGGCCACCTGCGCCGGTCGAACCGGGTCGCGGCCGGTCTCGACCCCGTGCCCGACGGCCCGGTCCGGGTCTGGGTGCAGCGGCTCGTCACCTTCCACATCGTGTGCCTGGGCTGGGTCTTCTTCCGGGCCGACTCGTTCTCGACGGCGACCACCCTCATCGGCCGGCTGTTCAGCGCCTGGGGCCGGGCCCCGCTCGTGACGCCGCTCGTCGTCATCACCGTCGTGGGGGTGGTGGCGTTGCAGTACCTGCCGCCCGTCACTCGGAGGTCGCGCCCAGCGTGAGCTCGCCGGTCAACCCTGGGCGGTGCAAGGCGCCATACTGGGGGTCGTCCTTCTCGCCATCACGACGCTCGGGCCACAGGGTGTCGCACCGTTCATCTACTACAAGTTCTAGGGCCGGTACCCGAGGGTTCGGCGTTCGGTTTTCGAGGTTCCGGGGGGCGGTTCCGAGCATGCACCTGCACACGCGGACCACATGACCGACATTCCCTCCGACCACACAGACCCGCCGCCCGGCGACAGGTGGCGCGCGCCCGTGGCGACCGAGGAGTGGGGACAGCGCCGGGGTCGCCACGACGCCGGTGACGGCACCTCCGTCGAGACACTCGACGACAGGGCCAACCGGGCCACCCATCTGCGCCGGAGGACCGGCCGCGACGGCGGCGACCCCGGCTACGGGAGGGTCGGTGGTGCTGCCAACGGGACCGGCCGGGCCGTGCGTGGAAGGGTGGTGCGCAGGTCACCCCAGCACTCGTCGTCGGGCCGGGTGCACGTCGATTGGCGCCACGCCTTGTGGGCGGGCCTGGCGTGCTTCGCGGTGTGGCTCGTCCTGGACGGCCCCACGCTCATGCGCTCCGCCCAGGATGCGCCGCTCGGCGCCCGCCGGACCGTGGCCATCGACGTGCTGCGCCCCATCGCCGATCTCTCCAATGCACTCGGCCTCTCCCATGTCGTCGGCGGCGCGGATCGCGTCATCGGGCACACCGGGACCTCGGGGGCCGGCGTGCTCCAGGTCGAGGGGGTCCCCGTCCACCACCACCGGGCCCCGCTCCGCCCGACGCCCACCACCACGACGCCCGCCCCCAGCGCCACGCTCGCCCCGGGGTCGTCGGCGTCATCGATTCCGGCGCCGAGCTCCACCACTGTGGTCACGGCGCCCGACGGGCTCGCACCGTTGGCGGTGCCGACGCAGTCGGCCCCGCTGCGGTTGCTCGTGCTGGGTGACTCCCTCGGGATCGACTTCGGCCAGCCGCTCGTGAACGACCTCGCCGCCACCGACGTCGTGAGCGCGGTGCTCGACGGCCACATCGACACGGGCCTGGCCCGGCCCGACTACTTCAACTGGCCGGCCGAGCTCCAAAAGCGACATCACCCAGTTCCAGCCCCAGGCCGTGGTGGTGTTCATCGGCGCCAACGACCCCCAGAACTTCGTCGACGGGTCGACGTCGCTGTCCTACGGCACGCCGGCGTGGAACGCGGCGTACGCCAAGCGGGTGGGCGCCTTCATGGCGGCGGCCACCGGCGCCGGGGCGCGGGTGCTGTGGGTCGGGATGCCACCCATGGCCGATCCCGCGCTCACGGCGAAGATGCAGAACCTCAACAGCATCGCCCAGGCCCAGGCCGGGCTGCACACCGGCGTCACCTACTTCGCGTCGTGGTCGGTGCTCGCAAACGCCCAGGGTCAGTACGCCGCCTTCCTGCCCGACGCCTCGGGGAACGAGGTCCAGGTCCGCGATCCCGACGGCACGCACATCGCCCAACCGGGGGCGCAGCGGCTGTCGTTGGCCGCCATCACCTTCATGAGCCACGAGTGGGGCATCAACCTCTGAGCACCAGGTCCGTGTGGGTGCTGCGCCACGCCAAGGCGGCCTCGGAAGCGCCCGACGACCACAGTCGCAAGCTCACGGCGCGCGGTCGCCGACAGGCCGTCGACGTGGGCCGGCATCTGTCGCGCGTCGACGTGCCCGGGGCGGAGGTCCCCGAGCTCGTGGTGTCGTCGTCGGCGCGCCGCGCCGTGGAGACCGCCGAGCTCGTGGCGGCAGAGCTCGGGCCCGGCGTGGAGCTCCTCGTCGAGCGCGCGCTCTACGACGCCGATGCCGACGACGTGGTCGAGATCATCCGGCGCCTCGGCGGCGACGTCGCCGTCGGTGCTCGTGGTGGGGCACAACCCGACACTCCACGAGCTCGCCCTGGTGCTTCTCGACGGCGAGGACCGCGACGGGCGCGCCCAGCTCGAGCAGGGGTTCCCCACCGCGGCGCTGGCGGTCATCGCCGTGGCCACCGCTTCGTGGGCGCGGTTGTCGACGGGGACCGGGACGCTGCTCCAGCTGCGAAAGCCCGACGTCTGACACCTCAGGGAGGCCGCTCGGACCCGCGCGCCCGGGGATACCGTGGGAGCGTGACGACGGAAGCGGGTCTCGATCGTGCCTCGATCACGCGCCGGCTCGGCGCCGCGGGCTGCGTCGCGGCGGAGGAGGAAGCCGATGAGCTCATCGAAGCAGCCGGGGGTGCCCCCGGCGTGCTCGCCGGGCTGGTGGCTCGTCGCACCAACGGAGAGCCGATCGCGTGGTTGACGGGCGACGGTGTCGTTCTGCGGTCTCGAGCTGTCGGTCGACCCCCGGTGTCTACGTGCCGAGGTGGCACACCGGTCCCCTGGCGCGGCGGGCCGCGACGCTGCTGCCTCCCGGCGGCGTCGCCGTCGACCTGTGCACCGGGGTGGGTGCGGTCGCCGCGGTGATGGGTGCCGCGGTGCCGACGGCTCGCGTGGTCGGAACCGAGCTCGACCACCGGGCCGCGCAGTGTGCCCGACGAAACGGCGTCGAGGTCTTCGACGGGTATCTCGACGACCCCCTGCCCCCGGAGCTCGAGCAGCGCGTCGACGTGTTGACCGCGGTCGTCCCCTACGTGCCGACCGACGCACTGCGCCTGTTGCCACGCGACGTCTTTGCCTTCGAGCCCCGGCTCGCGCTCGACGGAGGGGCGGGCGGCACCCTCGTGCTGGACGAGGTGGTGCGACGAAGCGTGCGGTGGCTGCGTCGCGGGGCCTGGGTCCTGCTCGAGCTGGGCGCCGACCAACCCGGGCCCGTGGGTCGGCTGCTACGACAGACGGGGCTGACCGACGTCGACGTCATGGTCGACGAGGACGGCGACCCCCGAGCCATCTGCGCCCGTCGGGCCTAAGCGCCCCGCCCCAGACGCCATGTTCCCGGCCTCCTCTGCAGCGACTCTCCCCACACTGACATGACGCGCCAGGCCGGCAAAGGGTTCCCTGCGATCGGAGCAGCTCGGCGAGGGACCGGATCAGCGTTCCCGGTCGATCCGGCCCCCACGGCCGACGGAGACCCGAGCCGGCTCAGACGGCGAGCGCGCCGCCCCCGGCGGGCTCGGAGCCCGCACCCCGAGCGACGGCGGGCTCGGGCAGCCGGACCGACAGGCCGGTCAGGTCGCCTTCACGCTTCTGGAACTCGCTGATGTCGACCACCACGACCTCGAAGCCGAGGCCGGCGACCAACGCCGCGCTGGTCGGGCAGTTCGCCGCCATGAGGACCTTGTCCTCACCCAGCAGCACCACGTTCGACCCGGCCAGCTCGGGGACAGCGCGGAACCGCGGGAACAGCCCGGGGTCCGACAGTGCGGGGGTGTAACCGATGAACGAGCCGTCGGGCAGGACGGTGACCGCCGACTTGAGATGCGGTGCAGGGCCCACCGGGACCGGGACGATCGTGGCCCCCGTCGGCTGCAGCAGGGCACGCAGCTGCCCGATCCCCGCGGCGTTGCTCCGACCCCCGTAGCCGACGTAGATCTCGTCGCCGGCCCGAAGCAGGTCGCCCCCTTCGAGCGTGCCGGGTGCGTCGATCGTGTGGACGCGGTAGCCCAGATCCTCGAGTGAATCCTGAAGACCCAGGATCTCGAACCGCCGGGCGAAGGTCGCCGGGCGCGTCAGGATCGCCATGTCGTCGTGGACGAAGACGAGGTCCTCGATGAACACACCACCGGGGCACGGCGCGTCGAGAGGGACGACGATCGCCTGCCAACCGGCGCTCATGATCGTCTCGACATAGGCGATCCACTGCCGGTGCGCCAGGTCGAAGTCGACCGGCACCTTGGGGACGAAGCGCACCATGCCGTCGGTGAGCCGCGCGCTGGGCGTGCGGACGAGGACGTGTCTCACCGGCGCCGGCTCTCCTGCGCCCGGGCATCGGGGCGCGGCCCACCCCGCTTTCCCCGACAGACAGCGAGCTCCATTGCATCGAGTATGGGTGGCCACTGTCAGGATGCGGCCAACTGCACGTCAACGGTTGGTCAACCCGAGCACCACGACCAGCTGCATGTCGATGGGCCCGTGCCGGCAGCCGAGCCCGGAGCGGACCGCGGCCGGGCTCAGACGAGCGGCCAGGGGTAGTGGTGGGTGTCGGGGTCGGGGACGGGGAACCGTCCGGCCTCGAGCAGCCGCGCGGCGCGCCGGCGCGACAGCCTGGACCTCGCGCGCCGAGAGGAGACCCCGAAGACCCTCGAGCGGGGACTCGGCCACCCGGGCCAGGTCGTCGACGAGCTCGGCGGGGATGCGGCTCCCCGGCGAACTCCCAGATGACGGTGCGCAGCTTGGGCTCGGCGTGGAAGCACAGGCCGTTGTCGATGGCCCAGATCCTGCCGTCGTCGCCGAGGATGCAGTGCCCGCTCTTGCGATCGGCGTTGTTGGCCACGACGTCGAAGGCGCAGATCGTCCGCAGCTGGTCGTGGTAGTCCTCGTCCTCGACCAGGGTGAAGTGGTGCTGCGGAGAAGTCGGCGGCGATGAAGCAGCTGGCAGCGACCCCGGGCCCAGGGGCGCGTCGTCACGCTCGACGGTCTCGGGCACGACGTCCCACCCGAGCGCCCGCGACAACTCGTAGGCGGCGACCTCGCGCCGGTAGATCGCCTCGGGGAAGTCCCACAGGTGGCGCTCCCCGCGCCCGGGCTTGTACACCGCGCTCGCCTCGTCGTCCTCGAGCGCGCACGTCACGAGGAAGGTGTGGTTCGAGCTCCACGGCATGCGGCCGACGATCTCGACGTCGCCCTCGGCGAGGAGCCTCAAGTGGCGGGCGGCCGGTGGCCGTTGGTCCTCGGGCACTCGTGTCCGGAAGGGTCGAGGGGGCCGCCGCACAGCGGGCACGGTGGGCGCCCCGCTTCGACCAGGGTGGTGGCGCGGATGGCGAAGGCGGCGGCCTGCGAGCGCGTGATCGTGAACCGCGCCATGTCGCCCTCCTCGTCCTCGGCGACGAGCTCCTCGGCGACGAGCACGATGCGGTCGAGCGCCTCGTCGTAGCTCACGCCGAGGGTGCCGATGACCCAGTGCGGGTCGGCGGGCTCCTCGAGCTCGAGGTTGATGGGGAGGTCCTCGGGTCGGTCCAGATCGGCGAGCAGGCGTCCGAGGTACTCCGCCAGCACCGACACCTGTTGCTTCTCGGCCTTCAGGGTGACGACGGTGAGCGCCGCTTCGGCACTGCAGGAGGAAGACCCGCTCACCCACGGGGCCCTCGGTGCCGACCGTGAAGCGGTCGAGGTCGCCGAGATCGAGGGCCGGGCTCATGACACCGCCAGCTCCGAGAGCGACGCGGTGGCGTTCACGCACAGCACGAACGAGCCGCGTCGCCCCGGACCAGGCCGGTGACCGAGCAGGGCGACACCGCCAGGCGCTGGAACAGGTCGAGGGGCACCCCGGCGGTGGCCGCCACCGCCGCCTTGATCGGATCGGCGTGGGACACCGCCACGAAGGTCTCGCCCCGGTGACGCTCGGCGAGGCGGTCGAGGGTGCGAGACCATGCGCGCCTGCATCTCGACGAACGACTCGCCGTCGGGGAACCGGAACGAGCTCGGGAACGACTGGACCGCTGCGCCACTCGCGGCGCTTGCGCAGGGCCGTGAGCTTGGCCCCGGTCCACGCGCCGAAGTCGCACTCGAGCAGGCCCGCGCTCGATGCGCACCCGCAGCCCCAGGCGGCCGGCGATCGGCTTGGCGGTCTCCATGGCCCGCTCGAGCGGCGACGCGTAGACCGCCACCGGTGGCTTCTTGAGCGCCGGCGATGCGCTCGGCCGCCGCTGTCGGCCTGCGCCCTGCCCTCGTCGGAGAGGTGGAGACCCGGCGCCCGACCCGGGAGCACGGATCCCGTCGTGGGCGTGCGCCCGTGCCGGACGAGGAGCGCGACGGCAGGGGCCGGATTTCGGCGGGCGGGCACGGCGCGCCATCGTACGCTGTCGGCCGTGGACGTCTCGCCGCTCGACGAGCTGACCAGCGAGATCACACGGTGCCGGCGCTGCCCCCGCCTGGTGGCCTGGCGCGAGGAGGTCGCGGCGGAGCGACGGGCCGCCTTCGCCGACCAGGACTACTGGGGCCGGCCCGTGCCGGGATTCGGTGACCCCGGGCCCGGGTGGCGGTGGTGGGGCTGGCACCGGCGGCCCACGGCGGGAACCGGACCGGGCGGGTCTTCACCGGCGACCGGTCGGGGGACTGGCTGTTCGCGGCGCTGTGGCGGGCGGGGATGGCGAACCAGCCCACGAGCGTCGTCGGCTCGACGACGGGCTCGAGCTGTCGGGGGCGTACGTGCTGGCGGCGGTGC
This sequence comes from uncultured Acidimicrobiales bacterium, assembly GCA_963739765.1. Taxonomy (GTDB): domain Bacteria; phylum Actinomycetota; class Acidimicrobiia; order Acidimicrobiales; family UBA8190; genus Chersky-840. The sequence goes on along the minus strand of CAVUBP010000003.1, from coordinate 476,367 downwards.
GCTGCGCCCCGCCGCAGAACAAGCCCACCCCGGCCGAGCGCGACGCAGTGCCGGCCCTTTCTCCGCCGGGAGCTCGGCCTGCTCGGTGAGCTGCGGGTCGTGGTCGCCCTCGGCCAGTTCGCCTACCAGGTGATGGCCGACGAGCTCGGCCTGCGGCCCCGGCCCAAGTTCGGGCACGGGGTCGAGGCGGTCGCGCCCGACGGCCGCGCCCTGGTGTGCTCGTACCACCCGAGCCAGCAGAACACCTTCACCGGCAAGCTCACCGAGCCCATGCTCGACGCCGTGTTCGGCCCGGGCCCGTTCCCTGGCCGGCGATGGGCGGTCGGTGACCCGGTGCGAAGAGGAGCCGGCCTCAGGCCGGTGAGGGTGCCAACCCCGGGCCCGCGGCGGCGGTCTCGGGCCAGCGTCGCCTGCTCACGCGGGCCAGCTTGCGCAGCAGCTCCAGGGCGCCGGGGTCGTCGTCGCCCGGACGCGTCTCGACCACCCCGTCGGCCACCATGCCGGCGAGGATCTCGCGTCCCTGGTCGGTCCGCACGATGGTGAGCGTCCAGTCGCTGAAGGCGCCGATGCCACCGGTGGAGATGTCCGCGTGCTCGGCGGCGAAGTCGGGGCACGACGTGCACCCCTCGCGGGTCCAGGCATGGCCCTCTTTGAGCGGCACCTCGTGGTACCCGCCGTCGCGCGTCCAGATCTGGAACACGCCCTTGATGTTGATCTTGGTGATGTCGGCCCGCCCCAGGCCGTACTTGGCCTCGAAGAGCTCGGGGAAGATGGCGTCGTCGAAGGTCTTCGAGCACAAGCAGCCCGATCGACAGCGCCAGGCGCCGGGCCACCTTGCCGGTCTTGCGGGCCTTCATCACCGCGGGGACCGAGGCCTGGCAGCTCATCCCGACCAGGGCGATCCGCTCGGCCCCGGATGCGATGGCCTGGGGATAGGCCAGGGTGTTGGCCGAGTAGGTATAGCGCGAGCCCGCCGCGGCCAGGACCTCGGCCCGGTTGCGGGCCACCGCCGGCACCGCCTTCCACGTGCCCTCACCCTCGAGGGCCGAGACCAGCGCGGCGTCGATGATGTCGTGCTCGAGCGCCCAGATGAGGATGGCCGACACGAGCCCGCCGTCCTGGCCCGACGTCGAGGATCTCGGGGTCCGTGGCGCGGGCCAGGACGATGTCGCCCGGAGATCCCCGCCACCTCGTCGTCGCTCCGCTCGCGCCCGAAGAGGAAGGAGTCGATGTCGGTCTCCCAGTTGCGAAAGCGCGGGCACGCCCGGGTGCACATGGTGCAGCCCTTCACGCCGTGGGTGCAGTCGGTGGGGCCGCCGTCCTCGTCGACCTTCCAGGGCCGGTACACCCCGCCCTGGTCGTCGTACTTCAAGACGTCATGGGGGCAGGCGATGATGCAGCCCGCGCAGCCGGTGCACAGCCCCGACGTCACCACTTCTTTGTACAGGTCGGCCCAATGCGGCTTCTCGGGAGGCACGGCGCCCACAGTAGCGTCGGCGGTCGTGCCCGAGTTGCCCGAGGTGGAGGCGTATCGCCGGTTGGCCGAGGGGGCGCTCGGTCGACCCGTCGAACGCGCCGTGCTCGGCGACCGTCGCTACGTCCGCGGCCACAGCTCGCCCCGTCACCTCCTCGCCGCGCTGGCCGGTGTGTCGTTCACCGCGCGCCCGGCGTCACGGCAAGCTGCTGGTGCTCGACATGGGCGGCCCCGGGGAGGGCCGCCGGCTCGGGCTGCGTTTCGGCATGACGGGACGGCTGCTGCTCGACGGGCGCGCCGGCGTGGACCGCCTCGTCTACTCGAGCGAGCGCGAGGAGTCGGCGTGGGACCGGTTCGGCGTCGTGCTTCGCCGACGGCGGCCGACTGGTGGTGCGCGACCCGCGCCTGCTCGGCGGGGTCGAGCTCGACCCCGACGAGTCGGTGCTCGGCCCCGACGCCCTCGGGGTCACGCCCGCACAGCTGCGCCGGGCGCTCGAGCCCAGCGACGTGGCGCTCAAGGCACGGCTCATGGACCAGCACCGCCTGGCCGGCGTGGGCAATCTGATCGCCGACGAGGTGCTGTGGCGGGCCTCGCTCGATCCTCACCGACGTTCCGGCTCACTGACGCCGGCCGAACACCGCCGCCTCCACCGTCATCTCCGGGGGACGCTCGCAGGACCTGATGCGGCGCGGCGGGTCGCATCTCGGCGACCTCATGCCCGAGCGGGGGCCCGGGCGGTCGCTGCCCGCGCGACGGGGCCGAGCTCGTGCGCTCGACGGTCGGGCGGTCGGACCAGCTGGTGGTGCCCGCGTCACCAGCATTGAGCGGCACCGGTCGCCGTCAGTCCCCGATCTCGGCGAGGACCTTCTCGGCGTGGCCGTCGGCCTTCACGTGGTACCAGGCTCGCTGGACCTTGCCGTCGGCGCCGACGAGGAACGTCGAGCGGATGACCCCCACCGACTTCTTCCCGTACAGCGTCTTCTCGCCCCAGGCGCCGTAGCGCTCCATCACGGCGTGGTCCTTGTCGCTGAGTAGGGGGAAGCGCAGCCCGAACTTCTTCCGGAACGGCGGTGTGCTTCTCGGCCCCGTCGGGGGAGATGCCCACGACCGCGGCGCCGGTCCGGGAGAAGGCCCGGAGGTTGTCGTTGAACTGGCACGCCTCTTTCGTGCAGCCCGGCGTGTCGTCGGCCGGGTAGAAGTACACGACGACCGGGCTGCCGGCGAAGTCGCGCAGCGACACCTTGTTGCCGTCCTGGTCGGGCAGGGTGAACGCGGGGGCCTTGTCGCCGGGGGCGAGGCGCGTCTTGTCGTCGTCGTCTGCCAACGGGAGCTCCTCCTGGTCGTGGGGCCCCCACCATGGCACAGCCCCGGCCCGCCGTCCTCTCGTGCGCGAGACTCGGGGCCGCGGGAGCTCGGAGGTACCGGGCTGAGAGGGCGCCTCGCCGGCGCCGACCGTCGACCTGATCCGGGTAATGCCGGCGGAGGGAGGACTGCGATGACGCATCACCGAAGTCACCGGGCTCGTTCCACGGCCGGGGGCCCGGCCGTCACCGACGACGGGGCCGACCCGGCCACGTTCAACCGTCGCAAGGTGTACGTCGAGGGCGCCGCGCCGGGAGTGCGCGTCCCGTTCGTCGAGGTGACGCTGTCACCGACGCCGGGACGCGAGACGGTGCCCAACGACGCCCGTCCTCCTCTACGACACCTCGGGGCCCGGGTCCGATCCCCGCGCCGGGCTGGCGCCGTTGCGCCTGGGGTGGATCACCGGGCGCGGGGACGTCGTCGAGCACGAGGGGCGGGCCCCGACCCTGCGTGACGACGGCCGTGGCGCGGTGCGCCGCGCCGGTGCGCCCGAAGCGTTCCCCGCACCGCGTCGGCGCCCGCTGGTGGCGGGCGGGCAGGGGCCGGTGACCCAGCTGCACTACGCCCGGCGGGGCGAGATCACCCCCGAGATGGAGTTCGTGGCGCTGCGCGAGCAGATGGACCCCGCCACGGTCCGGGACGAGGTGGCGGCGGGCCGCGCCATCATCCCCGCCAACGTCAACCACCCCGAGTCCGAGCCCATGGCCATCGGGCGCGCCTTCCTCGTGAAGGTGAACGCCAACATCGGGAACTCGGCGGTGTCCTCGTCGGTGGCGCGAAGAGGTGGAGAAGCTGACCTGGGCCACCCGGTGGGGGGCCGACACCGTGATGGACCTCTCCACCGGCCCCGACATCCACACCACCCGGGAGTGGATCGTGCGCAACTCGCCGGTGCCCATCGGCACCGTGCCCATCTACCAGGCCCTCGAGAAGGTCGACGGCCGTCCCGAGGAGCTCACCTGGGAGCTCTACCGCGACACCATCATCGAGCAGGCCGAGCAGGGCGTCGACTACTTCACCGTCCACGCCGGGGTGCTGCTGCGCTACGTCCCGCTCACGGCCCGACGGGTGACGGGCATCGTGAGCCGAGGCGGGTCGATCATGGCGGCGTGGTGCCTGGCCCATCACCAGGAGAACTTCCTCTACACCCGCTTCGAGGAGCTGTGCGAGATCCTCGCCGCCTACGACGTGGCCTTCTCGCTCGGCGACGGGCTGCGCCCGGGCTCGATCGCCGATGCCAACGACCAGGCGCAGTTCGCCGAGCTGCGCACCCTCGGAGAGCTCACCGAGGTGGCGTGGCGCCACGACGTCCAGGTGATGATCGAAGGCCCCGGGCACGTCCCGCTGCACCGCATCGCCGAGAACGTGACCCTGCAGCAGGAGGTGTGCCACGAGGCGCCCTTCTACACACTGGGACCGCTCACCACCGACGTGGCGCCGGGCTACGACCACATCACCTCGGCCATCGGCGCGGCGGTGATCGGCATGCACGGCACCGCCATGCTCTGTTACGTCACCCCCAAGGAGCACCTCGGGCTCCCCGACCGCGAGGACGTCAAGGCGGGGATGATCGCCTACAAGATCGCCGCGCACGCCGCCGACCTGGCCAAGGGCGCACCCCGGCGCCCAGGCGTGGGACGACGCCCTGTCGGCGGCGCGCTTCGAGTTCCGCTGGGAGGACCAGTTCAACCTGGCGCTCGACCCCGGCACGGCCCGCCGGTACCACGACGCCACCCTTCCCGCCGCGCCGGCCAAGACGGCGCACTTCTGCTCGATGTGCGGGCCGAAGTTCTGCTCCATGCGCATCAGCCACGACGTGCGGGCGCTGGCCGATGCGCAGGGCGTGTCCCCCGAAGAGGCCCTCGAGCTCGGGCATGCAGGCCAAGGCGGTGGAGTTCCGTTCGTCGGGGGCCGAGATCTACCGGGCCCCCGCCGACGCCTGATCTGAGGGCCCGCCCGGTCGTCGGAGCGTGCCGGTGGTGAGCGCCTGACCAGGCGCCGGCACCGGAAACGTCCAGTTCGCGGGCCCTGACCGCTACACTGGAGACGTATGCCGCGGCGACGTGCCGCGCGCACCGGGGTCTTCCTCACCGGTTCTTCGATGGCCGCCACGACGAGCGGCCGGGGCGGAGTCATCGAGGCGGGCCCGCCCCGCGGCCGATGGGCGGCCGTCAGCGAAGACAAGCGAGCGACACAACCGATGGCAATGACCTCCAGGAGCCCGGCGGAGCTGGAGAGCTCCGATCCCGAGCTCGACGCGCCCGAACCCGTTCCGGCCACCACCTTCGAACAGCTGGGCGTGGCCCCCGAGCTGGTGGCGGTCCTGCAGTCGCAGGGCATCACCGCACCGTTCCCGGTCCAGGCGCTCACCATCCCCGACGGCATCGCCGGCCGCGACGTCTGCGGCAAGGCCAAGACCGGCTCGGGCAAGACCCTCGCCTTCGGCCTGCCGCTGCTCATGCGGGCCGGCACCGGCGGCCCCGACAGCCCCCGGGCCCTCGTGCTCGTCCCCACCCGTGAGCTCGCCGTCCAGGTGGCCGACGTCCTCGAGCCGCTGGGCACGTCCACCGGGCGCCGCGTCGTCGTCGTCTACGGCGGCGCCGACATCGAGCGGCAGATCAAGAAGCTCCACAAGGGCGTCGACGTCGTCATCGCCACACCGGGCCGGCTGATCGACCTGACCGAGCGCCGGCGCCGTCTCGCTGGCCAAGATCGAGGTCGTCGTGCTCGACGAGGCCGACCGCATGGCCGACATGGGGTTCCTGCCCCAGGTGGAGTGGGTGCTGCGCAAGATCGAGGGCCGTCACCAGACCATGCTGTTCTCGGCCACCCTCGACGGTGACGTCGACCGGGTCGTCAAGCGCCACCTGCACGACCCGGTCCGCCACGAGGTGGCGTCGGTCACCGCCACGGTCGAGTCGATGGAGCACCGGTTCCTCCAGGTCCACCAGATGGACAAGGTGAAGGTGGTGGCCTCGATCTGCCGGGGCGCCGACCAAGGCGCTGGTGTTCGTCCGCACCAAGCGGGGCGCGGACCGCCTCGTCGAGCAGCTCGGGCGCGAGCGGCGTGCGGGCCGCCGCCATCCACGGAGACCTCCGCCAGTCCAGCCGCGAGAAGGCGCTCGAGGACTTCACCGCCGGGCGCCTGCACGTGCTCGTGGCCACCGACGTGGCGGCACGGGGCCTCGACATCGACGACGTCGACGTCGTCGTCCACTACGACCCGCCCGAGGACCACAAGGCGTACCTCCACCGCTCGGGCCGCACGGCCCGCGCCGGGGGCTCGGGCGTGGTCGCCACCCTCGTGCTGTGGAACGAGATCCTCGACGTCGAGCGCATCCAGAAGCGCCTCGAGCCTCCGGGCCCCGATCGTCGAGATCTTCTCCAACGACCCCCGTCTCGACGACCTGGCCGCGCTGGCAGCCCGACAAGGGCGCGGCCTGAGCCCGACCGCCGCCGGGGACCGCGTAACAGGCCGCGGCGGCACCGCCCGTCGTGTGCGACACCTCTGTGCTCCTCGGCGACCGCGGCACGCTGTTCGCCAAGAACTCCGACCGTCCCGTCAGCGAGGCCCAGGTGGTCGAGCGCCACGGCCGCCGCCCGGCCGGAGGCCGGTTGCACACCCAGTACCTGGAGCTGCCCGACACCGGCGCCGGCGGCCACGTGTTGTCACGCCCGACCTGGTTGTGGGGTGCCGAGCACGGGGTGAACGAACACGGCGTGGCCATCGGCAACGAGATGGTCAACACCGTCGACGACCCCCGCCTGCGCCGATCCGGCGCTGCTCGGCATGGACCTCGTCCGCCTCGGCCTCGAGCGCGCCGCGCAGCGCCGACGGAGGCCCTCGACGTCATGACCGGGCTCCTCGAACGCCACGGCCAGGGCGGCGTCGGCGACGCCGTGAACGACGTCGCCTACTGGTCCTCGTTCCTCATCGCCGACCGGTCCTCGGCCTGGGTTCTCGAGACCTCGGGCCGGGCCTGGGCGGCCCGCCCGGTCGAGCGGCGGCGATGCCATCTCCAACCGCCTGACCCTGCGGCGCGACTGGACCCGCGTCGTCTGCCGGCGTCGCTCCCGGGACCGACCTCGACAGCTGGCGCGACCCGGCCACGCCCACCGGGTTCGCCGACGGACGGCTGGCGGCCAGCCGGGCCTTCGTGCGAGCGCCGTCTCGGACGCGCCGGTCTCGGCGGGCCCCTCCGAAGCGGCGCGCGCCGTGGTGGCCCATCTCCGCGACCACGGCACCGGCCCGTGGGGCGCGCCCGGGAGCCGACGGGCCCGTCGTCGCCGGCGCCGACCGAGGTCGACGCCGACGGCACCGGGGTGACGGTGTGCATGCACATCCGCGACTTCGAGGCCACCACGGCGTCGATGGTGGCCGAGCTCTTCCGGCGCCGGCGCCGGCGTCCCCGGCGCGCCTGGGTGGCCCTCGGCAATCCCTGTGCGTCGGTCTTCGTGCCCGTCCTGGCGCCGTCGCCGTCGCCGTCGCCGCGTCGCGGTCGTCGGTGCTCCGGCGCCGCTCGCGCCGTTGCTGGCCCGTGGGCGTCGCCGTCGTTTCGCCGCCATGTCGCGTGCCGCGGAGACCGACCTCGGCATCGCTCGAGTCCGTGCGCGCCGTCGCTGGGCCCGGTCGAGCCGGCGCTGTGGGACGAAGCCGACGCGCCTCGAGTCCGACGACGGCGGTCGGCCCGGTGGCAGGCGTTCGCGTCCGAGCGCGCAACAGCGTGTCCACGGTGCCCTCGACACCCTGGCCGCGTGCGGGCATCGGCGTCTCGGCCTGAACGGTCGTCGGAGGGCCCCGGTTAGGATCGCCGGCATGGCGAACGACGGACCCGACCCCACTCCGATCGCCCTCGACGAGCCCGACGGGCGTCGAGCGGATCCTGGTGGTCTGCGCCCATCCCGACGACGTCGACTTCGGTGTGGCGGGATCGGTGGCGGTGTGGGTGAAGGCGGGGATCGACGTCGCCTATTGCATCGTGACCGACGGGGACGCCGGCGGATCGGATCGTTCCGATCTCTCGTGCCGACATGGCGGTGCTGCGACGCGAGGAGCAGCGCGCCGCGGCCGCCGAGGTCGGCGTGCACGACGTCGACCTTCCTCGGCTACCCCGACGGGCGTCTCACGCCGAGCATCGAGCTGCGGCGCGACATCAGCAGGCAGATCCGCATCGATCCGGCCCGCAGCGCCTCGTCTGCCAGTCCCCCGAGCGCATCTGGGACCGCATCGGGGCCAGCCATCCCGACCACCTGGCCGCGGGCGAGGCCTCGGTGTGCGCGGTCTATCCCGACGCCCGCAATCCCTTCGCCCATCCCGAGCTGCTCGAGCGAGGGCCTCGAGCCCCACACCGTGGCCGAGATCTGGTTGATGGCCGTCACCGCATCCCGATCGCGCCGTCGACATCACCGACACCTTCGACCGCAAGATCGCCGCCCTGCGTCGGCACCGGAGCCAGGTGGGTGAGGGTGAGTGGCTCGAGGAGCGCATCCGGCACCTGGGTCGAGGCCGGCGGCCGCGCCGCGGGTCTCGGCGACGGCCGACTGGCCGAGCTGTTCCAGGTCGTCGTCACCCCCTGACCCTCGCCGTGCCTTCGGACCGTCGCGGGACCTCGCCGTCGCGCCCGGGGCGTCCCTGGGTCGTCGCCCAGCACGCGCCGCACGAAGGCCCGGGCCTGCTGGCCGAGGTGCTCGACGCGGCGGGCGTCGACACCCGGGTCGTCCGGCTCGACCGGGGCGACGCGCTGCCCGCGCCCGACGAACTCGGAGGCCTGGTCGTCATGGGGGGCGCCATGGGGGTGCACGACATCGACGAGTTCCCCTGGCTCGAGGCCGAGCGCCGGTGGATCGCCGACGCGGTCGGGTCCGACGTGCCGGTTCTCGGGGTGTGCCTGGGCGCCCAGCAGCTGGCCGCCGCCCTGGGTGCGTCGGTGACGACCGGGCCCGCGCCCGAGGTCGGCGTCGGGGACGTGGAGCTCACCGCCGAGGGCCGAGCCGATCCCGTCCTCGGGCCCGAGGGCGATCGGGTGCCGGTCGTCCACTGGCACGGCGACACCTTCGAGATCCCCCACGGCGCCGTGCACCTGGCGGCCGGGGACCGCTACCCGAACCAGGCGTTCCGATTCGGTCGGCTCGCCTACGGCCTGCAATTCCACATCGAGGTCGACGACGCCATGGCCGCGGCCTGGGCACCCGAGCTCCCGGCCGGTGTCACCCTGCCCGACGCCGGAGCGCCGGGTGGTGGAGGCGATGGGCCGGCGGGTGCTGCGACGCTTCGTCGAGGTGGCCCTGACGCGGCTGAGTCGGGCGAGGCGCGATCAGACCCAGCGGAGGTCGTCGTCGGCCTGCTCGGTCACCCGCGCACAGGTCGGGCAGTACCAGCGCGCCTCGAGGGGGGTGCCGCACGAGCGGTGGTGCGGGCCCTCCACCTCGCCCCCGGCGTCGCGCGCTCCCCAGCGGCTGAGCAGACGCAGGGCCCCGGCCAGGTCGCGCCCGGCCTCGGTGACGCGGTACTCGACGCGTGGCGGCCGGTCCGAATAGCGCGCTCCCGACCACGAGCCCCTGGTCCTCCAGGCGTCGCAGGCGGGCGGTGAGCACGTTGGGGGCCACCTTGGGAATGGCCTCTTGGAGCTCGGAGAACCGCCGGGGCCCGTCGAGCAGGGCGTCGACGACGAGGAGGGTCCAGCGATCTCCCGACCGCCGCCATGGCGGCGTCGAGCCCCGAGGTCACGTCGCCGATCCTGGCATGCCCCGCCGTCGGGGTCGTGGGGCCTGTCGGGGTCGTGGGGCGGTCCATCGTCCGATGATGGTAACTTGCAAGTTGCAAGTGACTAGGCGCTTGCCGATGTGCACGAGGACGTGCAGGTCAGAGGCAGATCCGGAGGTCGAGTAATGGCAACGGTGGTAGAGGAGCTCTCGAAGTCGATGGCGGACGTGGCGGCCAGGGTGGCCCCCTCGGTGGTGGGTGTCGGCGCCGGCGGCAGTGGTGTGGTGGTGGGGCCCGGCCTCGTGGTGACCAACGCCCACAACATCCGCCGAGAGGAGGTCGTCGTCACCTTCGCCGACGGCCGCCGGGCCGACGGCCGTCCGGCGGGAGTGGACGTCGACGGCGACCTGGCCGTGGTGGCGGTGGACACCGGCGAACGCCCCCGCGCTGGCGGTGGGCGGCGCCGCGGTCCGCATGGGAGAGGCGGTGGTGGCCCTGGCCAACCCGGGCGGGCGCGCCGTGCGGGTCAGCGTCGGATTCGTGTCCGCGCTCGACGTGGCCTTCCGGGGCCCCGGAGGCGGGCGTGTGCGTGGTGCCATCGAGCACACCGCGCCGCTGGCACGCGGGTCCTCGGGAGGGCCGGTCGTCGACGTCCTGGGCAACCTGGTCGGCATCGACACCCACCGGGTGGGCGACGGCTTCTACCTGGCGCTGCCCGCGGACGACGAGCTCCGAGCACGCGTCGACGCGCTGTCGCATGGCGACGTGCCGCGCCGTCCCCGGCTGGGGATCGCCGTCGCGCCCCCCAGGGTCGCTCGCCGGCTCCGGCAGTCCGTCGGCCTCCCCGAGCGTGACGGCCTTCTCGTCCATGCCGTCGAAGAGGGCGGGCCGGCGGATCGCGGCCGGGCTGCGCCAGGGCGACCTCGTGGTCCGGGTCGCGGCGACAGAGGTCTCGACCGTCGACGAGCTCGCCGCCGCCCTCGAGGGCACCGACCCCGACGCCGCGGTCGAGGTGCTCGTGGTCCGCGGTGCCGACGAGCTGACGCTGGCCGTCGACCTCGGGGGCCGGGGAACCGCCCATGAAGGCTCGGCCTGATGCCGGCCCTGATCGATCGGGCGCACGACGACCCCCGGACACCCGACGACCTGCGGCCGGGCGACGAGGGCGCGCTCGACGCCTACTCGCGCACGGTGACCGCGGTGGCCGAGCGCCTCGTCCCGTCGGTGGCCGGACTGCGGGTTCACGGTGGCCACGGTGCACGCCGACCGTCGGGCTCGGGATCGGCCGTCGTCATCTCCGAGGACGGCCTGATGCTCACCTCGGCGCACGTCGTGGCGGGAGGAGACCGAGGGACGGCGACGTTCTCCTCGGGGGAGGAGGCCACCTTCGAGGTCATCGGCAGCGACCGCCTGTCGGACCTGGCGGTCGTGCGGGCCGCCGGTGACCACTACCCGCCGGCTCCGCTCGGCGATGCCGACGGCCTTCGGGTCGGACAGCTGGTGGTGGCGATCGGCAACCCCTTCGGATTCGCGGGCTCGGTCAGTGCCGGCGTGGTCAGTGCACTGGGGAGGTCGCTCGTCACGTCGTCGGGTGCCTCGAGCCGGTTGGTCGACAACGTGATCCAGACCGACGCCGCGCTGCACCCGGGCAACTCCGGAGGCGCTCTGGCGGTGAGCGACGGGCGTGTCGTCGGGATCAGCACCGCGGTCATCGGGCCCGGGATCGGCCAGGGCCTCGGCATGGCGGTGCCCGTGAACGCCACGACCCTCGCCGTCGTGGGGGCGCTCGCCGCCGGCCAGCGCGTGCGCCGTGCCTATCTCGGTGTCGGCGGCGGCGCCCGTCCTCTGGCGCCGGCCTTGGCCCGCCACCTCGGACGGGGCCGGGGGGTCGAGGTGCTGTCGGTCATGGCCACGAGCCCGGCCCGCCGTGCCGGTCTCCAACCCGGCGACGTCATCGTCTCGATCGACGATGCGCCGGTCGAGGACGTCGGTGACATGCAACGGTTGTTGACCGAGGAGCGCATCGGACACCCCGGGACCCTCGGGATCGTCCGCAACGGGACGCTCCTCGAGCACCCCGTCGTCTACGAGGAGCTCCCCCAGTGACGAGCCCGTCCGGACTTCCCGCCTGACGCCGAGGATCCACGGTCGGCGGATCCGTGGGTCGCCGCGGCGAGGGGACCGTCGGTTCGCCGCGGCCGGGGGAGCCGTGGCAACCTGCTCGTCCCCGGGCGACATGGTCACCCCGGGGCCGCAGGCACCCCGACGGAGGACGTCACGATGGTCAAGCTCACCTGTCTCATCCGCCGCAAAGACGGGATGTCTCCCGAAGAGTTCCACGCCTACTGGCGCGACAACCACGGGCCGTTGGTGTTGTCGACTCGGAGCGGGAGCCACGTCCTGCGCTACGAGCAGCACCACCGCCCGCTCAGCGACTACGGGACCGACGACGACGGCCAGTACGACGGGGTGACCGAGCAGTGGTTCGAGTCGATGGAGGAGTACCAGGCCCACATCGCCGAGAAGGACTTCGCCGAGGTGTGGGCGGACCTGCCCAAGTTCCTCGACGTCGACCGCCTGGCCTTCGTCGTCACCGAGGAGCCGGTGGTGATCCTGGCCGGTCGCTGAGCAACTTCGACGACATCACGCCGAAGATCCTTGCGGCGACACCGGGCGAGATCTTCCGGGCGAGATCACGCCGAGGAGGCGTCCACGACGGGCCCGGCCAGCCCGACCCCACCCATCGACCCCAGGAACGCGGCATCCCCGAAGGCGAACACCCCGCCGTCCGATGCCGCGAGCCAGTATCCGCCGCTGCCCGGACCGGCCACGACGGCGACGACCGGCGCGCTGATCCGGTGTCCACCCATCGACCCGAAGAACTGCGCGTTCCCGAAGGCGAAGACCCCGCCGTCCGACGCCACCAGCCAGTAGCCGCCACCCTGGGGCATGGCCGCCATCCCCACCGCCGGCGCGGCCAGGTGCCTGGCCCCCATCGACCCGTAGAAGCCGGCGTCGCCGAAGGTGAAGACCCCGCCGTCCGAGGCCACCAGCCAGTAGCCCGCGCCGTCGGGTGTCGCCGCCATGCCGACGACGGGCGCGGCGAGGTGCCTGGCCACCCATCGACCCGAAGAAGCCGGCGTCGCCGAAGGCGAAGATCCCGCCGTCCGACGCCACCAGCCAGTAGCCCGCGCCGTCGGGTGTCGCCGCCATGCCGACGACGGGCGCGGCGAGGGATCGTCCACCCATCGAGCCCTCGAAGGGCGCGTCGAAGGCGAAGACCCCGCCGTCCGACGCCCACCTCCCAGTAGCCGCCGGTGGCGGAGTCCGACGTCCCGCCCACCACCGGGGCACGCAGTGTCATCGCCGCCCATCGACCCGGCAAAGCGTGTCGCTCCGAAGTTGAACACCCCGCCGTCCGTGGCGAAGAGGTGGTAGCCCTCGGGGGCCTCGCCCGCCGCCACCGTCGGGTGTGCCCCCCGAGAACGTGACCGGTGCGATCCACAGGCTGCGGAACTCCCCCGGCGTCGTAGGAGTAGTCGCTGACCGGGCCGTCCCAGGCGTGGTACGCCATCCACCAGCTCGCCCGAGGGGTCCTGGAAGAGCGACTGCCCTCCCGGCCCGAGCCGCGCCGTGTCGGAGTGGAGGATGGGAGAGCTCCTGGGCTTGGTGCACGGCCCGAATGGGCCCGGCACAGTCGGCGTACCCCACGCCGTAGCCGGCACCGTTCCATGCGCCCCCGGAATAGAAGAGGACGTAGGAGCCCGACGCGTCGACCATGTCGGGCCCCTCGACGGTCGACTCCCACGACTGGTCCTGGGTCGAGCACGTCCCGGGGCGACGACGCCAACGACAGGCCGTCGGTCGCCAGCAACGCCGCCCAGATCGACGCCGACATGGCGGACGCCCCGCATTCGACTTCCAGTACAGATAGGGCGTGCCGTTCGTGTCGACGAAGGGTGGGGATCGATCGACCCCCGAGGCCGGTCTGGCAGATGAACGGGCCCGGGGAACCGTCGGTGAACGGGCCCGTCGGATCGACCGCCGTGGCCGTGGAGATGCACTGCTCGGCCGTGGCGGTCACCTCGGTGGCGTAGTACATGACGTACCGGCCGCCGAGGAACACGACACCCGGTGACCACGTGCGCCCCGTCTCCGACCACGAGGGCAGGGTCGGCAAGGCGTCGCCCAGCAGATTCCAGTTCTGGAGGTCGGTCGAGGTCAGCACCGGGATGTTCTTCAGGCCCGACCCGGTGGTGTAGGCGTAGTAGGTCGTCCCCACCCGGATCACGTCGGGGTCGGGGGCATCGGCGTCGTAGACGGGAGCCGTGACACTCGGGGAGGTCCGGGGGAGCACCTGCGCACCCGCCGGTCGCACCCCGACCATCACCACGGCAAGAGCGGCCGCCACGGCCACGGCCACGACCACCACGGCCACGTCGACCACAACGGCAACCGCGCCCGGTGCGGCCACGGCGAGACCGCCGGAGGGGGCGGGGACCGTCAGAGCGCGACGTGACCCGAGGGTCGAGTCGATCCGAGCCACCGTCCGGCGTTCGACGTCGTGACGTGCGAGATGCAGGTGCGGACTCAGCGGGCGAGCTGGCGCAGGACGTACGCCAGGATGCCGCCATGGCGGAAGTACTCGGCCTCCATAGGGGTGTCGATGCGAACTCGAGCGTTGAACTCGACGCTGTCGGCGCGCACGGCGATCTCCTTCGGGACATCCCCGGCTCGCAACGCGTCGAGGCCGGCGATGTCGAAGACCTCCTCCCCGGTCAGGCCCAGGCTGGCCATCGACGTCCCGTCGGTGAACTGCAGCGGGAGGATCCCCATGCCCAACAGGTTCGAGCGGTGGATCCGCTCGAAGCTCTCGGCGATGACGACCCGGACCCCGAGGAGCGCGGGCCCCTTGGCCGCCCAGTCCCGTCGACGAGCCCGACCCGTACTCTCTGCCCGCCAGGACCACCAATGGGATGCCGCTCGGCCCGGTAGCGCATGGCGGCGTCGTAGATGCTCATCTGCTCGCCGCCGGGCAAGCAGCCGGGTCACGCCGCCTTCGGTGCCGGGGGCGAGCAGGTTGCGCAAGTCGGACGTTGGCGAACGTCCCGCGCATCATGACCTCGTGGTTGCCCCGGCGGGCTCCGTAGGAGTTGAACTCCGAGGGCTCGACGCCGTGGTCGGTGAGATAGACGCCCGCCGGAGAGCTGGCTCTGATCGATCCGGCGGGGGAGATGTGGTCGGTGGTGACGCTGTCGCCGAGCACCGCCAGCACCCGCGCTCCGACGATGTCGGCCACCGGGGTGGGCGCCGCGCTGAAGCGCTCGAAGAACGGTGGCTTCAAGACGTAGGTGGAGTGCGGGTCCCAGTCGAAGGTGTCACCCTGGCTGGTGGTCGACGTCCCTCCATCGTTCGTCGCCCTCGAAGACCGACCCGTAGCGGGTCCGGAACATCTCCGACGTCACGGCCTGCTCGATGGCGGCGGAGACCTCGGCCGGCGTGGGCCACAGGTCGCGCAGGTAGACGGGTCGGCCGTCGGTGTCGGTGCCGAGGGGCTCGGAGGTGAGGTCGAGGTCCATGGTGCCCGCCAGCGCGTAGGCCACGACCAGCGGGGGCGAGGCCAGGTAGTTGAGCCGGACGTCGGGGTGGATGCGGCCCTCGAAGTTGCGGTTGCCCGACAACACCGCGGCCACCGACAGGTCGCCGTCGTGCACCGCCTCGGACACGCCCGGCAGCAGGGGCCCCGAGTTGCCGATGCACGTCGTGCACCCGAAGCCCACCAGCTGGAACCCGAGCGCTTCGAGGGGCTCGCGTAGCCCGGCCCGCTCGTAGTAGTCCATGACCACGCGCGATCCCGGAGCCAGCGAGGTCTTCACCCACGGCTTGGAGCGCAGCCCCCGGGCGACGGCCTTCTGGGCCAGGAGCCCGGCCGCCAGCATGACCTGCGGGTTGGACGTGTTCGTGCAACTCGTGATGGCTGCGATCACCACGTGGCCGTCGGCGACGCTCGATCGGCGCGCCGGCGTCGCCATGCGCCGTGGCGACGCGCAGCGAGGTATCGGTGACCTGCTCCGGCGACGCTGATGCCAGGCTGTGTCGGAAACCCGACCTGGTGTCGGCCAGCGAGACACGGTCCTGGGGACGAGACGGGCCCGGCCAGGCTCGGCTCGACGGTGGAGAGGTCGAGCGTCGACCTGTTCGGAGAACACCGGCTCGGGGTCCTCGGACCGGTGGAACAGGCCCTGCTCCTTGGCGTAGGCCTCGACCAGGGCGACGTGTGCCTCGTCGCGTCCGGTGAACCGGAGGTACCGCAGGGTCACGTCGTCGATCGGGAAGATCACGCACGTGGCCCCGTACTCGGGTGCCATGTTGCCGATGGTGGCGCGGTTCTCGAGCGGGAGCTGGGCGAGCCCCGGGCCGTGCACCTCGACGAACTTCCCCACCACGCCGTGCCGGCGGAGCAACTGGGCGATGGTGAGCACCAGGTCGGTGGCCGTGGTCCCCTCGGGCAGCTCCCCGGTGAGCCGGAGCCCGACGACGGGCGGGACGAGCATCGTGAGCGGCTGGCCCAGCATCGCCGCCTCGGCCTCGATGCCGCCCACGCCCCAGCCGAGCACGCCGAGCCCGTTCACCATCGTCGTGTGGGAGTCGGTACCCACCAGGGTGTCGGGGAAGGCCTGGCCGTCCTCGGTGGCGAACACCACCCGCGCCAGGTACTCCAGGTTGACCTGGTGGCAGATGCCCGTCCCCGGTGGCACGACCCGGAAGCCGTCGAAGGCCTGCTGCGCCCAGCGCAGCAGCTGGTACCGCTCGATGTTGCGTCCGTACTCGATGTCCACGTTGGTGGCGAAGGAGCGAGGAGAGGCCCGAGGACTCGGCGATGACGGAATGGTCGATGACGAGCTCGACAGGGACGAGGGGGTTGATGGCGGTGGGGTCACCGCCCATTTCCGCCAGGGCGTCGCGCATGGCCGCCAGGTCGACGACGCCGGGGACCCCGGTGAAGTCCTGCATGAGGACCCGTTCCGGGGTGAAGGCGATCTCGGTGGTCGGATGCAACCCCTGCCTCCTGGCGGCCCGCCCAGCCGGCCACGGCTTCGATGTCGGCGGCGTGGACCTGGCGTCCGTCTTCGTGGCGGAGGAGGTTCTCGAGCAGAACCTTCATGGCGTAGGGCAGGCGGGCGATGTCGAACCGGCCGGCCAGGGCGTCGAGTCGGTGCACCTCGAAGCTCCGGTCGCCGACGGCGATCGTGGCGCGGGTGGAGAAGCTGTCGGCTGAGGAGGAGGCGGCGGCCATGGGCCCATTCTGCTCTCCACGGGGTGGAGTCCGACACCCCGGGCCTCGTGGACGGTCCCCCGAGGTTCCCGGTGTAGCGTCTGAGGGCTCGCCCTTGGGAGTGACGCCTTGTTTGGGCTGGACGACCGTGCTGGGGTTGTCGCCCCGTACAGGCTCGACGCCTCTTCTGAGCTTTCGCCAAAGGACCGTCATTGCCTGTCGTCCCTTCCGCTCGACCCTTGCGGCTGGTCGTGCCCACTCCGGGCACGGACCTCGGACTCGAGGAGCGCCTCCGCGCCCCGACGACGTGCGGGCGATGTCGCCGGACCTTCGCCCGGCACCCCTCGTTGTGCCCCGACGACGTGTCGACACGGTGGCTGTGCCCACCGTGCCGGCGCGGGCCACCGGTGCGGGCCTCGACGACGATGCTTCGGATCGTGGTCGCGGGCCTCGTGCCCGAGCCGGGTCATGTGCTCGTGCGCGGTGGGCCGATCCGGTGAGCGCCGTCGACCCGAAGCGCTGCTGGACGGTGCTGTCAGGCCTCGCCGACGGAGAGCCACCGTCGCTGGCGACGTTGTGCCGGGGGTGCGTGACGCTGTTGCCGGTGAGCGGCGCGGCCGTCTCGCTGATGGCGCCGGCCCACACCCAGAGTGTCGCCAGTGCGTTCGACGGGAGGGCACGGGCGATCCAGGACCTCGAATTCACCCTGGGAGAGGGACCGGCCATGGACTCCTATGCCCAGGGCAGGCCGGTCCTCGTCGACGACGTCGGCAACCTTGACGGCCGCTGGCCCCAGTTCAGCGCCGCGGTCGTCGCCATGGGCGTCCGGGCCGTGTTCGCGCTGCCCCTGCAGACGAATGCGACCCGGATCGGGGCCCTCGTCCTGTACCGGGACGAAGCGGGGGCTCTGGCCGGGAGCGAGCTCGCCGACGCCGTCGAAGTCGCCGATCTGGTCACACAGCTCGTGCTCGTCATGCAGTCCGAGGCGGCGTCGGAGTCGGTGGCTTGGGCTCTGGACGTCTCTGACCATCGCGCCGTGGTCCACCAGGCCACGGGGATGATCGCCGTCCAGATCGGTGCCGACGTCGACGAGGCGCTCGTGCGCCTGCGGGCCCACTCCTTCGCCGCCGACCGGCCCATTCGGGACGTCGCGGAGGACGTGGTGACGGGGCACCTACGGTTCGACGACAGCTGACGCAACGGTCCGGGGCCGGTTCCTCGGCCCAGGCGCCGCCGGGTGCGACAATGCCGGGTGCGACAATGCCGGGTGCGACAATGAGGACCCGTCGGACCGACAAGGACGGGGCCCGGTTGCACTGCACGGGCCGGTACTGCAGGAGGAAACGGGTTGACGATGGAGGAACGAGAGGAGTGGTTGGCTCGAACATTCGTCGAGCTGGCGGACACTCTCGTCGCTGACTACGACGTCGTCGACTTCCTTTCCACCCTGGCCGAACGCTGCGCCGAGCTTCTCGAAACCGCCGAAGTGGGCCTGGTCCTCCTCGACCGTCAAGGCGGGCTCCAGGTGATGGCCTCGTCGACAGAGCGGATGCGCGTGGCGGAGCTGTTCGAGGTCCAGAACCAGGAGGGTCCCTGCTACGACTGCCAGCGGGGAGGCGAGCAGGTCGTCAACGAGCCTCTGGCGTCGGACGGGGACCGGTGGCCACGATTCGGCCCCATGGCCCGCGATGCCGGGTTCCGGATGGTCCATGCCCTGCCGCTACGGCTGCGCCGGGACGTGATCGGCGCCATGAACGTCTTCGACACCGAGCCCAAGGAGTTGACGCCGCGCGAGGTGACCATCGTCCAAGCGCTGGCCGACGCGGCCACCATCGGCATCCTCCAGGAGCGCAGCGTCCGGCGACAGGTCGACGTCGCCGGGCAATTGCAAGGCGCGCTCAACTCCAGGATCCTCATCGAGCAGGCGAAGGGAGTCGTGGCCGAGCAACAGGAGGTGAGCATGGAAGACGCGTTCGCCTTGCTCCGAGGCTACTCCCGCAAGAGTCGCACGCCGTTGGGTGAGGTGGCACGCGCCGTGATCGATCGATCGTTGAGCTCCGTCGAGCTGCGCAGCGCACCGCCCCTCGGACGCGGGAGCGGCGGGGCCCGCAGGAAGACCTGAAGGACCTTCACCTCGCAACCATTCCGACGCTGTCGTCGGGGAACCGATTGACGCCGCCGCCTGCGTTTCCACCCACTGAGACGCCCACAGCGACTGCGCAAGGAGGCGGCGCCGCACGTCCGTCGGCGGTCGGGGGTAGAATGCAGGTGAAACGTGTCGCCCGAGACCACGGTGACCTTGAACGCCCAAACGGTGGAGTCCTGCCCCGCCGCCCAGGCAGAAGCTGGACGCCGTGCCTCAGACTGTTCTCGAGAGGGTGCCCGCACCCCGGGTCGCCCCCGCAACACCCGAGCCGATATTCGAGGGCCCCTCTCCCGGTTCGCTGACCACGGCCCGAATCGTCACCGCCCTCCTGGTGGCCGGGCCCTTGGTGGCACTCGCCGTCTTCATCCCGCTCGGGTGGGGAGGCACCAAGACCATCTGGGGCCTCGGCCTCGCCGCGGCGTTCTATGTCTTCACCGGCTTCGGCATCAGTGCGGGGTTCCACCGGCTCTTCGCGCACCACAGCTTCAATGCGAACCGGGTGCTCAAAATCGTCTTGGCCGTGGCCGGCACCATGGCGCTCGAGGGATCGGTGATCAGTTGGGTGACGACGCACCGTCGTCACCACATGTTCAGCGATCGTGCCGGCGACCCGCACTCCCCGGTCAGCTACGGCACCGACAAGCCCACCGCCGCCCGAGGGTTCCTGTGGGCGCACGTCGGTTGGCTCTTCGCATCCGACGCCACGAGTCAGAAGCGGTTCGCGCCCGATCTGCTGCGTGACCCCGACCTGGTGATGATCGACCGGTTGTTCCCTGTTCTCGCCGTCTTCTCTCTCGTGGCCCCGTTCGCGATCGGCTGGGCCGTCACCGGCACACTGGGCGGTGCGCTGGGCGTGTTCTTGTGGGCCGGACTGATCCGCATGGCGTTGTTGCACCATGTGACCTGGAGCATCAACTCGGTCTGCCACCTCTGGGGCCGACGCCCCTTCACCACCGGCGACAACAGCGCCAATGTGGCGTCCCTGGCGTTGGTGTCATTCGGAGAGAGTTGGCACAACTTCCATCACGCTGCACCGGCGTCGGCCCGCCACGGCGTCCTCGCCCATCAGGTCGATCGTGTCCGCCGTGCTCATCCGGATCTTCGAGAGGGCGGGTTGGGCGACCAAGGTTCGCTGGCCCACATCCACACAGATCGAGACGCTGACCGCCTGCGTGAGGACCTGCCACCCGCCTGACCCCGTGTCTTCGGGCCCGACGGACGTGACGGGCCGCGCCGGGCCCCTCGCCAGCGACGGCTCAGTGCAAGGCCTCGACGTGGCCCGCGCCCGCCACCACCAACATCCCCCCGGCCGACGCTGGGGGCGGCGAAGTGTTGTGGTGTGCCCGTGGTGAGGGACAGCGTGTAGCGGGTGGACCCCGTGGACAGGCTCGACCCCGTAGAGCAGTCGACGCGCCGATGTCGACGGTCCACAGCACTCCACCGGCGATCGTGGGTGAGCCGGCTCCTCCCGTGGGGGACCGTCCACGTCCAACCGCGCGCTCATGGTCGCCCCCGGCCCCACCCGGACCTGGTCGATGGTCCCGTCGTCGGTGCACACCACGTAGGCGTTCGGCGCCAGGTAGGCGTTGCCGCCCAGGGAACCGCACACGCCCTTCGACGCCAGCTGCCCACCGACCCCTCCGAGGGTGGTGGCGTCGAGGAGGTACGCGGTCTGTTGCTTGCCGACGACGAACATTCTCGAGTTGTCGAGGAGCATCACCGCCGTCGAGCCGAGATCGCCGTCGTCGGCGTTGTCCTGTGCCCAGTTCGACGGCGCGAAGTACCCCCTCTCCGCCAACGTGGGCGACAGCTCGATCACGCTGTCCCCGTGGTCGAAGGGCTGCCCGGGCCCGGCGCTGCCGTTGCCGGTGACGACGAGGACGTCGCCGGCTGGGTTCACCGTCACCCCGGCCGGGGCCCAGATGGCACCCTCGCGGGCCGTGGGCACCTTGTAGGCGAGCAGAGGTCCGGCACCGGACTCGGGGACGCCCACGACCCAGCCGTGATAGGTGCCGCAATCACCGAAGTTCCCGCCGAAGCCGACGATCACGTGGCCGGCGGAGAGGGCGAGCCCGGTGCGCTGCAGCTGCGCGCCGGCCGTCCAGCCGCCCTGATCGACGCCACGGCTCCACAGGGCCCGGTGCGTGGCGATGTCGAGGGCGTACACCACGTGCCTGACCGACGATCCCGACAGCTCCTCGGCGGAGGCGAACAAGGTCCCGGTCACCGGGTCGATGACCATCGTCGAGGTGATGCCGACCGTGGGCGCGATGTCGCCACAGGGCAGCATGCCGGCGGGGACGGGCGAAGCCAGATGGTCGGTCCACACCAAGGCGCCGTCAGCGGCGGACAGCGCGTACACCGTGTCGTTCTCGGTGGCCACGAACACCTGTTGCTTGTAGATGAGCGGTTCGCCGTACACGGGCGCGTCGAGCGCGGGGGAGGTCCACAGGCGCGATGGCTTGTGGTCGAAGGCGGGGTCGGTGCTGTCGAGCGAGGTGCGGGCGAAGCTTCCGCCGTAGGTGAGCCAAGCAGCCGAGGAGGCCGGCACCGTCGTGCTCGGGCCCGACGTCGTGGAGCTCCCCGGAGCACTCGAGCTCGACTCGTGTCTCGAGCCGGCTCCCGACGGCGACGAGCTCGTGGCGCAGGCCGTGCTCCCCGTCACCACAGACGCCATCACCACTGCACGGAGCACGACAGCGGACAACGCAGAGGTCCGGTGCCCGGTGGGTGCCATGGAGGTGAGTCTTGCCCCTTTCACCGTCGCCATGCGGGCGCGCCAGGTGCCGTCGTGCTGGACTGCTGGACATGGCCAAGGTCCATCTCGGGTTCTTCTCCTTCACGGAGATCACCGATCGCTCCGAGCACCGGTCCTACAACGAGTGGCACCAGCTCGACCACATGCCCGAGCAGTACCCGCTCCCCGGGGTCGTGTTCGGCCAACGATGGGTGTCGACCCCCGAGTGCCGCCGGGCGCGGGCGTTTGACGATGGCGCGCTCGCCCCCGTCCACTACATGACCTTGTACCTCATGGGCGATCCGGTCGACACCACGCTCGTGGAGTTCCGGGCTCTGGGCGAGAGCCTGCGGGCGGCCGGTCGCTTCCACGGGCATCGACGCTCGCGGTTGTCGGGCCCCCTCGCCGTCACCGGCCTGCAGGCGGCCTCCGCGGGTGCTCGTGTCGGCCGAAGCCGTCCCCTACCGGCCCAACCGCGGGGTCTATGTCGTGGTGCGCGACAGAACCGTGCCCGGGAACGGCGTGCCGAGCTCGACGCGGACTTCCCGGCCCGCGCCAGATGACGACGACCAGCTGGCCGGGGCACTGCTCGGTGCCGACGGGGTGGCCGGTGTCTGGACGTTCGCAACCGACACCCGCTTCGACCGGTACGACTGGCGCCCCGGCAACAGGACGATCACCGTGTGCTATCTCGACGCGGCACCGCTCAGCGTGACGCCCGGGCTGAGCGACCTGGTGCGCGCCGCCACCGTCGGCAAGGGCCGGGCCGTGGTGTTCGCCGGACCCTTCGAGACGATCACGCCGTGGCGCTGGGACTGGTTCGACGACGAGACATGATCGATCGGTGACCGGCGCCCGCACTCGTGGTCACAGCTTCACGATCACCTTGCCGGTGTTCCCCCCGGTGAACAGGAGGTTGAGGGCGTCGGGGGCGTGCTCGAGACCGTCGACGAGGTGTTCGGCGTGCCTCACCTTGTCCTCGGCCAGCCACCCGACCATGTCGATCTGCGCTTCGAGGAACCGGTCGAGGTAGTCGAGCACGAGAAAGCCCTCCATCCGACCCCGTTTGATGATGAGGTTGAAGATGTTGCGCGGCCCGGGAGGCCTGCTCTTCTCGTTGTACACCGAGATGGCGCCGCACATCACGATCCGACCCCGCAGGGCCAGCTGGGCGAGGCAGGTGTCGAGGATCTCGCCCCCGACGTTGTCGTAGTAGAGGTCGATCCCTCCGGGGCACAGGGTCCGCAGCGAGGCGGCGACGTCGTCGGTCCTGTAGTTGACCGCAGCGTCGAACCCGAGCTCGTCGACGATCCACGCGCATTTCTCGGGGGTCCCCGCGATGCCGACCACGGTGGTGGCGCCTTTGATCCGGGCGATCTGACCGGCGACGGACCCGGTGGCCCCCGCCGCCCCCGACACGACCACCGTGTCACCGGCGGTGACCCTGCCCACGTCGATCATCCCGAAGTAGGCCGTCATTCCGGTGACGCCGAGGACGCTCAACACCATGGGGGGATCGACACCCGGCGGGATCACCTGCATCGCGGCGGCGGCCTCGTCGGCGAGGACGTAGTCCTGCCAGCCCGTCAGCCCGACCACGAGGTCACCGGCCGCGTACCTGTCGCTGTTCGAGCGCAGCACCTCGCCGACCCCTGCACCCCGGACCGTCTCACCGAGACCGATGGGGGGGAGGTATCCCGGCGCGTCGTCCATCCAGGTCCGGATGGTGGGGTCCATCGACAGGTAGCGCACGGCGACGAGCGCCTCGCCCGGCCCGGGCTCGGGCACGGGGCCGTCCTCGAGGCGGGTGGTGGTCTCGTCGACCATGCCCGAGGGCCGAGCGGCGAGGACGATGTGTCGGTTCGTCAACTGCACCACTCCTTCAGTTGTTCCACCGTGGCGAGCGGGTCGGGCCCGACGGGGGTGACGTTGAGCACGCTCACACCGGCCTGGCGGTAGGCGGCGATGCGCTCTTGCACGTAGCTCGCCGGGCCCACGAGCGACGTCAGCTCGAGGAGCTCGGCCGGCACCGCCGCGGCCGCCTCCTCCTTCTTCCCGCTCAGGTAGAGGTCCTGGATCAGCGCCGCCTCGGCCTCGAACCCGTAGCGGCGGGTGAGGGCATTGTAGAAGTTGCGCCCCCGGGCACCCATGCCCCCGACGTACAGGGCGGTCATGGGCCTCGCGAATTCGCGCAGGTGCTCGAGCCCGTCGCCGATGGCGGCCAGACCGCCGGCGGCGATCTCGAGCGGGCCGAGACCGGGCGACGCGCTTGGCGGCCCCCGCGGCCAGGGCTTCGCCCCATACGTCGTGTGCCCGCTCGGGGATGAACAGGAACGGGAACCATCCGTCGGCCAACTCGGCGGTCATCTCGACGTTCTTCGGTCCCATCGACGCCACCCAGATGGGGATCTCCTGGCGTACGGGGTGGTTGATGAGCTTCAGAGGCTTGCCCAGACCGGTTCCGAGGCCCGGTGGCAGGGGGATGGGGTACAGGCCGTCATTCGTCACCACCTCCCGGCGCCACACCTTCCGACAGATGCCGATGATCTCGCGGGTGCGCTCGAGCGGTTGGGTGTAGGGCACGCCGTGCCACCCCTCGATGACCTGTGGGCCCGACGCCCCCAGTCCGAGGATGAACCGGCCCTCGCTCAAGGCGTCGATGCCGGCCGCGGTCTGGGCCAGGAGCGCCGGCGTGCGGGAGTAGATGGGCAGGATGGCCGAGCCGATCTCGATCCGCTCGGTCTTCGCCGCGATGTATCCCATCTGACTGGGCCCGTCGAGGCCGTAGGCCTCGGCCACCCACACGATGTCGAGGCCGGCGCGTTCGAGTTCGGCGACGTGGTCGGCGGACTGCTTGACCCCTCGCGAGTAGTCGAGCATCGTGCTCAGCCGCATCGGGACTCCTCTCTTCGCGTTGCACCGGATCTCGTCGGGCGAATCGGGCACCGGCCCACGTCGCTCCTACCCCCCCACCGTGGCGATGCCGCCGTCGACCGGGATCACCGCACCTGTCAGGTAGGCACCGGCCCGCGACGCCAGGAAGATGGCGGGTCCCGGCCATGTCGTCGGGCCGACCGATGCGCTTGAGCGGTGCGCCGGCGGCGATCTGCTCGCCGAAGGCCTCGAGGGTCGCCGCCATCATCTTGGACTCGAAGGGCCCCGGCGCGATGGCGTTGACCGTGATCGAGGGCGCCAGACGCTTGGCCAGGTGTCGGGTGAGCTGGTGCACCGCGGCCTTGGACGCCGAGTAGGAGTAGCTCTCGAGCACCGAGACCAGGATCCCGTCGATCGACCCGATGTTGATGACGCGCGCCGGGTCGTCGGGACTGGAGGCGGCACGCAGACAGCGGTGTCATGAACTTCGTGGTGTGGAACACGCCCTTCACGTTCAGAGACAGCACCCGGTCCCAGGCCGCATCGTCGAACTCCTCGAACGGCGCACCCCAGGTGTTCCCGGCGTTGTTGACCAGGATGTGCAGGAGCGACTCGCGCTCGGCCAGGGCCGTCGCCAGACCCGCGGCAGCCCGGCTCGGTGGAGAGGTCGGCGGGCAGTGCGATGCACTCACCGACTTCGGACAACTCGGCGGCGAGCTCCTCGCATGCCTCGGCCTTGCGTGACGACACGTACACCTTCGCCCCGGCCTCGACGTATCCCGTGGCGATCATCTTGCCGATGCCACGCGATCCCCCGGTGACGAGGGCGGTCTTGCCGGCGATGGAGAACAGGTCCGTCATGGTCGAGTACCGCTCTCGGGGGAGGGAGGCGGCCGACGCTACCGTGGGCGCCGCGGCACCGCCACCAGGTGTGGAGCCGGCTCACACTGAGAACTCGGGCGTCGGCGCCTCGGCAGCGGACCGCCAGAGACGTCGCGCGCTCGTCATGGGCGGGGGTCTGCTCGTGGTCGTGAGACGACCCCGTGTCAAGCTGGGCGCGTGGCGTCCGACCGGTCCAAACGCACCAAGGAACGCCAAGCGCGAGCGGCGCGTCGACGTCTCGCAGCCCATCCGAGGCGCCCGAGGGAGAAGTCTCAAGCACAGGCGCCTCGGTGGGCCTCGTGTCGTGGGCCTAGACCAGTTCGCCCAGGGCCTCGTCGGGCCCGAGGCGCCGCTGGCAGCCCCAGAGTCGGGTCAAGGCGTGGGCCCTGTCCGCGCTGCCCATCGTCGTGCTCGTGATCTGGGTCGTGGCGCGCGTCGTTCGGCACCTCTGACGTCGGTCTCAGCCCCCGTGGCCGAGAAATGCTGGTAGTCGGGGCTTGCCGCCCAACGCCCACCCCACGGCCAACCGACCGATGCGAAGGCCTCGACCAGTTGGCCGCCGGGAACCGCCATCCCCGGTCGGTACGCGCGAACGGTCCAGGTACGGCGCACCGGCCGCCGGCTGAACCCGGCCTCCCTCGAGGTACGGGTTCTCCACGGGGTTCACGTCGATCGCCTCGCCGATACGCGTGCACCGACCACGATGGCGGCCCCGGTGTCACGGCGTACCGGCAGTTGAAGCCCGAGGTGTTGTCGTCCGCCATGGAAACCGGGTCCTGCCCGCCGTAGACGTCCTCGGGCTGCATCTGGTGGATGGGGAAATGCTCGGCGAACAGCCGGCCGAACACGTCCAACACCGCTGTCGTCACCGCGCTGCTCACCACCATGGTGCCGGTGTGCGGCCGGCCGTCGAAGCCCCAGTAGCTCATGGTGAGCAGCCGCAGTTGCGTCGGGCCCCACCGGGCAGCCCGGCCTCCACGTGGAAGAGACCTGTGCTGCGGTGACCGGCGGCGACCGAGCCCAGGAACGCCGAGGAGCTGGTGGTCACGGTGGCGGAGTGGGTGCCGGTCGTCGTGCTGGACGTGGCGGTCGGGGGCACCGAGACAGCGGCGCTCCCCGGCGTCGGCACCGGAGCCGGCGTCGACGTCGTCGTCGTGGATGACGCCTTCGAGGGTGCGGAAAGCGCCTCTGACCTGGGTGTGCCGAGGGCGCCGGGATTCCGGGGTGTACTGGTGCATGCGGACAGCACGCCGCAGGAGAGGAGCCCGGTGGCGACGAAAAGGGCGAGGTGGCGCCCGGGGCGCGGCACGGACGCGCACCATAGCCGGGGCAGTCTCCGGTCGTCGTGCCGGGCCTGGCGGTGGTGCTCGTCGTGCTCCTGGCTTCGTGTGGCGCCGGCGCGCCGGGGGCCGGCCGCAGCCGACACGTCGGGGCCCACGTGGAGGACTCCCCGACGAGCACGGCGCCGACAACGGTCGCACCACGACCGCGCCGACCACCGTTGCGGTGACCGTGCCGACCACCGTTGCGGTGACCGCGCCGACCACCGCTGCGGTGAGGGTCGCAGCCCCGAGGCCCGGCGACGACGGCGCCGCGCCCGGTCACGACGGCACCGACCCCATCTCTCCTCGTCACCCGCCTGGTGGGTGTGGGTCCGGCGACGCAGGTGATCGCGGTGAGCGCCTCGGCTACGGCCAGACGACCGCCACCGCTGACCGCGTACCAGCACGACGCGACGGGCTGGCACCAGGTGTTCGGCCCGTGGCAGGCCCATGTCGGGTACGGGGGATTCGCCCCGCCGGGACAGAAGCGAGAGGGGGACGGTCGCACGCCGTCGGGCTCGTTCGGGTTCGACTTCTTCTTCGGCGTCCTCGGCGATCCCGGGGTGCAGTTCCCGTACCGGCGGTGACGGGGCGCGAACATCGTCTGGGACGACGACCCCACGAGCCCGCTCTACAACCAGTGGGTGGACACCGACGTGTCCAACGCCGGCGCAGCGCCCGAGCCCATGGACCAGTGCCCGTCTACGACTACGGGGCGGTGATCGCCTACAACACGAGCCCGACCGTCCCCGGTGCGGGCAGCGCCATCTTCCTCCACGTCTCCGGCGGCGGCGCGACCTCGGGGTGCGTGGCGCTCCCCACGAGCGAGCTGCTGGCCGTGCTTGCGCTGGCTGAGCCCCGCCGCCCAACCCCGGATCATCATGGGGACCGCGGCCACGATCGCTCCCTAGCGCGGGCCGCGCCACCGCAACCGGCGTCGTCGGCCGGTCGGGTCCGCCGTAGCGTGGGGCCCGTGGAAGACGTATTCGAGGTCGTGCATCGTCAACGGGCCTGCCGGGTGTTCGGCGAGGACCCGGTCGACGACGGCCGCGGTGGAGAAGGTGCTCGACGCCGCCACCTTCGCCCCGAGCGCCGAGAACCGCCAACCGTGGGTCTTCGTGGTGGTGCGTGACGCACGAGCGTCGTGCCGCCATCGGTGCGCTCACCCGTCAGGCGTGGGAGGGCGGGGGCCGGGCGCACTCCGAGGGCCGCTTGGCCCCCGGGCTGCTCGCCGATGTCGAGACGGGCGCGCAGGGGGGAGTCGCCGGAGCACCGGTCCTCGTCGTCGTGTGCGGCGACACGCGCCTCGGGGACCGGCGCGTGCTCGAGGCGTCGGTGTTCCCCGCCATCCAGAACCTGCTCCTGGCGGCCACGGCTCTGGGCCTGGGCTCGTCGCTCACCACGCTGCCCCTGGTGTTCGGCGGCGAATTGGCGTCGATCGTCGAGCTACCGGCCGAGGTGCTCCCCATGGCGGTGATCCCCCTGGGCTGGCCGGCACGCCCGCTGTCACCACCCCGGCGCCGCCCCCTTGCCGAAAAGGCCCACCGCGAGACCTTCGGCACCCCGTGGTGACATCGACCTGAGACCCTCACCGTGCTCGGGCGCACCGCGTCGGGCTACGGTCGCCACGTCTGCGTGAACGACGCCAGGAGGCGCAGCGTCCGATGCAAGTGCACCACTACGACGTGATCGTGGACGGCACGCCGCCCGAGGTGTGGGAGCTGTTCTGGTACCGGGGCCCGCGTCGCCCCACCTCGTCGGGTGTGTCGATCGAGATCCTGCACCCCGGCGACGCCGTGGGCGAGGGTCTCGTCCGGCACTGCACCTTCCGGGTGCCGCGCTACCTGATGTCCGGGGGGGTCGGGCAGTCGTGGGAGTGGCTCACCGAGGTCACTCCGCCCGTGTCGTGGAAGTACGACGCGGTGGGAAAGCCGCTGTGGTCGATCGCCGAAGGGCGCACCAGGCTCGAGGACCTGGGCGACGGCCGGACGAAGATCCATTTCTCCGAGACCTACCACGCGTTCAACCCGGTCATGCGGGCCCTGCTCGAGCGCCGGGTCCACCGCTACATCTCGAAGGACAACGACCGGTTGATCACGACGGCCATCAACGACGGGATCCGCCGGCTGCGCGCCGCCCGGTGCCCCGGGACCCGCCGCCACTTCGGGAGACGATCCGAAGGACAGGTCGTGACGGCACGGAACCTTCCCGGGTCCCGCCACCTCTTGTAGGCATGGAGCAGCTCGTCCGGGCGGCTCGGCGGGGTGACGCCGCGGCCATGGACACGCTCGTGCGCGAGCTGATGCCGTATGTGGGCCGGGTGTGCGGGGCCATCGCCCTCGACCGCGGAGACGACGCCATGCAGGAGACCTTCATCGCAGTGCTGCGCAACCTCCGGTCGCTGCGCGAGCCCGCCGCCCTGCACGGCTGGGTACGCCGGATCGCGGTGCGCGAGGCCGATTCGCGTCGCCCGCGACCGGCGGGAGGACCCCGTCGACCCCGCCGTGCTCGTGAGCCCTCCGGTCGCCCCGGTCGACGTCGCCACCGTCGTCGACGTCCGGTCGACCCTCGCCGGGCTTGCCCCCGAGCAGCGCGCCATCCTCGTCCTGCGCGACCTCGACGGGATGAGCGAGACCGAGGCCGCCCAGGTCCTGGGGGTGGCGGCCGGCACGGTGAAGTCGCGGCTCCACCGTGCCCGTTCGGCATTCGTCCGCGAGGTGGGAACCGTGAGCGGAGCCGGGGGCCGGTGGCCGGTGGCGAGGTTCGGCCCCATCGCACGGGCCCGGGCCCTGGCCTCGTCGATCCCCGGGGCGGCGTGGACCGAAGGGATCCTCGAGGCGCCCTATGCCACGACGTGGCCATGGGTCACCGACCTCGAGGCGTCGGTGCCGCGTTTCGACACGCAGGTGCGCAGACTGCGGGTGCTCACCCGCCGGGCCGAGGGCGGGGCCGAGCGACTGCAGATCGCGGCCACGACCTACGGGATCGCCTTCCCCTTCGAGGTGCGGCTCGAGGACGGCTTCTGCCTCATGCAGGCCCGGGCCCGGCTGTATCTCGTGCTGATGGCGGCCGAGCCCCACGACGACGGCGCGCGCACGCGCTTCTTCCATCTCGAGGCAATCCCGCTGCCGGGAACCCGCGTGTTGCGACGCGTGCTCCAGCGTGGTGTCGACGCCGATTTCCGCAACCTCGCCCGCCTCGCCGCCGAGGGGTTCTGACAGGCCGGTGCCGCGCCCGTGGCGGAGGGCGCGAGTGGTGCGAGGAGCGCCCGTCGACCCCGGTACTCTGCGCCCGATGCCCCCCATGTCCAGAGCGGAGCTCCAAGGGTTTCTCGACGGCGCCTTCCCCGACGCTCCTCCTCCCTATGTCATCGAGGAGGCTGGCGGCGTGGGGCGTGACGATCCGGCTCCCGGTGACCCAGGCCCACAGCCGGCCCGGGGGCACGGTGGCGGGGCCGACCCTCATGGCCATGGCTGACGCCGCGGCGTGGCTGGCCATCCTGGCCCGGATCGGTCCGGTGGCACTGGCGGTGACGACGAGCCTGCACATCGACTTCCTGCGCAAGCCGGCCCTGGTCGACCTGGTGGCCGAGGGTCGACTGCTCAAGCTGGGCAAGCAGCTCGGGGTGGCCGATGTCGGGCTCCGCTCCCAGGGGCACGAGGAGCTCGTCGCCAAGGCGCAGGTCACGTACTCCATCCCGCCCCGCTAGAGCGTCAACGGTCGTCGGCTCGCTCGACGTGAAAGGCGCGGCGGGGACAATCCCTGGCGGCGCGCCGTGCCAGCTCGACGAGGTGAGCAGGGACGGGGTCGCCGCTGACGACGGGTACCCCCATTCGTCGAGGGTGACGAGCTCGGGTAGGAGCTCGGCGCAGTACCCGTAGGCCTCGCAGGCGATCGGGTTCACCTTGAGCACTGGTCGCGTGTCCCTCGCCCCTTTCACCGGGGCCACGCCCCGAAGAGTGCCGAGGGCCCGTTTCGAAACGGGCACGGGTGCCCACCGGCGTGCGCGGCGACGTCGGTCGCGAACACCGACAGGGCACTTCGCACCATGCGGGCCACGCCGTCGGGGTGACGGCACGCCCCCCGTCCGTCCACCGAGGCGACCCGCATCTCGAGTCGCGCCGACGGCGCCGGGGTCGACGCGCCCGAGGGCCAACCGCTCGAGATCGTCGGCAACGGCCGGCAGGCCGAAGACACACGGGCCGCATTGTCCGGCACTCTCGCCGGCCATGTACCGCGCCACGCGCGCCGTCTCGGCGACCCCACAGGCGCGTCGCGTGAGCACCGCCAGGACCCCGGCACCGACGACACCGCCCACCGCGGACATCGAACGAGGTGCATACGGTGTGGCCAGCGCGCCGGTCGGAACCCAGGTCCCGCCGAAACCGCCGGTGAGCACCGCCGCCACCTCGCCCACGGGCCGCGCCCGGTCGACAATGGCACCGAGGGCCGTCCCCAGGGCGACCTCGTAGACACCGGGCCGCTCGACCCCGCCGGAGATGGTCACCAACGACGTCCCCGGCGCGTCGGCGCTGCCGGCGGCACGAAACGACGCCGGGCCGTACCGGGCGACGAGGGCCATGTGTGCGAGCGTCTCGGCGTTGTGCACGAGGGCGGCACCGCGCCCGATCGTCAGGGGGCGTCGCTTGTCCGGTCGCCAGCCCGGAGCCCCCGGTCCGCCGTTCAACCAGGAGACCAACGCCGATTCCTCGCCGGCGACGTAGCGTCCCGGGGGCCGCAGCACCTCGACCGGGACCGGCGCCAGTGCCGTGCCGGCGCGTTCGGCCACGGCGCGCCCGACGGCCCACGCGGTGTCGGGCGCGTCGGCTGCGACGCACACCACGATCCGCGAGGCGCCGAGCGCACAGGCGGCCAGCTCGGCGCCGTCGAGCACGAGGTGCGGCACGCACGACAGGAGCACCTTGTCCTTGGAGCTGGCGGGCTCGCCCTCCATGGCGTTGACGACGAGGGACGGGCTTCCCTTCGCCGACCGGACCAGCTCGAGCTTTGTCGCAGAAGGGAACGACGCCCCACCCCGACCCGTCAGCCCCGAGAGCTCGATCGGTCGCGGCAAAACGTCCGGGCCACGAGCCGTCGCCGGGCCGGGGAAGAGGAGCTGTCCCGTGATGGGCGAGGTGAGCAGCCAGATCGGCATTGCCGTGTGCGTGCCAGGCGCCGAGCAGCGTGGCTCGGTCGTGGGTGGCCTCGCCGGTGCCCGCCTGGGCGGCGGTGCCGGTCTGTCTGTCGGTGGTGGCGGTGGGCATCGGATCGTTCCTCTGGGGTTAGGCCGAGATGTGCTTGACGGGGACACCCTGGGGGCGGCGCTCGACGGGGACGAACTCCAGGGCGCGGGTCTTGCGCCGGGCGGCCAACGAGATTCGCCAGATGACGGCGCCCACGACGGCGGCGATGCAGGCCGAGGTGAGACCGAGCACCCAGCGCTGGCCCATGTCGGTTCCCATGCCGAAGGCGTGGGAGAGGGCCACGGGCCAGCTCAGGTAGGCGAGCCAGTGCACCGCTCGCCACGTCCGGGCCCGGATCTTGCGGCGGAGCCCGCTGGTCACCGCCACCGCCAGCAGCAGATCGACACCGACCGACCCCAGCGCCACCCACAGACGTTTGTACGACGATGCGAAGGGCACGACGACCGACGCCAACCCGATGTGCACGTAGGTGTCGACGACGCTCGTCAGGATGTGGCAGGCCAAGAAGCCCATCGTGATCACCGACACGCGGCGGTGGAGGTCCTGGAGCGCGAACCCCGGCCACCTGGGACTGGACGTGCGGTTGGCGGTGAGGACCCCGAGCACCATCGTGGCGCTGAGCAACACCAGGGACATCAACCCGGTCGCCCGCGTCGCGTACCACAGGACAGAGGAGCTCACGACGCCACCTCGACACCGTCGGAGGGCGCCGCATCCCCGGCGACGTCCGTCGGCCAGCCGTTCACCGTGACGACCTGCCCGTCGTGGCGAACCAGGCGGGCGGGCAGGCCCAGCTCCACCAGCTTCGGCAGGGCGCGCTCGGCCCAGACGACAGCGGCGGTGCTCGCCGCGTTGGCGTCGACACAGCTCGCTCCGGAGGCGGACACGAGGGTCCAGTACGGCGCGGACGCATTCGCCCGAGGTGGGGTCGACGATGTGGTGGAGGCGACGCGAGCCGCGCTGCCACGTCCGTACCGAGGTGCTCGAGGTGGCGATGCCACCCGCGTCGATCGAGACCACGTGATCGACCTGGTCCACCGGCGTGGAGGAGTCGACGGCGATGCCGACGGCCCAGCCGCCCTCGGGCGCGGCACCGGCCACGGCCACGTCCCCACCGATGCTGACGAGGGTCCCGGTGTGCAGCACGTCGGCGATGCGCCGTGCGGCGCGGTCGGCGACGAGGGCCTTGGCCGACGCACCGAGGTCGAGATGCGTTCCCGCGGGAACCTGCACCGTGCGACGCCGGGCGTCGAGCTCGATCCGCCACCATCCCGGTGCGGGCCGCGCCGCTCCGACCAACTCGGTCCGGTGCGCGTCGAGCTCTTCGAAGTCGCGGTCGTATCCGAGTGTCTCGAGGGCGACTCCGACGGTCGGGTCAACCGCACCACCGGTTCGCTGTGCGACGTCGCATGCCACAGTGACGGCGTCGAACAGCAGAGCGCTCACTCTCACCGGCGCGCCGCCGGAGCGCTGCAGATCCCGAGAGCTCAGAGTCCGGGCGGAACCGGCTGCAGGCCCGGTCGATGGCGACGAGCTCGTCGCGCAGGATCCTCTCGGCCCTGTCGACCGCGGCCGGCTCGGCGACGGCCACGACGGCCGTGGTGCCGATGGCGCGCATGGTGCGCAGCGCGGGGTTCGACGTCGACCGTGGGCCGGCCTCCGCGTCGAGGTTCCGGTGCCGTGCAGCCATCGTCATCTCCCCGTGCCGCCGGACACGACCGTCGCCGCATTCGTGGTCGTACTCGGTGTCGTGGTCGTGGGCGTGGTGGTGGTCTGTGTGGTGGTGGTCTGCGTGGTGGCCGAGGTTCCGGAGATGGCGGCGGAGGCGCCCGAAGCGCTCGACGAGGACTGCGACCCCGTGCCCGAGCCGGTGGTCGAGGTCGTCTGCGACGCGCTCGACGACGACCCGGTTCGTGACGTCGTCGCGGCAGTCGAGCTCACTGCGGCGGTGGCGGCCGTCGTGCCGGGGATCTCCCTGGACACGACGAGGCCCAGCACCGCCGCCGCGCCGGCGGCGAGAAGCGCCAGGGTTCTCGACAACCGGCGGGCCCGGGCCCGGGCGATGTCGCGCCGATCGGCTCCCGACGGGACGGGACCGCGCACGGGTCGGGTCGAGCCACCCATGATCGGCTCTGTCCTCGGTGGGGTTCTCATAGCCCGCATGTCACCATGCGAACCTCGGGGCCCTCGCACAGCTGGCTATGAGTCAGCTGTGAATCCGTGGCCCGTGGGGCTGTCTGTGCTGGCGCC
The DNA here is from genome assembly GCA_963739765.1 of uncultured Acidimicrobiales bacterium. Classification (GTDB taxonomy): domain Bacteria; phylum Actinomycetota; class Acidimicrobiia; order Acidimicrobiales; family UBA8190; genus Chersky-840. Next base: position 442,136 of record CAVUBP010000003.1, on the reverse strand, counting down.
GGTCCCGCCGTCTGTACTTCCGCCGGTCCCGCCGGCCCCCGAGAGCGGGAGGCGAACGGTGAACAACGTGCCCCTGTCCGGCGCCGGTGCGGCCATGACGGTGCCGCCGTGGGCCTTGGCGATGGAAGCAACGATGGAGAGGCCCAGGCCCGCACCGCCGAACCGGCGTGAGCGCGAGGCGTCGGCCCGGAAGAACCGCTCGAAGACCCGAGCGGCGTCCTCGGCGCTCAAGCCCGGGCCGTCGTCGCGGACGCTGATCACCGCGTCGTGGTCCTCCCGCTCGACGGTGACGACCGTGGACGTCCCTTCGGGGCAGTGGGTGCGGACGTTGGCGAGGAGGTTGTCGAGCACCTGGCGGATCCGCATGCGGTCGCCCACGATCTCCACCGGCTGTCGGGCCACGAGGCGGACGGGCCACTGCGGGCCCACGGTGGTGGCGGTCTGCACGGCTTCTGCAGTCACGCCCACGAGTTCGACTTCCTCGCGTTCGAGCGGTCGTCCCTCGTCCAACCGGGCCAGCAGGAGCAGGTCTTCGACAAGATGGCCCATGCGGGCCGTCTCGCTCCGGATGCCCTGCATGACCCGATCGAGGTCTTCGACGCGTGTGGATGCTCCTTGTTCGAATAGCTCGGCGTAAGCCGAGACGGCGGTGAGCGGCGTACGCAACTCGTGCGACGCGTCGGCAACGAACTGCCGCATCCGACCCTCCGACGCCCGTAGCTCGTGCTCGGTGGCATCTCGTTGGGCGAACGCCTTCTCGATCCGTCCCAGCATTGCGTTGAGGGCGCGGGCCAGTCGCCCCACCTCGGTGTGTGCGTCCTCGCCGGGGACCCGTTCCGGCGAGCTCGCCCCGGGCGATGGCCTCGGCGGTGTCCTCGATGGCCCGCAGGGGGCGGAAGCTGACCCGAACGAGCCACCAGCCCATCAACAAGGCGGCGACGAGTGCTGCTCCGCCCACGGCCAGCTCGACCCCGACCAGACGGCCCACCGTGGACGCCGTTCCCGCCAGAGGCACGCCGACCACGAGCTGTCCACCGGAGTACGTGCCTCCTTGGAGCATCGACGCCCGGACCCGGTACTGCGAGTCGCCGCTGCCACGACCTGCACGGTGAAGTACACCGTCGCCTCGCCGAAGTCCGACGCATTGGAGACGAAGCCGGTGATGCGCGTCGGCAATCGGGGCGAATCCGAGTCGTTCGACCCGAGCTCGGGCTGGGTGGACCGGCACAGGATGGCGTTCGACGAGCTCCGGATCTCGACGAAGGTCCCGGGCTGGAGTTCGTGCATCAGGTCGCTGGTCAGGCCGGCGAAGCCGGCGCACGGCGGGGGAGACGCCGATCCCGACGCCGGCGTGGGGTTGGTGGAGAGACCCTGAGGTGGCCCGGATTGCCCGGTCGGCCCAACCGACGGGGACGATCCCGGGGTGACGCCACGGTGTGGTCCGCTCCCGAGCGCGATGTCGATCGGCTGGTGCGACTGCTCGAGGGACTGGTCGATCCGGCTGTAGAGGAACGAACGCAGCTCCTGGTAGGTGACCACGTCCGCGACGGCGAGCGCAGTCAGCGCCACCGCGCCGACGGCGAGGAGCAGCCGGAGTCGAAGCGACACCTAGGGAGCCTCGGACTCGCGCAACGTGTAGCCGACGAGGCGGATGGTGTGGATGAGGGGCGGCCCGTGCCGTTCGAGCTTCTTGCGCAGGTAGCTCACGTAGGTCTCCACCACGTTGGCTTCGCCGCCGAAGTCGTAGTGCCAGACGTTGTCGAGGATCTGGGCCTTGGACAGCACCTGACGGGGATTGCGCAGGAAGAACCGCAGCAGGTTGAACTCGGTCGCCGTCAGCTGGATGAGTGTGCCGTCCCGGCGCACCTCGTGCGCGCCTTCGTCCATCTCGAGGTCGGAGAACTTCAACAGGCCCTCGTCGCTGGTGTCGACGCCCGCCCGCCGCAGCAGCGCCCGGGCCCTGGCGATGATCTCGGCCAGGGCGAAGGGCTTCGTGACGTAGTCGTCCCCGCCCACCGTCAGGCCCGCGATCTTGTCCTCCAGGGAGTCGCGAGCGGTGAGGAAGAGGACCGGCGCCCGGATCCCGTCGCTGCGCAACCTCCTGGTGACCTCCAACCCGTCGAGGTCAGGCAGCATGACGTCCAGGACGATCAGGTCCGGTGGTCGCTCCTGAGCGGCGCTGAGCGCGGCGCGACCCGACATGGCCTCTTCGACCTCGAAACCCTCGTAGCGCAGCGACGTCGCCACGGCGTCGACGATCGAAGGCTCGTCGTCGACCACGAGAACCCTGTTCCGCTTCGTGTCCATTGGTAGATGTCCCTCCGGTGTCGAGGATGGACCGCTCCCTTGCGCGGCACCTGTGTGCCTCCTGTGCGCCTCCTGTGAATCGATACTCGTTCGGGATCCTGCCGTCCACGGGAATTCGGCCTCGTCGGCCCGATCGGCCATATCCCCTGGTGGGAGGCTCAGGTGTGGGCACCAAGGGGGATGACGGGGGTGCCACCGAGGTCCAGGGTGGGTCACGAGGAGGCGCGAACGGCGGCCGGAGGGCCGGGGCAAAGGCTAAAGGCCCTTCCGACGAAGGCCGATCCACCATTGGCCGATCCGCCAGCCGATCGACAATCTCGTCATCGCTCAGTGATCGCCCGAACGGAGACCTGTGATGGACACCTTCGAGGGCTGGGCGCCCGACCCGTTCGAAGCGCACGAAGTCCGCTATTTCGTCGACGGCCGACCGACCAAATTGGTCCGCGACGGTTCGGTCGAAGCCTTCGACGACCTCCCGCCGCGCTCGACGTGGCCGGCGACCCTGCTGCAAGTCGAGCCTCCCCTCCCGTCGGCCGAGACCCTGGCCCCGCCGACAGGTCGAGTCCCTGATCGAGCCGGCGGCGGCCGAGACCCTGGCCCCACCGTCGGTCGAGTCCCTGATCGAGCCGACGGTCGACGCGGTGCCCCCCACCGCAGCGGCGATCCGGCCTCCTCCTCCGCCGTCGCCCCCGTCTCCACCGCCATTGGGGGCCTCCTATTGGACGCCACCGCCACCGCCGGCCCTCGGCGCCTCGGACGCCGGGCCCGTGCCGGTCCCGCCTCCCGCCGTCGAGGGGCCCGGCTCGTCCCCGGCGCTCGGCCTGGGCCACACCGACACATTCGTCGGCGGGTCCGAGCCGGCTCCGACCCGTCGGCCCAGGAGACGCCTGGTCACGGGCATGGTGGCGCTCGTCGTCCTCGCCACGGCGGGAGGGGTGATCGCCGTCCTCGGCGGTGGCAAGAGCGCGCGAGGCCGCGGTGATCGACTCGGTCAACAGCACGATGGCGGACCGGTCGGCGCACGTGAGCATGTCCATGACGCTGAACTCGCCGTCGTCGACGCTGACGCGCGTCGGGGACGGGGGGCATCGACTTCAGCCAGAACGCCCTGCAGGTGCAGATGACGGCGGACGAGGCCGGCCAGCAGATCCCGATCTCCGCCGCTGTACATCGACGGCTCGGTCTACGAGAGCATCGCCGGGCTCGACCAGTTGGTTCCGGGCAAGTCGTGGATCTCGATCGACCTCGGCTCGCTGGCCACGTCCGGTCAGGGATCGGGAGCGCTCGGCGCGGGCAACAACCCCACCGCCATGCTCCGGCTCCTCGCCCTGCAGGGCAACACGGTCGTGTCGCTCGGATCGTCGACCGTCGACGGCACCTCGGTGCAGGGATACTCGGTGAAGCTCAATCCTGCCACCATCACCGCCCAGCTGGCGCACGCGAACCTCCCCTCGTGGATGGCGTCGGCTCTCACCAAGGTCAACATCGAGAGCGCCTCGAACAAGGTCTACGTCGACGGGTCGGGGCTCCTCCGGCGCTACACCGTCTCGATGACCGAGACCGTGGCATCGAAGGGGACGGTCAGTCTCGACGAGAGCCTCGACTTCTCCGGCTACGGGACGCCGGTCAACGTGAGCGCGCCTCCTTCGGACCAGGTGATGACCTTCGAACAGTTCCTCCAGGCGGCTCAGGCTGCAGCAGCAGGCGCGTCTTCCTGACGGGAAGACGACGCGTCAGCCCGACAGGTCTCGAGGCGCGTCGGGCCGTTCCAGCCGATGCTCGAGTTCGCCGTCCCGAAGCGCTATGCCCGCCTCTTCGAGCACGGCCCGACTGCGCAGCTCCGGCAGAGGCGTCCGGCGCACGTCATGTGCGCCCCATCACGAGAGTTGTTCGGGAGCACCGAGGCCCCCCTCACGACTCAGAGGGTCAGGGCTGAGCGGTGTGGTTCGGCGCTCGGACCGGAGGAGCCGTCAGCTTTCGAGCTCCTTGGCGATGCGCGCCCCCAGGGCGGGATCGACGTGACGCCAGTACTCCTTGACCCGCGCCAGGACCGGCTCGACGACCCCGGCGCGCACGTGGGTGACGATGTTTGTCACCAGCCGGTCCCGGGCGGCGTCGTCGAGAACGTCGCGCACCAAGGTGCCGGCCTGGCCGAAGTCGTCGTCCTCGGCGTGCAGGGTGTAGGCGGCACGGACGAGCTCGCCGTCCGCGGCCCACGACGGGTCGGCCCCGAAGCGCTCGGGTCGTGCCTTGGCGCCGCCGTAGGAGTTCGGGGCGTACACGGGGTCGGGCGGGTTCCCGTAGCGCATCTGCCCGTCCCGGTTGTACGAATGCACGGGGGACCGGGGTCGGTTGACCGGGAGCTCCTGGGCATTGGCCCCGACCCGGTGCAGGTGGGTGTCGTGGTAGCTGAACAGGCGGCCGAGGAGCATCTTGTCGGGTGACGGGCCGACGCCCGGCACCATGTTCGACGGTTCGAAGGTCGACTGCTCGATCTCGGCGAAGTAGTTCGCCGGGTTCCGGTCGAGCACCATCCTCCCCACCTCGATGAGCGGGTAGTCGGAGTGGGGCCACACCTTGGTGAGGTCGAAGGGGTTGAACCGATAGGCCGGGGCATCGGCGAAGGGCATGACCTGTACGTGCAGGGACCACGACGGATGCTCTCCCCGCGTCGATCGCCTCGTAGAGGTCGCGGATGTGCGCGTCGGGATCGGTTGCGGCCATCGCCGCAGCCGCGTCGTTGGTGAGGAACTCGTTGCCCTGATCGGTCTTGAAGTGGTACTTGACCCAGAACCGCTTCCCTCCGGCGTTGATCCACATGTAGGTGTGACTCGAGAACCCGTCCATGTGCCGCCAGGTGCGAGGGATGCCCCGATCCCCCATGAGCACGGTCACCTGATGGGCGGATTCCGGCGACAGCGTCCAGAAGTCCCACTGCATGTTGTTGTCGCGCAGGTGGTTGTCGGCGCGTCGCTTCTGGGAGTGGATGAAGTCCTGGAACTTCTGCGGGTCCCGGATGAAGAAGATCGGTGTGTTGTTGCCGACCATGTCGTAGTTGCCCTGCTCGGTGTAGAACTTGACGGCAAAGCCGCGGGGGTCGCGCACGGTGTCGGGCGACCCCAGTTCTCCGGCCACGGTGGAGAACCGGACGAGGAGGTCGGTCCGGGTGCCCGGCTGGAACAGCGAGGCCTTGGTGAATTCCGAGACATCGGCGGTCGTCTCGAAGAGCCCGTGGGCGCCACCACCCTTGGCGTGCACCACACGTTCGGGAACGCGCTCTCGGTTGAACTGCTGCATCTTCTGGACCAGGTAGGTGTCCTGGAGAAGGATCGGCCCGTCGGGACCGACGGTCAGTGAATGCTCGTCGCTCGTTGCCGGGATCCCGGCGTCCGAGGTCGTGTACGGGGTGGTGTCGGTCATGAGCCGGCCTCCTGTTGCTCTGTCGGTGTTGAGGTTCGGGTGCCGGTGGGGGACTGGCAGTCCGGGCACAGGCCCCAGAACGTGACCTCCGCTTCGTCGAGGACGTAGCCGCCGGTCTCCGACGGTGTGAGACACGGCCGCCTTCCCACGGCGCAGTCGACATCGGTCGTCGCCCCGCAGGCGCGACACACGATGTGGTGATGGTTGTCGCCCACGCGCACCTCGTAGAGCGCAGGGCTCCCCGCGGGCTCGACCCGTCGCACGAGCCCCGCCGCGACCAGGGCCGCGAGGACGTTGTAGACGGCCTGGGCCGAGACGGCGCCCAGGTCGTCGCGCACGAGGCGGATGACGGTCTCGGTGTCGGAGTGCGGATGGGCCTCCAGCGCCAGGAGCACCCCCACCCGGGGTGCGGTCACCCGCAATCCCGCCGCTCGCAACACCTCCGCCACGGGGGTGCGGGGGCTGTCCACGGCGGCGGGGCTCATCCCGACACTTTAGAATGACTCTGTAAATGGAGTCAACCCATTTTACGCCCCTGGGCGCTCGGCTCCGCGCGCGACGAGATCCCCGATGAGGACGGGCTCGAGGTGCCGGCTTCGGATCACCTGGACCAGGGCCGGGAACGCCTCGACCGTTCCGGCGTGACCGGTGTGGAGGCTCACGATCGACCCCGGACGCAGCGCCTGGGTGACGCGAGCCACGATCGTCGATGCGCCCGGATCCTCGTAGTCGAGAGGGTCCACGTCGTACCCGACCGAGACCGGGTAGCCGGCGAGGCCCGCTTGGTCGAGTATCAGGGCGGTGGGAACGACGATGCCCGAAGGCCGGAACCATCGCCCGTTGTTCCCCTCCAGATGATCGAGCACCTCCGCGCACCGCTGGATCTCGTCGGCCACCGCACTCGCGCCGAGGCTGCCCAGATCGGGATGCGTGTAGGTGTGGTTCCCGAGGGTGTGGCCCACGGCCAGGATCTGATCGGCGAGAGCGGGATTGGCCGCCATCCACGTGCCCACGCCGAACACCGTGATCGGCGCCGACAGCCGTTGGGCCGAGCCCAAGAGCTCTCTGGTCAGTCCCACGTCCCCTGATCCGTGAAAGGTCAGGGCGACGGCGTTCTCTGAGAGCGACCCGTTGGCGACGTAGGTGGCCAGCCCCGGGGGCGTGGAGGTCGTCGTGGACGGTGCCGCCGCAGGCCGACGCCGCGTCGGTGGGGCCGCTCGTGTCGGCTGGGCGACGCTGCATCCCGCCAACACCGCCGCTCCGGCCGTTGCCAGCACGGCTCTCCGAGAGAGCGCCGTCCCGTCTCTTTCGCTGTTCACCTGGCTCTCATCGCAGGATTCCCGTGTGACCCAGTGAATAGCGACCTGGTTGCGGCCACACACACAGTCCGTGAGGCCCGTACCCGACGGGGATGCGGGCCAGCTGCTTTCCGGTTGCAGTGTCGATCGCATAGACGTCGGAGTCATAGCGACCCGCCAGCCACAGGACCGTGCCGTCGGCCGAAACTCCTCCCATGTCGGGGCTGGCGACGTCGCTCGCCCGGCCGGGATGGTCGCCGGTCTCGGGAGGGAGCGCCCAGGTGGCCACGACCTGTCTCGTGGCGAAGGAGACCACCGACACCGTGCCCGAGCCCCGGTTCGAGACGTAGAGGTCCTGGGCATCCCGGCTGACATAGAGACCGTGGGCGCCTTTGCCTGTGAGGAGAAAGCCCAACGTCCGGAAGCTGTCGCCGTCCACCTCCCATACGCCGTTGGCCGTGAGGTCGGCCACGTAGACGATTCGTCCGTCCGGTGACAGCTTCACGTCCTGGGGCTCGGCCCCCGTCCCGAGCGAGAGCGTGCCCACGACCGACTGCGTCGCGACGTCGACCTTGAGGAGCTTGCCCGAGAATTCGCACGACGCGATGAGGTAGGTGCCGTCGGCCGAGAAGTCCATGTGGTCCACCCCGTGACACGGGACCGGCAACGAGTTGACGAGAGCCATGGTGTGGGGGTCCCGGAAATCGAGGCGCTGCAGCGCTTCGGCCACGACGATCGCGTTACGGCCGTCAGGGGTGAAATACATGTTGTAGGGATCTTCGACGTGAACCGGCGTCCCCGGAGCGCCGGTGACGGGATCGATGGGGGTCAAGCTGTTGCCCTGGTCGTTGGTCACCCACAGCGTCTTGAGGTCCCACGAAGGAACGACGTGCTGGGGAAGGGCTCCGACGGCGAACCTGCGCACCACCTGGAAGGTCGTCGGGTCGATCTCGTCTACGGAGTCGTTCAGACTGTTGGGGACGTAGATCAACGGTCGAGCGGATCGCGCCACCGGGCTCAGGTCCCCGGCGCCGTCGGCGGAGTAGATGTTGCAGGGATCGGTCACCGGAGGCATGCCCGGCAACGGATCGGTGATTGCTCCACAGCCGGCGACCTGGCGTTCCGGCCGGATCTGCACGCGACCTCGCGTCGGGGTGCGAGCGTGGGAACCGGTGGGCTTCGTGGTGCCCGTCAAGTCGACGATCACGGCCACGACGACGGCCAGCCCGACGAGCACACCAACCCAACGGCGCACCAGGGTGGCCGTTTCGGGTCGGCCCTCCGCACGCATCGGAGCGGGCATCGCTACTCAGCCACCGGGGTCGACGGTCGATGGCGGGGCGACGACTCCGGGAGCCGGCATTGCCATCAGTCTCGTTTCGAGGTGTCGATGCACGCAACGTAGCGCCCAGCCGATGGCTCATCCCGGCGAGACCGCACGGTGATCTGGGTGACTTGACCGCCGGCTCGCGACCGCCGGCTCGCGACCGCCGGCTCGATGTCTCGCGACGGGTGTGTCCGGTGTCTCCGATGTCTCGCGACATCACCGAGCGCCCTCGGCAGGACTCGAACCTGCGCCACCGGCTCCGGAGGGCAATCTGGGGTGTCCAGGCCGTCTTGCCCGTACGCCTCAGTACTCCTGAGCAGGGTCTCCCGCCTTGCCCGTGTGCTCCAGTCTTGTCAGTACGCCCGAGTTGAACGGCAACTTTGATCGTCAAGTCCAGGACCAGGACCACCTGGCCGAGGTGTGGCGGTGCTTCGGCTCTCCCGTGCAGTCAAGGTAGGAAGGCGTGCTGGCGCCATCGCTGCGGCGAAACCTGAGCTGACCGGTTGACATAGCCCATCAATATCCAGCTTGGGTGTCACATTCGATGCGTGGCCGGTGTCTCTATGCCGAGAGCAATTGATCGGAGGAGACATCATGTCCAGCAGTCCCCGAATCCCCAAGGCCGAGCTCACCGGCTTGTACGGCGCGCTGATCAAGCGGATGTCCGGCAAGATGTTCGGTGAGGTGCCCGAGCCAGTCGGGGTCGCGTGGCACAACAGGAAGGTACTGAACCTCAGCTTCACCATCGGTCGGAAGGCGCAGAAGTGGGATCAGTGTGACGAAAACCTGAAATCGTTCGCTCACATGGCCGCGGCCAGCCTGATCGGCTGCAGCTTTTGCCTGGACTTCGGCTACTTCCATGCCTTCAACGAGGGACTCGACATAGACAAGGCGCGTGAGGTGCCCCGCTGGCGCGTGTCGGATGTCTTCACGCCGCTCGAGCGCGATGTCATGGAGTACGCCGAGGCCGTGACGCAGACCCCACCGACCGTCACTGACGAACTGTCGGCCAAGCTGCTGAAGGCGCTCGGGCCGGCCGCCCTCGTGGAGCTGACCATGTTCGTCGCGCTGGCCAACCTCATGGCCCGCTCCAACGTCGCTATGGGCATTGAGTCACAGGAGTTCTCGGCCGGCTGTGACCTCAAGCCGCTCGCCTTAGCCTCGTCGGCATGACCGACGACCCCTTCGTCACCTATCGCGGTCTGCTCTTCACGGTCGCCTACGAAATGCTCGGCTCTGCGGTCGACGCCGAGGACGTCCTTCAGGAGACCTGGCTGCGGTGGGCCGGCGTGGACCAGGAGGATGTGCGTGACCCGAGGGCCTATCTCGTCCGAATCGCTACCCGGCAGGCGCTGAACCGCCTCCGAACGGTGTCGCGCCGCCGCGAGGAATACGTGGGGGAATGGCTACCCGAGCCGCTGCTCACCAGTCCCGATGTGGCAGAGGACGCCGAATTCGCCGAGAACATCTCGATTGCCATGCTCATGGTGCTCGAGACCCTGGGTCCGGCCGAGCGGGCCGTGTTCGTGCTGCACGAGGTGTTCGAGGCGCCGTACGACGAGATCGCCGAGGTCGTGGGCAAGACTCCGGCCGCGGTCCGGCAGATCGCGCACCGTGCCCGCCAACACGTCGCGGCGCGGCGGCCACGAATCAAGGTGGACCGGGCTCAGCAGGAGGTGATTCTCGAGAAGTTCATGGTCGCCGTTACCTCCGGCGATGTTCGGGGACTTGTGGAAGTCCTCGCCCCGGATGTGGTGTTGATCGCCGATGGCGGCGGCTTGGTGCCGGCTGCTCGGAAGCCGCTTATAGGGGCGGAGAGGGTGGTTGCGTTCTTGGCCCGCGTGGCGGATCTCTCCGGCCTGGTGGCGACGACGGCCTTGCTCAACGGGATGCCGGGTGCCCGGTTCACCGTCGCTGGGGATGACACTGCGGTGAGTCTGGTGATCGAGAATGGCCTGATCACCCGGATCTACGCTATCCGCAATCCGAACAAGCTGGGAAGACTGGAAGAGGTGTCGGTACTGCGACGCTGACCGTCCCCGGTCACTCATTCGGAGAACACTCACGACATTGAGTAAGGGGCACGTCAGTACCCCGAACTGTTCGTGCGGTGCTGGTCGAATGAGCAGCCGATCGATAGACCGTTTGTCAGCAACATGCGGCCGAGGCCGCGTCCGAAAGCGGGGAGTCCCTGGTGACCGGGGTCACCCAGAAATAGGCGAAGGCGCTTCAGGCTTGTGGTGTGAGCCAACAACCAAGAAGCACCTTCGTCCTGTTCCACCCTAATGAGATCCTCGCCAGCCCTGGTGGGTCTCAAAGACGTCGCGTGTCCTGTGCCTACGAGCGTCGAGGACCCGATGTCGAGCTCATGATCGAACAAATCGTTGGCGAGGTGCGCTGCCCCAGTTGTGCCGGGCGGGCCCAGGTCAAAGAACGCCCGGTCGTGCACTACGCCGACCTGCCCGTCTATGGGGTGCCGATGAGCCTGGCCTGGAAGAAGCACCGGATGCGTTGCGTGAACCCGAGGTGCCCGAAGAGGAGCTGGGTCCTCTCCGACCACCGCATCGCAGCCAAGAACTGCTTGTTCACCACGCGAGCGGCCAAGTGGGCCACACGTCCAAGTCGGCGGGGGCCGCACCGTCTCAGAGGTGGCAGCCGAGCTGTCCTGTGACTGGCACACCGTCAACGAGGCCGTGATCACCTATGGCGAGGCCCTCTTCGCCGCCGATCGCAAGCGCTTGAACAAGCACCACGGCCATCGGCCTCGACGAGACGTCCTTCGTCAAGCTCTCGACGAGGAACCACACCGACTACGCCACCACGGTGGCCGACGTGGAGAACCACCAGATCATCGAGATCCTCCCGACCCGCAAATACACCGATGTGGCGGGCTGGATCGACAAACAACCCAAGCCCTGGAAAGAGCGGATCCGTTTCGGGGCCCTCGACATGTCGGCCACCTATGCCGCCGTCTACAGCGTCATGTTGCCCAAAGCGGACCAGGTGGTCGACCCCTTCCACGTCATCTCGCTCGCCAATCGCAGCCTCGATGCGGTCCGTCGACGGGTCCAAACCGAGCAGACCGGCCACCGGGGCCGGCGTGACGACCCGCTCTATCGGGCCCGGCGCGTCCTGCTGCGTGGCGAGGAGAAGCTCGACCCCGCCGCCGACCGAGCGCCTGTGGTCACTGCTCGCCTTGGGCGATCCCGGCGCCGAGGTCGCCATCGCCTATCGAGTCAAGGAGCGCTTACGCGACTTCTATCGAACGACGCGACCCCGACGACGGCCAGGAGCGATGCTGAGAGAGCTCGAGCAGCACTGCCGCCGACGCACCATGCCGCCCGAGATCCAAAGGCTCGGACGCACCCTCAAGGCCTGGTTCGAAAAGATTGCCAACTTCCACCTGGCCCGGGTCTCCAACGGCCCGACCGAAGCGCTCAACAACCTGATCAAGCGCATCAAACGGATCGGCTTCGGGTTCCGCAACTTCGAGAACTACCGGATCCGTGCGTTGCTCTACGCCGGCAAGCCGAACTGGCGCGTGCTCGGCTCGATCGTCGTCCGCTGAGAGCCGTCAGCTCCCCGCCAGATTCCGATGAACCAGAAAATCTTGGCGCCCTCGGCAGGACTCGAACCTGCGCCACCGGCTCCGGAGGCCGGTGCTCTATCCGCTGAGCTACGAGGGCAGATGGCGGCCCCGCCGATGCGAGCGCAGACGCGACGAGCGGGGCCGTCCTCGAACTGTAGTCCCGAGCGCCAGTGCGCCCGCCCCCGGACCTCCGGTGGCTGGCCACCGCGTCGTGCCCCGTGCCCCGTGTCGCGGCTTCGGGAGCTGCGGTTCCCGACGGACGTCGCCGCCGACGCCGAGCACGGCAATTGCGCCGTCGGCTCCGGCCGCGCCATCCTCGGCGGGACCATGGCCGCTCGCCCCGTCATCGCCGCCGCCGTCAGCAGAGCGTTGTCGGCCATGGGCATCGACGTGGACGCCGCCTCGGTCCATCTCGAGCGCCCCGCCCGACGCGACCACGGGGACTGGTCGACCAATACCGCCCTGGTCAACGCCAAGGCACTGGGCCGGCCCCCCCGCCAGATCGCCGAGGAGCTGGCCGAGCACCTTCGATCCGACCCCCCTCCGCACCTGCGCGTCGGTCGAGGTGGCCGGGCCCGGGTTCGTGAACCTCCACCTGTGCACCGGGATGGCTGCACGACACGCTGGCCGAGGTCGTCGATCGAAGGCGAGGCGAGATACGCGCGCTAGCGACATCGGGGCGGGTGAGAAGGTGCAGATCGAGTTCATCTCGGCGAATCCCGACCGGGCCGCTCCACGTCGGCAACGGCTGGTGGGGCGCGTACGGCGACGCCATGGGTCGCGTGATGACGCGCTGCGGCTGGTAGGTGCACCGCGAGTACTACGTCAACGACACCGGCGGGCCAGATCCGCGTCCTCGGGCGAAAGCCTCCTGGCCCGCCGTCGTGGCGACGCCGTCCCCGAGGAGGGATACCAGGGGGAGTACGTCGCCGAGCTCGCCGCCGACTACGACGGGCCCGAGGACATCGAGGCGGCGGGCGCTGGGCGGCGGAGCGGATCCTCGACCACATCCGCGCCACGCTCGCGCGCCTGGGGATCGTCTTCGACGAGTGGTACAGCCAGGCCTCGGTCGAGGAGAGCGGCGCGCGTCCGCGAGACGATCGACCTGCTCGCCGGCAAGGGCCTCGTGGACGAGGAAGACGGAGCGGTCTGGTTCCGGTCCTCTCGACTCGGCGACAACCGCGACCGTGTGCTCGTGAAGTCGAACGGGGACGCCACCTATCTGGCCGGCGATCTCGCCTATCACCGGGACAAGTTCCTGGTACGCGGACTTCGACCGCGTCATCGACATCTTCGGGGCCGACCATGCCGGACAGGTGAAGAGCCTCATGCTCGGCGTCGAGGCCATGGGCGTCGACCCCGGCCGACTCGAGGTGAAGATCGGGCAGATGGTGTCGCTCGTCCAAGGTGGGGAGGCCGGGCGCATGTCCAAGCGCGCCGGCAACGTCGTGGCGCTCGACGAGTTGATCGACGACATCGGGCCCGACGCCACGCGCCTGCTGTCGCTGATGTCGTCGCTCGACCAGGCCGCGGTGCTCGACCTCGACCTGGTCCGGAGCCAGTCGATGGAGAACCCCGTCTACTACGTCCAGTACGCCCACGCCCGCATCGCGTCGATCGAGCGCCGGCGCGCCGAGCGTGGCATCGACCGCCGTCCCTCTCGCCGAGGTGGACCTGTCGCTGCTCGTGCACGACCGCGAGCTCGAGCTGCTCCGCAGTCTCGAGGAGCTCCCCGATGTCGTGGCCGAGGCGGGCCGGGACCGCGCTCCTCACAAGGTCACGGCGTGGGTGCGGGGCCTGGCCGGTGCGTTCCACGGCTTCTACCACGACTGCCCGGTGCTGGCCGAGACCGTGGGCGACGACCTGACCCAGGCGCGCCTGTGGCTCGTCGAGGCGGCCCGTGTCGGTCTCGCCATCGGTCTCGACATGCTCGGGGTGAGCGCCCCGGAGTCGATGTAGCCGTCGGCTCACAGCCACCGGGTCGTCCACGCTGAGCACAGGTGGTCCTGAGTAGCCTTTCCTCATGGACGACCTGGTCGACGCGGCATCAGAGGAGGTGCCCGGAGTGGGTCACCCGGCGCTCCCGACCAGAGTCCCGACGAGGGCCCGGTGCGCGCCGACCTGCTGCCCGCTGACGGCCCGGATCGAGTCCGACGGGCAGCCTCGCCGTCGGGGGGGTCGACCTCGTCGAGCTGGCCGAGCGGTTCGGGACCCCACTGTTCGTCTACGACGAGGACCATCTCCGGGCGCGCTGTCGCGAAGCCGTCGCGGCCTGGGGCGACGGCGTCGCCTATGCCACCAAGGCGTTCCTCTGCCTGGCCATGGCCAGGCTCGCCCATGAAGAGGGGATGTGGCTGGACGTCTCGACCGGCGGCGAGCTCCACGTCGCGCTCGGCGGCGGGCGTGCCCGCGTCGCGCTTGGTCCTCCACGGCAACAACAAGTCCGATGACGAGCTGGCCCGGGCGCTGCGCTTCGGAGTCGGGCGCATCGTCGTCGACTCCTTCGACGAGATCGACCGCCTGGCGCGCCTGGCGCCGAGCTCGGCATCGAAGGACGGCGACCAGGCGCCAAGCCGTCATGATCCGGGTCACTCCGGGAGTCGAGGCCCACACCCACGACTTCGTCCGCACGGGCCAGGAGGACTCCAAATTCGGGTTCGGCCTGGCGTCGGGCGCCGCCGCCGAGGCCGTGGCACGCCTGCGGGCCCTGCCGGGGATCGATCTCGTCGGGATCCACGCCCACATCGGGAGCCAGGTCTTCCGAGTGGACTCCTTCGCGCGAGGAAGTCGAGGTGCTGGCCGGGCTTCTTCGCTCCTCTGGGCCTGCCCGAGCTCTGCGTCGGCGGTGGGCTGGGCGTCGCCTACGTGGCCACGGCGAGACGGCGCCGTCGATCGCGCAGTGGGCGCAGACCGTGCACGACGCCTGCCGGCACGCCGGGATCCCCGCCGACACGCGTGATCACCGCCGAGCCCGGGCGCTCGATCGCGGCCAGCGCGGCGGTCACGCTCTACCGGGTCGGGACCATCAAGGATGCTCCCGGGCGTGCGCACCTACGTCGCCGTCGACGGCGGGATGAGCGACAACCCTCGCCCCGTGCTCTACGGCAGCGGCTACGAGGCCTTCCTTCCTCGGGAAGCCGGCGCCCCGCGTCCCAGGGCGGCGAGGCTGGTGGGCAAGCACTGCGAGTCCGGTGACGTCGTCGTGGCCGATGCCCGGCTGCCCTGCCGATGTGGTCGTCGGCGACGTCGTGGCCACCCCGGTGACCGGTGCGTACGGGTACTCCATGGCCTCGAACTACAACAAGGTGCCCCGCCCCGCGGTCGTGTTCGTCGCCGACGGGGACGCCCGGGTGGTCGTGCGGCGCGAGACCGACGACGACCTGACCCGTCTCGACGGGTGAGCGGATCCGGCGAGCCCGTACTCGGGGTCCAGGGTGCGATCCGCGCCCGGCGGGCGGTAGCGTGAGCTGATGGCGAGGACCGACGACGGCCGGGGTCGCAGCCCGAGCCCGCCACGACCGGGCACACGACGGGAGCGCGGCGGCCGTGCGTGTGGCCGTCCTCGGCTGCGGCAACGTCGGCGGTGCCCTCGTGGCGCATCCTGCTGGCCGACGCCGACGCCATCGCCGCTCGTTCCGGTGTGCGCCTCGAGCTCGTGGGGGTCGCCGTGGGCGATCCGTCGCGAGCCCCGGCCGGGAGTGCCGCCGGCGTTGATCACCGGTGACGCCAAGGGGCTCGTCAACGACCCCGCGGTCGATGTCGTGGTCGAGCTCATCGGAGGCGTCGACCCGGCCCGTGGGCTCGTCGAGGCGGCCCTGGCGGCGGGGAAGTCGGTCGTGACCGCCAACAAGGAGCTGCTCGCCGCGCACGGGACCGCAGCTGGCGGAGGCCGCCGCCGACGGCCGGGGTCGACCTTCTCTACGAAGCGGCCGTGGCCGGCGCGATCCCGCTCATCCGGCCTCTGCGGGAGTCGCTGGCGGGAGAACGGATCCGCCGGGTCATGGGCATCGTCAACGGCACCACGAACTACATCCTGACGATGATGTCCGAGGAGGGAGTCTCCTACGCCCACGCCCTGGCCGAAGCCCAGCGCCTGGGCTACGCCGAGCGCGACCCGAGCGCCGATGTCGACGGGCACGACGCCGCGGCGAAGGCCGCCATCCTCGCCGCGCTGGCGTTTCGTTGCGATGTGCGTCGCCGACGACGTGCCTCGCGAGGGCATCGCGATCGGTCGACCCTGTCGACATCTCCTTCGCCGATCGGTTGGGCTACGTGGTGAAGCTCTTGGCCGTCATCGAGCGGACCGGGTGGCCCGAGGGTCGGGACGGGCCCGACGTGGGTGGTGTGCCCGAGATCTCGGTCCGGGTCCATCCCGCCATGCTCCCCGCACCCATCCCCTGGCCGCCGTGCGCGGCGCGTTCAACGCCGTGTTCATCGAGGGTGACAATGCCGGCGAGCTGATGCTCTACGGCCAGGGTGCGGGCGGCCGGCCGACGGCCTCGGCGGTGCTCGGCGACGTCATCGACGCCGCGCACCACCTGCGAACGGGCTCCCCGCGCGAGTTCGTGCCGCGCGTGCGGCCGACGCTTCCGACCCACCGACGACCTGCGCTGCGCGTGGTACCTGAACATCGACGTCGCCGATCGTCCCGGCGTGCTCGGCCGCGGTGGCAAAGTTGTTCGGTGACAACGGCGTGTCGATCCGGTCGATGGAACAGGTGGGCCTGGGCGACGAGGCCCGGTTGATCTTCCTGACCCACGTGGCGCGCGAGGGCGACGTGCAGCGCACCCTGTCGGGACTGCGCGGCCTCGACGTGGTGGACCATGTCGGCGGGGTTCTGCGGGTCATGGGTGACGAGGAAGGGGCGTAGCCCGCCGTGGCGTGGTCGGGAGTCATCGAGACCTACCGGTCGTTCCTGCCGGTGACGAGCGACACGCCGGTCGTGACCCTGCTCGAAGGGGGTACGCCCCTGCTCGAAGCGCCCCGGCTTGTCGGCCCGCGTCGGCGCTCGGGTGCTGCTGAAGCTCGAGGGCCAGAACCCCACCGGCTCCTTCAAGGATCGCGGGATGACCATGGCGATCTCCAAGGCCCTCGAGGAAGGCGCCAAGGCGGTCGTGTGCGCGTCGACGGGCAACACCTCGGCATCGGCGGCCGCCTACGCGGCCCGGGCCGGCATGACCTGCGCCGTGCTCATCCCCGAAGGGCACATCGCGCTCGGCAAGCTGGCCCAGGCGCTGGTGCACGGGGCCAAGGTGCTCCAGGTGCGGGGCAACTTCGACGAGGCGCTGGCCATCGTCCGTCGACTGGGGGAGAGGGCTCCGGTGACCGTGGTCAACTCGGTGAACCCGTTCCGCATCCAGGGCCAGAAGACCGGCGCCTTCGAAATTGTGGATGTGTTGGGCGACGCACCCGACGTCCACTGCATCCCCGTGGGCAACGCCGGGAACATCACCGCCTACTGGCGCGGTTACCTCGAATACCGAGAGGCGGGCCGCGCCACCAGGCTCCCGACGCATGTTCGGTTTCCAGGCCGCGGGAGCCGCCCCCATCGTCGAGGGCCACCCCATCGAGCATCCCGAGACCGTGGCGACCGCCATCCGCATCGGGAACCCCGCCTCCTGGTACGGAGCGACCGCCGCCGCCAGCGAGTCCGGGGGCGCGCATCGAGGCCGTGACCGACGAGGAGATCCTCGCCGCCTACCGGTTCCTGGCGTCCGAGGAATCGGTCTTCTGCGAGGCCGCTTCCGCCGCGTCGGTGGCGGGCCTGATCAAGATGGGCGCCCCGAGCGGCTCCACGGTGGTGTGTGTCTTGACCGGCCACGGCCTGAAGGACCCCGACTTGGCCATCAGCCAGATCTCGGTACCCGTCACCGTCGAGGCCGACTACTCGGCGGTCCTCGCCGCTCTCGGGCTCTGACCGGAGGGCCGGCTTCGCGTCGGGCGTCGGCCGAGGTGCGGTCGCGGCCCGGGTCGCGAGGAGCCGTCGGGAACAACTCCGGCTGCCGGGGGTTGTTGCCTAGGAGCCTCGGTGTCCGGTACGCATATGTGCACCGCCGCTCCCCAGTATCCTCTGGGCGTCGCGGGCGACAGGCTTCCGAAGCCGGATTCGCCAGGCGGTGCTCCGACGGTGACTTGTTGGAGAGGCGGGGGCCTGACGTAGAACGCGCCGGGCGCCTTTACCCTCTGTTCCGTGTCCCTTGGCGTCCGGGCTCACCGAGCCGAAAACGGGGACGCAACCTAGCGAGGTGACTGATGACTGCAGAGCAACAGCTCGAGCGGTCCGTACTCGAACGAAAAGAACGCGAAGAGCTTCGGGCGATCGCCCAGGCGATGTCGCTCGACACCAATTCGCGCAGCAAGAAGGCCGACATCATCGACCAGATCCTGCGTGCCGCGGGGGTCGAAGTCGTCCGCCGGAAGTACCAACGGTGGCGCCGACGCGCCCGCGCGGACCCGCGGCGCACGGAAGTGCGGCGTCCAACGGCGACTCCGAGGACATCGAGGTCGACGGTGACGCCGCCAACGGGACCGGGGCCGGGCGCCAGAGCGCCAACGGCAGCTCGACGCTCGTCCGCCTCGGCCTCCTCGGGGTCGTCCTCACGGTCTCGACGGAATCCCAGGTCGACGCCACATCCGACTCCGACGGAGTCTGACGGGTCGCCCCGGACCAAGCCTCGGGCGACCAGGCGTCGGCCGACGGCGACGGCGCAGGCCCTTCGGCGGATCGAGCGCCCTCGACGACCGTCCGCCGGCGGCCAAGGCGGCCAGGGCAGAACCAGAACCGCCAGCACATGCCGCAAGGTGGACAAGCGGGAACGCCAACGAGCCGGGCAATCGCCGGGGCCGGCGCCGCCGGGGTCGTGAGCGCACGCCGGGTGGCGGCACTGGTGGCGGCGGTGGCGGCGAGCGCGAGCTCCAAGGAGGTGGGCAAGAGGCCCAGTACTCCGGCGAGCTGATCCCGGTGCGTGGTCTGCTCGACCTGCGCGACGAGGGGTACGGGTTCCTCCGAGCCGACGGGTACCTCCCGAGCTCGAAGGACGTCTACATCTCGATCAGCCAGGCCCGCCGGTTCGCCATGCGCCGGGGCGACTTCGTCGAGGGCGCCTGTCGACCCGCGGCGTCGAACGAGAAGTTCCCTGCGCTCATCCGCATCGACTCGGTGTCGCGGGCTCGCGCCCGACGAAGCTCGGAACCGGCCTCGGTTCGAGGACCTCACGCCGCTGTTCCCCGACGAGAGGCTTCGCCTCGAGACGACCGGTGCGGCCGAGTTGACGACCCGGATCATCGACCTGCTCTCGCCCATCGGCAAGGGTCAGCGAGGGATGATCGTCTCGCCGCCCAAGGCCGGGAAGACGACGATCCTGAAGCAGATCGCCCACTCGATCGAGGCGAACAACCCCGAGGTGCACCTCATCGTCCTCCTCGTCGACGAGCGACCCGAGGAAGTCACCGACATGCGCCGCTCGGTCAAGGGCGAGGTGGTGGCGTCCACCTTCGACCGGCCGTCCGACGAGCACACCGCCATCGCCGAGCTCACCATCGACCGCGCCAAGCGGCTCGTCGAGCTGGGCCGGGACGTCGTGATCGTGCTCGACGGCATCACGCGGTCTGGCCCGGGCCTACAACCTGGCCCACCGGCGAGCGGCCGGATCATGTCCGGTGGTGTCGACTCCGGCGCCCTCTACCCCCCGAAGAGGTTCTTCGGCGCCGCCCGCAACATCGAGGAGGGTGGGTCACTCACCATCCTCGCCACCGCGCTGGTGGAGACGGGCTCGAAGATGGACGAGGTGATCTTCGAGGAGTTCAAGGGGACCGGCAACATGGAGCTCCGCCTCGACCGCCGCCTGGCCGAGCGCCGCCTCTACCCCTCCATCGACGTCAACGCCAGCTCCACCCGCCACGAGGAGCTCCTCTTCGACCGGGGTCAGCTCCAGCAGGTCTGGAAGCTGCGCCGGGTGCTCAATGCGCTCGCCGCCGACGGGAGCGCGGCGGCCGGGCTCGAGCTGCTCATGGACAAGATCCGGAGCACCAAGAGCAACGACGAGTTCCTGGCGGAGATCGCCAAGGGCCCCGCCCCGCCGGTCTGAGCCACGCGGGGAGGGCCGGCCACGAGGCCGGCCCGACCCGGCCGGCGACACCCCTAGAATGGAGGAACCATGAAGGCTGACATTCACCCCTCCTACGTCGACGCCACCGTGCGCTGCTCGTGTGGCAACACGTTCGCGACCCGGTCGACCAAAGCAGAGCTCCACGTCGAGCTGTGCAACGAGTGCCACCCGTTCTTCACCGGCAAGCAGAAGCTGGTCGACTCGGGTGGCCGGGTCGAGCGCTTCCAGCGCCGCTACGGACCAGCGCGGCTCGCGGTCGAAGGCCAAGCGCGCCTGACCCTGGCCCCGCCAGGCTCGTGATCGACTGATTCCGACTCCCGCTCGCCGCACAGCGGCGGGAGGGCTCGGGCGCGTCGGTACCCTGGTGCCATGGACCCAGAACGCCTCGCCGCGTGGGAAGACGAGTACCAAGCGGTACTCGACTCTCTCGGTGACCCGGCTGTCGTGGCGGACCAGGCACGCCTGCGCGACGCGTCGCGACGCCACAAGGACCTCGAGGCGCTCCTGTCGCGTGGCCCGCCGGCTGCAGCCAGGCCGAGCAGGACCTCGAGACGGCGCGCCAGATGCTGACCGACGCCTCGGGTGAGGACCGGGACTTCGCCAACGCCGAGATCGACCAGGCCGTGGCGGAGGCGGCCAAGCTCGAAGACGAGCTCAGCCTCATGCTCCTGCCCAAGGATCCCAACGTCGGTCGCAACGTCATCGTCGAGATCCGCGGCGCCGAGGGCGGCGAGGAGGCGAACCTGTTCGCCAAGGACCTCTTCGAGATGTACCGGCGTTACGCCGAGCAGCACGGATGGCGACTCGAGGTCCTCTCCTCGGACCCCTCCGATCGCGACGGCCTCAACGAGGTCACGTTCATGGTGAAAGGGCCCGACGCCTGGACCCGCATGAAACACGAGGGTGGGACCCACCGGGTCCAGCGTGTGCCCGTGACCGAGTCCCAGGGTCGGATCCACACCTCGGCGGCCACGGTCATGGTGCTCCCCGAGGCCGACGAGGTGGAGGTGTCCATCGACCCCTCCGACCTGCGCGTCGACGTGTTCCGTTCGACGGGCCCCGGGGGGCCAGTCGGTGAACACGACCGACTCGGCTGTGCGCATCACCCACCTCCCGACGGGGATCGTCGTCTCCATGCAGGACGAGAAGAGCCAGATCCAGAACCGCGCCCGCGCCCTGCAGGTGCTGCGGGCCCGGCTGCTCAAGCTCGAGCAGGACCGGGTCGCGGCCGAGCAGTCAGAGCAACGTCGCAGCCAGGTCGGGGGAGGAAGCCGGTCCGAGAAGATCCGGACCTACAACTTCAAGGAGAACCGGGTGACCGACCATCGGGTCAAGCTCACGCTGCACAAGCTCGACCGCGTGCTCGAAGGCGACCTCGACGAGATCGTGGACGCGCTGCTCGCCGACGAGCGGAGCGAGAGATCTCGCGGGCGGCTGACCGCCGAGCGTGACACGGCCGGCACGCCGTGGCCTCGCACGTCGGATCGTGCGCGACCTCGTGGTCGTCGACCTGCTCGCGGCGCTCGGCTCTGTCGCTCGAGGCGCGCTGGATCGTGGCCCACGCCACCGGCGCCGCACCGGAGACCTGGTGGCCCGAGCCGACGTCGTGGTCGGCACCGACGGTGTCCGCCGCCGTCGGGCCATGGTCGACAGGCGGTCTGGCCGGCGAGCCCCTGCAGTACGTGCTCGGCACCTGGGCGTTTCGGACCCTGGAGCTCGGGCGTGGACCCGCGCGTCCTCATCCCCCGGCCCGAGACCGAGCAGGTGGTGGAGGCGGCGCTCGACGAGCTCGGGCCCAGTCCCGAGCGCCCGCGAGGGTCCGGCGCTCGTGGCCGTCGACCTCGGCACCGGGTCGGGCGCCATCGCCTGTCGCTGGCCGCGTCGAGCGCTTCGGACGGCTTGCGCCGAGACGCTCGAGGTGTGGGCGACCGACGTCTCTGCCGGCGCCTTCGAGGTGCTCGGCCGGAATCTGGCCGCGCTTGGCGCGACGCAGCCCGGACGCCGCCGCCCGGGTGCGGGTGGCCCAGGGCTCGTGGTTCGACGCTCTGCCCCGCGACCTCGCCGGGCACCTCGCGGCTCGTCGTGTCCAATCCCCCCGTATGTCTCGGAGCCGGAGTGGGAGGCACTCGATCCCGTGGTCCGCGACCACGAGCCTCGGGCGGCGCTGGTTCCCGGCCCGACCGGTCTCGAGGCCGCTCGAGGTGCTCCTGCGACGAGGCGGCCCGGTGGCTCGCCCCGGGCGGGAGCCTCGTCGTCGAACTGGCCCCGGGCCAGGCGGGCGCCGCGCAGCGGCGAGCCATCGAGCTCGGGTACGCGCGCACCGACGTCCGAGACGACCTCGCCGGGCGCCCGCGCATGCTCGTGGCTCGGGTGTCGGTGACGTGAAGGGCCACGTCCCCGAACCCTCGCTCGATGAGCGGCGGGTGGACCGGATCGGCTCGGGGCCACGGGGGGGGCGATGCGCTGCCCGGTGGAGCGCCACGCCTCGAGGAGGCGCTGGAGTCGCTGCGGTCCGGGGCGGTGGTGGCGATCCCGACCGACACCGTCTACGGACTCGCCGTCGACCCGACTCGCCCCGGCGCCACCGACGCCCTGTTCGCGTTGAAGGACCGCGCCCCGCGTCGCTCGACCTCCCGGTCCTGGTGGCGTCGATCGACCAAGCCGAGGTGCTGGCCGGCCCCGACGGCCTGCCCGAGACCGCCCGGCGCCTGGCGAGGCGGTTCTGGCCGGGGCCCTCACCATCGTGGTTCCCCGGCGGTCGCGGCCTCGACTGGGCCCTCGGTGCGCACTGCGACACCATCGGCCTGCGCCTCCCCGACCATGCCGTGGCGCGCGCGCTGTGTGCCGAGGTCGGCGCCCTGGCCACCACGAGCGCGAACGTCCACGGCGAGCCACCGTGCACCGACGCCGAAATCGGTGCGAGCGTGCCTTCGGCCCGGAGTGTGGTGGTGGTCGACGGCGGTCGTTGTGCGGGCGCCCCGTCGACGGTGGTGTCGCTGCTCGGGGCGTCGCCGCAGTGCCTCCGCGAGGGTGCGGTGCCCTGGGCCGACGTGGTGGCGGCCGCCGGGGTCGGCTGACGGCCGATCCCGGTCTCCTCGGTTGTGGCAGGCTCACGCCTTACCGAATTCGACGACAGGCCGACGTCGCCCGTGCGAAGAGGGAGCGACATATGCCGGCAGACCACGAGGCGACGGTGCGGGCTTTCTTCGGCGCTTGGGTCGACCGCGACCCCGACAGGCTCACGAGCTTCTTCGCTCCCGACGGCACGTGGAGCGAGGCGAACCGCGACGCCGCCAAGGGCCACGACGAGATCCGGCCCGTGTTCGAGCTCCAGACGAGCTTCGGCTCGGACTTCTCCTTCGAATTCAAGAGGTTGGAGGTGGTGGGCGACACCGTCTTCACCGAGCGCGTCGACCGGTTCGTGATCAACGACACGCCGATGGCGGTGCCCGTCGCCGGCATCTTCGAGTTCGACGGCGACGGGCGGATCAGCTCGTGGCGCGACTACTACGACTGGTCGCTGCTCGAAGCCCAGCTCCTGGCGGCCGGCGTCGACCTGAGCGGCATCGACGACATCTAGTCACTCGTCGTCGGAGCGTCATCGGAGCTCGGCCCGTCCGCCCGAGGCCAGCGTCACCTTGCGCCCGCAGCCCTCCTCGTCCATCAGGCTCAGCATGTCGTCGCGATCAGTGACGTTCGCCCACGTCCGGCCCTCGTCCTCGGTGCGCAGGGCCAGAATGCCGAGCTCGGGCTCCCCGTCGCGGTCGTGGACCACGGTGTAGGTCTCGATGGTGGCGTCGCCCTCGTAGTCCGAGGCCGGCGGCGCGTCGGGGAGCGCGTCGACTTCGTCCTGCGGGGACTCGTGGCGGAACCCGGCTGCCGGGGGCGTGGTCGACCACACCCCGACGGCGTGCTTGGTGCTGTACCACCCCAGTCCCGTGACGAGGCCCGAGCGCATCCGGGATCGGCGCGCAGGCGCTCGGCCATCGACGCGATGGAGTGGCTCACGTAGTTGTTGCCCGGGCCCCCGGCGAACCCGAGCCCACCGGTCACGGTGAGCGACCGGCCCGGATCGTCGAGGACCAGGCCCAGTTCACCTGCCGCGATCTGCACCGCGCACGGGAAGCACGAATACAGGTCGACATGCGCCACGTCGTCGATGCCGACCCCTGCCAGCGACAGCGCTCGGTGCCCCGCCAGGCGGATGGCCGGGGACGATCGCAGGTCCTGTCGCTGCGAGAGGAACCAGTGGTCGTGCGCGTCGGCTCCCGCCACGGGAAAGACCCACCGGTCCTCGGGCACCCCGGCCTCCCGAGCGGCGCGCACCGAGCACAGAATGAGCGCAGCCCCCTGGTCGACCCGGTCGTTGGCGTTCATGAGCTTCGGGTACGGGAACGACACCATCCGGTTGGAAGGTCCCGTCGTCCGGATCTCGTCGGCCGTCCGCGGTTCGGCGCGACCACGCATAGGGGTTCGTCGCCGCCACCGACGAGAACCGGGCCCACAGCTCCGAGACGCGGCGCTGGTGCTCCTCGATCGTCTCGCCCGACGCGACGCGCAGCGCGTTCTCGAACAGTGGGAAGACGCGCAGCGGTCGGTCGAGCCCCCGCGCCGCCTCGACATCGGTCAGCGGGGTCGCGGTCGGTCCCGAGCATGACCGGGGGCGGGGTGTCGTCGGCCTGGGTGGTCCATGCCAGGACCGGCCGCTCCGGGTCGCGGCGGGCGGCCACGCCTCGTGAAGATGCACTCGGCCCCGGTGAGGAGGGCCACGTCGAGCTCGCCCGCGGCGATCTGGAGCGCCGTGCGGTTCACGACGGTCTGCGGGTTGTTCCCGCCGATCGCGGTGAGGGCGAGCTCCTGGGGAGTGATCCCCAGGCGCTCGGACACGAGGAGGCCCGGGTTCACGTATCGCCAGCTCAACGGGACGATCACCCGGAGGGACTGCGCCCGGGCCAGCAAGGCCCGGCCGCCGTCGCCGGCGCCGCTGTCCTCGCCTGCGGCGCGCAGCGCCCTTGCCATGAGCTCGACGGGCTCGGGCGCTCGGTGATGGGGACGTCAGGGTCGGGCCGCTCGGTCACCTGGCCCACCCCCACCAGCACCGGCGTGCGAGGGTCGAGGGCCACGGCGGCCGAGCGTACCGCTTTCGGGTCACGGGGGAGCCCCCGGGAGCGGCAGCAGGGGCGTCGGTATGCTTCGGGCCATGCGCATCGCGGTCGGCTCCGACCACGCCGGCTACCTCCTGAAGCAGTTCCTCTCCGCCCACCTGGCCGAGCTGGGCCACGACGTCGACGACCTCGGGACGCACTCGGAGGAGGCCGTGGACTACCCGGAATACGGGGCGGCCGTGGGCCTGGCGGTGACCGAAGGGCGGGCGGACCTGGGTGTGTGCGCCTGCGGCACCGGGATCGGCATCTCCATCGCCGCCAACAAGGTCCAGGGAGTGCGCGCCGCTGTCGTCCATGACGTCACCACGGCGCGTCTCGCCCGCGCCCACAATCATGCGAACGTGGTGTGCATGGGTGGCCGCACCGTCGGGCACGAGGTCGCCAAGGACGCCATCGACACCTTCCTGGCGACCGAGCCCGATCGGGGGTCGCCACGAGCAGCGCGTCGAGGAGATCGCCGTGCTCGAGGCGCGCTGAGTCAGGGCGAGAGAGGAGTGAGAGGACCGAGATGACCGATGGCACGAATGGCGCCGGCCGGGCGTCGTCCCCTTTCGACCAGTGGCTCGTCGACGACCCCGAGGTCGTCGCGCTGCTCGGTGCCGAGATCGACCGGCAGTCGACGACCCTGCAGCTGATCGCGTCGGAGAACTTCACGTCGCCGGCGGTGCTGGCGGCGTCGGGATCGGTGCTCACCAACAAGTACTCCGAGGGCTACCCCGGTCGCCGGTACTACGGCGGGAACCAGGTCATCGACGAGGTGGAGAACCTGGCTCGGGACCGGGCCAAGGCCCTGTTCGGAGCCGAGCACGCCAACGTGCAGCCGCATGCCGGGGCGACGCCAACCTCGCCGTCTACCAGGCACTGCTCGAGCCCGGTGACACCGTGCTCGCCATGAGCCTCGACCACGGCGGGCATCTCACCCACGGCTCGCCGGCCAGCATCACGAGCAAGATCTGGCACTTCGTCGCCTACGGGGTCACACCCGCCATCGGGACGACCCCGACGCGCCCGGGCGAGACCATCGACTTCGACGAGGTGGCCGATGTCGCCAAGCGCGAGCGGCCCAAGCTGATCGTGGCCGGTGCCACCGCCTACCCCCGTCTCATCGACGCCCAGCCCTTCCGGGAGATCGCCGACGCGGTGGGGGCCCGGCTCATGTTCGACATCGCCCATCCGGCCGGGCTCGTGGCCGGTGGCGCCCACCCGAACCCCGTCGGCAGTCGCGGACGTGGTCACGCTCACCACCCACAAGACGCTGCGCGGCCCGCGCGGCGGCGCCATCCTGTGCGACCAGGGTCTCGGCCAAGGCGATCGACTCGGCCGTCTTCCCCGGGCTCCAGGGCGGCCCGCTCGAGCACGTCATCGCGGCCAAGGCCGTCGCGTTCCGAGAGGCCTCGCTGCCGTCGTTCCGCGACTACGCCGCCAGGGTGGTGGCCAACGCCCGGGCACTCGCCGACGCGCTCGCCGGCCGAGGGGTTCCGGCTGGTGTCGGGCGGGACCGACAACCATCTGCATCCTCGTCGACCTTCGGCCCTTCGACGCCGAGCTCACGGGCAAGGAGGCCCAGGAGGTGCTCGACCGGGCCGGGATCACCCTCAACCGCAACACCATCCCCGACGACCCCCGTTCGCCCTTCGTGACCTCGGGCCTCCGGCTGGGCAGCGCCGCGCAGACGACGGCGGGGATGGGGCCCGCACGAGATGGCCCGGATCGCCGGGCTGATCGGCCGGGCCCTGCGCGAGCGTGGGGACGACGCCGCGTTGCGCGCGGTGCGGGGCGAGGTCCTCGAGCTGTGTGGCGGCTTCCCGCCCTACTCCGGAGCTCGTCAGAGGCGCGGCGGCGCACGGCCCAGCCGGAGGCCGCTGAGGTCGTGCCCCCTCTCGGGGCGTACGTGGTGGTGGCGGTCGGTCGCCGCCGTGGGCACCTTCGCGGCGATGTTCCCGATCCGGCTACTTCGCCACGCGGGCCGGCTTCGTGGTCGAGCCCGACGAGCGCCGGGTCCACGCCCGCGTCACCCCCTACGGGGGTGGCGCGGCGATGTTCCTGGCCTTTCTCGTCGCCATCCTGGTGGCGTCGCAGCTGGGCCAGCTCCACGAGATCTTCGCCGGGTCCTCCGAGCCGCTCGGTCTCGTGCTCGGGGCCGCGGTGATCTTCGTCGTGGGCTTCATCGACGACGTGAGGGAGATGTCGGCGCCGGCCAAGATGGCGGGGCAGGTCCTGGCCGCCATGGTGCTCGTGTTCCTGGGCGTGACGATGTTCCAGTTCAAGATCCCGTTCGTGGGCTTCTTCGTCCTGTCCCCCGACGTGACCCCGCTGCTGACCGCACTGTGGGTCATCGTCATCACCAACGCCGTGAACCTCATCGACGGGCTCGACGGGCTCGCCACCGGGATCGTCGCCATCGCCTCGGGCGCCCTCGCGATCTACGGCCTGCGCCTGGTCTTCTTGGGCTACCTCCCGTCGGACAACCTCGGCCCGTTGATCGCCGTGGTGGCGTTCGGGGTCTGCATCGGCTTCCTGCCCCACAACCTCCATCCGGCCCGGGCGTTCATGGGCGACGCCGGTGCGCTGTTCCTCGGGCTCTTGCTGGCGGCCTCGACCATGCTCATCGGCGGGCGGACCGCCGACGTCAGCGGCCAGACCTACTTCTTCTTCGCGCCGCTGTTCATCCCGGTCTTCATCCTGGGCGTGCCCATCGCCGACATGGCCTTCGCGTTCATCCGGCGCACGGCCAAGGGCACCGGGTTCCACACCCCGGACAAGGACCACGTCCACCACCGGCTCCTGCGCCTCGGCCACGGTCCGCGCCGCACCGTCGCCATCTTGTGGGCATGGACGGCGGTCCTCTCCGCCTTCCTGCTCTACCCGCTGTTCGACAAGCAGGGCAACGCCGTCATCCCGTTCGGGGTCATCGTCCTCGGACTGGCGCTCTACACGCTGTTCCACCCCGGGTCTGCGCAAGGACACCCTCAACGGCAACGGCGACCATGCCGAGCCGGTCGCAGGTGGCCTCGGGACGACGACCCGGCGCACGGCTCGCGCCCGGGCCACCGCGGTCCGGTGGCCGGGCTCGGCGCCGAGGGGGCAACGGAGGCAGCGGAGCCAACGGCGGCCGACGGGAGCAACGGCGGCAAGCGCGGGCCAAGCGGCGGCCAGCCCGGGCGGGGCGCCGAAGCACCCCGCGCCAGCGGCCCCGGTGACCCACGCCGCGTCCCGGGCGAAGCACCGCCGGTAGCTCCCGGGATCTGCTTGCAGAGCGCAAGTACTGCGCTGGTTCGGGCTCGTTTTGCCGCGCTCAGGGGGCGGATGCGAAGATTGTGGTGTGCGCTTCCCGCTCCCAGTCGGTTCCGATGACCGGACCCCGGCCATGGTTGCAGTCGGTGCGAGCGCCGGGCACACCGAGTGATCTCGGGCCAGCCCAGGCAATGCACGGCACCTGCCCTCTGAGCGACGCGCGCCGAGCGAGAGGACGTGGAGGAGAAGCCCCCGCCGAGGGTCTTCGATCTCATGACCATCGGCTTGGCGTCGGCGCTCATGATCGGCGTGGCGCTGGGCATCGGCTTGGCCTTCGACGCCTGGCTGCACTCGCAGCCCGATCGCCACGCTGGTCGGCCTGGCCTTGGGAATCGTCGCCGCCGTCGGAAGCACGGTGCGCCAGATCCGCAAGCTGCTGTAGCCGAGGCGCTGGCTCATCGGGTCGTCGGCTCGACCGGGTTCGGTGGGGCTGCAGTGATGGTCAACCTCTTCTCCAGCTTCTCGCGTGCCCCAGATCTCCACCGTGGCCCGGCGGACCGTCCTGGTCGCGCTGCGGCGTGGGCGCGGTCGCTCTCGTCCTCGGCGTGGTCGCCGGATACCCGCTCGGTGGGCATCGGGGATCTGCCTGGGCCTGTGCCATGGCGCTCGTCAACTTCCGGCTGATCTCGCGGGCCACGGTGAAGGCGGCGGCGTCCGAGGACGAGAACAAGCGGCGTCCCCTGGTGTTCAACACCCTCGGCCGGCTGGGCGTCATCAGCGTCATCGCCCTGGGCATCACGTTCTTCGTCGCAGCCGCTCGGCTTCGGGACGCTGATCGGCCTGGCCGTCTTCCAGTTCTCGCTGCTCGCCAACGTGGTCGTGTCCATGCTGCGCAACCCCCTCATGGGCGACACGACCATGGGGACGCCGCTCGGGACACGAGGACGACGCATGACGCGGCGTCATCCACTTCCTGGCCGCCGACATCAACGTCGGCACCCACGTCCAGCGTTACGGCCTCGACCTCGACACGATCTGGTCGACGCTCGCCGCCATGGTGATCGTCATGGCCATGGGCCTCTACCTGCGGGCCAAGGCCACGAGCGGCGTGCCCGGGAAGCTCCAGCTCGCCTGGGAGATGGGTGTCCAGGCCGTCCAGACAGCAGGTGCGGGGAACGATCGGGCCCGCGAGGCGAGGCCATCGTCCCCTTGGCCGTGGCGCTGTTCGTGTTCATCCTCGTGGCCAACTGGTTCTCGGTCCTGGGCATCGGCTCGGAGATCGAGTGGATCGGGCCGCCCACGAGCGACATCAACATGACGCTGGCGCTCGCGTTCATCGTGATCGTCCCCGTGCACATCGCCTCGATCCGCAACCGGGGCCTGGTCGGGTACGTCAAGCACTACGTGAGCCAGCCCTTTCCCAAGCCCCTCTTCCTGGTCAACATCTTCATCAACGGCGTCGAGGAGATCGCCAAGCCCCTCACCCTGGCCCTCCGACTCTTCGGCAACCTGCTGTCGGGGGGCCTCATGCTCGCGCTCATCGCGGCGCTCGGGGTCTGGACCATCTCCACGTGCCGATCGGCGACGTGGCCACCCTGGTCCTCAATCCCGATCTGGAAGATCTTCGACCTCGCCATCGGCGCCATCCAGGCCTTCATCTTCGCCCTGCTCACGATCCTCTACTTCGACACCGCCATGAGCGACGCGCACTGTGGACCGCCGTCGTGGACACCGCCAGCATCACCGAACACAGCCATCACAGATCTTCCGACAACCACAGACCAAAAGGAGCATCACCAATGTCAGATCCAGGGCTCGACCACGCGATCAGCCTCGCCGGCGCCATGGTCGGTGGCGGCCTGCTGATGGGCGGCGGAGCCGTCGGCGCGGCCATCGGCGACGGTCTCGCCGGTAGCCAGACCATCGCCGGCGTCGCCCGTCAACCCGAGGCACAGGGTCGGCTGTTCACCATCATGTTCTTGACGGTCGGTCTCGTCGAGGCCATGTACTTCATCAACCTCGCCTTCACCGCCCTCTTCGTCTTCTCCCTCTACAAGAAGGGTGGGCCCTGATCTTCGCAGGCGGACCGGTCCCTCGGGACAGGGCGAGCACAGAGTCCAACCCGACCGGCAGGGTCGAGCCCGGCACGCGACCGGCCGCCGACGGCGTGCGCTCGGCTGTACCGGGCAGTGCCACCCGGCCGATGCCGGCCACCGAACCGAACCGAAACGAACCGAGGCTGAACGGACATGACGGCGAGTAGCAATTTCCTCGATCCCCAACGCGACCCTCATTGTGGAGGTCGTCGCCTTCCTGGTCGTGCTGGGCTTCCTGGCGAAGTACGTGCTGCCGGTCCTCAACAAGCACGCTCGAGGAGCGCCAGGAGCAGATCGGCACCGCACTCGAAGCGGCCGAGACGGCTCGCACCGAGGCCGCCGAGGCCGACGTCCAGCGTCAGGAGACGCTCGACGAGGCCCGCCGCCAAGCACGGGAGATCGTCACGGCGGCCAACAAGGCGGCGGAGCGGATGGCGGCCCAGGCCGAGGAGCGGGGAAGGCTCGAGTACGACCGGCTGGTGGCCCGAGCCGAGGCGGAGATCTCCGGGGCGCGCCAGCGGGCCGTGGACGAGGTGAGCTCCAAGGTGGGGGCACTCGTGATCTCGGTCGCCCGTCAGGTCATCGGTCGCGAGATCGACGAAGCCAGCCACCGGGCACTGATCGACGAGGCCGTCGCCGCCCTGCGGGGGTCGGTCGGTACCTCGTCGAGCGGTTCGCAGGGCTGAGAACGACCGGCCACAGCGTTGACCGGACCGAGCTGAGAGAGAAAGAGGAGGCAGGCGGGCGTGCACCAGTCGCTTCGTGGTTACACCACAGCCCTCCTGGGCGACGTGGCCAGGGAACCGCTCGGCGAGCAGATCGCCGACGACCTGAACGCGGTCGCGCATCTGGTGTCGCGGACCAACGACCTCGCCGTGGCCCTCACCGACTTCGCGGTGCCGACGTCGGCCCGCAAGGCGGTGCTCGAGGACCTGCTCGCCACGCGGGTCGACCCCATCGCCCTGAAGATCGTCCTGCGGGCGGTGGACAAGGGGCGGGTGGAGGAGTTCCCCACGGTCCTGCACGAGCTGTACGAGCTGGCCCGCCACATGCACGACCTTCATCCCGAGGAACTGCGCGCCGAAGAGCCGATCGTGAGTCGAACGGCGTGGCGGGACTACATGGCCGGGTACTCCGACGCCGTCTTCGAGGCGATCACCGAGACGTCAGAGCTCGAGGAGATCGAGGACGAGCTGTTCCGTTTCGCCCGTGTCATCGAGTCGAGCCGCGTCGCTGCGGCAGCGTCCTGTCCGACACGACGCTTCCCCTCGAGAACCGGGAGCAGGTCCTGGGCGACCTGCTCGGAGGCAAGGTGCGGCCGGCGACGCTGCGTCTGGTCCGTACCACGATCCAGGGGCGGGTGCGGGACCTCGCCTCGTCTCTCGACTGGCTCGTCGAGCAGGCGGCGCGGGCGCGGGGCTGGCGCATCGCGCGTGTCTTCACCGGGCTCCCGATCGACGGCGACGAACGCCGAGTCCTGGCCGAGGCCCTGGAGCGCCTCGCCGGTCAACCGGTGGAGCTACAGGTCATGGCGGCCCCCGACATTCTCGGCGGGGCGGTGATCCACATCGGCGACCTGCTCGTCGATGCCAGCGCCCAACGCCGTCTTGATCAAGTGGAAGAGCACCTCCTCAGGCTTGAGGGGGCAACCCGAGGAGCACAGACCTGATGGCAGAGCTGACCATCAACGCCGACGAGATCGCTGCCGCGCTGCAGCGACACGTCACCGACTACACGCCCGAGGTCTCACGCCGAGCAGGTGGGACGCATCACCGAGGTGGGCGACGGCATCGCCCGCATCAGCGGGCTGCCCATGGTTGCGGTGAACGAGCTGCTCGAGTTCGAGGACGGCACGCTCGGGATCGCGCTGAACCTCGACGAGGACACCGTCGGTGCCGTGGTTCTCGGGAGTGACGCGCACATCGAGGAGGAGCAGCTGGTCCGAGCGACCGGGCGCATCCTGTCGGTCCCCGTCGGCGACGGGCTCCTCGGTCGGGTCGTGAACCCTCTCGGCGAGCCCATCGACGGCAAGGGCGCCATCGCCTCCACCGAGACGCCGTCGGCTCGAGGTCCAGGCACCGGGCATCGTCGCCCGCCAGCCCGTGAAGGAGCCGCTCCAGACCGGGATCAAGGCGATCGACGCCATGACCCCGATCGGCCGCGGCCAGCGCGAGCTGATCATCGGCGACCGCAAGACCGGAAAGACGACCGTCGCCATCGACACCATCCTCAATCAGAAGGGCCTGGGGGTGAAGTGCATCTACGTCGCCATCGGCCAGAAGGGCTCGTCGGTGGCCCAGACGGTGGCGACGCTCGAGGCGCACGGCGCCATGGACTACACCGTCGTCGTCAGCGCGCCGGCATCGGAGCCCGCCCCGTTCAAGTACATCGCCCCGTACTCCGGCTGCGCCATGGGCCAGCACTGGATGGAGAACGGCGAGCACGCCCTGATCGTCTACGACGACCTGTCCAAGCAGGCCGAGGCGTATCGTCAGATGTCCCTGCTGCTTCGCCGGCCTCCGGGCCGAGAGGCCTATCCCGGTGACGTCTTCTACCTCCACAGCCGGCTCCTCGAACGCGCCGCCAAGCTCTCTGACGCCCGGGGCGGTGGGTCGCTCACGGCGCTGCCCATCATCGAGACCAAGGGTGGCGACGTGTCCGCCTATATCCCGACCAACGTGATCTCCATCACCGACGGTCAGATCTACCTCGAGTCCGAGCTCTTCTACGCCGGGGTCAGGCCGGCCATGAACGTGGGCATCTCGGTGTCCCGTGTGGGCGGTGCGGCCCAGGTCAAGGCCATGCGGGCCGTGGCGGGGACGCTCAAGATCGACCTCGCCCAGTTCCGCGAGCTCGAGGCCTTCGCCACCTTCGGTTCCGAGCTCGACAAGGTGTCCCAGGCCCAGCTCGACCGGGGATACCGCCTGACGGAGCTGCTCAAGCAGTCGCAAAACGCCCCCATGCCGGTCGAAGAACAGGTCCTCGTGATCTACGCGGGGTCCAACGGCTGGGTCGACGACGTCGCGGTATCCGAGGTCCGTCGATTCGAGGCCGAGCTGCTCGAGTTCATGCGGTCCAGCCATCCCGAGATCCTCGATGGCGTCCGGACCACCGGTGCGCTCCCTGACGAGTCCGAATTGAAGGCTGCACTCCAGGCAGTTCAAGGACGGCTTCATCACCATGGAGGGTGACTGACCCATGGCCGGCGGCCAAGAGAAGGTCCTCCGGCGGCGCATCCGCACCGTCCAGGCGACGAAGAAGATCACGCGCGCCTTCGAGTTGATCGCGGCGTCGCAGATCGTGCGGGCCCAGAACCGCCTCACCGGATTCCGCCCGTACCTGAAAGGGATCGCCGAGATCCTCGCCGAGGCCGCCGCCGACGCCGGGCACACCGCAGGAAGAGTGCTCGGGGTGCCCGAGTCGCCCGAGCACGTCCTGGTCCTGGCGGTCGTCGCCGATCGCGGCCTGTGCGGCGCGTACAACGCCAATGTCCTGCGGCTCGCCGAGCGGACGGCGCGGGGCTTCCAAGCTGACGGCGTGGACCACCGACTCATGAGCGTGGGGCGAAAGGCCCAGTCCTACTTCCGCTTCCGTCGGCTCCCCCTCGAGCAGTCCTTCTCGGGGTTCTCGGACCGTCCCACCTTCGAGGACGCCCGTCGGGTGGCCGGGGCGATCACCCCGCTGTTCCTGTCCGAGGAGGTCGACCAGGTTCTGATCGTGTCGACGCGATTCCTCTCGGCGGGCACCCAGGTGGTCGAGACCCGGCAGCTGCTCCCTCTCCCCGAGCCCACGGGGGAGGACGGTGACGCCGAGGATCGGCCCACGCGCGAGGGCTACACCGAGTTCGAGCCCGAGTCCCCCGACCTCCTGGTGGAGCTCGTGCCGCGCTATGTCGAAGCCGCGTTGTTCGGCGCACTGCTCGAGGCCGCCGCCAGTGAGCACACGGCGCGGCAACGGGCCATGGCCGCGGCCACCGAGAACGCCGACGAGCTGGCCAAGACCCTCACCCGGGACATGAACCGCGCCCGTCAGGACGCCATCACCACCGAGATCATGGAGATCGTCGGCGGTGCCGAGGCTCTGCGCCAGGCCGCCGACGCCAAGAGCGAATAGCGAACAGGAAGCAAGGAACCCATGACTACCGCACTCACCGAGCCCGCCACCAGTGACAACGGGCACCGCCCCGACGGGCGCGTGGTCGCCATCGCCGGACCGGTCGTCGATGTCGAGTTCCCTCCCCACGCCCTGCCCGAGATCAACATGGCCGTCGAGATGGACCTCGAGCTCGAGGGCAACAAGGTCACCGTCACCGCCGAGGTGGCCCAGCAGATCGGTGAAGGCCGGGTCCGTTGCGTGTGCCTCAAGGCCACCGACGGCCTGCACCGGGGCACCGCGGTGCGCAACCTCGGTCGCGGCCTGGCCGTGCCGGTGGGCGACGCCACACTCGGCCACGTCTTCAACGTGCTCGGCGAGTCGCTCGACACCGACGACATCGGAGAGGCCGAGGACCGGTGGGAGATCCACCGCGACTCCCCGGCATTCGACCAGCTCGAGCCGCGGGCGCTCATGTTCGAGACGGGCATCAAGGTGATCGACCTTCTCGAGCCCTACGTCCAAGGTGGGAAGATCGGCCTCTTCGGGGGAGCCGGCGTGGGCAAGACCGTGCTCATCCAGGAGATGATCAACCGGGTGGCTCTCAACCACGGCGGTGTGTCGGTGTTCGCCGGGGTGGGCGAACGCACCCGTGAGGGGACCGACCTGTGGCTCGAGATGCAGGAGTCCGGCGTCATCGAGAAGGCCGCCCTGGTCTACGGCCAGATGGACGAGCCACCGGGCGTCCGGCTTAGGGTGGGGCTGGCCGCTCTCACCATGGCCGAGTACTTCCGGGACGTGAAGAACCAGGACGTGCTGCTGTTCATCGACAACATCTTCCGGTTCGTCCAGGCAGGGTCCGAGGTCTCGACCCTCCTCGGCCGCATGCCCTCTGCGGTGGGGTACCAACCGACACTGGCCGACGAGATGGGCGAGCTCCAAGAGCGCATCACCTCGACACGAGGGCGTTCGATCACCTCGCTCCAGGCGGTGTACGTCCCCGCCGACGACTACACCGACCCGGCGCCGTTCACCACGTTCACCCACCTCGACGCCACCACCGAGCTGTCGCGCCAGATCGCGTCGCTGGGCATCTACCCCGCCGTCGACCCCCTGGCCTCCACGTCGAACATCCTGTCGCCCGAGATCGTCGGCGACCGGCACTACGACGTCGCCCGCCGGGTCCAGGGGGTCCTCCAGCGCTACCGCGAGCTCCAGGACATCATCGCCATTCTCGGCCTCGACGAGCTGTCCGAAGAGGACCGCCTCATCGTCAACCGGGCCCGCAAGATCCAGCGCTTCCTCTCCCAGCCCTTCAACGTCGGTGAGGTGTTCACCGGGTTGAAAGGTGTGACGGTGCCGATCGCCGAGACGGTGGAGTCGTTCGAGGTCCTGCTCAACGGCGATCTCGACGACGTGCCCGAGCAGGCGTTCCTCAACGTGGGCGGGGTCGAGTCGGTTCTGGAGAAGGCCCGCTCGCTCGAAGCCGAGAGCGAGTAGGGGCCGATGGCCACCTTTGCGGCCAGCCTGCTCACCCCCGAGCGCATCCTCCTCGAGGAAGACGTCCAGGCGGTCTTCTTGCGCACAGACGGCGGTGATGCTGCGTTCATGCCGGGGTACACGCCGCTGATCGGTGCCATCGTGCCGGGCATCGTCCGCTTCCAGCACGAGGACGGGACCGAGGAACGAGTCGCCGTGCACGGCGGGTTCGTGCAAGTCGACCCGGACCACGTCACCGTGCTGGCGCCCGTTGCCGAGCGCGCCGAGGACATCGACGTCGAACGGGCCAGGCGCGCCCTCGAGGTCGCGACCGATCTGGTGGCGGAGCTCGGCGGGGCCCGGTCGACTGCGGGCGACGAGGACGAGGAGGCCCGGGGCGACAGGGCCCTGGCCGACGCTGAGGCGGCGCAGCGCCGGGCCGAGGTCCGCCTCGAGGTGGCGGGGGCGACCGAGTCCCGCCCCGCCTGACCTGCGCCTCCTGACGGGCACTTCCTGACCGGAGCTCCCTGGGGGCACCCCGCGGGGCTCCGTGGCGGGGCTCCCTAACCGGCTCCTGCCGGGGCCGGTTACGGCCGGCGCCCCGATACGCGGTGCCGAGCGGCGAAGGGCGCGGCGAAGTCGGGGTCCTCGAGCAACTCGATCATGGTGTCGTAGCTGTCGCCGTCCACCACGGACCGGCCGAGCGCATGCATGCGGATGGCATCGGTGACGATGGGACGGATGGTGGCCAGGGTCTGGCGCCAGAACGCGGCGCCGGGAGTCGCCCCCCTGAGCAGGTCCTCGCGGACATCGTCGTGGACGTCGGTGAAACCGAGCGCGACCAGTCGCGGCGCCAGGGTGCGCGCCCATGTCCATTGGGCCGCCAACGGCACCATGACGTGGCGGAACGGCGCCGGGAGATCCGGACCGTCCGCGGCGCGCTGGGCCGGCTCGCCGTCGGTCTCTTCGAACAGCACCAGCGCGCCCGGGCCGCAGCGCCGGCATCAGGTGCTCGACCACGACGTCGGGGTCCTCGACGTGCATGAGCACCGACCGGGAGTGGACCAGGTCGAAGCACGACACCCCGAACGGCATCGTCATCAGGTCGCCCTCGACGACGGTGACGTTGTGACGCGCACCCAGGTCCCCGAGAAGGGCGGTGTCGCGGTCGACGGCGGTCACCGAGCCGCTGTCGCCGACGGTGTCCGACAACCACTGCGCCACCGATCCGGCGCCGGCCCCGAGCTCGGCGCAGTGCCAACCGGCTGCCACGCCCAACCGCTCGAATTGCCTGATGGTCGAGGCGTCGTGCAGCGACTGCAGGGTCCCGAGGCGCGCCGCCTTCGTCCGGAGCCGCATTGCGCAGGGGATACCGGGCCGGGGGAGTGCTCAGCGCCGGGTCCCGCCGTCAGGCCTTCAGCCGAATTCGATCTGGCTGTACTCGCGCAGCTTGTGCAGGGCGTGGCGCGCGCTGACGAAGCGCACCGTCCCCGACCGCGATCGCATCACCAGGGACTGGGTCGTTGACGCCGTAGTCGGCGTAGCGCACCCCCTGGAGGAGCTCGCCGTCGGTGACCGCGGTGGCGGCGAAGAAGCAGTTGTCCCCCTTGACGAGGTCGTCGGTGCTGAGCACCGCGTCGAGGTCGTAGCCTGCGGCGATGGCCGCGGCGCGCTCCTCGTCGTCGCGGGCGAAGAGCCGGCCCTGGATCTCGCCACCCATGCACTTGAGCGCGGCGGCCGCGATCACCCCTTCGGGCGTCCCGCCGATCCCGTAGAGGACGTCGACCCCCGAGTCCGGCCATGCCACCGAGATCGCACCGGCCACGTCGCCGTCGGAGATCAGCTTGATGCGGGCTCCGCTGGCGCGCACCTCCTCGATCAGGTCGCGATGGCGGGGCCGGTCGAGGATGACGACGGTGACGTCGCGCAGGGACTTGCTGAGCGCCTTGGCCACGGCCTCGAGGTTCTCGGTCGGTGAGCGCCGAACGTCCACGGACCCGACCGCCTTGGGCCCGACCGCCAGCTTCTCCATGTAGACACAGGGCCCCGGGTTGAACATCGTGCCGCGGTCGGAGACCGCGATCACCGCCAGGGCCCCGGCCCGCCCGAGCGACGTCAGATTCGTCCCGTCGATGGGGTCGACGGCGATGTCGGTCGGGGGCGGCGAGCCGTCGCCGATGCGCTCGCCGTTGTAGAGCATGGGCGCATGGTCCTTCTCGCCCTCGCCGATCACGACCACGCCGTCCATGGCACGGTCTGCAGCACCACACGCATGGCCTGGACGGCGGCGCCGTCGGCACCCTCTTTGTCGCCGCGGCCCATCCACCGTCCCGCGGCCATCGCCGCGGCCTCGGTGACGCGGACGAGCTCCATGGCGAGGTTGCGATCAGGTGCGCGGGGGTTTGGCGCCACGACTCGACCATAACGCGCTCTGTCCGAGCCGGGCGTCCACGCCTGGTCGACGGCCTCGTCACGGCGGTCCCACACCGCTCGGCCTGGTCCTCCCGGGCCGCCGGGCATGGACCACCGGGTCCGAGAATGCGGTGGGCGGGCCGTTAGGCTGGAGCCCATGGACACCCCGCCTGACGAGGGCCTCGACGAGGGCCGAGCGCGGTGGCAGGAGGCCTACGACTCGTCGACCCTGCGGGACACCGATTTCGAGACGATGTCGGGCATCGGGCTCGAGCCCGTGTACGGGCCCGGCGACTGGCCCGAGGACCGGGTGGCGCCACGCCTGGGCTGGCCCGGCCGCCCCCCGTACACGAGGGGCCCCCACGCCTCGATGTACCGCTCGAAGCTCTGGACCATGCGGCTGTTCGCCGGCTTCGGCACCGCCGAGGACACCAACGTCCGCTTCCGCGAGCTCCTGCGGGCCGGGAGCGGCGGGTTGTCGGTGGCGTTCGACCTCCCCACCCTCATGGGCCGCGACTCCGACGACCCGCTCACCGAGGGTGAAGTGGGCCGCTGCGGCGTGGCGGTGGACACCCTGGCCGACGCCGAGGACCTCTTCGCCGGGATCGACCTGGGCTCGGTCACGACGTCGATGACCATCAACTCGCCCGCGCCGATCCTCATGGCCATGTACGTCGGAGCGGCGGAGGACGCCGGCGTGGCGCGGCGGGACCTCGGTGGGACGCTGCAGAACGACATCCTGAAGGAGTACCAGGCCCAGAAGGAGTACATCTTCCCGCCGAGGCCGTCGATGCGCCTCGTCGTCGACGTCGTCCGGTTCTGCGCGGCGGAGATGCCGAAGTTCCATCCGGTCTCGGTGTCGGGCTATCACATCCGTGAGGCCGGGGCGACGGCCGCGCAGGAGCTGGCGTTCACGCTCGCCAACGGGTTCGCCTACGTCGAGGCCGTCCTGGCGGCCGGACTTCGCCGTCGACGAGTTCGCGCCCCGGCTGAGCTTCTTCTTCAACGCCCATCTCGACTTCTTCGAGGAGATCGCCAAGTACCGCGCCGCGCGCCGCATCTGGGCGCGCTGGATGGCCGACCGGTACGGAGCGACGTCCCCCCGGTCGCTGCCAGCTCCGGTTCCACACCCAGACTGCGGGCGTCTCGCTCACGGCCCAGCAACCCGAGGTGAACATCGTCCGAACCGCCATCGAGGCCCTGGCCGGGGTGCTCGGCGGGACCCAGAGCCTGCACACCAACTCGATGGACGAGGTGTTGGCCCTCCCCACCGAGAAGGCGGCCCGCATCGCGCTGCGTACGCAACAGGTCATCGCGCACGAGATCGGCGTCACCAACGTGGCCGACCCCCTCGGCGGCTCGTGGTTCGTGGAGTCGCTCACCGACGAGATCGAGCGCCAGGCCGAGGCGATCTTCGACCGGCTCGACGGTTGGGGCGAGGGCTCGATGCTCGAGGGAGTCCTCCACGGAATCGAGAACAACTGGTTCCAGGGCGAGATCGCCGACGCCGCCTACGTGTTCCAGCGCAAGGTGGCCTCCGGCCGGCGCATCGTGGTCGGCGTCAATGCATTCACCGAGGGCAGCGAAGAGCCCGCGCCGCCGACGCTGCACATCGGGCCCGAGGTGGACGAGGCCCAACGCAAGCGCCTGTCGGCGGTCCGGCAACGTCGCAACCAGGACGAGGTCGACGCCAAGCTGGCCGCGGTGGCCGCCGACGCCGCGGTGGCCGAGGTGAACCTCATGCCGGCCATCCTCGACGCCGTGCGGGCGTACGCCACGGTGGGCGAGATCGTGGGGGCCCTGGGGTCGGTCTTCGGTCGTTGGGCCGAGAACCCCGTCGTCTGATCGGGTCGGGGCCGGTGGAACGCTTCGTCGTGCGCCCCGGCGTGCCGCTGCACGGGACGGTGCGCGCCGGCGGTGCCAAGAACTCGGCGCTCAAGCTGATGGCGGCGTGCCTTCTGGCCGAGGGCCGGCACGTGCTGGCCGGCGTGCCGCGCATCGTGGACGTCGAGATCATGGCCGAAGTCCTCGGAGCCATCGGCGCACAGGTGGTGCGCGAGCCCGACGGGGACGACGGCGGTCCCGGGAACCTCGTCATCGACACCCCGGCGACCCTCGTCCCCGAGGCGCCCTACGAGCTGGTGGAGAAGATGCGCGCCTCGGTCGTCGTGCTCGGGCCGTTGCTGGCGCGCTCGGGCCGGGCCAGTGTGTCGCTCCCCGGGGGCGACGACTTCGGGAACCGCCCGATCGACATCCACCTGCACGGCCTGTCGACGCTCGGCGCGGTGTTCCAGACGGTGCACGGCAACATCGAGGGCCGCGTGCCCGGAGGCCCCGACGGCAGGCTCGTGGGCCAGCGCGTCGTGTTCGAGTACCCCAGCCACACCGCCACCGACAACGTGCTCATGGCCGCGGTCCTGGCCAAAGGGACCACAGTCATCGAGAACGCGGCACGCGAGCCCGAGGTCTCAGACCTCGCCGACTTCCTCGCGCACATGGGTGCCCGCATCCGAGGCGCGGGGACCTCGCACATCGAGGTCGACGGCGTCGAGGAGCTGCACCCCGGACCCGTCGCCCACCGCGTCATCCCCGACCGGGTGGTGGCGGCCACCTTGCTGTCGGCGGTCGCCATGGCCGGCGGCGAGATCGTCATCGAGGACGGGCGCCCCGACCACATGGACATGGTCCTGCGCAAGATGGGCGAGATCGGCGTGACGGTGACCCAGGGCCCCGACGGGATGCGGCGCCACCTCGAGCGGGCGGCTCCACAGTGTCGACGTCGCCACCCTTCCGTATCCGGGGGTGGCCACCGACTACAAGCCGTTCCTGGTGACGATGTTGAGCGTGGCGGACGGGGTCGGGATCGTCACCGAGAACCTCTTCTCGGGGCGCTTCCGCTACGTCGACGAGCTGCGCCGCATGGGCGCCGACATCCGGACCGAGGGTCACCACGCCGTGGTGCGCGGCGTCCGGCGACTGTCGGGCGCGCCGGTGCGGGCCCCGGACCTGCGCGCCGGCGCCGCCCTCGTCCTGGCCGGCATGGTGGCCGAAGGCGAGACCGTGGTGTCCGACGCCCAGCACATCGACCGCGGCTACGAGGACCTCGCCGCCACGCTCCGCTCGCTGGGTGCGGACGTGACCCGCGCCTGACCGGGCCCGCACCCGCCTACGCTCCGTGCCGTCATGACCCCTGCCGTCTCCTCCCCATCGGGCCCCCCCGGCGAGCCGCGCCGCGGTCCCCGGGCCGGTGTCGCGCCGGGGCCGGGCCACCGACCCGGTGGCGCTCCTCGCCGCCGCGTCGGAGGGCGACCGGGTGGCCCTGGCCCGGCTCCTGACCCTGGTCGAGAGCGGCGGCGCCCCGGGTCGCTCGGTGGCCGCCCTCGCCTATCGCAGCGGGAACGAGGCGCGCACGGTCGGCATCACGGGCCCCCCCGGCGCAGGGAAGTCCACGCTCGTCGACCGCCTCATCGCCACGGCCCGGGCGGCGGGCGTGGCGCAGCTCGGCGTGCTGGCGGTCGACCCGTCGTCGCCGTTCACCGGCGGAGCCATCCTGGGCGACCGGGTCCGGATGCAGGACCACGCCCTCGATTCCGGGGTGTTCATCCGCTCGATGGCGTCTCGTGGGCATCTCGGCGGGCTGGCCGTGGCGGTCCCCGAGGCGATCCGCGTCCTGGCGGCGGCCGGCTTCCCGCTCGTGCTCGTCGAGACCGTCGGGGTCGGGCAGGTCGAGGTCGAGGTGGCCGGGGCCACCGACACCACCGTCGTCGTCCTCAACCCCAAGTGGGGAGACGCCGTCCAGGCCAACAAGGCGGGGCTCCTCGAGACGGCCGACATCTTCGTCATCAACAAGGCCGACCGGCCCGGGGCCAGAGAGACGCGCCGCGACCTCGAGCAGATGCTCGACCTCACCGCACTCGGCGACTGGCGCCCCCCGGTGCTCGAGACCGTCGGCCTCCACCGGCGAGGGCGTCGACGCGCTGTGGGAGGAGATTGGCACGTCACGAGCGCCATCTCGAGCGAGCACGGCGCGCTCGCGGCCAGGCGCGCGGCGCGCCTCGAGCGCGAGTTCCGGATCGTGCTGGCGGCCCGGATCCGCAGCGAGGTCGACCGGCTGAGCACCGACGGGGAGTTCGCCGGGCTCGCCGATGCGGTCGCCGAGCACCGCCTCGACCCCTACGACGCGGCGGATCGCCTCCTCGGGGCCGTCTACGGCGGGCACCGGCACCGGCACCGGCACCGGGACCGGCACCGGGACCGGCAGCGATGCAGCCCGGGACGGCGCCACGGGGGGCGGCAGCACTCCGGGCGGGGCAACCGGGGGCGGCACCACCGACTGACGTCCACTCACCGACTCCGGCGGCACCCGCTCCCGCCCCCGGGTCGCCCTCGATGGCACGACGCCCAGGGCGCGGTCGGGTACGGTGCGCGCATGGTCGGCTCACGCCCGCGTCAGCACGGCACCGACCACGGGGTGGTGGCCGTCGACCGGCGCAGCGACGGCGTGGCGCTCGTGACGCTCGAGCGGCCCAAGATGAACGCGCTGTCGGTGGCGTTCCTCGAGCGTCTGCGCGACGTCGTCGCCGAGTTCGCCGCCGACCCTCCGGGGGCTGTCGTCCTGTGGGGAGGCCCGCGTATCTTCGCGGCGGGCGCCGACGTCACTGAGTTCCGCCGAGCCGGGCGCGGCCCAGCGCATCGCCGATGCCTTCCACGGCGCGACCAGCGCCCTCGCGCGCCCTTCCCCGGGTCACGATCGCGGCCATCACCGGGTACGCGCTCGGCGGCGGCCTCGAGCTGGCCCTGGCCTGTGACCTGCGCGTCGTCTCCGAGGACGCCCGTCTCGGGCAACCCGAGATCCTCCTCGGCATCGTCCCCGGCGGCGGGGCCACGCAGCGGCTGCCCGCGGCTGGTGGGAGTGAGCCGGGCCAAGGACCTGATCTTCACCGGACGCCAGGTCGGGCCGACGAAGCCCTGCGCATCGGCCTGGCCGACCGGGTGGTGGCCGCGCGATCAGGTGTTGGACGTGGCGCTGGCGCTGGCGCGCGGGATTCGCAGCGGGCCCGCTGGTGGCACTGGCCGCGGCCAAGCGGGCCATCGACGACGGCATCGAGGAGCCCTTCGACGACGCCCTCGAGCTCGAGGTGGCGGCCTTCGTGGCGGTGTCGCACACCGAGGACGCCGGGCTCGGCGTGACGTCGTTCCTCGAGCACGGTCCGGGCCGGGCCCGGTTCGTCGGGCGCTGAGGGCCGCTCGGAACGGTCGTGACCGTGTCGCGTCCCGCCAAGTCACCCCGACCGCGCGGTTCCGCCGCAGGGCCGCGCCGTCGGCGCGCCGCAGCGGCGGGCGCCCGGCTGCCCGGGATCCGCCCCACGGCCCTGCCGGCCAAGGGAGGAGCCGACTGGTACCGCCGTGGGGTCTTCTACGAGGTGCTCACGCGGGGGTTCTTCGACTCCAACGACGACGGCATCGGCGACCTGGCCGGGCTGCGGGCCAAGCTCGACTACCTCGAGTGGCTGGGCGTCGATTGCCTTGTGGCTGTTGCCCTTCTACCCCTCGCCCATGCGCGACGGCGGCTACGACATCAGCGACTTCTTCACCGTCCACGCCGATCTCGGGCACCTCGACGACCTGGTGGAGTTCCTCGACGACGCCCACCGGCGCGGCATCAGGGTGATCGCCGATCTCGTCATGAACCACACCAGCGACCAACACCCGTGGTTCGTCGAGTCGCGGTCGTCGCGGGACAACCCCAAGGCCGACTGGTACGTCTGGAACGACGACGACCAGCGTTG
Source organism: uncultured Acidimicrobiales bacterium (assembly GCA_963739765.1). Taxonomy (GTDB): domain Bacteria; phylum Actinomycetota; class Acidimicrobiia; order Acidimicrobiales; family UBA8190; genus Chersky-840. Next base: position 397,820 of record CAVUBP010000003.1, on the reverse strand, counting down.
GCCCGAGGCCCGGGTGGTCTTCGTGGACGTGGAGACGTCGCAACTGGACCTGGGACCAGACCCGGCAGCAGTACTACTGGCACCGCTTCTACTCGCACCAGCCCGATCTCAACTACGAGAACCCCGAAGTGGTCGAAGCCATGTTCGGCGTGGTGCGGTTCTGGCTCGACCTCGGCCTCGACGGGTTCCGCCTCGACGCCGTCCCCTACCTGTTCCAGCGGGACGGGACCACGGGCGAGAACCTTCCCGAGACCCACGCGCTGCTCCGCCAGCTGCGCAAGGAGGTGGACGCCGCGCATCCCAACCGGGTGCTGCTGGCCGAGGCCAACCAGTGGCCCGCGGACCTCGTCGACTACTTCGGCAACGGCGACGAGTGCCACATGTGCTTCCACTTCCCCCTCATGCCGCGCCTGTTCATGGCCGTGCGCCGCGAGCAACGGTTCCCCGTCACCGAGATCCTGGCCCAGACCCCGGAGATCCCCGAGAACTGTCAGTGGGCCATCTTCCTGCGCAACCACGACGAGCTCACGCTCGAGAAGGTGACCGAGGAAGAGCGCGACTACATGGTGGCCGAGTACGTGAAGGACCCCCGCATGCGCCGGCACATGGGGATCGGCCGGCGTCTCGCCCCCCTGCTCGACGGCGATCGCCGACTGGCCGAGCTGCTGCACGCCGTGCTCTTCTCACTGCCGGGAAGCCCCGTCATCTACTACGGCGACGAGATCCTCATGGGCGACAACGTCTACCTCGGCGATCGCGACTCGGTGCGCACGCCCGATGCAGTGGAGCCCCGACCGCAACGGCGGGTTCAGCCGTGCCGACTTCGCCCAGCTCTACCTCCCACCGCTCATGGACCCCGTCTACGGCTTCGAGGCCGTCAACGTCGAAGCCCATCGGCGCAACCCCAGCTCGCACCTGCACTGGCTCCGCAACATCCTCCAGACCCGCAAGCAATTCCCGGTGTTCGGCACCGGGACCTTCGATCTGGTGCCGTGTGCCAACCCGTCGATCCTCGCCTATGTCCGCAGCCCGCAGCCCGAGGCGGAGCCGGTGGTGCGGCCGCGGCGGTCCGGACGCTCCCGGCGGGGGTCCGGGCGCAACGAGGCCGGGGGCGACAATCCCGTGCTCTGCGTGCACAACCTGAGCAGGTTCGCCCAGCCCGCAGAGCTCGACCTGGCCCGATGGGCCAACCGCAACCCCGTCGAGCTCCTGGGGCGGATACCGTTCCCGCCCGTGGGCAACGGGAGCTACAGCGTGACCCTCGGGCCCTACGGCTTCTACTGGTTCGAGCTCACCGGAGGGCGATCCACGGGCCCGGACGACGCCCGGGGGCGGGGACCGCGCATGACACCGTCGGAGACGGGCGTGGTCGAAGTGTCGGACTCGGCACGCGCCGCGCTGGCGAGCTCGTCGTCGCCTACGGCGCCCGCCGGCCCGAGTGGGACGAGGGGCCTGGCGCGGTGCAGGTGCTCGACGCGGTGATCGTGGAGTCCGGGCCGTCCCGGCATCATCGACGTGGTGGCCGAGCTCGGTGACCGGATGGTCCATGTCCCCCTCGGCCTGCGCGCACCGGGGGAGGAGACGCGCTTCATCCCCGACGGCGACGACGCCGTGCTCGGCATCCTCGTCGACGACGAGGGAACGGCGGTCGTGTTCGACGCCACGCGCGACGCGGTGGTGGCCGCCATGCTTCTCGAACGGGTGTCGGGCGAAGTGGTCCGAGCCGTCGCTCGTGCGGCATCTGCGCGAGGACAAGGGGTCGGTCACCCTGGCCATGGAGGACCGCGTCGCCTTCACCGTCTACAACGAGGTCTTCGACGGCCCTCGCCCCGACCTCGAGCTGTTCCTGGCGCTCGACGAGGTCGGCTTCAACCACCTGGCCGCACCCCTGGCGGTGTGGCGCCGCGCCGGGCGCGACCTGGGTGTGGCCCAGGAGTACCTCGCCGGCGCGTCGTCGGGCTACGCGTTGGCGCTCACGTCGGTGCGCGACCTCTACGCCTCGGGCGGGCCTCCCGAGTTGGCCGGCGGCGACTTCGGGGCCGAGGCGCACCGTCTGGGCACCATGACGGCTCGCATGCACCTGGGCCTCGACAAGGCCTTCGGGCGTCGCTCCGGCGACGTCGGGCGCTGGGCGGCGGGGATCGAGGAGTCGCTGCGACCCCTGTCGCCGCACGTGCTCGAGCGGCCCGACGTCGAGGAGCTGCTGGCCGAGCTGCGGGCGCTGCAGGTCCCGTCCCAGGCCATCCGCACCCACGGGGACTTCCATCTGGGCCGGACCTGTCGGACCGAGCAGGGCTGGTACGTCGTCGACTTCGCCACCGGTGGGCAGCCGACCTCGACGGCCGGAGCGGTCGACCGAGCCCGACGACGACGGGCCCGTCTTCCGCTCACCGCTGGCCGATGTCGCCGACATGCTCTGGTCCCTCGAGCACGTGGCCACGAACGCGGCCGACGAACGCGACCCCTCGGGCCGCGACGGTCTCAGCGAGCTGGCCGACGCGTGGGTGGCACGCAACCGCCGGGCCTTTCTCGCCGGCTATCTCGGCGTTCCGGGGATCAGCGGCCTCGTGCCCCCCGGTCGTGAGGCCCTGCGCGTCCTCACCGCGTCCTTCGAGCTCGTCCGGGCCGCGGTCCACCAGGCCCGCCAGAACGGGAACTGAGGAGCACTTCGCCATGCGCATCGGCATCCTCACCGGCGGGGGCGACTGCCCGGGCCTCAACGCGGCGATCCGGGCGGTGGTGCTCACCGCCGAGCTGCAGCACGGCGACGAGGTGATCGGGTACCTCGACGGGTGGAAGGGCGTGCTCGACGACCAGTACGTCCGTCTCGACGTCCGCCGGTGCCGCGACATCCTCGCCCTCGGTGGAACCATCCTGGGGACGTCGCGCACCAACCCCTTCAAGGTCGAAGGCGGGCCCGAGCGGGTCCGCGCCAACGTCACCGCGCACGGTGTCGACGCCCTCGTGGCCGTGGGCGGCGAGGACACCCTGGGCGTGGCGCTGCGTCTCGGGGACCACGGTGTCCGCGCCGTCGGCGTCCCGAAGACGATCGACAACGACCTGTCGGGGACCGAGGTGACCTTCGGGTTCGACACCGCCGTGCAGATCGCCACCGAGGCCATCGACCGGTCTGCGGACGACGGCGGAGTCGCATCACCGGGTCATCGTGTGCGAGGTCATGGGCCGCCACGTGGGGTGGATCGCCACCCACGCCGGGATCGCCGGAGGCGCGGCCGAGATCCTCGTGCCCGAGGTCCCCTTCGACGTCGACGCAGGTATGCGACCGGCTGCAGCGTCGCCACCTGGGCGGGCAGTTCTCGTCGATCGTCGTCATCTCCGAGGGCGCGGTCCCTGCCGACGGCCCCGACGCCGAGTCGGCGCGACTCGCCACGTCGGGAGCACCGGTCGACCAATTCGGCCACGCCCGCCTGGGGGGGATCGGCCCCTGGCTGGCCGAGGAGCTCGAGCGCAGGACGGGGTTCGAGGCCCGGACCACGACCCTGGGCCACATCCAGCGCGGGGGCACGCCCTCGGCCTTCGACCGCGTCCTCGCCACGCGCTTCGGTGTCGCCGCGGTGGCGCGCCGTCCACGACGGGGCCTTCGGGACGATGGTGGCCCTCCAGTGCGGCGAGATCGTCCGGGTCCCGATCGCCGACGCCGTGGCCAAGTCGAAGACCGTCGACCTCGACCTCTACCGCGACGTCGCCGGCATGTTCCTCGGCTAGACCGCTCGACGACTGGCCGACTGGCCGACTGGCCGACTGGCCAGGCACGGCAGCGGGGTCAGGCGGGAACGGCGACCCGGAGCTCCTCGGTGGCCTGCTCGGGAGGCACGATGTTGATGAGGACGCCCGTGCCGGCCTCGAACCCCGCTGCGGTGGTGAGCTTCGGCCAGACGTGGACGTGCCAGTGGTACGGCTCCGGCGCCCGGTAGGGGGCGGAGTGGAAGACGATGTTGTACGAGACGTCGCCGAGACGCTCGACGAGTGATCCCAACACGGTGCGCAACGACCGGCCCACGGCGGACAGGTCGGCAGGACTGGCGCGGTGCAGATGCGGGCCGTGGGTGCGGGGGATGATCGAGCATCTCGTAGGGGTTGCCGCTCCAGAACGGGCACACCACGAGGACGCGCTCGTTGGCGTAGACGACGCGGTGGCCGGCGTCCTCCTCGGCGTCGACGGTGGTGCACAGCAGGCACCGGCCGGCGAAGCGGGCGAAGCCGGCCTGCTCCTCGGCGAGCTCGCGGGGCACGAACGACATCCCGAGCAGTTGGCCGTGGGGGTGCTCGATCGAGGCGCCCGCCTCACGTCCCGCGTTGACGATGGCCTGGCTGTAGCGCAGGCCCGGCACCGCGGAGTGCTCCTCGATGCGGTCCCTGATGGCGGCCATGACGAGCACCGCCTGCTCGTCGGAGATGTGCTCCCAGCCGTTGTCGTGTTCGGGGGACAGCACGAGAACCTCGTGGATCCCTCCCGCGGTGGCCTGGGTGAACACCGGGCCGCGGTTCTCGACCACGAAGGGGTGGTCGCCCTCGAAGGCGGGGTAGAGGTTCGGCACCACCCGGACCAGCCAGTGGCCGCTCGACCCGTAGGTCTCGAGGGCGGGAGGAGTCGACTCCTCGTTGCCGGGGCAGAACGGGCAGGGACGGCTGGTGTCGGCCTGGACCGCGGCGGGCAGGGGCGAAGGAGAAGGGGCGGTGCGACCGGTCGGTGCTCACGACGACCCACCGGCCGGTGAGCGGGTCCAGGCGAAGTTGGTTCATCCCGTGCCCACCCCCCCGTGTCCCTTCGTCTCCGCTTTCGTGCACTCGTCCAGCCTTGCCATGCCTTGATGACCGCATCAGTAACTTACCGGGACTTCCAAGATCGCGTGCTCGGCCACCATCCGTACGCACGTGCTCACCTACACGCTAGCGGGCTGCCGCAAGGACCTGTTTGATGTCCACTTGTTGTGTTCTCGGCTCGGGGGACGCCGCCGAGAACCCGTTCACCTGGCTGTTGGCCTGGAGTTGTGCCGGCCGGGCACGGGCGGTGGTGGCGACGCCCCGGATGTCGCGCCCAGCGACGGTCCGCCCTCCTGGCGCCGCGGTGGGGCGGGCGGCGACGATGGCGCCCGTGACGGCGGCCGTACCCACCGGGGCGCTCTACACGGTCCTGCTCATGGCGCACGTCCTGTGCGCGGTGGTGGGCTTCGGGACCATGGTCGTGACCGGGGTCCAGGCCGCCCGGGCCCGGCGGGGGCCCTCCGCACCCGCGCGCCGACGGCGTGCGGCGCTATTTCCGGCCCGGGGTCAACTGGGCGGGGCGGGCGCTCTACGGGGTGCCGGTGTTCGGGTTCGCCCTGGTCGCCGCCAGCGACGGGGCCTTCGACGCCGGCGACGCCTTCGTCGCGGTGGGCCTCGTGCTGTGGCTCGTGGCCGCCGTGCTGGCCGAGGTGGTGGTGTGGCCCGGGCGAGCGCCGGATCCAGGCCGAGGTCACGGCGCGGTGGGCCGAGGCGGAGCCCGAGGGGGAGACGGGCCGGGGCCTCGATCGTGATTGTCGGCGGGTTGCCGCCGCGGCTCTCGTGTTGGCGGTGCTGTTCGTCGCCGCCACGGTGATCATGGTGGGCAAACCCTGAGCCTGGGGATGGCGGGCGCCGACGTAGCCTTGGACGATGCGGGCCTACCTCGACCACGCGGCCACCACGCCCATGCGCCCCGAGGCGTTGGCGGCCATGGTCCCCTACCTGACCGAGCACTTCGGCAACCCCTCGGGCTCGCACGCGGTGGCCGCGCCGGGCCCGGGTGGCGATCGACGAGGCCCGTGACGAGGTGGCCCGGTGCCTCGGGTGCGAGCCCGGACGACGTCGTCTTCACCTCCGGCGGCACCGAGTCCGACAATCTGGCCGTCCTCGGCGCGCACGACTCGGGGCGGGGGACCCTCGTGTGCTCGGCGATCGAACACCACGCCGTGCTCAATGCCTGTGCGGCGCGCGGAGGGACCGCCGTGGCCGTGGACCGATGCGGGGTCATCGACCTCGACGCGCTGGCGCACGCGCTCGGTCCCGATGTCGGGCTCGTGTCGGTCATGCTCGTCAACAACGAGGTGGGGACGGTCCAGCCCCTGGCCGAGGTGGCCGCGCTGGTGCGTGCGCTCGCCCCCCGGGCGCTGCTCCACACCGACGCCGTGGCCGCGGTGGGATGGGCTCGACGTGGCCGGTCTGAGCTCGGTGGCCGACCTCGTGTCGGTGAGCGCCCACAAGTTCGGGGGCCCCAAGGGGGTGGGCGCGCTCGTCGTGCGCGACGGGGCGCGCCTGGCCCCGGTGCTCCACGGCGGCGCCCAGGAGCGCGGCCGGCGACCGGGGACCCACGACGTCGCCGGGGTGGTGGGCATGGCCGCCGCTCTGTGCGTGGCCACCGGTGCCCGCCTCGACACCGCTCGGCGCGTCGGCGCACTGCGGGACCGCCTGGCCCTGGGCCTCACCGAATCGATCGACGACGTGGGGGAGACCGCCGGGCGCGCCGGAGGCGGCGCGAGCGAACGAAGGTGGCCTGCAGCTGCCACCTCCTGGTGGGCGGCGTCGACCAGGAGGAGCTCCTCGTGCTCCTCGACGACGAGGGCGTGTGCGCGTCGGCCGGCGCGGCCTGCGCCAGCGGCGCCATCGAGCCGAGCCACGTCCTGCTGGCCATGGGCCTCTGTCCCGGCTCGAGGCCAAGTCCGCGCGTGCGCTTCTCCCTGGGGTACACGACCACCGACGACGAGATCGATCACGTCCTCGCGGTGATGCCCAAGGTCGTCGAGCGGTTGCGGGCCTGACCATGCGCGTGCTCGTCGCCATGTCGGGCGGCGTCGACTCCTCGGTCGCGGCCGCCATCCTCGCCGAGTCCGGGCACGACGTCGTGGGTGCCACCCTCAAGCTCTGGGGCGGCGCGTCGGACAGCGGCTGCTGCTCGGTGGCCGACGTCGACGACGCCCGGCGGGTGGCCGAGCAGCTCGGCCTCGACCACCACGTCTTCAACTTCACCGACGCCTTCGAGGACTCGGTGGTGTCCCCGTATGTGTCGGACCACGCCGCGGGCCGCACCCCCAACCCGTGCATCGAGTGCAACCGCACGATCAAGTTCGGCCTTCTCCTCGAGCGCGCCTCGAGACTGGGTTTCGACGCGCTCGCCACCGGGCACCACGCCCGCATCACCGCCGGCCGACGGCCCGCGTCTGCGACGTGGCGCGGACCCCAAGAAGGACCAGTCGTACGTGCTGTCGATGCTCGGCGCCGACCAGCTCCGGCAGCTGATGCTCCCCGTGGGTGAGCTGACCAAGCCCGAGGTGCGAGCCCGCGCCGGCGAGCTCGGGCTGCGCACCGCCGAGAAGCCCGACAGCCAGGACGTGTGTTTCATCCACTCCGGACGCGGCCGGCGCGGCTTCCTGGCGCAGCGCATGGGCCTGCACCCGGCAGAGCTGGTCGACGCCTCGAGCGGCGAAGTGGTCGGCTCCGTTCCCGCCGGCGAGCTCGTCACGGTGGGCCAACGCCGCGGGCTCGGGGTGGCGGGCAACGGTCACCGACGCTATGCCCTCACCGTCGATGTCCGGGCGCGACGCATCACCGTCGGCGCCGCCGAGGACGCCGTCGGCGCGCGTGTCACGGTGGACCGGGCCGGCTGGGTCGGCCCCGCGCTGTCGCCGGGCGACCGTGCCCTTGCCCAGACGAGCGCGCACGGTGCCGCCGCCGCCTGCACCTGGGAGGGCGATGCGGTCGTGTTCGACGAGCCGCAGCCTCTCGTCGCACCGGGGCAGACCGTGGCCCTCTACGACGCCGCCGACTCCGATGCGGTGATGGGTGCCGCCGTGGCGACGGCCGGGCGGCGTAGCGCCCGGTACGCTCCCGCGCATGGCGGACGACCGCGGGCGACGCACGCGGCGCCGGCGCGCCGGGTCGAGGAGCTCCGCCGCCTGATCTCGTACCACGACGAGCGCTACTACCAGCTCGACTCGCCCGAGATCACCGACGCCGACTACGACGCCCTCATCGGCGAGCTGCGTCTGCTCGAGGACGCCCATCCCGAGCTCGTGCGCCCCGACTCACCCACACGGCGCGTGGCGGGGGCGCCGTCGCTGCTGTTCTCCCCGGTCCAGCACCGCTCGCCCATGATGAGCCTGGACGACGCCTTCGGCATCGACGAGCTCCACGCCTGGTTCGACCGCATGGCCCGCATCGCACCGGAGACCGCCGACGCCGCCTATGTGTGCGAGCTCAAGATCGACGGGCTGGCCATGTCCCTCGTGTACGAGGACGGCCGACTGGTCCAGGCCGGCACGCGCGGGGACGGCATCACCGGAGACGACGTCACCGCCAACGTGGCCACGATCTCCGCCGTGCCCGACCGGCTCACGTGGCCCAAGGGCCGGGGCAAGCGGCCGGCGGTGCTCGAGGTGCGCGGTGAGGTGTACATGCCGGTGTCGTCGTTCGAGCAGCTCAACAAACGCCAGCTCGACGCCGGGCTCAAGACCTTCGCCAACCCGCGCAACTCCGCGGCGGGATCGTTGCGCCAGAAGGACTCGCGGGTCACCGCCTCGCGCGAACTGTCGTTCTGGGCCTATCAGCTCGGTGCCATGGACAGCGGTCCCGACGGTCGCCAGTCACAGCGACGGGCTCGACCTCGCTGCGCCACTGCGGCCTGCCCGTGGACCCGCACGTCGAGGTGGTGCGCGGCACCGCCGACGCCGAAGCGTTCTGTCGTCGCTGGGAGGAGCACCGCCACGACCTCGACTACGAGATCGACGGCGTGGTCGTCAAGGTCGACGACCTGGAGCTGCAGCGCCGGCTCGGGTCCACGTCGCGCGCGCCGCGTTGGGCCATCGCCTTCAAGTTCCCACCCGAGGAGCGCACCACCAAGTTGCTGCGCATCATGGTGTCCATCGGGCGCACCGGACGGGCCACGCCGTTCGCGGTGCTCGAGCCCGTGTTCGTGGGCGGATCGACCGTCGGGCTCGCCACGCTGCACAACGAGGACCAGGTGAGGTTCAAAGACGTGCGGCCCGGTGACACGGTGGTGGTGCGCAAGGCGGGCGACGTCATCCCCGAAGTGGTGGGGCCGGTGCTGTCGGCGCGGACCAAGAGGTCGCGGCCGTGGCATTTCCCGACGAAGTGCCCGAGCTGTGGAGGCCCGCTCGTGCGGCTGCCCGGCGAGAGCGACACCTTCTGCACCAACATCGACTGCCCCGCCCAGCGTGTGCAACGTATCGTCCACTTCGCTTCTCGTGGTGCGCTCGACATCGAGGGTCTGGGAGAGAAGCGCGTCGTCCAGCTCGTCGAGGCCGGCCTGTTGTCGGACCCGGGGGACATCTACTCCCTGCACGGCGCCCCCCTCGTGACCCTCGAGCGTTTCGGCGACCTGTCGGTCGACAACCTGCTCGGCGCCATCGAGGCCTCCAAGGGCCGGCCCCTGAGCCGGCTGCTCGTCGGGCTGGGGGTGCGCCATCTCGGGCCGACCGGCAGCCGCGCCCTGGCGCGCGCCTACGGCTCGCTCGACGCCCTCATGGCCGCCGAGGTCACCGAGCTGGCCGCGGTGGAGGGGATCGGCCCGGTCATCGCCGACAGCGTGGTGGAGTTCCTGGCCTCGCCGGCCAACCAGCACGTCATCGACAAGCTCCGTGCCGCCGGCGTCGCTCTGGTCGAACCGGGCGGCCGGGGCCGGTCCCCGGCCGCCGGGGCCCGGGATGCGGCCGGCGCGGGTGCCGGGGAGGTCGTCGGCCCGGCCGGGGCAGGGCCCCCCCAGACCCTCCAGGGCCGCTCGGTCGTCGTCACCGGGACCGTGGAGGGCTACACCCGCGAGGAGGCCGAGGAGGCCATCCTGGCTCGCGGGGGCAAGTCCCCCGGGAGCGTGTCAGCACGGACGTGGGCCCTCGTCCTCGGGACCGAGCCGGGTGCCGCCAAGCTCAAGAAGGCCGAGGAGCTGGGCATACCCATCGTGGACGGCTCCCGGTTCCAGCACCTCCTCGACAGCGGCGAGATCCCCGAGCCCTGAAGCTCCCGGAGGCCCCCGGGCCCGTCCGTGAGGCGGCGCCCGTCGGCGTCCGGGGCGCGCGGGTCGGGCGGTTCGGGCGGTTCGGGCGGTTCGGTCCCGGGGCTCTGGGCTAGGCGATTCGGCCACCGGGGCCGCGGCGGTGCGGCCACCGGGGCCGCGGTGATGTGGCCACCGAGGCCGCGGCGGTTCGGTCACCGCTGGTGGTGACGTCCACCAGGCGGCGCCCGGCCCTCAGTAGCCTGGACATGGACCATGTCGACCATTACCGAATCCATCGGTCGGGTCCTTGCCGGCCGCTACCGGATTGAGTCTGCGCTCGGGAGCGGGGCGTCTGCGAACGTGTTCGCGGCGTTCGACACGACACTGCAACGTCGTGTCGCCATCAAGGTCCTGCACCCTGCGCTCGCCGCCGACGGTGGCTTCCTGCGCCGGTTCCGCGCCGAGGCGCAATCCGCCGCGTCACTGGCCAACGCGCACGTCCTCGCCGTCCACGACTGGGGCGAGGACGACCCAGGGCCCTTCCTGGTGCTCGAGTTCCTGGGCGGGGGATCGCTCCGGGACATGCTCGACGAGGGGACGCGCCTGAGCCTCGTCGCAGGCGGTCTCGGTCGGGGCCCAGGCGGCCGAAGGCCTCGCCTACGCGCACGCCCGCGGCTTCGTCCACCGCGACGTGAAACCCGCCAACCTCCTCTTCGACGAGGAAGGGTCGTCTCCGGGTCGCCGACTTCGGCCTCGCCCGAGCGCTGGCCGAGGCGTCGCTGACCGAGCCGGCGGGGACGACGGTGGGCACGGCCCGTTACGCCGCGCCCGAGCAGGCGCTCGGGAACCGTGTCGACGGTCGCGCCGACGTCTACTCCCTGGCCCTCGTGCTCTACGAAGCGGTCACCGGGGTGGTGCCCTTCACCGCCGACACGACGATCTCGACGCTCATGGCGCGCGTCGGCGCCGAGCTCCCCGGTCACGACGCCCTGGGGCCGTTGGCCGAGGTGCTCGCCGAGGCGGCCACCCCCGACGCCGAGGACAGGCTCGACGCGGTCGGCCTTCGCGGCCCGGCTCCACGCGCTCGCCGAGGACCTTCCCGATCCCGAGAAGCTCCGGCTGGCCGGCGCGGGCGGGGCAGGGGTGGTACTGCCGCGGCCGGTGACCCCGCCCCCTGACCACGACCTCACCCACCACGGCATGGTGATGCCGCCGCCCACCACCACCACCGGACGGCGCGCCCGGGGTGGGGACGATCCCGACGTGCTGGCCTTCGCCACCGCAGTCGGCATCGCCGAGGGGGCATCGGCGGCCCGGCGGCGTCGGCGCCGCTGGCCCTGGGTGACCGCCATCGTGGTCCTCGTCCTGGCCCTCGGCGGCACGGGGACCGTCTTCGCCCTCAAGAAGGCGAAGGTCATCCTGACCCCCAGCTACAAGCTCCCGGCCATCACCGGCCTCACGGTGCCAGCAGGCCGACGCCAAGCTCCATCACGACCGTTTCGTGGTGACGGTGGTCGGCCAACAGACCTCGATCACCGCGCCCGTGGGCCAGATCCTGAGCCAGAAGCCGCACCCGGGACGGGAGTTGAAGCGTGGGAGCACGGTGTCGGTGGTGGTGTCGTCGGGTCTGCCGCACGTCGCCGTCCCGGTCCTGGCGTCGGTCACCGGGGACTGCCCGGCCATCACGGCCGCTACTGGCAACGTCGCACTTCAAAACCCTGTGCACCGATCCCAACTCCACCACGGTGCCCAAGGGGACCGTCATCGCCTGGAGCCCCAAGGGCAACGCCCCCTACGGGGCGACGATCAGCGTGACGGTGTCGGCCGGGCCGCCGAGTGTGACCATCCCCTCGCTCACGGGCCAGACCTGTGCCGGAGCCACGACGACGCTCCAGGCCATCGGCCTGGCCGCCAACTGCACCTCGCAGTACAGCTCGTCGGTGCCGAACCTCGAGGTGATCACGTGGGCCCCCACCGGCACCGCGCTCCAGGGGAGCACGGTGAACATCGTCGTCTCCCAGGGTCCTCAACCGGTGACCATCCCCTCGAACCTGTACGGGATGACGGTGTCGGAGGCCATCGCCGCGCTCCAGGCCCTGGGGTTGACCCCGGTCAGCGGGGGTGGCTCTCTGAGCGGCCACGTCTTCCTCTCCAACCCCGCGGCCGGGCAATCGGTGCTCCCCGGGACGAGCGTCACGCTCTTCAGCAAGTAGGCGCGCCGAGCTCGATGCGCGTCCACGTTCGGCGCTCGAATGGTCCGCGCCAGATGTCTGCGCCAGATGCCCGCGGCAGATGAACGAGTGCCGATTGATGGGCCCCGATTGATGGGCCGCCATTGATGGGCCCCGATTGATGACCAGGAGCGGCGCCGGATGTGAGTTGTGCGAGGCCGCCAGGCTGACCACCTGGTACCACGAGGACGACGTCTGCTGGGTGGCGGACTGCGAGATCTGTGCGGTGCCCATGGTCGTATGGCGCACGCACGGCATCGACCCACCCGAGCCTGACCTCGAGCACATGATGGCCCAGCTCGGAAGGGTGGCCGATGAGGTCCTCGGGGTCGGCACCTGGTCGTTCGACGCGGTGATGCGCCAGATCCCCGATCACTTCCACGCTCATGCCCGTGACCCGGGTTGGTGGATGCGCCGGGTCGGGGTCGCCCGCCGGTAGGGCATGGCGTTTGTCGATCGACGCGACGCGGGCCGGCGGCTGGCCGCCCTCCTCGGGCAGTCGGACCGGTCGAGCCTGGTGCAATCGCACCGATCGAGACCGCTGCAGTCGGGCCAACGGAAAGAGGAGCGACCGGTGGTGATGGGCATGGCACGAGGTGGTGTGCCGGTGGCGTTCGAGGTCGCCGGCCGTGCTCGATGCACTCCTGGATGTCGTCGTGGTCCGCAAGCTCGGACACCCCCGGCAACCCGAGCTCGGACTGGGGGCGATCGCCGAGGACGGTGTGCGGCTCGTGAACGACGCGCTCGTGGAGCAGCTCGAGGTGCCCGAGGAGGTGATCGACGAGGTCGCCGCGCAAGAGACGATCGAGCTCGAGCGGCGCCTGGCGGTGTACCGCCGCGGCCGGGCACCCGCGCCGGTCGAAGGGCGGACCGCCATCGTCGTCGACGACGGGCTCGCCACGGGATTCACCGCACGCGCCGCCATCGAGGTCATGCGCCGGCGTGGCGCGGCCCGGGTCGTCCTGGCCGTTCCGGTGGGCCCACCCGACGCGGTGCGAGGCGTTGCGCGACGTCGCCGATGACGTCGTGTGCGTCGAGACGACCGAAGCGGTTCTTCGGGCTCAGCGAGTGGTACGAAGACTTCGCGCAGGTGAGCGATGACGAGGTCGCCCGACTGCTCGCCCTCGCCGCCTCGGGGCGGGCGGGCCCTTCATGATCAAGTACCTCGGGTCCAAGCGCCGCCTCGTCCCCGTTCCTCGCCGAGCTGGCTCGGCGGGCCGAAGGCCCGCAGCGCGCTCGACCTGTTCACGGGCACCACGCGCGTCGGCCAGGCCTTCAAGCTCGAAGGTGCCGAGGTGACCGCCGTCGACTCGACTCGCTGCGCCGCCGTGCTCGCCGGCTGCTACGTGGCCACCGATGGCGACGCCGTCGACCCCGACGTCGCTCGAGCGGGCCGTGGCCGAGCTCAATGCCCTGCCGGGCCGTCCCGGGTATGTCACCGAGACGTTCTGCGAGCGTTCCCGGTTCTTCCAGCCGGTCAACGGGGCGCGGATCGACGCCGTGCGCGACGCCATCGAAGAGCGCTACGCGGGCACGTGGCTGGAGCCCGTGCTGCTCACGAGCCTTCTCGAGGCCGCGGACCGTGTGGACTCCACGACCGGCGTGCAGATGGCATACGTGAAGCGTTGGGCCGACCGTTCGTTCCGGCCGCTCGAGCTCCGGGTGCCACTTCTCCTTGCCGGGCCCGGATCGGGCCGTGCGGGGCGATGCCTGTGCGGTGGCGTCGGGTCTCGGCGCAGTTCGATCTCGCCTACCTCGACCCGCCCTACAACCAGCACCGCTACGAGGCGAACTACCACATCTGGGAGACGCTCGTCGCCTGGGACGTCGCCCGACCACTACGGGGTGGCGTGCAAGCGGACCGAGGTGCGCGACGGGGAGCGCAGCGCGTTCAACTCCCGCCGCACCATGCCCGCGGCCTTGGCACAGGTCGTGCGCGACGTCCGAGGCCCGGCTCCTCGTGCTGTCGTACAACGACGAGTCGTGGATGGGCCTCGACGAACTGGTCGAGATGTGTCGCGTCCGGGGCCACGTCGAGGTGCTCGCTTTTGCCTCCAACCGCTACGTGGGGGCCCGGATCGGCATCCACAACCCCGCCGGGGAGCGGGTCGGGACGGTCGGTCGACTCCGGAACCTCGAGTACGTCTGGTGGCCGGGGAGCGCGACGAGGTCCGCCACGTGGTCGAGCCCTGGCGCGACTCGCTGGTGGCGGCCCGAGCCAGCTGACCAGTTCGGTCCGCTCCCGACCGGACCGCTTCTTGACCCCCCCGACCAGCCCTGTCAACGTGGGCTGCCTTCCGGCGCATGACCGGGCGCCGGATCGTGACCTGCCGGGGCGGTGGTTCGCCGGTCCGGTGGTTCGCCGGCCGGTGGTTCGCCGGGCCGGTGGTTTGCCGGAAGGCCGGTCACGGGGGAGGCTCCGGGCGAGTTGCCCGGGTACCTGAGGAGGAGAACGACGTGGGAGCGCTCGAAGGGCGAGTGGCGATCATCACCGGTGCCGGGCGGGGCCTCGGTCGTGAGCACGCGCTGTTGTTCGCCTCGGAGGGTGCCAAGGTCATCGTGAACGACCTGGGAGGCGCCATCGACGGCTCGGGAGACGACCGGAGCGCGGCCGAGCATGGTCGTGGACGAGATCCGGGCCTTCGGCGGCGAGGCCGAGGCCAACAACGACGACATCGCCTCCTCCGAAGGTGCGCAGAACCTGGTGAACGCCGCGGTCGAGGCCTTCGGCGATCTGCATGTGCTCGTCAACAACGCCGGGATCCTGCGGGACCGGATGCTCGTCAACATGTCCGAGGAGGATTGGGACTCGGTCATCCACGTGCACCTCGAAGGGCCATTTCCTTCCCACCCGCTATGCGGCCGCGTACTGGCGCGAGCAGGTCAAGCAGGGACGCGAGGTGAGCGCATCGATCGTGAACACGTCGTCGACGTCGGGCCTGCTCGGCAACCCGGGGCAGACCAACTACGGCGCGGCCAAGGCCGGCATCGCCGCGTTCACCGTCATCGCCGCGCAGGAGCTCGGCCGGTACGGCGTGCGGGTGAATGCCATCGCCCCCGCGGCGCGCACGCGGATGACCGAGGCGACGCCGGGGCTGGGTGACATCGTGAAGAGCGCCACGCGACCCGGGCGCGTTCGACGTCTGGAACCCGGCCAATGTGTCCCCGCTCGTGGCCTACCTCGCCACCGAAGGATGTCCGCTGACCGGTCGGGTCCTGTTCGTCCAGGGAGGCCAGGTGCGGGTGTTCCAACCCTGGACCATGACGACCACACTCGAGAAGGACGACCGGTGGACCGTCGAGGAGCTTGCCAAGGAGCTCCCCGGCTCTCTTCGACTGACCTGGCGCTCGGGTCTCGATGTCGGCCGTGCCTGCCGGCGGTGGTCGATGCCGGGCGCCGTGCGATCTCGCGCCCCGGCCAGGCCACTGAAGCCTGGCGGTAACCTTGGGCCGCTGTGAGCCCCTCCGGCCCAACCTCTCCTGACGATCGCGCGACGCCTGACAGAAGGCCTGACGCGTCGACTGCCTGCGGTCCCGGCTCGAGTCCCTGGGCGCGCAGGCCCGTCGGAGCCCCCGCTACCAGTGGTGGGTGTCTGTGGGTGGCGCTGTCGGGCCTGCTCGCCACGAACCTGCTCTTCACCGTGTTCGTGGTGGCCTTGCCCGAGGTCTCCAAGGGCCTGCACGCCAGCTTCGGGCCACCACCTGGGTCGTGACCGGGCCTCTGCTCGCCTACGGCGTGGTGGCGCCGCTCGGTCGG
This sequence comes from uncultured Acidimicrobiales bacterium, assembly GCA_963739765.1. Taxonomy (GTDB): domain Bacteria; phylum Actinomycetota; class Acidimicrobiia; order Acidimicrobiales; family UBA8190; genus Chersky-840. The sequence goes on along the minus strand of CAVUBP010000003.1, from coordinate 381,847 downwards.
CAAGGCCGGGGACCTGTTCGGCCACCGCCGGCTGTTCATGGTCGGGATCATGGCCGAGACCGTGGCCGCCGCCCTCTCGGCACTGGCCCCGAACATCGGGGTGCTCATCGCGGCCCGGTCCTCGGCGGGATGGTGGGCGCGTCCATCGGCGCGGCGTCGATGGCGCTCGTGTTGTCGGTCTTCGACCACGGCGACCGGGTCAAGGCGCTCGGGCTTCTGGTCACTGGTGGGTGCGGGCGGTCCGGTGATCGGCGTCGCCATCGGCGGTCCGGTGATCCAGCTCTTCGGGTGGCGGTGGATGTTCTTCCTGCAGGTCCCGCTGTTGCTTGATCGCCTCGGCCGTGCTGGCCATGGCCGTGTTGCCCGCAACGAGCCGCCGGCCGTCGCCACGTCAGCATGGGAGGAGCTCGATCTGGACTGGGCCGGGGCCGCCTCGATCGCGGCGTGTGTCGCGGCGTTCCTCTTGGCGTTGACGTTCCTCCCGAGCTTCGGGTGGTCGAGCCCGGTCGTGCTCGGGCCTGCTCGCCTTCTCGGTCGTCTGCGGCATCGCGTTCCGGGCCGCCGAGCGCAGAGCCTCGGAGCCCATCTTCCCGCTCGCGTACCTCCGCAAGCGCAACTTCGTCTTCCCGATCGTCGCCGCAGAGCTTCTCGAACTTCGCCTATCTCGGTGCCTTCTTCCTCACGCCGTTGCTGCTCGAGTACTCGTTCGGGTACCACCACAGACCAGTCGGCTGTGGGCTTTCTTGTCGTTGCCCCGTCCCATCGTCTTCTCCGACCATCGCGCCGTTCGCCGGCTACCTGGCCGTGCGGACCGGTGAGCGGACGCTGGCCGTCGTCGGGACGTCGGCCGTGGTCGTTGTCGATGGGCGTGTTCGCCCTGGCCGGGCATTCCACGGGCCTCGCCCTGGTGGAGTTCGCCCTGCTTCCTCTCGGGGCTGGGCCTTGGGGTGGCGTCGCCGTCGTTGTCGCCACGGCGTCGAACGAGTTCGCGCCCGAGGACCTCGGGCACAGCGGCCGCCTCGCAACAGCTCATGAACCAGGTGGGGACCGTGGCCGGGATCCAGGTGATGGAGACCGTCGTACGACGCGGTGCTCGAGGCACATCACGGGCGGCGCGCCGCTGCACGCCTTTCACCTCGCCTACCTGGTGGGCGGAGCCGTGGCGCTGCTGGGCGTGGTCGCCGCGGCGATGTCGCGCTCGACCCGAACGGCACCTGGCGCCGTCGGTCGAGGCGTTCGAAGCGCTCGACTGCACCGAACGCCAACCGGTGGTGATCCCCGCCGATGACCAGGTGATCCCGGACTTGCCGATCGAAGCCCATTGACCGCCGCGCTGGGGCCCGATGACCTGGGGCCCCGATGACCTGGGGCCCCCGATGACCTGGGCCCCGATGACCTGGGGCCCCCGATGACCTGGGGCCCCCGATGACCTGGGGCCCCCGATGACCTGGGGCCCCCGATGACCTGGGGCCCCGATGGGGATGCCTAGGCGGTCATCTCCCGGAGTCGCTGTGGCGACCTCCTGGGCGTTCTCGTCGGGTGCGGCGCCCTGGAGCATCATCAGCTTGGCCATGTCGCCCTCGACCTTGATCTTGCCGGCCATGAAGGCCTGCATGCCGACCTGGGGGTTTCCCTCCACGAGGATCGCCTTGGCCGTGGCGTAGTCGAGGGTGACCTTGAGATCGGCCGGGTCGATGTGGCCCGTCTCGAGCTTCAGGGCTTCCGTCGGTGGTGTCGAGGTGGGCGTCGATGGCACCGTCGCCGAAGGGGACCTCGGTGATGACCAGGTTCATCCGCATCTGGTGCGCCATCGTGCCGGCGCGGCCCTCGTACTCCTGGCGGATCCTGCGAGCCTCGTCCACCCACTCGTCACTCAGGAAGGCGTACTGGGCCATCGTCGTTGTGCTCCTTGTTCTTTGCTACTCACTGCGGCCGCCACCTCGCGCACGGCCCCCGGGTCGGGCGGATTCACCATACCCGGCCGACCGTGGGAGACGGGACGTGTTGACCGGCCCGTCGGTCGATTGCGACGGACGCGGGGCAGGGCTCGCGTCCCGTGGCCTAGCATTTCGACGTGACCGCCCCCGTGATCCCCGGTGCCGAGCCCTTCACCCACGACGGCGACGCGCGGGGCGTGCTGGTGCTGCACGGCTTCACGGGCAACCCCCAGTCCATGCGGCCATTGGCGCAGGCCCTGGCGGCGGAGGGGTACACGGTCGACCTCCCGCTTCTCCCCGGGCACGGGACCGCCATCGAGGACATGATCCCCACGCGTTGGTCGGACTACGTGGAGGCCGCCGAGGGTGCCTACCGGGCCCTGGCGGGCCGGTGCGAGTCCGTTGCCGTGGTGGCGCTCTCGATGGGGGCAACCCTCGCCTGCTGGCTGGCCGAGCACCATCGCCGAGATCGTGGGGATGACGCTCGTGAACCCGTTCGTCGACCCCCCGGCCGACAGTTTCCGGGAGGTGCTGCGGGGCATCCTCGACTCCGGGACCGAGGTCGCACCGGGTGTGGGATCCGACATCGCCAAGGAGGGGTCGACCGAGCTCGCCTACCTCGGTTCTCCGATCGCCGCCGCGCTGAGCCTGTTCGACGGGATCGACGAGGTCGCCGCCCGACTCGGGCGCATCGCGTGCCCGGTGCTGCTGCTCTCGAGCCGCAAGGACCATGTCGTCCCTTCGTCTTCGGGCGACGTGCTCGTGGCCGGGGTCTCGGGCCCTGTCGAGCGGGTTTGGCTCGAGCGCAGCTATCACGTGGCCACGCTCGACCACGACGCCGAGCTCGTGGTGTCCCGGACCGTGGAGTTCGTTGGCGACGTCCTGGGCTCGGACTCGACCGGCGGGATGGTGGCAGGGACCGCGAGCTGATGCGCGACCGGCGAGCCCAGCGCTCACCCGTGACGATGCCGCCTACGTGGCCCGTCTCGCCCGTATCGACCTCACCGACGCCGAGCTCGACCTGTACGCGGTGCAGCTCGCCGCGGTGATCGGGCACGCGGCGGAGCTCGCGGCTCTCGACACCGAGGGGGTCGAGCCCACCGCCCATCCGCTGCCGCTGCGCAACGTGACGCGACCCGACGAGCCGCGGCCTTCGCTCGACCGGGCGGAGGTCCTCGCCCAGGCGCCCGCGGTGGAGGACGGGCGCTTCCGGGTGCCCCCGATCCTGGGAGAGGCGCCATGACCGGCGATCCCGGGAGAGGTGCTGCGCCCGGAGCCCTGCTCTCGACATCGCCCGTGACGTGCGTGCCGGGTCGGTGTCGGCGGCCGAGGTCGTCGAGAAGTACCTCGGGGCCATCGACGAGATCGACGGGGAGCTGCACGCCTTCGTGACCGTCCTGCACGACGAGGCTCGCCAGGAGGCGGTCGCTGTCGACCTGAAGGTAGCGGCCGGCCAGGATCCCGGCCCGCTCGCCGGGGTCCCCGTGGCGTTGAAGGACAACATGTGCACTCGCGGCGTGCCCACCACGTGCTCGTCGCGGATCCTCGACGGTTGGTGCCCTCCCTACGACGCCACCGTCGTCGATCGCCTGCGGGCCGCCGGCGCCATCGTCATCGGCAAGACCAACCTCGACGAGTTCGCCATGGGGTCTTCCACGGAGAACTCCGCCTTCGGGCCCGACCCGGAACCCCCATGATCCCGGCCCGGGTCCCGGGAGGCTCGTCGGGCGGTTCGGCGGCGGCCGTGGCGGCGGGGTTGGCCCCCCTCGCTCTGGGTTCTGACACCGGGGGCTCGATCCGCCAGCCCGCCGCCCTGTGCGGGGTGGTCGGGATGAAGCCCACCTACGGGACGGTGTCGCGCTACGGGCTCGTGGCCTTCGCCAGCTCCCTCGACCAGATCGGGCCCGCTCACCACGACGGTGACCGAGAGCGCGGTGCTGTTCGACGTCATCGGGGGCCAGGACCCGCTCGACTCGACCTGTCTCGAAAGGCCCGTTCCCCGCACGGTCTCGGCGCTCGGCGACGGCGTCGAGGGGCTGCGGGTGGGGCTGGTGACCGAGCTGGTCGACGGTGTCGACCCGGCCGTCGAGGCCCGGGTGCGCGAGGCCGCCGAGGTGCTGGCCGCCGCCGGTGCGCATGTCGAGGGTTGCTCGATCCCCGAGTTCCGCCACGGGCTGCCGGCGTATTACGTCGTGGCACCCGCAGAGGCGTCGTCGAACCTGTCGCGTTACGACGGTGTGCGCTACGGCCTGCGCGTCGAGCCGACACTGCCGAGGCCATGAACGCGGCCGACCCGGGCCGCGGGGTTCGGGCCCGAGGTGAAGCGCCGGATCATGCTCGGCACCTACGCCTTGTCAGCCGGCTACTACGACGCCTATTACGGACAGGCCCAGAAGGTGCGGACGCTCATCATCGACGCGCTGGCTGCCGCGTACCAGCGCTTCGACGTGCTGCTCGGCGCCACGACGCCGACCACCGCCTTCGCCATCGGGGCCAAGATCGACGACCCGTGGTCGATGTACCTGTCCGACGTGTGCACCGTGCCTTCGAATCTGGCCGGGCATCCGGCCATCAGCATCCCCTTCGGGAGCGACGACAGCGGGCTGCCGGTGGGGGTGCAGGTGCTCGCGCCGGCGCTGGGTGAGCCGGTCATGTTCCAGGTGGCTGCGGTCCTCGAGCACGGCGCCCCGGTCCTCCCTCCTCCCCGGGTGCGTGCCGCGTGAGCCCCGAGACCGCCGACAGCCCCAAGACCGCCGACAGCCCCAAGACCGCCGACAGCCCCAAGACCGCCGACAGCCCGGTCAGCCCCAAGGTGGGGTGGGAGCCGGTCATCGGACTCGAGGTCCACTGTGAGCTGAACACGCGAGACGAAGCTCTTCTGCGGATGCCGCAACGCCTTCGGCGACGATCCCAACACCAACGTCTGCCCTGTGTGCCTGGGCCTTCCCGGGTCGCTCCCGGTGCTCAACATCCGCGCCGTGGAGTACGCCATGCGGATCGGCCTGGCGCTCAACTGCGAGATCCGCCCGTCGATCTTCCATCGCAAGAACTACTTCTACCCGGACATGCCCAAGGACTACCAGGTCAGTCAGTACGACGCGCCCATCAACGTGAACGGGTGGCTCGAGCTGCCCGACGACAGCTCGGGTACGGATCGAGCGGGCCCACATGGAAGAGGACACCGGCAAGACGTCGCACATCGGCGGAGGCGGACGGATCCATGATGCCGACCACTCGCTCGTCGACTACAACCGTGCCGGGGTGCCGTTGGTGGAGATCGTCTCCGCGCCCGACATCAGGTCCTCGACCCAGGCTCGCCTGTACGCGTCGGAGCTCCGGGGCATCCTGGTGGCCACCGGCGCGTCCGACGGTCGCATGGAGGAGGGGTCCATGCGGGTCGATGCCAATGTGTCGGTGCGGCCCGCCGGGACCTTCGAGCTCGGCACGCGTTGTGAGATCAAGAACCTGAACTCCCTGCGGTCGCTCGGCCGGGCCATCGAGTACGAGATCGAGCGGCAGGTCGGGCTGCTCGAGGCCGGCGGCAAGGTGGTGCAACAGACGCGGCACTGGAACGAGGACCAGGGGGTCACCGTTGCCCTGCGTTCGAAGGAGGAGGCCTTCGACTACCGGTACTTCCCCGAGCCCGACCTGGTGCCCGTCGTTCCCGACGCCGGCTGGCAGTCCGAGGTTGCCGGCGTCGATCGGGCCCATGCCGGCCGAGCGACGGGCCAAGCTCGCCGCGCTGTTCGGGCCCGGTCCGGTCGCGCCGGCGCGCGCCGATCAGATCGCCACCGTGGTCGAACACGGGCTCGACGGGCTCGTGACGACGGCCGCCGCCGGTGGCGTCGACGCCGCCCTGGCGTTGGCCCGCGACGTCCAACGAGGCGTCCGCTGATCCCGAGGCGGCGCGCCGGCTCGACGTGCCCGCCTTCGTGGCGTTGTTGCGGATGGAGCAGGATGGGAAGCTGAGCGCGACGCAGGCGAAGGCGGTGCTCGCCGACATGCTCGAGCACGGTGGTGATCCCGCCGAGATCGCCAGGCGACGGGGCTTCGAGGCGCTCGGGACCGAATCGCTTGAAGGGGATCGTGGAGGAGATCGTCGCCGCGCACCCCGAGGAGTGGAAGCGCTACGTCGAGGGCGAGGACAAGCTCGTGGGCTTCTTCACCGGGGAAGTGATGAGGGCCACCAAGGGCCGCGCCGACGGCAAGGCCGTGGCCGCGGAGCTCCGCCGCCTTCGCGCCTGAACAGACTCTCGGTCGGGCCTGAGAAAGAACTTCATGCCCGAGCGCGCCTTCCCGCCTATCGCCATTTCGATCGAGGGTCTGCCAGGTGAGGCGGCGGCCACGTAGGGACCATGGCGGGTGGTCCCTACCTGCCGCCGCCACCCCCCATGCGGGTGACCCGTCAGGAAGGGGAGTTGGGATTTCCCGAGTCACCTGGTTCGGGCCCGACCCAATTGGTCCGTTTCGCGCACACGGCCCGCGGGCGGGTGAGCACCCTCCTCCGGAGTCTGGGCGCAGGGGGCATTCCGGAGCGGGTCGGCGCCGGTCGGGAAACCCCATCTGACCTGGGATTGAGCGTTACACCCCGGGTCCATGATGGTCTCGCCCAGGACTCCTCTTCGCCGCCCGTCCTGTAACGTGATGATTTTTCACTATGTTCTGGCGGCTGTCACATCCTTCTGGCATTCTCTAGACGTGCAAGGGTTCGAGGTGCCCCGGAAGGCGGTGAGTGCGGTGGCGGCATATCTCGCCACCCTGGAGCCCGAACGCATCACGACCGCCCAGGCCGCCGAGCTGTTCGGGCTGTTCGCCGAGCTGACCCGGCTCGGCTCGGCGGGTCAGGTGCTCCTGACTCCCCGGGTGGCGCAGTCCGACGCCTGGAAGAACGAGGGCCACAGGTCCGCCGCGTCCTGGGTGGCGAAGGCGACCGGCACGGGGCTCGGCGACGCCATCGCCACGCTCGAGACCGCCGAGCGCCTCCAGTCCCTGCCGAGGACGACCGAGGCGCTTCGAAACGGAATGTTGTCAGCTCCGCAGGTACGCGAGATCGCGGCGGCCGCCGCCGACCGTCCTTCGTCGGAGCTCCAGCTGCTCGAGGCCGCCACGACGTGCACTTTGAAAGGCCTCAAGGACCGATGCCGACAGGTCCGCGCCTCGACGGGCTCGGCAGAGACCGAAAAGGCCCGGTACGAAGCGGTCCGCAAGAGTCGGTTCTTCCGCCACTGGAGCGATCCCGACGGCGCGTTCCGGGGTGAGTTCAAGCTCACACCCGATGACGGGGCGAGGATGCTGTCCTCGCTCGAGATGCGGGCCAACGAGCTCTTCGATCAGGCGAGGAAGGCGGAGAACCGTGAGTCTCCTGCTGCCTATGCCGCCGACGCGTTGGTCGACCTCGTGACGAGGAGCTCGGTGACCGGGAGCGCCGCGTCCGGGAACGTGAAGCCGAGCAACTCGACCGTCGTGCACCTGCGCGTCGACGCGAGCGCCTTGCGGCGCGGACATGTCGATGACGGCGAAATGTGCGAGATCCCCGGTGTGGGTCCCGTGCCCGTGGCCACGGCCCGCGCCCTGCTTCCAGAAGCGTTCTTGAAGATCCTCGTCACCGACGGGGTCGACGTCCTGTCGGTGTGCCACGTGGGGCGGGGGGTGTCCGCCCATGTCCGGAGCGCTATCGAGGAACGCGATCCGACGTGCGTCGTCCCGGGATGTGACGTCGCCATGGGTCTCGAGATCGACCACTGGGAGACGGCCTATGCCGATGGCGGGCCGACCGCTCTGGCCAATCTGGCCAGGCTGTGTCACTTCCACCACTCCATGAAGACCTACCGGGGCTTCGAGCTGGGAGGCGGCCCCGGAAAGTGGGAGTGGGCGCCGCCCGCGACGCTCGACTCCGGCTGAGGTCCGGCCGAGGTCCGGCTGACCTCGGTCTCGGCTCAGGATCGGCCGATCCGACCGGCGCGGTACGACGCGTCATGCGGGGCCATAGCCTGGACCTCATGGGTGTGCGGGCGTCGGGATCAAGGAGCGTGGCAGCGGGCGTGTCGGGGCGCCCGGCTGTATGGAGGCTCCGGCGATCGCCTCTGGTCCGGGCAGCACTTGGCTGGGTTGCCAAAGTCTGTGTCGCCATGCTGGTGGTGGTCTTTCTGATCACGGTGTTCTTCGTCTGGGCATTCGGCCACGCGTTGGCATGGAGTGTCATCGGTTGCCTGTTCGCCGCGCTTCCCCTTACCGGGCTCGTCCTGACCATGGGCGTGGGTCTTCGAGCCGCCGTGTCCGCGGGCCCGGGCCGGATCGCCGTCCGGTTCTTCGGCCGGTGGCGAGTTATCGACCTGGGACAGGTCCGGGCGGTCCATCTCGGTGATCAGAGCCCGTTCGGCGGCTTCCGCGGCTTCGGCAACTTCGGCGGGTTCGGTAGGTCGGGCAGCTTCGGCGGACCGGGCCCGACAGGGTGGGGTGGAGGCGGAGCCGGTGGAGCCGGTGGAGGAATCGGCGGGCGCACGCTCGTCTTCGAGGATGTGCACGGCCAGCACGTCGAGATCGGGATCGACGCCCTCGATGCCGGTCTGGCGGCAGTGGTGCGCGAGGGTCTCGCTGCGGACGCCGTGATCGACGTCGACGCCGCCCGCGCCCTCGGACGGGGCCCGGTCCCGTCGGTGCGGCGGGCAATCCCGACGGTGCGGCGGGCAATCCCGACGGTGCGGCGGCCAATCCCGACGGCGTGACGAGGGACACCGACGCGGGTTCACCGGAACAGGGCATCGGAGAGCGGCCCTAACCTTGGGCCCCATGGCCCCCGACGACCGCACCCCGCCCCGCACCTCGCCAGGCAGTTCGCCAGGCAGTTCGTCCGGAACGACCGCCTCCGACGTACCCGGGCCGCACGGGATGAAGATCCGCAGCTTCGAGGTCACCGACGGGCCCACCCGCGCTCCGGCCCGGGCCATGCTCCGCGCCATCGGCATGACCGACGACGACTGGTCCAAGGCCCAGGTGGGGGTGGCCTCGTCGTGGAACGAGGTCACGCCGTGCAACATGCCCCTCGACCGCCTGGCCAAGCGGTCCAAGGAGGGCGTCCGTGACGCGGGTGGGTTCCCGATCGAGTTCGTCACCATCGCCGTGTCCGACGGGATCTCCATGGGCCACGAGGGCATGCGCGCCTCGCTCGTGTCGCGCGAGGTCATCGCCGACTCCATCGAGACGGTCATGCACGCCGAGCGCTTCGACGCCCTGCTCACCTTCGCCGGTTGCGACAAGTCGCTCCCGGGGATGCTCATGGCCGCGGCCCGGCTCAACCTGCCCGTCGGTCTTCCTCTACGGCGGGTCGATCCTGCCCGGGAAGATCCCCGGCCGGCCCGACGACCAGACCCTCGACATCGTGAGCGTCTTCGAGGCCGTGGGCGCCCACGCCACGGGGTCGCTCTCCGACGAGGAGCTCTCGCTCATCGAGCACCACGCCTGTCCCACCGCCGGGTCGTGCGCGGGGATGTTCACGGCCAACACCATGGCGTCGGTGGGCGAGGCCATCGGCATGTCGCTCCCGGGCTCGGCCTCGCCGTCGGCGGTCGACCCCCGCCGCCAGGACTTCGCCTTCGAGTCCGGCCGCGCCGTGATCGAGCTGCTCGCCCGCGACATCCGACCCCGCGACATCATGACCAAGGCGGCCTTCGAGAACGCCATCGCGGTGGTCATGGCGCTCGGCGGTTCGACCAACGCGGTGCTCCACCTTCTCGCCATCGCCAACGAGGCGCGGGTCGAGCTCGCGCTCGACGACTTCAACCGGGTGGCGGCCCGGGTGCCCCACATCGCCGACACCAAGCCCCACGGCAAGTACCACATGGTCGACGTCGACCGGGTGGGGGGCGTCCCCATGGTCATGCGGGAATTGCTCGACGCCGGGCTCCTCCACGGCGACTGCCTCACGGTCACGGGCAAGACCGTCGCCGAGAACCTCGCCGCGCTCGACCCGCCCGGCCCCCGACGGCAAGGTCGTCCACCCCCTGTCGGCGCCCATCCACGCCGACGGCGGCATCGCCGTCCTGCGCGGCTCGATGGCGCCCAACGGGGGGGTGGTGAAGGTGGCCGGCATCGACACGACCGCGCTTCGAGGGCACGGCCCGGGTCTTCGACGGGGAGCAAGCCGCCCTCGAGGCCATCCTGGCCGGGAAGATCGAGCCCGGCACCGTCGTCGTCATCCGCTACGAAGGGCCCAAAGGAGGCCCGGGCATGCGCGAGATGCTGGCGGTGACCGGCGCCATGAAGGGCGCGGGGCGCGGCGGGGACTGTGCGCTCGTCACCGACGGCCGGTTCTCGGGGGGTACCCACGGGTTCTGCGTCGGCCACGTCGCGCCCGAGGCGGTGGACGGCGGGCCCATCGCCTTCGTCGCCGACGGCGACCGCATCGTGATCGACGTCGGCGCCAAGACCATCGACCTCGATGGTCGATGACGCCGAGCTCGCCACGCCGGCGCGGCGCAGTGGAAGCTGCCCGAGCCCCGCTACACCACCGGGGTCCTGGCCAAGTACGCGCGGCTCGTGACCGGCGCCGAACGGGGAGCCGTCACCGAGCCCTGAGCTCGCGTCCGTGACCGGCGCCGACGGCCCCGAACGGGGAGCCGTCCGAGCCCTGCCGACCAGCCACCCGGGTCGGACGGGCAGGTGCCGCGTGGCGCGTCACGGTCCGCGCCGGCGGGGTCAGATGCGGGTGGCCCGCCAGCAGCTCGTGACGTAGGGGACGACGATGCGGCCGCGACCCGCCACGGCGGGGTGGCTGGCGACGAAGTCGCCGACCCGGGCCAGTACCTCGGACCGCTCGGCGTCGGGCAGGACCTGGACATGGCTGCGGGTCGCGACGAGGTCCACGATGTCGGTGGGGGCGAGCTCCTGGGACCACCGGAAGTCGCGGGCCGCGGTGGCGGTGAAGGGCGCCCCGGCCGGCAGCGGCCACGTTGGCGGCCTGCCGGTGGACGTCCTCGCCGCCGAACACCGACCCCAGCTCCGCCATCCACTCCACCCGCTCGTCTCGGAGGTTCCACAGCAGCCCGAGAGTCCCGCCGGGCCGCAGCACCCGGGCCACCTCGGCGGTGGCCCGTCCAGGTCCACCCAGTGCCACATCTGGGCGCCGATCACGACGTCGACGTCCCCGTCGTCGACGGGCAGCTCCTCCGCGCTCCCGGCCCGCACGTCGGCGCGCGGGCACCCGGGCCTCGAGCACGGCCCGCATGTGGGGATCGGGCTCGACCGCCACGACGTCGAGCCCCCGGGCCACGAGGTCCCTCGTCAGCGCGCCGGTCCCGGCTCCGAGGTCGAGCACCCGCCGCCGCCGCCGCCCGGGCGATCCGGCCGGCGGCGGCCTCCTCGAGCAGCCACGAGACGCCGTCGGGGGGATACCCGGGCCGGACCCGGTCGTAGGTGGCGGCGACCGGCCCGAACGACTTGGCCCGACGGGCGGTGAGCTCGTCCATGGCGCACAACCCTACGGCGGTCCGTCCCCGACTGCCCATTCCGGCGAATCCGCCCGTCGGGTCGACCCGTCGGGCTCACGTCGGGTCACGCCCGACCATCCGGCGCCACCGACCATGTGACCCGGGCATGCGACCCGACCGGGGGGGTTGCCGCGCGCGGCTGACGCGTGCCAGACTGTTCGGACCATGAACGGAGAGACCTTCACGACCGACCGCCTTCTCGTAGTTCTCCGGTAGCGCACGTCGCCGCGTCCGCGGTTCCGTGCGCCTTGCGACCTCCCCGACGGGAGGTCGTTTCATTTTCCGGCCACGGTTCTCCTGGAACCCCGACGAGCGACCTCACCGGCGCAGGCACCATCACCGACCCCGCCACCCGCACCACCGAGGCCCCATCCCATGAGACCCACCCGCACAGCCATCAGAGCCACCGACCTGACGAACGGGAACGACCATGCGACTGACAGGGGCCCAGGCCCTCATCAAGAGCCTCGAGATGCAGCACGTGGAGGTCATCTTCGGCCTCCCCGGCGGGGCCATCCTGCCCGTCTACGACCCCATCCTCGACTCGTCGATCCGCCACGTCCTGGTGCGCCACGAGCAGGGGGCGGGGCACATGGCCGAGGGCTACGCCCATGTGACGGGCCGGCCGGGCGTGGCCATGGTCACCAGCGGGCCCGGGCGCCACCAACATCGTGACCCCGCTCGCCGACGCCATGATGGACTCGATCCCCATCGTCGTGATCACGGGCCAGGTGCCCACCACCGCCATCGGCACCGACGCCTTCCAGGAGTGCCCCATCACCGGCGTCACCATGGACATCACCAAGCACAACTGGCTCGTCACCGACGCCCAGGACCTGCCGAGGGTGATCGCCGAGGCCTTCCACGTCGCCACCACGGGCCGCCCCGGCCCGGTGCTCGTCGACGTCCCCAAGGACGTCTCCAACGCCATGATGGACTGGTACTGGCCGGCCGGGCTCGACGACCTCGACCTCCCCGGCTACAAGCCCGCAGACCGAGGGTGACCCCGACGCCGTCCGCCGGGCCGCCGAGCTGATCCTGGCCGCCGAGCGTCCCGTGATCTACGCCGGGCGGCGGGATCCTGAAGGCCCGGGCCGCCGAGGCGCTGCGCGAGCTGGCCGAGCGCACCGGCATCCCCGTCGTCACGACCCTCATGGCCCGCGGCGCGTTCCCCGACCGCCACCCCTGTGCCTGGGCATGCCCGGCATGCACGGGAACTACACCGCGGTGACCGCCATGCAGCGCGCCGATCTCCTCATCGCCCTGGGGAGCCGGTTCGACGACCGGGTCACCGGCAAGGTGAGCGCCTTCGCCCCCGACGCCAAGGTCATCCACGTCGACATCGACGCGGCCGAGCTCGGCAAGGTCCGCCGCCCCGACGTGGCCGTCGCCGGTGACTGTCGCTCGGTCATCGAGGAGATGCTGCGGGCGCTGGAGGCTCTGGGACTCGGCCCTGTCGCCGGTGCGTCGGTGAGTGGTGGAGCTCGGGGGGGGTCGGTGACCGGGGAGTGGACGGGGCTCGGTGGCGAGGGCACGGTGACGGCCGGCTCGGTGGCCGGCTGCGCCGGCCCGACCTCGCTCCCTGGATGGCGCAGCTCCGCGCCTGGCAGGAGGAATTCCCGCTCGCCTACGACCAGGAGGACGGCGGCGCGCTCAAGCCCCAGTTCGTGGTGGAGACCCTGCGCGACGCCACGCCGACGACACCATCGTCGTGGCGGGCGTGGGCCAGCACCAGATGTGGGCGTCGCAGTACTGGAAGTTCGACAACCCCTACACGTGGGTCAACTCCGGTGGCGCGGGGACGATGGGCTTCGCCGTTCCCGCCGCCATCGGGGCCAAGGTGGGCCGCCCCGACAAGATGGTGTGGGCCATCGACGGCGACGGCTGCTTCCAGATGACCGCCCAGGAGCTCGTCACCGCGTCGGCCGAGCGCATCCCCATCAAGGTGGCCATCCTCAACAACGCCTATCTGGGCATGGTGCGCCAGTGGCAGGAGCTGTTCTACGAGGAGCGCTACTCCGAGGTCTACCTCTCGCCCGACCTCCCCGACTACGTGAAGTGGGCCGAGGCCATGGGGTGCGTCGGGCTCAAGGTGGAGTCCGCCGAGGAGGTGGCACCCGCCATCGAGAAGGCCAACGGGATCGACGACCGTCCCGTGGTCATCGACTTCCGGACCGACGCCTTCGAGAAGGTGTACCCCATGGTCCCCGCCGGTTCCTCCAACGACGACATCATCGTGGGCCCCTCCGCGGGCGAGGGGGGACGATGAGCGCTCCTCCGGTGCCTCGTCGCAGGCCAGGCGGCCACGTCGCCGGGGGCCGCGTCGCAGGGGGCCGCGTCGCAGGCGGCGCCGCGCCGCGGCACCACATCGTCACGGCCATGGTCGAGAACAAAGCCGGCGTCCTCGCCCGCGTCGCCTCGCTGTTCAGCCGGCGGGGGTTCAACATCTTCTCGCTGGCCGTGGCTCCCACCGACGACGAGCGCTTCAGCCGCATCACCATCGTGGTGGACGTGGAGTCCGCACCGCTCGAGCAGATCATGAAGCAGCTCGACAAGCTCGTGAACGTCGTGTCGATCACCGAGCTCGCCCCCGACGAGGCCGTCGAGCGGGAGATGCTCCTGGTCACCGTGGAGTGCGGGCTCGGCCGGTCAGCCGGCCGGCGGCCGGGCGGCGCCGGGGACGCCGCGGTCGATCGGTCGACTCCTTCGACGCCACGATCGTCGGACGAGGGCCGGCGACCGAGTGACCGTGATGCTGGCGGGCACCCCGAGCCACATCGACGACTTCGAGAACCTCGTCAGGCCCTTCGGCATCATCGAGCTCCAGCGGACGGGCCTGGTGGCCCTGCCTAAGCTGTCGCCCGGTGCGGCCCCCGGGCGACACCGCCCCGCTGCACAGCGTCACCGGGGCTCTCCAGGGAGAGGCAGGCTGAGATGGCCAAGCTGTACTACGAGTCCGACGCCGACGCGAGCCTGATCCAGGGCCGCAAGGTGGCCGTGATCGGCTACGGGTCCCAGGGCCACGCCCACGCGCTCAACCTGGCCGAGTCGGGCGTGGACGTCCGGGTCGGGCTGCGCGACGGGGTCGAAGTCCAAGGCCAAGGCCGAGGAGGCGGGGCTGCGCGTGCTGCCGGTGGCCGAGGCCGCCGCCGAGGCCGACCTCATCATGATGCTCCTGCCCGACACCGAGCAGGCCTCGGTGTACGAGTCCGACATCGCGCCGTCGCTTGCGCCAGGGCGACGCCCTGTTCTTCGCGCACGGCTTCAACATCCGCTTCGACCAGATCGTCCCGCCGCCCGGCGTCGACGTCGCCATGGTGGCGCCCAAGGGACCCGGGCCACCTCGTCCGCCGGACCTACACCGAGGGCGGCGGGGTCCCGTCGCTCGTGGCCGTGGCCCAGGACGCCTCGGGCAAGGCCCACGACCTGGCCCTCTCCTACGCCTACGCGCTCGGCGCCACCCGGGCCGGGGTGCTCGACACCACCTTCGAGGAGGAGACCGAGACCGACCTCTTCGGCGAGCAGGTGGTCCTGTGCGGAGGGCTGACGGCGCTGGTCCAGGCGGGCTACGAGACTCTTGGTGGGGGCGGGGTACCAGCCCGAGTCGGCGTACTTCGAGTGCCTCCACGAGCTCAAGCTGATCGTCGACCTCATGTACGAAGGGGGCATCGCCGGGATGCGCTACTCCATCTCCGACACCGCCGAGTACGGCGACGTCACCCGGGGGCCCCGGATCATCGACGACCACGTCCGCGCCGCGATGCGCCAGATCCTCGACGACATCCGGTCCGGGGCCTTCGCCGAGGAGTGGATCGCCGAGAACCGCTCCGGGCGCAAGCACTTCGAGGAGCTCCGGGCCGCGGGGGCCAACCACCCCATCGAGAAGGTGGGGGCCGAGCTGCGGGCCATGATGCCGTTCATCAGCGCCGGCAAGAAGCGCGTCCAGGACGTCTCGGGCGGCTGAGGTCCCGGGCCCTGAAGTCCCGAGGTCACGAAGACCCACAGGCTCAGGCTCGCCGTGTCCGGGGATCGCGCGGCCGCGGCGCGGGCGGCGCGGCGCGTGCAGCGCGGGCGGCGCGGGCGGATTGGGCGGATTGGGCGGCGCGGGCGGATTGACGGACCTGCCGCTCGAAGCGGTGCGCAGCGCCGCGCTCGAACGGGCCGCCGCCCTCGGGTGCAGCCACGCCGAGGTCCGGGTGGAGCGGATCCGGTCGCAGTTCGTGGCGCTGCGCGACGGCCACGTCGAGACCACCGTCGACGACACCGAGATCGGGGTCGGGCTCCACGTCGTGCGCGACGGCTCCATCGGCTTCGCGGCCACCGTCGAGCTCACCGCCGATGCCGCCGCCCGGCTCGCCGACGACGCGGCGGGACTGGCGGCCGAGACGTCGTCGGCGCTCGGGACCCGCGTCGTGGTCGCGGACGAGCCCGCCCACGGCGATGTCACCTGGTCGTCTCCCTACGACGTGGACCCCACGGCAGTGCCGCTGGCCGAGAAGGTGGCCCTTCTCGAGGACTGGAGCAGCCGGCTCATGGCAACCGACGTCGTCGACCACGTGGCGGCGCGCGTGCTGGCGGTGGTGGAGGACAAGCACTACGCCGATCTCTCGGGCACGGTGACGACCCAGCGGCGCGTCCGCATCTACCCGATCGTCGAAGCCGTGGCCGTGGACGCCGAGTCGGGCTCCTTCGAGTCGATGCGGACCCTGGCGCCCCCGGTCGGGCGGGGCTGGGAGTACACCGCCGGACACGGCTGGGACTTCGACGCCGAGCTCGAGGCCCTGCCCGCCCTGCTGGCCGAGAAGGTGGCGGCGCCGTCGGTGGAGGCCGGGACCTACGACCTCGTCATCGACCCGTCCAACCTCTGGCTCACCATCCACGAGTCGGTGGGCCACGCCACCGAGCTCGACCGGGCCCTCGGGTACGAGGCCGCCTATGCCGGCACGTCCTTCGCCACCTTCGACAAGCTCGGGACCCTGCGGTACGGGTCGCCGGTCATGCACGTGGTCGGGGACCGCACCACCCCGCACGGCCTCGCCTCGGTCGGCTACGACGACGAAGGGGTGGCCGCCCAGAGCTTCGACATCGTCCGCGACGGCGTGCTCGTCGGCTACCAGCTCGATCGGCGCATGGCGGCGGAGAACGGCCTGGGCCGGTCGAACGGGTGCGCCTTCGCCGACTCGCCGCTGCACGTCCCCATCCAGCGCATGGCGAACGTCTCGCTGCAGCCCGCCCCGGGACCGGGGCCGGGCCCGACCACCGAGGAGCTGGTGTCAGGCGTCGAGCGGGGCATCTACGTGGTCGGCGACAAGAGCTGGTCCATCGACATGCAGCGCTACAACTTCCAGTTCACGGGGCAGCGGTTCTACCGGATCGAGGGCGGACGCCTGGCGGGGCAGGTCAAAGACGTCGCCTACCAGGCCCAGACCACCGAGTTCTGGGGGTCGCTCGAGGCGGTCGGTGGGCGCGGCACCTACGTCCTCGGCGGCGCCTTCAACTGCGGCAAGGGCCAGCCCGGCCAGGTCGCACCGGTCAGCCACGGGTGTCCCATCGGCGTTGTTCCGCAAGATCCGGGTGTTGAACGCCCGTGCCGAGTCGTCGCGATGAGCCCGAGCCGAGGCCCCGGTGGTCGGCGACTGACTCCGCCCCGGGATGGCCGGCGACTGACCGCACCCCAGGAGGTGGTCGAGCGGGCCCTGGCGGCGAGCCGGGCCGAGGGATGCGCGGTGATCGTCGAGGAGCTCAGCCAGGCCGAGGTCCGGTTCGCCAACAACACCACCACCACCAACGGCGTGCGTCGCGACCGCCGGGTGGCGGTGGTGAGCTTCCGGGCCCTCGGCAACGGGGCCGCCGTCGTCGGGTGGGACCACCGCCGCCGCCCCGCCGCGGGCATCGCGCCCACCGCGGTGGGGTCGCCAGCGGGAGCGGCGAGGTCGACGTCGAGGAGCTCGTCCGGGCCAGCGAGGCCGAGGCGAGCGGCGCCACCCCGGCCGACGACGCCACGGCGCTGGTCGAGCCCGGAACGGGCCCTGACCGCAGCGGGCCCCCCGGGGCCGGATTCGAGGAGGCGCCGGTCCTCACCTCGCCGGCGGTCCTGGGCGGAGTCATCGAGGGACTCGGCGGTGCCTTCGACCGGGCCCGGGCGGCGGGCAACCGGCTGGCGGGGTTCGCCACCCATGGCGTGGAGACCGTCTACCTGGGGACGAGCACCGGCGTCCGGCTCCGCCACGTCCAGCCGGCCGGGACCATGGAGCTCGTCGCCCGCAACGCCGAGGGCACCCGCTCGGTGTGGGCGGGCGCGGCGACCTCGACCCTCGACTTCGCCGACATCGACGTGGAAGCCTTCGAGGCCCGGCTCGACCGGCGTCTGGCGTGGGCGCAGCGCAGCATCGAGCTGCCCGCCGGGCGCTACGAGGTGCTCCTTCCTCCCGACGCCACCGCCGACCTCATGGTGGCCATGTCGCAGTCGATGTCGGGTCGGGACGCGGAGGAGGGCCGCAGTCCGTTCTCGGCTCCGGGGGGAGGCACCAAGGTCGGGCAGTCGCTGTGCCCGTTGCCCTTCGAACTGCGCGGGGACCCCGGGCGAGCCGGGCTCGAGTCCTCACCGTTCCTCGTCACGAGCGCGTCGGGGACCGACGTGTCGGTGTTCGACAACGGCCTTGCCGATCGGCGCCACGAACTGGGTCGAGGGGGGCCGGTTGCGCCGGCTGCGCTACCACCGGGCCGCGGCGGCGCGTTCAGGTGTCGAGCCCTCGCCACCGGTCGGCAACCTGACCCTGGCCCTCCCCGGGGCGAGCGCGGTCGCTCGACGACATGATCGCCGATACGCAACGGGGGCTCCTGCTCACCTGCCTGTGGTACATCCGGGAGGTCGACCCGGTCACGCTGTCTGCTCACGGGCCTCACCCGTGACGGCGTCTACCTCGTCGAGCAGGGCGAGATCGTCGGGGCGGTCAACAACTTCCGGTTCAACGAGAGCCCGATCGACGTCCTCGCCCGTGCCACCGAGTCCGGGGCGCACCGAGCGGGCCCTCTCACGGGAATGGGGCGAGTGGATGAACCGCACCGCCATGCCCCCGCTGCGGGTCGCGGACTTCAACATGAGCTCGGTCAGCCCGGCCACCTGACCCACGCTGCTTCAGCCCGGGCTTGACACACCCGGCTCTTTTCGCCCGGGCCCTGACACACCCGGCTGCTTCAATGATGGCCACAAGGTTTCATTGATGACCCACACAGTGTGTGCGTCCCATCGGCGCCCTCGTGCTCAGGAAGCCAGGGCCCCCACGACGTAGTTGATGCACGCGCACAGCGCCGCGACGTCCTCGGGATCGATGGCCGGGAACATGGCGATGCGCAGCTGGTTGCGGCCGAGCTTCCGGTAGGGCTCGGTGTCGACGATCCCGTTGGCGCGGAGAACCCTGGCGACGGCGGCCGCATCGACGGCGTCGACGAAGTCGACGGTCCCGACAACGTGGCTGCGCTCGGAGGGCTTGCCCACGAACGGCATGGCGAAGTCCGACTGCTCGGCCCAGGTGTAGAGGATCTCGGCCGACCGGTCGCATCGGCCCGGCCGACCACTCGAGGCCGCCCGCCGGCGAGCATCCACTCGACCTGCTCGGCGAAGAGCAGCAGCGTGGCGAGAGCCGGCGTGTTGTAGGTCTGGTCCTTGGTGGAGTTGTCGATGGCGGTGGTGAGGTCGAGGAAGGCCGGGACCCAGCGCCCGCCGCTCCGCGATCGTGTGCCACCCGGTCGAGCGCACCGGGCGAGAGCAGCGCCACCCACAGCCCACCGTCGGAGGCGAAGCACTTCTGAGGGGCGAAGTAGTAGGCGTCGAATTGGCTCGGGTCGACCCGGAGCCCGCCCGCCGCCGACGTGCCGTCCACGGCGACGACCTGGCCCGGGCGCCGGCGCCGGCGGGGCGGCGGATCTCCATGGCCACCCCGGTCGAGGTCTCGTTGTGGGTGAGCGCGTAGAGGTCGACGTCGCCCACCGCCGTGGCCTCGGGATGGGTACCGGCTGCGGACTCGATGACCTGGGGGTCCTCGAGATGCGGGGCCGCCTTGGCCGCGGCCGCGAACTTGGAGGAGAACTCGCCGAAGGACAGGTGCTGGCTGCGTCGCTCGATGAGGCAGAAGGTGGCGATGTCCCAGAAGCACGTGGTGCCCCCGTTGCCGAGCACCACCTCGTAGCCGTCGGGGAGCGAGAACAGGTCGCGCAGGCCGCTGCGGAGCCGGCCCACCACCGCCCTCACCGGGGCCTGGCGGTGGCTGGTGCCGAGATAGTCCGAGCCCGTGGCCGCCAGCGCGGCGACCTGCTCGGGGCGCACCTTCGACGGGCCGCTCCCGAATCGCCCGTCGGAGGGCTTCAAGGCTTCGGGGATGCGGATGTCGCCGGGCGTGGCAGAGGCGTTCGTCACGTGTGCAAGCATGGCAGCCATGGCGTCCCCCCGAGAAACCGCCACCACGCTCGCTTCCGCTGCCACCGGCCGCCGCGTCCGTGAACGGCCACCCGGTCCCGCATCTCCGCCCGGGTCGCCGCCGTCGTCGCCCGTCGGCCACCCTGGCCGTCGACGCCAAGGCCAAGAAGCTCAAGGCCGAGGGGGCCGACGTCATCGGGTTCGGGGCCGGGGAGCCCGACTTCCCCACGCCCGAGCACATCGTGGAGGCGGCCGTGGCGGCCTGTCACGACCCCGTCAACCACCACTACACGCCCACCGCCGGTATCGCGCCCCTGCGCGAGGCCGTGGCGGCCAAGACGGCGCGGGACTCGGGCTACGAGGTGGCCCCGTCGCAGGTCCTCGTGACCAACGGCGCCAAACAGGCGGTCTACGAGGCTTTCGCCACGGTGCTCGACCCGGGCGACGAGGTTCTCGTGCCGGCCCCGTACTGGACGACCTACCCCGAGGCGGTGGCCCTGGCCGGCGGAGTCCCGGTCCCGGTCCCCACCGACGAAGCCAACGGGTTCCATCTCACCGTCGAGGCGCTCGAGGCCGCCCTGACCCCGGCCACCAAGGTGCTTCTCTTCGTGTCGCCCAACAACCCCACCGGCGCGGTGAGCACACCCGACGAGGTCGCTGCCATCGGTCGCTGGGCCGCCGGTCACGGCCTGTGGGTGGTCACCGACGAGATCTACGAGCACCTCGTCTACGGGGGCCGCGTCTTCCGCTCCATGCCGGTGGCCGTGCCCGAGCTGGCCGAGCGCTGCATCGTCATCAACGGCGTGGCCAAGACCTACGCCATGACGGGTTGGCGCGTGGGCTGGCTGATCGGCCCTCCCGACGTGGTCGAGGCCGCCGTCGAACCTCCAGTCGCACGCCACCTCGAACGTCTCGAACGTGTCCCAGCGCGCCGCGCTGGCTGCCCTGACCGGCGACCTGGTGGCGGTGAAGGAGATGCGTGCCGCCTTCGACCGCCGGCGCCTCACCATCCACTCCATGCTCAACGAGTGCCACGGGGTCACCTGCGTCGAGCCCGAGGGAGCCTTCTACGCCTTCCCGTCGGTGCGCGGGCCTGTTGGGCCGACGTCTGGCGGGCCGCCTCGTCTCGTCTTCGGCGGACGTCGCCTCGGTGGCCATCGAAGAGGTCCAGGTGGCCGTGGTCCCGGGCGAGGCCTTCGGCGCGCCCGGGCTACCTCCGCCTGTCCTACGCGCTCGGCGACGACGCCATCGTCGAGGGTGTCACCCGTCTCGGCAAGCTCTTCGCCACCGCTGAGTAGTCGAGTGGAGTCCGTCGTCGTCGAGTCGTCGAGTCGTCGAGTCGAATGGAGTCCGTCGTCGTCGAGTCGTCGAGTCGTCGAGTCGTCGAGTCGTCGAGTCGTCGAGTCGTTCTGAGTAGTTCCCAGTTCCTCCCGACACCACCGGTTAGAGAAGCCGAGCAAGGAAGCCGAAGAGCCACATGGCACGGGTACTGATCACCGAGAAGCTCGCCGAGCGCGGGCTCAAGACACTGGCCGATGCCGGCCATCAAGCCGACGTCCAGCTCGACCTCGATCCCGAGGCGCTGCTCGTCGCCATCGTGGGTGCCCACGCCCTGATCGTCCGTTCGGCCACGCAGGTCACGGCCGACGTCCTCGAAGCCGGCACCGACCTCGTGGTGGTGGGACGGGCCGGGCATCGGCCTCGACAACGTCGACGTCGAGGCGGCCACCCGTCGGGGCGTGATGGTGGTCAACGCGCCGGAGTCCAACGTGCTCTCGGCAGCCGAGCACGCCATGGCGCTGCTCCTGGCCCAGGCCCGCAACGTCCCGCAGGCCCACGCCGCACTGATGGCGGGGAAGTGGGAGCGCTCGAAGTGGGAGGGCGTCGAGCTGCATGGCAAGACACTCGGTGTCGTCGGCCTCGGCCGGATCGGAGCGCTCGTCGCCCAGCGGGCTCTCGCCTTCGGCATGCGCCTCTGTGCGTACGACCCCTACGTCTCACCCGACCGGGCCCGCCACATGGGGGTCGAGATGCTGTCTCTCGACGACCTCGTGGCCGAGTCCGACTTCCTCACGATCCATCTCCCCAAGACCGCCGAGACCACGGGCCTGATCGGCGCCGAGCTGCTGTCGAAGGCCAAGCCCGGCATCCGGATCGTGAACGCGGCCCGGGGTGGGATCGTCGACGAGGAGGCACTGGCGGACGCGCTGCGCTCGGGCCGGGTCGGCGGTGCCGCCTTCGACGTCTTTGCCACCGAGCCCTGTACCGACTCACCGCTGTTCGCGTTCCCGTCCGTGGTGGCGACCCCCCATCTGGGCGCGTCCACCGCCGAGGCACAGGACAAAGCCGGGGTGACCATCGCCGAGCAGGTGAACCTGGCGCTGGCGGGCGACTTCGTGCCCTTCGCCGTCAACGTGGCCGCCAGTGAGGTCTCAGAGACCGTCCGGCCCTATCTGCGGCTGGCCGAGCAGCTCGGCCGGTGCTTCGCCTGCCTGAACGACGGCCTCCCCGAGCGGCTCGAGGTCGAATACCAAGGCGGTCTGGCCGGTTCCAACACCTCGATCCTGACGCTGGCGGTGCTCAAGGGCATCTTCTCGGCTGGCACCGAGGAGCCCGTGTCGTACGTGAACGCGCCCCAGCTGGCAGCGGAACGTGGGCTCGAAGTTCGCGAGGCGTCGACTTCCACCGCACGCGACTACGTGAACCTGATCACGCTGCGCTCGCCCGACCACTCCATGGCCGGCACGCTGACGGGGCCGCGCTCCGAGGCGCGGATCGTGCTCGTGGACGACCACACCGTCGAGGTTCCCCCTGCCGAGTACATGCTCATCGTCCGCAACGACGACCGGCCCGGGATGATCGGGGTCGTGGGCGTGGTCCTGGGCGAGGCCGGCGTGTCGATATCCTCGATGGACGTCGACCCCTCCCGCACCGAGGGCACCGCGCTCATGGTGCTCTCCACCGACCGCGCCATCCCCGACGACGCCTTCGCCATGCTGCAGGCGACCGACGGCATTCTCGCCATTCACCGCATCACCTGCGTCTGACTGCGGCACCGGCGGCAGGGTTTCACCCCTGACCACTGGCCGCCGCGGTGTTGACGGCGGAATGCTGACCACTGCGGTCGAGCGCTCGACCTGGGGCGAAGCGGGTTAGCCTCTCTGGCATCGACAACCACCTCGACCACGCCCGTGATGGCGACGGGGAGGTTCTCGAAGCGGCTCGCGGGGGAGACCGCAACGCTCTCGAGGCCCTGGTCACGGCCCACTACGACCGTGTCCACGCGCTGTGCCGTCGGATGCTCGGTAACGAGGCCGACGCCCTCGACGCCACCCAGGACACGCTCGTCGCCGCCCTCAGAGCCCTCGGCCGGTTCGACGGGCGCAGCTCGTTCGGTACGTGGATCTACCGCATCGCCACCAATACATGCATCGACGAGATGCGACGCCGCCGCCGTCGGCCGGTGACGGGGATCGCGGCGGACATCGCAGAGGTTGCCGACGAGGTCTCGTTCGGCGCGCCGGGCTTGTTCATCCTCCCGACCGGGCGCGGCGCAGACCCATCCGAGGCACACGCCGAAGAGGAGTACGTGGGCCATGGAACGGGACGCGCTGTCGACGCGGGCGCGACGAGATCGGCGCGAACCGACAGGAGCGGCACGAGCTCCACCGGGCCGTCGGCTTCCGGGCTCGGTCCCGACCCGGCGGACATCGTGGCCGCCCGGGTGGACATCGACGCCGCGCTCGGCGCGCTGCCCGTGGAGTTCCGCACCGCCATCGTGCTCCGAGACGTCTGCGATCTCCCATACGACGAGATCGCGCAGATCCTGGACGTGCCGGTGGGGACTGTGCGCTCGCGGATCGCCCGGGCCCGCTCAACGTTGGCCGCGACATGGACGACCGACATGACCGAGCGTGACGTCCCGCCTGGAGGAGTCGCACGGAGGGTCACCGGGAACTCTTCGGACCTGCCGGTCGTCAGATCTGCAGAGAACGACCGTGAGGACGAGCGTGGCTCCGACCATGATCCAACCGAAGCCCAGCTCTCTTCCGAGCACGATGACCGGCATCGGAGCTCGGTCTCGGAGAGACCTCAGAAGGAAGAGCGCACCCAATGACCGACGGGCACCTGACTGACGAGCAGTTGTCAGCCCATCTCGACGGGGCCTCCGACACCGATTCGCGATCCGATCTCGACGCCGGTCCCGACCGGACGGATGCGACATCGGCCGGGTCGGCCGAGTGGGTCGGTTCGGCGGGTGAGCATCTCGCCGGGTGCGCCCTGTGTCGCGGTCGCCTGGCCGCGCTCGAGGCGGTGCGCGCCGTACTGCGGACCCCGGTGCCGAACGTGAATCGTGACGTGCGCGCCGCGTCGATCGCCTCGGTGCTTCTCACCGTCGAAGCGGAAGACGTTGCGAGCGGTGGCACCGGTGGTGGTCGAGGTGCGGAAGTCGGCACCGGAGCCGCTGCTGGTGGCGCTGGTGGCGCTGCCGGCATCGAACGCGAAGCGTCGATCATGATCCCCCGACGGCGTCCACAGATCCTCGTGGGCTCCGCGGCGGCGGTCTTGGTGCTGGCGGCGGCGATCGGCGTCCCTCTGGCACTGTCGAGCTCGAGCACTTCGACGAGCACGGCTTCTGCACCGGCCAAGGCGGCGGTCAGCCAACCATCGCAGCCTGAGCACCAGAACTCGGCGTCCTCGGCGTCCGGCGAAGGCGGCATCGCCAAGAGGGCCGAGTCGTCGGTGTCGAACCTGGGCGAGCTCGGCTCGGTCGGAGCGCTGCGGTCCCGAGTCGGCGCTCTGCTACCGGCTGCGTCCTCAACCGCGCCGCCTGTGCCGAACACCGGAGCACCCACCCCGACGACGGCCGGCGCGACGGCACCGACGGCACCGACAGGGACCGGGTCGGGAAGTCAGAACGAGTTCAACGCCCAGGCGGGACCGACCACAACGAGGCAGTTCGAGCGTTGTCTCCCGTCCGCCTTGCACGTGACGAGCTCGACGAGCACGGTGGCGCTCCTCGCGACCGCCAGTTTCCGGGGGACGCCGGCCCTCGTCTACGTGTTCATGCCCCCGCCCACCGGGCCGGCGACAGGCACCAGGCCGACGACAGGCATCGGGCCGGTGGCCGGTCATGCGGCACGACCGGGGGTCGTGGTGACCGCCATTCGCGGGTGCAAGGTCCTCGCCTCGACGACCCTCTGATGTTCCTCGATCGGTGGGAACTGTGAGAACACCGGAAGCCGCCGGATCGTGTGACCGCATAGTTCCGTGGCGGCGCCTGGTGCCTGTGTGCCACCTGCCCAGGACGTCGTTCTGCGGGGTCTGACCCGCCGGTGCGCAGCCGAATCACGATGACGCCGGATTGATGACGTGTCGACGACGTCGAACGATCCGTACTCCGGCGAGCCAGATCAATCCGAGGAGTGCCAGCACGGGAAGTGCCCAACCCCCGCCGACAGCCAGCCCGTCGAGGACAGCCAACGAATTGTGACGGAGGTAGCGCCACGCCACAGTGGCGGAATTGGCGGTGGGGTGCTTCACCGGGGCAGAGACGATCGGCGCTCCGGGAGCGGACAGGTTGGTCGTGATGGAGGCCAAGGCGGCCGAGTTCTGCAGCACGGTCTGCTGATTCTGGAGCTGTTGGAGCTGTTGCTCCACCGGGAACAGCTGGTTCTGGATCTCGAGAAAGGTGTTGATGTCTGTCGCTTGACCGAGCTTTCCCTGGAGCAGGTTCACCTCGTCCTGGAGTATCTGAATCGTGGCGGCGTTGCTCGAAACTTGGTTCGTGACGTCCTTTCCCTGAATCTGTTGGTTCGTGACCTTTCCGTAACCCGATAGCACCGTCATGGCACCACTGAAGTCCGTGTCGAGGACGTGAATGACAATGCTGCCCGAGACCGGCGAGGTGCGCGCCGTTCCTCCTCCCATCGAAGAGCTTTCGACGTAGCCGCCGTCGGTGGCGGCCAAGGTCGCGATGTTGGTCAACGCCGAGCTGAGGGCGCTCTTGCCGACGCGCAGGTCGATGGTGGCTGTGCGAACGATCTGTGGAGCGATCGCGAACACCGGAACACGGGGGAGTGCTCCGCCGTTGCCAGGAGAGCCAGACGCAGCACCGGCGGGGGACGGCGCCCCGTTCCCGGCTGCGCTGTTGGAGCTCGTTGGGCTCGTTGCGCTCGTTGTGGGGGTTGCCTCCGATCTTTGGCCGGCGTCTCCGCTCGATGAGGTCCCCGCCGGCGCTCCGGGTGTATGGGCCGAGGACTTGGCAGGGGAGTAATCCGGGGCCGATGTGGAGCTCGCGGTACCGCTGAGCAGGTGTCGGCCGAGCGCCGATCCCGTTATCAATACGACGACGGCGACGGCAGTGATGGTGAGCTTTCTCGGTGTCTTGGACACTGGGCCTCCTCGAGCGACGACCCGAGCTCGTCGGGGTCGGCAGACCGGCTCATTCGATCCGGCGCATGTTTGACGACACGTCGCGTGTTCGGGTTCCCGAGATCCCGAGATCCCGAGGTCCCGAGATCCCGGGATCCCGAGGTCCAGGGCCCGATGCCCGATGTCCCGGGCCCGATGCCCGATGTCCCGAGGTCTCCGATCCTGCGAGCGTCGACTCCCGGTGTTGACGACCGGGAGCTGCACTCCGGCGTTAACTCCCGGTAGGGACGTGAGAGCCGTTGGGCACGAGCCGCCCTGGGGCAAGTGGCACGGCGGGCCACGTGTCGAAACTGCCCCGGTGGGGACCAGGTGTGCCAGGCTCTCCGGCGAACCGGCCCAGTGCGGCGCGACCTGCCGCCGCCGCAGCGGCCGCCAGTGCTGCCAAGACGATCGACCAGGCCAGACCTCGCACGACACCTCTCACACCGTGGAGCGTAGATCGTCGCGGAGGGGGGTGTCCTTGACCTGAGCGCCGCGCTTTGCAACCATGGGTCCTGTTATGCGTGACCACATCTTCACCACGGACCTGCTTCTTACCTGACGGCGAGCGCCCCATCGCGCTCGCCGAACCTGCCCCCTGTGCCGAATGGCCAGGGGGTTTCTTCTTGGGCGCGGCGCCGCCGGGAGCCACCGTCAGAGCCAGAAGAGCGAACATCAGGGCATTATCTGCACCGAGCACCGAGCACCGAGCACCGAGCACCGAGCACCGAGCACCGAGCACCGAGCACCGAGCACCGAGCACCGAGCACCGAGCACCGAGCACCGAGCACCGAGCACCGAGCACCGAGCACCGAGCACCGAGCACCGAGCACCGAGCACCGAGCACCGAGCACCGAGCACCGAGCACGAGAGTGAGGACCTCCGATGAGCGAGAAGCCCAACGCCAAGCGAGCCCAGAAGCCGTCCGGTCGGCCTGCAGCGGGACCGCTCCTCGGCGGTGACAGCGGGCACCTCGTGGTGTTCGACACGACGCTGCGCGACGGAGAGCAGTCGCCGGGGATCTCACTCGACGTCGCCGAGAAGCTCGAGATCGCCGAACAACTGGCCCGGGCCGGAGTCGACTACATCGAGGCCGGCTTCCCGGTCGCGAGCCAGGGTGACTTCGAAGCGGTGCAGACGATCGCCCGGTCCGTCGGCAATTCGCGCCGACGCCCCGGCCATCTGCGGTCTTTCCCGTACCCAGCTGTCCGACGTCGATCGCTGCTGGGAGGCAGTGCGCGACGCGGCGCACGCCCGCATCCACGTGTTCATCTCGACCAGCCCCCAACACATGGAGCACATGCTCAAGATGAACGAGGCCCAGGTGCTGGCCGAGACGCGTGGAGGCGTCGCCCGGGCCCGGGAGCACACCGACGACGTCGAGTTCAGTCCCCAGGACGCGACTCGGACGCCTCTCGACTTCATGCTGGAGGTGCTCAGCGCCTCGGTCGAGGCCGGTGCTACCACGCTGAACATCCCCGACACCGTCGGCTACGGCATTCCCTGGGACTTCGGCGCCTTGATCCAACACATCCGCAAGGAGATCCCCGGCGATTACGTTCTGTCGACGCATTGCCACAACGATCTCGGTCTCGCCACCGCGAACACCCTCGCCGGAGTCCAGGCCGGCGCGCGGCAGGTGGAGGTGTGTGTCAACGGCCTCGGTGAGCGCGCCGGGAACGCCGCTCTCGAGGAGGTCGTGATGGCCCTGCGGATCCGTGCCGATCAGTTCCCCGGTGTCACGACCACGGTGCGCACCGAGGAGCTGGCACGTGCGTCGCGCCTCGTGGCCAGACTGACGGGGTACCCGGTCCAATACAACAAGGCCGTGGTCGGGCGCAACGCCTTCGCCCACGAGTCGGGCATCCACCAGCACGGGGTCCTGGCCGACCGCTCGACCTACGAGATCATCGACGCCGCCAGCGTCGGACAGATCGGACGACAGATCGTCATGGGAAAGCACTCGGGGCGCCATGCCTTCGCCAACACACTCGAGAAGATGGGGATCCACGTCCAGGGTGACGGCTTGAACCAGGCGTTCACGCGGTTCAAGGAGCTTGCCGACCGCAAGGTCGAGATCACCGAGGCCGACCTCGAGGCGATCGTGGCCGAGGAGCTCGGCCAGGACCTGGTCGAGGGGTTCCATCTCGAGGCGCTCGAGGTCGCCGGCGGCACCGTCGGCATGCCCCGGGCCCGGGTCGTCGTGAGCCGGTCCGGGGACAAGGTCGAGGCCGCGGCCGAGGGCAACGGCATGATCGACGCGGCATGCACCGCCATCCGTGCAGCGACGCAGGTGGAGTCGCGGCTCATCGGGTTCAACGTGTCGTCGGTCACGGGGGGCGTCGACGCTCTCGGGGACGTCGTCGTCCAGCTCGAGGACAAAGGGCTCAAGGTCTCGGGTCGCGGCGTCTCGACGGACGTGGTCGAAGCCTCCGCCCGCGCCTACCTGGCCGCGGTCAACCGGCTCGTCCGGATCCGGGCGCGCAACGACCAGCGCGAGCTCGAGATCGGACCATGACGCTCACTCGCGGCAGCGCAGGAAATGCGCCAGCGGCGCGGCCGGCAACGGCGCGGCCAGCGGCGCGGCCAGCGGCGCGGCCAGCGGGCATACCCCTCACACCTAGGCGGCGGGCTGGACCTCCGCTGTGCAGAACGCGCAACGGCGCGCCCGGTCGGGGATCTCGCTCAGGCATTCGGGGCAGTCGCGCGTCCCCGGCTCTGCTTCTTGGCCCTGCTTCCGGCGGGCGGCGAGGGCGTTGATGGGCTTGATGACGAAGAAGAAGATGGCGGCCGCGAGGAGCAGGAACGCAATGAGGGAGTCGAGGAACCTCCCATAGGCGAACACCGAATGGCGGACGACGAAGTTGAGGTTCTGGAACGTGACCTTGCCCGGAATCGATGCCAGCGGTGTGAGCAGGTTGGTCACGAAGGAGGTCACCACCGCACCGAAGGCGGCTCCGATGACCACGGCCACAGCCAGGTCGACCACGTTCCCGCGCAAGATGAATGCCTTGAAGTCCTTCACCATGGTGCCTCCTCGGGCGCTCGGTGTTCTCCAACTGCTGTTCCATCGGTCCCCGTGGCAGCCCAACCCGTGGACGCCGCAGGCCCTGACGCTACGCGCCCCCGGCCCTCCCGGCTCGAGATGCGCTCCCCACGCCTGGGCTCGAGTCCGGGAGAGGCTCGGGCCACGGGTGGTGGAGCCCGGGGGTCCCGCCGGATGCGCCGCTGGAGCTGGCCCCGACGACCGGGCTGCTCGACGGGTCGCTCGTGGTGCAGTCGGATCGGTCGTGGTGCGGTCGTGGTGCGGTCGTGGTGCGGTCGGGGCGATCGTGGCGCAGTCGTGGCGATCGTGGCGATCGTGGCGATCGTGGCGCAGTCAGGTGGTCGTGGTGGCGGTGGGCATCCAGGGTGCCCGCCCGCGCTCGTAAGCCGAGATGTCGTCGCCGTGTCGGAGGGTCAGCCCGATGTCGTCCCATCCGTTGAGCAGGCGGTCGCGCGTGAACTCGTCGAGAGGGAACGCACCCGCCAGCCCCACGGCCGGCGCTTCGACCGTACCCCGGGCGACGTCGATGGTGAGCTCGAGCGTCGGGTCGGCCTCGACGGCGTCGAGAAGCGAGCGCCCGAAGACGGGCTCGACCTCGACCGGCAGTAGCCCCTGCTTGGTGCAGTTGTTGCGGAAGATGTCGGCGAAGCGCGGCGACACGACCGCCTCGAATCCGTAGTCGAGGAGCGCCCACACGGCGTGCTCCCGGGAGGAGCCCGTCCCGAAGTTCGGGCCCGCCACGAGGATCGACGCCCCCGCGTACTGCGGTTGGTTCAGGACGAAGTCGCGGTCGTCGCGCCACTCCGAGAACAACCCCGCGCCGAACCCGGTGCGCTCGACCCGCTTGAGCCAGTCCGACGGGATGATCTGGTCGGTGTCGACGTCGGAGCGGTCCAACGGCACGGCGCGACCGGTGACGACGGTGACGGGCCTCACGACAGCTCCTCGGGGGTGGCGAATGTCCCGGCCACCGCCGTGGCCGCGGCCACCGCCGGTGAGACCAGGTGCGTGCGCCCGCCCCGGCCCTGGCGACCCTCGAAGTTCCGGTTCGACGTCGAGGCGCAGCGTTCGCCGACGGCGAGCTTGTCGGGGTTCATGGCCAGGCACATCGAGCAGCCCGGCTCGCGCCACTCGAAGCCCGCCGCCACGAAGACCTTGTCGAGCCCCTCGGCTTCGGCTTGGGCCTTCACCGGGTGCGAGCCCGGCACGACCAGTGCGCGCAAGCCCTGCCGCACCCGCCGGCCGTCGAGGACGGCCGCGGCGGCCCGGAGGTCCTCGATGCGCGAGTTGGTGCACGACCCGATGAAGACGGTGTCCACCGCCACGTCGCGCAGAGCGGTCCCCGCCGTCGAGGCCCATGTACTCCAGGGCCCGGACGGCGGCTTCGCGCTCGGCGGGCTCCGCGAAGTTCGAGGGGTCCGGTACGTGCCCGTCGATGGGGACCACCTGGGCGGGATTGGTGCCCCAGGTGACGTGGGGCCGAGATCGCCGACGCGTCGATCGTCACCGACTTGTCGAATTCGGCACCGTCGTCGGTGCCCAGGCCGCGCCAGTCGTCGAGGGCCCGCTCCCACATCTTGCCGGTGGGGGCATGGAGGCGACCCTCGAGGTATGCGAAGGTCGTGTCGTCGGGCGCGATCATCCCGGCCCGGGCGCCGGCCTCGATGGACATGTTGCACATCGTCATGCGCCCCTCCATCGACAGGGCGCGGATGGCGGGGCCGCGGTACTCGATGACGTGGCCCATGCCCCCGCTGGTGCCGATGCGCCCGATGATCGCCAGCACGATGTCCTTGGCGGTGACCCCGGCGGGCGCGTCGCCCTCCACCTCGACGGCCATGGTGGCCAGCCGCATCTGGGGGAGTGTCTGCGTAGCGAGCACGTGCTCGACCTCGGAGGTGCCGATGCCGAACGCCAGCGCGCCGAAGGCGCCGTGTGTCGAGGTGTGGCTGTCACCGCACACGATGGTCATGCCGGGCTGGCTCAGCCCGAGCTCGGGGCCGATGATGTGGACGATGCCCTGGTTGGCGTGGCCCATCGGGTAGCACGTGATCCCGAATTCGGCGCAGTTGGCGGACAGGACCTCGAGCTGCCGGGCCGACACCGGGTCGGCCACGGGCTTGTCGATATCGGTGGTGGGGACGTTGTGATCGGCGGTGGCGACGGTGAGCTCGGGGTGGCGCACCGTCCGGCCCGCCAGCCGCAACCCGTCGAAGGCCTGAGGCGACGTGACCTCGTGGACGAGGTGCAGGTCGATGAAGAGGAGATCGGGCTCACCGTCGGCTTGATGGACGAGGTGCCGCTCCCAGACCTTGTCACTGAGTGTGCGGGGCCGCTGTGCGCCGACGCGTGCCTTCGGAGTGCCGGTCTTCGACGGGCTGTCCTCGGTGGCCACCGATCAGCTGCCGATCTGGACGATCTCGACGCGGAGGGTGCCCCCGGGGCCTGGTACTCGACGACGTCGCCCGAGGCCCTGCCCAGCAGGGCCTGGCCCAGCGGTGACCCGGGGGAGACGACGTTGAGCTCGTCGTGGCGCTCCTCGATCGACCCCACGAGGAACCGCTCGATCTCCTCGTCGCCGTCGTAGCGGATGGCCACGACCGACCCGGCCGACACCGTCCCGGAGCTGCCCGACCGCCTCGTCGTCGACGATGACGGCGTGGCCCAGGGTGTGCTGGAGCCTCCGGATCCGGGACTCCATCTTCCCCTGGGTGTCCTTGGCGGCGTGGTAGTCGCCGTTCTCGGACAGGTCCCCCAGGGCCCGGGCCGCCTCGATGGCGCGGGCGATCTCGACCCGACCCCGGGTCGTCAGGTCCTCGAGCTCGGCCTGCAGGCGCTCGAAGGTGGCCTGGGTCAGACTGGTGGACTCGTCGTCGGCTCACGCCCCTCAAGGGTACCGGCTCGGTCCGGGCGCCCGATGGGTGACGCCGCCCCGTCCGGGCCCGGCCGGCTCCGGCGTGCCGGCCGCCGGCGAGCGCATCTGAGGGCGCCGGTGCTTCTCGCCCCGACCCCGATGGCGGCCGGGGCCGGCGCCGGGGGTCGGCCCCGTGCGAGCCCTGAGGCCCGTCGTCGGGGCCCGGTGTGGTTGACGGGCGCGTCGGGGCGCGGGAGACTGGTTCTCCGATGGGAACCCCGAGCGCATCCGTAATCGTCATCGAATAGGCGCACACCCCACTGGTGTGCGCCTCCCCGACCGTCCACATTGTGGGCGGTTTTTCATTTTCCGGGACAGGCCCGACCCGAGCTGACGAGGACCAGAGATCGAACGATGAGCACACCGACATCCCACACCGTGGCCGTGATCGGCGGCGACGGCATCGGCCCCGAGGTGCTGGCCGAGGCCCTCAAGGTGGTGGCCGCGGCCGGCGTCGCCCTCGACACGACCGACTACGAGCTCGGAGCCGCCCACTACCTCCGCACGGGCGAGGTCCTTCCCGACGCCACGCTGGAGGAGCTCCGGAGTTTCGACGCCATCCTTCTCGGGGCGGTGGGCCCCCCGGTGGGGTCGACCGACGTCCCTCCGGGCTTCTCGAGCGGGGCCTCCTGCTCCGGCTGCGGTTCGAGCTCGACCTCTACGTGAACCTCCGCCCCTTCGTCGGGACTGGCCGGTGCCCCGGCGCCGGACTGCGACTTCGTCGTCGTCCGCGAGAACACCGAGGGGACCTACGCCGGAGAGGGCGGGTTCCTCCGTCGCAACACGCCCCACGAGGTGGCCACCCAGGGTTCGGTGAACACCCGGATGGGGGTCGAGCGCTGCGTGCGCTTCGCCTTCGACCTCGCCTCACGGCGTGATCGTCATCACCTCACCCTGGTGCACAAGACGAACGTCCTCACGTTCTCCGGTGACCTCTGGCAGCGGGTCGTGGACGAGGTGGCGCCCGAGTACCCGGGGGTGACCCGGGACTACAACCACGTCGACGCGGCCTGCATCTACCTGGTGGAGCGTCCCGACCGCTACGACGTCATCGTCACCGACAACCTCTTCGGCGACATCCTCACCGACCTGGCCGGGGCGGTGGCGGGGGGAATCGGCTTCGCCGCGTCGGCCAACCTGAACCCGGCACGCACCGGGCCGTCGCTGTTCGAGCCGGTCCACGGCGCCGCCCACGACATCGCCGGCACGGGCACGGCCAATCCGGTCGCGGCGATCCGGTCGGCCGCGCTCATGCTCGAGCACCTCGGTGAGATCGACGCCGCCGAGCGGGTCACCAAGGCCGTCACGGCCTATCTGTCCGACCACGTGTCCCGACCGTCGCAACCGTCGCGACCGTCCGGTTCGCATGTCTCGTCCACCGTCGCCGTCGGCGACGCCATTGCAGAAAGGCTCTGAGCCCGTGCCCATCACCCCGACCGAGAAGATCTGGCTCGACGGCGAGCTCGTCGACTGGGACAAGGCGCAGCATCCACGTGCTCACCCATTCGCTGCACTACGGCTCGGGCGTCTTCGAGGGCATCCGCGCCTACCCGACGAGCCGGGGCGTGGCCGTGTTCCGACTCACCGACCACATCAACCGGCTGTTCAACTCGGCCAAGGTGTTCATGATCGACGTGCCTTTCAGCCCCGACGACCTCGTCGCGGCGAGCAAGGAGGTGGTCCGGGTCAACGGACTCCACGACGGCTGCTACCTGCGGCCGATCGTCTACCTCGGGTACGGCGAGATGGGGCTCAACCCGCTGCCGTGCCCCGTCAGCGTCGCCATCGCCGCCTGGCCCTGGGGGACCTACCTCGGAGACGAGGGCGTGGCCAACGGCATCCGGCTCAAGGTGTCCTCGTGGCAACGCCACGACCCCAACGCCGTGCCGACCGCGGCCAAGGGGACCGGCATGTACGTGAACTCGTCACTGGCGAAGGTCGAGGCCCTGAAGGCCGGCTACGACGAGGCCGTGCTGCTGCTCCGCGGACGGGTCGGTGTCGGAGTGCACGGGCGAGAACATCTTCGTGGTCCGGGGCCGGACCGATCGTCACCCCGCCGACGTCGCAGTCCGCGGCGCTGGCCGGGATCACCCAGGACTCGGTGCGACGTCATCGCCACGGACCTGGGGTACGAGGTACGCGTGCCGAGACCCTCATCCGCACCGACCTCTACACCGCCGACGAGGCCTTCCTCACCGGCACCGCGGCCGAGGTCGTCCCGATCCGCGAGGTCGACGACCGGACCGGTGGGCACCGGCCGCCCAGGCCCGGTGACCAAGCAGATCCAGGACACCTACTTCGCCACGGTCCGGGGCGAGGTGGACCGGTACAAGGACTGGCTCGAACATGTCGAGTGACGCCGGTGCCGGGCGCAGCGGGGGTGCCGGGCGCGGCGGGGGAGCCGGGCCCAGTGCGGGTGCCGGGCGCAGCAGGGTCGTCAAGCGCAGCAAGGGAGCCGGTCCCGGGCGTGGCGTCCACAGCCACGGCGGGGGCGCCGGCCACTCCCACGGGACGGCGAGCCACGGCTTCGACCTGCCGGTGCTGCCCGAGGCCGTCGACATCTTCGACACCACACTGCGGGACGGATCCCAACAGGAGGGCCTGTCCCTGACCGTGGACGACAAGCTCCGCGTGGCCGAGCAGCTCGACCATCTCGGGGTCACTTTCATCGAGGGCGGGTGGCCCGGCGCCAACCAGAAGGACGAGGAGTTCTTCGCCCGGGCCCCCGCCGAGCTGCGCCTTTCGACGGCCACGCTGGTCGCCTTCGGGTCCACGCGCCGGGCCGGTGTGCGCGCCGAAGACGACGAGGTCCTGCGTCAGCTCGTGAAGGCCAACACCGAAGCCGTCTGCATCGTGGCCAAGGCGTCGAAGCTGCACGTCACCGAGGCCCTGCGCACGACGCTCGACGAGGCCGTGGCGATGGCGGCCGACTCGGTGACCTTCCTCCGGGACCACGACCTGCGGGTGTTCTTCGACGCCGAGCACTTCTTCGACGGCTTCCTCGACGACCCGGGGTACACGCTGCGGATCCTGCGCGCCGCGGAGGAGGCCGGGGCCGAGGCCCTCGTGCTGTGCGACACCAACGGCGGCACGCTGCCCCACGACGTGGAGCGCATCGTGGCCGGCGTGGTGTCGGACTTCGAGTGCGAGGTCGGGGTGCACTTCCACAACGACTCGGGATGTGCCGTGGCCAACTCGATCGCCGGGGTCCGGGCCGGGGCCACCCACGTGCAGGGATGCGTGAACGGCTACGGGGAGCGCACCGGGAACGCCGATCTCTCGGCGACCATCCCCAACCTGTCGCTGAAGCTGAACGTGCGCACCATCCCCCCCGAGCGCCTGGAGCGGATCACGCCGGTCTCGCACCACATCGCCGAGCTCGTGAACATCGCCCCCAACCCGCAACAGCCCTACGTCGGCTCCGCCGCCTTCGCCCACAAGGCGGGCCTCCACACCAGTGCCATCGCCCGGCGTCGTGACGCCTACGAGCACGTGTCGCCCGACTCCGTCGGCAACGGGACGCGCTTCGTGGTGTCGGAGATGGCGGGCCGGTCGACGCTGGCGCTCAAGGCCCAGGAGCTCGGCTTGGAACTGGACTCCGCCGCGCTGTCGGGCGTGCTCGACACCCTCAAGGCGCTCGAGTACCGCGGGTACCACTTCGAGGTGGCCGACGGGTCCCTCGAGCTCCTCCTGCGCAAGGCGACAGGCTGGGAGCCCACCTTCTTCGAGGTCGAGTCGTTCCGGGTCATCAACGACCACGACGACGGCGGCACGGGCGCGGCCCACGAGAGCGCACCCGGCGCGGGGCGACATACCACCGAGGCGACGGTCAGGATCCGCGTCGGCGACGCCCGGGTGGTGGCCACCGCCGAGGGGAACGGCCCCATCAACGCGTTGGACTCGGCCTTGCGCCAGGCCATCGGTGCACACTTCCCGAAGCTGTCAGCGGTCCATCTCGTCGACTACCGGGTGCGGGTGCTCGACACGGGCAAGGGCACCGGGGCGGTGACCCGGGTCCTCATCGACACCAGTGACGGCGAGCACGTCTGGACCACGATCGGGGTCTCGGAGAACATCATCGAGGCGTCCTGGCAGGCCCTTTTCGACTCGATCGTCTACGGTCTCGTCCACACCGGGCCCCCGGTGGCCGGCGCAGCCGGTTAGAGGTCCAGCCACAAGACCGCAGGAGCACCACACCCGCCCATGACCCAGCCCAGCTTCGTGCCGATCGTCGACACCGACCAGGTCCGGCCCTCGTACCGCCTGCGCACCCCCCGCGACTGGCGGGCCGGTCGCGTCGCCGATCTCCGCGGTCCCGAGCAGGTCCGCGGCCGGGAACTCGGCGTGCCCGGGCCCGATCAGGGCTACGCACTGCTCCTCGCCCACACCCTGTTCGAGGACCGCCTCGAGCTCACCCCGGGCATCACCGCCGAGGACGCCCTGGTGGGCTGCGCCGCGGTGGCGAGCCGGCGCGCGGCGCTGTTCGGCCGGGCACCGGTGGCCAAGGACATCGAACTGGCGCTGGTGATCTTCGGCTTCCTGGGCGGGGCCCCCGACGATCTCGTGGCCTGGCGTCCCCCGCTGTTCCAGGCGGCCGCCCACCACTACCACCAGCAGCGCTCCATCGTCGGCGCGGTCCCCGAAGAGACCCTGCGCCTGACCCCGGCCGACGTGCGCGGCCGGTTGTCGGAGTGGCGCTCGTTGCTGGCGGTCACCGCTCCCGCCGCCTGAGCACACCGCCAGCCGTGGCCGTGGCCGTGCACGAGCTCACCGTCAGCGCCCACGGGCTGACCTTCGAAGCGGTGACGACGGGGCCGGGCGACGGTCGCGCCGTGCTCCTGCTGCACGGCTTCCCCCAGACGTGGTTCTCGTGGCACCACCAGCTCGACGCGCTGGCCGCGGCGGGCTACCGCGGGCTCGCCTTCGACCAGCGGGGGTACTCGCCGAAGGCCCGGCCCCCGGCGGTGGACGACTACCGCATCTCCGAGCTCGTGGGCGACGTGCTCGCCGTCGCCGACCAATGGGGCCTCGACCGCTTCGACCTCGTCGGGCACGACTGGGGCGCCATGGTGGCGTGGGTGGTGGCGGGCCGCCATCCCGACCGGGTGCGCACGCTCACCGCGGTGTCGGTGCCCCATCCCCGCGCCTTCGCCGCCGCCTTCGGCGGTGGTGCCGGCGCTCGGCCCGCGGGTCCGGAGTCTGCGAGTCCTGAGTCTGGCGAGTCCGGAGTCTGGCGGGTCCGGAGTCCGGCGGTCCGGAGTCCGGCGGTCCGGAGTCTGGCGGTCCGGAGTCTGCGGGTCCCGACGCACGGGGGGACGAGGACCAGCGCCGGAGATCGGCGTACATCGAGGTATTCCGCGCCGACGGTGGGGTGGCCGAAAGCGCTCTGCTCGGCGAGGACGGCTCCGGCCAGGGACTGCGCGCCATGTTCGACGCCAGCGGCCTCCCCTCGGACACCGA
The DNA here is from genome assembly GCA_963739765.1 of uncultured Acidimicrobiales bacterium. Taxonomy (GTDB): domain Bacteria; phylum Actinomycetota; class Acidimicrobiia; order Acidimicrobiales; family UBA8190; genus Chersky-840. Next base: position 344,175 of record CAVUBP010000003.1, on the reverse strand, counting down.
CGAGGTGCGTCGGTTCGTCGCCAGGATGCTCGAGCCCGGGGCGCTCACGGCCGCGCTCAATTGGTACCGGGCCACCGAGCCCGGTTCACTCACCGACGTGGGCACGATCACGGTCCCCACCCTCTATGTGTGGTCCGACGAGGACATCGCCCTCGGGCGCACCGCCGCCGAGGCGACGGTGGAGTGGGTGTCGGGCCCCTACCGTTTCGAGGTCCTCCACGGTGTCAGCCACTGGATCCCCGAGACCGCTCCGGCGGAGCTGAACCGGCTCCTGCTCGAGCACCTCGCCGCGCACACGTAGCCGCATCGGGGCGCGTCGTCCGGGCCGAACCACCGGGTGCGGAGCCCCGGGGTGCGAGACTGAGGAGATGGACCAGCCCCCCGCCTACGCGCTCGCCGACACCCACAAGCAGTTCCGGAGTGCGGTCCGCCAGATGTGCGACGAGCGCATCGCGCCGCACGCGGCGGAGGTCGACCGGGACGCGGCGTTCCCGTGGGACGGGTTCAAGGCGTCGGTGGAGATGGAGCTGCCCGCCCTGGGGATCCCCGTGGCCTACGGCGGCGCGGGGGCCGACCACGTCACCCAGGCGATCATGGTCGAGGAGCTCGCCCGGGTGTGCGCGTCGACGAGCGTGACCATGCTCATCTCGAAGCTCGGGATGATGCCGATCTTCAACTGGGGATCCGAGCACCTGAAGAACAAGTACGTCCCGCGTGTGGCGTCGGGCGAAGCCCAGGCCAGCTACTGCCTGTCGGAGGCCGACGCCGGCAGCGACGTGGCGGCGATGCGATGCCGGGCCGTGCGCGACGGCGACCACTACGTGCTGAGCGGCACCAAGTACTGGATCACCAATGCCGGTGCCTCGGACACCTACACCGTCTTCGCCAAGACCGACCCCGACGCCGGCCACCGGGGGATCAGCTGCTTCGTGGTCGAGGCCGACTGGGGTGTGCGGGTCGCCAAGCTCGAGCACAAGATGGGGTTGCGGGGCAGCCCCACCGGCGAGGTCGTCCTCGACGACGTCCGCGTGCCGGTCGAGAACCGGATCGGGGAGGAGGGTCAGGGCTTCACCATCGCCATGCACACCCTCGACCGCAGCCGGCCCACCATCGGTGCTCAAGCGGTGGGCATCGCCCAGGGGGCCATCGACTACGCGGCGCGGTACATGACCGAGCGCAAGGCCTTCGGCCACCCCATCGCCGAATTCCAGGGACTGCGCTTCATGCTGGCCGACATGGCGATGCGGACCGAGGCTGCCCGCACTCTCGTCTACCGCGCCTGCTCGCTGATCGACGCGGGAGATCCCGACAACGAGCTCTCGATGATCGGGGCCATGGCGAAGTGCTTCGCGTCGGACACCGCCATGGCCGTGACGACCGATGCGGTGCAACTGCTCGGTGGCTACGGGTACACCACCGACTTCCCCGCCGAACGTTTCATGCGGGACGCCAAGATCACCCAGATCTACGAGGGCACCAACCAGATCCAGCGCGTCGTGATCTCGAAGAGGCTGCTCGGCTAGAGGATCTCGATCGGATCGGGGGTCTCCGGGAGTCTCCGGGGGTCTCCGAGGGTCACCGAGGGTCGCCGGGGGTCGCCGGCCGTCACCGGGGCCGGTCCGGGCTACAGTCGAACACATGTTCGATACCGGTTCGGGTTGGGACCACGGTCTCGACGAGGCGCAATTGGCGGCGGTTACCCACGGGGACGAGCCGCTCGTGATCATGGCCGGAGCGGGCACCGGCAAGACGAGGACGCTGACGTCACGGGTGGCGTGGTTGCTCGAGCGCGGCGTCCCGGCCGAGCGCATCCTGCTGCTGACCTTCACCCGACGGGCCGCCGACGACATGCTGGCCCGGGCGGCGAGCCTGGCCGGGACGGGCCCCGGCGCCCGGCTCCCCAGTGGCGGGACCTTCCACGCCGTGGCGCATCGCTACGTGGCCGCCCACGCGCAGTCACTGGGGCTCTCCGAAGGGTTCACCGTGCTCGACCCCGCGGACGTCGCCGACGTCATGGACCTGATGCGCGAACAGTTCGGGTTGTCGGGCACCGACACGCGTACGCCCCGGTCGCGCACGCTCGTCGACGTGTACTCGCGGTGCATCAACACCCAGCGCCCGCTCAGCGAGGTGCTCGCCGTGGGCTTTCCCTGGTGTGAGTCACACCTCGACGCCATCGCTGCGTTGTTCCGGGCCTTCACCGACCGCAAACGGGCGTCGTCGCTCGTGGACTTCGATGATCTCCTTCTGTTCTGGCGCGGTCTGCTCGACCATCACCAACTGCACGAGCTCCTCGTATCGGGATTCGACCATGTGCTCGTGGACGAGTACCAGGACCTCAACAGCGTCCAGGTCGACATCATCCGGTCCTTGCGCCCCGACGGCCGGGGGTTGACGGTCGTGGGCGACGACGCCCAGGCTATCTACGGCTTCCGCGGCGCCGACGCGCAGCACCTGCGGGACCTCGCGGACCTGTGGCCGACCACGACGGTCGTGCGGCTGGAGCGGAACTTCCGTTCGCGCCAGCCGATCCTCGAGCTGGCCAACGTGCTGCGGCCGGCCGACCGCGCCGGACGCTTGACCCTCTTCAGCGACCGCGCCGGGGGGCCGCGACCGAAGCTGATCCGCTGTCACGACGCTGCCACGGAATCCAGGGCCATCGCCGACGGCGTCCTCGAAGCCCATGGGCGGGGCGTCGCTCTGCGCGACCAGGCGATCCTGGTGCGCGCCGCTCATCACAGCGACCTCGTCGAGATCGAGCTCTCGGTCCGTCGCATTCCGTTCCGAAAGTTCGGGGGACTCCGATTCCTCGAAGCCGCCCACGTCAAGGACTTCATCGCCACGGCTCGGCTCCTCGACAACCCGTCCGACGAGGTGGCGTGGTTCCGGCTGCTGCGCCTCCACCATGGGATCGGCCCGTCGCGGGCCCGGGTCTTGGTCGCCGTGCTCCGGCCCGAGGCCGGCGACATCCTCTCGCGCTGGCCCGAAGCGGTCGCCAACGCGCCGGCGCGCACTCGTACCGCCCTCGCCACCACGCTCGACCGACTGGGTGAGGCGCGCACCCGGGGTGCGCCGGGCCCTCGAGCCGAAGCCGTCCTCGGTGTCCTGGCGCCACTGATCAGCGCCCGCTACAGCGACGCGCCGGTCCGGCTCGGGGATCTCGACCGCCTCGTCGCCGCGGCGGCGGCGGTCACCGATCTCCCCGGCTGGCTCGCCGAGCTCACGCTCGATCCTCCCGCTTCGACCGGTTCCCTGGCGGGCCCACCCCATCTCGACGACGACTACCTGTCGATATCCACCGTGCATTCAGCCAAGGGCCTGGAGTGGTCGATCGTCCACATCCCCCACGTGATCGACGGAGCGTTCCCTTCGGACATGGCGCTCGCAACCCTGGAGGGGCTCGACGAAGAACGCAGGCTCTTCTACGTCGCCGTCACGCGGGCCCGCGACGAGCTCAACCTCTACACCCCTCTCCGACTGCCCCACCATCGCCGGGGTCGCGACGACCGCCACAGCTACGCTCCCACGAGCCGATTTCTCGACGCCTCCGCGCTCGCCGCGCTCGACGTGTGCGAGCTCACCACTCGCTCACGCGGCGGCATCCCTGGAGTCGCCGCCGCTGTCACCGCGACTCCCGTGACCGTCGACCTGGGCTCGCTCTGGCGTTGAGGCGCCGGCGTTGGCCCCGGCGCCGGCCCCGGCCCCGTCGTCAGCCCGGGCGTCGGCGTCGAGCACGAGACGCTGTCCTCCACGAGACAATGTCCTCCACGAGACAATGTCGAGCAAGAGACACTGTCCTCCGGGAGACAATGTCGAGCAAGAGAGACAGGATTGACTCATGGACCTGGTGGAGTTGGCGGACGTGGTGAGGTTGGACCACGGGTCGCCGGTGCCCCCGTTCCAGCAGGTCCGGGAGCAGATCGCAGCCGCGATCGAGAGCGGGAGCCTTCAGCCCGCCGTCCGGCTGCCAACCGTGCGACAGCTGGCCGCCGATCTCGGATTGGCGACGAACACCGTGGCTCGCTCGTACCGCGAGCTGGAGCTCGCGGGCCTTCTCGAAACCCGAGGCCGGCACGGCTCGTTCGTCTCCAGCGGCCCGTCCCCGACTCGAAGGCAGGCGGCCGGAGAAGCGAGGAAATTCGCGCGACGCATGCGCCAATTGGGCATCGGCGACGAAGAGGCTTTCGCCATCCTCCGCCGGGAGACCGAGCGCATGCCGGCCAGGGGATCGTCTGGATCACCTCGATCACCTCGATCACCTCGATCACCGGGATCAGGATCTCGTGCGTCTGGTGGATCGCGTGGATCGCGTGGGAAGTCGGGTCCGTAGCCCGACGCCGTACTGGCGGAACCGGTAGGGCCGGACGTGTGAAGGGCCCGGACGTGTGAAGGGGCCGGACGTGTGAAGGGGCCGGACGTGGTGGCGGGGCCGGACGTGTGGCGGCGGGGCGGTGCGTATACCATTTGACATGGACGTCGCCAACAGGCGGTCGGCGCGTCCCCGGGTCGCTCGGTCATTTCGGCCCGGCAGGGTGGGGCGTGGGGGTCGACGGCGATGGCAAGGTCCGCAACAGTCCAGACCGGCTCGGAGCCATGCAGCTATGACTTCGCTACGCGCGTACGAAAGTGCATAGCGTGAAATTTCACCGTATAGGTCACGTCAGCCGCGTGGGGCGAGCGGGCCGCACCAGCCGCACCAGCCGCACCGGGCGTGCCGGCGTTGCCGTGCTGGCGGGCTCGGTCGTCGTCGCGTCGGCGCTCGTCGGGGTGTCCCCGAGTTCGGCGGCCACCACCCAGGGGTCCAACGTCACCACCGCCGTCGCCGGGGGCGGGTCCACGACAGCGATCACGAGCGGGATCTCGAGCCTGGCCGCCTCCCTGGGGTCGCCGATGGATGCGGTCTTCGACGCCCACGGCAATGTGGTCTTCGCAGACCAGAACAACAACGTGATCCGCGTAGCGGCGGCGTCCACGGGCACGTTCTACGGCCATGCCATGACCGCGGGCCATCTCTACACCGTCGTGGGCAACGGCGTGGCCGGGGACATCGGCGACGGGAGCAACAAACCCCTCACCACAGCGGAGCTGTCGGGCCCGAGTGGCCTCGCCATCGATCCCCAGGGCGACATCGCCATCAGCGACTCCAGCGACGACGCGGTGCGCTTCGTGGCGGCGACGGGCGGGTTCCGCTATGGCCAGAGCATGACCGCGGGTGAGATCTTCACCGTCGCCGGCGGTGGGCAGGAAGGCAACATCACCCCGGGTGGGTCGGCCTCCTCGGCCGGGCTCACCGGACCCGAGGGGGTGGCCTTCGACGCCGAGGGGGACCTCATCGTCGCCGACACCGGGAACGACCTCGTCCGCTTCATCCCGGCGGTGGCCCGCACCGTCTTCGGCATGGCCGTGCAGCCGGGCCACATCTACACGATCGCCGGCAACATGAACTACGGCTACACGGGCAACGGCGGACCGGGGCCCTCGGCCGAGCTCCAGCTCGACACCTTCAACGGTGTGGCGGTGGACCCCAAGGGAGACGCCCTGTTCTCTGACGTCGACAACCAGGTGGTGCGCGTGGTGGCCGCGGCCACCGGTACCGCCTTCGGCCGATCCGTCATCGCCGGGCACATCTACACGATCGCCGGGACCGGGACCGAGGGATTCAAAGGCGAGAAGAAGCCGGCCACCAAGGCCTGGCTCGACACGCCCCAAGGACTGGCCGTCGATGCGGCGGGCAACCTCTTCATCAGCGACTCGGTCAACAACCTGATCCGTCTCGTGCCCAGCGCCAAGGGACGCTATGACGGCATGTCGGTCAAGCCGGGCGACATCTACACGATCGCCGGCAGCCGCACCGCCGGGCCGTTCAACGGCCCGGCCGGCCTGAGCGTGGGGCCCAACGGCCACGTGCTCGTGGCCGACAACGGCAACAACGTCATCCGTGCGATCGCCGGCATGCCGCCCGGCCAGCCGACGGTGACCGCCGTCAAGCCCGCGTCGGGCCCGATCTCGGGCGCCCGCAAGGTGACCATCATCGGCGCCAACCTCTCAGGCGCGACCGCTGTCATCTTCGGCTCGCGCCCGGCCCTCAGCTTCACCGTGAGGTCGGCCAAGAAGATCATCGCCTACTCGCCCTCCAGCTCGATCGGGAAGGTCATCATCAGGGTGTTCTCGCCGACCGGTGTGAGTGCGGCCAGCCCGGTCGACTTCTACACGTACCTCGTCTCCGCGGCCAAGAAGCATCGGCCGAGGCACTGACCGCGGGCCGGTCGCGGGCGGCCGCGGACGGGGAGCGTCGGCCGAGGCACTGACCGCGGGCCGGTCGAGGGCGGCCAGGCCCGGGGAGCCTGCTGGGACCGGGGAGCCCGCCGCAACCAGGAGATCGCCGGGACCGCCGAGGAAAGGTTGAGCTCGAACCGCTAGCCGTGACGGGCGAATTGGCCCAACCACGGTGCGGTCGCCGCCAGCAGCTCGTCGGTCATGGCCACCACGTGCTCGTAGGGAAGCGACCCCGCCAGGGGATCGGCGAGCATGGCTTCGAGGGCCGTCGTCGGATCGCCCGAGACCGCGGCGTCCACCGTGAGCTCTTGCGAGCTGACCACGCGCCGGAGGTGCTCTCCCAGGAACGAGGGGACCGCCGCCCGGTCCCGGGGCCGGACACCGTCGGCGCCTGCCACCACCATGCACTCGACCACGACATCTGCAGGCAGGTTCTCGACCTGACCCGTGTTGGGGATGTTGCCCGGGATCGTCCTGTCCTCACCGGTCACGAGACCGTCGAGGAGGGGGGCGACGAACTCGCCCGACGGCCACCTCGGGATGGTCTCGGCCGCCAGGAGATCGGCCATCTCGGCATCGTCGTCGGCCTTGTCGGACTGGTGGCCGTGCATGCCGTAGTGGTGGACGGCCCAGTCCCGTCCGTAGTCCGACGCGGCGGTCACGAACCCGGGGAAGAACTCGACCACGTGCGTGTCCGATGACCCGGGCAGGACGCCGAAGCGTTCGAACAGCTCGAACTTCACCTTGTTGTTGGCGACGATGTCGGCCTTCGACCAGCCGTGCTCGGGGTCGACCATCCTGTAGTGCATCGGGCCCGGGGGTTCCATCCACAGGGACCCCGAGAGATCGACGTCGCCGGCGAGAGCGCCGCGCAACATGGCGAACCCGTCACGGTCACCCATGCGCAGCGAGGTCACGAGAGGGAGATGGTTCACGCCGGCCACCACCGGGTCGACAGAGGTGAAGTCGGTGTCGAACAGCAGGCTCAACACGAACTTGAGTCCGACGATCTCGGCGCACAGGCCGATCGTCTCGATCGAGGTCTCGCGGGTCACGGCTCGGCACAGCGCGGTGAGGGGGTTGCTCACGTTGACGAGCAGCGCGTCGGGACAACACCGCTCCATGGCCCGCGCCACATCGAGGATGACGGGCACGCTGCGAAGGGCCCTGGAGATCCCCCCGGGCCCGACGCTGTCGCCCACCGTCTGTCGCACCCCGTAGCGCTGCGGGATCTCGATGTCGTGGCGCATGCTGGCGAACCCGCCCACCGAGAAGGTGGCGATCACGTACTCCGCTCCGGTCAACGCGTCGTCGATGTCGGTCGTTGTCCGACCCGAGAGCGCGATCCCCCGGCGCTCGGCGACGTGCTCGACGACCTTGAGCGCGCCGGGCAGCGAGTGCGGGTCGAGGTCGTAGAGAACCACCTCGGCGTCGGCCAGCGCCGGGGTGTTGGCGAAGTCGACCATCAACTTCGGTGTCCAGTGGGTGCTGCCACCACCGACGATCGTGATCTTCGCGGCCATCGGGCCGACGATACCCGCGGGGCGGCCGGTGGTGCCCGGCTGTGCCCGGCGGATCCTCGGCGGATCCCCGGCGGATCCCCGGCGGATCCCCGGCGGATCGTCGGCCCAACTCCACTTCATGGCCGGGCTCACCGGGGCATCTCGCCGACGTTGACCGCTTCGACCTGACCGGAGTCGAAGTTCGTCACGAGAAGGGTCTCGTCTTTCGGTTCCAGGGCGAGTTGACGGGGGGACTTTCCCGGCGCGATCTGCCCGACCACCGCCGGCTTTCCGGCAAACGCGGAGTCGGTGTCGACGACGCTCTGACAGGCTGCGGCACCCGGAACCGAGAACCGGTTGGGGTTCGCCATCACGATCAGGCGCCCTGCGTCGATCACGGCGAGACCCACGGGAGCATCGCCCACTTCGACATGGCGCCGGCCGTCGACTCCACAGTCCGATGCGCTCCTCACCTACAGTGCGGCTCATGTCCGAGACACAACAGCGGACCGTCGACGATCTTCGGGTGCACGTCCATCCCGACTCGAGCTCTCTGGCCCGGGACGCGGCCGACAGCGCCTCGGCCGCGCTCCGCTGACGCGGTGGAGGCCAGGGGTGTCGCCCACGCCATGTTCGCCACCGGGAACTCGCAGCTGGAGTTCGTCGACTCCCTGGTGACGTCCACCCCCGACATCCCCTGGAGCGACACCGTCGTCTTCCACATGGACGAGTACGTCGGCGTGGGCCCCGACCACCCGGCCGGGTTCCAGCGGTGGATCAGAGAGCGCATCACCGACCGCGCCCATCCCCGTCGGGCCCATTACATCGACGGCCTGGCGGACCCCGAGGCGGAGTGCACTCGCTATGCGGCGTTGTTGGCGGGCCATCCCCTCGACTTGTGCTGTCTCGGCATCGGCGAGAACGGGCACCTGGCCTTCAACGACCCCCCGGTCGCCGACTTCGACGACCCCCTCGACATGAAGATCGTCGAGCTCGATCGGGAGTGCAGGCTCCAGCAGGTCCACGAAGGCCACTTTCCCGACATGGCCGCGGTGCCGCGCCTGGCGCTCACCGCCACCATCCCCGCCCTGCTCCGGGCCCGGACGGTGCTGGCTGTGGTTCCCGAAGCGCGCAAGGCCGCACCCGTCCGCGCCGCCCTCGCGGGCCCGGTGTCGACCGCGTGCCCGGCTTCGTATCTGCGGACGCGGGACAACGTCACGCTCTTTCTCGATCCCGGGTCGGCATCACTCCTCGAGTGGTGATCGGGTGCGGGTAGGCAGCGGGGTGGGCGGAGCCAGGCTCAGAGGGCCGCTTTCGATCGTCGCCCTGGTGGTGGGTCTGGCCGGTTGTGGCGCGAGCGGGTCGACCGCGACGCGGGGCACGGCGCACGGGACGCCGTCGGCTCCGTCGGCCTCGTCGACGCCATCAGCCTCGTCGACAACAGTCGGCGCAGATCACGAGTGTGTCGTCGGTGCAGGGTCGGAGCCTTCCGAGCCTCCCGTCCCTCAGGTGGCGTGGACACGACTGCGCAACCCGATCCTGAGCGAGCCGACGGCAGGGGTGAAGGACCAGGCCCTCGTGTGGGCCGGCGGCCGGTGGCACATGCTCTTCAGTTACGTCACCGGCGACGTCGCCACCAAGGGAGCCGAGAATTGGAACATCGCCTCGGCCACGAGCCCCGACCTCGGGCAATGGTCGGCACCGTTGCCCTGGCCAGTCCAAGCCGGTGCGGTGGGCGTTGCGTCACCCGACATCGTCCGCAGTCCTTCGGGGACGTTCGTCGCCACCTACGACTCCAACCCCGATGCCGCCACGGGCCCGCAGTCGAAGCTGTACTACCGAACCTCCACCGACCTCGAGACGTGGTCCGCACCCCACCCCTTGGCGCTCAGTCTCCATCCCGCGCCCGGGGACCGGATGATCGACGCCGCGCTGGCCTGGGCCGGGCGCGGGCTCATCCTCGGCTACAAGTACGGCACGACGTCGGGGACCGAGGCGCAGCATTTCGAGATTGCATGGTCGCCGAGCGGCTCGCTCGACGGGCCCTGGACCCTGGTGGGCCGTCCCGACGTCGTCGTCCATGGCGACACCGTCGAGAACCTCGAGTTCGTGGCGGCCGCAGGACGCTGGCACCTGGTGGCCACGTCGAACATCTTCGATCAGCCGTGGATCTTCGAGCTGTCGGCCCCGGGTGACCCGACCGTCCCGTCGTCCTGGCTGCACTGGACCGGCGGGAGGGTGCTCGTGATCCCCCGACAGTCCTGGAACTCCGGGCCCGGCATCTCGAGCGACGGTTTCGAGCACGCCAACTCCGTGTTCCTGTGCGATACCCACACGGCTTACACCACGAGCGCCACCGGCACGTCCGGCACGTCCGGCACCGGCCGCCCCGGAACGCAAGACAGAGCCCAGACCGGCGGCGGCTACTACTACGTGACCTATTCCGGAAGCGACGAGCTCACACATTTCGGCGGATGGGGCCACGCCGAGATCGGGATCGCACGCAGCACCGACCTCGTCCACTGGCAGGTGCCGGGTTGAGCGGCTGAGCCAACCGGCGACGCCCACCGGCGACGCCCACCGGCGACGCCCACCGGCGACGCCCACCGGCGACACCCACCGGCGACGCCCACCGGCGACACCCACCGGCGACACCCACCGGCGACACCCACCGCCGACACCCACCGCCGACACCCACCGGCGACGCCCACCGGCGACGCCCACCGCCGACACCCACCGGCGACAAACGTCAGCTCACCGACGAGAGACCCTCACCGACTGCCCTCGGGATCGCCAGGCCCGATCCAACGCCCGAGGAACCCGAACGCCTCGACGCCGTGCCATTCGTGGACACCCTCGAACACATCGTGCACGAGCCGGTCCCCGGCGCTGTCCGAGCCGTAGACGGCGCGCAAGCGCTCGACCTCTGCCACCGCCACCGTGGCCGGGAAGAGGTCGTCGTGGGTGCCGGACTCGATGAGCAACGGGCGAGGCGAGACGAGGGCACCGAGGTCCACGTGCTCGAGCCGGCCGAGCATCCCGGGGAGGACCTGCGAGCCGCACATGTTCCACGGCATCTTGTGCGACTCGGCCCACGACGAGAAGTACCCACTCACCACGGCCGCGGCCACCCGCTCGTCCACGGCGGCGAGGAAGAGGGTCACGGTCCCGCCGTAGGAGAGGCCCGCCATCCCGATGCGGCCCGGGTCGACCAGCGGGTGAGCCTCGAGCACGTCGAGCGCCCGCGCCAGGTCCCAGAGGTTCTGCGCCAGCGGGTTGATGCCCGCCATCACGGCATGAACGAGGTTCGTGTCGCACGCGTAGTGGTCCTCGGGGTTCCAGTCGAGGCGCTCGCCGAAACAGCGCAGGTCCGGTGCGAGCACGACGTAGCCGCGGCGCGCCAGCTGGTGCGCGTAGTCGGCGTTGGGAGTGCCGGTGCGCTCGAGCCCGACCGCCTCGGACTTCCCGGGGCCGTGACCATGCACGGCGAGCACGGCCGGGCCGGGCGCGCTTCGTGCGTGCGGCACGAGGAGGTACGCCGGCACCGACATCGTCTCCTCGGTGTCGAACACCACCTTGTCCCGTCGGTACCCTTCGCACTCGACCGACTCGAGGGTCTCGAGCCGCAGGGGGACGCGCCCGGGCGTGGGCCCGAGGAGTGCGTCGAGGCGGGCCCGACACCGCACCCGCCACTCGGCCAGGGCCTGCGCATAGTTGCCGGAGCCGGTTGCGGGGGTCTCGGCGCCCGGCAGCGGGTCGACATGGCGGGTCTCGCCGAGCCGGACCATCCACGCGTACCACGGGGAGTAGTTCCGGTCCGGTGCGGGCAGGCCCATGGGCACGGTCACCGGCGCGGCAGTGTCACGGTCGACGTCACCGGCACGTCGACAGGGACATCAGCCGGCAAGAGGAGCCCAGGTCTGCACCGTGTGCCAGCACGTCCCCTGTGGTTTGCCGGTGTAGGTGGGCACGCACAGCGGCGACGGGGGATCGTTGTTGTAGAGCTCGACGACCTGGTACTGGGTGGGCCCCGCGTACGTGTCGGGGCCGAAGCTCAAGGTCGGCGTGTAGGTGCCGGAGAAGTTCTGGATCCTCGACATGGCCTGGACGAAGGTGCGCCGGTTGAGGTCCGGCCCCGCGCCCAGGGCGGCCGCCGCAAACAGTCGGATGGCCTGGCACCACCCCACGATCGGTCCCTGCTCCTCGATGTAGGGCGAGGTCGGCGAGGTCGGCTTGTTGTGGGCGCTCCAGGTGTCGTAGCAACTCTGGACCGCGGCGTTGTACCCGCCCGCGGCCACGACGCTCGACGGGGCGTCGGTCCCTCCGAGGGTCTCGACGGTGACGCCCTCTTGGTGGTCGAGCCCCTTCTCGTAGGGGATGGGGATGAGGCCCAGGGTGACGTTGATCGAGGACTCGTAGTCCGACAGGAGGAGCTTCGGGAAGTAGTTCTGCCCGTTCTCCTGGGAGAGGAAGGGGAAGAACGAGTTGAAGGGGATGAGCGGGATCACCGACTTCACGCCGTTCGCCTTGAGGCGCTGGACGACCAGGGGGGCGGCCGAGTTGCTGGCCGCGGTGTCCGACGGATTCGACGGCAGGGTCTCGACGAGAGGGTTGCCGAACCCCGCCCGGCGCAGGTCGGGCAGCAGGTACTGGTTGAGCGCCACCTGGTCGCTGGTGCGGTCGCCGGCGACGATGCCGATGCGACTGCCGGTGGTGAGCAGGCCCGAGCTCTTGCCCCACGCCACCACGGTGGCGAGGATCTGGGCCTGGTCGGGACCCGTCCACCACAGGTACGGCGCTCCCTCCTGGGTCCAGTTGGTCACCGTCGTCCATTGCCCGATGAAGGGCGTGTGGCCTTCTTGGGTGACACACAGCTCGTTGTCGCCGGTCCACGAACCGATCCCGTCGAGCACGGCGAAGACCGGGGGAGAGCCTTCGGTCCACTGCTTGCACAGGGCCCGCATGGAGGCTTCGTTGGTGGGGTCGAAGTTGACGATGATGGGATTGATCGTGCGGCCGTTGATCCCGCCCACGTCGTTGATGGCATTGACGAATGTGTGGATGGCCGCCTTCTGCGCGCCGAACTCGGTGTCGCCCGCGAAGCCGAAGTTCGACGCCAGCGAGGTGAGGTTCGACACCGGGAAGGCCACGTTGATGGATGTGGCGCTGACCCCGCGGCTGCTCGTCGAGGCCTGGTCCACCCCGACGCCGCTCGGCTTGCCCAGCCCCGACCCGTTGCCGGAGCCGCCGCCGCTTCCGCCGCCGCTTCCGCCACCGGCGCTGGCACCGGGTCCCGTCGCCTTCTTCGACGACGTTCCCGTGATCCCGTAGACGACGCCGCCGATGACTGCGATCACGAGCACCAACGCCACGACCTGCACGCCGGCGGGCCGGCGCCGGAAGCGCCGCCACGACCGCCGGAGTGCCACAGGACCCGAACTCGCCATCGTCGCCTCTCCCCCTACGGCCCGATCGTGGCCACACGATATGCGGCCGCGGAGCACGCCACCCGCCGGCCGTGCCGGGGACAGGACGCCGCCGGCGGGGGTTGTGGCCGCCCCCACCCTCGGGCACCATGGACGGTGTGACGCTGGCGACGGGCCTCGACATCCGGGCGATCTCCCCCAACATCGGGGCCGAGGTCCGGGGCCTCGACCTCAGCCGTCCGCTGGGCGACGCGGTGGTCGCCGAGGTGCGGGCCGCGCTGTGCCGGCACTTGGTGCTGTTCTTCCCCGACCAGGACCTCGCACCCGAGGTCCAGGCGGCCTTCGCCCGGCAGTTCGGGGAGGTGACGCCGGCGCACCCGGTCATCGCCTCGATCGAAGGGAACCCCGAGGTCCTCAACATCGACGGCCGTGAGGACCGCGCCTCGTGGTGGCACACCGACGTGACCTTCCTCCAGACACCACCGCTCGGCTCGATCCTGCACATGCGCGAGGCACCCGCGGTCGGTGGCGACACGATGTGGGTCAGCCTGCAGGCCGCCTACGACGCACTCGGTGCCCCGGTGCGGTCGATGTGCGACCAGCTCATCGCCTGGCACCACGACCCGTGGTTCGCAGCCGACGTGGAGGCCCAGGGCGGCTACGAGTGGGACGGTCGGCACCACGACAAGCTCTTTCCCGTCTCGCACCCGGTGGTGCGCACCCATCCCGAGACCGGCCGCAACGGGCTGTTCGTCAACTCCCAGTTCACGCGGTTCCTCGAAGGGGTCTCCAAGGTCGAGAGCGACGCGTTGCTCGACATGCTCTACCGCCACTGCCAGCGGCCCGAATTCAGTTGCCGGTACCACTGGGAGGCGGGCGCCGTGGCGTTCTGGGACAACCGGGCCACGTTGCACTACGCCCTCGACGACTACGGCGACGCCCTGCGCATCGCCCACCGGGTCACGGTGCGCGGCGACCGCCCCTACGGACCGGCCCGCCCTCTCACCCCCGGCGCGTAGCCCGCCGAGCTTCACGTCGGTGCCGCACCGCTCGGCGGCCGGACCGGACCGGTCACATTGAGCGCGGCGTCACTGGCGCCGAGGTAGGCGGCCAGGGCGGCGGGGTCCTCGCGCACGACGTCGGGGGGTCCCGACACCACCACCGACCCCGTCTGCATCACGATCACGTCCGAGCACAGCTCGAAGACGAGGGGCACGTCGTGCTCGACCAGCAAGATCGTGGAGCCGGTCACCTCGTGCAGGCGGCGGAGGAGGGGGATGAAGGCCTCGGCCTCGCGCTGGGCGATGCCCGCGGTGGGCTCGTCCAGCAGGAGCAGGCGCGGCCCGGCCAGGACGATCGACGCCAGGTCGACGACCCGGCGCGTGCCGGTGGAGAGGTGTCCGGTGAGGTGATGCCGGAATCGCTCGAGCCCGAACGATCCGATGACGCCGTCGACGGTCCTGCGCTTGTCGCGCTCGGTGTGGCGCGCCCAGGGGAGCTGCAAGGTGGTCGAAAGGACGCTGACGCGACGGCGGGCGTCCTCGCACAACATGAGGGTGTCCTCCACCGACAGCTCGGGGTACAGACGACAGTCCTGGAACGACCGCACCACACCGAGCGCAGCCCGTTCCTCGGGGATGTAATCGGCGAGGTCCTCCCCGTCGAGCTGCAAGGTTCCCCCCGCCGGCGACACGAGCCCCGAGACGGCGTCGAGGAGGGTCGTCTTTCCCGACCCGTTCGGTCCGATCAGGCCCACGATCGATCCCGGCTCGATCGACACGCTCACGTCGTCCACCGCCCGCAGCCCCCCGAAGGTCACCACCAGCTCTCGTATCTCCAGCCGGGCGGGCCCTGCTGTCCTGGCCTTGCCGCGCGCAGACCTCGACTCTCCGTCGGCATCGGGGTGGTCGGTGTCGGTGTCGGTGTCGGTGTCGGTGTCGGTGTCGGTGTCGGTGTCATGGTCGGCGTCGGTGTCATGGTCGGCGTCGGCGGGAGGGCCAGGCTCGGCCCTGCTCACGACGGCACCTCGGCTATTGCTCCGCTACCGGTCAGCCGTGTGGCGTCGGGGTCCGAGTCACCGACCGGCTCGGGCGTGGACGACGGTGGGTGGCCGCGCCAGCGGGCGCGCAGGTTCTCGAAGCCCGCAGTGGCGAGGTCGCCGAGCTGGTGCAGGACCTGGGCCATCCCCCCGGGCAGGTAGAGGATGAACGCCATGAGCCCGATCCCACTTGTGAGGAATTGGATGGCGGTCGTCGATCCGAAGATGGCCGGGAGGCCCACGAGGTACAGCGCACCGAGCACGGCCCCCGGGATGGCATCGAGACCACCGATCACGACCATCGACACCACCAGGATCGATACCGTGGGATCGAAGGTCTGGGAACTGAAGCGCTCGGTGGCGAAGGCGAGGCACACCCCGGCGTAGCCGGCGATGAACCCCGACAAGGCAAAGGCCATGAGCTTGGTGCGCACCACGGGGATGCCGGCCGAGCCGGCCGCCACCTCGTTGTCCCGCACCGAGATCAGCCGCCGGGCGATGCCGCGGTCACGCCACACCCGCACCATGAGGATCGTGACGACGAGCACGGCGAGCGAGAACCAGGCGAAGGCCCGTTCCGAGGACAGCCCCAGCCCGAGGAAGGTGGGTCGGGAGATCAAGGTGGACTGGGGATCAGGGAGCCCCGAGCAGATCGTCCGGTGGATCACCGGAACTGTCCAGCACGACGTGGCCAGCACCGAGGTCTGCATGAACAGGGCGAAGCCCAGTGTGCTCACCGCCAGGTACAGGCCCCGGATGCGCAGGGCGGTGAGGCCGACCACGACCGACACCAGTCCGGTCACCACTCCGGCGAGGGGGAGCAGCAGGACCAGGGGGACGCCCCCTCCCAAGTGCGCGGCCAGGTCCGCCCCCACCGCCACCAACCCGAATTGGCCCAACGAGACCTGGCCCGCCCAACCGGTGAGCACGGTCAGCGACAGGGCGATGACCGCGTAGATGCAGATCTGCGACATGAGGAACGATCGACCCACGTCCAGCACCAGGGGCAGCAGCGCCGCCACCAGCACGGTGCACATCACCCCGGTCGTCCCCACCCGTTTTCGCAATGTCTGGGCGTTGCGCCGGAAGGCGAGGGTTCCCGTCATCCACGACGTCCGATCCGCGGTCCGGGAGCTCTTCTGCAGTGATGCGGCTCGAGCCAGCAGGGCCAGCTGCAACAACACGAAGAGGACCAACTCGACGGTGGCCGTTCCCGACGAGGGGTTCGTAATGTTCCACTGCAGGAGGTCCTGGACGATCCCCAAGCCGATGCCCGCCACGAAGGCCACCGGCAGGCTCACCATGCCGCCCAGTAGGGCGGCGAGCAGTGCCAGGAGGAGGAGCCCTGGGCTCAGCACCTCGGTCAGCGTGCTCGTCTGGCTGGGCGAGGCGAGGATGGCGGTGAAGGCCGACAAAGCTCCCGCCAGGGTCCAGGCGACCGTCGAGGTGCGCCGGACCCATACTCCCGACAATCGGGCCGACTCGGTGTTCTCGGCAGAAGCGCGCATGGCAAGACCCCAGGACGAGAACCGGATGAAGGAGGCCAGGCCGAGCGCCACGATCGGCGCCACGATGAGGGTGACGACTTCACCGGGCGGGAAGAGGAAGCTCCCGATGTGAAACGTCCAGTTGACCGGCACCGGGAAGGCACGGAAGAGCTTCTTGGGCCGGATGAAGGGGAGCAGTGTGAGAAGGAACAGGACCTGGGACAACCCGATGGTGGCCACCATGACCATGACCCGAGGGCGGTCGAATAGGCGACGCAGCACCAGCTCTGACAGCGCACCGGCCCCCGCCGCCAACGCCAGGGCGGCGACCAACGCGGCCCAGTAGTTGATCCCGTAGTCGTAGTAGAGCTTGACGAGGAACACGGCGGCCACCACGCCGAGTTGGCCCTGGGCGAAGTTGACGACCCGGCTGGTCCGGTAGATCAACACCAGACCCGTCGCCAGCAGCCCGTAGTTCAGGCCCAGGATGGCCCCCTCGAGGACGACCGATGACGGGACGGACACGGCGATCACGTCGTCTCTCCGTTCTCTCCATTCTCTCGGTTCTCTCGGTTCTTTGTGTCGCTGTTCTCTCTTTCTCTGTCTCTGTCTCTGTTTTGTCCGGCTTGGGGCCCAGCCACCCACAGACCGTCGGCGCTCGGTGCGTTGGGTGCGGACGTCTCAGGTGGTGCAGGCGGCGTCGCCCGCGACGTGGCGCCGTTGCCGCCCGGTGCGAGATCCCCTGGTGCGAGATCCCCTGGTGCGAGATCCCCTGGTGCGAGATCCCCTGGTGCGAGATCCCCTGGTGCGACACCCGCCGGGCCGCTGCTCACCGGGCGGGCGCTTGCTGGTGACCGGCCGGTTGCGCGGTTGCTTGCGGCACCGTTGCCCAGGGCGTCCCCCACACTGGCGAGGAAGACCGGGCGAAGAAGGTCGTCGCGAGACAACAGGTCGGTGATCGGTCCGTCGAAACGGACTTCTCCTCGTTCGAGGAAGAAGGCATGCTCCGCCAGGGTCATCGCGCGGTTGACGCTCTGCTCGACGAGGATCACCGTGGCGCCGTCGGCGTTCACGCGCCGGACGATGTCCATGAGGCGCTCCACGGTCATCGGGGCCAGGCCGAAGGCGAGTTCGTCGATCATGAGCAGGCGAGGTTTGCTCATCATGACCCGGGCCAGCGCCAGCATCTGCTGTTCGCCACCCGACAAGGTGCCCGCCGGTTGGTCGAGGCGGGACTCGAGCTCTGGGAACAGTCCCACGGCGTGGTCGAGGGCGATCTTGGCCCGCGGGCCGTCTTTTCGGAAGGAGTGCTCTCCGATCCGCAGGTTGTCCCGGACACTCAAGCCCGGGAACGTCATCTTCCCGCCCACGAGGAGAGCCGCGCCCAGGTCGATGATCTGTTCCGGCTCGAGGTAGGTGCAGTTGGTGCCGAAGATGCGGATCACCCCGCGATGGGGGTGGTCGAGCCCTGCCACCGCCCGCAGCAGCGTGCTCTTCCCGGCGCCGTTGGTGCCGAGGAGCGCCACGATCTCCCCCTCGGGGACTTCGAGGTTGACGTCGAAGAGGACCTGCTGGTTCCCGTAGAAGAAGTCCATGTTGTGGATCTGCAGGGCCGGGATGTCCCCACCGCTCTGACGCCGCTTGCCCTCGGCGTAGCGCTCCAAGACGTCCTCGATCACCAGGGTGATGTCGTGTCGGACGAAGCGTGACCCGACGATGAGCAGCGCGCCCCCGATCGCGCACACCGGTCCCACGAGGGTGAGCGCCTTGGTCACGTTGCTAGCGTCGCTGATGGCACCCAGGATGATGCTGCCGGCGAAGCCTCCGAACACCGCCGAGTACACCCCGAACATGGCGAAGCAGATCGATCGCATCTCGGGTGGGGCGGTGGCGGCCAGGGTCTGGAAGATGGCGATGGCGATGGGCGCCACCGCGGCGTTGGCGAGGAGTTGGAACGCGACGACCAGCCACAGCTTGGGCATGTACAGCGACACCGTGAACAGCGTCCCGTAGATGGTGATGCAGATCCCGGCCAGGATGAGCGGAGCCTGGGGGGCGCGCCGGAAGAGCCGGTCTCCCGCGGTGTAGGCGACGGGGAGCCCGAGGAAGGCCGCCAGCCCGATGATGGCGTAGATGTGGCTTCGCTCTGCGGTCCCGTGGCTCCCGGTGAGATGCCACACCCGCACGAAGTAGAGGTTGCCGAACAACGACGCCCCGATGCCCACGAAGCCCAGGACCGACACCGCCACGAGCTCGTAGTAGAGCGAGCGGATCCGCAGCAGGCGGGTCACGGCCGGCCCCAACAGGACCCGAGGGGTGTTCTCCTGCTCGGCTTGCACGTCCATGCCCGCCGCTTTGAGGATGTGGCTCGACTCGTTCGTGCCCTTGTCGGGCTCGCGGATCCCGAACAGCGAGAACGCGATCGGGATGCCGGCGGCTCCCACCACCAGTCCCCACCGCCAGTTGTTGGTGTAGGCGACGATGGACCCGAAGATGAGGATGCCGAGGGTCTGGGCGATGGGGTCCTGGAGGTAGTGCCAGCTGAAGACCCGACTGCGCCCCTCGGTGGGATACGCGTCGGCCAGGTAGGAGTTGTGCACCGTGTTGTTCACGGCGCTGCCGACCGATGCCAGCAGGTAGAGGACGACGAACCACCACACGTTGGGAGCCAGTGCCATCAGGGGCGCCAGCACGGCGAAGACGAGAAGGGCGACGGCCGAGACCACCTTTCGGCTGCCCCGGTCGGCCCACAGCGCCAGCGGCACGGCCCACAGCAGCTGGGCCACCGACGCCACGAAGGCCACCGCCCCCAGCCCCGAGTCGTGCAGGTGGAACGACCTCTCGAGGTTGTTGCCGATCAGGTTGATGCCCTGCCCGAACATGTTCGGGACGATGGCGGCGACGGTGAGGAGGACGAGTGGGGCAAAGCCGCTGGCTCGGAGGATCCCCAGCAACGGCGGGGGCCTGCCTTCTCCGACCCCGGGCATGAGCGCGACATCGGCCACCGCGTCTTTGTGCCGGCTCTTGCTGATGGCCTCCTGGAGCAGCTCGTCGGGGACGGTGAAGCTGAACAGTGGCGCGTCGCTGCCGTACAGTTCCCCCGCACCTTCTCCGACGAGCTGATCCCCCGTTGGCGGCATCGCAGCGCAACGCTAATCCCTGACGCCATCGTCAGAGACTCTCGGGCGGTTCAGGCCGGAATCGTCAGGGAGGGGAGGCCGACGCGACGGTGAGCGGTCCGTAGGGGAGGACGCCGAGCCGGGTCCGGCGTCCCCGGCCGGCGGCGCCGAGTGCCTCGGCCACCGCATCGGTGACGTCGGCCACAGGGCGGAGGAAGGCCGCAGCGACCTCGTCGTCGGTCAGTCCCTGGGTGTGCAACCAGACCTGGGCGTGGCGCAGGACCCGGCCGAGCACCTGGGCCTGCCAGCGGTCCGTCTCGGACCTGCCGTCGGGGGAGTCGAGCATCGCGGCGCCGGAGGCGTCGGCCAGCAGTCGGGAGAAGGCGCCGCCACCCGGTGTGCCGTCGGTGCACGCGGCGGCCATCACGATCGTCCCGCCGGCGCGGACCACGCGTTCTGCCGCCGCCATGCCTTTCACGGCCTGGTACAGGTTCCGGTCCAGTGGATACCCGCCGTTGGTGCTCAGGACGACATCGAACCGGTCTCCGACCGCCTGCACCGACGTCTCCTCGACGAAGCGGCACGCCGCCGCGTGCCCGGCCGGCAGAGGCCCGGCGAAGACCGCGGTGAGCTGGCGCCGCTGATTGATGGCGACATCGAGTGACAGCGTCGGCGGCGCAAGGGCCACCGCGGCGCGCACGAAGTCGTGGACGGGGTTGCCTTCGGTCACGAGCCACGTTGCCCTGGGGTCGGCGATCCGGGCCGGGCTGTGGGCCTCGAGGATGGTCTCCAGCGCGGCGAGGCCAGGGCACGCGCCCTTGGGGCCGCCGCTGAAGCCGGCGAAGAAGTGCGGCTCGACGAACCCGGTCAGGATGCGGATGTCGGCCTCGACGTAGCGGCGATCGATCCGCACCGGGGTACCGTCGACGCGGCCCACCTCGACGTGCTCGGGCTCCGGGGCCTCGGCCCGGTGTTGGTGGACGGGGTACCGGCGGGCGATCTCGGGGCCCACGAGCTCGACCATCTCCTCGAGCGTGGCGGCGCGGTGCGTGCCCGTTGCGCACAACAGCTCCACGCGATCGGGTCCCGCTCCCAGCCGCTCGAGCTCGGCCAGCACGGGCGGGAGGACCGTGCGGTTGGGCATGGGTCTCGTGAGGTCGGGGAACACCACCGCCACTCTCGGAGCGCCGCCCGTCCCGGAGGTCCCGCGTACGAGCTCGGACAGGGGCGGGCCTTGGACCGGCGTGCGCAACGCCTCGAGCACGGCACCGGCCTCGTCGGGCAGCCCCGGCAGCTCGGTGGCGGTCACGATCACGGCGTCGTCGGGGACCCGAGCCACGATCCCTTCGCGCCCATACGCCAGACGCACCTCTTTCATCGGCTCATCGGCTCATCGGCTCATCGGCTCATCGGCTCATCGGCTCATCGGCTCATCGGCTCATCGGCTCATCGGCTCATCGGCTCATCGGCTCATCGGCTCCTCTGGCGCCCAACCCGATGACGGCCGTGGCTGCCGCGTCGACGCTCGGTCGAAGCGTCGCATACGCCGCCACCATCGACGCGTCGGGTGATATCTCGTCCTCGTCCTGCTCGGCATGGGGGAGATCGAGCTCGACCCCGGTGGCCGCGCTCACGAGCATCGCCGCGCCGGCCGAGGCGGCTTCACCGGCTCGGCTCCGGCGCGCCGGCAGGGCGGTGACGGCCGTGAGGATCTCGCTCCACAGGTCCACGTTCGCCCCGCCGCCGCCGAGGACGAGGCCCCGCGGAGCCGTCGAAGTGTCGCCGGCTTGGCGTACCGCTTCCAGGCAGCGCGCCACGTCCCACGCGACCGATTCGACCACGGCACGGGCCAGGTCAGCGATGTCGTGGTCGAACGACAGTCCGACGAGCGCTCCCCGGGCCGCGGCACGCCACCACGGCGCGCGGGCTCCACCGAACCACGGCAGGGCGATCACCCCTCGCGCACCCGGCGGGCTCGACCGGGCACGGGCCATCAGGTCGTTGACGTCGAGGTGGGCCAGGCGCGCCAGCCAGTCGACGGCCGATCCCGCGGCCGAGAGGCCTCCCTCCACCAGCCACCCTCCGAGGGCACCGCGGGTCACGATCGTCGCTTCGGGCGCGGGGTCGACAAGGTGGGGGAGCGGCACCGACACGTTGGCTGTGGTACCCCACGACACCATCGGGCACGCCTCCGACGCATGGGTGCCGAGGACTTCACAGGGGCGATCGCCAGCACCGATCACGACGGGAATGCCGACGGGCAGTTCCAGTTCACCCGCCGGTCCCGCCAGGAGGCCCCCCGACACGGTGATGGACGGGAAGGAGTCGGGCAGACGGTCGGCGACATTGTCGACGAGCCCCGGCAGGAGAGGACCGAGCCCGTGGTCCCCGGCGCCGGCCATCTCGAAGAGCCCGGTGGCAGAGGCCAGCGTGTGATCGGTGCGCACCTGTCCGGTGAGGTGCCATGCCACGAGGTCCCGGGGAGCGAGAAGCCAACGTGCCGCCGCGATCCTCTCGGGTTCGTGGCGGTCGAGCCAGGCCACCTTGGCGGCCACGGATCCGGCATCGAGCACGACACCGGTGCGACGTCGCACGAAGTCGGCGCCCTCAGCTCCGAGCGCTCCGAACACGCCCGCCAGCGTCACGGCTTCGGCGCCCGCACGCCGGTCCGACCACAACAGCGCCGGTCCCAACGGTGTGGCGTCGGCGGTCACCGGGACGAAGGTCTGACGGGCCGCCGCGAAGCCGATCGCCTCCACGGCCCCGAACACGCGGGCGGCCCGCGCGCCGAGCGCCGCCTGGGCCTGCGCGCACGCGGCGACGACTGAGGGCCACCACGACTCGGCATCCTGCTCGGCCCGGTTGCCGGCCGTGTACCTGCAGTGCAGGGCGCTCCGGCCCACCACCACCTGGTCGTCGTCATCCCAGACGACGACCTTGGTGACGCTGGTGCCGAGGTCGACGGTGAGGATCACGCCGGGACGGTGCCCGAAGCCCGACGCACGCCGTCGCGCACGGCGTCGGCGACGAGACGGGCCATGGTCGCCGGGTCGGGGTCTTGGTACACGACACGCCCCACCG
The DNA here is from genome assembly GCA_963739765.1 of uncultured Acidimicrobiales bacterium. Classification (GTDB taxonomy): domain Bacteria; phylum Actinomycetota; class Acidimicrobiia; order Acidimicrobiales; family UBA8190; genus Chersky-840. The sequence continues at coordinate 321,246 of CAVUBP010000003.1, read as the reverse complement.
CCAGCCCCGCAGCGCCACCGGCCATGGCGTCGCGGATCTCGGCGAGGGCATCGGCCCGAGGGTCGACCACGCCTGCTGTCTGTCTCGGCCCCCCGAGGAAGAGCACCGGAACCCCCACGCTCGCCACGATGCGCGCCACGGCGTCGACGCGCGCCGTGCCCGGTTCCACGTCGGGCACGGGCACCTTGAGAACCGGCGCGCCGAGGTCGTGGGCCACGATGGCGGCGTAGACGATCGAGTCGGTGTCGCGCGCCATGCGGCCGTCACGCCACGACAAGGACTCCACCAGCGCCTCGAGCCCGAGCGACCGGGCCGATTCCAGCACCTTGCCCAGGAGCTCCAGCGCCGCCGCGGTCAGGGGGTCGGTCAGGTCGATGCGCGTCATGTGCTTGACCCCGGTCCAACCCTCGGTCGCAGCCTGCTCCACGCTCGCCACCAGGCGGTCGTCGAGCTCGAACGCGCTGGCGGCCAGTCCGGTGCGGTTGAGCGAGAGGTAGGTGCGGTGATGGGCCTGGATCGCGCCCGAGCCCGCCAGGTCGCGCAGGGGCTGCGTGCTCGCCAGGATGCCGTCGCAGAACTCGAGCGCGGTGGTCAACGCGCCGAGAAGCGAGGCGTAGGGCTCGACGGTGATGACGCCGCGGGCGCGATGGTCTGCGGCCAGGATCACCGCCGGTGCGCTGAGCGGACCGACGGGTGTGTCTCCCGCCGAAGGCAACGAGCTCACTCGGCCTCTACCACTGACACGGCCTCTACCACTGACACGGCCTCGACCCCTGACACGGCCTCGACCCCTGACACCGCCACGGCCACTCACTCCACCTCGGGCACACCGGCGAGGCGGAGCACCACCTTGGCCAGGGCCGAGAAGTCCTCACGCCCGAATCCCGCCGTCGACGCGGCGGTGAGCGCCTGCCGGGCGGTGGCGGTGGTGGTCATGGGCACGCCCGCGCGCGCCGCGTAGGACAGGGCGAGGTCGAGGTCCTTGGCCATGAGGTCGGTCATGAAGCCGGGCTGCCAGTCGTTCGAAGCAGGGCTGTCGGCGATCACTCCGGGCACCGGCAGCCGGGTGCGCACGGCGGTGCAGTCACCGGTCGAGTGCACGAGCACCTCGAGCAGTTTGGCCATGTCCACGCCCGAGCGCATCGCCAGCGCGGTCGCCTCGGCGGTGGACACCATCTGGGCGGCGTAGATCAGGTTGTTGCAGAGCTTGACGACCTGGCCCATCCCCGGTCCCCCCACGTGCACGATGAGCCCGGCCATGGGATCGAGCGCGGGACGGGCGTCTTCCAAGGTGGCCGCGTCGCCCCCCACCATCAGCGTGAGTGTTCCCTTCTTGGCGCCCACCGTGCCCCCCGACACCGGTGCGTCGAGGTACCGGGCGCCGGTGGCGGCCACCCGCTCGTGCTGCGCCCGCTCGACGTCGGGGTCGATGGTCGAGCAGTCCACCACGATGGTGCCGGGCCCGAGGGCGGGGGTGACCACGTCGAGCACCTGCACCACGTCGGGGGAGTTGGGGACGCAGAGGATGAGGACCTCGCTGGACGTGGCTACGTCGGTGAGGGTGCCTCCGTCGATGGCGCCGAACGCCGTCGCCTCGTCGACGGGTGGTCTGCTGCGCGAGGCCACGGTCACCTGATGGCCCGCGGCGACGAGGTTGCGCGTCATGGGGAGGCCCATGGCCCCCAGGCCGACGAAACCCAGCTTCACGAGGACCTCCGTTTCGCCTGGATCGGTGCTTCAGGTGCTCTGTGCTTCAGGTGCTCTGTGCTTCAGGTGCTCGTGGTGCTTCAGGTGCTCTGTGCTTCAGGTCGGACAGTGCTTCAGGTCGGTCAGTGCTTCAGGTCGGACAGTGTGTGGAGTCGGTCGAACGGGACGATGGTTCGCGGTCAGTTGATGGTTCGTGGTCAGTTGAACTGCGGCAGCCACTTGGCGGTGCCACCGAGGAGCTCTTCGACCATGGCTTCGGTGTCGCGCAGGTCACCGCGCCCCGCCAGGGGATCGAGGGCGAAGGCTTGATGGGCCAGCGCGCGGTTCCCTGTCAACGCTGATTCGACGGTCATCTCCTGCACGGCGACGTGCCGACGCAAGAGCTCCGCGAACGGAACCGGCGCGTGGGCCACGTCCCGGCCCCGGATGCCGTCACCGTCGACGACACAGATCGACTCCACTACGGCCTCGGCCGGAAGGTCGGGGCACTGGCCGGTGTTGGGCCGGTTCAGCGGGAGCTCGCGCCGTGTTCCGGTGATCAACGAGTCGATGACCGGGGCGACGAGCTCGCCGGAGTCCCAGGTGGCCAGTTCCTCCTTGCCGGCCAGCACGGCGTCGACTTCGGCGATGAACTCGGCCTGATGCTGCTCCCGACGGGCCATCGGGGTCAGCTCGATCCCCCAGCTCGTGCCCCAACCCGATTCCTCGGTGAGTACCGACGGCAGGAATTCGGCCAGATGACGGTCGTTGGCGCCGAGGAGCGCGCCCCAGCGGTCGAGGAGGGTCAGCTTCAGCAGGTGGCGACGCCCGAAGTCGAGCTTCGAGAACGGCTCCGCCTCGTCTTGGCCCGGGGCGGGGGCGAGCGCCTCGAGGCCGCCGAGCTCGTCGACCAGCTCGGCCAGCATCTCGAAGCCGTCCCGGCCGTCGACGTCGAGCTCGGTGATGACCGGGAAATGGTTGATCCCCGCGATCACCGGCCGGACGACGGTGTGGGGCTTGCGGAATGCGATGGCCAGGTCCATGCAGAAGCCACCGACCTCATGGCACAGGCCGACGGTCTCGACGCGGGTCTCGCGACACACGGTGCGCGTCAACGTGGTCATCGGGTTGGTGATGTTGAGCAACCATGCGTCGGGGCACTGGTCCTCCATATCGCGGCCGATGCCGGCGAGCACGGGGATGTTGCGCAGTGACCGGCTGATGCCACCGGGGCCGATGCTGTCTCCGACCGACTGGTGGATGCCGTGCCGGGCGGGTACGTCGATGTCGACGGCCATGCTGGTGAAGCCGCCGGTGGAGATCGTCACGACGACGAAGTCGGCACCCTCGAGGGCGCGGCGCTGGTCCGTCGTGGTCGACACGGTCGACTTCGCCCCCAGCTTGTCGTCCGCGATGCGGGCGATGGCCTCCATCTTGGCGAGAGGGACCGGATCGATGTCCTCGAGGACCAGGTGCACCCCCGCCAGCGAGGGGAGGCTGAGGAGGTCCGCCACGAGCTTGGGTGACCACTGGTAGCTGCCCCCGCCGATGATTGTGACCTGCATGTCTTCATCCTTCCACGACAGGGCGGCCGGGCACCTTCCGTAGAACAGGTTCTATACTCGGCCTTCTCAGCGCTGCGTCCTCGACGCGGGAATCTCGCTCACCGCGGGTGCCTCGCGCCAACCGGACGCTTCTCGGAATCTCCTGGAGGTAGGGCAATGGCACGACCGGTGATCGTCGAAGCGGTGCGCACACCCATCGGCAAGCGCAACGGATGGCTGTCGGGGTTCCACGCCGCCGAGCTGCTCGCCACCGCCCAGGTGGAGCTGGTCAAGCGGGCGGGGATCGAGCCCTCGGAGGTGGAGCAGATCGTGGGTGGCTGTGTCACCCAGGCCGGGGAGCAGGCGTCCAACGTCACCCGGACCGCCTGGCTCAGCATGGGCCTGCCCTACGAGACCGCCGCCACGACCATCGACTGCCAGTGCGGTTCGGCCCAGCAGGCGAACCACTTCGTCGCCAACCTGGTGGGTGCCGGCGCCGTCGACGTCGGCATCGCGTGCGGGGTGGAGGCCATGAGCCGGGTCGGGCTGGGCGCCAACGCCATCAACGGCCCGGGGAGCTCACGGCCCCCGGACTTTCCGTGGGACATGCCCGACCAGTTCGGCGCGGCAGAGCGCATCGCCAAGAAGTACGGCATCACCCGCGAGGACGTCGACGCGCTCGGGCTGGCCAGCCAGCACAAGGCGGCGCGCGCCTGGGACGAGGGACGGTTCGACCGCGAGGTATTCGCTCTGGAGGCCCCCGTGGTGGGCCCGGACGGGCCGACCGGTTCGCATCAGCACGTGCAACGTGACCAGGGGTTGCGGGACACGACGGCGGAAGCACTGGCCGGGTTGAAGCCCGTTGTCCCCGACGGCATGCATACGGCGGGGAACTCGTCGCAGATCTCCGACGGCGCCGCGGCGGTGCTGTGGATGTCGGAGGACCGTGCCAAGGCGGGTGGGCACCGGCCCCGGGCACGCATCGTGGCGCAGGTGCTCGTGGGCTCTGATCCCTACTACCACCTCGACGGGCCGATCGCGGCCACGGAGAAGGTGCTGGCCAAGGCCGGGATGACCGCGGACGACATCGACATCTTCGAGGTCAACGAAGCGTTCGCCTCGGTGGTGTGCTCGTGGCAGAAGGTCCATGGCATCGACTGGGACAAGGTCAACGTGAACGGCGGTGCCATCGCCATCGGCCACCCGGTGGGCTCCACCGGGAGCCGGCTCATCACCACGGCCCTGCACGAGCTCGAGCGCCGCGACGCCAACCTGGCCCTGGTGTCGATGTGCTGTGGGGGAGCGCTCGCCACCGGCACGATCATCGAAAGGCTCTGAACTGGATTGTTCGCCATTTGGGCGCCCCGGGAGCGAACCCGCCGCGGCCCCCGGGTTTCGCGGACATGATGAGGGAATGAGCACCAGGCGAAACCGTTGACCCCGTGGACGCGCCGGCGCGCCGGCATCTCCACGCCGGCGCGAGGCGGGCATTCCGGGGCACCCCCGTGGCGGCGCGCGGCGTCGGTCCGTGTGGGCGTGCTGATGGTCGGCGCCCTGCTCCTCGGCTGGGGCACCGTCGTCGTCGCCGTGTCGCCGTCCTCTTCGGCGGCGGACCCGGCCCCGGCGACGGTCCTGACTGCGGCCCCGGCTGCGGCTGCGGTCCCGGCTGCGGCACAGCCGCACACGGTGTTCGGCACGAGCTGGCCCGTGTACCACCACGACGGCCTCGGAAGCGGTGCGGACCCCACCGCCACCAACCTCAGCCCGGCCACACCGGCGTGGACCTCGACCGCCTTGGACGGAGAGACCTACGGCGAACCCCTGGTGCAGAGCGGTCGCGTCGTCGTCGCCACCGAGAACGACACGATCGAGGAGCTGGCGGCCAATACCGGCGCGGTGTTGTGGTCGACTCACGTCGGCACCGCCGTGCCTTCGGGCAACCTTCCGTGCGGGAACATCTCGCCCACGGTCGGCATCACCGGCACGCCGGTCGTCGATGCCGCCCGGGGAGAGGTGTTCGCTGTCACCGACGAGGCTGCAGGCTCCAGCGCGCTGCACTTCCTCGTGGGGCTGGACCTCTACACCGGTGCCGTCCTCCTGCACCAGGCCATCACGTTCTCGGTGGGCTCGGACCAGGTCGCCGAGCTCCAGCGGACGGGTTTGGCCCTCGACAACGGCAATGTGATCGCCGGCTTCGGAGGCAATGCCGGAGACTGTGGCAACTATCACGGCTGGGTGGTGGCCATCCCCGAGGGGGGCGGGACCCAGCAATCCTTCGAGGTGGCGTCCAACCCCGGAGACAGCCAAGGCGCGGTGTGGATGGGCGGAGCAGCACCCGAGGTCGACGGACAGGGGAACATCTGGTTCGCCACCGGCAACAGCTCGTTCCATTCGTCGAGCGACACCTACGACGACAGCGACAGCGTGGTGGAGCTGTCACCTTCGATGCAGGTCGTCCAGACCTTCGCCCCGACCGCCTGGTACAGCGACAACGCGGGCGACGCGGACCTCGGCTCCAGCTCGCCCGCCCTGGTGTCCGCCGACGGGCTCGGCCTCCAGGCGGGCAAGTCGCACGTCGGTTATCTGCTCTCGCAGTCGCATCTCGGCGGCGTCAACGGGCAGCTCCAGACCGTCGGATCGTTCTGCAGCGCCGACGTCGACGGTGGGTCGGCGATTTCGGGCACGACCGTGTACGAGCCCTGTCAATCCGGGGTCGTGGCCGTGGCCACCTCCGCACCGAGCAACGTGAACGTGCTGTGGCAGACCAACACCGGCGCCGGCGGGCCCCCCATCGTGGCCGGCGGGTTCGTGTGGACCATCGGAGGCTCCACGCTCGACGCGTTGGACCCTGCCACCGGGCACATGGTCCAGAGCTTCTCGCTCGGGTCCGAGGCCAACCACTTCCCCACGCCGACGGTGGCCGACGGGTTGTTGCTGGCGCCGTCTTCGAACCAGGTGCACGCCTTTGACGGCCCCGGCGGGCTCCCACCCGCGCCGCCGCCTCCGCCACCGCGGCCCGGGTACTGGACCACCGCCTCGGACGGGGGCGTGTTCAGCTTCGGGGGCGCGGGATTTGCGGGCTCCATGGGCGGTCGGCATCTGGTGGCACCGGTGGTCGGCATGGCCGCCACCTCCGACGGCGGTGGGTACTGGCTGGTGGCGTCGGACGGCGGGATCTTCTCCTTCGGCGATGCGGGCTACTTCGGCTCCATGGGTGGTCGGGCGCTCGTGAAACCGATGGTGGGCATGGCTGCAGCGCCGGACGGCGACGGGTACTGGACCGTGGCGTCGGACGGCGGGGTGTTCGCCTTCGGTGGCGCCCGGTACTTCGGGTCGATGGGTGGGCGGCCGCTCGCCCAGCCGGTGGTGGGCATCGCCGCCACCTCCGACGGCGGTGGGTACTGGCTGGTGGCGTCGGACGGCGGGATCTTCGCCTTCGGCGATGCCCGATTCGCCGGGTCGATGGGTGGTCGGCACCTCGACCAGCCCGTCGTGGCGGCGGCGCCGGCCCCCGGCGGCGGCTACTGGCTGGTGGCGTCGGACGGAGGGATCTTCTCCTTCGGCGGCGCGGGCTTCTTCGGTTCGATGGGCGGACGGCCGCTCACGAGGCCCGTCGTGGGAATGACTCCCACTTCGACGGGACAGGGCTACTGGATGGTGGGGAGCGACGGCGGGATCTTCACCTTCGGCGACGCACCGTTCGAAGGGTCCGAAGGCGGGGCCCGCCTGGTGAAACCCATGGTGGGCATCGCCGCACCGCCTCTTCCCTGACGTTCGGGCGCTCCCTGACGTTCGGGCGCTGCCTGACGTTCGGCGACATCGCCGTCTTGGCGGTCGCGGCGGTTCCCACGATTACTGTCCGTCGCCTGTGTTCTGGGCCCCGTTCGAGCGTGAACGCTGATCGCGTTGCGCTGCTTTACGGATCCGCGCCGGATCCAGCACGGCGAACTCGCCCTCGGCCTCGACACACACGACACCGTCCTGTACCAATCGACCGCGGCTCGTCACCCGACGTCCGTCGTTGGCCACGACCTCGGCTTCGAAGCGGGCCTCGACCCCGACGAGTGTGGGACGACGGAAGCGGATGGTGAGCCACACCGTCGGGCCCGCCGCGCCGCTCAGGTGGTTGGCGGCGGTGAGGACGATGTCGAAGGTGGCTGCGAGGGCGGCTCCGTGGACCCAGCCGGGCCCGCCCTCGTAGGGCGTGGTGAACACGGCTGTTCCGATGGCGAGCGGCGGCTCGAACGAGATCGCGACCGGGAGCGCGATCGGGTTGTAGCGCCCGACGACGGGGTCATAGGGCATGGCCCCGTCCATCGACGAGCTCGCACTGTCCGGGCCGAGACCCTCGGGCGGATCGATGAAGCGCGGGACGGGTTGTGCCGGGACGTGCCCGGCCAACACATCGGCGGTCGATCGCAGCTGCGCCACCACGTCGTCGAGGACGTTGGGAGGCGCGGTGTTGGTCACCACCAGATCGATGAGACGGCGGACGGTGTCGGCGAGCTCCTTCATCCCACCCTCCCGGCCGGTGATGGCGGGGTGAAAACTCGCCGGGACGTCGTTGCTCACCATGTCTCCTTCTGCCGTCGAATGCAACCAACGTGACCAACGTGACCAACGTGACCAACGTGACCAACGTGACCAACGTGACCAACGTGACCAACGTGACCCGCACAGACGCACGGGGCGAGCCAGGGACTGTCTAGCTGTTCGCCTCCGGGCCCTTCACATCGGCGCAGCCGGCCGACCCTGGTTGAGGGACGAGCGGAACGAGCACCGCCGCCGCCGTCACCAGCCGCAGACCACCGGTTCGACGGCAGGTTCCGGGGCGCCCGTCGCCGCGGCATCCGGGCTGGTGGTAGCACGAGACCTGGTCACTGGCTGGCCCCCTTGGTGACCGCCGCCACATGGACGACACTGGGCTCGAGGAGGTCGCATTGGGGGCTGTCTGGTTGGTCTTTCGCGCCGAATTGCGGCGTCGGTGGCGATCGTGGCTGGCTGTAGCTCTGCTCGTGGCCATCGTGGGCGGGTTCGTCCTGGCTGCGACCGCCGCCGGCCGCCGCACCGACTCCGCGTATCCTCGCTTCCTCGCCGACTACGGGTACGACGTCGCCGCGTACGCCACGCAGCCGGTGCCGCAGATCTCCAAATTGCCCGAGGTCGCGTCTGCCATCAGGGTCCTGGCCCTCCTGAGTGGGTTGTCGACTTGCTCTTGCGGCCACGTGATCAATCCGTCGGACTTCTCGGTCTCGGCTTTGCCGAAAGGTCAGCTGCTCAGGCCGTTCGTGAAGCTCCTAGCCGGACACTTGCCCGACCCGTCGTCCCCCGATCAAGCCTTGGCATCGTTCACCCTTCAGCAGGATTACGGCGTTCAGATCGGAACCGTGATCCGAGTTCCGTTCTATGCACCGTCGCAGCTCGAGGCCGTGTTCAACGCCACTGGTGTACCACCGGTTCCAAAGGGTCCCACCGTCGCCTTTCACGTGGTCGGGCTCGAAGCCAGTGACGGCGAGTTCCCCGCCGGGTCGACGCCCTCGTACGGCCTCTACCCCTCATCATCGTTCAGTCGCAGTGTGGCCCCGCAGATCGCGCTTGCCAACGTCTACCTCGTTCGTTTGCATCACGTCGCCGCGGACATGCCCCGGTTCGGCGCTGACGTCACCGCCTTGAGCTCGGTCGGCGTGGCCGGGTATCAGAACGAGCACGAAACAGACGGAACAGTCGAGGACGCCATCCATCCCCAAGCCGTCGGATGGTGGGTCCTGGCTGCCCTCGCGGCACTTGTCGGGCTCCTGGTCATCGGGCAGGCGTTGGCTCGTCAGAGCATCGTCGAGAGCGAGGACTATCCCACGTTGGCGACACTCGGCCTGGAGAAAAACCAACTCGTCGCGCTCGGTATGGTCCGAAACCTCTTCGTTGCGATGTTCGGGGCTGTCGGTGCGGTGGCCCTTGCCGTCGTCGTGTCACCGATCGCTCCCGTCGGCGAGGCGCACATCGCCGAGCCGTCAACGGGCGTGGCATTGGACATGCTCGTTCTCCCTGTGGGGCTGTTCACCTTGATCGTCGTGGTTCTCGTCCTGGGCACCTGGCCGGCCCTGCGAGCGGCCCGCACCCTGGACGGTGGTGATGAGCTGCGTGGATCGCGGGCATCGGCGGTCGTGGCTCAGCTGGCGTCGTTGGGAGCGACGCCGAGTGCAGTGGTCGGCGTGGGTCATGCACTGCAGCGGGGGCGTGGCCGCGCCACTGTCCCTGTGGGCACGGCGCTCATCGGCACGGCATCAGCGGTGTTGGCGCTGTGCGGGACCGCAGTCTTCGGTGCCAGCCTTTCGCACCTCACGGCCACCCCGACGTTGTACGGCACCCCGTTCCAACTCAACTTCAACCTGGTCGCAGGCCAGGTGGACCCCGCTCTTCTCAGAGACCTCGAGCACGACCCGGCCGTCACGGGAATCACCCGCGGGACTGCCACGGAGATCTCTGTCAACGACGTCAGCGTGGGCGCGATCGCCGCAACGTCGCTCCGCGGCCCACTGCTCTTCTCCATCGTCGACGGGCACCTGCCCGCCCATGACAGCGAGATAGGCCTCGGCGCGACGACGATGCGCAAGGTGGGTGCCCACGTGGGCTCGGTGGTCCGCGTGACGGTGGCGCCGCCGGGGGGCGGTAAGCGGACCGTTGCGCTGCGGGTCGTGGCCCGGGTTTCGTTCCCGGTCCTCAGTGGGACCTCGAGCCTCGGGCGCGGCGCGGTGCTCACAGCCTCGGGGTATGAGGCCGCCGCCTGTCCCCCCGGGCCCCGACAGCCGATGTGCCGGCAGGCCGTAAGGACGAGCAACGACGGCGGCGTGCTGGCCAGGGTCGTCCCCGGACCTCGCGGGCGAAGGGCGGTCCAGCACTATGTCAAGACCTACGGGTCGATCGCCGTGCTCCCGACGACACCGACATCTCTTGTCAACTTCGGCGAGGCCGTCAATTTTCCCCTCATCTTCGGTGTGATGCTGGCGGTATTCGGTGCCGCGACCCTGGCGCACCTTCTCGTCGTGAGCGTGGCCCGCCGGCGGCGGGAAATCGGCCTCTTGAAGGTGCTCGGCTTCGTGAATCGCCAGGTGGCCGCGGCCGTGGCCTGGCAGGCGACGACCCTGGCCCTGGTCGGAATCGTGATCGGTGTTCCGCTGGGCGTGGCCCTGGGCCAGGTGGTGTGGCGGGTGTTCGCGACCAACCTGGGAGTCGTGCCTGTCGCTGTCGTGCCGATATGGATCGTGAGCGGGCTCGTGGTCGGCGTCGTGCTGGTCGCCAACGTCCTCGCCATTGCACCGGCACTGGCGGCCACCCGGTCCAGGCCCGGACAGCTGTTGCGTGAGTCGTGACGGGGGCGGGGGACGAGCGTGACGAGATTGTTCGGCATGGACTCGGCCAGCTGGTTTTGGCATTGACTCGGCCAGCTGGTTCCGGCATTGACTCGGCCAGGTGAGCCGACTGCATCCACGGGGGGCCGGATCGCACCTGGTCGTGCCGAACTGGAATCCGTTCTATTGTCGGGACGTCCCGTGGCCGGCGGGGGAGGAGCCAGGAGCATGGCACCCCTCCAGCAGAGGTGACGGGCCGAGACACGAAGGAGAGGCATGCCCAGTCCCGGCACAGAGAATCTGACATTCGAGCGACATGGCGCCACCGCGGTGGTCACCATGAACAGGCCGGAGGCCAAGAACGCGCTCAGCCTGCCGATGCTCGTCGGCATGGCGGACGCCTGGGAGGAGATCGACAGCAACGACGAGATCCGCTGTGCGGTGTTGACCGGAGCGGGCGGGACCTTTTGCTCGGGGATGGACCTCAAGTCGATGTCGGCGCCCGAGGCGGAGCAGTACCGCCACCGCCAGGAGGCCGACCCCGACCTGCACTGGAAGGCACTGTTGCGCCACTACCAACTGCGCAAGCCCCTCATCGCCGCGGTGGAGGGTTGGGCGGTGGCGGGAGGGACCGAGATCCTGCAGGCGACCGACATCCGGGTCGCCGGCGAGAGTGCGAAGTTCGGCATCTTCGAGGCACGCCGAGGCCTGTTCCCGCTCGGAGGCTCCACCGTGCGGCTGCGCAGGCAGATTCCGTTCACCGTGGCAATGGACCTCCTGCTCACCGCCCGCCAAGTCAGTGCCCAGGAGGCGAAGGAGATCGGGCTCATCGGCCGGGTCGTCCCCGATGGCCAGGCTCTCGACGAGGCGCTGCGAATCGCCGAGGTCATCTGTTCCAACGGGCCGTTGGCCGTGGAGGCCATCAAGCGGTCCGTTCGGGAGACAGAGGGAGTCCCCGAGGTCGAAGCGCTCAAGATCGAACTCGAGATCGGCTGGCCCATCTTTGCCACCGAGGACGCCAAAGAAGGCCAGAAGGCGTTCGCCGAGAAGCGCACACCCGAGTACAAGCGGCGCTGATGCCCGACCGAGAGCTGGGTGTCTCGGACTTCGGCATCTCCGCGGGCGGTGGAGTCCGAGGTTCCACCGAAGGTCGCCACGAGGGAGACGATGCGCGCTTCGAGCTGGCACTCCAGCTGCGGCGTATCACGAGCGCCATGGTGGGCCTCCCCATCGCCGACATCGACATCAACGCCGCCGCCACTGCTCTCAAGGACGTCGCCGACGGGCTCGAGGACCGGGCCGGTCCGGGGCGCCGATTGCGCGCCCAGCCCGACCCGGTCGGGGACCCGCAGGAGTTCTTCCCCACCAGCCCCGTCATCGGCTTCGCCAATCCTGTGGCGCCTCCCGTGGTCGTCGAGGCCGTAGCCGGCGAGCTGCGAGGGACCGCGAACTTCGACTATCAGTACGAGGGGCCACCCACCTGTGTCCACGGCGGCGTGATCGCCATGGTCTTCGACGAGATGCTGGGCGCCGCCAACATCATGGCCGGGAGCCCGGGCATGACCGGCACCCTGACCATCAAGTACCGCAAGCCCACACCCCTGCGGACCCCCCTTCGCCTCGAGGCCCGCTTCATGGGGAGAGAAGGTCGAAAGATCCGCACCTACGGGGCCATCTTCCACGGGGAGACACTCACCGCCGAAGCCGAAGGCATCTTCATCGAGCTCGTTCCCCAGCGCTTCCTCGCCATCGTGTCGGAGAACTCCGACTCGCCCGAGGCCGTCGAACAGGTGCGGGCCGACGCCCGCCGTCTGGGGTTCGCCGAGGACTGATCGCCCCCTGAGGCCCCAGCTCGTGCGGGGACACGGTGCGGCGGTCGTCTCGCCCCAGTTCCGTCAGGGCGAACCCCCGGGCGCGGACTTTCCACCGAGGCTGCTGAGACCCTTTGGATCCCGGAATTGGGGTTGACCAGGGAACTCATCGCTCGATCACGCTGAGTCACTCCGACCGCTCTGCGTACCCAGCCTCTCAACAGATGCCCGCCGCGCGCCGATACCCCAACCGGGTGGCCGGCGCTTGGGCCCGGCCCGAGGTCAGGACGGCTGGGCTTGAGCGGAAAAGCGCACCAGATCAGTGCACCTTCGCCGCCCGATGGGGCTCGCGCCGGAGGCGGCGCGATCGCGTCGATGGTCGCGGCCGGAATTGGCGACGCGACCGACCCGATCGTCACCACCGACACGACCGACGCGACCGAGACCGACCCGATCGTGACCACCGACACGACCACCGAGACCGAACCGATCGTCACCACCGATGCGACCGATGCGACCGATGCGACCGACGCGACCGCTGGTCCGGCAGGCACGCCCGGGGATCTGGCCGACGACGACCTGGCCGTGTTCCTGGAGATGTCGAACGAGATCTTCGGCGTGTTCGACCTGAAGCAGGGTCTGGTGTGGAGCAATGGCGCGGCGGCCACCCTTCTCGGCTACAGCGAAGACGAGTTGGCGAGGATGTCTGTGGTCGACCTCATCCATCCCGACGACCTGGTCGAGGCTCTCGCCTTGTTCGACCATCCCTCCGGTGATGCCGAGCCCTCGGGGATCGAGTCGCGGTACCGCTGCAAAGACGGGAGCTGGCGTTGGCTCGAATGGACGGCCCGCCGGTCGCCGGAGTCGGGGCTCATCTACGGGTCCGCCCGGGACGTCACCCACCACCACGTCGCCCAGGCCGCCCTCGGCGCCAACGAAACATGGCTCCAGGCAATCCTCGACCACTCCCCGGCGGCGATCTTCGTGAAGGACCGCATGCAGCGCTACGTCGTGGTCAACGAGGTGTTCCTCCGGGCCTTCGGGTTCGAGCGCGAGGACGTCCTGGGGAAGACGACCCAAGAGATCTGGCCCGACGCCCCCGCCGACGAGACCGACCGCCGCGTGCTCGACCACGGTGAGGTCTTCACCCGCGACGACGTCGTTCGTCTCGGAGATGGCCCCCACGTCATGATGACGACCCGGTTCCCGTTGCTCGACACGTCGGGAGGGATCAGCGGGATGGCCGCCATCGCCAGCGACATCACCGAATGGACCCGCGTTCAGGCCGCGCTCGCCGAGCGCCAACGGTTGCTCGACACGGTGATCCGGGCCTGTCCAGACATCGTCACCGTGTTGGACGGCAACGGGATCGTGAGGGAGATCAGCGAAGCTTCGGCCCGCATCCTGGGTTACGACCTCCGCAGCCCCGTCCAAGGCGAGATCGAGGCGCTCATCCACCCCGACGACCTCAGCCGGGTCCACCAGGAGGCGGCCAAGATCTTCTCGATGCCCGAATCCCAACTCGATCTTGCGTACCGAGTTCGACACGCGGACGGTCGTTGGGTGGTGCTCGACACGCGCGGGCAGGCGATGGTGGGCGACGACGGCACGACCGTCGGGGCCGTCGTCGTGTCGCGCGACGTGACCGACGAGCTCGAGGTCGAAGCGGAGATGCAGGTCGCGGTCGAGGCCGCCGAGCAGGCCAGCAAGGCCAAGAGCGACTTCCTGTCGCGCATGAGTCACGAACTGCGCACGCCACTCAACAGCGTGTTGGGATTCTCCCAGCTCCTGGAGATGGACGACCTGCCCGATCATCACGGTGAGGCCGTGGGCCACATCATGCGTGCCGGACGACACCTCCTCAATCTGATCGACGAGGTACTCGACATCGCCCGGATCGAGTCGGGCAACCTCGAGCTCCTGACCGAGCCGGTGGCGATCCGCCAGGTCCTCGGGGATGCGATCGACCTGGCGCGCCCGCTGGCCGAGCGGGGCGAGGTCACGATCGTGGCGGACCTGGAGCTGTGTCCGGCCACGTTCCACGTCCTCGCCGACCGCCAGAGACTCCTGCAGGTGATGTTGAACCTGCTCTCCAACGCCGTGAAGTACAACCGGACCGGCGGTCGCGTAGGGGTGGCCGTCGAGGCGGTCTCGCCCAGCCTCGTCCGGATCACCGTCACCGATACGGGCAACGGGATCCGGGCCGAGGACATCGATCGGGTGTTCGAGCCGTTCGACCGCCTGGGCGCGGAGTCCAGCGGGGTGGAGGGCACCGGTGTCGGGCTGACGCTTTCGAAGTACCTCGTCGAACGCATGGGTGGCACCATCGATGTGCAATCGAAGTTCGGTGAGGGAACGACGTTCACCGTGGACCTGCCCACCGCGGCCGCACCAGAGGTTTCCATGCGCGGGCTCGAGGAAGCTCCCGAGGAGGTGCTCAGTGTCACGACCCTGCGAGTCCTGCACATCGAGGACAACCTCGCCAACCTCGAGTTGGTCGAGCAGGTCCTCACGCGATCGGGAGTGGTGGAGCTTCTGGCGGCGATGTCGGGGAACCTCGGGATCGAGTTGGCCCGCCAGCACCGTCCACATCTGATCCTCCTCGACCTCCATCTCCCCGACATGTCGGGGACGGACCTGCTCGACACGCTGCAGACCGATCCGCGCACCACCGACATCCCGGTCGTGGTGATCACCGCCGATGCGACGCCCTCGCAGATCCAGCGGCTCCGCGCCATCGGGGTGGCTGCGTACCTGACCAAGCCCATCGACATCCGAGAGCTGCTCCGTGTGGTCGAGACCATGTCCTCGCGGCCCGGGGAGCTCCTGTGACCCGTCGCGCCTCGGGCTCGAAGGCGCCCGGCTCCCCACCGCCGACTCCGGTGTCGAGTTCCACGCCGGTGTCGAGTTCCACGCCGGTGTCGAGTTCCACGCCGGTGTCGAGTTCGCCTCGCGGGTCGAGCTCTGGCGGCCGAACTTCTCGTGGGGCGATCCCTCACGCCACGACCACCCGGGTGGCGAGCACCCGTGTCATTCCCGTAGTCGCGGGTGCGGGTGCGGGTGCGGGTGCGGGTGCGGGCGGCGCGGGCCCGGGCGCGCCGGTGTCGGCACGAGCCGAACTGGCAACCTTCCTCGACCTGTCGGCCCAGATCTTCTGCATCACCGACTACACGAGCGCGTTGGTGTGGTGGAACTCCGCCTTCGAGCGGGCGCTCGGCTACGGCCCCGAGGAGCTGCGGGGCCTCCGCCTCGACGACCTCGTCCACCCCGATGACCGGGAGGTGCGCAGAAGGGCCGAGACCGTATTGGCAGAGAACGGCGAAGCCGGGCTGACCCAGGTCCGCTTCTGCAGCCGTCAAGGCGAGTGGCGCTGGCTCGAATGGACGACCCGTGTCGACTACTCCCGCCAGCGCGTATATGGCGCGGCGCGGGACATCACCGAGAGGCGACGCGACGAGATCGCCCTCAGCGAGAGCGAAGCCCGGTTGCGGGCCATCATGACGTATTCGCCCTCGGTCATCTTCGTGAAGGACCTCAAAGGTCGGTACCTGCTCGTCAACGACGAGTTCTCTCGGGCGTCAGGCATGGGCGTGGACGCGGCGGTGGGGATGAGCGCGGCGGAGTGTTGGCCCGAGGACACCGACACGATCTCAGGGCGCGAGCTCCAGCTCCTGGGCGATGGAGTGTCTTTCGTCAGCGACGAGTCCCGGACCACCGTCGACGGCCCGAGGGACTTCATGGTGAGCCGCTTCCTCATTCGCGACGAGGCCGGCACGCCGATGGCGATCGGGGGTATCGCCTCGGACACCACTGAACGCCGTGGGGCGGAGAGGGCTCTCGCCGCTCGGGACCGCTTGCTCGACTCGGTCATCGGGGCGAGCCCGGACATGATCACATTGATGGACCGCGCCGGGAAGATCCATCAGATCAGTGAGGCCGAGAGCGCGCTGTTCGGTCACCGGCACGAGGTCTTCACCCAGAGCGACGTGTTCGACTTCGTCCACCCCGACGACTTCGACGACGTGGCATCGCTGTTCATCCGCATGGTGACCGGAGCGGTGTCCCATTTGCATCTGCGTTACCGGGCGCGCCACGCCGAAGGGCATTGGGTCACCGTCGATTCCCGGGCACAGGCGGTGCTCGACAGCGAGGGCCATTTCGCCGGTGCGGTGGTGGTCTCGCGTGACATCACCGACAAGCTCGAGTCCGAGCAGCGGTTGCAGACCTCTCGGGAGTCGGCCGAGAAGGCCAGCAAGGCCAAGAGCGACTTCCTGTCGCGAATGAGCCACGAACTGCGCACACCCCTCAACTCCATCCTCGGGTTCGCGCAGCTGCTCCAGATGGACGACATTCCCGGGCAACAGGCCGACGCAGTGGACCACATCCTTCGGGCGGGTCGTCACCTTCTCGATCTCATCGACGAAGTGCTCGACATCGCCCGGATCGAGTCCGGCTACCTCGAGCTGACCCTGGTTCCGGTGGCAGTGGCCGAGATCGTGTCAGAAGCACTCGAACTGACCAATCCCATGGCGGCACGGGCCGAGGTGGTCATCCGCTCCCTGGTGGACCGGCGCGACGCGTACTTCGTCACCGCAGACCGCCAGCGCCTGATGCAGGTCCTACTCAACTTGTTGTCCAATGCCGTGAAGTACAACAAGCCGGGCGGGCGTGTCGATGTCACGTGCGAGCAGGCATCGCCGGGCCGCCTCAACCTGGCCGTCGCGGACACGGGGAGGGGAATCCGCCGGGTGGACTTCGATCGTGTGTTCGTCCCCTTCGACCGCCTCGGCCTCGAGCAGACCGGCATCGAGGGAACCGGCGTGGGACTGGCGTTGTCCCAGCACCTGTGCGAGCGCATGGGGGGACAGCTGAGCCTGGAGTCGGTGGCCGAGGTGGGAAGCACCTTCACCGTCGAGCTCCCGGCGTCAGAGACCGCCACCCTCGCACGTGGTGGCGGGGCACCGAGCGTCGACAGCAGCGGCATCGGGAGCGTCGGCATCGGGAGCGTCGGCACCGGGAGTCCCGGAACCGACAGCAGCGGCATCGCGAGCGCGGGACCCGGGAGCAACGGCGTCGCAGGCGAGGTGGTGGTGGGCGACGCGGCCACCGTCGTGTCGCCGGGCGACGTGATGATCGGCGGGGCCGCAGCGAGCCGGGCCGTCCGAACAGGTCCGAGGACCGGCGCGGGGGCGACCGCCACCGGCGGGCGCGGCACGGCCGGGCAGCGGGCGTCGGCCATGGGACGAGACGTCGGCGCCGAGGTCACCGGCTCGCCCGGGCCCGGTCGCGCCTTTCGCGTCCTTCTCATAGAGAACAACCTGACCACCCTCGATCTCGTCGAGCGTGTGCTGTCGCGGCGGCCCGGGACAGAGGTCCTTGCCGCCATGCAGGGAGGTCTGGGCTTGGACCTCGCCCGCGAGCACGTCCCCGACATGGTCCTGCTCGATCTCCACCTCCCCGACATGACCGGAGACATCGTCCTGGACCGCCTGGCCGAGGACGCCGCGACCGCGGATGTCCCGGTGGCGGTCATCGGGGCCGACGCGCCGCCACCGCAGGTGCGTCAGCTGCTCGGCCGCGGTGTCATCGGCTTCCTGGCGAAGCCCATCGACGTCCGCGGGCTGCTGTCGCTCGTCGATGCGGTGCGCGCCGCGCGAGGTACCTGAACGCGAAGACAGCGGCCGACGGTCGCGAGGACGCCACCGGCGGCTCGGATGGCCCGATTCAGATGGCCCGGTCGCGCCCTTCCCAGTAGGGATCGCGCAGCTTGCGCTTGTAGAGCTTCCCGTTGGGGTCGCGCGGCATGTCGTCGGTGAAGTCGATGGTCTTGGGCGTCTTGAACTTCGCCAGCCGGCCCTCGCACCACGCCAGGATCTCCAGGGCGAGCTCGGGCGACCCCTGCACGCCGTCGACGGGTTGGACGACCGCCTTCACCTCCTCACCCCAGTCCTCATGGGGGATGCCGAACACCGCCGCGTCCACGACCTTGGGATGGCCCAGGAGGACGTTCTCGATCTCGGCCGGGTAGATGTTCGCTCCGCCGGAGATGATCATGTCGGTCTTGCGGTCACACAGGAAGAGGTATCCGTCGTCGTCGAGGTAGCCGACGTCACCGACGGTGAAGAACTTGCCTATCCGGTTCTTCTGGGTCTTCTCCTTGTCCTTGTGGTATTCGAAGTCGGCCGACTGCATGGCCATGTAGACGGTCCCGATCTGGTTCGCCTCCAGGCGGTTGCCGTCGTCGTCGAAGATGGCGATCTCCGAGATCGGCCAGGGCTTGCCCACGGTGCCGGGCTTCTCGAGCCACTCCTCGGTGTTGACGATGGTGCCCCCGCCCTCGGAGGCCGCGTAGTACTCGTCGATCACGGGCCCCCACCATTCGATCATGGCGTGCTTGGTGTCCACCGGGCACGGTGCCGCAGCGTGGATCATGTGGCGCAACGACGAGAGGTCGTACTTGTTCCGCACATCATCGGGGAGGGCGAGGAGTCGGTGGAATTGGGTGGGGACCATGTGCGAGTGCGTCACCCGGTAGCGCTCGATGAGCTCGAGCATCCCCTCGGCGCTCCACTTGTCCATGAGCACCACGGTGTGGCCCATGTGGATCGCCGCCCCCGAGAAGCGCAGCACGGCGGTGTGGTACAGCGGCGAGCCCACGATGTGGACGTTGTCGTCGCGAGGGTTGATGCCGAACAGGAGCAGGATCCCGGCCAGGCTGATCGCCATCTGGTCGGGGTCCGCCCCCGACAGGGTGCGGCGCACGCCCTTCGGGTTGCCGGTGGTGCCCGAGGTGTAGTTCATGGTGTCGCCCAGGCTGCGATCGTCGGGCATGTCGGTCTTCTGGTTGTCGCGCAACTGCGCGTAGGAGGCGAAGCCCGAGATGTCACCGACCGCCAGGCAGCGTGATGCGGGGATCTCGGCCTCGTCGGCGGCGTCGAGGCAGGCGTCGGCGAAGCGCTCGTGGCCGATGAAGACCTGGGCCCCGGAGTCCTTCAGTATGTAGGCGATCTCCGGCGCCACCAGGTGGTGGTTGATCGGCACGATGTACCACCCCGCCTGCATCGCGGCGAGATAGATCTCGAAGACCTCCGCGCAGTTGGGCAGCACGAAGGCGATGGTGTCGCCTTTGCGGAGCCCGAGCATGCGCAGCGCGTGGACGACCTGGTTGCAGCGTCCGAGCAGCTCGCCCGCCTTGAGCTCGGTGCCGTCCGGGGCCACCAGGGCCAGGTGGCCCGGCTCCTCCTGCGCCATCGCCCAGAATCCGAAGTCGGTCATCCTCGCTCCTCACTCGGCACTCCGGTGATCTCGCACCCCGCCCCCGAGGGCCTGTGCCGTCGCCTCCGAGCAGTCGAGGCGCGATCCCGAGCGTTGTCGTGCGCTCCCACCGGAACTCCCCCCGTCCGTGACGGGGGGCCGACGCGAGACTAGAACGCGTTCTCGCCCCGGGCAAGCCGCTCGGCGGCGAGCTTGCGCAGCTCGTCGGCGCGGATCTTGGCGTTCCCGGTGAGCGTGAGCTCCTCCTCGGCGAAGAACAGGACCCGACGGGGCAACTTGTACGAGGCGATCCGGCCCCGCAGGAAGTCGCGCACGTCGTCCTCGTCGACGTCGGAGCCCGGCTGGGCCACGGCGCACACGACGACCATCTCGCCCAGGGTGGGGTGTGCGACGCCTACCGCCAAGGCGCTGTGCAGCCCGGGATGGCGCAAGAGCTCGTTGTCGATCTCGACCGGTGAGACGTTGGCACCGCCGGTCTTGATCAGGTCCGAGGTTCGCCCCACCCAGTGCAGGCGCCCCTCGTCGTCGACGAACCCCGCGTCGCCGGTGGCGAAGAACCCCTCGGTGTCGAAGACCTCCTCGGGGGCGACCTTCACGTAGCCCTTCATGAGGGTGGGCCCCTTGACGCGGATCTCCCCGGGAGCGCCGACGGGTTGGTCCTCCCCGGTCGAGGCGTCGACGATGCGGACGATGTTCCCGGGGAGGATCGTCCCCTCGTGGCCCTCGCGCAACGCCGCGGGGGTGTCGGCGGGCGAGGAGCTGATGATGGTGAAGGTCTCGGTGAGCCCGTAGGCGGCGCGCGGGCTGAAGGAGTCGTCGGCCTTCACCGATGGGTGCCGGCCGATGGAGGTGAACGAGTCGACCTGGTCCACAGCCGAGAGGTCGCGACGCGCGTAGTCGGGGTGGCTCTCGAGGGCGGCGAGCTGATGCGGCCACGCATGGGGGGTCGTCACGCGCTCGGATTCCAACAGCGCCAGGGCGTCACCCGCCTCGAAGAGCTCCTGGAGCACGAGACAGGCACCGGCCGCCAGGGTGCCCCCCATCACCATGCAGTAGCCCGCCGTCCAGAAGAACGGGAAGGCGCTCCACACCCGCCGGGTGGGATCGACGCGCAGGTGCTGGACGAAGCGCCAGCTCTGCAGGGCGGCGGCCCGGTGCGCGTGCAGCACGCCCTTGGGCTTGCCCGTCGAGCCCGAGGTGTAGACGACGAGCGCGTCGTCGTGGGGCGACACCGCCGCGGCGCGGCCGGCGGCGACCTCGTCGTCCACCGCGTCGCCGGCGCCCAGGAAGTCGGTGTACGAGCGGGTGCCCATGCATGCGAGGGTCCTCAGATAGGGGAGGTTGGGCAGCATCGCCCGCACCTGCTCGTGGTAGCGGTGGTGGGCCAGGCGCTCCTGGTAGACGAGCACCGCACTGTCGGAGTGACCCAACACGTGCTCGATCTCGGGCGGTTCGAACAAGGTGTTCACGGGGACGATCACGCCGCCGGCCAGTGCCACGCCGAAGGCGGCCTCGACCCATTCGGGTCGGTTGCCCATGAGCAGCGCCACCCGGGTGCCCTTGCCCACGCCGGCCGCGGTCAACGCCTTGGCGAAGCGACGGGCCCGTCTCCCGAGCTCCTCGTAGCTCCATCGCACCACGGAGCCGTCAGCGTGGAAGCACAGTGCTTCGCGCCCGGCGTGGCGGGCGGTGACCTCGTCGAGCAGCCCGCCCATGGTGAGCACGCCGATGCCGACCTCGGTCTCAAGGGGCGGCCCCCTGAAGAGCGCCACAGAAGGCGTCCGCTGCCCGGGCCGCGTGGTCGCGGCCTACGCCGGCAGCTCGACCTCCACCGGCCCCTTCGCCATCACCGACCCGTCCTGGTTGGTCATGGTCACCTCCAGGGTCACGAGCCCGGCCCCGAGCATCTTGTCGTACCGGGCGTCGGTCACCTCGGCGTCGAGGAGGGTGAGGTCGCCGTCGAAGGCGGGGAAGCGGTACTGCACGGCCGAGTGCCGCACCAGCCCCCGGTCACCGGCCCAGGCGGCGACGTAGTCGAGGACCCAGGCGCCCATCGAGGCGCCGTAGCCGTAGCCGCGGGGCATGCCGATGAGCCGGGCGTGCTCCTCGTCGGTGTGGCCCCGCGAGGGGCCGTGGTAGAGGCCGTCGGCGAGCTCGGGGTCCTCCTGCGCGCCCTCGAGGTCGCGGTCCATCTCGTCGAGCCAGCCGGCGTCGCTCAGGTGATCCGCACCTTCGTGGTACGTCGATCCCCACACGGTGAAGGTGTAGCCGCGCCATTCCGAGGCCAGGCTCGGCAGCGAATGGGGGCCGATGGGGCGAGTGAGGAGGCTCTGGCCCACCTCGACGGACTCGAGCGTGGGGCTGGTGTCCCCCGCCCGGCTGCGGATCCACGCCCGGCGTCGGGTCTCGATGGCGGCCAGCCGCTCCTCGGTCCACGTGGGCACGGGGGCGGCCTGCTCGAAGAAGCCGCGGTCACGCGCCACGTCGGCGCGGTAGCGCACCGCCGTCGACCACTGCTTGGCCACCCGCTCGCCCCGCTGGTTGGTGTAGATGGTCTCGCCCCGGCTGAACATGGTGGGCCCGGCGAACTTCGTCTCCGACACCTTGTAGTCGACGAACCGCCGCTTCATGTGCAGCAGGTCGCCGGGATAGATGCGCGGCCCGGCGAACCACCACTCGTCGCCCCCGAAGATCATGTGGGTGCCGGGGATGTTCCCCACGATGGCCGGGCCGGCCCCGTGGCCGACGTCGCAACAGATGGTGAAGGACTGCGGGGCCACGATCCGGCCGAACACGCTGGCCGCCGCCACCTCGTCCTCGAAGTGCAGCGGGTTGGGGTACTGCATGGCCTGGACCCACCGGCGGATGTCGGTGACGGTCACGGGCTCTTTCAATTGCCCCCCGCCCACCGGCTGCCCGACATGGCGGTCGACGTCGGACGTGTCGAACTCGATGTGCTCGTTGACCTGCGTCATCGTCCCCCTCCTGCTCCCCCCGCTCGGCGGAAATCCTGACACAGGTGTCAGGCAGGTGCCACGGGCCGACGCCGGCCTTGCCCTCGGCGTCATGACCATCGGCTCTATCGGTGCCCGCCGCCCCTGAGCCAAGATCGGACGACGGTCGCCCGGACTCGACACGACGGATTCGAACCGGGATCCGACGGATTCGAACCGGGATCCGACGGATTCGAACCGGGATCCGACGGGATTCGAGACGGGACCGACGGGATTCGAGACGGGACCGACGGGATTCGAGACGGGACCGACGGGATGCGGGAGAGGAGCACGATGGACCTCGACGGGGCGTGTTGCATCGTGACCGGGGCGTCCTCGGGGATCGGCGCCGCGACGGCGCGCCTGCTGAGCGAGCGGGGTGCGCGCGTCGTGCTCGCGGCGCGCCGGGCCGAGCGTCTCGAGGCCCTCGCCGCCGAGCTGCCGGGATCGCTCGCCGTCGCGACCGACGTCACCGCGCCCGACGAGATCCTGCGCCTGGTGTCCCGCACGGTCGACGCCCTCGGCCGGGTCGACGTGCTCGTCAACAACGCCGGACAGGGGCTTCACGTCCTGCTGGAGGAGCTCGACCCGGCCGACCTGCGGGCGGTGTTCGAGCTCAACGTCATCGCACCTCTGCTGGGGATGCAGGCGGTGCTCCCCGTCATGCGGGCCGGAGCGGGTGGCGCCGTCGTGAACGTGAGCTCGGCCACGTCACTGCGAGTCATCCCCGGGCTCGGCGGCTATGCGGCCACCAAGTCGGCGCTCAACATGCTGTCGCAGGTGGCCCGGATCGAGCTCGCCGACGCCGGCATCGCGGTGTCGGTCGTCTACCCGTCGGTCACGGCCACCGAGTTCCACGAGCACCTCCGGGCCGGCCACCTCGTCAGCGGGGCGCACCGCATCCGCCCCGACCCTCCCGAGCTGGCCGCGGCGGCGATCGCTTTCGCCATCACGACCGGCGAGGCCCATGTGCTCGTGGCCGACCCGCCCCGGGCGATCGTCCCCGGCGACACCGAGGGCTTCGGCGCCCTGCTGGCCCGTCAGGCTCCCAGGGCCGGGACGTGACGCGACGGGACCGGACGTGACGGGACGGGCGGGTCGGGACAGGACGGGTCGGGACAGGACGGGTCGGGACAGGACGTGACGGACGGGACCGCTCGCCCCGACAGCAGGGGCTCACGTCCTGGCCCTGCGACGGCCACTGAAACAACCCGCTGACCTGCTCGAACGGGTCTCGGTTGGCCCCGGCGCGGGGGCCGCGGGCCGGCCCGATTTGTGCGGGACGGAACGCCCCGACAGATTGCCAAGCAGGCACCACATGCCGCGCAGCACGTCGTAGGGCTGCGCATCACAGACTGCGCAGCACATACTGCGCAGCACACATGGCAGCACCGGCCGGCCCGTAGGGTCGGGCGGACGCACACAGCGAGACAGGAGCGGTAGCGAGTGGCTGGGTACCTCGAGAACAAAGCGGTCGTGATCACCGGCGCCGGCGGCGGCATCGGACGGGCCTGCGCGCTGGCGTGCGCGGCCGAGGGCGCCAAGGTCGTTGTGGCCGACATCGGGGTGGGCCTCGCCGGGGAGGACCCCACCAGCGACGTCGCCGACGCGGTGGTGAAGGAGATCGAGGACGCCGGCGGCGAGGCCGTGGCCGTGGCCGAGGACGTGAGCACGATGGCCGGTGGCGAGCGCATCGTGAACACCGCCTTGGAGCACTGGGGCCGCATCGACGGGGTGGTGGCGGTGGCGGGCATCCTGCGGGAACGGATGCTGTTCAACATGTCCGAGGACGAGTGGGACGCGGTGATCGCCACCCACCTGAAGGGTCACTTCACCGTGTTCCGCCACGCGGCGGCCATCATGCGCAAGCAGGAGTCGGGATCGCTCATCGGGTTCACCTCGGGTGCCTTCGCCGGCAGCGTGGCCCAGGCCAACTACTCGGCGGCCAAGGGCGGGATCGTGTCGCTCGTGCGTTCCGCGGCGGTCGGCCTGCACCGCTACGGCGTTCGCGCCAACGCCGTCGCCCCCGTGGCCCGCACCCGCATGTCGGCGAACGTCCCCTCGGAGCTGGCCGAGATGGGCGATCCCGAGGACGTCGCCCCCCTGGTGGTGTACCTGCTCTCGGATGCGGCCAAGGACGTGACCGGGCAGGTGTACACGGCGGTGGGGGGACGGATCGCGGTGTGGAACCAGCCCGTCGAGTTGCGCTCGATGAGCGTCGAGGGTCGCTGGACACCCGAGCAGATCGCGGCACGGTTCGACGAGGTGGGCCAGGAGCGGATGGGGCTGATCGACCGTCTCGAGCAGATCCGGAAGGCGGCTGCGTCGGGCGAAAAGCCCAACGCCTGAGCCTCGGAGTCTCTGAGAGCCCCGGACCTGCCGGCCACCGACTCCCGCACCCTCACCGACTCCTGCACCCTCACCGACTCCCGCACCCTCACCGACCCTTCACGGAAGACCGAGGCCCCCCATGCGTTTCAGCTACGCCGAGTCCATGACCGACCCGGCGTTCTACGGGCCCCTGGCCCGGGCCGCCGAGGACGCCGGCTACGACACCTTCGTCGTGCCCGACAGCATCGCCTACCCGCGCCAGTCCGACACGACCTACCCGTTCAACCCCGACGGGTCGCGCGAGTTCCTCGAGGACAAGCCCTTCATCGAGCCCTTCAGCCTGATCCCGGCTCTGGGGGCGGTGACCACAACGCTTCGGTTCGTGACCTTCGTGGTGAAGCTCCCCATCCGTCATCCGGTGATGGTGGCCAAGCAGGCGGCGTCGGTGGCGGTGCTCACCGGCGACCGGTTCCTCTTCGGGGTGGGGACGAGCCCGTGGCCCGAGGACTACGAGCTGCTCGACGTGCCGTGGGAGCGCCGGGGCAAGCGCATGAACGAGGCCATCGACGTGATCAGGGGGCTCACCGCCGGCGGGTTCTTCGAGTACCACGGCGAGGTCTTCGACGTCCCCTCGGTGAAGATGTCGCCTGCGCCGGCCAAGCCCGTCCCCATCCTGATCGGCGGGCACGGGGAGGCGGCTCTGCGCCGGGCGGCGTTCATGGGCGACGGTTGGATGCACGGCGGCGGCGACCCGGCCGACCTCCCGGGCCTTCTCGCCCGGCTGGCCGAGCTGCGGGCCGAGGCGGGGCGAGAGGCCGCGCCGTTCGAGACCCATGTGATCTCGATGGACGCCTTCAGCCTGGACGGCGTTCGCCGCCTGGAGGACCAGGGCGTGACCGATGTCATCGTCGGGTTCCGCTGGCCTTATGTGGTGGGGCCCGACACCGAGCCGCTGCAGACCAAGATCGATAGCCTGCGACGGTTCGCCGACGCGGTCGTCACCAAGGCGAAGGCGTAGGCGAGGCGTAGGTTCCGTCGGCACGAGGCGAGGGGAGGCGACTGGTGGGTGCAGCACTCGAGATGTCGAAGAAGTCGATGGAGATGTCCGAGGCCAAGGACCGCGACGGGTGGCTGGCGCTGTTCGCCGACGATGCGGTGGTCGAGGATCCCGTGGGACCGTCGTTCTTCGACCCCGACGGCAAGGGCCAGCGCGGCAAGGAGGCCATCACCGCCTTCTACGACAACGTGATCTCCCAGAGCGAGAGCCTGAAGTTCACCATCCGCCAGTCCATCGAGTGCGGTGACGAGGTGGCCAACATCGGCGAGATCCGCATCACCCTCCCGGGAAATCAGGTCGGGATCGTCCAGATTGCCAACATCTACAAGGTGAATTCCGCGGGCAGGCTCGTCTCGCTGAGGTCGTTCTGGGAGCAGGACAAGCTCAAGTTCAGCGACGGCTGAGCCCGTTCCGCACGGCACGGCCGATGCGGGGCCTTCGCTGCTTCTCGACGTCACAACGCGAGGTGCAGACGGAGAGCCTCGTTGATCTGCGCCATCAGTGGTGGGGGAACCACGCCGACGCGTGTGCCGATTCGCGCCGGCCGCCACCCGGGCGGTCACCCAGGCGTTCGCCGCGGTGTTCGACTGCAGCACGCCGCCCATCGAACGGGTGCAACTGGTCCAGGACGGCAGCCTGGTGGAAGGGGCCCTCGAACAGCTCGACACCGGTCCCTATGAAGCCCTGGCGTCCTCGAGCTACATCGACGTGACCAAGGTGGTGTTCGAGAACCCGACGCTGGAGACGTGTCGTACACGATCCGGTTCCACTCCGACGCCCAGCTCAATTTCCCGATGATCGGCCGGGCCGTGATCGTCGCCGGCAGCTGGCGGGTGAGCTACGGCACTGTCTGCGCCGCGGTCCAGCTCGGAGGCGTCAGCTGCCAGACCTAGCACCACACGACGGCGATCTCGGTCGTCCCTCGGTCCTCGGCGGCGCGGTCGGGGATGGCGTCAGCGGTCGGCCAGGTCGTCCACCAGCCTCTGGGGCGCCTTGCGCATCCAGGCGTCGGTGAGGAGCTCCTCCACCAGGTCGGGATCGGCCCGACGGAGGTCCACCACGACGGCGGCCAGTCGCTTGCCCCAGTAGAGCTCCTGACAGGCCTCGGGGTTCGCCGCCACCGCGGCGCGGATCTCGGTCTCGTCCACCATAACCCGCAGGTGGGTGGCGTCGGGAACCGTGGCGAAGATCTTCCCCCGCACCCGGAACGAGGTCATGTCGTGATGGTCCTGCTCGGTTGCCTCCGGTAGGCCCAGCGCGATCTTGCGGGCCCGGGCGAGGGTGGTCACGAGCCCCGGTTCACTCGTCGTCGTCGGGCTCGGCGTGCTGGATGATCATGGGCCCGTCGTTGCGGGGGCTGTTCACCGCCCTGTCGACGGGGTGGCGGACCAGGGTCCCCTTGGGCGCCGGGAGCAGCAGTTTGGCGAGGGCCTCGGTGTCGTGCTGGTCGGGGTCGAGCCAGCGGTCGAAGTCGGGACGCTCGATGATCACCGGCATGCGGTCGTGGACGTCGACCATGTCGGCACCGGCGTTGGTGGTGATGATGGTGCAGGTGCGCAGCATCGTCTCGGGGTCGGGCTCCTCGGAGCGGGACTTGTCCCACCATGTCTCGCAGAGGCCGGCGAAGGTGATCGGCTGGCCGTCGGCGCGGCGGAAATAGAACGGGACCTTGCGCTTGGGGCTGGCCGGGTCGGGGACCTGCCACTCGAAGAACCCGTCCACCACCACCAGGCAGCGGTGGTTGGCGAAGGCCGAGCGGTAGGCGGGCTTCTTGGTCACCGTCTCGGCCCGGGCGTTGATCATCTTGTAGCCCGTGCGGGGGTCCTTGGCCCAGTGGGGGACGAGCCCCCAGCGCAGGACGTCCAAGACCCTCTCGTGGTCTTCGCTCTTCTCACCGGACTCGGTGAGCGCATGGCGCTCGGTGATGGCTGGGATGCCGCGTGCCGGCGGCACGTTCCAGCTCGGCCGGCCCTCGGGGTTCACGCCCGCCGCCAACTGGACCTCGAGCAACCGGGCCAGCTGGGACGGGGGAGTGTGGATGTCTACTCGGCCGCACATGCAATCCGAGCCTATGAGCCTGAGCAGCACAGCTGGGAGACGGAAGATGGTGAGCCGGCGAGGTTCGCCCGCCATTCGAAGGGGCTCGACCCAAATTCGGGACATTTGTCGGTGCCGGCCCTGGGCAAGGTAACGAGCAAGGTCGGCAGCAAACCTCGGACGGCACGCTCGGACCGTGTCGAGAGCCCTCGTGAAGTTCGTCCTGGGTGTGGACTCGCCGCGCTGCGGTTTCGAACCTGGGGGTCGGCGTACTGCGACAGTGCTCGGCACCCTAAGTTGCCTGAGAGAACCACTCCCCGTAGTCTCCCCACGTTCAGTGGGGCTGCAGTCTCCAAGAGAAGACTGATTCGGAGGGTTTTCGGTGCTCACGTCTTGGTTAATCGCGTGGTGTGGTTGCTCAGGGGCCATGAGCGCTCAAGAGGCATCCCAAAGCTGGGGTCCTTTCGAGAGCGATGCGGCCGCTTCCGTCCATCGATCAACGCCTCGATCCCGTTGGCGATCCAATGCGTGAAGGGGGCCGTACTGTTCGTCGGAAGAAGATCTGGGTCGGGGTCTCGATCACGGCGCTGGTCCTCACCCAAGGCGCGTTCGTGGCGTGGGCGGCTACAAACACGAGCTCGGCGTCGGACGGTGGCAACACCGTGAACGTGGGAGCTGGAGCAGCGAGCTCGGACCCCGGAAGGGCCGTCCACCGTGGGGTGCGCAAGGGGACAACCTCTGGAGCGTCTTCAGCTCCATGCACCTACATCCCGCTCCCGGCCAATGAAGCTGAGACCTTCGGCGCAGGAGGCCCTACCCCGGGCGCATGGTATTTCGTCAAGTGCCCCGGAAGGGATCTCACTATCTACAACGGCGCTCTGTCGTGGTTCCCCTCCGGTCCGACGACCGCTGCCAACACACCAGGGGTTCCTCCTAGCGCCCTGGCGCTGCAGGCCGCTGATTCGTTGACACTTCCGTCACCGGTAATCAACCTCAACCCGTCTGTCTTCAGCGTCGTCAATCTCAGCTCATGGCTTTGGATCGACCCACAGATGTGGCACAGCTTTCGTGCGACTGCCACTGCTGGAGGAGTGAGCGCCACCGCAATCGCGGTTCCGGACACCGTCTCCTGGTCTATGGGCGACGGACACTCTGTCCTCTGCGTGGGTCCCGGAACCCCGTATCAGCCCCAGCAGTCCGATGCACCCCAGACGACGGACTGTTCGTACACATACGGCAAGTCGTCAGCGGGACAACCCAGCTATGACGGCGATTCGAACGACGGGGCGTTCAAGGTCACAGCGACAATCACATGGACGGTTACCTGGGCGGCAACAGGTGCCGCGGGTGGCGGAACGCTTCCCCCATTACATACGAGCTCAACCGTCCCCGTTCGAGTGGAGCAGGTTGAGTCAGTCGGAACGGCTGGATAACGGGTTAGCGGGGGTCGAACAGCCTTGTCCACAACCTCGACACGAACACGGTCGGACCCGAAACCGTCCGCCGATTCCATCCGATTCCTCGGGAACGGCCATCGCCGACGACCCCTCGTCGCAGTCGCTTCTCTCGCACTGGTCACGTTCTGCGTCGCGATCTTTGCCAACCTCTATCTGCACGCCGAGAGCAGAGAGCCGGTTCTGGTCTTAGCGAAGAGTGTCCCCCAAGGGCACATGATGACAAGGAACGACCTGGCTGTCGCACGGGTGTCGTTCTCTGCGGAATTGCACCCGATCTCAGCTGACGACATCAGTCAAGTCGTTGGGAGAGCCGCGGCGGTATCGCTCATGGCGGGGTCTCTGCTCTCTTCGAACGAGTTGACCGTGCACGGTGGACCGGCCCAGGGCAAGGCGATTGTCGGAATCGCCACCAAGGCCGGGCAAGTACCGGCTGACGGTGTCGCTGTCGGCGATACCGTCGACGTGATCCTCACTGGATCCTTAACCACGCTCACTGGTGGATCATCCGATGGGTCGATCGCTACAAGTCCGTCCTCGGCGGTCGGAGCAGTGGAGATCGGTGCTGTTCTGGCGGCGAACGCCACTGTCACAGCCGTTGACAACGCTGCACAGCCGAGCGCCGGCACCATCGTTGTCTCGGTCTTGGTGACGTCCGCCGTGGCACCGCTCGTGGCGAGCGCCTCCGCGGCGGGACAGGCAGCCCTGGTTCTGATCGGGTCGAGTTCGTGACGCTCGTGGCGCTGTGCTCAGGCAAAGGCTCGCCCGGTGTCTCGACCGTTGCCTGCATTGCCGGAGCGGTGTGGCCGGCGGAAAGACGAATCGTGATCGCAGAATGCGATCCGTCGGGGAACGATGTTGCCGCCCGTTTCGGATTGTCACCCCGCGTGGGCATGACCAGCCTTGTTCTTGCTCATCGACGTTCAGATCGCTCAGAAGCGAATGTCGGGCTTCACACGCAGACACTTCCGGGCGGACTTGACGTGTTGGTCGGCCCAGTGAGCGCCGACGCCGCAAGCAGTCTGGACCGGGAACTGGGCGCCGTTGGTCCCGGGATCTTTCGCGGAGAGGTCGACATGCTGGTGGACTGCGGGCGGGTCCTCGCGAGCGCACCCGGTCAGCAGGCGATCCTCGAGGCGGCCGACCACGTGGTGGTGGTCACACGGCCTGACGCCGCTGGATTGGCTCATGCCTTGTGCACACTTGATCATGTCCGGAGACTCACGAAGGCCGCGAACTCTGTCACCTTGGTGGGGCCCAGCCAGTTCCGATTCAGAGAGATCGAACAAGCCTTCCAGTCGAATCTCTTGGCCGCGGTCCCACTCGACGAGGAATCCGCGGCGATGGCGTGCGGTTCGCCCGGCAGACCCCGGCGATTCGCCAAAAGCGCTCTGGTGGCTTCAACAAGAGTACTCGTCGACCAGATCTTGAATCGGGATGACGGCGATGGCCAAGGTGAATTATCCGGTGGGGACGTTGTCGCTGGCGTCTCGAACAATGGACATCTGACGTTCTCCCGAACGGATTCGGGCGAGATGAAGGAAGATCTCGGATCATGACGCACGACGATCTGACTTCGCTGGTGTCAAGTCTTCGGGTTGCCGTGGCCGACGACCTGTCCGATGCCTCGGGCTACGAGCTGGCTCCGGATGATCGTCGCGAGCTTGCTCGAGAACTGACGTTGGCCCGTCTTGAACAGCGTGCGGCAGAGTCTGTCGAACGTGGAGACACCCCGTTGGGAATGGCCGACGAGCAACGTGTAGCGCGTTCGGTACTTGACGCTCTATTTGGCTTGGGTCGCCTTCAATCCTTGATCGATGATCCCGAAGTCGAGAACATCGACGTCAACGGGTGTGACCGCGTATGGGTCACCTATGCGGATGGAACCAAAATGAGTGTTGGACCCGCCGCAGACTCGGACGCGGAACTTGCCGAGATGCTGCGTTCGGCAGCAGCAAGATTCGGTTTGTCAGAGCGGCGATTCGACGTCTCTCATCCCGAGTTGGACCTGCGTCTACCGGATGGAAGTCGCCTTTCGGCATTGATGTCTGTGGTGCAGAGACCGGTCGTGTCGATTCGGCGCCACCGCTACGTCGATCTCACGCTTGACGACCTTGTTGAGATGGGCGCCCTTGATGTGACACTGGCGAGCCTCCTTTCGGCCGCGGTGCGTGCTCGCAAGAACATCGTCGTGGGTGGGGCGATGAACTCGGGCAAGACCACCTTGATACGCGGGCTCGCATCGGCGATCCCCCCACGGGAGCGGGTTGTAACGATTGAGCAAGCCTTCGAGTTAGGTTTGGACTCGGTCCCAGAACGACATCCCGATATGGTCGCGCTCGAGAGTCGACCCGCCAACGCTGAGGGCGAGGGGGCGATCTCGATGGCCCGTCTTGTCCGGCGAGCGCTTCGGATGAATGCGGATCGAGTGATCGTTGGCGAGGTTCTTGGTGACGAGGTTCTTCCGATGCTCAACGCCATGAGTCAAGGTCGCTCGGGATCGATGTGCACGATCCATGCCGACTCGTCACTCGGGATCTTTCGCCGTCTGGCGTCTTACGCGGTTCAAGCACCTGAACGCCTCCCGCTGGAATCTACAAACCTGCTCATTGCCGGTGCAGTGCATTTCACCGTGTTCGTCGAGCTTGCCGATGTCGAATCCAAGGCTCCCGATATTCGATACCTGAATGGCCAGGATCGCGCCCAATTCTCCGAACGGTCCGATTCCGACGGTCTGCAATTCGAAGCCGTGAAGCGCCGCCGGTTCGTCTCCTCGGTGCAAGAGGTTGTGGGATCTGAAGGATTGCATGTCATCTCGAATGAGGTCTTCCGGGCAACCAGGGACGGTCGAGCAAAGCAAGCGGCACCGTTGCGTTCTTCCACTCTCGAGGAGCTCGTTGACTGCGGATTCGAGCCGTCCCTTCGCAGTCCAGAGGCGGTGCTGTGGTGACCACTCCGATCGCCGCCCTCCTCGGGCTCGGGGTTGCCATTGGACTTCTTGGTCTTACCTGGGGGTTCTCTTTCTCGCGGGAATCTGAGCGTTATGGGGAGACCTCGTGGTCTGACGGGCATCCAGACGCCGAAGGGTCACCTCACCGTCGGCTCCTACGGATCGCCATCCCCACTGCGTTCGGCGTCCTCTGCATAACCGTCACCCGATGGCCGGTGGCCGGCATCCTCGGGGCACTGGCCATTGCGACATTGCCTCAGAGTCTGCGCAAGGTCCTCCCGGGAGCGACATCGAAGAGGACCGAGGCAATCGCGACGTGGACCGAGTTGCTCCGAGATTCTCTCGCTGCTTCGGCCGGGCTCGCCCAAGCGATCGTCGTTACCGCTGCTTCGGTTCCGATCTCCATCCGGCCAGAGGTGAGCACACTGGCGGCCCGTGTGACCAATGGCGTAGCGCTCGAGACAGCTCTCCGCTCCTTCGCACGCGAGGTCGACGACCCCGCCGCCGAGTTCCTCGTCTGTGCGCTGCTTCTGGCCGCGACATCGCGCGCTCAGAAGCTGGTGGATGTCCTGAGCGCCTTGGCCGACTCGCTTCGAGAGGACGTGTCGATGCACCTGCGAGTCGATGCCAGTCGTGCATCGGCTCGAAGCAGCGTGCGAACCGTAATGCTGTTCTCTCTCGGGTTCGCGGCGGCGTTGGCCATCTTCGCGCACTCGTATCTCAGCCCCTTCGGGACCGTTGGGGGTCAATTGGTTCTGGCAGTGGTCGGCTCGTTCTACGCCGTCGGGTTGGCGCTCATGGTTCGGCTGGTCCGCCCGAAGCCAGAGCTGCGACTGCTGGACTCGGAGCGACTCGCATGACCCTGGTCGTCGTCTTGGGGTTGGGAGCGGGAATGGGCTTCTTGGGAGTCGTCAGGGGGTTCCGAAGTAGAGAGACATCGCTGCAAGCCGTTCTGAACGTTCTCAACGCCAATCAGTCCGAGAGTAGAGGACGAGAGCAATCGCCGTGGAGAGCAGAAGCCTGGCGACTGGATCGCCGAATGGCACTGCGTATGGCACAGATGGTCCGTGAGCGGGGATTCGTCGAACACGAGCTTGGCACTCGACTCGCTCTCACCAATTCCACGCTCGAGGACCTCCTCACCCGCTGTCTTGTTGGCGCGATGGTCGGATTCCTCGTCCCCGTTGTGATGTGGACGGTGTTGATCGCGGGGGGATATCGAACGGCCGCAGCAATTCCACTCGGGATGGGCGCTCTCCTCGGTACCGGCGGGGGGATCCTTCCCATTGCGCAGCTGAACATCGAGACAAGACAGGCTTTGCGCCATGCCAGGCGGGTCATCTGCTCGTTCCTGGACTTGGTGGTCCTTGGCCTGGCCGGTGGCATGGGCATCGAGAGTGCTCTCCTCGCCGCAGCCGAACTTGGACAGAACGCGGTGTCGCGTCGCATGGTGAGCGCGCTCTCTCAGTGTCGGGACACAGGTGAGCCGCCGTGGGAGGCTTTGTCTCGGCTCGGACACACACTGGGTGTCGAGGAGTTGACGGAGCTTGCCGCAACTGCCGGGCTCGCGGGAATGGAGGGTGCAAGAGTGCGAGCGACGCTCGCAGCACGAGCAGCGTCCATTCGGCGCCACGAACTCGCCAATGCGGAGGCCGAGGCAAACGCGTTGACAGAGAAGCTCTTCTTGCCAGGCGCGTTTCTTCTCGTTGGATTTCTCATCTTCATCGGGTACCCCGCGTTCACCCGAATTGCCTCGGGATTTTGACTTCTCGAGGCTCGCAGACCAAATGCCGCACAGATTGAGTGAATCAGTGAAAGGAGATACCAGTCATGGCTACTCAGATCAGAGCACTCTGGACATATCTTTCGGCCAGATGGGCTCTGGCCACCGGCGACGAGGAGGGAAGCGTCGTCGAAAAGGTAATCCTGACTGCGGTGTTCGCTGCTCTCGCGATCGCCGTCGGCGCAATAATTGTGGCGAAGGTCATGGACAAGGCGAATTCGATCAACCTGAATTTGAAGTGTGTCGGGTCAGTTCGTCTCCGACGACGGATCGTCATCGACGAAACAGGTTCAGTCGTTGAAGCGGCGATCGCCATTCCCGCTGCGATGCTCGCCATCCTGCTCTCGGTTCAAATATGTCTCTGGGCTCATGCTTCCGCTCTCGTTCAAGCAGCTGCCACCCGAGGTGATCAGGCTGCCTGCGTTGAGGGTGGTTCGCTCGCAGAGGGCGACGCAGAGGCGCGACTGGCATTGGCGACCTCAGCAAGACAAGTCGTGACGAACCCCTCAGTGAAAGTGACACTCCTACCCGGAGACGAGGTTCAGGTGCGGGTGACGGGAACAACCGAATCGATTGTGCCGGGAATTCATCTACCCGTGTCAGCCGTGCGCGTGGGGTTAAGGCAGGAATTCCGTGTCGGGGGATGACCACGGAGATAGCGCTCCAAGGAGTCGTCGACGGTCCGACCCTCGTGGAAACCTCACGGTCGAACTCGTAATCCTGACGCCCGTCATATCGCTCTTCCTGATTGTGGCTCTGGCGTTTGGCCGGTATTCGCTGGCCCGGGAGCAGGTTGTGGGAGGGGCACGGGCGGCGGCCGAGGCCGCCGCTGTGGCTGGATCGGCGGTTCGGGCTCAGCAGGCGGCAGTAGCTGCCGCCCTGCCGGTCCTTCAGTCCAGCCATTCCTGCATCAATCCGACCATCAATGTCGATTCCCGGTCCTTTGTCGCAGGCGCCACGGTCCGGGTGTCTGTGTCGTGTCACGTGGAGTTGGCAGACCTACTCGTTCCCGGATTTCCAGGCGCTACCACCGTAGAGGCGACTCAGGCGGCGGTGATCGATCCTTATCGAACCATTCAGCCATGAAGGATCGAGAATCGAAGCTCCTCGAACTCGGGGACAGCGTTGACAAGATCAGTGGTCAGCCAGACGTCGAGCGGGGGTCTCTCAGTGCGTTCCTAGCGGTATTCGCTCTTGCACTCTTCTCTCTCATCGGTCTGGTGGTGGACGGCGGTAGAGCGGTCGCAGCCCAGAGTGCTGCAGCAGGGGAGGCCGAGCAGGCGGCTCGTATCGGCGCCGACCAGATCTCAGTGGAAGCAATCCGGTCGGGGATGGTGTTGATAGACCCTTCGACTGCGACGCGGGCGGCCGACGCGTACATGCGCGCCCTTGGGATCTCAGGAGTCGTTACGGTTGCGGGACAGACCGTGAGTGTTCGTATTCAGTCGTCTGAGCCGACGGTCATTCTGGGGATCATAGGAGTCCAGCAAATCGCGATCTCGGCTTCTGCA
Organism: uncultured Acidimicrobiales bacterium; assembly: GCA_963739765.1. GTDB lineage: Bacteria > Actinomycetota > Acidimicrobiia > Acidimicrobiales > UBA8190 > Chersky-840. Next base: position 285,468 of record CAVUBP010000003.1, on the reverse strand, counting down.
AGTGCGACGAACGTGCATGGCGTGACAAGGGAGGATTGATGGCGGCAGCCATGAGTCGGCACCGTTCGTCCCGTCGACCGAAGACGGGCCTTCGGATCGCCTCGATGATGGGCCTCTTGGGTCTTGTCGCCGGCGTGCCCATCGTGCTGGTTTCGACACACGCAACCCCACCCCTGATGGAGATTCGAGATCTGCTGCTTCATCCGGAGAACATTCGACGGGTGCTGGCGAGGCGTGTCAGCGATGGAGCCACGTCGAAGTTGATCTGGTCAATCGCGTGGTTGGCGTGGGCGTGGGTTGTTGCGTGTGTTGTCGTAGAGGTGGTTGGTCTTGTCCGAGGTCGCATCCCGGGCAAGATGCCTGCGAGCAAGTATGTCCAGTCGTTGGTCCGGTGTTTGATGGGAGCAACGCTCGCGCTCGGCGTTCCGGGTCGACAGATGTCACCGCTCAGAATTTCAGACCATCGCCGCTTCGGCCCAAACGTCGTCGATCCCCCAAACCTCAACTATCCGTACTTGTGGGGACGACGAGCGGCTCGCGTCGGCGTCGTTGGCGGCCACAGAGATCTTGGAGCACACCTATATGGTCAAGCCTCGAGACACGCTGTGGTCCATTTCTGAGAAGGAGTTGGGCACGCCGTTGGACTGGCGTCGAATCGCGGAGGCCAATTATGGCCGTATGCAGCTCGATGGCGAACAGTTGACAGACGATCATTGGATAAGGCCTGGTTGGGTCCTTGTAATCCCAACTGCTGAGAGTCCTTCGGCCGCCCCTGCGTCCCGAGCAGTTCCGCCGGCGGTCGTGATCTCGATGCCAGATCGAGAAGGACAAGTCCCGATCGACACCGAGGTGTCACCTGTGTCCGTCGTCACGACCTCAACCGAGGCGACAGTGAACGGGGCAACGTCCCCGAGGACCCCGGACCGCACCCAGAACGGGGCGGGAGTCTCATCCAAGGCGCCCCGGGCGCCGGTGAAGCGTGGCGGGTCATCTGGGCCCCATATACCCGTCACGCCAATCGGGTACGGACTTCTCGGGGCAGGTGTCGTGACGCTGCTTGACCGAATGCGCCGAGCACAGCAACGCCTTCGTCCGAACGGTCTTCGGATCGCGCTACCGGAGGGCGATCTGGTGGAGTTGGAGCGAGGCCTCCGAGTCGCGGCCGATCCGGCGTCTGCAGAGTGGATCGACCTGAGTCTTCGACTCCTCGCGGCACGCGTGCGGAGACAGCGTTTGAATGCGCCCATGGTGAGGGGCGTCCGCCTTCGTGGGGATGCGGTCGAAATCATGCTTGCCTCGAGTTCGCCGCTGACACCACCTCCACCTTTCGACCCCGGACCGAATGGCAAGAGTTGGATCCTGGTCAAGAGTAGGGCCCGAATTGAGCAGATTCGAGCCGACTCGGAGATTGTGGGCGTCGAGGCCCCTCTCCCCTCGCTCGTGACATTAGGTCGAGACACGCTGGGACTCGTAATGGTGAACATCGAAACAGCGGGCTCGGTGGCCGTCTCCGGACCTGACGCGGATCTCCTCGTTCACGCCATTGCCGTCGAATTGGCGACGGCCGCATGGTCTGACCAGATCGACCTCATCCTTGTCGGTTTCGGGGAGGGAAATGAAGGATTGGAACGAGTGAGCCACGCCAGATCACTTGCCGCTGTTGGGGCAAGGATGGAGCGGCGAGTTCGCGAACGTGCTGCCCTCTTGGCCAGCGTTGACTGGGCAACAAATGGTGAGAGTCGTTGGCAGGATACTGGGGACGCCTGGGATCTTTGTGTCGTCGTCTGTTCCCCGACGGTGTCCATAAATGAGTTGAGCGCGCTTGCCGCCCTCATCGACGTGGCGGGAGACGGATCATTCGGTTTGGCCGTGATATGTGGTCGTGACGTCACGAACGCCAGGTGGCGTGTCGGAGCCGAAGCAGGCCGAGTGTCGGTCCGGGGTGCAGGGTTCGACAGCTCATCGGTTTCGCTCCAACCCGTCCCGCCGGATTTGGTGGAAGGCGTCGCAAGCCTCGTTTCCGTGGCAGCCCAGACTTCTGGGGTGCCTTCCACTGCCGAGCCGTACGCGAGCCTTTCGATTCCAATACCCGAGCGTGAGACCCGGCCCAGTGACGTTCTACCGGATGCCGCCGTCAGTCCCGACGGCCCTGTGACCCTTGCCGGGGTTCCAGATCAGCCAGACGTCGTGGTCCGAGTCCTCGGTCCGGTGGAGATCAAGGGAGCCGCTCGACAGTTCACCCGAGCCTGGGCGATCGAACTCATTGTGTATCTCGCGATGCACCCGGGCGGAGTGAGTAACGAACAATGGGCTACAGCACTCTGGCCGGACAAGGCAATGGCGCCAGCGAGCCTCCACTCCACGGCATCAGCCGCGCGGCGATCCTTGGGAATGTCAGTCTCTGGGGACGACCATCTGCCCCGCTCTCGCGGCCGGTTGGCTTTGGGCCCCCATGTGCAAAGTGACTGGGCCACCTTCGTCGATCTGTCGCGGTCGTCGCGGCCCGATGACTGGCGGACCGCCTTGACCCTCGTCAGGGGGAGGCCCTTCGACGACCTGCGCTCGCCGGACTGGGTTATTCTTGAGGGAATTCTTGCCGCCATCGAAGCGGGCGTGGTCGATCTCGCCTGTCGTTTTGCTCATCATCGGATCGAAGTCCTCGATCCCGCCGGGGCAGAATGGGCAGCGCGCCAAGGCTTGCGTGTCAGCCCGTACGATGAGCGGCTGTACCGAGTCCTCCTCGTTGCATCTAACGCAGCCGGCAATCCCGCCGGGGTTGAATCCGTCATGTCGGAGCTCGTCCACCTCGTGGCCGATGACGTCGAGCCCTTCGATGCGGTGCATCCGGAGACCCTGGCGCTCTACCGCCAACTCTCACGGCGTGCGTCTGTCTCGCGGAGCAGCTAACGGACACAACTCATGTGACGACTGGGTGTCCAGGTGTGCTGTCTGGTCGTAAAGAGATCGCTGATTCTGCTCGGCGAGAATGCGTGAGAGGTAGAGAGGGAGGTTTGCTGCAAGGCCTGTGCTCGACGATGCAGCTTGCCGCCGGAAGGTGAGCGACAACCGAGGAGCAGGGACCGATGAGCAATACGACGACGCTGTCAGGCAACCTGACCCGAGACCCGGAGATTCGTTACACCCGCGATGGCCAGGCCAATGCGACATTCGGTCTAGCTGTGAATCGCCGCTGGCAGCCGCGGGGTTCCGACGAATGGGAGGAGGCCACGTCGTTCTTCGACGTGGTGTGCTGGCGCGACCTCGCGGAGAACGTCGCGTTGAGCTTGGCGAAGGGAGCTCGAGTTATCGTCACGGGGCGCCTCGAGCAGCACAGCTGGGAGACGGAGAATGGTGAGCGACGCAGCCGCGTTGAAGTCACAGCCGAGGAGGTTGGACCGTCGCTTCGATTCGCCACCGCGGAAATCTCTCGGACCGAGCGTCGCGGTCCCGACCACGAAACTCAAGGCGGAAACTCCGACCCGGTTGGAGCCGAGGTCATCGGAATCGACGCCTGATCGACTCAGGCCGGACTCGTGATGGCTTGTAGCCAACGCGAGTCCGGCCGGTCGAATGGTTGGAGTGTGAAAGTCGACCAATCTTCGTCAGCGGAACACGCCTCCGTTGCCTCTGGGACTGCTGGGCGAGCGTGCAACGCATCGTGCTCGATCTGCAACGGTAGGGCGCAAGCACCCAGCCGGTCCTCTGTGCTGCAGAGGACCGGCTGGTCGGCGGATGGTCGATTGTCCCGTCGTGACAGCCCGTTGCTCATCGAAGCCTGGAAATGGTTCGCCTTCGGCGGATCGGCAGCGCTTCCTCAATCATCGTTCGATGACGTTCGGAGATTCAGAGATGAACTCGTTGTTGGCATGTGAAGGAGAGGAAGTGAGTTTCTCGACCTCTGTTGTTCTCACCAAGCGCGAGGCGTTCGAGGCGTGCGAGGCGTGCGCCGAGGCTGAACGCGCCCTCTTGCGAACCGGTCGAGCTGCGGAAGCTGGGCGGTTGGCCGCGCTGTTCGAGCTCATCGAGGCCCGCCTCGTGTCGGATTGAGGTACGTCTCCACGAAGACCGGTGGGTTGGGTTGGTGCTGTCCGGCGACCCATATGGTGCCAAGTGCGCGGGTCATGTTCGACCGCGGCGGGGCGACGGGATGATCGTGGCCAGGGCGGTTCCCATCGCGGCCCGAGTCGGTCTGTTGCCGATGAACTCACCCCGAATTGCGAGAAGCATGTGTGACTGGGTCGCGTCACTGCACCATGATGGTCGCCGGATCAAGACATCGACCCTGTGAGGTGAAGGGATGACCATCGCCAACGTGACCCGCCTGGCCCCTCAACCCGTGAACCTGGTGCTCGAGGGCGGGGGAGTGAAGGGCATCGGGCTCGTCGGGGCCATCTCGGTGCTCGAGGAGCACGGCTTCAGCTTCGTCCGGGTGGCCGGGACCTCGGCCGGGGCCATCGTCGGCTCGCTGGTGGCAGCGGGGTTCACGAGCACCGAGCTCCACGAGCTCATGGCGTCGCTCGACTACACCAAGTTCCGTGACGCCTCGGGGTGGGAGAAGGCCCTCCCCCTGTTCAAGGGAACCGACCTTTGGTTCCACGAGGGCATCTACAAGGGCGAGTACTTCCATCAGTGGATCACTGAGCAGCTGGCCACCAAGGACAAGCACACCTTCGGCGAGCTTCGCATCGACGCCGGACCGGGTATCCCCGATGCCCAGCAGTACAAGCTCGTGGTGATGACCTCGGATCTGACGCAGGGACAGCTCGCCCGGCTCCCCTGGGACTTCGCAGACCCGGCCCATCCTCGCGACGGCCAGCGAATCGCGGACGCGGTGCGGGCCTCGATGTCGATCCCGTTCTTCTTCCGGCCCTTCTCCCTCAACGTCTACGCCGACGGGCCCTCGGTCTTCGTCGACGGCGGCATGCTCTCGAACTTCCCCATCAACGCCTTCGACGGGCCCAACGGAGAGCCCCCGGCAGTACCCACCATCGGCATCAAGCTGTCCGCCCGGCAACGAGCCGACGTCGTCCGGCACCCGGTGAAGGGTGACATCAGCCTGGCCCTGGCCATGTTGGGCACCATGCAGAGCTGGAGCGACCAGATGCACCTCGACAACAAGGACGTGGTCGCCAAGACCATCTTCGTCGACACCCTCGGGGTCAACGCCACGGACTTCGGCATCACCCCGCAGGTCCAGACCCAGCTCTACGACAACGGCAGGGCTGCTGCCGAGAAGTGGCTGGCCGGGTGAGCCTGGGCCCACCCGGCCAGATCAGACCCGGAGCTAGCTCTCCGAGCCCGGCTCGAACTCCAACGACAGCGAGTTGATGCAGTACCGCTCTCCGGTGGGAGCGGGCCCGTCGGGGAAGACGTGGCCGAGGTGGCCGCCACAGCGGGCACAGGTGACCTCGGTCCGGCGCATGCCGAAGGAGCTGTCGTCGTGCTCGTTGATGACGCCGTCGGCCGCGGCCTTGGTGAAGCTCGGCCAACCCGACCCAGAGTCGAACTTGTCGTCGGAGCGGAAGAGCTCGGCCCCGCACGCAGCACAGCGGAACAGGCCCGGATCGTGCACGTCGAGCAGCGCTCCGGTCCACGCCGGCTCGGTGCCCTTCTCACGCAGGACGTGGTAGCGCTCGGGGTCGAGCTCGGCCTTCCACTCGTCCTCTGTCTTCACGATCTGGGGCTCTACTGTCTCTGAACTCACGTTTGCCCTCCTCTGGGGTCGCGCTGATCTGGATAAGACCTTCTGGAGTAATCCCATGCAGAGGTAACGCCGCCCACGGGCCAACTGTTCCACGAATTCCACGGCATTCCCGGGCGCACATCCGACGGTCGAAAGAGTCGGTCGACCGGTGGCGCACTGCGGGCCGGAGGGGCGCAGAAGCCCTTTGGTAGCGTCACGCCAGAACCGCTCCTGCCAGGGAGCTTGCCAGGAAACCCCGCCCATGGACCTCCACGACAGCCCCGAGGACGCCGCCTTCAGAGCCGAGGCGCGCCAGTGGCTCGAGGCCAACCTCGCCGGGGAGTTCGTCGAAGCCCGGGGGCTCGGGCGGGCCGGGCTGCAGCACGAGGGGCGAGGGGTCCGCTCCGCGTGGGAGCGAAAGCTCGGAGAGGACGGCTGGACCTGTGTGGGCTGGCCCGTCGAGTACGGCGGCCGGGGCGCTCCCATGTCCCAGCAGGTCATCTGGAACGAGGAGTACGTCCGGGCCGATGCCCCGGCCCGCATCAACGTCATGGGCGAGGGGCTCCTCGGCCCCACCCTGATCGCCTACGGCACCGAGGAGCAGAAGAGCCGGTTCCTCAACCCCATCCGCTGGGGAGTCGAGCTGTGGTGCCAGGGCTACTCCGAGCCCGACGCGGGCTCCGACCTCGCCAACGTGCAGACCAAGGCCGTCCTCGACGGCGACGAGTGGGTGATCACGGGCCAGAAGGTGTGGACCTCCTACGCGCAGTGGGCCGACTGGTGTTTCGTGGTCTGCCGCACCGATCCCGAGGCGCCGCGGCACAAGGGGCTCTCCTACCTTCTCGTCCCCATGGACCAACCGGGCGTCGAGGTGAGGCCCATCCGGCAGATCACCGGCACCTCGGAGTTCAACGAGGTGTTCTTCGACGGGGCCCGCACCAGCCGGGACCTCGTGGTGGGCGAGGTGAACGACGGGTGGCGCGTGGCGCTCGCCACGCTCGCCTTCGAGCGCGGCGTGGGGCTGCTCGGGGACATCGTCGGCTTCCGCAAGGAGCTCGACCAGTTGTTGGAGCTCGCCCGCAAGAACGGGAAGACCACCAACAAGGTGGTCCGCCAACGCCTGGCCGAAGTGTGGATACGGCTCTTCATCCTCCGTCTCAACACCCTGCGGTCGCTCACCGGCGTGGACGGCCCCGTGGCCCCGCCCCAGGCCTCGATCTCCAAGCTGTTCTGGGCCACCTGGCATCGCGATCTGGGAGAGCTCGCCATGGACGTTCTCGGTATGCAGGGCGCGGTGGCCGAGTTCCTCCCCTACGAGCTCAGCGACCTCCAGCGCATCTTCCTGTTCAGCCGGGCCGACACCATCTACGGGGGGTCCAACGAGATCCAACGCAACATCATCGGCGAGCGCGTCCTCGGGCTCCCGCCCGAGCCCAAGGTCGCCGCCACCTCGAAGGGAGACCCATCCCCGTGACGCCGGCCGAGCCCCGAGCCCTCCGAGCCACGACTCTTCCGAGCCCCAGCAGCTGGGCCCAGCAGGCAGGGCGCCAGCAGGCCGCGCCCCAGCCGCCCGGGCCCCACGGGCTGCTCGAGGGCAAGGTGGTCGTGGTCACCGCCGCGGCCGGCACCGGCATCGGCTTCTCGGCGGCCAAGCGCTGCGCGGAGGAGGGCGCGGTGGTGGTGATCTCCGACGCCCACGAACGTCGCCTGGGAGAAGCGGCCGAAGCGCTGGCCGAGGTGTCGGGGTCCAAGCCCCTGGCGGTGCCGTGCAACGTCACCATCGAGGCGCAGGTGCAGCACCTCTACGACGCGGCGGTGGCCGAGCACGGCCGCATCGACGTGGCCATCAACAACGCCGGTCTCGGGGGCAACGCCCCCATCGTGGAGATGACCGACGAGCAGTGGTCGACGGTGCTCGACATCACCTTGACCGGTACCTTCCGCTGCATGCGTGCCGAGCTCCGCCACATGTACGGGCAGGGCAGCGGCGTGATCGTGAACAACTCGTCAGTCCTCGGATGGCGGGCCCAGGCCGACCAGGCCCACTACGCCGCGGCCAAGGCTGGGGTCATGGCCCTCACCCGCTGTGCCGCGGTGGAGGCCGCCGCCCACGGCGTGCGTGTCAACGCCGTGGCTCCGAGCCTGGCGTTGCACCCGTTCCTGAACCGGGTCTTCCCCGACGACGAGCTCGAGCGCCTGCGCCAGGCCGAGCTGTTCGGTCGCTCGGCCGAGACCTGGGAGGTGGCCAACGTCATGGTGTTCCTGGCCAGCGACTACTCGTCGTACATGAGCGGCGAGATCGTGTCGGTCTCCAGCCAGCACCCCTGACGCCGCGCTTGGGTGGCGTCCCCGTCGAGAAGATGAGCGCATCACGGAGAAGCGCATCACGGAGAAGCGCATCAAGGAGGAGACAGTGACCGAACGACTGGACGGCACGGTGGCCCTCGTGACCGGGGCGTCGAGCGGCATCGGAGCGGCCACGGCCGTCACGCTGGCGGCCCAGGGAGCGGCGGTGGCGCTCGTGGCGCGGCGCAAGGACCGCCTCGCTGCCCTCGCCACCGACATCCGCGACCAGGGCGGGACCGCGCTCGTGCTCGAGTCCGACGTCACCGACGAGCAGCAAGCGACCGCGGCGGTGGGACGGACGGTGGGTGAGCTGGGCCGGCTCGACACCCTCGTCAACAACGCCGGTGTGATGCTGCTGGGCCCGGTGGTCGGCGCGCCGCTGTCGGAATGGCAGCAGATGGTCGAGCTCAACGTGCTCGGCCTGCTCTACTGCGCGCACGCGGCGCTTCCTCATCTTCTGGCGGCGGCCGAGGACGGGCCGCGCCAGGTGGCCGACCTGGTGAACATCAGCTCGGTGGCCGGCCGGGTGCCGCGTTTGGGAAGCGGTGTCTACAACCTGACCAAGCACGGCGTCGGCGCCTTCAGCGAATCGCTGCGCCAGGAGGTCACCCAGCGCCACGTGCGCGTCTCGCTCGTCGAACCGGGCGCCACGACCACCGAGCTCGCCAGTCACAACCGCCCCGAGGTGCTCGAGTCCATGCGCTCCCGGTTCACCGGCGTGGAGCGGATGCAGGCCGAGGACATCGCCGATGCCATCGCCTACATCGTCACCCGGCCGCGCCGCGTGGCGGTCAACGAGATGCTGATCCGCCCCACCGAGCAGGAGTAGCGCGGGCCGAGGACAGGCGCGCCGACGGCGCGGTCGAGGACAGGCGCGCCGACGGCGCGGTCGAGGACAGGCGCGCCGACGGCGCGACGAGTCAGTTGACGACGAAGCCCCGTGTCGTGGCCGATCCGTCGGAGGTGACGACGCTGATGGGCCCGCTGGTGGCACCGGCGGGAACCACGGCCCTGATCCTGGTGGAGCTGTTCGAGGTGATCGTGCCTTGGAGGCCGTCGAACGTCACGGCAGTGGCGTGCGAGAGCCGCTTGCCGACGATGGTCACCGTGCCACCGACCGGGCTCGACGGTGGTCGGAACTTGGCGATGACGGGACTCGTGTGCCGGTGCCGGATCCGACCGGTCTTGGTGACCACGAATTGCGGCGTCCTCGTCGACGTCACCCCGGTGGTGGTGGTCCCGCTCCCGGTGGTGGTCGTGGTGGCCCCGGCGATCGTCGTGGTGCCGACACCGGGGATCGTCCCGCCGCCGGGCAACGTGATCGCGCTCCCGGTGTTGCCGGTCACCGACGACCCGTTGCTGTAGGTCCCTGCGACGTACGTGGGCTTCTTGGCGTTCTTCTTGGGGGCGGTCACCGGGTGGGCCACGGTGGCCTTCGTCGTGGGTGTGTGCTTGACGGCGGAGGGAGATGTCGAACACGCCGCGCCCAGCAGGGCCGTGGCCGTGATGAGCGCCCCCAGGCGCCACGACGGTCGTCGCATCAACGCGGCCCCCCGGCGCGCGCAGTGTTCATCGAACGGGGCGCCGAGCGCGCCACCCGAGTTGCCCCCTCGACCCACGTCAACACTCCCCCCACAACGTTCCCACCATTATCGCACCCGTCCCCGGGCTGCGGACGGCGCCCTCGACGAGGTCGCGTGCGGGAGCGGGCACCCGGGTTTCGGTAGCCTGACGCCGTGTCAGATCCACGAGACGAGCCCATGCCGGGGTCGGGGGACTCGACCAGGGCCGATGTAGGAGCCGACGAGACCGAGGACCCCCGTGGCGACCTGCGCTGGGGGTCCATCCCGGGGCTGGTGGCCGACGCCGCCCTCCGGTTCGGCGATGCCGAGGCGGTCGCCGACGGCGAGGTCCGACTGAGCTTCACCCAGCTCGAGCGCGACGCCCTGGCCGTGACCGGGGCGGCCATCGCGGCGGGCATCCACCCCGGCGACCGCGTGGCCATATGGGCCCCGAACATGGCCGAATGGATCGTCGCCGCGCTGGGGCTCGTGGGAGCCGGCGCGGCCCTCGTGCCGCTCAACACCCGCTTCAAGGGCCCCGAAGCCGCCTACGTGCTGACCCGCTCGCGCGCCCGCGCCCTGTTCACGGTGCGCGGCTTCCTCGGCATCGACTACCCGGCCATGCTCGAGGAGGAGGACGTCCCCCACCTCGAACGCATCGTGCTGCTGCGCGACGACGAGGGCACCACGAGCGAGGTGACCACCACCGACGAGGTCCCCATCTTCGGGTGGCGTGAATTCCTCGCCGGCGCCGAAGGCGTGGTGGAGTGCGAGGAGGGTGTGGTCGGTGCGCCGGTCGACGTGCGCGCCGAGCGCGAGCGCTGGCAGAGCGTGACGGGGGACGACGTCTCCGACGTCATCTTCACCTCGGGCACCACCGGCCGCCCCAAGGGTGCGATGACGACCCACGCCCAGACGTTGCGCACCTTCGCCACCTGGGCGTCGATCGTGGGCCTGGCCGAGGGTGACCGCTACCTCGTCGTGAACCCGTTCTTCCACACCTTCGGCTACAAGGCCGGCGTCATCGCCTGTCTCATGCAGGGTGCGACCATCGTCCCCGAGCCGGTCTTCGACGTGGACAAGGTGCTCGCCACCGTGGCCGCCGAGCACATCACCGTGCTCCCGGGCCCGCCCACCCTCTACCAGTCGATCCTCGACCATCCCCGGCGCTCCCGGTACGACCTCTCCAGCCTGCGCCTGGCCGTCACCGGCGCGGCGGCGGTCCCTGTCGAGCTCGTCCAGCGCATGCGCACCGAGCTCACCTTCACCACCGTCCTCACCGCCTACGGCCTCACCGAGTCGACCGGCACGGTGACGATGTGCCGCCAGGGCGACGACCCCGAGACCATCGCCCGGACCTCGGGACGCGCCATCCCCGGCCTCGAGGTGCGCGTGGTGGACGCCAAAGGCGTCGAGGTGGCTCGCGGCGAGCCGGGCGAGATCGTGGTGCGGGGCTACACCGTGGTGTCGGGCTACTTCGAGGACCCCGAGGCCACCGCCGAGGCCATCGACGCCGAGGGGTGGCTGCACACCGGCGATATCGGTGTCATGGACGGGGCCGGTAACGTGCGCATCACCGACCGCAAGAAGGACATGTTCATCGTGGGCGGCTTCAACGCCTATCCGGCCGAGATCGAGGGCGCGCTCCTGCGGCATCCCGGTGTGGCCCAGGCGGCGGTGATCGGGGTCCCCGACGAGCGGATGGGCGAGGTGGGTTGCGCCTTCGTGGTGCCCCGGCCCGACGCCGAGGTCGGCACCCTGGCCGAGGACCTCGCGGCGTGGTCTCGCGACCAGATGGCCAATTACAAGGTGCCGCGCTATGTCGAGGTGGTGTATGCCCTGCCCACCAACGCCAGTGGCAAGGTACTGAAGACCGAGCTGCGCGAGAGCTTCGCGCAACGACCCGCGAAGGGAGCCTGATGCGAGGGATCGTCTACACCGGTGAGGACGCCGAGGTCACCGACAAGCTCGGGATCGGTGAGCCGGGCCCCACCGAGGTCAAGGTGAAGATCGTCGCGGCGGGAGTGTGCCACTCGGACCTGTCGGTGCTCGACGGCACCATTCCCTGGAAGGCACCTTCGGTCCTCGGCCACGAGGGGGCGGGGATCGTGGACTCGGTGGGCTCCTCGGTGCGCTCGGTCAAGCCCGGGGACCACGTCGTGGTGGCGACGCTGGCGAGCTGCGGGACCTGTCGCGCGTGCAACACGGGGCACCCCACCATGTGCATCCACAGCCTCGGCAACGTGTCCACGCCGTTCACCTACGACGGCGCGCCGGCGTCGAACTTCGCCGCCGCCTCGGTGTTCGCCGAGTACACGATCATCCAGGAGGTCCAGGCCGTCCCCATCTCCAAGGACGTGCCCTTCACCTCGGCGTGCCTCATCGGCTGTGGCGTGCTCACCGGCGTGGGCTCGGTCCTCAACCGGGCCAAGGTGGCCCCGGGCGAGACCGCGGCGGTGTTCGGTGTCGGGGGAGTGGGGCTGAACGTGATCCAGGCCCTGCGCCTGTCGGCGGCCAGCCGCATCGTGGCGGTCGACACCGTGGCGTCGAAGGAGGCCCTCGCCCGGCAGTTCGGAGCCACGCACTTCGTCGACGCCTCGCAAGCCGACGCGGTGGAGGAGATCAAGAAGATCGTCCCCCACGGGCCGAAGTCGATGGCGCGGGCACTGGGCCCCGGTGGAGTCACATGGGCGTTCGACTGCGTGGGTCACCCCGCCGTGCTGCGCAACGCCATCGACGCGCTCGACTGGGGGGGCACCGCCGTCGCCATCGGCGTCCCGCCCCGGGGCAGCGAGGTGAGCGTGGACATCAACAACCTCGCCTATGTCGACAGGGGACTGATCGGATGCCGCTACGGCGCTTCTCGTCCCCACCACGACATCCCCCTCATGGTGGAGCTCTACCTCAGCGGCAAGCTCATGCTCGACGAGCTCGTGACCGAGACCCGACCGCTCGAAGGCTTCCGCGAGATCGTCTCGGACATGCACGACGGCAAGCTGGCCCGCGGGGTGCTCACCCTTTAGGAGGAGGCCCGGGCGGATGCGACAGCACGAAGGTCGTGATGCCCGAGGCGAGGGCGTGCGCGGCCTGTTCCTGCCACGACGGTGAGACGAGCAGCGCGGCGTCGGTGGCGTTGCGCATGTTGCCGCACTCGATGAGGACCTTGGGCACCGTCGTGAGATTGAGGCCGGCCAGGTCGTTTCGCGCTGCGATGCCCTGGGTCCCGTCATAGGTGCTGACCGGCATCGTCGTCTGCGCCAGGAAGGCACTGCGCACGTCGGCCCCCAACACCTGCGACGGCGCGATGACGGCATTGTTGACCCCGTCGGCGACGGGCTCGAGGATGGCGAAGCCCCGGCCCCCGGCCGGACCCCCGTCGCCGTGGATCGAGATCGCCGCGGCGGAGTGCGCGTCGTTGCCGATGGCGGCCCGCTCGGTGACACACGGTCCCACTCCGGCGTTGGTCGTCCGGGTCATGACGACGGTGGCGCCCTCGGCCCGCAGATCGGCGCTGAGGTCGTTGCCGACATTGAAGTTGAACTGCGCCTCGGTGTAGCCGGCGTCGGTCTCGGTCCCGGTGGTGTCACACGTCTCGTTCTCGCGCCCGTTCCAGATCACCGTCCCGATGAGGGCCGGGTCCGAGGGATTGCCGCCGTCGTGTCCCGGGTCGATGGTGACGACCATTCCGCGCAGGGGCGCAAGTGCATTCGCCGCGGGCGTCTTCACCGTGGGCCCGGTCGTGGTCGTCATGACCGTGCTGCTGGTCACGGTGTTCCTGGTCGCGGTGTTCCTGGTCGCGGTGTTCCTGGTCGCGGTGTTCCTGGTCGCCGTGTTCCTGGTCGTCGTGTTCCTGGCGACCTTGGTCGGTGGCGACGACCGTGCCGACCCGAGGTGACGTGGTGCGCGCGTCGCGCCGCAACCTGACACCGAGGCTGCCGCGGCCACGGCAATCAGGGGGATCGTCACCACCGCGCGTCCCTTGCTCAGCCCCCGATCCTTTGCCACTGCAACAGACTGTACGACGTCGCCGTCGACATGAGATCCGCGTGTGAGAGGCGTGCGAGGTCTTTCCGCCAGGATTCGACGACCGTGGGTTAAGGTCGCCCCGCACCTTCAAGACTGAGGAGCGCCATGAACTACTGCTCGCAGTGCGGAAGCCAGCTCCAACCCGAGGACACGGCCTGTCGAGCGTGCGGACGAGCAGTGTCGACGACTTCCGCGCCGGCTTCTTCGAGCGACGTCGGCACGCCGTCGGGTGCACCGGGTGGCGTCCCTCCCATGCCACCACCTCCGAGCTACCCGCCTGTCGGTGGCGTCCCTCCCATGCCACCACCGGCGAGCTACCCGCCGCCGGCCCCGGCTCCCCCCGTCCCCGGAGCAGTGCAGATGGAAGGCGGCTATCCACCGCCGCCACCGGGCGGGTACCCGCCCCCCGGCGGGGGCGCGCCACCACCAGGGAGCTACCCACCTCCGGGGGGCTATCCACCTCCTGGGGGCTATCCGCCTCCGGCATACCCATCGGCACCGCCAGGGGGCGCCTACCCGCCCGGGGGGTACCCACCGCCCGGTGGGGGCTACCCGCAGGCTGCCGGCGGGTACACGCCTCAGGGCGTGCTCGCCGATTGGGGCGCGCGGGCACTCGGATACCTCATCGACGCCGCCCTCGTCCTCATCGTGTGGGTCCCGCTCTACGTGATCGGGTTGATCGTGAGCACCGCCTTCATCGATCTCGGTGCCCTGGCCGCGCTCCTCATCGCGATCTACTTCGCCGTGCAGGTGGGCCAGAGCGGGCAGTCGCCCGGGATGCGCACCATCGGGCTCAAATGCATCAGCCAGACGACCGGGCAGACGATCGGGCCCGGCCTGGCGATCGTGCGGACCCTGGCGCATTTCGTCGACAGCCTCATCTGTTACGTGGGGTGGCTCTTTCCGTTGTGGGACAAGAACCGGCAGACCCTGGCCGACAAGATCATGTCGACGATCGTGGTGAGGGTCCCATCGCAGCCGTTCAGCCTCACGCCACCGGCGTGATCGCGTTGGCGTCGACCGAGGTCGACGTCCGGAGGCTGCGGGGACCGGCGGCGATCTTCCTGGCGGGCGGCCTGGTCCTCGCTCACCTGCCGGCAGGCTGGGGGCTGCCCTGCCCGATGCGCGCCCTCACCGGCGTGCCCTGCCCGTTCTGCGGGGTGACGACATCGGTGCGCGACACGCTCGGGGGCCATGTCCGCACCGGATTCAGCGCGGCACCACTGGGACTGCTGCTCGTCGTGGCCGCCATCGCCGTCGCCCTGCGGCTCGGCCCCGGGACTGTGAGGATCCTTCGCCCGCTCGTGATCGCGGGGGTCGTGGCCGAGTGGGGTTTCGAGCTGTTCCGCTTCCGCGTCATCTGATCGACTGACCGGTCGTCGGGTCCGTTCGAGCCCGCCGTCGAGCGGCCACCCCGGACCACAGCGACACAGAGCCCAGGGCCGTCCTGTTGGCGGAGCCGGACCAATCGGTACTGCGGTGTCTATGAGCCCGGCACCGGCGGCGCTTGTCCCCCCGGTGGACCGCCGGGATCGGATCCGGGACCAGTCGCGGGCGGAAGCGGGTACCCCAGGTTGTGCAACCGTTGCGCGTACTCCTCCCCGTTGATGTCACCTCGTGCGTAGCGCAGCCGCAACTCGGCCAGGGCCGGGTCCATCGGCGATCCCATCGCAGCCCCCGGTGCCCCCGGTGGGGTTCCTCTTGGCCAGGAGAAAGGGTGCCCAGGGGGATTCCTCCACATCCGCACCACGGCGATCACCGCCAGGGTGACCAAGGCGGCGAGCAATGCCAGGAGCACTGCCAGGAGGACTGCGGAAACCACCGGATGATGAAAGCCACCGTGACCGTAACGGAACATGTGAACTCCTTGTCGAAGCACTCACACCGATGAAAGCCCTACAAACTGTGTGACTTCTGTGGATCAGCGGAGGGGCGCCATGACCATTCTGCTCTTCCCGGGCATATCGCGGCGAGAGGGGTCCGTTGACGCCGACACCGGTGATTCCGAAGACGGTCGGTACCGCGAGGTCAGTGGATCCCGTGCGGGTTGTGGTGACCCTCGCAACCGCACGACGTAGCGGTTGCGAGGGTCTCGCCACACCATCGCGTCAACCCGTTCAGTTCGACGATGTCGACGATGTCGACGATGACGTCGCATGGTCGGGAGCCTGGCCGGGAGCCTGGTCGGGAGCCTGGCCGGGAGCATGGTCGGGAGCATGGTCGGGAGCATGGTCGGGAGCATGGTCGGGAGCCTGGCCGCCGGGACCGGCACCGAAGCCCGACACCGTGGTGACGGCCTCGAAGCTCGAGTTCAGCTCGACCGTCACGTCGGTGCCGTCGGCCTTCTTCATGTGGACCTCATACGGGGACGCGCCCGAGGAGTCGGTCTCGGCCCTGATGACCGTCGCCCCCGGGACGGCGGCCGTGGCAGCCGACGTGGTCTTTTCGAGGTCGGTGCCCGTCAACAGCGTCTCGTTCGGACCATGAGCCAGCGTCGCCGGGTCGCCGCCGCCGGGTGGGGTGTTCGCAGAGTCGCCCGGAGAGGCCGGGGCGGTGGCGGAACCGCTCGGCGGGGCGGTGGTGCCGGACGACGCCGATGGTGCCGTGGTGGAACTGGTAGCAGCCGATGCGACTCCGGCGGCACCCAGACCGGCACCGGCAACGACCGCACCGGTGATGAGCGCCCGTCGCAGCCTTCGTGGTTTGGGGGACATGGTGTGCTCCTCGTTTCAGTTGCTCCGAGGCTTTCTCTGAGCACTCCCCACCCTGACGGGCCGATCTGCGGCTCACCTACCTTCCACCTGCGAACGTCCTGTGAGTCTGGAGAGCGTCACCCAGCAGGACCGAGGTGTAGGATCAATGCGTCCCGTCTTGGGAGTGACGCGTTGTTTGGGCAGGACGACCGGTTCGGTTGTCGACTCGTACAGGCTCGACGCCTTCTTCTGAGCGACCTTGGAAGGAGAGCCGATGTCTGTTGTCGCCAGTGATCGGCTCGTTGACGCGTCGGGATACCGGGAGTAACGGTGTGCTTCTCTCCTGAGGGTGACCTCGTCGGCGGGATCGTCGTTACCGCCATCGGCCTCGACGCGGTGCGCCACCTGCGTCACCGCAAGGACCACGTCGCCCTGGCCGCCCTCCCTCTGCTCCTGGGGTTCCATCAGATCGACGAGGCCTTCGTCTGGTGGGGTCTGCAGGGCGTCGTTCCCCATGGACTGGGCACGGTGGCGATGTGGATCTACCTCGTCATCGCCTTTGTCGCGCTGCCGATCGTCGTGCCACTCGTGATCATGCTGCTCGAGCCCACAGCCCGTCGACGATGGAGGATCGCGCCGTTCTTGGCCATCGGGGTCGGGGTATCGACAGTGTTGCTGGAGACGATGCTGCGCAACGGCCCGAGCGTCGTCCTGGGCCACTACCACCTCGCCTACTCGATCGGACTGCAGCACGGGATGGTCGTCATCGGGCTCTACATCGTCGCCACATGCGGAGCGCTGCTGGCGTCGGGGTTCCGCCACATCGTGGTGTTCGGCGCGGCCAACGTCGTCGCCGTCGCCATCCTGGCTCGGCTGAGCGCCGATGGGTTCGCCTCGTTGTGGTGCTTCTACGCCGCCCTCGCCTGCGGTGCGATCCTCTTGCACATGCGCTACGCCAAACCCCACCGAGCCATGCCGTACGCCGTCCATTGACGGACCTGCCACACTGCGGTCGTGGTCGACCGCCAGTTCCTCGAGCCCGACCTCGCTGAGCTCTACGACGTCTTCCACCCGTGGGGACGAAGAGGAGACTTCGGCTTCTACCTCCCTCTCGTCATGTCCGCGCCCGCGGTGCTCGACGTCGGGTGCGGTACAGGAGAGCTGTTGCGCCGGGCCCGGGAGGCCGGTCACACCGGGCGGCTCTGTGGCCTCGACCCCGCCGACGCCATGCTCGACGTGGCGCGCCGGCGCACCGACATCGAATGGGTCCTCGGTGACCTGTCGACCGTGGAGTGGGACAGGGACTTCGATCTCGTGGTCATGACCGGCCATGCCTTTCAGGTTCTCATCGGCGACGACGAGATCCGCGGGTCGGTCTCCACCATCAAGAATGCGCTCACCGAGGACGGCCGCTTCGGGTTCGAGACCCGCAACCCGGCGGCCCGGGCGTGGGAGAGCTGGACGCCGCACAACGCGGTCGAGACCGTGAAGCCCGACGGAGCCATGGTGAGGATGGCTCACGCGGTGGAGCCACAAGGTCGACGTGACGTCGTCTCCTTCGTCACCACCTTCACCAGCCCCCGTTGGGAGCATCCTCAGGTGAGTCGGAGCACCCTGCGCTTCCTCGACGCGCCTTCGCTCGCCCTGTTCCTCTCCGAGAGCGACTTGGTGATCGACGAGCAGTACGGGGATTGGGACCGGGAACCCCTTTCCCACTCCGGCCCCGAGATCATCACCATTGCCCGGAGAGGGTGACGCCGTGAGGGTGACGCTGTGAGGTTGACGCCGCGTTTCGTCTGGCAGGCGTCCGTGCACGACCCGATGGTCAGCCCTTCAAGCGCTCAGTCCCGCGCTCAGCCTCGCGGCCAGCGGCCGCTCATCAGCTGACCGGCGGCATACCGAGCATCTCGCGGAACTCGTCGGTCGAGTTGGTGACGGGGAAGGGCTCGGCGGGAACCGCCATCCCCAGCCGATCGCAGATCGGGTCCCAGCCGTCCCCGAGGCTCCACTCGAGCAGACGGCCGGCCGGCACCGCAGCCCGCACAGCGTCGTTGTGACGGACAAAGGCCTCCATCATGGCCGTCGGGTCATCGAATCGGTCGCTGAACCGGTCGTGCAGCAGCCCGCGGACCGCATCCAGCCACGGAGCGATCTCCGGCGGCATGTGGTCGAAGGTCAAGAAGATCGTGTTCGAAGCGCTCCGATACCAATCTTCGGGGTCGCGAACCGACAACAGCACGAGCGCCTCGGGGTTGGCCGCCGACAACTCGGGCCAGAACGAGGCGCCGGGCCAGTCCACAAGGGCCCGGTACCGCGCCAGCATCGCCGACCAATCGACCGGCCGCCCGTCGATCGCGTCGATCCACGCCGGCACCTGGGTCGGATCGCCCAACACCTCGAGCATGTGGTGACACGGAGCTTCCAGCAGCTGCTCGAGCGCGAGCTTGAGCGAGTGGGTCCCTGTTCGGCCCACACCGGCACCGACGACCTCGAGCTTCATGCCTTCCCCCTTTGACACGTTCGATCCCGTCTGATCGGCGTCACCGCACCCGACCTATCGGGAGGGTGCCGGCGATGGCGGCTGATCCTGCCATAGATCGAAGGAGGGTGCTCGGTCACGAGCGCAGGTCGAGGCAAGACCTGTCCGGATGGGTCAGCGTCTTGCGTGACGCTCCGCTCGGTTGAGCGTCGAGTGCACGGCACTTCGTGCCGTCGACACCGTGAACACCGTGGCCGAGGTCGAGACCCCCGCCAGGCTCGAGACCCTGACGACTCCGGTCTTGGCACCCACGGGCACGGTGACGCTCACCGCCGTCGGCGCGGTCTTGGTGATTCGGGCCGTGACCCCCCCGATGGTCACGCCCGTGACCTCGGACAGGTTCACCCCCTTGATGGTGAGCTTCTTGCCCGCGACGGCCTTGGTCGGGCTGATGCTGGTCACCTGAGGCGTCTCACCGCCGATGTGGAACCGGGGGTCGCCGGCGGGCAGCTCCAGCTTGGCCTCGACGCTCCCGGCCGCTTCTTTCAGGGACTTGTAGCAGGCGGCCACGAAGCGCGACCCGTGGCACTTGGCGAGGAACGAGGGCGGAGGAGCCGACGGCCCCACCGGTTGGTAACAGATCATGACCCCCTTCTTGGAGGGAAGGTTCCTGACGGTGTCGGTGACCATCACGCTCGACCCCGGCTTCAGGCCGGTGTCGGTCAAGGTGGCCACGGGGGCCTTATAGCTGAAGTTGCGACACGACAAGACGGCGGGCGCCACCACCAGCGTGATGCTGGCGCTGTCGCTCGAGGGCTTGGTGCCGCTCACGGCCACGGTCTGCGACGGGGCGCTGACCGTGGCCGAGCAGCCGGTGCTCCCCGGCGTGCACGGGGCCACGACGGTGTCGGTGTCATAGGCCCCGATGTCACAGGGGACGTTGCGGGGATAGCCGCGTTGGTCGGTGGTGGGGCACTGCGAGGGGTTCGTGACGTGGCGAATGGCGGCACTGCCCGAGTCCAGGGCGATGGTCCGGGTCGGCCCGCCGTTGTCCTGGAGGCCGGCGGGGTCGAGGCTCGCCGCGGTGGCAGAGAGGTCACCGGTGCCGCTGAACCCGCAGGTGCCGTCGTCGTCGAGGTTGTAGCCGAGGTCGGAGTATGTGCCCAGGGCACAGTCGCCGGCGGTGGCCGGGTTGGCCACGATGGTGGTGCCCAGGTTGAGCGTGGCGGCGTTGTAGATGTTGTCGCCCTGGCCGCCGACGCCGGCGGCGTTGCCCGACAGGGTGGAGTTGGTCACGGTGACGGTGCCGCCCACGTTGGCGATGGCCCCGCCCGACTGCCCGGACCCGGCGCTGTTGCCGGTGAAGGTGGAGTTGGAGACGGTGACGGTCCCCGTGCCACCGGCGTTGCCGTTCAGGATGGCCCCGCCGTCGTTGGAGTTGGCGTGGTTGCCCGAGAAGGTCGAGCCGGAGATCCCGACCGTCGCGGTACCTGCGCAGGGACCACAGTCGGCGGAGTGGTCGGCGATGTCGACGGCCCCGGCGTGGGCCCCCCCGGTGTTGTTCGTGAACGTCGAATTGGTGATGGTGGCGCTGCCGCCGTCGACCTGGAGGGCGCCACCCTCTTCACCCGAGTTTCCCGAGAAGACCGAGTCGGTGACGGTCAGGGTCCCGCCCCCGCCGTAGACGCCGCTCTCCACGGCGCCGGGGCCGTGACTCGCGCCGTTCCCCGTGAAGGTCGAGCCCGAGATGACCATGGTGCTGGCTTCGTTGGAGACGCCGGCGTTGTAGCCGGAGTTGCCACTGAACGTGGACTTGGTGATGGTGACGTTGCCCCCGCTGTAGTTGCAGAGGTCCGTCTTCCGCCCGCCGTTGGCCGTGAAGGTGGAACCGCTCACGGTCATGGTGCCTTGGTTGTAGACAGCCCCGCACGTGTAGCTGCCGCCGACGTTGCCGGAGAAGACGGCGTTGGTGACGGCCAGCGTGCCCTGGTTCACGACGCCCGCGGCATTGCTGGTGTCGGGGTCCAGCCCGTTCTCGATGGTCAACCCCGAGATGGTGGCGGTGACGCCCGCGTTGACGTTCCACACCTGGACGGCGTTGTTCCCGCTGACGGCAAGAACGCCGGCGCCGGGCCCCGCGATGGTGACGTCCTGCGCCAGCGTGATGGTCGACGCCAGCGTGATGGTGGAACAGGGCGGAGCGAGTGCGAACGTGATGGTGTCGCCGGGATTGGCGGCCCCCACTTCGAAGGGCAGTGAGCCGGACCCGGAGCCGGCGCAGTTCGTGACCACGAGGGTGGCAGCGTCCGCTGCCTGGCTGGTCACCACGGACAGCGAGGCGGTGGCGAGCCCGAGGGCGAGCGATGCGCCGACCAGGCGGCTCAAGCGTCGGGTTGCGGTCCCATGAGGTGCCGTGCGTATGCGCATGGACGGTTCCCTTCCAATCGCTGCCGGCGACGCGATGTCGCCCGCTCAGGTTCGAAACACATGTCGATTCGTGTTGGCGGTTGCAGGTGTCGTCACGGCCCGATCGGGCGTGCGCCGAAGCCCGTCGACGGTGTGGGGCCCCGCCAAGACATGCGACCCCACACCGTGCGACGGGCGATCAGCCGAGCTTGCGGTAGATCGTGGCCTGGGTGATGTTGGGGTCCTCGACGAAGCACCCCTTGGTCGAGTCGAGGAGCTTGAGCCAACCCGGGTCGCTCGCCAGAGCGCTCTCGGCCTTCTCCATGGCCGTCGCGTTCTCGTATCCCGTGAGCCAGCCCACGGCGCCGTAGGGACCGGTGACCGAGCGGCCGAACAGGGTGGGCAGGCCGGTGATGGCCTCGGACTTCTGGACGATGTCGATGCCCACGGTCATGGCGCGCTCGATGTTGCCGGCCGCGCACACGGCCACGGCGCCGCCCACGTACTGGATCGGAGCGCCGCTCGGCTCGCCCGAGATCGGTTGGACGAGGCCGTCGTCGAAGCCACCCTCGGTGAATTTCGCCCCCAGGTCGGTGAGCGTGCTCCACGAGGGATCCGCCTCGAGCTTGTCACCGACGGCCTCGAGCGCGGCCAGATCGGGGAACCAGCCGGTCCACGAGATGGTGCCGAAGCCCGGCGAGTAGACGCGCGCCCAGAGCTCCATCTCCTGGCCGGTGAGCTCTTTGACCTTGGCGCAGATCGATCCGGCCCACTCCAGCCCGGCCGTCCCGTTCCCGGCCGCTAGACGCGTCTGTCGAGTGAACAAGTACATCGACCAACCCCCTTGCTTCACGTTTGTGGCACGGCATTCGAGAACGCCGGCGCACGAGCCGGCGACTCCGGCCATGGGGCGATCCTCTCGATCGGGCGTCACAGCCGCGTTACATCTGCGCGTCACGGGCGCTGACCTGGTGTTTTCCGTATCGTGGGGGGCGGCGGAAAGGGGCAGGGATGGAGTTCAGGGTGCTCGGCCCGCTCCAGGTGGTGGGGAGGAGCGGCGTCCCCATCAACCTGCCGAGCGTGTCCCAGCGTCGGCTCACGTGCTTCCTCGTGGCCCGGGCCGGTACCGCGGTGTCCGCCGATGCTCTGGCCGACCACCTCGAGCTCACGCCCGGAGCGCTGCGGACGTCGATCAGCCGGCTGCGCAG
This sequence comes from uncultured Acidimicrobiales bacterium, assembly GCA_963739765.1. Classification (GTDB taxonomy): domain Bacteria; phylum Actinomycetota; class Acidimicrobiia; order Acidimicrobiales; family UBA8190; genus Chersky-840. Next base: position 263,065 of record CAVUBP010000003.1, on the reverse strand, counting down.
GGTCGTCGGGTTCTCCACCCTCGTGAGCAGACCGCCGGGATACGAGTTGCGACCGGACACGGTCGACGCTTCGGACTTCGAGCGCCACCTCGCCGCGGCCGGATCCGCCGACGCCCCCGCGGCCCGCCGCTCGCTCGAGGAGGGGCTCGCCCTGTGGCGGGGCGACGCCTACGCCGAGTTCGCCCACGAGGAGTGGGCGGTCGCCGAGTCGCGGCGACTGGCCGAGCTCCGTACCGGGGCCGTCGAGGCCCTCGCCGAGATCCTCCTCGATCGCCGCGAGTGGAGTGGGGCCGTCGCCACACTCGAGCCCCTCATCGCCGCCAACCCGTTTCGAGATCGACCGCGGGGCTTGTTGATGCGAGCCCTCGCCGACTCCGGGCGTCGCACCGACGCCCTTCGAGCCTTCCAGGCCTACCGGAAACTGCTCATCGAGGAAGTCGGGACCGAGCCGTCGGGGGAGCTGATCGCTCTCGATCGTGCCATCGCGCGGCCGCCGGTGCCCGAGGTCGTTTCGGTGTCGGGCGAGTCAGGTGCTCGGCCGTCCACCGAGAACGTGGCGGTCCTGTTCAGCGACATGACCGGCTCCACGGCCCTGGCGTCGCGCCTGGCTCCCGGTGCCGCCGACGAAGTGCGCCGGGGGCACTTCTCGATCCTGCGTCAGGCGGTGGCCGAAGTGGGTGGCCACGAAGTGAAGAATCCGGGCGACGGACTCATGGTGGTCTTCACGACCGCCTCCGCAGCGATGTCCTGTGCGGTGGCCATGCAGCAAGGCGTGGCCCGCGCCAACCGCGGCGAAGGGCAGCACGTGGGGCTCCGGATCGGTCTCAGCGGTGGCGAGGTCGTCACCGAGGAGAACGACTACTTCGGCGACCCCGTGGTCGAAGCGGCCCGGCTGGTGGGAGCCGGCGCCAACGGCCAGATCCTCGTCGCCGACGTGGTGCGGGCCATGGCCGGCCGTCGGAGCCGCCATCAGTGCCGGGGCATCGGGCCGCTGGCGCTCAAGGGTCTGTCGGATCCGCTGGAGACCTTCGAAGTGCTCTGGGAACCGGAGGCGGGCCCCCCCGTCGAAGGAGTCCCGCTTCCGGCGCGTCTCGGGCAGCGCCCGACAGTGCCCGTGGTGGGGCGAGAGGTGGAGCTCCAGGCGATGGCCGAAGCCGCCAAGCGCGTGGCCGGAGGGGGAGGGCGCGAGGTGATGCTGATCTCGGGCGAGGCCGGTCTGGGGAAGACGACCCTCGTGGCCGAGGCTGCCCGGGTCGCGTTCGAGGCGGGCGCGTGCGTGCTCTTCGGGCACTGCGAGGAAGACCTCGCCACCCCCTACCAGCTCTTCGCCGAGGCGATGGGGCACTACGTCACCCATGTCGCCGACGGCGAGCTCCTCGACGACGTGGACGCCTTTGGCTCGGAGTTGTCGAGGCTGGTTCCCGCTCTGTCGACCAGGGTCCCGCACCTCCCCCCCTCGAGGGCCACCGATACCGACACCGAGCGCTACCTGCTCTTCGGCGCTGTGGTGGGATTCCTGGCCCGGGCCTCGCAGCGTCGGCCCGTCGTGCTCGTCCTCGACGATCTCCAGTGGGCGGACACCGACAGCTTGGAGTTGCTTCGCCATCTGAGCGCGGCCGATCAACCGATGGACGTCCTCGTGCTCGGGACCTATCGGGACACCGAGCTGTCGTACGCTCATCCGCTCCTGGACACACTCGCCGCGCTCCGCCGCCACTTGAGAGTCGACCGCGTCGAGCTCTGCGGGCTCGACGACACCGGGGTGGTGTCGTTCCTGGAGGCCGCCGCCGGCCACACCCTCGACGACGCCGGCATCGACCTCGCCCGTGCGCTGCATCGCGAGACCGACGGGAACCCGTTCTTCGTGGGAGAGGTGCTGCGTCACCTGTCCGAGACCGGTGCCATCTACCGCGACGCCGAGGGGCGATGGGTGAGAGCCAGCGGTCTCGCCGAGGTGGGCCTGCCCGACAGTGTGCGCGAAGTGATCGGTGCCCGGGTCGCCCGACTGGGGGCGGCTGCCGGCACGGTGTTGTCGCTCGCCGCGGTCATCGGGCGCGACTTCGACCTGGACGTGTTGGCCCTGGCCGCGCAAACCTCCGAGGACGAGCTGCTCGACGTCCTCGATGCGGCAGCTGCCGTCGCCCTCGTCCGGGAGGGGCCGACACCGGGGCGCTACACCTTCGTCCACTCCCTCATCCAGCACGCCCTGAACGAGGAGCTGGGACCCACGCGTCGGGCCCGCGCCCACCGGGTGGTGGCCGAAGCGTTGGAGAATCTCTGCGGGGACCGTCCCGGAGCCCGGGTGGGCGAGCTCGCCCGCCACTGGTTCGCGACATCGCAGCCGCGGGACGCCGGCAAGGCCCTCGCTTATCCGCGGATGGCCGCCGACGCCGCCCTGGCGGCTCTGGCGCCGGCCGATGCGCTCGGCTGGTATTCCCAGGCGCTCGACCTGTATGCCCGGTCCGACGATCCAGACCCGGTGCTCGGCCTCGATCTCGGCATCGGGCTCGGGATCGCCCAACGGCAGACGGGTGACCCCTCGTATCGCGAGACTCTCCTCGACGCGGCCCGCCGGGCGGCCGACCTCGGCGACACGGACCGCCTGGTGACCGCCACCCTGGCCAACGATCGGGGCCTGTTCAGCACCACCGGGTTCGTCGACGCGGAGAGGGTCGAGCTCCTCGACATCGCACTCGCACGGCTCCCTGCCGACCACCCCGACCGGGCGCTCGTGCTCGCCACCATGTGCAAGGAGCTCATCTTCGGGAGCTCCCTCGAACGTCGCCAGGCCCTGGCCGACGAGGCCATCGCCATCGCCCAGTCATCGGGGGACGACACCGTGATGGTGCGCGTCCTGAATCACGTCTCGCAGGGCCTCCAGGCACCGACCCTGGTGGAACGGGCGCTGGCCTGGACGGCTGACGCCCTGGCTCGCGCCGAACGGGTCGGCGACCCGTCACTGCTGTTCTTCGCCGCCGGCCGGCGCGCCGCATACGCAGCGACCGCCGGGGACATCGACGAGATGGACCGCTGTCTCGCCATCATGGAGAAGCCGGCGACTCTGCTCGGCCAACCGACGTTGCGCTGGCTCGTGACACTGGAGCACGCCACGCGCGCCGCCATCGCCGGGGACACCGACCGTGCCGAGCAACTGGCGACCGCCGCGGTGCAGATCGGCATAGACGGTGGCGAACCCGACGCCACCTCCATCTTCGGCGCTCAGGTCCTGACCGTGAGCTTCCAACGTGGCACCATGGGCGACCTCGCTCCCCTCATCGAGCAGATGGCCGCCGACAATCCCGGAGCCGCGCCCACAGCCATCGCCGTACTGGCGGCGGCCCATGCCGAGGCGGACCGCATCGACGACGCCCGTCACCGGCTCGAGGAGTTCGCGTCCGGAGGCTTCGAGCTCCCCCTCGACATGCTGTGGACGACGGGGATGACGCTCTATGCCGAGGCCGCCATCGAATGCCGGGACACGCGCGCCGCCCGAGCCCTCTTCGAGCGGCTCGCACCGTGGGCGGATCGTCTGTCGTACACGTCGGCTGCGGTTGAAGGCCCGGTCAGCCATTACCTTGGTGGCCTGGCGTTCGTCCTGGGCCGCTACGACGAAGCGGGCGCCTACTTTGCCCAATCCGCGACATTCAACGACCGGGTGGGAGCCAAGTTCTTCGCGGCCCGGACCGCACTTTCGTGGGGAAGGATGCTCGCCGAACGCCGTGCCTCGAGCGATGGCGAGAGGGCCCGGGAGCTTCTGAGCGAGGCGCAGACCGCTGCTGCAGCCCATGGGTACGGGACCGTCGATCGGCGGGCTACGGAAGCGCTCCAACTGCTCGACGCCTGACGATCGAACAGGCTGTCGCGACGGCGCGGACGCATCGGTGCACGCGCGCGGGTCCTAGCTCCCGGGGAGCACCCCCTGTCGGCTTCTGCTCATGATCGCACCGACCACAGCGGTCACAGCCGCGACCATGCTGAGGTACGCACCGGAATCCCAACTCAGACCGGGTGACTTCTTGGCGAAGCATCCCACTGTCAGGACGAGGTCCGCACCGCACGCCGCCACCAGGGCTCCCCAGAGCGCCAGGGGCACACGGGGTCGGTCCCATACGGTCTTGGCGACGACCGCGGCGATGATGGCCAGTGACATGAAGAAGGGGACGTACATCCACGTCCGCAGATCGGCGGCACTGAAGCTGTAGGAGCCGGTGGTGGCGTCGCCGAACTCGAACCACGGAAGGAAGATGCCGATCATGAGGGCGACGCTCGAGACCGCGACGGTGAGGTCGCCGATGCCAAGTCGCTTGATGTCGAGTCGGATCTTCGGCATGCCTCTCGAGACGTCGATCTCCTCGGCAAGGTCGCAGGGGTCAGGGCCCGAACGTCCTCGACCCGGCGTTCGCCGTGCTCGGCAGTGGCCCGACGGCGAGGGACCAGGCCGAGCCGCTGTCGCCGGGCCCCGGGGTTGGCGTGGACGCCGAACGATGGACAGGTGCACGGGGTCGGTGCCTGAGCCCCCGGTTGCCCATCGTCATCGGTCGATCTCCTGCGAGGGTTTCGGTGCCGGACAGTCGACGACCGGCCCTGGCGCAGCGTAATCCGGGCCCCTTCGCCACCGGCCTGATGCACGGCCCGTCGGGCGGGTCCCGGCACGTCGTCCCGGCCGCGACGGGGCTCGGACAGGGCTCCGCGTCGGGGCTCGGACGGGGCTCCGCGTCGTGGCTCGGACGGGGCTCCGCGTCGTGGCTCGGACGGGGCGAGACCGAGAACAGATCGGACCAGGGCCGCGGAAGGAGGACGCGGCGCGTTGGCGCGGTCGAGCGGGTCATCCGCCTCGAAAGTGACTCGCTGGTCACCTCGAGGTTGGCCGTATGCTTCCCCTGACGGCACGAGAAAGAAGGTGGACCGTGAGCTTCGACCGGTTGAGTCCACTCGATGCGTCATTCCTGCATGTCGAGGACGACGTGAGCCACATGCACATCGCCGCCATCGGGATCTTCGAGGGGCCTCCCCCCCCGTACTCCGACGTCGTCGAGATGGTCCGCGGCAAGCTTCCGCTCGTTCCCCGATACCGGCAGGTGGTCCGCTTCGTGCCGCTGGACCTGGGCCGACCCGTGTGGGTGGACGACCAGCACTTCAACATCGACTACCACCTGCGCCACACCGCGCTCCCCGCTCCGGGGGGCGAGGCCGAACTGCGGGCCCTGGTGGGACGCGTGATGGCCCAGCAGCTCGACCGCTCGAAGCCCCTGTGGGAGATCTGGATGGTCGAGGGCCTGGGTGGGGGCCGTTGGGCCCTGCTCTCGAAGACGCATCACGCCCTCGTCGACGGCGTGTCGGGTACCGATCTGCTGGCGGTGATCATGGACACCACCCCGCAGCCGTCGCCCCCCATCGAGGACGATTGGCGGCCGCGGCCCGCCCCGTCGGGTGCCGGCCTGGCGATCACCGCGGCAAGCGATCTGGCCCGAAGCCCCTACGAACAGCTCCGAGCGGTGCGGGCGAGTACCCGCATGCCGCGACAGGCGCTGTCGCGAGCATCCGAGGTGGCCCGCGGATTGTCGTCGATGGCCGGATTGATCCGACCGACGCCGATCTCCAGCCTCAACGGCCCGCTCGGCCCGCATCGCCGCTACGCATGGGCGGCGACGACGGTGGACGACATCAAACGGGTCCGCAAAGGGCTTGGGGGCGCCTTCAACGACGTGGTCCTGGCATCGATCACCAACGGCTTTCGCGAGTTGCTCCGCTCCCGGGGAGAGTCCGTCGACCGGGTGGTCCGCACCCTGGTACCGGTGTCGGTACGACCCCGCAGCCCCGGCGCCATGGCGGTGGGGGACGGCACACTCCACAACAAGGTCTCGGCCATGTTCGCCGCCCTCCCGGTGGGCATCGACGACCCCGTCGAGCGCCTCCGGGCCATCACGCTCCAGATGGCGGGCCTCAAGGAGTCCAAAGAAGCCGTGGCGGGGGAGGCGCTCACGTCCCTCTCGGGATTCGCGCCGCCCATGCTGCTGGCGCTCGGGATGCGGCTTGCCAGCCGGATGGCACAGCGCAACGTCAACACGGTGACGACCAACGTGCCCGGGCCGCAGCTCCCGTTGTACGTGGCGGGCCGTCGAATGGTCACGGCCTACCCCTATGTGCCGCTGGCGGGGCAGGTCCGCATCGGCTTGGCCATCTTCTCCTACGACGGCCAGGTCACGTTCGGGATCACCGGCGACTGGGACACGACAGAGGACCTCGACGTGCTGGCACGGGGCATCGAGGGCGGGATGCGGACCATGCTGGCCCTGTGCCGCTGATGCTCGCCAAGGCGTTCGAGGCCCTCGAGGCTCGCTGATCCACCGGCACGTTCCGGCTGCCCCGGCACCCCGAGGCGCCAGGACGTTTCGCTAGCGTGACGGTCATGAGCTCGGAAACCATGCAGGTGCGGTTCTTTCGCGCCTTCGCCCGCAGGCACACCCGGCTGCTGGTTCGGACCCGCGGGCGCCCGTCGTGGTCAGGGCCGCGCCTTCGGTTCTTGGTACTCGAGACACAGGGTCGGCGCTCGGGCCTCGCTCGCAGCGTCGTGTTGCTGTACATGCCCGACGGTGATGCCCACGTGGTGATCGCGTCCAACTACGGAGGAGAGCGTCCTCCGGCATGGTGGATGAACCTGAGCACCGAGCCCGACGCCGTCGTCCACGTTGCCGGACGGTCGATTCCGGTGCGGGCGCGGGCACTCGCGGGCGAAGAGCGTGAAGCCACGCTCAGGAGAGCCGTCACGTACAACCGGCAGTGGCGGGGGTATACGCGCACCGTCCAGCGGGAACTGCCCGTGGTACGACTGGAGCCCAAGGCGAACACGACGGCGTCTCGATAGGGTCGACGACGCCTGTCCCGGGAGGAGACCGTCGCCTGACGATCGTCGTCGAGGGCGACCTCGGGTCCCCGGGGGCTTGGGCGGTCCGTGAGACTCGGGAAGCCGGCGCCCACGCTTCCACAGTGCGCTAGGCGCGAAGGCCTACCATTCGGCCCAGCCTGCCGGGGTGACCGAGCCGGAGATCGTGCGGGGGTCGACCGGCTGGCGGGAGTCCGACGCCTGGTAGACCGCGAAGCACAGTTGCAGGACCTTGGCCGCATCGGTGGCGGACATGGCTGCGGGTGTTCCCGCCCGCAGTGCGTCGACGAAATGCGCGGAGGAGCGGCGGAAGCCCGAACCCCAGTCGGCGTCGATCGAGTCGTACTCCGTGAAGGTGCGCACGTTGTCCTTCCCTTGGTAGAGCACGACCGGTGCAAGGTCGAGCATCTCACCCGTGGCCCGCGTCACCCACACAAACCCCTCGTCTCCCTGGATCTCGAAGAACTCGTCGGCTCCGAAGTACCCCGATCGCATCCACATGTCGCGGCGCATATTGCACCTCCATGGTGCCGAGGAGCTCGGGGTCCTCGTACTCGAAGATGATGGCGCACGGCTCGAAGAAGACGTCGCGGCGTCGGACGACCGCCTGGACCGAGACGATGTCTTGGTCGACGAGCCACAGGGCCATGGCGTACTTGTGCACGTTGTCGTCGAAAAGGTGGCCCCCAGGGCTCCGCTTGTCGAGGCGCCAGCCGTATCCCTCGGGTCGCAGCGCGGCCTGGTATGCCGAGTCGGTCTGGCCGACGATGGTGCGGATCCGCACGCCGATGGGGCGACCGATGGCCCCCTCGCTGATCAGCTTCTTGGCCTGCTCGAGGGGTGGGTAGTGCACGAAGCACTCGCTCACCCGCAGGGTCAGTCCCTTGTCCTCGGCCAATCGACCGAGCTCGAAGGCCTCGTCGACGGTGTTCGTGATGGGCTTTTGCACCGAGACGTGCTTTCCCGCACGGAGAGCGGCGCCCACATGGGCGTAGTGCATGTGCGTGGGGGTGAGGATCTCCACGGCGTCGATGTCGTCGTCGGCGAGCAGCTCGTCGACGTCCGAGTAGACGCGCGGCACGTCCCAACGCTCTGCCGCATCCTTGGCGACGGCGGAGTCGACGTCACACACCGCGAGCACGTCACAATGAGGGTGCTCGATATACCCGGCGACGTTCATGTCGGCGATATTCCCGGCGCCGAGCACGCCGAGACGGACCGTGCCGGTCCGAGCGCCCTTCCCCATGCATCCCCCTTTGACGTGGTCGCGCCGAAGGCCCGGCGGTCAAGAGGTCTTGAATGTACCCCGCGCCCCCCCCGGAGCGCCCGACGAGTTGCCCGGCGACCACCGACGAGTTGCCCGGCGGCAGCGCCCCCGGGTCAGGCGGCGGCGGCGTTGGTATATGAGCGACGAAGCGCTTCGTCGACGAAGCGCTTCACCGCAGGAGACCAGAAGAACCCGACGTGGCCGCCGGCATAGGTCTCGAACTCCGGTCGGTCCCAATGCAGCCAGAGTCGCCGCGCATGGCCGAATGTCGACATGCGGTCGGCGAGGCCGGCGAAGATGAACCGGCGCTCGAACGGGACCTTGCACTGCATCGCCAGTGGCGAGACCACGCGGTGGACCTCGTCGGCCCCGGGCCCGAGCACGCCGCTGGGGTCGGCCAGTCGGGTGATCTCGGGTGGGCTGTGGCGCCGGACCAGGTGGGGCAGGTCGACCACGGGGATGCCGGCGATCACGCACGCCAGGTCGTCCTCGAGCGACGCGACGATCGAGGCGACCAGCCCGCCGAGCGAGTACCCGATCACGCCCACCTGCTGGGCTCCTTGTTCCTCGCGCAGCCAGCGGATGACGCGCCTGACGTCCCATGCGGCCTGGGCAACGCCATGCATGCTGTCGACCATGTCGATGGTCATGAGGTCCTCACCCCGGCTACGGCCCGACGCGCGGGGTCCATGGAGCGGGAGGACCGGGACCACCACGTTGATTCCCCTGCGGGCAAGCTGCGGGGCGCGAAACGCCCGCAGGTCCATGGCCGGGTTGTTCCCCATGCCGAGGCCGTGCGCGCAGACCAACCAGGAACGGTGGTGGCGCCCGGGGACGCGCGACACCCAGGCATGCACCGTCTGGTTTGCCTCGTGTCGCATCCACCGGGCCCAGCCGGGCTCAAATGGGTTGGGCTCCCACCCGCTCGAGAAGGCGGCGTGCTCAAAGCCCAGTCCGGCGCGGTGTTCGCTCCATGTCTCGATGTCGTATGGCGGCGACGGGTCGCGGTGGTACCGAGACGGTCGATCGAGCCAGCCCTCGCGGGCGAAGAGGGCGCGAAGTCGCTCGATGTCCGCCGCAGCCGACGCGCAGTCGCTTTCCTTGGGCAAGAGCTCGGGGTGCCGAAGGACCGCCACGAGCACCTCGTCGAGATACGCCTGCAGGGCCAACCCGGGGGTGGCCCGAACGGGCACCACGGTGTCGTCGAAGGCGGCCCCGGCACTGCGCGACCTCGCCCGGGCGATGAACGAGGCCACGCTGGGAGCGGCGCGCAACACCCCGGTCAGCCGGGGGTCACCGGCCGCGTTGCGGGCTCCCAGATAGGTTCGCACCGCCAGGCGTCCCACCGACGCCAGGGACAACCCACCCGACGGCCCCGAAGGTGCCGATGGGGCCGAAGGGGTTGGCTCCGCATCGTCGGTCGTCGGGATCATGACGCTCTGGAGGTGGGAGGCCAGGTCGATGGCCGGCGCTTCGGTCCAGGACGTCCACAGGCGGACCCCGTTGAGCTCCTTGGCCCGTCCGTTGACCGGGGGCTCCCACAACGGTGCGCCGTCCGGGCAGGTGACGCGGTCGAGTTCGGCCACCGAGTCGAGTCTCACGGGCCGGACCATGGGGGGAGGGACCCGACCGTTCACCGGGGGCCCGTTGACCGGAGGTCCGTTGACCGGAGGTCCGTTGACCGGAGGTCCGTTGACCGGAAACGGGGTCTCCCACAGCGGAGGATCCTCGAAGCGGGTCGTCACCCCGTTCCGCCGCGCTCTCCACAGGGAAGGATCGCCAAGGTCGATGGCGGTGGCCGGCCCCCCGATCCAAAGCGCATCCGCCATCGAGGCGAGCCTACGACGTGCGACGGCGAAATTCGGGGTTCTCGCGTCGCGGCGGTGAGCACCGCCGTGCGCGGACACTCACCAAGGCGTCGCCGCTCCGTGTTGGTCGAAGGCGACGAGGCCTTCGATTCGTCCCCGGTGCACCCCGCCTCGGGGTGAAGGTGGCCTCCGGGGCGCCGGAAGGCGCCCCGGAGGCCAGCCCGTCAGTTGTTCGCCGAGACCGGCGTCGTCACGTCGTGGAACGAGTTGTCGTCCAAGCCGTGAGCCGTGACCGGCGCGCTCAGCCAGATGCCGACGGCGTTGTCGAAGATGTGGTTGTCGGCGATCCGCAGCTTGACCGTCGTGCCTCCGGAGAAGACGAGCACGCCCGTCGACACGGAATCGGAGACGCCGGGCGGGGCGGGCGGGGGAGCCGAGTCGAGTGGATCGCCGCCGCTGTTGTTCTTGCCGATCCAGTTGCCGATGACGTTGTTGCCGTTCATGTCCTCGAACTGGCCCGGGCCCAGGGTGTGGGCGTGCATCGTCACCCCCGACAGCTCGTTGCCGGCGATGTAGTTGCCGATCACCCAGTTGTTGTACGAGGCCGTCCCCGGTCCGGCGTTGGCGAAGAGTACCCCCGCGCCCTCACCCGAGGTGCCGTTGTCCGTGATGCGGTTGCCCTCGATCACGTTGTTGTAGACGCCGGCCACCGAGGGCTGCGGGTTGCCGTTGCCGTCGAGGGCGTTCCCGTTGTGGCCCGGAACCGTGATCCCACAGTCGAAGAGGTTCTTCGTCACCGTGTTGCCCTGGATCTCGTTGTCGTGCGTGGGACCGACATCGTCAGAGAGGAGGATCCCTCCGGAGTTGCCGCTCACGTAGTTGTTGCTCACCTCGGACCAGGCGATGTTTCCGGCGAAGTGGATCCCCTCGCCGCAGTCACCGGGGATCTGGCCGTTGGCCGCGCACTGGAAGTAGGGAGAGGCCGGTGGGACACCCCCGCCCTGGTCGTTGTTCACGACCTGGTTGCCGGTGACGTCCACGTGGGTTATCGGGGCGCCGAGACCCGCCGCGATGATGCCCTCGCCCATGGCGTCTTTGATCGTGAGGTTCTCGATGGTGACGTTGGAGCTGATGATCACGACCGCGGCGTAGATGGTGGCGGCCGGCCCCGGAGGCATCGGCACTGAGAACGTGGGGCTGACACCGCTCTCGTCGATGGTGGCGTGGTGGCCCACCAGGGTCAGCGGCTCACTGATCACGACCTGCTCGTTGTAGGCCCCCGGGCACACCACCACCGTTGACCACGGGCTGGCGGCGCTGACGGCGGCTCCGATCGTGGAGTAGGCGGCGCTGTTGCACGACCAGTCCGAGCTCCCTGTCTTCCCCGACGCGGAGACGAACAGCGTTGCCGAGTGGTTGTGGTCGTGGTCTCCCCAAGGGCCACCATGGCCGTCGGCGAATGCGACCCCCGAGCCGCTGGCGGCCACCGCGGCCACGATCAGTGCGGCAGCGGAGAACAGTCCGGCTGTCCGGGCAAGTTTGGATCTCATGTGACCCCCCTGAGAAGTCGTCGATCGATCGGCGCTGCGATGTGCAGGACCGATGAGTTCCCTCGACCGGTGATCTTCATGGTGCGGGCCAGCGCCGGTCAAGCTGTGCCGCCCGAGAGCGCGCCGTCGTGCGCTACTCGTGAACCAGGAGGGACGACTGGGTTGAAAGTTGGCAATGAGCAAGAGGGGTACGACTCAATGCACCGCTCCGGTCATTGTCGCTCGAGGATGACGACGGGGATCTGACGCGACGTCTTCTTCTCGTACTCGCCGAAGCCGGGGTTGTCGCGCTTGTGGGCTTCCCAGATGGGCTCGCGCTCGGCGTCATCGGCGACCCTCGCCACGACGGGGATGGTCTCGGTGCCCACCTCGACGGAGGTCTGCGGATGGGCGTGGAGGTTGTAGTACCAGTCGGGGTTGGTCGGAGCTCCTCCCTTCGAAGCGAAGATCACGAACCGGTCGCCCACCGGGCGGTACATCACGGGGTTGACGCGATCGGCGCCGCTCTTCGCCCCCTTGTGGTGCAGGAGGAGCATGGGAGTGCCTTCGAACGGTCCGCCGAGCTTGCCGCCTCTGGCACGGAATTCCTCGATGATCTTGGCGTTGAAATCGTTGACGTCTGCCACTTGCCTCTCTAGTGCACCTCGTGTCTCGTTCTCAACACCGGAGCGACGACAGGCATTCCGATCAACCCGCCAGAGCGGCGCCCGGGTCCTTGTAGGTCTTGATCTCGATGGCGTTGCCGCTCGGGTCCGCGATCATGGCTTTCAGCTGCTCACGGGGGGTGCCCGCGTGGTCGGTGGTGGGCTCGCGCAGGAAGGCGACGTCGCCCGCCCGGAGGCGGTCGACCAGATCCCGCCACCGGTCCTCGGTGAGAGTCACTCCGAAATGCCGCACCCCGCGCTGCGCGGGGTCGAGCACCTCGGCCGGGCGGTGGTGGAGCGTCACTTGGCAGCCGAAGAAGAAGACGTCGAGCGACCCCTCCTGGACCCGTGCGGGCTCGCATCCGAGAATCTCCACGTAGAAGCGCCGCGCCTCGGCGAGATCGCGCACAGGAATCGAGATGTGGAGGATGGGCGGGCGGGGCTGGAACGTCACTGCTCTTCTCCGTTCCTCGAACACCACTCTTCTCCGGGTTCGCCGACGACAAATCGTGGAGAAGTGGCTGTCTCCGGCTCTTCTGGTCCTCTCGGACTTGATCTTCTCGGGTCGGACTGATTCTCTCCGACTCTTCTCTCCGACTTCGACAGGCCTGATTCTCTCCGACTTCGTCAGGCCTGCCGGTCGACAACCTCGGTACCCCCTTGGTTGCCCAGGTCGCCCCGGCGCCGAAGCGCCAGCGCCGTGGCCGCCATCGTCGACGCCAGGAGCAGGTAGGGGACGGCGTCGACGGTCGCCTGGGCGAGCGCGCCGCTGGTGGCGGCCGCGATCCCCTGGCCCCCCGCCCAGGCCAGGTTGCCCAAGCCGTAGGCGAGGCCGTGGTGGAGCTGCCGGCGATCGGCCCCGTCGGCAATCATGGCCGAGGCCGGGACGAACAAGGTCCCGAACGCCGGCAATCCGATGACGAGCACTACCGCCAGCACCGCCGCAGGCCGGAGCCACGGCGCGAGCAGGCTGGTGGCGATGGCGGCGATGAGTGACAGGCGTACCGGGATCATGCGCCCCCGGCGGTCAGAGAGCCGGCCGACCAACGGCGAGAGCACGATCTCGAACGCGGCCGAGCCCAGGAAGACTCCGGCGATGGCCAGTGAACCGGCGCCCAGAAGGTTGAGCCGAAGGGGAACGAGCACGTCGACGACGCCGAAGGCGAGCCCGGCCAGGAACGTCAGCCACAGTCCGACGGCGATCGCAGGGTCGGCGATCGCCGGCAGTGCGCTGCGCAGGGTCTGGCGAGTTCCGGCGAGCGGCTTGGGGAGCAGAAGGCTCGCCACCATCAGGGTGCCGCCGGCCACGGTGGCCGCGGCGAAGGCGGGCCCTGTCCCCACGTGGCTGGCCACGGCACCGATCACCGGCCCGAGCAGCGCACCCCCGACCGCGGCGGCGAACGCTGTTCCGAGGGCCGCACCACGGCGATCCGCCGTCGCCGCGGCGGCGAGCCAAGCGAGGCCCCCGGCCCAGGTGCAGGCGCCGGCGACACCTTGGACGAATCGGGCAGTGTCGAGCAGCGTCATCGAGTGGGCGTAGCCGAAGACCAGACTCGACACGCTCATGGCGGCCAACCCGATCAACACCGCCGGTCGGACGCCGAGCCGGCTGGCGAGCACGCCGCCCGGGACCGCGCCGATCAGCGTCCCGATGGGGTACGACGCCACCAGGATACCGGCCTGTGCTTTGGTGAGGCCGAGGCTGTGGACGTAGTGCGGGAGAAGTGGTGTGAGCGCGGTGAAGAACACGGTGTCGACGAGCACGACCGCGCACACCAGAACGACGAGCCCCGGTGCGACCCCCGACTTCCCCGGAGCGCGCCGCCGACCGGTCATGCGGATCAGTATGGTCGCTATGGTTCGGGCGGGCTCCGGTGCCCGTTGAGACGGGCGAACATCGACTTTTGTGAGCGATACAGCTTGGGGAATTCGCTGTACAGCCGGGCATAGGTCTCGGAGTCTTCGTCCCGGGGCTCGAAGCAGACGTCGACAGAGACGAGCCCGTTGACCTCCTCGAGGTCGACCTCGCCCAACGCCAGTGCCGCGATCATCGCCGCGCCCCGAAGATTGGCGTGCAACGGCTCGACGACGCGTTCGAGGGTCCGGCCCATCACGTCCGCGTGGATCTGGCACCACAGGTCCGACATGGCGCCACCGCCGATCACGCGCAGCGGGTCGAGACGGCGCTTGACGAAGTGTTCGACTGCGTCGTGGAGCCACCGACTGTTGTAGGCGACACCCTCGAGGACGGCGCGCACCAGATGCGCCCGCGTCGTCGCCAGCGACAGATTGTGGAATCCCCCCCGGGCCCTGCGGTCGTCGACCGGAGAGCGCTCTCCGGCCAGCCAGGGCGTGAACACGACGTCGCCGCTTCCCGCCGGCACCGTCGCGGCCAGGGTGGTGAGCGCGTCGAAGGTCGGCGGGGTGGATTGGAAGGCCATCTCCCCGAGGCCGTCGGCTGGCGCGATCACGTTGTCCCGCAACCACTGCAGGCACAGCCCACCCGTGTCGTGGTTGTCGGCGATCAGGTACCCGCCGGTGCGCAACCCCGGGACCGACGCGATCTGGTGGATGGGGTCGGTCTTCTTCATGGGAACCGGGCAGCTGATCCACGAGGTGGTGCTGATGACGAGGTGGGTCTGGTAGTCGAGAACGGCCCCCGAACCGACCGCGGCGGAATGGAGGTCGGGCGTCCCCGTCACGACGACGACACCGGGTGGCAGGCCGAGTTCGCCGGCGACCTCGGCGCCCACCTCGCCCACCACCGACCCGGTCGGCACGAGAGGAGGGAGCTTGTGGGCCGGGACCCCCGCGTTCTTCACCAGGACCGGGTCGTAGACGAGGCGGTCGGTCCGTCGGTTGTCGGTCAGCCACGCCGCGGTCATCGACGCATGAGAAGCGGCGGGGATCCCGGTGAACCGCATCGACAGGTAGTCGACCGGCTCCATGTACCACCGAGCCTGCTCGGCCACCGCCGGCTGGTCGTGTTCGAGGTACAGCATGTGCCCGATCGGGTCTGCTCCCGACGTGGACGGGGCGCCGCCGCTGTGTCGCACCCATCGCCACAGGGCCATCGGCGCATACCCCGATAGCGGCCCTCCCACGGCACGGCGGCTGTGGGGGGCGCCACGGCTGTCCATCCACATGACACAGTCACCCACCGGGTGGCCGTCCTCGGCCACGGGGACCGTGCTCGCCCACTGTCCGGTGCACGACACCGCCACCACCTGGTCGCGCCGTACCACGCCGCTCGACATCGCCCGCCGCGACGCGTCCGCGATCACGTGCCACCACTCCTCCGCGTCCTGGACGGCGCCGCCACCGGGGATCAGCCGGGTGCCGACGGCGATGTGGTCGCTCCACGACACCAACCCGGAGAGCGACACGAGGCCGACCTTCGGGCCACCTGTCCCCAGGTCGACGGCGAGGACGAAGCGCTCGTGGCGTGGAGCGGTCACTCCTCCCCGGGAACCTGTTGGTAGCCGTCCATCATCTCGGCCATGACGGCCCTGATGAAGGTGTCGGCCTCGTCGGTCATTCCGCCGGCGACACCGCCGTAGATGGCCCCGGACCTGGGCGTTTCGTCGTTGTGCTCGAGGGCGTACGCCACGGCGTCGCCGAGGTCCACGGCAAACGCGTCGGTGACGCCCGCCTGGGTCTGGGGTCGTGTGACCGCCATGTGCAGCGCGTTCGGGTATTGCTGGCCGTTGAGGCGCCACCCGCGCAGGCGCATGAAGTCGTTGACGTGGTACACGTCGAAGACATCGGAGGTGAAGCTGAAAAGGAACGTGGGCCGGCCCCGCAATTGCAGCTCGGGATGCGAACGGACCGCATCCTGCATGATCGCCGCGGTCTCGAAGATGCGGCGGGCATGGTTGCGGTATCCCTCCCGGCCCAGGTGCACCATCGACGCCCAGGTGGCGGCGAGGAGCCCACCCGAGCGCGATCCCTCCATGCCGGGTGAGCAGTACTTACCTCCGCTCCAGTCGGTGAGGAAGAAGTACTGGGAGTTCCGAAGTGCCTGGTCGCGAAACGTCAGCACCGACGTGCCCTTCAATGCGTAGCCGTACTTGTGGGTGTCGGCGGAGATCGAGGTGACACCGGGCACGCGGAAGTCGAAGACGGGGATGTCGTAGCCGAGCTCCTGGCCGAAGGGCAGGATGAACCCGCCCAGACAGCTGTCGACGTGCAGACCGACGCCGTGATCGAGCGCCACATCCGAGAGCTCGCCGATGGGATCGACGGTCCCGTACCCGTAGTTGCAGGCCGAGCCGATGATAGCGACGGTCTGGTCGTCGATGTTCTTGTCGACCCAGCCGACGTCCACGAGGGTGGTCTCGGGGTCGACCGGCGCGCGGCGCAACTCGATGCCGAAGAGATGACATGCCTTGTCGAAGGCCGGGTGGGCGGTCTCGGGTTTGACGACGTTCGGTCGCGTGACGCCGCGCTCTCGGCCGGCGCGCTCGCGGTAGGCGAGCATGGCATGGGCGATGCTCCCGGTGCCCCCTGTCGTCACGAGGCCGGCGGGGGTCGGGCCCTCCACCGCTTCGGCGTGGAGGATGTCGAGGGTCATGGCGATGATCTCGGCCTCGAACTTGGTGGAGCTCGGGCACATGTCGCGCTGGAGCGAATTCACGTGGGCGAACTTCCCGAAGGCGGCGTTCAGGAAGTGGTAGTGGTCGTGATCGCCGCAGTACATCGTCCCCGAGCACTTCCCCGTCTCCCAGAACGCGTCCTCCTCTTTCGCCATCACCTCCAGCTCGCCGAGGATCTCCTCGTGGCTCCGCCCCCCTTCGGGCAGCCGGCGGTTGATGTCGAAGCGGTCCTGATACGGGAACGTGCTCATGGCGTGGTGTCCCCCGGTGCAAGAGGGTGGTCGGTTCCCCGACCGCGGCGATGTCCGACCCGGCCCACTGTACGGCAACGGTCGCGAGCGCCTCGCCGGAGGCCCCGGCGGTGGCCGACGGTCGCTCGGGGCCCGCTCCATCACGTTCCTCGGCGGTAACATGACAACCGTGGTCGTCCGGGTTCTCTTCTCGACGCTGTGCAGGTGGGGAGCGAGCGCATCCCTGATCCAGCCGGATCTGGCCCTGGCCGTCACGGCGCTCGCGTTCGTCGCCGAGCTGAGCATCACGGTCACGCTGTCGTGCTGGTCGGCCCCCGGGATCAGTGCCGGGCTGGTGGTTTCGTCGATCGGCCACGTGCAGGCCGACGGGTGGTTCCCCACCTGGGGGTCGGGCTCGGTCCCTCGTCTGGTTCTTCTGTCGCAGCCTCGACGTTGACGAGGCAGCGCCCCTGCGGGGCCGCTGCCTTTCTGTCAACCATCCCAGGCTCGCGAAGGAGAACCCTGTGTCTAGCGCCCAACTTGTCGTTGGGGTGCTGCCGGTATTCGGCAGCACCCTCGGAAAGATCTTTGCACCCCTCTACCAGGCGATGGCCTGGGTGTTGGCGGCGTCGTATGCGCTGATCCCCAACTACGCGGTGGCGATCACGTTGCTGACCATCGTGGTCATGGCCGTCTCCGCACCCCTCACCGTCCGGGCGACGCGCTCGGCTCTGGCCATGCAGCGTCTGCAACCGGAGCTCAAGAAGATCCAGCAGAAGTACCGAGGTGATCGCGTCCGGCAGAGCGAGGCGACCCTGGCGCTGTACCGGGAGCATGGCGTCAGCCCGGTGGGAGGTTTCCTCCCCGCCCTGCTGCAGCTTCCGGTGTTCGTCGTGCTCTACGGGGTGATCCGGGGTCTGACCCATACCGTGGACCATGGTCGGGTGGCGGCCCCCCTGTATGTCAGTCACTCGGTGCAGCTGGCCAAGAGCCTCGGTGCCCGACCCGGTCAGATGCATGCCTTCGGGATCAATCTCGCCTCCAGCCTGCTCAGCGCGCACGGCTCGTGGGTGGGGTACCTCCCGTACGCGGTGCCGGTGCTCGTCGCCATCGCGCTGCAATACCTTCAAACGAGGCAGATCAACAGTCGGACGCCGACCGGTGGTGGTGCCCCGACGACCCACGCGCTCCAGCGCGCCATCCCCTTTGTCTATGCGGTGATCTACCTCCGATTCCCGGCTGGGGTCGTCATCTACTTCGTGGCCTCGACGGCGTGCCGGATCGCGATCCAGGAATTCGCCCTTCGGCCCGCAGCGCTCCGGGCACTGGCGCCCCCACCGGGTCGCCGTCGCCTGGCGGGAGGTGAGACCTAGCCGCGACGCGGTCCCCCTTTCACCACTGGCGGCGCCAGCACGCCGGGGGGTCGATGCCAGAGGCTCCATTAGGGTCGGGTCGTGCGAGCCTCGACTGGACTCGCGGCAGCGGCTTGATAAAGGAGAATCCCGTGACCGGTGCCGACCCGATCGACCCTGGCGTGCCGCTCTCCCACCTCCCGCCACAAGCGAAGGCCGAGCGAGCGGGGAGCTTCGGTGCAGTGGCCTCTCACTACGAGCGCTACCGGCCCCGACCACCCGTTGAGGCGGTGGACTGGGTCCTGCCGGCGGGCGTCGCCCGGGTCGTCGACCTGGGAGCCGGCACCGGGGCGTTGACGAGGCTCCTGATCGACAGAGCCGAAGAGGTCGTCGCCGTCGAGCCCGACGAGCGCATGCGGGCGGTGCTCACCGAGGAGGTCCCCGGCGTCCGGACCGTGATGGGTCGGGGCGAGTCGATGCCCATCGCCGACGGGTGGGCCGACGCGGTGCTCGCCTCTTCGTCGTGGCACTGGATGGACGTGGTTCCGACCCTCCACGAGGTGGGCCGCATCCTCGTCCCCGGCGGGATCCTCGGGGTCATGTGGTCCGGTCCGGACCCCGAGGGCCCGTTCATCACCCAAGCCCGGGACCTCCTGGCCGAGCGAGCACGGGCTCGGGCCGAGTCCAAGAGCGAGGCAACGCAGGACGACGGATCCCACACCGATTTCGCCGGCCTGATCATGGGTGACGCCCTTCGCCCCGCGTCGAGCCTCGAGATCCCGGCCGGGGTCCCCTTCGACCAACCCGAGCACCAGGCCTTCAGGTGGGACATCGCGCTCAACGCCGACGAGTTGATCGGTCTGCTCGGCACCCTCAGCTGGATCATCACCATGCCCGAGGAGATGCGCATCGGCGTGATCGCCGAGGCCCGCCGGTTGCTGCGTGAGTTGCTGGGAGTCGAGGGCGAGGTGACCGTCGACGTGGCGTTTCGCGCCGATGCCTGGCGATCCCGACGACACGGCTGAGAGACTGCGACGCCGTGCCGGCGCCACGCATGCTCCACTGACCGACCGCCACTGACCGACCGCCACTGACCGACCGCCACCGGCCCTCCACTAACCGGCCAACGTCTCGAGCTCGCCGAGGAGTTCGTCGGTCTGGAGGCCATCGGCGATGGCCGCAGCCAGACGCTCGGCGTTGGCGCCGAAGCGCTTGTCGTCGAGAACGCGCTGCACGGTCTTGCGGATCTCGGTCGCCGAGGCCTTGGGCGAGAGCCGGAGGCCGGCCCCGTGGTGGACCACCCGTGCGGCGGTGTCGTTCTGGTCGCGCCCCATGGGGATGCAGACCATGGGGACGCCGGCCGCCAGAGTCTTGATCGTCGTCCCGTGCCCGCAGTGCGACACGACGAGCACCGCATCGGCGAGGATCCGACCGTGGGGTGCGGATCTGACGACGACGACGTTGTCGGTGGAGGTCAATTCGTCGCTCTCGAGCATCTGCCCCACGGTCACGATGGCGCGCACCGGAAGGGTCGAGAGCGCGTCGACCACCCGCCGCAGCACCGGCCCCTGGTTCTGGTACGTGGAACTGAAGCCGACGAGGACGATCGGATCGCCGTCGGGCCCCGGCCATGGAGACGTCCAGGGCTCCACCCAGTCCGGGTCGTCGAGGATCGGGCCGACGTAGCGGACGTTGGCGGGTACCGTCGGCGCCGCATAGTCGAAGGCGGGGCTCGTGAGGACGAAGATCCGGTCAGCGGACAGGGCCTGGTCATAGAACGAGGACAACGGCGCCAGCCCGTGACCGGCCCGGGCACTGTTGACCGCCGGCAGACCGACGCGGAACAGGCGGTTCACCACAGCCCGCATGGCGGCGTCCCGACTTCGACCGAGGACCGTCCGGGCGGGAGCGAAGCCGGGCCCGATCGGCGGAGCACCGGGAGTCGGCATGATCCAGATGTTCGTCACCAAGAGCGCCACCGGGAGCCCCACGCCTTGGGCGGCGATGACCGAACCGAAGAGAAACGCGTCGGCGATCATCGCGTCCGGCCGGAACTCGGCGATCACCTCGGCGGTGTCGGCGGCGTACTCTGCCGACGGTCCGGCGATGAACCGGTCTCTCACCCGCTGCAACATGACCAGCGGGTTGTTCGTCTCCCAGTCCTTGAGGATGTCCTCAGAAGGTTCGAGCGACGTCTGGTGCGGCCCCCGCCGCCACGGTGAGAACGTGCACCCCGCCGCCTCGGCCCCGCTCCGTACCGTCGGGTCAGCCAGGACGTGCACGTGGTGGCCACGTTCGACCAACCTTCGGGCGACGCCGAGCGCAGGGGGGACGTTGCCGCCGCCCTGCCACGAGGGCATCAGGAATCGGCGTGGCTGGCTCTCGCGCATATGGCCCCCGTTCTCGAAGCTTCCTGGCAGTGTGACCCGGGGCGGGGTCGGCGGCCAATGTGGTGAACCCCTCGGCCGGCCCACGTGCCAGCACGAGCGGGCCGCCAGCAAGAGCGGCCGGGACGTCCTTGACACCTCGGGGCCCGCCACATGATCCTGGATCACGGCGCCGACAGTTGCGGCGACCGAAGGAGACATCATGAGCGGTGCCCACGACGCGCACCCCGTACTCGAGCTGCTCGTCGACCGTGGTGCGGAGGTCATCGAGCATCCGGGAGGAACGCTGCTCGAGCACCTCTGTCGCGTGGCGTCGCTTCTGCACAAGTGGGGAGCGATCGAGGAGGTGCAACTGACCGGTCTCTGCCACGCCTGTTACGGGACCGACGGCTTCGGTGTGGCACTCCTGGACCTCGACGAACGCGACGTGCTGGCGGGCCACGTCGGCTCGCGGGTCGAGGCCTGGGTGTACCTCTATGCCAGCTGTGACCGGGGAGCGGTCTACCCCGGGCTCGGCACGCCGGGCCCGCTCGAGTTTCACGACCGGTTCACCGGCGAGAGCTCTCTTGTGGTCGACGAGGACGCCGCGGTCCTGACCGAGCTCACCGCCGCCAACGAGCTCGACGTCGTGATGGCCGATCCGAGGTGGGGCGCAGATGTCGGGAGCGGGCTGCTCGAGCTGTTGCGCACGGCGCGCCGACGCCTCAGCGAACCCGCCTGGGAGGCGTGGACTTCGACCTTGGAGGTCGCGGCACGGCCCGGCGGGCTGAGCCCGCTCTGCCATCGGGGACAGCACGATCAGGTGTAGACGGTGGCTCCCTCGAACAGGCCCGAGCCGTCGACGGTCCACGGGCTGAGGTCGTCCCCCAGCTGGTTGCCGAGCACGTCCGCCGGGAGCGGCACACCGAGGAGGAAGCCCTGGACGAATGCACAGCCCAGAGCGCGCAGATCCTCGAGTTGTCGCGGCCGCTCGATCCCCTCGGCCACGCAGTCGAGGCCCAACGATCCCGCCAGTGCGATCACCGAGCGGACGATGGTGGAGTCCTCCAACCCGGACCCGAGGCCGGCGATGAAGCTTCGGTCGATCTTCAGCACCTCGACCGGGAAGCTCTTGAGGTATCCGAGCGAGGCGTAGCCGGTCCCGAAATCGTCGATGGCGAGCCGGATCCCGAGGGATCGGAGGCGCCGCAGCACGGCGAGGGTCGACTCGGTGTCGGCCGCCAGGGCGCCCTCGGTGATCTCGAGCCACACGGTCTCCGGCGCGATGTGGGTCCTGGCCACGATGGCCGCCACCTCGTCGACGAGGTCGGGCTCGATCAGCTGTCTCGGTGACAGGTTGACGCTGACGCTGATCGGGTCGGTTCCCAGGCCGGCGCGCAGGCGCGCGTCGGTCCATGCCACCGCCTGGCGACACGACTCCTCGAGCACCCAGGCCCCGATGGGAGAGATCAACCCGCTCTCTTCGGCCATGGACAGGAACTCGCCGGGGTGGAGCAACCCCCGCTCGGGGTGTTGCCACCGCAGGAGGGCCTCGACGCCGGCCACCCGGCCGGTGCCCGTCTCCACGATCGGCTGGTAGTACACGCGGAACTCCCGTCGCTCGAGGGCGCCGTGGAGCTCGCTGCGGATGTGGATCTTGTCCAGGACCATGCCGTGGCTCTTGGGGTCGAAGACCTCGATCCGGGCGCGTCCGCGCTCCTTGGCCATGTACATCGCCGTATCGGAGTCGCGGAGCAAGCTCGCAGCCGAATCCCGGTCACCTCCCGACAGGGCCAGGCCGAGGCTGGCGGTCACGAATACCTCTCCCTCGGCCAGTGCGAAGGGCTCGCGTAGCGCGTTGGTGAGACGCTCGGCCATCTCGAGGGCGACGGCCTCGTCGGCGATCTCGTCGCAGAGCACGACGAACTCGTCGCCACCGAAGCGTGCCACGGTGTCGCTGGGGCGCATGACCCGCTGCAGGCGCTCCGCCACCCGCTCGAGCAGCCGGTCTCCCGCCGCGTGGCCCATGCCGTCGTTGATCAGCTTGAACCGGTCGAGGTCGAGGAAGACGACGGCCACCTTCCGGCCGTGGCGGGCGGCGCGACTGAGTGCGGTCTCGAGGCGGTCCATGAACAGCACCCGATTGGGAAGTGCGGTCAACGGGTCGTGGATGGCGGCATAGGCAAGTCGCTCGCGAAGCGCCCTGCGCTCGGTCACGTCCTCGACCTGGCCGATGAGGTAGCTGGGTTGACCCTCCTCGTCCCGAACGCACGACACGCTGACCGACACCCACACTTCGCGGCCCTCCGTGTGGCGGTAGCGCTTCTCGATCCGGTACCCGTCGGAGCCCTCTGCCACCAGCCGCCTCATCTCGCCCGTGCTCGCCTCGCGGTCGTCGGCGTGGGTGAGATCGTGCACGCTCATCCCGCTCAACTCGTCGGCTTCGCGTCCCACGATCCGCCCCATGGCGGGATTGGCTCGCAGGATTCGACCGTCGAGGTCGGTCATGGCCATCCCGATCGGGGCGTTCTCGAAGGCGGAGCGGAACCGCTCGTGTGCCTGACGCAGCTCCTCCTCGGCCTGCTTGCGGGCGCTGATGTCGTGGAGGTTGGCCACGATGCCCCGCACGTTGGGATCGTCGAGGCGGTTGGTCACCGTGGCTTCGAACCAGATCCACGAGCCGTCCCCGTGCTGGAGCCTGACCTCTGACCGCCACCCGTTGAAGTCATCGGCCACCATGCCCTGCGCCTCGACCCGCATACGATCGAGGTCGTCGGGGTGCATCAGCTCGACCGCCCAACGGTCGGCCAGCTGTCTCGGCGAGATTCCGATCACGCGCTCGAACGAGGGGCTCACATAGCGTGCGATGCCCTCGGCGTCGACCACCACGATGATGTCCGACGCGTTGCGCACCAGAGCCTTGAAGCGGCCCTCGGAGTGCCGGAGCTCGCCCTCGATGGACTCGCGGGCCGCGACCGAGCGGCCCAGGAGCGTGATCGTGAGCAGCACGCCGAGGAGGCCGAGCCCGGCCAGTCCGTGGACGAGGGGCTTGCGTATGAGACTCGGCGCGATCCCCAGCGAGATGGCCAGCTCGCCGAGGCCCATGTACAGGACCGTCCAGATCATCGCCGGCCGGGCCGCGACCGAGCCCGACAGCTGCATGGCGTAGGCGGCGCCGAAGATGAAGCCGAGCGACAGGATCGGTCCCCAACCGGTGCTGTAGGCGACGACGCCGATCACGCCCATCACCCCGCCCACATAGGCGGTGAGATGCCACCCCCGCTCGCGCCCGGTCCACAGTGCCGCCAACACGATGCTCAGCACTTGGGCGCCGAGCACCAGGGTGACGATCAGCCAGTAGGGGAGCGGCGCGATCAGCCCGGCGAGACGGAACAGACACAGCGCCACCGTGACCGGCGGCCCCGCCAGGACGGTCGGGTCGAGCGCCCTCTTGTGCAGACGCGAGCCGAAGGAGGAAAACCCCTCGTCACCGGGTACAGCGCCCTCGCGTTGAGCCACAAAAAGTCATCGTCAAGGGAGGCGCCCTTCTTGACGACGCGGCACCGGGTCCGCCCCGACTCTCACGCACAGTGATGGCCGCTCCGGCTCCCCACGGGGTCCCGGCCCAGGTCGCCGGGTATCCCGTGCACGTGTGCCCGCACTTCGTAGGATGCCTACTCAACGGAGCGGCCTGAGCAGATCGGGGGCTCGTCGTTGCCGAGAGCGGGGACCACGGGTGATGGCTGACGAGACGGCGACATCCGCCGACGAGGAATACTCGCAGGCTGCTCAGTCCTATATCCGGGCCGTGGGCGCCCGATTGCGGGTGGTCCGCAACCAGCTGGGGCTCTCGCTCCAGGCCGTCGAGGCCACCTCGAGCCAGGAGTTCAAGGCGTCGGTGCTCGGCGCCTACGAACGGGGCGAGCGGGCGGTCTCGGTGTCGAGGCTGCAGCGGTTGGCCAAGCTCTACGGCGTCAGCGTCGACCAGCTCCTGCCGCACGAGACCGACGCCACCCGGTGGTGGATGTCCAAGGACGCCGAGGCGCCGGGAGCGCCTCAGCCCGAGCGCCCCGCCGCGCAGCCGTGGCAGAACAGCGACACCGTCACGATCGACCTGACGCGCCTGCGCGACGTGAGCGGGCCCGAGCGCGACCTGATCCGGCGGTTCGTCAGCATGATCCAGGTGCAGCGCCAGGACTTCAACGGGCAGCTGATCACCATCCGGTCGAGTGACGTGCGCGCCATCGCGTGCTTGTTCGGGATGACGCCCGACGCCATGGGACGGCGACTCGACGAGCTGAGCCTGCGCATCAACACCTGAGCTCAGCTCCAGCGCTCAGCTCCAGCGCTCAGCTCCAGGGCAGAGCGCTGCGTCGATCCCAATAGCGCACGGGATCTTCGGTGACCGGAGCCAGTCGGTCCCGGTCCTCTTCGGTGAGCGCGAGCTCGAGTGCGGCGACGTTCGAGGCCAGCTGCCCCTCTGTCACCGCGCCGGACAGGACCACGTCTGCCCAAGGCTGGCCGAGAGCAGCCGCCATGGCGACCTGGTCGACCGAGGTCCGGTGACGGGCTGCCACCTCCGCCAGGGCTTCGGTGGCGCGGTCGCGCCGGCCGTGGCGGACGTCGCGGTCGGTGAGCCGGCCGTTGGCGAGCGCCTCTTTCACGATCACCCCCCATCCCCGGGCATGAGCCTGCTCGAGCGCGGGGCCGACGGACGGTTCGAGCAGGTTCCACGTTGCCTGCACCGTCGAGAAGGGGTTGACCCCGGCGGTGTCCAGCTCCAGGGCATGGAGCACCACCTCGGCCTGACGCGGGCCGCTCACGCTCAGACCCACGGCGACGCCACTGTGGGCCAGCTCGGCCAGCGCGCCCAGCACGGCGTGGTCGTCGAGGACGCCGCTCTCGATCGTGGCGGAGTGCACCTGGTAGAGGTCGAGATAGGGACCGAGCAGTGCCGAGGTCTGCGGCAGCTGGTCGCGGAACATCGCCAGGGAATGGTCCTTGATCTCGTGCACCGCGGCGGCCATGTCCCAGCCTCCGGTGTAGCGGTATCCCCATTTCGAGCCGACGGTGATGGCGTCGGGTCCGAGGTGGCGCGCCGCCAGCCACGAGGCCAGGAACGCCTCGGCCCTCCCGTAGGACCGGGCCGCGTCCACGTACCGGATACCCGCCGCGTAGGCCGCGTCGAGCACGTCGTGACACCGCCGTTCCATGGTGGCGAGGTCACGTGCGCTTCCGAGGTCGGCGTCGCGCCCGAGGGTGATGTACGCGGGTCGGCCCAGCGCAGCGAGCCCGAGGCCCATCCGGGTCACGGCCAGCCCGGTCGCGCCGAGCGTCGTGGTGGAAAGCCCCGTGTCGTTCACAGCCGGTCAGTGTTGTGCACAGCCGGTCAGTGTTGTGCACCGGGGGCGGCACCGTTCATACGAGGCCGTGTCGTTCACGGAGGCCCGGGGGATCAGGGCAACGCCACGTCTCGGGGGCCGCTCGCGACTGACACCCGGGCGTGGGCGAGCGGAGCCTGTCGACCATGGCTGATCCAGACGGCGCGCATGCCCCCCGCCAGCGCTCCGTCGACGTCTCGCTCCCAGCTGTCGCCCACCATCACGGCATGCTCGGGCGCGACGCCGAGGAG
The DNA here is from genome assembly GCA_963739765.1 of uncultured Acidimicrobiales bacterium. Taxonomy (GTDB): domain Bacteria; phylum Actinomycetota; class Acidimicrobiia; order Acidimicrobiales; family UBA8190; genus Chersky-840. Next base: position 236,738 of record CAVUBP010000003.1, on the reverse strand, counting down.
ATCGAGCGCTCGACCGAAGGCGGCGGGATCCGGCTTCCCGATCCCGGTCTCGCCCGAGATGACCACGGCCGACAAGAGCGAGCCGATCCCGGTCTGCTCGATCTTCAGTCGTTGGATGTCGAGCGGCCCGTTGGTCACCACCGCCAACGGTGTGGTCCGGGCCAATCGCCTGACGAGCTCGACCGCACCGGGCAGCACGGGATGGCCGGCGCGTTGGCCCTCGACATAGCGCGTCACGAGGGCCTCGACGAGGGTGTCGGAGGCTTCCCGGTCCCGGCCGGCGGCCCGCAGCGCCAGACGCCAGGCGTCGCGCCGGTACGTCGCGGCCCAAGAAGCCAGGCCGTCGAGACGGGGGTGGACCCCCTCGAACGTCGCCCACAATCCCTCCCACGACGCGAAGCCCAGTGCGAGGAGATCCGGGTAGTACCTCGAGGCCTGCCACAGCGAGCGCGCCGAGTCGATCACCACGTCGTCCCAGGTGTCGGGGTCGATCCCCTCGACCAGGCCGGCGGTGAGGCGGAGCTGGGCCCGGGCGTAGGCCGCCTCCTCGATGAGGGTGTCATCGAGGTCCAGCAGCACGGCGCGCACCGGCTCCGAGACGGGCCCGTTCAGCGCTCGGAGTCCTCGGCCGGATGTTCGACGACGGCCACCACTCGGGCGGCCATGAAGCGGGCCGTACGGACTGCGCGCCCCGATCGGGTGACCTCGGTGACCTCCACCGACCCGCGGAGCTGGCGATCTCGACCCGCCGGCCGGCGTGGGTCGCTCGGATGTCGAAGCGCTGCACGCCGTCACCCACGTCGACGACGACCTCGACCCGGTCTCCCTTCACGGGTCAATGCTACGACCATCGCACCGCCAGGGCGCCAGGACGTCAGGACGTCAGGGTCAGGGTCAGGGCGCCAGGATCAGGGCGCCAGGGTCAGGGCGCCAGGGCGTTCGCCTTGGCCACGTTGCCGAACCAATGGGCACTGGGCTTGGGACGCCGTTCGAAGGTGGTGGGGTCGACCGCACAGATCCCGAGCTTGGGGCCGAATCCGAGGTGCCACTCGAAGTTGTCGAGCAGGCTCCACACGAAGTACCCGCGCACGTCGATCCCGTCGGCGATGCAGCGGTGCAGGCCCTGCAGGGCGGTGGTGATGAACTCGATGCGCTCGCGGTCGTGCTCGGTGGCGAGCCCGTTCTCGGTCACAACCACGGGAAGCCCCGTGTAGGCAGCCGCTCGACGGACGGTGTACTCGACGACCTGGGGCCAGTATTCGTAACCCATCTGGGTCAGGCGCGTCCCGGGCGGAGGCTCGATCGGTCCCGTGGGCCCGAGCACGGTGCGCTCGTAGCACTGCACGCCGATGTAGTCGTCGCCGGCGGTGCCGTCGAGGAACGTGTTCTCCAGGATCTGCTCGGCCGCGTCCCTCGTCTGCTCACCGCCCTCCCCGGCCACGAGCTCCTCCATCGACAGCGTGATCCCGACCGGGAACGCCCCGGGCCCCGAGCGCAGGGCCTCCACGGCGAGCCGGTGCGCCCGGACCATCGCCTCGTTCACGGCGAAGTGCCGGGCGAACTCGTCCTTCATGCCCGGCGGGTAGAGGCCGACGGTGTAGCCCAGGACGGCCACGACGTTGGGCTCGTTGATGGTGCAGGCCCATCCGATCAGGTCGCCGATGTGCGCCACGGTGCGCTCGACGTAGCGGGCGAAGCGCTCCGGCGCGTCGGGGGCCTCCCAGCCGCCGCGGTCGGTGAGCCAGCGCGGTGTCGTGAAATGGTGGAACGTCACGACGGGCGAGACGCCGCGCTCGTGGCAGGCTGCGCACACGCTGCGGTAGTGGTCGAGAGCGGCTCTGGAGAACTCACCCTCGGCGGGCTCGATCCGGCTCCACTCCAACGAGAAGCGGTAGGCGCCGAGGCCCAGGTCCGCCACCAGGCGGACGTCGTCGTCCCAGCGGTGGTACGAATCACAGGCGTCGCCGCTCGACGCCACACAGCCCGAATCGGGGTCGTGCTCCCAGGCCCACCAGTCGTTGTTGACGTCGCCGCCCTCGATCTGGTGGGCGGAGGTGGCGGCTCCCCATAAGAAGCCGGCCGGGAATTGCAGGGCCCCGTCGGCTGTCGTCTCGGCGGTCATGCCCGCACGGTAGCCGGGCCGCGCCCGGCTAGCGCCGGGACCCGAGCGACGCGGCGCGGTCGGCCAGGGCGGGGTCGCGCAGGAAGCGGGCGATGTCTTCGAAGTCGTCGGTCGGGCCCCGCCACTCGAGGTCCCGCACCGAGGCCAGCAGCGAGCGGTCGACGCGCAACGTCGCCAGGTCGCGGAACAACAGCGCGTCGTCGATCTGCGACGCCAGTCGGTCGGCGAGCTTGGGCGCGCTGCGCACCGCGCGTCGCAACGCCGGGTCCCAGTCCGAGGCCGAGGCGGGGATGGCCTCGAGGTGTTGGTAGTGCCCGAGCACCGTCGACGCGGATTGCTTCCCCCAGCCCTGGAGGCCGGGGAACCCGTCCGCGCTGTCGCCGACCAGGGCCAGCCAGTCCGGGATCGACGCCGGCCCGACGCCGTAGCGGGCTCGCACCGCCTCCTCGTCGGTGATCACGTCCTTGCGCCGGTCGAGCTGCACCACGCGCGTCCCCCGGACGCACTGGGCGAGGTCCTTGTCCGGGGTGCACACGATCACCTGCTCGACACCCCGGTCGTCGGCCGCCACGGCAGCTGCCGATGCCAGGGCGTCGTCGGCTTCGAGCTCGACCATCGGCCACACCACGACGCCCATGGCCACGAGCGCGGCCTCGAGCAGCGGGAACTGGGCCATCAGCACCTCGTCGACGCCGGCGCCGGTCTTGTAGCCGGGCCACAGGTCGTTGCGGAACGACTCCACGACGTGATCGGTGGCGACGCCGACGTGCGACGCGTGGGCGGCCAGCATGGACAGCACCGACTGCACCACGCCGCGCACGGCGCCGACCTCGCCTCCCTCCGAGCTGGCCCGGGGCGGAGCGCCGTAGAAGTGGCGGAACAACTCGTAGGTCCCGTCGACGAGATGCACCCGCACCGGCGTCACCGGCGGGGATCGCGGCGCATGTACCAGGTGTCGACGCCGAGGATGGTGGCCTTGTCGGTGACTTCGAACCCCAGGGCCCCGTAGAAGCGGACGTTGCGTTCCTTGTCGGCCTCGAGCCAGGCCAGGCGCCCACCCTCGTCGAGCCAGGCGCACACCGCTTGCATCAGCGCGCCGCCGATCCCTCGACCCTGGAACCCCGGCTCGACCCCGACCGGCCCCAGGTGCCAGTGCTCCTCGGCCAGGTCCGCCCGGGCCCAGTGCGCCCAGAAGAGGCGGGCGCGCTCGGGATCGCCCACCTCGGGCGTCGGCGCCGTGACGAGGTCCGTCGCACCGGGCGACACGAAGGCGCCGATGCAGCCTCCCGGGGGGGCGATGGCCGCCGCCGCCAGCACACAATCGCCCGCGAACGCCGCCCACTGCGGTGACGGGAGCAGCCCGAAGAACAGCCGCAGCTCTGCGTGGAGCCCGACCAGTCCGTCGAGCGGGTCGTCGCCGTAGATGGCGACGGCGCTGGGCGAGTCGGCCAGGGCGCGCGACGTCACGCCGGCCGCGTCACGGAGCTCGTCCCCGACCAGCGCGCGTACCTCGGTCCGGTGCACGCCCCCATCATGGCCACAAGCCGTCCCGGGGTGCCTCTCGAGGGAGGGCCGCCACCACGAGACACCCTCGGTGATGGCACGTGGGAGTGGAGATGGGGTCCCTGTTACCATCGGCGCCTCTATGACGGTGCGTCAGATCCGGGGAGAGCACAGCACCGTCACCGACGTCCTGCGTGCCGCCGCCGACGCGAACGCCGAGGTCGAGGCCTACGTCGAGATGGACGGGCCCGGCGCCAGCGCGCTGGTCCCGGCCGGCGAGGACGGTCGGAGGCGCCTGACCTTCGCCGGGTGGGACGCCGCGTCCGACGCCGTGGCGGGCCGGCTGAGCTCGATGGGTGTGGGCAAGGGCGACGTGGTGTGCCTCCTTCTGCCCTCGTCGATCGACTACGCCGTGTGCTACCAGGCCGCGGCGCGGATCGGGGCCATCACGACGGGTGTGAACCTTCGCATGGGAGCCGCCGAGCGGGCCTCGATCACCGCCCGCGTCCACCCCGTCGTGACCGTGGTCGACACCGACGTCGTGGCCGGGGACGCCCTGGGCCCGGGGTCGGGCGCGGTGCTGGCGCGTCGGTCACTCGCCGACGCGTGGGGCGACGGGGTTGCGCCTGCGGTTGCGCTCGACGAGCACGACCCGGTCGTCATCGTGTGGACCAGCGGGTCGACCGGTGCGCCCAAGGGAGCGGTCTTCGACCACGCCAACCTCCGGGCGGTCGCGGCGGGCACCGATGTGCTCTCGCACCCCGGTGACCGCCGGCTGTCGCCGTTGCCCTTCGCCCATGTGGGCTACATGACCCGCGCCTGGGACGAGATCGCCCATGGTGTCACCACGGTCGTCACCCCCCAGCCGTGGACCGCGGCGCAGGCCATCGCCCTGCTCACGAGCGAACGGGTCACCGTCGGCCAGGGCGTGCCCACGCAATGGGCCCTGATGCTCGCTCACCCCGACTTCGACGGGGCGGACGTGTCGAGCCTGAGGATCGCCAGTACGGGGGCGTCGCGCGTCCCGCCCGAACTGGTCCGGGCCATGCGCGAACGGCTGGGGTGCCCGGTGGTGGTGCGCTACACCTCGACCGAGTCGTCGCTCGGGACCGGGACCCGACCCGACGACGACGACGAGGTCGTGGCGACGACCGTGGGCCGTCCCGTGCCCGGGGTGGAGCTCGAGATCGTGGCCGCCGACGGCGCGCCGGTGGCACCCGGGGAGGTGGGGAGGGTCCGGCTGCGCTCCGCCGCGGTGCTGCGCGGCTACGTGGGCGACCTCGCCTCGGGCGTGCTCCTCGACCCCGGCGCCACCGCTGCTGTGCTCGACGCCGAGGGCTGGGTCACCACCGGCGATCTCGGCGTCGTCGGCGACGACGGCAATCTGCGGCTGGTGGGCCGGGTGTCGGAGATGTACATCCGGGGCGGCTACAACGTGTACCCCGCCGAGGTCGAGGCGGTGTTGGGCGAGGTGCCCGCGGTGGCCCACGTGGCGGTGGTGGGCACGCCCGATCCCGTCCTCGGGGAGATCGGCGTGGCCTTCGTCGTCCCCGTGGACCCCGCGGTGCCCCCCGACCTCGAGGGACTGCGCTCGGCGTGTCGGAGCCGGCTCGCCGACTACAAGGCACCCGACCGGCTCTACCTTGTGGTGGACCTGCCCGTGACGCCCATGGCGAAGATCGACAAGCGTGAGCTGGCGGCACGCGCCGCTGAGCTCGAGACCAGGCGAACGAAGGAGCGAGTGAGCACATGACCGAGACCAAGGGCACGGAGGCGAAGAGCGACGCTCCGGCCAAGCCGTCGGGGGAACGCCCACCCCGCCAGCACCCCATCGTGGCCGGCGCCGAGCCGATCAAGCTGGGGTCGATGCTGGTGACGTTGGTCGAGCCCCGGCGCGGCCACGAGGTGGCGTACAACCGCTGGTACGAGCGGGACCACTTCTACGCGGGTTGCATGATCGGGCCCTACCAATTCGCCGGCAAGCGATTCGTGGCCACCGCGGAGCTGAAGGCACTGCGCGACCCCGATCCCTCCGCCATCACCGGCGAGCCCGACCGGGGCAGCTTCCTCTCGGTGTACTGGGTGCTCGACGGCTACCACGACGTGTGGAACCGCTGGGCGGTCGACCAGGTCAAGGCCCTGCACAAGGCGGGGCGCATGTTCGACGAGCGCGACCACGTCCACACCCTGCTCTACCGCTTTGCCTGGGAGCGGGCACGGGAGTCCGACGGCCTGCCCGCCGAGCTCGCCCTCGACCATCCCTCGGCCGGCCTGGTGGCGGTGTTCACCGATCGGGCCGAGGGCGTCGACGCCGCCGACTACGAGAAGTGGATCCGCGACGAGCACCTCCCGGCGCTGCTGCCGGGCACCGCGGCACGGCTCGTGATCGGTGCCGACCCGCTGCCCCTGCTCATCGACGCGCCCGGGGACGTGCCCCGGTCGGAGTCCGACGACAGTCGCCAGCTGACCCTGTGGTTCCTCGACACCGCCCCGCAAGAGGCGTGGGACGAGGTCATCACCGCGCACCGCCTCGCCGTGGAGGGGTCGGGGAAGGGTCGGGTGGTGGCTGCCCTCCCGTTCATCCCGACCATTCCCGGCACCGACACCTACACCGACATGCTCTGGCCTGACCAGGGTCAGACCGACAAGAGGGGGAACTCGTGAGCCCGGATCCCGCCGTGGTCACGCCGCCGGCGCGACGCTTCGACGGTAAGACAGCGATCGTCACCGGTGCCGGGTCGGGCATCGGCCGGGCCACGGCCATCCGACTGGCGGTCGAGGGAGCGTCGGTGGCCTGTCTCGACGTGGTGCCCGACAACCTCGACGAGACCGTCGAGGCGCTCAGCATCCTCGGGGGCAAGGCCGTCGCCTACCGCTGTGACGTCACCGACGAGGCCCTTGTCCACGACACCGTGGCCGAGGTCGCCTCGGCTCTGGGCCGGCCCGAGGTCTTGTGCAACGTGGCGGGTATCGGGACCTTCGCCCATACCGCCGAGATGCCGCTCGCCAAGTGGGAACGCATCCTGGCGGTGAACCTGACCGGCACCTTCCTCATGACCAAGGCAGCTCTCGCCTACATGCTCGAGCCCCCGGGTGGGAGCATCGTCAACATCGCGTCGACCGCGGGCCTCATGGGATCGGCGTACAGCGCCGCCTACGCGGCGTCGAAGGGTGGCGTGATCATGTTCACCAAGGCCCTGGCCATCGAGTACGCGGGCCGGGGCGTGCGGATCAACGCGGTGGCACCGGGGGGAGTCGACACCCCGCTCCTCGGGAGCTTCCAGCTTCCTGAAGGAGGCGACATGAAGCACATCTACCGCATCACGAGCCGGATGGGCTTCTGCACCCCCGACCAGGTGGCGGCGGCCATCGCCTTCCTGGCGTCGGATGAGTCCGCGTACACCACCGGTGCGGTCCTGGCCGTCGACGGAGGCATCACCGCGTAGTACCCACCGCTCGGCGGCGACGTCGGGCCGCGCCCGGGTCGCTACCATCCACGGCGGTGAGCCCGCCACCGATGTTCATCGTCACCGACGTGTCGCCCTATCCGAACGGGCCGGCGGGGGTCCACGGGGTCCTGCCCCAGGCCGCCACCGCCCTGACCGAGCTGGCCGGGCTGGCCGGGCTGGAGGCGGTGCCCGTGCGGGCGGTGCCCGACGTCGAGCCCTCGGCCTTGGCCGGAGGCGGCGTCCTGGCGCTGTTCACCATCGGAGAGACCCCGTGGACCGACGCCCAGCGCGCCGCCATCACCGACGGCGTGCGATCGGGTCGACTCGGGATCCTCGGCGTCCACGCCGCCACCGACGCCTGCATCTCGTGGGAGGAGTACGGCACCCTCGTGGGAGCCCGGTTCGACGGGCACCCGTGGACCGAGACCTTCGACGTCGACGTCGACGTGACCCACCCGAGCACCGGGCACCTCCCGGCGCAGTGGCGTTGGCACGACGAGGTGTATCTGTTCCGCGATCTGCGGCCCGACGCCCGGGTCCTGCTCCGGGTGGCCGAGGGCCAGCTCGACATGGGCGTCGCCGGCGCCCGCCGGCCGTCGATCGGCTTCCCCTTGGCCTGGTGTTTCGCCGAGGGCCGGGGACGGGTCTTCTACACCTCGCTCGGGCATTTCCCCGGGGCGTGGGAGACCCCGGACTTCCTCCGGCACCTCCAGGGCGGGCTGGCCTGGGTACTGGGCGCCGGGGACTGAGACGGGTCCGCGCCGAGACGCCTTCGGACGATGATGCATCTGGTCGACACCGTGGAGGTCGAGCCCGCACGGGTGGAGGACTATCTCGACGTCGTCGGCACGCTCGGGATGGCGGTGATGACCGACGCCGGAGCGTCGTTCGTGTCGTGTTCCACCACGTCGAGCGAGATCGGGGAGGGCGTGCACGTCCAGGTGGTGTGGGCCTTCGACGACCACGACCAGTGGGACGAGATCAGGAAGAACCTGGTGCTCGACCCCCGGTTCCACGAGTACGGAGCCACGGTCGCCTCCCTGCGGCTGGGAGGGACCCGCCGCTTCTTCACCCCCGCGACGCTCCCGCTGTCATGATGCTCCGCCGCTTCGAGGTGTACGCCATTCGACCCGGCACGCCTGCGCCGCAGGTGCGTGCCCTCGAGGCGGCGTGTCGCGACTGTGGCCGGTTCATCCCCGAGGTCCTCGACTGTGCGGTCGGCACGAACCTGTCCGAGGCGCCGGTCCAGCTGGTGTGGGAACACGCCTATGCGTCGCCCGAGGCCTATCGCCGCTACATGGTGCATCCGTATCACGCGGTGGTCATCGACCGGTACCTGCTTCCCGACGCACCCGAGAGGATCGTGATCGACGGCGCGTTGGGCGCGGGGCTGTACGGCTACGGCTGTGACGCCCCCTCGTACCGGATGCGCGGCGGTGTCCGGCGCCTCGTCCTCCTCCGTCTCGACACCGGGGCCCGTGACCAAGACGTGGCGCGCCTCGCCGGAGCGTTGGAGCGGGCGCCGGGGGAGACTCCCGACATGGTGGTCTCGGTCATGGCCGCCAACACCATGGGTTCGGCGTGGTTCGACGGCGTCACGCCGGTCATGGGCCCGCCGAGATGGACGCACCTGTGGGAGCAGGGATTCCCGAGCCGCGACGCCCTGCACTCCTACCGCCACGGTGACTCGGTCCTGGCCGCGGTGGAGCGCGCCGGTTGGGACGGGTTCATGGACGGCATCGTCAAGCGCTCGGCCGAGGTCTTCTACGTGGTGAGGAGTTCGGACCCGGAGGAGGCCCATGGGTGAGGCCGGCGAGGGGTACCTGCTCGACAACCGCGTCGCCGCGGCCGGGACCCGTCTCGAGGCCCTGGCCGCGATCTTCGACCCGGTGACGTTCCGCCACATCGACGCGCTCGGCATCGACGACGGCTGGCGCTGTTGGGAGGTGGGAGCGGGCGGGCCGTCGGTGGTGCGCTGGCTCGCCCGGCGGGTGGGCCCGACGGGGAGGGTGCTCGCCACCGACATCGATGTGTCGTGGACACGCGACGCGGCGGGACCGGGGGTCGAGGTACGACGCCACGACGTCGCCGCCGACCAACCGCCGGCGGAGACCTTCGACCTCGTCCACGCCCGGTTGGTGCTCGTCCACGTGGCCGACCGCGACAAGGCACTGCGGTCCATGGTGCAGGTCCTCGCACCGGGTGGCCGGCTCCTCGTCGAGGACGCCGACCCCGCACTGCAACCACTGAGCTGTCTCGATCCCCGCAGTGCGGAAGAGGAGTTGGCCAACAGGTTGCGCACCGGGTTCAGGGCCTTGATGGCGGGGCGGGGCGCGGACCTCGCCTACGGTCGCAAGCTGCCCGGGCTCCTCCGGGGCGTGGGCCTGGTCGATGTGGCCGCCGACGCGTACTTCCCCGTGGCCCTGCCCGGATGCGCCGTGCTCGAGGCGACCACCATCGATGTCATTCGCGACCAGCTCGTCGAGCACGGCGTCGCGACGAGCGAGGAGATCGACTCCCACCTGGCGGCGGTCGCGGCGGGGCGGCTCGACCTCGCCCAGCCGCCCATGATCTCGGCTTGGGGGCGGGTGCCGGTGACGTGACGGCGGCCCGTCGCCGGCGGTCCGCTCGGCAATGGTGCGGGCCCGTCGCGGTGCCGCCGGGCACCGGGGAGTCCGGGGCCCGCAGGGCGCTGAGTGAGTGGCCCCGGGTACGCTGCTCATGATGCACTTTGGCCCCAAGCCACCGCGGCGGAACGCCGAGCCAGTGTGGCTGACCCCGTTGCCTCAGCCGGCATCGGGTCGGGGGCCCAGGCGGCGGCGGCCCAACGGCGGGTCCAGTTCCCTGCTCCTCGTGATCGCCGTGGCGGCGATCGCCACCGGGGGCGCTTCGGTGGCGCTGGGCATCGCCGGGAGCTCGGGCCCGGCGAAACCTTCGGCTCCCGCCGGTCACGTGGCGACCAAAGCGGCTGCACACGACCAGAAGCCCGTGGTGATCCCCGAGGCCGCGGCGCCCATCATCATCCCCCCGGCGCCCACCACCACCTCGTCCCTCGACATGAACGCGCCGGCGGGGCCCGCGCCCAGTACGTGGAGGAGCCACGTCGTTGCTGCCGTGGCCCCCCTGGTCAACAGTGCCCCGTCGAACGTGATCGACCCCTCGGTCATCGCCACCGCCACGGTGCCCACGATTCCTCTCTACAGCGCACCCGGCGCCGCCCAACCGACGAGCACCCTCGCCAACCCCAACTACCTGGGCGCCACCGTGACGCTGCTGGTCACCGGCTACCAACCGGGCTGGGTCCAGGCCTACATCCCGGTGCGCCCCAACGAGACGGTCAGGTGGATACCGAGCGCGGACGTGACCACCTCGTTCGTCACCGATCACATCGTGGTGAGCCTGTCGGCTCGCACGCTCACCCTCTATCGCAACAACGCACCCGTGTTCACGACGCAGGTGGCGCCCGGTGCGCCGAGCTCACCCACGCCGACCGGCTCGTTCTTCGTGGCCTACATCGTGAAGCTCACCGACCCCACCAACGTCTACGGTCCCTATGCCCTGGGTACCTCCGCCTTCTCGAACACCTATTACAGCTTCGACGGCGGACCGGGGCAGGTGGGCATCCACGGGACGAACCAGCCCTGGGTCATCGGCTCGTACGCCAGTCACGGCTGTGTACGTCTTCCCAACAACGCCATCACGACCCTGGCGCAGCAGGTGGTCCCGGGCACGCCGGTCGAGATCGAGCACTGAACCGAGACGAAAGAGCGGTGACGTGACGATGAAGGGGTATGTGCTCACGGTCGAGCGGGTGGTGCCGGCCCCACCCGACGCTGTCTTCGACATCCTGGCCGATCCCGGTCGGCATCACCTGATCGACGGCTCGGGGATGCTCCAGGGTGCTGACGTCGTCGCCCCGCAGCGCCTCGCCCTGGGGGCGACCTTCGGCATGGGGATGAAGATGCTCGTGTCGTACTCGACGGTCAACAGGGTGGTCGAGTTCGACGACAACCGCCGCATCGCGTGGAAGACCGGTCCCACCGGGCTCATGGGGAAGCTCGTGGCCGGCCGGGTCTGGCGCTACGAGCTGTCGCCGGTCGACGGCGGCACCCTGGTCCGCGAGAGCTGGGACATCACCGCCGACCATCAGCGGCTCCTCTTGAAGCTCGGGGACATCTATTCGGGCAAGACCCGCCGTGACATGGAGCGCACCCTCGAGCGCCTGAGCGGGCTGGTGGCCGGTGAGGGCGTGACCGACAGCCAGAGCTCCACCTGAAGCACGCTCGACCGTCGCATCTGCGATCCCTTGCCGGCCGTGGCGTCTGGTGCGCGCCCTGCCGCAGGCACGCAACCGGGTTCGATCGCGACTAGGTAACGGCCCCGTTGGGATGATCCTCAGCCCACCAACTTGACGATGCCTTGAGACAGTCCTGAAGGGGTCCGCGTTCTCAGTGTTGCGATAGGAGTGCAGGGTCCACGCCGAGGACACCGCAGTTCCTCTTGTACTTGCGCAAGAGCAGCGGGCGCATCCACTGGATCGGCCTTGGGAAGGTGGCGAGGAACTCGGTGGACTGCTCTTTGGTCATTGCATATCCGACCCCACCCATGAGCCACGAGATCCCCTTGCGGGGCGCCTTCTTTGCCAGTTCGGCCGCCAGTCGCCCGGACTCATCGTCTGGCATGTACCGGTTGAGCAGCGGGAAGAAGATCGGTTCTTCATTGTCGAGGTGGGTCAGCAGGTCGTCCTTGAAGCGCTCCACCAGCACCCTGCAAGATTCGATGGCCTGGGCATCGGTGGGCCCGTGCCCTAGGTGTTCTGCCCAACCAGGTTGTTGACTCGGCTGACGGGTGGGCCCCCGATGGCCGTGTGGTGTCGGTGATGGTTGTACATGTGGAGCCACTTGTCGAGCGCCCTGGTGCGGGCCGCCTCTGATCGATATGGCCGGGCATAGGCCCACTCGTTGAGCAGCGTCCGGTTGTAACGCTCTACTTTGCCGTTGGTCCGCGGACAGTAAGGCTTGATTCGGGTGTGGACGATGGCAGCGGCGACGAGCTCGGCACCAAAGGCAATGGAGGTGTAGCACTTGCCGTTGTCGGTCATCACTCGCTCGACGGTGATCCCATAGGAGCCGAAGAAGGCCTGAGCCCTGCGCCAAAAGCCGATGGCGGTGACTGCCTGTTCGTTGGCGTGGACCTCCGAATACGCCAGGCGGGAGAAGGCGTCGACGGCTGAGTGGATGTAGGCGTAGCCCAGACGTGGTCGCCCGCCCATGCCGTTGCGGATGCGGCCGTGCAGGCCGTTGACCCTCCAGCCGCCACCCGGGGGGATCTTGGCCTGCTTCTTCACGTCGATGTGGACAAGTTCACCAGGCCGTGAGGTCTCGATCCGACGGACAATGCGCCCGGTGCGTCGCTCGAGGTCTGAGAGCCTCGAGACCCCGTGGCGGGCCCAGATCTGGTGCAGGGTCGAGGCGGGAATACCGGCCCGCTCGGCCAGGCGGGCGGCACTCACCTGGTGGCGTCGGCGCAGTTCGACGACCCGGCGCTCCACCTTGGCCGGCGTCCTCGTCGGGCAGCTACGGGGCCGGCTGGATCGGTCGACCAGCCCGGCTTCCCCCGACTCCTGGTAACGGCCCCACCACTTGTGGGCTGTCTGGCGGGAGATCCTCATGGACTCGGCGGCCGATGCCACGGTCCAACCGTCCTCGATCAAGCTCGTGCAGAGCCGGCGTCGACCTTCAGGGGTGAGCGGAGCGTATGCCCGGTATCGGTGCACAGGCGCCTCCTTGGCCGCTCGCGTGGGTCGCTGTGAACATCCGCTCCACACTGCCTTGGAGGCCCAGCTCATCCCGGGATTTCCCGTGTCAACAAGGTCCGTGGGTAGAACACCTAGGGCTTCGAAGGCATGCTGGGTGTCGTCGAGCAATGGGTCTATGACGTGGTGTTCCTTGACCAACGGCTCCAAGAGCGATGCGTCAGCGCCGTTTCTCACAATGGCGGGCCAGTAGTAGTCGTCCTCTCCGCTGTGATGAAAGTGAGTACCGGCAACGGCGAACAAGCCGAAATCAGAAAGGACCTTCATCTGTTTGGCGTCGCCCGGTTTCGCCTTCGACACTGCCGACTCCATCAGTCGGACCAGCCCCCGGATCATGTTGTGGACACCTGTGAACTCCCTGACGGTTGGCGCAGTCCACATTGCAAAAACTAATCCCGAGATGTCTCGGTTGCCGGCGCTCCGCCCCTTCACCTGGATGATTGACAGTCCTGGCTTTCGCGATTTGTGCATGGCCAGAGAGTGGGCTTGCGCGCACTCAGCAAGACACCCGACATTCCGCGAGGCTGGGGACGTGCCCAAGGAACCCCCTGTCGTCAGCCTGGGCCCGCTCGTCGGGCTCGACGATCCTGACGACCCGCGTCTCGACCTCTACCGGGCCCTCAACGACCCGGCCGGACGCATCCGACTGGACGCCGATCAGTCGGTCTTCGTGGTCGAGGGGAGGCTCGCCGTCGAGAGGCTGCTCACATCCGGGTACACCGTGCGTTCGCTGCTCGTCGACGACCACCAGGTGACGGCGGCCGGTGACCTGGTGGCGGCCACACGGGCCCGGGGCGCGCCCGTGTTCGTGGGGTCTCGCGCACTGGTGGCCGGCACCGTCGGCTTCGCGCTGCACCGGGGTGTCGTCGCCATCGCGGAGCGCCCGGCGCCCACGGGCGCAGGACGGCTACTGGCCGACGCCGCTGGAACATCGGCTCCGGACAGAGCATCTCCGCTCGTGGCCGTCCTCGAGGGCCTCAACGACCATGAGAACATAGGGTCGCTGTTTCGCAACGCCGCCGCCTTCGGGGTGGCAGGGGTCCTCCTGGATCCCACGTGCGCCGACCCGCTCTACCGCCGGTCGATCCGGGTGTCTGTCGGGCATGTCCTCCACCTGCCGTTCGCCCGGCTGGTCCCGTGGCCGAACGGGCTCGACCAGGTGCGGGCTGCGGGCTTCGTCATCGCCGCGTTGGCACCACGTCCCGCTGCCGACGGCGGGGTCCCGGCGATGAGTCTCGGAGAGGTGAAGGCCTGGATGTCCGGCTCAGATCATCCCGTCGGTGTGGCCCTGCTCCTCGGTGCGGAGGGGCCGGGCCTGACGGCAGCGGCTCTGGCCGCGTCCGATGTGGTGGTGCAGATCCCGATCGTGGACAGGGTCGACTCGCTGAACGTCGCAACGGCCGCCGCTGTCGCCTTCCACGCGCTCGCCGGCCTCTGACGTCGGGCTGAACGTATGGCTTACGGATTTCCGGTTGGTCGCGTACCGGCACTGCGAGCCGATCCGAGCGGATTGTCGGGAAGCGCGTTGCTCAGCCGCCGGAGGCGAAGTACCTTGCCAAGCCCCCCAATCGCTCGATGACGGCGGTGTCGCCACGGAGCGCCCCGGTCAGCGAAGCGCGCCCGCTGAGCGCATCGACTATTGCCGCGGGCTGCCCGGTCAATGCCAGGGCGGTGTCAACCGCAGGGTGGTCGTTGGCGTCGTCGGCTCCCGGTGCCATCGCCCATACGGTCACGGGCCCCCCATCGTTGCGGACGCGGACCGATTCGACCTGCAGGTCCAACAGGTCCGACCCGTCGAAGAACGAGGCAAGCACGAGGGAGTACGCGAGGCCCACCATCGCTTCCCCGTCCTTCGCCTCGACGGGTCGATCCAACGGTGTCATCACGTCGCGCTCGTGGATAGCGGTGTCCCACCCGAGGTGCACTGCACTCAACCACCAGGGCACTCGGCCCGCCGGGGACAAGGTCGCGTGGCCGAAGCGCTCCGCATCCGCCGCCTCCAATTCCGCGACCATCGTCTCTGTGGACGACAGGTAACGCCTCTTCACCTCCTCGTCGGGCACACCTCGGTCGGCCAGTACCGCCTCGTGGGGGGTGGTGCGGGGATCGAACCCCGACACTGGAGCTCTGTCTCCGGACCACACCCGCCGCATTGTGGCGTCGGCCCAGACACCATGGCGAAGGACATCGGCCACAGTCCATCCTTCGCAGCGCGAAGGCGCCGCCAACTCCTCGGCACTGAACGTCTCCACTGCGGATCCGAAACGCCGCCGGTGTCCGGCCAGCACTGCCAGGGTGGTGCTCGGATCGAAGAGGAACCTGATGTGGTCGGCCTGGGGCGCATCCTCCCCGGGCCGCTTGTTCCCTTCCGTGCCCGTGGTCACTCCCATGATCTTCTCATCGCTCCGACGAGACGAACAATTGGATTCTCAGCGGGACACGGGCTCGGTTGACGCAACGACGGGGCACTGCGACGATGCCCACCAGATGAGCACGACGGCGTCGTCGGCCGTCGAAAGGGGGCAGGCATGGCCGTTCGCTACGCAGCGAGGGAGCCCGGATCAACTCCGCAGCCGAGAGGTCGAGAAGACCTCGGTCGGGGCCTGGTCGACCGTGCTGGTGGCGACCTTCGAGACGGACCCCGACGATCCTTGCCTCGGTACTCCCCAGGCCCCTCGAGCCGTCGTCGAGGCCGCTGGCCAAGGTCACCTTCGCCAGCGTCGACATCCCCGGGCTGCCGACCTTCGGGGCCGGGAGCTTCTCGGTGCAGTGCACCCACGAGGGCACCGCTCGGCTACTACTGCCTGGTGATGCCGATGAGCACCGAGCAGTCGGTCATCGGCGGCCGCGAGACCTTCGGAGAGCCGAAGAAGATCGGCCAGGTCACCGTGTCGACGTCGACGGCGACGCCGTACGAGGGCACCATGACCCGGATGGGTGTCACCTTCGCCGAGTTCACCGGTCACGTCACCGAGACGCTCGACGTCCCGGCGCCCGAGATCGCGGACGGACTTCTACTTCAAGGCCCTCCCCGCCCCCGACGGCAAGGGCCTCGACGCCGACCCTAGCCTCGTCTACTGCACCCGCGAGGAGACGGTGCGTTGGGTCAAGGCGTGCGACGGCGAGCTCGTGCTGCGCGAGTCGCGGTTCGACCCCGTGGCGGATCTCCCCGTGCGCTCCCTGGTCGACGTGACCGTCGGTGAGCGCAACGCGATCCAGCGAGGGCGCATCCACTCGACGGTGCCGGCCGAATGGGTCGTGCCCGTTCATGCACCAGCGCTACGACGACCTTTCCCCGCTGGGCGAGGACTAAGGCCAAGGTCGAGGGGTCGTCCATGCCCGGCGGCGCTGCGGCGCGAGCACGAACGAGGTGACGATGGACTACGAAGGAAAGGTGGCCGTCGTCACCGGCGGCGCCGGCGGCATCGGCCGGGGGCTCGTCCATGCCCTGCTCGCCCGGGGTGCGCATGTGGTCGTCGCCGACGTGGAGGACGCCCGCCCTCGCCGCCGCCGTCGACGAGTGTGCGCCGCTGGCGGCCCGGTGCGCGGCGTGCGTCACCGACGTCGCCGACCCGGACTCGGTCGTTGCGCTGGCCGACGACGTCTACGGCACGCGAGGGCCGCTGCGACCTGCTGTTCGCCAACGCCGGGGTGACCTCCGGCGGCGGCGGTCTGCCGTGGGAGCAGGAGATCAACGACTGGCGGTGGTGCTTCTCGGTGAACGTCTTCGGCGTGGCCGCCACCGTCCTCACCTTCCTGCCGCAGGATGCTCGAGGCCGGGTACGCCGGGCGAGGTCGTCGCCACCTCCTCGGGTGACGGCGGCGTGGCACCGGTGCCCTACGCCAGCGTCTACGCCGCCTCGAAGGCCGCGGTCAGCTGCTTCATCGAGGCCGTCGCCCACCAGCTCCGCACGGTCGAGGCGCCGGTCAATGCGCACGTCTTCTACCCCGGCGGCGGGCTCCTCGACACCGGGCTGTGGACCGCGGCCCGCAACCGGCCCCGCCGAGCTCGAGCGGGTCCGGCCCCGCCCGCCAGCCCCGGGGACGACATTCGCCGAGTTCAAGGCCCAGCTCGAAGCGGCCGGGCTCCCGGCCGACGGTCGTCGACCTCGACTGGCTCGGCGCCAAGGTCCTCGACGACCTCGACGATGGGCGCTACATCCTCGGTCCCGACGCGCGACCGCTTCGGCGACCTGCTCCACGCCCGGGCCGACGCCATCGCCGACGGGGAGCCCTGCCCCCGACGCTGCTGCACTGAAGGACGACGAGCCGACATGGAACGCCGCTACACCGTCATCTCGGCCGACACGCACTGCGGGGCCGACGTCGCCGCCTACCGGCCCTATCTGGCCTCGAGGTTCCACGACGAGTTCGACGCCTGGGCCGCCACCTACGAGGTCCCCTTCGCCGACCTGCCGCGCCCCCATCCGCTACCGCAGCTGGGACTCCGATCGGCGCATGGCCGAGCACGAGGCCGACGGCATCGTCGCCGAGGTCCTGTTCCCCAACACCGTCCCGCCGTTCTTCGAGGAGGGCAACCTGGTCGCGCTGCCGCCCGAGCGAGGCCGACTACGAGCGACGCTGGGCCGGCGTCCAGGCCCACAACCGCTGGCTGGCCGATTTCTGCGCCGCCGCTCCGGGGCGCCGTGCCGGCGTCGTCCAGGTCTTCGTGAACCGGCTCGAGGACGCCCTGGCCGAGATCTCGTGGGCGGCGCGAGCACGTCGACGTCTTCGGCGGCATCCTGCTGCCCTCGATCCCGCCGGGATCGTCCGCTCCCGCCGCTCTACGACCCTCACTACGACCCGCTGTGGCGGCTCTGCGAGGAGGTCGGCGCCGTGGTCAACGTGCATGCCGGGTCGGGTCTCCCCGACTACGGCGAGCTCGAGATCGCCCGGGCCATCATGCTGGTGGAGCTGCCCTGGTTCAGCCACCGCCCGCTGTGGCACCTCATCTTCGGCGGAGTCTTCGAGCGGTTCCCGAACCTCAAGGTCGCGCTCACCGAGCAGGGCGTGGCGTGGCTCCCGCGCGGGCTCGAGACCCTCGACTGGTTCTACGGTCGGATGGCCGACGGCGGCGCGGCCGAGGCCGCTGTTCTTCGGGGCCGCGGCCACAGGGCATGTCGATGAAGCCGTCGGAGTACTTCGCCCGCAACGTCTGGGTCGGTGCGTCGTTCCTGCGATCGTCGGAGTCCGCCCTGCGGCCCGGCTTCGGCGCCGACCGCATCATGTGGGGCGACGACTACCCGCACTCGGAGGGGACCTGGCCCTTCAGCCGCGAGGCCCTGCGGGTCGCCTTCGCCGGCGAAGACCCCGACGTCGTCCAGCGCTGCGTCGGGCACCAACGCGGCCGCAGCTCTACGGCTTCGACCTCGAGCTCCTGGCGCCGCTGGCGGCGCAGTTCGGGCCCCTGGTCGACGAGGTGGCCGAGCCGCTCGACGCCGCGCGACTACCCGGCCGAGTCGACCTCGAACGCCTTCGACACCACCCAGGTGCTCAGGGCCTGGTAGCCGCGCGCCGGTGCGAGCGCCGCTCAGCGCGTGGGTGATGCCGTACTCGGCCAGCCACCACTTCGCCGACGCCGACGCCTCGGGGTCGGCCGCCAGCGCCGGGTCCTGGCCCAGGTCGTGCGGGTGTCGGACCGACGCGGTCGGCGACGGGCGCAGCGCGTCGAGGTCGAAGCCGTAGACCCTGGCAGCGGTCTCACCCGAGGAGCTGCCGGGTCTCCTCCACCGGTATGTCGCAGAAGTCGGCCTTGAGCTTGGCCGCGGTGTTCGGCCACGAGCCCTCGGGGTGTGGGTAGTCGGTCCCCCACATCACCGCGTCGAGGCCGAGGACGTGGCGGCGGCGGATCTCCTCCTTCGACATCGTCGACGCGCCCGACGAAGAGGTTGGTGCCGAAGTACTCCGAGGGCAGCTTCGAGATCTTCCCCTCGAGGAGGGCCGCCATCTTCTTGGTGGTGTGTCCGCCGCCCATGTACTGGTCCCACTTCCACTTGGAGTCGGCGATCCAGTAGGCGGCGGCCTCGGTGACCACGAACATGAGCTCCGGGTGGCGCTCGAAGGCCCCGGAGAACAACAGGTGCCACGACGGTCGCGCCGCCCACCACACCACTTCGGCGAGGTAGATGCCGAGATGCCCGTTGTAGTCCTCCTGCGGTGCCTCGCCCGAGTGGGTGTGCACCGGCAGGCCGGGCCGCGGCACACGCCGCCCAGAACGGCTCGTAGACCTCGCTGCTGTAGGGAGCGCGGTCGCGCCACATCGTCGGGATCATCACCCCGCGGATGCCGGGCTGGGCCGGCGGCCCACTCCGCCTCGTCCACCGCCCGGGACGGGTCGTGGCACAGCGGGACGAGCGCGATGCCGGCCCGGCGCTCCGGGCTCGTCGAGCACAGCTCGGCCAGGAAGCGGTTGTGCGCCCGGGCGCCGGCGAAGGCCAGGTCGGGGTCGTCGATCTCGCCCGCTGCCAGGCCGGCGCCGAACGGGGGCGAGCCCATGCCGGTGACCGCGTCGGCATCCGCGAACAGCACGTCGGCCGACACGCCGTCCTCGTCGAGCTCACGGTCGCGGACCGCCGGGGTCGTACGCGCCCCGCAGGCCCTCCTCGTTCGAGGTCTCCCAGCCCATGATGTACTCGAAGTTCGTCTCGAGCTTGGCCGCGCGCTCCGCCTCCTTCCGGGCCACCCACTCGTCGAAGGCGGGGTGGAACCGAGCCTCGAGATAGGGCCGGTAGTCCGGCCAGCGGGAGGCCGCAGTGGCCGTCGGCGGAGATGATCACGTAGTGCTCGGACACGGCACCCCCTGTTCGGACCGGAGCATCGGCGAGCCACTCCGTACAAGACGCCCAACGTGGTTCGCCATGATGAGCATTCCACACCAGCCAGGGTGCTTCGAATGGTCCCGGAAAGCCACTGTCCTCAAGCGCCGATCCCCGTTTCGTCAGGGTCTTCGGGAACGTCCTTGTGTTCCCAGCCACGACCATCCCGGCCGGGCCCGCCCGGGTTGGTGCGACGCCCGCGTCCGGAAGAGAAGGGTGAGTCGCACCGGAGCACCCGGCCCGAGCTCCGCCGGGGACAAGGGGGACTCACTGACAGCGGCGACAGCGACCCAACATTGCAAAGTGGTGGGGATCGATCGTGAAGCCGAACCGCGACCGGGTCGATCGGGACAGGTTCGCAAAGAAGTCGTCAGGCGCTTCGATGACCACGCCGCACTCCTCGCACACGAAGTGCCCATGAGCGGTTGCGGCAAGATGGTATGTGGACGGCCCGTGACCCAGATGGGCGTGGACGACGATGCCCAGCTCCTGAAGATCGTCCAGATTCCGATAAATGGTGGAGAGGTGGATATCCGGCGCCCTCTTCTGGACCACGGCAGCCACTTCTTCGGCGGTCTGGTGGCCCTTGGCCTTGAAGATGGCTTCCAGGACCAGGCGGCGGGCCGACGTCACCCGCCCGCCCCGTTCACGTACCAGAGCCAGAATGTCCTCGACGGTGGACGTGGCAGCCTGGTCGACGTCAATGGGAGCGAACAGCTTGCTCATGCCGCCATGATAGATCGAGGAGAAGCAGTTGAGGGCAGATCCTTGTTGCGTCCTGGTCTCAATTGGCTAATCTTGCAGCCGATGGAGGCCCAGGGAGCGACGCCGTGACCGAGTCCGCCGCGTACGAGGCGATCTCGCAGTCCCGACTGGCCAAGCTTCGCAACGGCCTCACCCCCAATGAGTGGTTACGGGTCGGAGGCATGGTCTTCGCCGTCGTCGGCCTCAACGTCGTCGGCTGGGGACTGCTGGCGGCGGCTGCGGGACATCACTTCCACATATCGAGAACCGGTCTCTTCGGGTTCGGAACCGGCGTGCTGGCCTACACGCTCGGCATGCGCCACGCTTTCGACGCAGATCACATCGCGGCGATCGACAACACCACCCGGAAGCTCGTCAACGAGGGGAAGCGGCCGCTCAGTGTCGGGTTCTTCTTCTCGTTGGGCCATTCGACCATCGTGTTCGTGCTTGCGGTGTTCTTGAACTTCGGCATCAAAGCGCTCGATTCCCAGGTCGCCAACAACTCGTCAGGCCTGCACAAGACCACCAACATCATCGGCACGTCTGTATCGGGTGGCTTCTTGTACCTGATCGCGGCGCTCAACCTGATCGTCATGATCGGGATCATCAAGGTCTACAGGGAGATGAAGTCGGGGAAATTCGACAACGAGGAGCTGGAACGGCAGCTGAACAATCGGGGCCTCATGAACCGTTTCTTCGGTGGCTATGCCAAGCGCATCGACACGCCCTGGAAGATCTACCCGGTCGGGGTCCTCTTCGGGCTCGGGTTCGACACCGCCACCGAGGTCGGGCTGCTCGTCTTGGCGGGAACGGCGGTGGCGGGCGGGCTTCCCTTCTATGCCATCTTGTCTTTGCCGATTCTCTTCGCCGCCGGCATGAGCCTGTTCGACACGATAGACGGCTGCTTCATGAACTTCGCCTACGACTGGGCCTTCGCCAAGCCCATCCGCAAGGTGTTCTACAACCTGACCATCACCGGGCTCTCGGTATTCGTTGCTTTTTTCATCGGCACCATCGAGGTTCTCGGTCTCATCGGCCAACAGGCCAAACTCAACGACCCGTTCTTCAAGTTCTTCCGGAACTTCAACATCAACACCGCTGGTTTCGTGATCGTGGGGGCGTTCGTACTGACATGGGCCGTGGCGCTGCTCTACTGGCGCATCGGTAACGTCGAAGCGAAGTGGGACGCGAAGATGCACCACGGTCAACCCGAAGAAGCGGCGATTCCCGCAGAGTTCGCCGGTCGACGCTGATCGTCACCTGCAACCGGATCGCGATGTCGATCGGGGCGGTGACGTGCCCGGGGTGTCCTCCTCGGGTTCGAAGTCCCCGGTGGCGTCGTGGTTCAGCAGGGCTCGTCGCTTGGACGACGCCCGGGGAGCGAGACCGCCGAAGCGACCCGGGTCACCGGGAGCTCCCGGGGCAACCGGTGCGATCCCACGCTACGGTAGGCCCGTCGCAGGCCCCGAGCACCGGGCACCGAGGAGGGAAAGGCCATGCCGGACATCGTCGCTGGCGTCATCGGGATCGCGCTCGTCTTCATCTGGATCTACTGCCTCTATGACGTGATCACGACCCACGATGGGCTCGTTCGCAACCTCCCCAAGATCGCGTGGTTCGTGATCGTCCTCCTCGTCCCCGACATCGGGTCCATCTTGTGGTTGTGCTTCGGTCGGCCTCGGGTCCAGAGCCGACGCGTCCTCAACGTCGACCGAGCTCGGCCCGGTGGCGTGACCTCGGGCACCTCGGGCACCTCGGACTACGAGGGGTCGTCACTGGAGCACCTGCATCCGGTCGTCCGAGAGCGCGAGGAGCTGGCACGGCTGCGCATGATGCAGGCGCAGCTCAAGCGCAAGGAGAACGAGCTGCGCCAGCACGGATTCGGCGACAGCACCGGCTCGTAGTCCGACATCCGGGCCATGCGGCCGCCGGTCAGGCAGCAGTCCATGTGCATGTGCCTCCCAGCCCCCTAGCCGCGACGCCGCCCCACCCATGCCATCGGCTCAGGTCAACGGGATCGAGCTGTACTACGAGCGGGTCGGCGAGGGCCCACCGGTGCTGTTCCTCAACGGGTCCGGCTCGACGCTCGCCCAGGTGGCGCCGCTCCTCGAGATGCTGGCGCGCCGGGTGGAGGTGGTCGCCCATGACCAACGGGGCCTCGGGCGCAGCGCCGTGCCACCGGGGCCCTACACCATGGCGGAATACGCGGCGGACGCCCTCGGGCTCCTCGATGTCGTGGGCTGGCCCACGTGCCGTGTCGTGGGGGTGAGCTTCGGGGGCATGGTGGCCCAGGAGCTGGCGGTGACGGCGCCCGGGCGCGTCGAGCGCCTCGTGCTCCTGTGCACGTCGCCGGGCGGAGACGGGGGGTCGTCGTATCCACTGCACGAGCTCGCCGGGCTGGCACCGTCGCGCCACGCCGAGATCGCTGTCGGGCTCCTCGACACCCGGTTCACGCCGGATTGGCTGGCGACACATCCCGGTGACCGGGCGCTGGCGGAGACGATGGCGCAGAGAGGCGAGGCAGCGGTGTCCGAAGACGCTCGTCGTGGTGCCGCGCTCCAGCTCGAGGCTCGCCGGCACCACGACGTCTGGGACCGGCTCGGGCAGATCGCGTGCCCCACCTTCGTCGCCGCCGGCCGGTTCGACGGAATCGCCCCGCCGTCCAACAGCGAGGCCATCGTGAGCCGGGTCGCCGGTGCGACGCTGCACGTCTACGAAGGCGGCCACGCCTTCTTCGTGCAGGATCGACGGGCGCTTCCCGAGGTCGTCGACTTCCTGGCGTCGTGATGCCCACTACGGGCTGGACTCGATGAAGTCGGCCACCACCTGACCGAGGTCTTCGCCTTTGTCCTCCTGGACGAAGTGCCCGGCCCCGCTGATGGTGGGGTGGGTCCGGCCGGCGGCGCCCGGCACACGCTCCTGGAACACGGTCTGCCAGCCGTCGGTGGCAGGGTCACCGTCGGAGTACGCGGTGAGAAACGGGCGCTCCCAGGACGAGAGCGCCCCCATGGTGGCCCGTCCGATGCCGCGCCCCGGGGTCGTTGGGGGTGAGCGGGATGAGCGCGGTCATCTGTCGGAGACCGGCGGTGAAGGCCCGGTCGGGGAAGGGGGCGTCGTAGGCGGCGAGCACCTCGGCGGGAAGCGGGCCCGATGTGGCGTACAGGAAGGTGCTCGCCACCAGTTCCGGTGCCCGCTGGCAGTACTGCACGTAGTCGACGAGCGACTCCTCGAGCACCACCCGGCCGTCGCCCGTCGCGTAGTTGGCCCAGGTCAGCTTCCCCTCGAGTGTCGGGTCCGACGTGTGCAGAACCGTGTTGGTCGCCACCACCCGGGCGAATCGTTCGGGCACCGCGGCGAGGGTGCTCAGCCCGATCGGCCCGCCCCAGTCCTGGACGACCAGCGTGACGTCGCTCAGGTCGAGCCTCTCGACCAGGCTCGTCATCCATTCGACGTGGCGGCGGAAGGTGTAGTCGGTCCGGTCCGTGGGCTTGTCGGACCGGCCGAACCCGATGTTGTCCGGCGCCAGGACACGATGGCCCCGACGGGTCAGCACGGGGATCACCTTGCGGTACAGGTACGACCACGTGGGCTGACCGTGCAGGAGGAGCACGACCGGGCCATCGGCGCGGCCCGGCGTCGACGTAGTGCATGCGAAGGGCGTCGACTCCCGTGGCGCTGCACCGACGACGTAGTTCGGCTCGAACGGGTAGTCGACCAGCCCGGCAAATCGCTCGTCTGGAGTACGGACGAACTCCGTGCCGGATCGACCTGGCTCTGGTTGACCGGCGTCGCTCACCGGCACGCGGCGGTGGCAGATGTCGCGCTAGACGGTCGCGCCACCAGAGTGCGCCTTCTTCGCCGCCATCCAGGACTTGACGGCGGGAGCGAAGTTGGCAGGGTTGTAGACGTCCTCCTCGGACGAGAAGCGCATGTCCCCTGCGTACTTGAGGATCGTGATGTTGGCCGACTGGTACACCTCGCCGTCGCCGGGGTCGTTGAAGCGGTTCTCGATCTGGCAGATCCACCAGCCGCGCTCCTCGTCGCAGACACACCAGTCGTGAGGGAACATCGTCATCTCGGTGTTCGGCCACTGCGCCATGGTCGAGGAGATCCACTCGAAGATCCTGCTCCCGGCCGACGAAGCGACCGAAGAGGTGCTCGACGTACTCGGCGTCCTCGGTGAACAGCTCCACCCACGGCCGCCAGTCACCGCTGCGCCCGGACTCGTTGGCCACCGCCAGATAGTTGTCGTGGGCCCGTTGCAGCTCGGCGCGATCCCACATGCCCACGAGATCCCCCTGTTCCGGTGGTCAGTCGAGCGCGAGGCTGGCCGCACCGACGAAGAGGTCCTGTGCGAGAGCGTCGTCGCCGGTCACGACGGTAGCAATCATGGCGGGGTCCAGGCGATTTGCGACGAGCCGGCAGAAGTCCACGGCGTCGACCACGATGCGAACGTCCACGGGGCCCTCGGGCCGAGTGTCTTCGGGGGAGGTACCCAACTGCGTCTGCCATGTCCCACCGCCCGAGCCGGTGAGGACGATCCGGGCGCGGCGGCCCTCGCCCGGGCGACTCGCCCGGCGCATCCCCGCGGGCAGCATGGCGACGGCCAGCTCGGTCATGAGTGCCAGGGAAGCCGCGTCGGGTGCCTCGAGCGGGCGGTCGGTGGCGCGACGGATGTCCTCCTCGTGCGTCCACAGCTCGAAGGTCCGCACCACGAGCAGCGCGCCCAGCGGCATCCGCAACCCGTGAAGGGCGAACTCGTCGCCGAGCACCGCCGGCGTCGCCTCGGCGCCCTCGATGCCGGCGATGGTCTGTGCGGTGGCGGCGCGCCATGCGTCGAGCGTCTGTGCCGGGGGCCGACCGCGCTGGGCCATGGCCACGGGGTCGGTCGACAGCACGTGGTCGGCATCGCCCGGCGCGCCGTCGGGGCTCTGGAGGGCCGCCTGGAAGTCACGCTCGACGCCGGTCAGGTGTCCGACCAACGCTTGGACGTCCAAGCCCCGCAGCGCCGGACGGTGCCAGTCCTCGGGCCCAAGGGCAGTGAGGAGCCGGTCGACCGATGCGACGGCTCGGCGGAACGCCTCGACCGGGGAGATGGGCGCAGGCTCGTCGACCGGCCGCCCCGCCGTCCGGGTCGCCAAGGCGGCTTCGAGGACCGTGGTGCCCAGGCCCTTCGGCGGGCGTTGGGCATCGGCTTCTGCCAAGGCGAAGTGCAGCTCTTCGAGCGGGTTGTCGTGACGTCGAAGACCGGTCATACGAGCTCCAGGAGGTTCGGGTCGAGCCATGACTGGAGCTTGGTCTGGGCCAATCGCAGCCGCGACTTGGCGGTGCCTTCGGGGATGCCGAGCGTGGAGGCCACCTCGCGATGGGTCAGGCCGCTGAAGTAGGCGAGCTCGACGGCCTTGCGCTGCTCGGTGGGAAGTTTCCGGATGGCGTCGCGGACGACGCCTCGGACAGCTCGGAGCACTCGGCGGTGTCGCCCGGCGGCGTCGCCGCGGTGGGGTGGAGCCGGTGGTGCCGGTGCTCGCGCTCGGCCCGGCGCCCGTCGCGGCGCATGGCGTCGATGGCGCGCCGCTGGGCATGCACCCCGAGATAGGCGCGCAGGGAGCCCCGCTGGGCGTCGAAGCGCTCGGGTTGCTGCCACAAGGTGACGAAGACCTCCTGGGTGACGTCCTCGGCCGTCGAGGAGTCGCCGGTCAGGCGTCGGGCCAGGCCGAAGACCAGAGCACCGTGACGCTGCCACACCTCGGCCAGGGCTTCTTCGTCCCCGGCCGCCAGCCTGGCCACGAGCACGGCGTCCCCCGAGTCCACGACGCGCACGATATCTCCCGGCGACGTCGGGTGCTGGGGAAAGGCACGGGAACGGGTGGGTGTGGGCGGGATCGGGCGTTCCCGCGTGAGGAGCATCATGTCCGGACCCGCGTCGACGACCACATCCAGCCACGACGCCGGTCTCGGTGCACGGAGTCTCCCTTCGGCTGTCGCCCCGGTGCGGTGATCACGTATTCGTCGCCCGACCGGCCGACGGATCACCCACCGGGCCGGGCCTTCGGGGAACGAGCCGGGTCCCGAAATGGCAGGCCCCGGAAGCCGAGTGAACCGCCCGGAGGAGGGGCGTCGAAGAACATGGAGAGCGACCATCACCGGCAAAGGGGATCCCATGAGCTCTGAGGACAACATCAAGACCATCCAGACGATCTACGAGGCCTTCGGCCGCGGCGACGTCGCCACGATCCTCGACGGGGTGACCGACGACGTCGACTGGGCGTCGGACACGAGCTCCAGTGTGGCGCCTTGGTACGGGGTCAAGCACGGCAAGGCCGGCGTGACCGCGTTCTTCGAGGCGTTCGGGACGACCATGGAGGTGGAGGAGTTCACCCCCCTGACCTTCGCCGCCAACGAGGACGCGGTGTTCACCGTGGTGCGTTTCCGGGCCAAGCCCCGGGCCACGGGCAAGGTCGTCGAAATGAACCTGCACCACTACTTCAGATTCCGGGGCGCCAAGATCTGGTACTACCGCGGCACCGAGGACAGCGCCATGACCGAGGCCGCCCTTCGCCCCTGACCGCCTCCCCGGTCCGGGCGGGGACCGAGCCGCCCCCGAGCCTCCCGCCCGGGCCCATGAGGCGCGTACCCTGGGGTGATGCAGACGCGGCCCCGGGGATGGCCCGGCCACCGTCGGTCAGCCTGACGTGCACAGCGCCACGTTCGTGCTGCTGGCCTCGGTCTTCCTGGCCAGCTCGGTCGAGATGGTCGAGGCGCTGACGATCGTCGTCGCCGTGGGAGTGACCAGGGGATGGCGATCCGCGCTCGAAGGAGTCGCCGCCGCCCTCGTCCTCCTGGCCGCCATGGTGGCGGCTATCGGCCCCGCCCTCGTCCACTACGTGCCGCTGAGCGGGCTGCGGATCGTGGTCGGTGGCCTGTTGCTCGTGTTCGGGATGCAGTGGTTGCGCAAGGCCGTGCTGCGGGCCGTGGGGTTGAAGGCCAAACACGACGAGGACGCCATCTTCACCGAGCAGGTGGCCGAGTTGTCGGCCGAGGCCCCTGCGACCAACGGCCGCGACTCCACCGCGTTCGCGGTGGCGTTCAAGGGGGTGTTCCTCGAAGGGCTTGAGGTCGTGGTGATCGTGTTGACCCTCGGCGTGGCCGATCACCGGCTGGGTCAGGCCGCCGCGGCGGCCGGTGTCGCAGTGGTGGTGGTGGGCATCGTGGGGGCGCTCGTGTCGCGACAACTGGCCGGCGTCCCGGAGAACGCCATGAAGATGGCCGTGGGCCTGATGCTGGTGGGCTTCGGCACGTTCTGGTCGGGCGAAGGGGTCGGGGTGCACTGGCCCGGCTCCGAGCTCGCCCTCCCCGTGCTCGTGGGGGTCTATGCCGCGGTGACCTGGGTGGCGGTGTCGGTCGTCGGCAGAGAGCGCCGGGCCGGTGTCGAAGTTGCCTGACGCCCGCTCGTCGAGCGGGCCGGTGGCGACGTCGGTGCTGCGCCGGTATGTCTCGGCCTTCGGGCACTTCTGGTGGGAGTTCCTGGTCGGAGACACGCCGGAGCTGCTGGTGGGCGCGGTGCTCGCCGTCGGGGTCGTGGCCCTGCTCGCCCACCAGGGGGTGGCCCGGGCCGTGACGGTGGGCTCGTTGCCCGTCCTGGTCGTCGGCATGCTGGGTGTCTCGGTGCGACGGGCACAACGCGCTGCACGCGAGCGGCAACCGCAGCGGCAGCCCGAGCCGCGGCCACCGAGCCCCTGACGCGCCACCGAACCCTGACGCGACTGAAACTTGACGCGCACTGAAACTTGACGCGCACTGAAACTTGACGCGCACTGAAACTTGATGCTCCGCGGACCCTGACCGCGCGACGGCGAGACCGGACCGTCGGCCCCGAGCGGCGTCAGCTCGAGAAGGGCTTGTCGGCCAACTCCTCGCGCAGCTTGTACTTGAGCACCTTGTTCAAGGTGTTGTTGCGCGGGAGGGCGTCGACCACCTCGAGCTGTTCGGGCACCTTCTGCTTCATGAGGCCCGCCGCCCGGAGGTGCTCCACCATCTCGGCGAAGGTGAGGACGTCGGCTCCCGGGGCGGTCTCGACCACCGCGCACACCCGCTCGCCGCGCTCGCGGTCGGGCAGCCCGACGACCGCCACGTCCCCCACCTTGGGATGGGTGTAGAGCAGGTCCTCGATCTCCTTGGCCGAGATGTTCTCGCCCTTGCGGATGATGATGTCCTTGAGGCGCCCCGTGAGCACCAGGTGGCCGTCGGGCCGGAAATGGCCGACGTCGCCGGTGCGGAAGAAGCCCTCCTCGTCGAAGGACTCGATGCTGAGGACCGGATCGGTGTAGCCCTTGCACACCATGTCGCCACGCACCCGGACCTCGCCGTCGACCCCGGTCGCGGCGTCGTCCTCGTCGAGGGTCACGATGCGGATGTCGGCGCCGAAGACCGGCTTGCCCACGGTGTTGGCCAGTTGGTCGTCGGTGTCCGACGGCGACCCCATGCAGATCATGGGGATCTCGGTCATCCCGTAGCCATGCGCGACGGTCACACCGATCTCCCGGCCCACCTCGTAGAAGACCTCCGGTGGCATGGGCGCACCGCCGCCCGACAGGATGCGCAGCGACGGGATGATCTTCTTCCCCGGTTGCTTGCGCTGCTCGTTGAGGTAGGCCGTGTAGAAGGCGGTGCTGCCCCCGGCCATGGTGACGCCGTGACGGCGAGAAGACCTCGACGGCCAGAGCGGGCACGAACGCCTCCAACAGGACCGTCGAGAAGCCGATGGCGAGCACCATGACGAGATAGTCGGGCCCCGCGATGTGCGCGAAGGGGAAGGCGATCGACCCCACGTCCTGCTCGCTCAGCTCCACCGCCATGGCGAGGCCCGCGGCCGCCGGTCACGAGCGTCGATGTCGGTGTGGCGAACGCCCTTGGGGTCCGACGTCGTGCCCGAGGTGTAGTAGATCCAGCGGACCTGGTCGTCACCGGGCGGCGGGGGAGGGGGCAGGGTGGCGGGGTCGCCCTCGGGAAGCGCGTCGTAGGCGACCACCACGGTCGGGGGCCGGTCGAGCCCGGCCCCGATCTTGTCGGCCATGGCGACGAAGTCGAAGTCCTTCCAGATGCCGGGGACGAAGAAGAACTCGGCACCGGTCTGGGCCAGGGCGAAGGCCACCTCGCGCTCGCGGTAGATGTGGATGATGGGGTTCTGCACCACGCCCAGACGGGCCAGTGCCATCGAGAGCACGACGGTCTCGATGCGCGTGGGCAGCTGCCACGAGACCGGCGTGGACGGGCCCACGCCCATGGCGTGGAGTCCCGCCGCCACGACCTCGCAGCGGTGGCGGAACTCGCCGAAGGTGATGGCGCGGTCCCACTCGTCGACCAGCATGAGACGGTCGGCCGACGCGGCTGCTCTGGCCTCGACCAGCTCCCACATCGACCCCACGTCGTAGATGGCGCCGGTCACTGGGGCCCCTCCTGTCCCGGACGTCGCCCGACGGCTACGACAGGCGTTCGACGACCATGGCCATGCCCTGGCCGCCACCGACGCACATCGACTCGAGCCCCCACGTCTTGTCCTCGTCGTCGAGGGCGTTGAGCAGCGTCGTCATGATGCGGGCCCCGGTCATGCCGAAGGGGTGGCCGAGGGCGATGGAGCCGCCCTTCACGTTGAGCTTGTCCCAGTCGATGCCCAGGTGCTTGGCCGACGGGATGACCTGGGCCGCGAAGGCCTCGTTGATCTCGACCAGGTCGATGTCGTCGATCGTCTTGCCGGCCCGCTTGAGCGCCTGGCGGCAGGCCTCGATGGGCCCGAGGCCCATGATCTCGGGGTCGAGGGCCGAGACGCCGCTCGAGACGATGCGGGCCAGCGGGGTGATGCCGAGCTCGCTCGCCTTGGTCTCCGACATCACGACGACCGCGGCGGCGCCGTCGTTGAGCGGACAGGCGTTGCCGGCCGTGATCGTGCCGCCCTCGCGGAACACCGGCTTGAGCGCGGCGAGCCCTTCGACGGTGGTGTCGTCCCGGGGGCCGTCGTCCTTGGTCACCACGGTGCCGTCGTCGAGGGTGACGGGGATGATCTCGCGCTCGAAGAACCCGTTCTTCTGGGACTCCACGGCGCGGTTCTGGCTGCGTGCCGCGAACTCGTCCATCTCCTCGCGCGTCACCTTCTCGTACTCGGCGACGTTCTCGGCGGTCTGGCCCATGGCGATGTAGACGTCGCTCAGGCCCTTGGGCGGCGTCCACGGCTCGGTGACCGCGGGGTTGCGGGCCGCGGTACGGGCCTCGGCCTCGGCGAACGCCGGGTTGTGGGGGCCGACGTCCGACGCGCCGAACTGGAAGCGGCTCACGGTCTCCACGCCCGCCGGCCACGAAGACGTCGCCCTCGCCCGCCTTGATGGCGTGCGCCGCCATGCGGATGGTCTGCAGCGACGACGAGCAGTAACGGTTGACCGTCACGCCCGGCACGTCCACCCCGGCCAGGATGGCGGCCACGCGGGCCACGTTGTAGCCGGCCTCGCCGGCGGGCTGGCCGCATCCGAGCATGACGTCTTCGACGAGGGCCGGGTCGAGCTGCGGCACCTTGGCCAGGACCTCCTTGATGACCAGGGCGGCGAGGTCGTCGGGCCGGCAGCTCACCAGCGAACCCTTGTTGGCACGCCCGATGGGCGTTCTTCCGGTGGCGACGATGACGGCGTCGGGCATTGCGTTCTGGCTCCTTGGGTGCGTGCTCGGGGAAGACCCTAGGTTGGCACAGCCGGCGGACCACGACCCAAGCGGCGACCGCCACACTGGCGACGGCCCGGGCCCGAGATGGGCGCTTTGCCGGGCTCGAGGGCCCGGATCGAGGGCCTCGTCCCCGGGCTCAACGACCGGGGAGCTCGCCCATGCCCGGCCCGTCGGTGAGTGGACGGCCGTCGGTGGGTGGACGGCTGTCGGTTCGTGGGCGGCCGTTGGTGAGTGGATGGCTGTCGGCCGCGGTCCTGCACATCTGGATGTGGGGGCCGATCCCCGGGATGTCGAAGACCGGGCCCCGTGTCGCGAATCCGGCGCGTGCGTAGAGGCCCTGTGCCGGCACCCGGGCGTTGCACCACACCAGGCCACCCCCGTGCAGTGCCACGTGGTCGAGCAGGGCCGACAGGACCAGTCCCCCGAAGCCGCGTCGCCGGGCGTCTCGGCGCGTCGCCATGCCCCGGATGCGCCAGCCGTCGGGTCGATGCCGGCTCCCACGGCGGGGCATCGGGGAGGACCGTGCCCACGGCCATCACGACGGCGTCCGTTCGTCCCTCCTCGGTTCGTCCGGACGGTGCCGGCACGACCGCGGCGTGCGCAGCGCGCGGGATCGTCGTCGGCGGGGTACCGCGACTGCTCCGCAGGCCGGCCCGGTCGCAGCACGGCGCGGCGCAAAGGGCGCACGAGGTGGGCGTCCACGAGCTCGACCACGACGGGGTCGTTCATCACCGGGGGCGAGGATAGGCCTGGAGCTGGCCCTGTTCGGGGGCCGAACTGTAACCTGTTCCAAGTTCGACCCGGAAGAAGGGCAGGGCGGGCATGGAGATCGGCTACACCGAGGAACAGCAGGCACTGCGCCAGGAGCTGCGCGACTACTACGCCAACCTCCTCACCCCCGAGGTCGAGGCGGAGCTGTCCCAGAGCCACGGCATCGGGCCCACGGTCCGGCGGATCACGAAGCAGATGGCCAGCGACGGGTGGTTGGGCATCGGCTGGCCCAAGCAGTACGGCGGCCAGGGCCGCTCGGCCATCGAGCAGTTCATCTTCTTCGACGAGTCGATGCGTTCGGGCGCTCCCGTGCCGATGCTCACCATCAACACCGTGGGCCCCACCATCATGAACTTCGGCACCGACGAGCAGAAGGCCTTCTTCCTGCCCAAGATCCTCGCCGGCGAGATCCATTTCTGCATCGGCTACTCCGAGCCCCAGGCCGGCACCGACCTCGCCGCCCTGCAGACGCGCGGTGTCGTCGACGGCGAGGAGCTCGTCATCAACGGCCAGAAGATCTTCACGTCGCTCGCCGGCGACGCCGACTACTGCTGGCTGGCGGTGCGCACCGACCCCGACGCCTCGAAGCACAAGGGCATCTCCATGGTGATCGTCCCCATGAACACGCCCGGGGTGCGGGTGGTGCCGATGCAGCTGCTCGGTGACCACAACATCAACTACACCTTCTGGGAGGACGTGCGCGTCCCGCTGTCGAACGTGGTGGGTGGGCTCAACAACGGGTGGAGCCTGATCACCAACCAGCTGAACCACGAGCGCGTCACGCTGTGCTCGCCCGGCATCATCGAGCGCGCCCTGGGCGACGTGCGGAAGTGGGCCCAGGACACCAAGCTTGCCGACGGTCGGCGGGTCATCGACCAGGAGTGGGTGCGGATCGCGCCTGGCCCGGGTACACGCCAAGCTCGAGTTCCTCCGGCTCATCAACTGGAAGGTGGCCTGGAACGGCACCCAGGGACGCCTCGACGTGGCCGACGCCTCGTCGATCAAGGTGTTCGGCACCGAGTTCTACATGGAGGCCCTCCGCACCCTGTCCGAGGTGGTGGGCCAGTCCGGCTACCTCCGGCGGGGCTCGCCCGAGGAGGTCCTACAAGGACGGCTCGAGGCCTACACCCGGGGTCTGGTCATCCTGACCTTCGGCGGCGGCACCAACGAGATCCAGCGCGACCTGATCGCCATCTTCGGCCTCGGCATGCCGCGGTCGCTTCGCTAGAAAGAGAGACGACGTGGACTTCTCCTTCACCGAGGAGCAGGAGGCCGTCAGGGAGCTGGCGGCGCGCATCTTCTCCGATCTCGCCACGCCCGAACGCCTCAAGGAGGTCGAGGCCACCGACGAGCGGTTCGACCGCAAGCTCTGGGGTGAGCTCGCCTCGGCCGGGTTGCTCGGCATCTGGCTCCCCGAGTCCGTGGGCGGTTCCGGCCTCGGTTTCGTGGCCGCGGGCATCGTCGCCGAAGAAGCCGGGCAGGACCGCGGCGGCGGTGCCCTTCGTGGCGAGCGCGGTGCTCGGCGCGGGGCCGATCGCCGAGTTCGGCGACGGCGACCAACAGCGCCGCTGGCTCGAGCCCATGGTGGCCGGCGACCTCGTGCTCACCGCTGCTCTCGTCGAGCAGGGTGGCGACCCCTTCAGCCCGCACACCACGGCCACGCGTCAGGGCGACGGCTGGCGGCTCGACGGCACCAAGTCGTTCGTCCCCGCCGGCATGGTCGCCGACGCCGCCGTCGTCTCGGCCCGCACCGACGACGGCATCGGGCTGTTCGTCGTCGACCTCGGCGCACCCGGCGTGTCGCGCCATGGCCAGGAGGCCACCAGCCGGCAGATCGAGGCCGAGCTCGAGTTGTCGGGGTCGTCGTCGGGCCCGGCGAGGTCCTCGTCGACCGGGCCGGCCGGTGTCGACGCGCTGCGATGGCTGCTCGAGCACGCCGAGGCCGCGCTGTGCCTGTGTGTGGCCGGGGCCTGTGACGCCGCGGTGAAGCTCACCGCGCAGTACACGACCCAGCGTGAGCAATTCGGCAAGCCCATCGCCACGTTCCAGGCGGTGGGCCAACGCGCCGCCGATGCCTACATCGACGCCGAGGCCGTCCGGCTCACGGCGTGGCAGGCGGCGTGGCGCCTGGCCGAGGGCCTACCCGCCACCAGCGAGGTGGCGGTGGCCAAGTACTGGGCCGACGAGGGCGCGCCAGCGCGTCGTGCACGCCGCCCAGCACCTCCACGGCGGCATGGGAGTCGACCGCGACTACCCGCTGCACCGGTACTACCTGCTGACCAAGCACCTGGCTCTGACCCTGGGGGGCGCCACCACCAGCCTGCTCCGGCTGGGCGACGTCCTCGCCACCGAGCCGGCCTGAGGTCCTCGCACCACGCAGAGGTCCTCACGCCACGCAGAGGTCCTCACGCCACGCAGAGGGCCGCGCACTAGGCGATGGCGTGCACCTTGGCCCCGTCGAGCTCGCGCACGAAGTCGGCCCCGAGCGCCTGCGACGGCGTGTAGGCACCGGGGGCGACGGCCCCGCTGGCGAGCCGCTGGGCGATCCGCACCACCGAGTCGGCGGTGAGGTCGTAGGGGTCGAGCGTGGTGACGGTCCCGGACACCGACCTGCCCGCGGCATCGGTGACCTGACCCCAGAGCTGGCCCTGGCTCTTGGCCCGCGTCTCGGCCGACGGGCCCCGGCAGCCGGCCCGCCAGCGCGCTTCAAGAGGCCCTGGACCATCTGGCTGCGCGCCGCGGCCCCGGCCACCTGGGCCAGTGCCATCGACCGGCGCGATCGACGGCGGGAGGGCCGCGTACACCACGATGTCGCCGATCCCGGTGGAGTCGATACGCGGTGGAGACGTCTCCCCAGGCGATGGCGTGCGCGGTGGCCCTGCCCGTCGGCGAAGGTGACCTGACGCCGCCGACGGTCCGGGGGCACGGGGCCGATCACGCCGCCCACCCGGGCCCGGCCCGCGGTGCCCAGTGACTCCATGGCGGTCTTGGCCGTGCCCGGGCTCACTCCGCCCGTGGCGCGCAGCGGCGAGCTCGAGACGAACGCGCGCCGGGAAGAGCGCGTGGCCAACATCGCCGCCAGGCAGTCCGAGGGAACGACGTCGAACCCGGCTCCCGGGAGCAGGACGACGCCGCGCGCCGCGGGCCTCGTCGTCGCGGGCGAGGACGGCCTCGAACACGTCGATCTCCCCGGTGATGTCGAGGTAGTGCGTCCCCGTGGCCAGGCACGCGTCGACCATGGGCGCCGACGTCGACGAGAACGGGCCCGCGCAGTGCGCCACCACGTCGATGCCCTTCGAGCGCGGCGCGCAGTGCGGAGTCGTCGGACAAGTCGACGGTGCGGTGCTCGAGCTCGAAGCGCTCTCCCAGTGCCCGCAGTCGGCGCTCGTCGCGTCCGGCGAGCACCGGGAGCTCGCCGCGCTCGGCCGCCAGCGCCGCCACCAGGCGTCCCGTGTACCCGTACGCGCCGTAGATCATCCAGCTCATGCGCCCACCTCGGTGCTCGGAACGATCGGGGTCACCCTACCGGTCAGGTCTCGTGGAGAGCGACCGCTCCGGCCGGGTGGCGCGCCGAGGCAGGTCACCCCGTCGGCGCTCGTCGAGTCGGGCTCGGGGTGTGTCTCGTTTCGCGGTTTGCGGCCACGAACGTCTGGGCCGATCCCCGGCGGCGGAGGCGCCGTGAAGTTCATCCCGAAGGTGGTACTCCTCATCGGGGCCCTCGCGGTCCACTTCGTCGTGTTCGGCTTCATGTTCGGCATCGTGTTCGGCTTCGTCTTCGGCTTCGTCTTCGGCGGACATCGGTTGCGCGTCGACTTCTGGCCACGTGCAGGGCGGGGCTGCGGCCGGCTGCGACCCGACGGCTCGAATCGAATCACGACCCGACGGCTCGAATCGCATCGCGACCAGTACGATTCTCCGGTGACCACGGTCTCGCCCGAGCGATTCGAGGAGCTGGTCGGTGACGCACTGGCCGGGCTCCCCGAGCAATTCGCCCGGGCCATGGAGAACGTGGCGGTGGTCGTGGAAGACCACGCGCCGGGACGGGATCTGTTCGGCCTCTATCAAGGAGTGCCGCTCACTAACCGGGGCCCGATGAGCTACAGCGGGGTGATGCCCGATCGAATCACCTTGTACCAGGACACCATCTCCGAGCACTGCCACGGCGAGGAACAGCTCGTGGCGCAGATCCGAAAGACGGTGATCCACGAGATCGCGCATCACTTCGGCATCGGAGACACCCGGCTCGAGGAGCTCGGTTGGGCCTGAGGGTGCGGCCATGGGGTTGAATCCATCCATGGACAAAGCGCCGCATTTCCTGTCGCTGCACTCCCGGACCACGCCACTTCTCCTTCCCAATCCGTGGGACCCGGGATCGGCCCGGCTCCTGGAATGGCTCGGCTTCGAAGCACTGGCCACCACCAGCAGCGGCTCCGCCGGCACCCAAGGGCGGCTGGACGGCACCATGGACCGCGACGAGGTGATGCGTCACGCCGCTGCCATCGTGGACGCCACCGACCTCCCGGTCTCGGCCGATCTGGAGAACGGGTTCGCGGACGACCCCGAGAAGGTGGCCGACACCGTCAGGCTCGCCCTGGACGTGGGGTTGGCGGGTTGCTCGATCGAAGACTTCACCGGCCGTCCCGAGGACCCGATCTACGAACCGGCCCTGGCCGAGGAAAGGATGGCCGCGGCGGCCGAGGCCGCGCACTCGGGCCCGGTCCGCCTGGTGCTGACCGGACGAGCCGAGAACCACCTCCACGGCCGCCCCGACCTCGACGACACCATCGCCCGGTTGCTCGCCTACCAGCGCGCCGGTGCGGACGTGCTGTACGCGCCCGGCCTCGTCGACCTCGACGACATCGCGCGGATGGTCGCCAGCGTCGACCGGCCCGTCAATGTCCTCGCCCGTCCCCGAGGCCCGACGGTGCCCGAGCTCGCCGGTGTCGGCGTGGCGCGGATCTCCGTCGGGGGTGCCCTGTGCTTCGCGGCGATGGGTGCCGTGGTCGAGGCCGCCCACGAGCTCCAGGAACAGGGCACCTACGGGTTCCTCGAGCGCGCCTCGGTCGGCAGGCAGGCGGCACACGCCGCCTTCGCCCGCTAGCGCCGGCCGGGCGACTCCTCGGCCGTCCGCCGCGCCGAGCAGCGACAAGCAGCTACCCGAGACGAGGAGCTACAGCAGGAACTCCGCCATCATGCGCAAGGTGTCGGGGCTGCCCGCCACGAGCAGGGTGGTGGCGATCGACTCCTGCCAGGCGGCGAGCTCGTCGACGATCTTGCCCGCGCGGCCCGATGAGGGCGATCTTCTCCACCATCGAGGTGGGCACCGCGGCGGCGGCCTCGTCCTTGTGGCCGTCGAGGTAGAGCTCCTGGATCTTGTGCGCCTCGGCTTCGAAGCCCATGCGGACGAACACGTCGAAGTGGAAGTTCATCTCCTTGGCCCCCATGCCACCGATGTAGAGCGCCAGCATGGGCCGGTAGAGATCGGCGGCGCGCTCGACGTCGTCGTCCACCACCACCGGACAGAAGGCGATCACCTCGAAGTCCTCGGCGCGTGCGTCGAGCCCCGGGCCGGGCGAATCCCTCGTCGAGGGCGG
This sequence comes from uncultured Acidimicrobiales bacterium, assembly GCA_963739765.1. Taxonomy (GTDB): domain Bacteria; phylum Actinomycetota; class Acidimicrobiia; order Acidimicrobiales; family UBA8190; genus Chersky-840. Next base: position 199,218 of record CAVUBP010000003.1, on the reverse strand, counting down.
TGGAGAACTCACCCATGTGGGCGGGGGAGAAGAAGATCGGGAACCATCCGTCGGCGATCTCGGCGGCCAGGGCCACGTTCTTGGGTCCCTCGGCCCCGAGGACGATGGGGATGTCGTTGCGCAGGGGGTGGACGATGGGCTTGAGCGGCTTGCCCAGGCCGGTGCCCCCCGGGTAGGGCAACGGGTAGTGCGGCCCGTCGTTGGTGACCGGCGCCTTGCGGGCGAGCACTTGCCGGACGATCGAGACGTACTCGCGCGTGCGTGCCAGAGGCTTGGGGAAGGGCTGGCCGTACCAGCCCTCGACGACCTGGGGCCCCGAGACACCCAGGCCGAGGACGAGTCGTCCGCCGCACAGGTGGTCGAGGGTCATGGCCGCCATGGCCATGGCGGTGGGGGTGCGGGCCGACAGTTGGCACAGGGCGGTCCCGAGACGGACACGGGTGGTCGCGCGACCCCCACCACGCCAGCGGGGTGAGGGCGTCGGAGCCGTAGGCCTCCGCCGTCCACACCGAGTCGAAGCCCGAGCCGCTCGGCCTCGGCCACCAGCTCGGGGGCGTTGGCCGGTGGCCCCGCACCCCAGTAGCCCAGTTGCAGTCCGAGCTTCAGGCTCGCCATCGGGTCCTCCTGTCGACGTCGTCGGGCGGTGTCCCGAGCGGGCCCCCGGACCGGCATCATCGGATGCCGGTCGTCATCGCATCTTGGCCAGGATCTCGTCGGCGAACCGGGCCGACGCGTCGAGCCGGGCCCGCAGCTGCACCTCGGGGGGGTCGGCGGGGTCGACCTTGGCCACCATCGCCGGTGCGCACAGGATGTCGGTGACGCCGTAGTCCTCTTCGAAGCTCCGGTACAGGTCCGCGTCGGGCCGGGCCCACAGCGACAGGTAGATCGAGAAGGGCTCGTTCTCCGTGCCCGCCCGGCGGCGCTGCTCGGCGAGCTGCGCCGAGGTAGGTCCGGGCCTGCGTCGGGCTTGTAGGCGCCGGCCGCCACCCAGCCGTCGCACAACGTGGCGGCCCGGCGCAGGGCCGGGGCCGAGTGGCCGCCGCCGATGATGGGGATGGGCCCCGGAGGAGAGGGCTCCATGCGCATGGCGGGGACGTCGTAGTGCGGCCCGTGGTACTCGACCCACCCGCCGGCCCACAGGGCCCGCAGCGCCGGGATCATGTCGTCGAGCCGCTTGCCCCGGGTGTGGAAGTCCTGGCCGGTGGCGTCGAACTCCTCCTCGCACCACCCCACGCCGACGCCGAGGTGCCACCCGGCCCCGACGACACCACCGCGGCGGTGCCGACCTGCTTCGCCACGGTGATGAGGTCACGTGCCGGGGCGACGTAGACCCCCGTCGTGAACTCGAGGCGCTCGGTCACCGCCGCCATGGCGGAGATGAAGCACAACGGGTCGGGCCAGTGCGGTGTCGGGGTCCCAGTGGTCGCCGAACCCCGGCGCGCCGTCCTCGCGCGTCGAGTAGGTGTAGCGGGACTGGCGGTCGCGGGGGAAGAACATGTGGTCCGACACGTAGATGCCGTCGTATCCCTGCTGTCGGCCGCCTTGGCCAGCTCGAGGGCGTGCAGGGTGGGCAGGAACGTGACCGCCTGGTGGAATCGCACGAAACCAGCCTCTCTCGGGTCGCCGACGCGTCGAGCGACCCGCTCGTCAGCGCCCGACCGGCGCGCCGGGGCTGAAGGCGATGGGGAGGTGCTTCACCCCGTTGATGAACGCCGACTGCAGCCGCTGGACCTCGCCGTCCAGGTGGATGTCGGGCATCCGGTCGAGCAGGTGCTCGAACATGACCCGGATCTCCATGCGGGCCAGGTTGGCGCCCAGGCAGAAGTGCGGGCCCGCCGCCGCCGAAGGCCATGTGGGGGTTGGGGTGCCGGGCGATGTCGAAGGTGTCGGGGTCCTCGAAGACGTCCTCGTCCCGGTTGGCCGAGATGTGGAAGAAGACGACCTTCTGGTCCTCCTCGATCTGCTGGCCCCGGATCTCGACCGGGCCGGTCGTCTGGCGCCGGAAGTTCATGACCGGGGTGACGTAGCGCAGCATCTCCTCGGTGGCGCTGGGCGAGCAGCGACCGGTCGGCGACGCAGCTTCTGCCACTGGTCGGGGTTCTGGAAGAAGGCGTGCATCGCGCCCGAGATCAGGTTGCGGGTCGTCTCGTTGCCGGCCACGGTGAGGAGGAGGAAGAACAGCTCGAGCTCGAGCTCCGAGAGCTTGTCGCCCTCGACCTCGACGCTCGATGAGGACGCTCATGAGGTCCTCGGTGGGGGTCGATCCGCTTCTTGGCGTAGAGGTCGGCCGCGTAGGCGTAGAGCTCCATGGCCGCCTCGTTGGCGTACTCCTCGCCGTTGACGTTGGTCTGGTACTCGGGGTCCTCCTGGCCGATCATCCGGTTCGACCAGTCGAACATGTTGTGGCGGTCCTCCTGGGGCACTCCGAGGAGGTCGGCGATGACCTGCAGGGGGAGCTCGGCGGAGATGTCGGTGACGAAGTCGGCCTGGCCCTTCTCGATGACGGCGTCGATGATGTCGTCGGCGGTCTCGTGGATCTTCTGCTCGAGCTGGGTCGACCATCCGCGGGGTGAAGCCCTTGTTGACCAGTCGCCGGTAGCGGGTGTGCAGCGGCGGGTCCATGTTGAGCATCATCAGCCGGAGCTGCTCGATCGGCTCCTCGGGCATCTCCCAGATGAAGGTGGCCTTCTTGGCCGACGAGAAGTGCTCGTAGTCCCGGTTCACGGCGACGCAGTCGTCGTACTTGGTCACGGCCCAGAAGCCGGGGCCGTCGGCCTCCTCGTGCCAGTACACCGGGGCCTGCCGGCGCAGCTAGGCGAACCACTCGTGGGGCACGGCCGAGACGAAGTTCCGCGGAGTCGGTGAGGTCGATCTCGCTGAGCTCCATGGCGGTCCCTCCTGCGGGTGCGTCGTCGACGTCGAGGCCCGACGTGCCCGGGCCGCCGCGGCCGTCGAGGCCCCGCCCGCCGAGGGGCCGGCCGCGTTTTCAGAACGTGTTCCAGTGATGATACGCCGCCGCCAGGGCCCGGGCCAACAACGGACCACCGGTGCCCGACGGTCGCCGTCGGGCACCGGCGAGGGCACGTCTCGGGGCCTCGGCCACGCTCCGGGCCACCGGGGGACGCAATTGTCGTGCCCCGCGGCGCGGCTGGTACGGTGCCAAACTAGAACGAGTTACAGCAAGCCACGAGCCACCAGCGATGGCCGGGACCGGGTGATCCGGCTCGGACCGGGAGTAGGACGGCGCCATGTTCCTGGAGGAGACCCCCGAGCAGCTGGCCCTGCGCCAGGAGCTGCGCGCGTACTACGCCGAATTGCTCACCGACGAGGTGCGCCGAGGCATCGGCGAGGTCGGCGAGGGCGGCGAGCTGTGGCGCCAGGTGGTCGGGCGCATCGGCAAGGACGGCTGGCTCGGGCATCGGGTGGCCCAAGGAGTTCGGCGGCCAGGGTCGGCCCGCCACGGACCAGTTCATCTTCTTCGACGAGACCCGCCGGGCCGGCGCGCCGTTCCCCTTCGTGACCGTCAACACCGTGGGCCCGACCATCATGCGCTTCGGCAGCGAGGAGCAGAAGTCGTTCTTCCTCCCCGCCATCCTGGCCGGCGAGATCAACTTCGCCATCGGCTACACCGAGCCCGAAGCCGGCACCGACCTGGCCTCGCTGCAGACGCGGGCCGTGCGCGACGGCGACGAGTACGTGGTGAACGGGGCCAAGGTCTTCACCAGCGGCGCCGACATGGCCGACTACGTCTGGCTGGCGGTGCGCACCGACCCCGACGCCCCCAAGCACAAGGGCATCTCCATCCTGTGCATGCCCACCGACTCGCCCGGGCTTCTCCTGGAGCCCCATCGTCACCGTGGCCGGGGCCAGCGACCACCGCCACCTACTACTCCGACGTCCGCGTGCCGGTCGAGCAGTTGGTGGGCGCCGAGAACGAGGGCTGGCGGATGATCACCACCCAGCTCAACCACGAGCGGGTGGGCCTCGCCGCGTGGAGCGGGTTCGCCTCGCAGCTCTACGACGAGGTCGCGGCGTGGGCGGCGAGCACCGACCACCCCCGACGGCCCGACGGTGCTCGACCTGGCTTGGGTGCAGGCCGACCTGGCCCGGTGCCGGGCCGAGCTCGAGGCCATGTACCTCCTCAATTGGCGCATGGCCACGGCGCTCGTCCGCCGACGACCATGAGCCCGGCGGACTCCTCGACGGTGAAGATCTTCGGGGTGGAGCGCAGCATCGACATCTACCGCCGCCTCCTCGGGATCGTCGGCGCCGGCCGGCTACCTCGCACCGGACTCGCCCGGCGCGGTCCTGGCCGGCCGGCTCGAGCGCACCGCCCGCCACGCGCAGATCAACACCTTCGGCGGCGGCGTCAACGAGATCCAGCGCGAGATCGTCGCCATGGCCGGCCTGGGCATGACCCGGGCGGCGCGGTGAGCCCGGTGCCGACCGAGCGCCGGCCGCACACGACGCCGACGACGGTTCCCCGACGCGACGGCTGCTCGCGAAGCTGCGGGCCTTCGAGGGCAGCGCCGAGCGGGCCGCCTCACGTGGCCGCGACGAGGTCAACCAGGCCATGATCCGGCACTGGGTCGACGCCATGGGCGACGAGAACCCGGTGTACGTCGACGACGAGGCGGCCCGCGCCAACGGCTTCCCCGGGGTGGTGGCGCCGCCCACCATGCTCCAGGCCTGGATCATGCGCGGCTACCGCTCCCAGCCGAGGGGAGCCTGGAAGGCGCCGCAGCGATGCGTCGGGCGGGCCCTCGGCCCAGGAACAGCTCTTCGCCCTCCTCGACGAGGCCGGGTTCACCTCGGTGGTGGCCACCAACTGCGACCAGGAGTACGCCCGGCCCCTCGTCCTCGGCGACCGGCTCACCGTGCACGTCGGTCATCGAGTCGGTGTCGCCCGAGAAGCACACCGCGCTCGGCGACGGCCACTTCGTCACCACCCGTCTCGAGTTCACCGACCAGCACGGCGAGCCGGTGGCCACCATGCGGTTCCGCATCCTGCGGTTCCGGCCCCAAGCACGTCGCGGCCCAAGGTCGACGCCGCCGCTGCGCCCCCGTCCGGCGCTCACCCACGACATCGCCTTCTTCTTCGACGGTGCCCGCGAGGGCACGCTGCTCATCCAGCGCTGCGCGCAGTGCGGCGTGCTGCGCCATCCCGCCGCGCCCGGCGTGCGCGTCGTGCGGCTCCTTCGAATGGGACACCGTCGACCTCGGCGGGCGCGGGACGGTCTACAGCTTCGTGGTCGTCCACCATCCGCAGGTCGCCGGCGTTCGACTACCCCCTGCCCATCGCCGTGGTCGAGCTCGAGGAAGGCACTCGTCTGGTGGGCGACCTCATCGGCGTCGATCCCGCCGACGTCCGCATCGGCATGCCCGTGACGTCGAGATGGTGGCCGTCGACGACGAGCTGACGATCCCGATGTTCCGGCCGTGCCGTGCGCCGCCGAGCCGGGAGACGGCCTGATGGACTTCGACTTCACCGAGGAGCAGCTGGCGGTGGCCGAGGCGGCCGCGGCGATCTTCGAGGGCATGGCGAGCGTCGAGCGTGTGGCCGAGGTCGAGGACGACCGCCGACCGCTTCGACCAGAGCCCTGTGGGCCGAGCTGGCCAAGGCCAACCTGCTCGGCCTGGCGGTCCCCGAGGAGCACGGCGGTTCGGGCCTCGGCCTGACCGAGCTGTGCCTCGTGCTCGAGCAGCAGGGCCGGGCCGTGGCGCCGGTCCCGTTGTGGGCCACCCTCGTCCTCGGTGCGCTCCCCCTGGCGCGCTTCGGACTCGCCGGAGCAGCAGGCCCGTTGGCTCCCGCCGTCGTGGCAGGGGACGGTGCGGCTGCTGTCGGCGGCGCTCAACGAGGTGGCGGCCAGCGCCGCGCAACCACCCGACGGTGCGCGCCGAGCGCGACGGTGAGGGGTGGCGCCTGCACGGGACCGCCTTCGCCGTGCCCCAGGCGCACCTCGCCGCCCGGGTCCTCGTCCCCGCTGCGGTCGACGGTTTCCTCGACGGCGACGTCATCGTGGCCCTCGTCGACCCCGGCGGTCACGGCACCACGCTCGAGCGGGCCACCACGACCGATCACCAGGTCCATCCCCACCTGCACATGGACGGGACGCCGGTTCGGGCCGCCGACGTCCTGGCCGGGCCCGCCGACGGTGCCGGCGCCGTGGCCTGGATGCTCGACCGGGCGCGGACGGGGCTGTGCGCCATCCAGCTGGGGGTGACCGAGGAGGCGGTGCGCCGCGCCGCGGCGTATCTCAACCAGCGCCACCAATTCGGCCGTCCCCTGTCGTCGTTCCAGGGCACCATGCTTCGTGCCGCGGACGCCTACATCGACACCGAGGCCATCCGGGTCACCACGTGGCAGGCGGCGTGGCGCATCGACGAAGGCCTCCCGGCCACCGAGGCGGTGGCCGTCGCCCACTGGTGGGCCTCGGAGGCGGGCCAGCGTGTCGTGCACGCCACCCAGCACCTCCACGGCGGCCTTGGCGCCGACATCTCCTACCCGATCCACCGCTACTTCCTGTGGGGCAAGCAGATCGAGCTCATGCTGCAGGGCCCGAGCGCGGAGCTGTCGCGCCTGGGTTCGATGCTGGCGGCGCGCCTGCGCACCGCGTCCGGCGCCACTTCTCCTGCGGCCGGACGCGCCGGGTGGAGGGACCGTGAGCCCCGTGCGCGCCGACACCGTGCGGTTCGACGACATCACCGTGGGCGACACGCTCCCCGAGCTCGTCCTCCCCCTCGACCCGGACCCTCATCGTGGCCACCGCCATCGCGTCGCGTGACTACCAGGACGTCCACCACGACCCGGGCCTGGCGGTCGAGCGAGGCTCGCCCGACATCTTCATGAACATCCTCTCCACCAACGGCTTCGTGGGCCGCTTCGTCACCGACTGGGCCGGGCCCGGGGCGCGCATCGAGTCGGTGTCCATCCGCCTGGGCGCACCCAACTACCCCGGCGACACCATGACCCTCACCGGCACGGTCACGAGGGCCGAGGTCCCGCCCGGGCGCGACGACGGCCGGGGCGTGGTGGAGGTGGCGGTGCGCGGTGCCAACAGCCGCGGCGACCACGTCACCGGGACCGTGTCGGTGTCGGTGCCCCGTGACGGTGCGGGCACTTCATGAGGCCCGTGGCATGAGCGCGAGGCCCCCCCGTCGCCACACCTTCGCCGGCACCACCGCCATCAGCGGGATCGGCGCCACGGAATTCTCCAAGGACTCGGGCCGCAGCGAGCTGCGCCTCGCCACCGAGGCCGTGCAGCCGCCCTCGACGACGCCGGCATCGCGGCGTCGGAGGTCGACGGGCTCGTCACCTTCGCGGCCGACACCAACCCCGAGATCGAGGTGGCCCGCACCCTGGGCATGGGCGACCTCACCTTCTTCAGCCGCATCCACTACGGCGGGTGGTGCGGCGTGCGCCACGGTGCACCAGGCCGCCATGGCCGTCGCCAGCGGCGTGGCCGACGTCGTCGTCTGCTACCGGGCGTTCAACGAGCGCTCGGGCCACCGTTTCGGGACCGGCGTGCAGGGCCGTGCCCCGATCGCCAACGCCGAGAACGCCCACTTCTCGTGGTACGCGCCCCAAGGCCTGCTCACCCCGGCGTCGTGGGTGGCCATGTTCGCCCAGCGCTACCTGCACGTCACCGGGGCCACCACCGAGGACTTCGGACGGGTGGCGGTGGCGGACCGGGCCTTCGCCGCCACCAACCCCGCGGCGTGGTTCTACGGCAAGCCCATCACCTTGGAAGACCACCAGGCGTCGCGGTGGATCGTCGAACCGCTGCGCCTGCTCGACTGCTGCCAGGAGTCCGACGGGGGCCAGGCCATCGTGGTCACGAGCCTCGATCGTGCCCGCGACTGCGCCCGACCGCCGGCGGTCATCGAAGCCGCGGCGCAGGGCTCGGGCGCCCAGCAGGACATGATGACGTCGTACTACCGCGACGACATGACCCATCTCCCCGAGATGGGCGTGGTGGCTCGCCAGCTGTGGGAGACCTCGGGCCTCGGCCCCGACGACATGCAGTGCGCGGTGCTCTACGACCACTTCACGCCGTTCGTGCTCTACCAGCTCGAGGAGCTCGGGCTTCTGCGAATGGGGCGAGGCCAAGGAGTTCCTGCGCGACGGCCACATCGGGCCGGGCGGCAAGCTCCCCACCAACACCCACGGCGGCCAGTTGGGCGAGGCCTACATCCACGGGATGAACGGCATCGCCGAGGGCGTGCGCCAGGTGCGGGGCACCGCGGTGAACCAGGTCGAGGGGACCGAGCACGTGGTGGTCACCGCCGGCACCGGCGTCCCCACCAGCGGGCTGGTGCTCGGCGTCGACCGCCACTGAGCAGGAGCGGCGTTACTCGCTGCGCAGGAGCGGGCTGGGGCGTTGCCGGGCAGAGACGAACGCGGGCCCGATGGCGAGCACGTTGGCGACGACGACCACGCCGAGCGCCACACCCGCGATGAACCACGCATCGATGACCGGATCCGGTACGACGCCGAGGTTGGTGGCGAAGGCACTCCACGCGACATGCCCGATGGAGACGCCGACAGGGACGCCCACCACGACACCGACGAGGGCGACGGTCGTCGCCTGCCAGCACACCGCCGCGGCCGACTGGCGGCGGATGAAGCCCAGGGCCTTGAGCAGCCCCAGCTCCCGACGCCGGCGGGCGACGCTGACCACGAGCACATGGACGAGGGTGGCTGCCCCGAACAACACGAGGACGATGCCGAGGATGAGGGGGAAGTTGACGGCTTCGCCGAAGTTGACGAGGTTGGTCGGCGTCACCGGCACCTGGGTCAAGCCTGGGAACTCGCGTCTGTAGTCGGCGACCGAGGCACGACCGGCCGCTCCGCTCTTCACGCCCACCAGCAAGACGTAGGTGAGGTTCTTGGCCACAGTGTCACGACACTGTCTTTGCGATGGTCCCGACGCACACTGGGCGTCGACATAGCCGCCCACGCTGAAGATGGCACCGCTGTTGAGCCCGACAACCCCGAAGTCGGGAGGAAACGACGTCGTGCCCACCACACGGAAGGTGGAGCTGTTCACGCCACCCTTGGGAAGAGGAACCGTGACCCGCACGATCGACCCGACATGCGCTCGGGCCTGGTGCATCGTCTTGTTGGCGAGAGCGATCTCGTTGGCGGCGGCGGGAAGTCGCCCGTTGACCGCCGAGATCAGCATCTGGCCGCGGAGTGGCTGACCGGCGATGGCGTCGGTGGCGACGCCGTTGACCGACACCGAGCCGGAGGTTCCCAGGGTGATCCGGCTGACAGTGGGATCGGCCCGGAGCTTCGACAACACCGGGTCGACGCTCGACGAGCCGGCGTTGAATCCGTTGAACCACATATCGAAGGCCTGGCCGTAGAGCCGGGGCGTGGCGGTGAGGTGCGTCAAGCTGGAGCCGAACACCGCCGTGGCGCACAACGCCGCCACCGCCAGCACCGTGCCCCCCAACGCTGTCCCGACGGGCACGGCATTGCGGCCGTGACCCCGTTCGAGGGCACGGCGCACCCCGATCACCGCGCTCGGCGGCGCGCCGGCGCCGGCCAGACGGGTCGCCACATGCGAGGTTCGCCCGATCGGCTCGACGTCCCGGCCTGAGCGGGCCCGCGCCGTCCTGAGCGCCGGCCAGATGCTCAGGACGAGCACGGCGGCGACGACGGCGAGCGCGCCCAGTCCGAGCACCAGGGCGTCGAAGTCGAAGCCGGTCGCAGGCTCGGCGATGCGCGCCTCACCGACCGGGGTGAGCGGGGACAGGGCGAAGGCCAGGCCGAGAGCCCCGAGGGCCCCCGCCACGCCGATGACGAGGGCCCGGGACATCGACAACGCCATGAGCTTCCCCGGCCCGAGACCGACGGCCGCCAGGGTGCGGTACGTCTCGCCCTCCACGACGGCTTGGCGACTGAGGGCCTGGGCCACCGTGGCCAGTCCGGCCAGGGCCGCCAGCGCGGCCAGCAACCACCACCCCAAGGCCTGGGGATGGATGGCCGAGGTGATCGTCGATGTCGCCTCTTGATCCCCGTTCCCCAGGACTCCGAGGGCCGTTGCGTCTCGATCGAAGCGCGGCAGGTCGGCCGAGCCGTGGCGGAGCCGCACCGCGTAGGCCGTGAACAGCGCGGTGCCGGGGATTCACCGTCCGATCGAATGCCTCGGTCGGGATGAGCTCGTAGGACGGCGTTCCCACCGACGGGAAATCAGCCTCGTTGGCTTCGATTCCCACCACTCGCAACGACAGTGCCGGGCCTTCGGGATGCGGTGGTGGGGAGGGAGCGTCGGCCTGAGCCGCGGTGTAGAACGGGACGCGGATGACCGCGCCGACGTGCACGCCGTAGTCCTGTTCGAGGCTGAACGACGCCAGGACCTCGCTCGGTGAGGACTGCTCGGGCATGCGCCCGGCCACCAGCTTGGCGAAATGGGGTATCGACGCCGGTGTCACCTCCAAGATGCTGAAGTTGTTCGCAGTGAGCGGGTGCGTGCACGCGCAGGCGGGAACCCCGTTGGCGGGCGATTCGATCTTGACGGCGGAAGCAACCTCGGGCAGCGAGAGCAACTTGGGAATCGGCCGACCGCTGTAGACGATCGAGTCGAAGCCGTAGGTGGCGGCGTAGCGGGGGAACGCCGAGGCGGTGCGCCGGCCGGCCCCCGCCGCGGCCAGCACCAACCCCCCGACGGTCGCGACCAAGACCGCGAGGGCGAGCCAGCTTCGCCAGCGGTGGCGGAGCTCGGCGCGCAGGACAAACCCCACAGCTCCCACAGGCAGCCTCCTCGGCATCAGTGTCGCCCACCCGGTCGGTCGGCACCAAGGAGGCCACCAGGCATGGGAAGCCTCGTGGTGGCACGAAGGTCACGACGAGACGCCGCTGCTCCGCGGGCTCCGACCACCACCAGTTGGTCGAGATGACGGGCAGGCGCTTCTGGCCCCTGCCATCGCCGCGGTCGCCCGCTGACGCCGGCGATGGCGACGGCGATGGCGATCCCCAGGCAGAGCACGGCCGCGCCGGTCCGATCGGCGTTGTCGCAGCCGGCGCCCCACGGTAGAAAGGACCCAGATGACCGACCGCATCGACTACGACGAGTTCGGATTGTTCTCCGAGAACGCCGAGGAGTTCGGCCTCCCCTACGACGGCCCACCCGTGGTGCGGCGCGTCAGGGTCGCGGTGGACCCGGGACGGGAGCTCAGTGCCCTGGTGTGGGGTGACGGCGAGCCCGAGTTGGTGCTGTTGCACGGAGGCGCGCAGAACGCCCATACCTGGGACACCCTCGCCATGGCGCTGAAGCGTCCCCTGGTGGCCATCGACCTGCCCGGCCACGGTCACTCCGACGAGCCCGCAGAGCGTCCGCACGGACAACTGAGCGTTCAGGGCAATGCGGCCGACGTCGCCACCGCCATCGGTCAGCTCGCCCCCCGGGCCGACGCCATCGTCGGCATGTCCCTCGGTGGGCTCACGACCATCGCGCTGGCGGAGCAGGCACCCGGGCTGGCGCGCAAGGTGGTGCTGGTCGACGTCTTGCCGGGTCTCAAAGGTGCGCGGTCCAAGCACATCGTCGACTTCGTGAACGGTCCTCCGAGCTTCGCCGACCTCGACGAGCTGCTGGAGTGGACCGTCGCAGTTCAATCCGACCCGGTCCCCTTCGTCGCTTCGTCGTGGGATCCTCCACAACGCGCAGCAGCAGGAGGACGGAACGTGGGTGTGGCGGTGGGCCCGTCATCGACCCCGGGGTTTCACGAGCGACGGAGGTTCCGACCCATCTCCGGGCACGAGTGCGGTCGGCGAGGACACACTGTTCGACGGGCTGTGGGACGCGTTGTCCTCGCTCACGGTGCCGGTCCTGCTGGTGCGGGGCATGCGGCCCGACTCCGTCCTGGGCGACGAGGACGAGGAGGAGCTTCGCCGTCGCCTGCCGTCGGCCCGGGTCGCGCATGTGGCCGAGGCCGGCCACAGCGTCCAAGGCGACGCGCCCCTCGAGCTGGCGGCCCTTATCGAGCAGTTCGTCTTCGGGACGTCGCGGGACTGAACGTCCTGAGGGGTCGCCTCGCCGAGAGGCAGAGGGCGGAGCGACCTCGGGAGGTACTGACTCGCCGAGCCCCCGACTCATCGGTTGTTCGGTGAGTCGGGGGGACCTGAGGGTATTCCCCGATTGCCGGATCCCGGCCGATCGCTCAGCATCGACCCATGCCCCGTGCCCCGCATCCGACGGCTGCCGTGCTCGAGCCCGGCGCCGATGCGGGGACGGGAGTGACCGCCGGGGCCGGCACGCGGGTCATCGCGGCCGACACCGATGCGGAGGGGCAGGAGAGTACTGTCGGTCGAATCGGACGCGTCGTCACATCCCGTCCACCCACGGCTGGGTGTCGGACGATCGTCGACGGCGCGATGGCATGAGCATCACAACCGTCTCCACCGAGCCCCCCGTGCGCGGCGCAGAGAGCCCATGGGCCGTGGAGACCCATGGACTGACCAAGCGGTTCGGGGAGAACGCCGCGGTGAACGGCGTGGAGCTGCTCATCCCCCGGGGATGCGCCTTCGGCTACCTCGGCCCCAACGGGGCGGGAAAGACCACGCTCATCCGGGTGCTGTTGGGACTGACCCACGCCGACGCGGGCACGATGTCGCTGCTCGGCTACCCCGTCCCCAAGCATCGCGCCGCGGCGCTGGCGCGAGTGGGGGCCATCGTCGACGAGCCCCGGTTCCACGGGCACCTGACCGGGCGCCAGAACCTCCGGCTCCTCGCCGCGGCGCGCGAGCCGGCAGCACGCGACCGCATCGGCCCCGCCCTCGAGCGGGTGGGGATCCTCCATCGCGCCGACGACCGGGTGACGAAGTACTCGATGGGCATGCGCCAGCGCCTGGGGGTGGCGGCCTGTCTGATCGGCGACCCCCAGCTGCTCATCCTCGACGAGCCCATGAACGGGCTCGACCCCGCCGGCATGCACGAGATGCGCGACATGATCCTGTCGCTCGTGGCCGAGGGCCGCACCGTCGTGCTCTCGTCGCACCTCCTCGACGAGGTCGAGAGGACCTGCGACGCAGTGGCCATCGTGGACCGGGGCAACATCATCCGCCAGGGACCGATCTCCGAGCTGCTGGCGGGCGCGTCGCTGGTCCTGCACGTCGAGTGCTCCGAGCCCGATCGAGCTCGTGCGCTTCTCGAGGCCACCACCATCGGCGCCGACATCGAGCTCGGCCAGCTCGGGCTCGGGATCACCCTGGCGGCGGGCACGCGGCGCGACGTCATCGCCGAGATCAACCGTGTCCTCGTGGAAGGGGGGATCGCGGTATACCGGCTCCAGCAGGTCCAGGCCTCGCTCGAATCGTGGTTCTTGCAGGTCACGTCCCGACTGGGGGCCGGCCAATGACGACGATGTCCGGCGCACCGGCCCGGACCGGCGCGCGGCGCGGGTCCCGGCACGACCACCGGGGGTCGTGGGTCCCCACCGGGGCCATGATCGCCACCCGGATCATGGAGCTGCGCAAACGGCGTGGGCTCATGGCGGCCCTGATGCTCGTCACCATCGGCATCCCCGCGGTCTTCCTCCTCATCAGGCTGCTGCTGCACGCCATCGCCCCGCACTCCTACGGCCCGGCCGGCGGCTACGACATCTTCACGGGCCTGGTGGCGGGGGTGCTCTACGTCTTCGGGTTCATCGTGGCCGCCACCTTGGGGGCCACGGCCGGATCGATCGACCTCACCGAGGGGATGTTCCGGCACCTGGTGGTGACGGGCCGTTCCCGGTTGTCGCTCTACCTGGCCCGGATCCCCGCCGGGTTGGCCATCATCGTCCCCCTGGTGGCGATCGGCTTCACCATCGTGTGCGCGGTGTGCGTGTTCGCGGCGCCGACCCGGCTCAACTTCCAAGGCACCAGCGTCCCCACCGGCCTGTCGCGCGCCGGCCTCGAGAACTGGGCCGCCGACCACACCAACGAGGTCATCTGCAACTTCGGATTCGACTTCAACGGCAACCCACCCTCTCGGATCGGCTCGGTGCTCAACGCCGTCCCGTGCGGGAACGGGCCCGGCGGCGCCCCGGGCGGGATCGTCGTCAAGGGTCCCCCGGGATCCCAGAACCCACAGCCGGTCTCCCAGGCCCAGGTCAGGGACGTGGCCCGCCTGATCGCCGGACGGGACTACTCCGCCTACTCCAGGACGTTCCTCTACCCGTCCACCTCGCTGATGGTGAAGTCCGGCTTGTGGCTCGAACTCGAAGCGATCGTGGGGTTCACGGTCGGCCTCGGGCTCGGGTCCCTCCTGGGGCAGAGAACGGTGGCGGTGATCCTGATGATCGTCCTGGAGATCGTCCTGACGCCGATCCTCTCACGTGCCCACATCCCTCATCTGATCAACCTCCAGCGCGGCGTGGTCGGCCTGGCCGTTGCCCATCTGGAGCCGGCCGGTCTGGGTTTCGTGTTCGGCGGGGGCGGAGGCCCCGACGGGGGGCGGGGGACATCCCTGCTCGTCCCGGAGACGACGACGGTGGCAGTGTGCGTCATCGTGGCCTGGCTGGTGGTCTGGACCGTCCTCGGGGCGTGGCGCATGACGACCAGGGACGCCTGAATTCAGCGCCTGCCGAGGGACTGCTCCATCTCGCCGACGTCGGCCGGTTCGAGGAGTCGGTAGGGCCCATCGGCGCCGCGGCCCGGTCGCCACCACACCGGGTCGGTGGTGTTCCACCGCTCGGCCCGCAGCGTGCGCACGAGCACTTTCGAGGTGGCGGTGATGGGGAGCTCGGGGCACACGCGCACGAAGCGTGGCGACCACTTCGTCCCCAGGTCGCCCTGGGTCGGCGAGGAACGACGCGAACTCGCCCGGGCTCGAAGCCCGCGCCGGGTCGGAGCTGCAGGGCCGCCATCACCTGATCGCCCACGACCGTGTCGGGCACGGCGTACACCGCCGCCAGCACGACGTCGGGGTGCCGCTCGAGGATGCGAGCCACCGGCGCGGCCGCGAAGTTCTCACCGTCGACGCGCAACCAGTCGTCGGACCGCCCGGCGAAGTAGAAGAAGCCCGCTTCGTCGCGATAGGCGAGGTCCCCGGTCCAGTACCAACCGTTGCGCAGCCGCGCCAGCTCGGCCTCGTCGTTGCGCCAGTACCCCTCGAAACCGCTGCCCCCGTCGGCGGAGACGAGCTCACCCACGGCCTCCTCGGAGTTGACGAGCACGCCGTCGTCGTCGAAGCGGGCCACCGGGCAGGCCTCGCCCGGTCTCGGGGTCGACGACCATCGTCCCCTCCGGGGCCCGCCCGAGCGCACCGCGCGGCGTGTCGGGCGTGCGCTGCACGGTGGCGCCGCCCTCGGTGGACCCGTAGCTGTCGACCACCACGCAGCCGAAGCGCTCGCCGAAGCGCGACGATGTCGGCTTCGGCGCCCTCGTTGCCGAAGACCCGCACGCAGGGAGTTCTCGGCGTCGTCGGGCCGCTCGGGGGTGGCCAGGATGTACGACAGGGGCTTGCCCACGTAGTTGAAGTAGGTGACGCCGTGGCGCCGGACGTCGGCGAGGAACCCCGAGGCCGAGAACCGACCTCCCGACGGGAGCGCGATCGTCGCCCCGGCGGCGATGGCGGGGGAGAGCCCGGCCATCAGCGCGTTGGAGTGGAACAGCGGCATGGACACGTAGCAGACGTCGTCGACGGTGAGCGCGAACATCTGGGCCACGATCATCCCGATGCGGGCCAGGCGACCCTGGGTGCAACGGCAGGCCTTGGGCGCGCCCGAGGTGCCCGAGGTGAAGATGAGGTAGCCGAGGCTGTCCTCGCCGACGCCGAGCGCCGGCCGGATCGGGGAGCGGCGCGCCGGCGTAGGCGGCGAGCTCGGCCGAGTACCCGGGGTCGTCGACCACCAGGACCCGGGGGCTCGTCGCCGACGCCGTGCCGATGCCGGGCCCCAGGTCGAGTCCCGTCGACGAGTGCGAGATGGGCCCGATCGGTGACGAGGAGCTGGCACTCGGTGTGGGCCAGGTCGCGGGCGAGGTCGGTCGCCCCGGTGGGTGGAGTTGCCGCCCGACCACGACGGCCCCGGCCAGGGCGGCGGCGCCCAGCCACAGGACGTGCTCGGGCACGTTGTCGAGGAGGGTGGCCACGTGGAAGGGCCCCGGGGCCCGCCGCGTCGGCCAGGAGCGCGGCCCGGGCCCCGGCGCCGGCGACGATCTCGTCGCCAGGTCCACTCCTCGTCCTCCGCCACCATGCCGGGCCGGCCGTCACCGGCCCGGGCGAGCAGCATTTCGGCGATGGTGTCCATGGTCGGGGCCGTCCTCGGCGATCGCTCAGGTCACGAGGCCCTGGTCAGGGCCCCTGCAGCCGGTGTCGCCGGCCCGCTCCCAATATTGGAACACGTTGCATTTTCGATGGCAAGATGGTACGTTCCGACCGAGCGAGAGGAGCGTTTCGCCATGGAGTTCGGGATCTTCAACGCTGTCAGCCTCCTGCCCCAGTACCGCGAGGCCCACGGCGCATCGGCGGAGCACGACCGCATCATGGACGAGCTCGCCTACATCCGGGCCGCCGACGCGGCCGGGCTTCAAGTACTCCTGGTCCTCCGAGCACCACTTCCTCACCGACTACTCCCACCTGTCGGCCAACGAGTCGTTCATGGCCTTCGCCGCCGCCCAGACCACGAACATCCACCTCGGCTCGGGCATCTTCAACCTCACCCCGCCGGCCAACCACCCGGCCCGGGTCGCCGAGCGGGTGGCCATGCTCGACCACCTCTCCGAGGGCCGCTTCGAGTTCGGCACCGGCCGGGGCTCGTCGACCACCGAGCAGAAGGGCTTCGGCATCGAGGACCAGGAGCTCACCCGCGAGATGGTGGCGGAGACCCTCCCCCAGATCGTGCGCATGTGGAAGGAGGAGGACTACTCCTACGACGGCAAGTTCTTCTCCATGCCCACCCGCAACGTCCTCCCCAAGCCCTACACCAACCCGCACCCGCCCCTGTGGGTGGCGGCGGGCAGCCCGGGCACCTTCGAGCTCGCCGCCCGCCAGGGCCTGGGCGTGCTGTGCTTCGCCTTCGGCAAGCCCGAGGGGTTCGCCCCGCTCATCGAGAAGTACAAGAAGGAGATCGAGAACGCCGAGCCCGTGGGCGGCTACGTCAACAACAACGTGATGATCACGACCCAGATGTTGTGCCTCGAGGACGGCGGCCGGGCCCGCGACGTCTTCGCGAACATCGACTCGCAATGTCCACCTGAGCCTGGTGTTCCGCTATCTCGACACCTTCCCGCGTCCTCCGGGCCTCCCGGAGTGGCCCAACCTGATCCCGCCGTCGACGCCCGAGCAGATCGACAAGAACATCGAGAGCGGCCTGATCGCGGTGGGGACCCCGACGAGGTGGCCCGGTCGATCCAGCGCTTCGCCGACACCGGCGCGGACCAGCTGAGCTTCGGCATGCTGTCGTCGTCCATGCCCATCGAGCTGTGCGAGGAGGCCGTGGCCACCTTCGGCAAGCACGTCCTGCCCCAGTTCGACAAGGACCCGGTGCACAGCACCACCCGCCAGCGCCTGGCGCAGGTCGGCGCCTGAGCGGACGTCGTTCAGGCCGGGCCGTCGCCGACGGTGAGGTCGACGGGGAAGAACATCTCGTAGGGACCGGCGAAGTTCGGGAGGAACCTCGGCTTCAGGCCCTCGGGGTCGTCGTCGTCAGCCGCCATCTGCGACGGGTAGGCGGCCACCGCCAGGCGTTTGCGGGACAGATAGCCATCGGTGCGCACCAGCTCGGGGCGCCGGCCTCGCCGCAGGTACCGGGCCAGGCGCGCCGGGCGGTCGAACTGCCAAATGGGGTAGGTGAGCATCCGGACGCCGGACCCGGCCAGGGCGCGGCGGGTGGCGGCGCCGAGGACGGCGTGATCCTCGTGGGGGTCGTCCTCGCCGGTGACCAGCACCTCAGCGGGTCTCCAGGCGGCGACGACCTCGGCGACGGCGTCGACGAGGGCCTCCTCGTTCCCGGCCAGCTCGGCGTCGACGAAGGGGAACCGGGTGACGTCTCCCTCCGACAGGCCGAGCACGCGGCACGCGGCCCGCAGCTCCGACGTCCGCAGGGCGGCCACCTCCACCGGGTCACCGATCGGCGACTTGCTCCCGTCGGTGACGACCACCAGATGCACCGGCGTGCCGGCGTCGATCTTACGCATGATGGTCGCTCCGACACCGAGAGTCTCATCGTCGGGGTGTGGGGCGAGCACCAGGCACGGCCGGCGGGCCGCGGCGTCGGTGACATCGGTGCCGGTGCGGAACAACGCGCCGCGCACCAGCACCTTCAGCGCCGGGCTCACCGGCTCCAGCGCGTCCTCGAAGAACGCACGCGCTGACCGGCTGAACACGGGGCGAGACATTATCGGGCACCGCTCGCCGGGCCCGAAGCGTCCCGGTTGTCGTGCCCGACATACGAACTAGCCTCGTCCTCGGTCACCTGTGCGTCAGTGCGGGGGGCTCAAGCGTCGTCGCCTGAGGCGGGTCCTCGTTGGTGCCGGCGCTTGGTCGGGTCGCCGCTGCTGTGTCACCCTCGGCCCCCCCGGGGTCGGCACATGCGGCGGCGGTCCCGACGCACCGCACGACGGGCGACCGGCTCGCGCGTGGCGCCGACCGAACGGGCGGCGCGACACCCACGTCACCGCGGCACGCGACCGTTGCGCTGCGATCAGGAGAAGGCGACGGCCAATTCGTCGGACGTGGCCAGCATGGCCACCAGTGCGAGGGTATGGCGCAGTCAGCGCGTCGGCGTAGTCACGAGGGATCCGCACACCGCGTCGGTGGCGACGACGACCCGGTATCCGAGGTTCACCGCCTCGATGGCGAGCCCGATGATGCCGAGGTTCAGCGACACGCCCGTCGCCACCACCGTCGACACCCCCAGGGCGCGCAGGGTGGGGTCGAGCGTTCGTGCCGGTGAAGGGCGACACGCCATGGCGCACGATGGGAGACGAGGTCGCTCGGGCTCGGGCCCGAGCTCGGGCACGAGCTCGACCGCGGGCGTGCCGTCGACGAGATGCTCGGGCCGGCGCAGCATGGCCGACATGAGCGGGGCGTTGGCGGGAGACCCGCGCCGATCGGGCCGGAACCCGGCCGTGCAGTGGACGACCGGCACCGCCGCGGCGCGCGCCGCGGCGCAGCAGGCGTGCGGTGTTGGCGACGAGACCCGACCTCGCGTGCTGCCGCGGCGAGCTCGGGGAAGCTCGAGAGGTCGCCCACCACGCCGCGCTGGATCTCCATGGTGAGCACAGCGGCCCGGCCGCCGGCCGACGAGGTCGGAGAGCGTGACGGGCATGCTCAGCGCGTCATTCGTCGGGCCGGCGGCGGGCGGGCTCAACCCACCGGTGACTGCGACGTCACGATGGTGTTGGCCCACTGGTAGTCGGGCTTGCCGCTCGGCGAGCGCTCGATCTTGTCCACGACGTGGAGCTGCCGGGGCACCTTGTAGCCGGCGACGTGGTTGGCGGCAGTGCTCCTGGACTGCTTCGAGCGACGGGGCGTGGCGCCCGGCTCGAGGCTCGACGATGGCGGCCACCCGCTGGCCGAAGCGCTCGTCGGGTGCACCCACGACGATGGCGTCCATCACGTCGGGGTGCGATCGGACGACCGACTCCACCTCTTCGGGGAAGATCTTCTCGCCGCCGGAGTTGATGCAGATCGAGCCGCGTCCGAGGAGTGTCACCGACCCGTCGGCCTCCACCGTGGCGAAGTCGCCGGGCATCACGAACTGCTCTGCCGTCGACGGTGATGAACACTTCGGCGCTCTTCACGGGGTCGTTGTAGTACCCGATGGGGATGTCGCCGGAGCGGGCGATCTTCCCGATCACCCCCGACCCGGGCTTCACCGGCTCGAGGTTCTCGTCGAAGACGACGGTGCCGCCGGTCGAGGACGACCGTCGGGCCGCTCTTCATGGCCGTGGCTCCCGGGCTTGATCATCGAGATCCCGTTGTTGCCGGACTCCGACGACCCGATGGCGTCGGTCATGATCAGGTTCGGGAACTGCGCGAAGAAGGCGTCCTTGACCGGCGGGGGAGAAGAGCGCCGCGGTCGAGGTGATGCCGATCAGCGACGACAGGTCGTAGGACGCCCCGGGCTCGGTCGAGGGCCTCGATGAGCGGCTTGCCCATGGCGTCTCCGGTGATCATGACCATGTTGACCTTCTCGCGCTCGATGAGGGCCCACACCTCGTGGGGGTCGAACTTCGGCACGAGGCAGATCCGGTTCCCGACGAAGCTCTGGCCCATCACCGCCCACTGCGAGGCGCCGTGCATGAGCGGTGCGATGGGAAGGAAGGTGAGCTGGCCTCCTGCGGCCACACCCTTCTCGACCATCTGCTCGGGTCGGTCCATGCGCACGCCGGTCAGCGCGTCGATGCCTCCGCCCAGCGCGTAGAAGACGTTGCGCTGGGGCCACACCACGCCCTTGGGCATGCCGGTGGTCCCGCCGGTGTAGAGGATGTAGAGGTCGTCACCCGATCGTGGCGCGAAGTCGCGCTCGGGTGAGCCGGCCGCCATGGCCTGCTCGAAGTCCACCGCGTCGTGGCGCGGGTCGGGCTCCTGCGCTGTCGTCGTCGATGACGATGACGTGGCGCAGCGTCGGCAGCTCGGGCAGCAGCGTGGCCACGCGGGGCGAGAACTGGCGCTGGTGGACGAGGGCCACGAGGTCCGCGTTCGAGAACAGGTACCGGAGCTCGTCCTCGACGTAGCGGAAGTTGATGTTGATCCACACCGCCCGCAGCTTGAACACGGCCCACGCCGTCTCCACCCACTCGGCGCTGTTCAGCGCGTAGATGCCGACGTGGTCCCCGGGCCCGACGCCCGGCCGCGGCGAGGTGATGGGCCAGGCGGTTGGCCCGCTCGTCCATGTGCGCGTAGGTGAGCCGCCGGCCGTCGGCCACGAGGTACTCGCGCTCGGGGAAGGCGTCGGCGGCAGCCTCGAAGAGGTCGGCGAGGTTGAACTCCACGGCCCCAAACTAGAACAAGTTCCCGTCGGCGGGGACAACCGGCGAGCCCGGCCCCGACGGTCGTCAGGCGGGTCCCCGGCACGGGGCGGTGCGCGGGCGCGGTCCCGGGAGGGCCGGGTCCGCTCACGAAAGCTGCAGGCGGTCGCGCTCGGTGGCGAGCGCCTCGGTCACCGCGGTGGCGATGCCGGGCCCGTCGAGGCCGAGCTCGGCGAGGATGCCGTCGGGCTTGCCCTGGGGGATGTAGCGGGGAGGCACGCCCGAGCACGCACACGGGGGGCAGGGGATGGTCGATCTCGGCGAGGCCCCGCATGGCGTCGACCAGGAACGTCCCCGCCCCGCCCACCCGGATGCCGTCCTCGACGGTGACGACCAGGCCGTGGGCGGCCGCGTCGGCGAGCATGGCGGGGTCGGGGGGCGACACCACCCGGACGTCCCACACCGTGGCGTCCACCCCGTCGGCGGCCAGCTTGGCCGGCCGCCTCCTCGGCCGCTTCGACCAGCTTGCCCACCGCCAGCAGGCAGACCGTGCCGTCGCCCCGGTGGACCAGGCGGGCCGAGAGCCCCGAGCCCACGGCGCCGTCGCGAGCCTGGCGGGCGGGCGTCTTCGGGAACCGGATGGCCGAGGGGCCCGCCAGGCCGAGTGCCTCGTCGAGCATGACCGCCACCTCCTGGGCCGACGACGGGGCGAAGACCGTCATGCCCGGGATCGACAGGGTCAGCGAGAGGTCGAGGACGCCGTGGTGGCTGGGCCCGTCGTCACCGGTGATGCCGGCGCGGTCGAGGGCGAAGACCACGGGCAGGCCGTGCAGGCCGACGTCGAGGTTGGCCTGGTCGAAGGCGCGGCTGAAGAAGGTGGAGTAGATGGCCACCACGGGCCGCAGTCCCGCCATGGCCATGCCGGCGGCGGCGGTGACGGCGTGCTGCTCGGCGATGCCCGACGTCGAGGAACCGGTCGGGGAACTCGGCCTGGAACGGGAGCAGCCCGGTCGGGCCGGGCATCGCCGCGGTGATGGCCACGACCTCGGGCCGCTGCCGGGCGGCCGTCGAGGACGGCGCGGGTGAAGGCGTCGGTGTAGGTGGCCGGAGCGATGGTGGCCGACGGTGCGACGGCGGTCGGCTGGACCTTGAAGTCGTGCAGGCGCTGGACGTCGTCCTCCTCGGCGGGGGCGTAGCCCCGGCCCTTCTGGGTGATGACGTGGACGACGATGGGGCCGCCCCATTCCGTGGCGTGCGCGAGCGCCTGTTCCATGCCGGCGATGTCGTGGCCGTCGATGGGCCCGGCGTAGCGGACGCCGAGGGCCTCGAAGAACCGGTGCGGCGTCACGATCTCGCGCACCGCGCTCGTGAGGCCGTGGAGACTCGAGTACGCGAGCCCACCGAGCCCGGGGATGGCACGCAGGACATGGCGGGCGCGCTCGCGGGCGTGGACGTAGGAGGGGCTCAGGCGCAGCTGGGTGAGGCCCGCCGAGAGCCGGGACACCGTCGGCGCGTACGACCGCCCGTTGTCGTTGAGGACGATGACGACCCGGGTGCCGGCATGGCCGAGGTTGTTGAGCGCCTCGTAGGCCATGCCCCCGGTGAGCGACCCGTCGCCGAGGACCGCCACCACGTGCCGGTCGTCCTCACCCCGACGTTCCAGGCCGATGGCGATGCCGTGGGCGTAGCTGAGCGCGGTCGAGGCGTGGCTGTTCTCGATCCAGTCGTGGGGGGACTCGGCGCGCGACGGGTACCCCGACATCCCGCCGGGCTGGCGCAGGGTGGCGAAGCCCTCCTGGCGCCCGGTGACGAGCTTGTGGACGTAGGCCTGGTGGCCCGGTGTCCCACAGGATGACGTCGTGCGGGGAGTCGAAGACCCGGTGGACGGCCAGGGTCAGCTCGACCGCTCCGAGGTTGGACCCGAGGTGCCCCCCGTTCGCCGTCACCCGATCGACGATGCAGGTTCGGATCTCCGCCGCCAGCTCGGTCAACTGTGCTTGCGACAGTTTGCGGAGGTCGGCTGGTTCGTGGATGTCGTCGAGGAGCATGGGCACCTGTTCGGGGGACGCCCGAGGCGGCGACCCTGCGTCACGCTACCGCGGCCCAGGCGCGCCGGGCACTAGGGCGCGGAGGGGTCGGTCTCGCGCCCGGCGGGCCGACCCTCCGACCCCGGTCGCGCCCGGGCCCGCTGCGATCGCCGCCCGGCGGCCGCCGGGTGCGAATGACAGGCGGGCAGCGGGTCGGAGAGGCAGACTCTGCGCGCAGGGCGACGTCCGCGGCGGACGCCGTCGGTGGATCGAGAGGAGCGTGCCATGCAGGCCAACGTCAAGGGCACCACGATGCCGGTCCTGGAGATGGTGCTCGAGCCGGGCGAGGCCATCATCTCCACCCACGGCGACCTGTCGTGGATGTCGGCCAACATGCAGCTCTCGCAGACCACCAACACCGGCGGGGGCGGCGGGATCATGGCCGGCCTGAAGCGGATGGCCGGAGGCGGGGGCCTCTTCCTCACGCGCTACGAAGCGACCGGGCGGCCGGGGATGGTGAGCTTCGCCAGCAAGGTCCCGGGCCGGATCTTCCCCGTCGACGTCACCCCCGGGCCACGGCTACGTCGTGCACCGCCACGGCTGGGTGTGCGGCACACCGGGGATCACGCCGTCGGTGGCCCTGCAGCAGTCGTTCCGCGGCGGGCTGTGGGGCGGCGAGGGCTTCATCCTCCAGAAGCTCGAGGGCCAGGGCCAGGCCTGGGTCGAGCTCGTCGGGCGAGATGACGACCTACGAGCTTGGCGGCGGGCCAGTCCCTGCTCGTCCATCCCGGCCATGTCGGGCATGTTCAACGACAGCGTGACGTTCTCGGTGATCCGGTTGCCCGGCATCGCCAACCGCTACTTCGGCGCGCGACGGGCATCACCTCGTCTCGCTCACGGGACCGGGCACCATCTGGCTGCAGTCGATGCCCCTGCCGGTCCTCGCCCACGCGCTGTCGGAGTACCTCGGGAGCAACGACTCGGGGCGCGACGCCGCCGCCGGAGGCGTGGTGGGAGGAGTGCTCGGCAACGTCCTCGGCCGCCAGGTCTGACGGGCCCGGTCGACCGGCCGGACGGGCCCGGGTCAGCCGCGCCTTGGCCAGGAAGTCCTCCCCGTCGACGACGACCCGGGTCAGCTTCCCGGCCCCCACGAGCCCGGCGGCGTCGGTCGCCGTCACGGTGAAGACGAGGCGGCGCCCCTCCACCTTCTCGAGCGTGGCCTCGGCCACGACCTCCGAGCCGATCCGGACCGGGGCCAGGTGGTCGAACTGGACCCGCACCCCCACGCTGGTGCTGGCCGTCGCCGAGCGTCCCGGCCACCGCCAGGCAGGCCGCCTCCTCGCACAGGGCGATGAGCCGCGGCGTGGCCAGCACCGGGACGTCGCCGGAGCGCAGGGCCAGCGCGGTGTCGCTCTCGACGACCACCAGAGAGACGCGGGCGCTCAGGCCGGGTTCGAGCAGGCACGGCGGTACGATACGAAAGACAGGCGCCGCCGGCCACACGGCCGGCGGTCGGCGCGACCAGGCCAGGGGCAGGTGGTCCGCGGCCGTGGTCCCTGGGCGCGGTCGGTGACGACCCGACGCCCCGAAAGGAGAGGTGTCGGGTGAGCGACGCAGGCTCGGCAACAGGACTACTCGTCGAGACCCCGGTCATCGAGCGTGTGCTCGGCGGCGCGCTCCAGCGCGGCGGAGAGTTCGCCGAGGTGTTCGTCGAGGACCGCCAGTCCACCTCCGCCGTGCTCGACGACGGCCGGGTCGAGGAGCTCTCGTCGGGCCGCGACCGCGGGCGCGGCGTCCGGGTGGTCGTGGGGGAGACGACGGGCTACGCCCACACCGCCGACCTGTCCGAACGCGGTCTGCTCGCCGCCGCCGAGGCCGCCGCCGCCGTCGCCCGCCAAGGCGGGGGCGGCGCGCGTCGTCGCGCTCGAGCAGCGTCGACGCGTGACGAGAAACGAGGTGGCCAGCTCCCCGAGGACGTCGCCAAGGCCCGCAAGATCGAGCTCCTCGTCCAGGCCGACGAGGCGGCACGCGCCGGCGGGGACGCCATCTCCCAGGTGTCGGCGTCCTACGGCGACGGGCGCCGGCGCATCCAGGTCGCCAACAGCGACGGCATCCTCGTCACCGACGACCAGGTCCGCACGCGCTTCAGCGTCTCGTGCGTGGCCGTCGGGCGACACGGGCATGCAGACCGGCTACGAGTCGAGTGCCTTCACCGTCGGCTTCGAGCTGTTCGACACCGTCGACGTCGAGGAGGTCGCCGCCACCGCGGCACGCCGGGCGCTGGTCAAGTTGACGGCCCGCCCGGCCCCGAGCGGGGAGGTGCCGCTCATCCTGGAGTCGGGGAGCGGCGGCATCCTGTTCCACGAGGCCTGCGGGCACGGCCTCGAGGCCGACCACATCGCCAAGGACGCCTCGGTCTACGTGGGCCAGGTGGGCGAGCAGGTGGCGAGCCCCCTCGTCACGCTGGTCGACGACGGCACCATCGGGCCGGAGTGGGGGAGCTTCGCCGTCGACGACGAGGGGCAACTCCGGCGCAGCGCAACGTGCTCATCGAGGACGGCGTCCTCACCGACTACATGTGGGACTACCTCCGCGGCTCGCAAGGAGCGCCGGGCGTCCTCGGGCAACGGCCGGCGCCAGAGCTACCGCCACCTGCCCATGGTCCGGATGACCAACACGTTCCTCCTCAACGGCGACGCCGAGCCCGACGAGATCCTCGCCCAGACCCCGACCGGCGTCTACGTGGCCAAGCTCGGAGGCGGCCAGGTCAACACCACGACCGGGGACTTCGTCTTCGGCACGGTCGAGGCCTATCTGATCGAGGACGGCCGCATCACCGAGCCCCTGCGCGACGCCAACCTCATCGGCAACGGCCCCGAGGTGCTGCGTCGCATCGACGCCGTCGCCAACGACTTCGCCATGGGCCCCGGCACGTGCGGCAAGGACGGCCAGAGCGTGCCCGTGGGGTGCGGCCAGCCGACCCTGCGGATCACCGGCGTCACGATCGGGGGGACCGCCGGTGAGTGACGCCGCGAGCCACGAGGTGTCGACCGCCGCCGCCGAGGGCGAGCTGCTCGAGCTGGCCGTCGCGCGTCGCCGGGGAGGCCACGGAGCGGCGAGGAGCTCGAGGTCTACGTGTCCCGTGGGGTGGAGACCGACGTGCGGGCCTACGAGGGCGAGGTCGAGTCGCTGTCCTCGGCGGCGTCGGCCGGGGTGGGCATCCGGGTGGTGATCGGGGGGCGCCAGGGCTTCGCCTATGCGGGGACCCTCGACGAAGCCGTGATCGCGCAGACCCTGGCCGAGGCTCGCGACAACGCCACCTTCGCCACCGCCGACGAGCACGTCGGCCTGGCCGGGCCCGATGGCGTGGCACCGGCGTCGCTCGACCTGTGGGACGACGGAGTTGCTGCGCACGCCGAGCGCGGCCAAGGTCGAGATGGCGCTGGAGCTCGAGCGCCGGGCCCGCAGTGCCGACGCCCGGGTCCGCCAGGTCGCCTTCGCCGACTACGGCGACATGGCGGCCGAGGCGGCCGTCGCCACCTCGACGGGCATCACCGCCACGGCCCGGCGCACGGTGTCGCAGTGTGGCGGTCGAGACCATCGCCGGCGACGACGCCGACAGCCAGACCGGCGTCGGGTTCTCCGCCGCACGGGGCCCGGGGGACCTCGACCTCGACAAGGCCGTCGCCGACGCGGTCGAGCGGTCCACCCGGATGCTCGGTGCCACCAAGGCCGCGTTCGGGCCGCTGCGCGGTCGTGCTCGACCCCCGGGTCACCTCCACGTTGCTGGCCGTGGTGTCCTCGGCGCTGTCGGGAGAGGCCGTCACCAAGGGCCGCTCGTTCTTCGCCGACCGGGTGGGCGAAGAGGTGGCCGTGTCCGTCGCTGATCCTCGTCGACGACCCCACCGACGCCCGATCCTTCGGCGCGTCGACCCACGACGCCGAGGGCCTCGCCTGCCGGCGCAACGTGCTCATCGAGCACGGGGTCCTGCGGGGCTTCGTCTTCGACACCACCGCCGGCCCGCCGTGCCGGGGTGGCGTCGACGGCGTCGGCGGTGCGGGGCGGCTACGCCACGACCCCGGTCGCCGGGTGCCGGGCGCTGTTGCTCGTCACCGGGCCCACTCGGGGCGGCCGACATCCTGGCCGAGGTCGGAGAGGCGCTCTTCGTGCAGTCGATCACAGGCGTGCACTCGGGGGTGAACCCCGTGAGCGGCGACTTCTCGGTCGGGGCCGAGGGACTCATGGTGCGCGGCGGCGTGCTCGCCGAGCCCGTGCGCGAGGTCACGATCGCCTCGACGCTGCAACGGATGCTGCAGTCGGTGCTCCACGTCGGCGTCGGACGTCGAGTGGCTCCCGGGCGTCGCCGCCGGCCAGACCCTGGCCATCGACGGGATGGCGCTGAGCGGCTCGTAACCGACCGGGAGTGGCGGTCGGGCGCCAGCTCCCGAGGTCGGCGCGGCGCCCGCGGGCCCGGGGCTCAAGAAGCAGCCGCAGCCCGATGTCGACGCTCCGGACTTCGAGGTGGAGTCCGAGGACTTCGATCCCGACGAGTCCGACGAGCTCGAGCTGCCCTTGTCGGACGCGGCACGAGGCCTTCGTGTCGGACTTGTCCGCCTTGTCGGACTTCTCGGCCTTGTCGGACTTCTCGGCCTTCTCCGACCTCTCGGACTTCTTGGCCGAGGTCCGGCTGTCGGTCTTGTAGAACCCGCTGCCCTTGAAGACCACGCCGACCGCGCCGAAGACCTTGCGCAGCGGCCCACCGCACGACGGGCACTCGGTCAAGGGGTCGTCGCCGAACGTCTGCACGACGTCGTGGTGCGCGCCACAGGACTTGCACTGGTACTCGTAGGTCGGCATGCGCGTCCTGGTTCCCTTCGGCGTCACCGAGAGGCCCGTCTGGCACTCGTCACCCGTGAGTGCCAAGTCTACCGGCCGGGCCGACCGTTGTCGCTCGCCCGGCGGCCGGTCAAGGCCCAGGAAGGTCCTGGTGACGTAGACTTCGCGCCGTGGTCGACCGCAGCCTGACGCACCTCGATCCCCTGGGTGGCGCCCGCATGGTGGACGTGACCCCCAAGGAGCCGACCCACCGCCGGGCCCTGGCCCGGTGCAAGGTCATGATGGCGCCCGAGACCACGGCCAAGGTGGCGAGCAACGCCATCACCAAGGGCGATGTGCTCGGCACGGCCCGGATCGCCGGCATCCAGGCGGCCAAGAAGACCCCCGACCTGATCCCGATGTGCCGGCCCCTGCTGGTCGGGGGCATCCACGTCAACTTCACGATCGGCGACAACTTCGTGGAGGTCGAGGCCCAGGTCGAGACCGTCGACCGCACCGGTGTCGAGATGGAGGCCCTGACCGCCTGCACGGTGGCGGCCCTCACGATCTACGACATGTGCAAGTCGTCGGACCGCTCCATGAGCGTCGGGGAGCTGGCGCTGTGGGAGAAGACCGGCGGCAGCGTCGGCACCTGGCGGCGGCCCGCGCTGTAGGCCGACACCGGCGACCGGCCCGTCGCCGGGCCGGGCTGGTCGCTCAGTGAAGCCGGAACCGCTTCTTGCGCCCCCGGGCGATCAGGGTCACGTCCTTGCTGATGATCTCGGACTCCGTGCTCCTCGGGAACCCCGATCGTGGGGATGTCCGGTGACGGCCGACAGGATCTCGGTGGCCATCGACGCCGCCGAGTTGAGGTGATGCGACTCGTCGGTGGTGAAGACCGACTCACTTTCGTGCCCGTCGAACGTCGAGAGCGGGTCGCTCCCGTTGTGCTGGGTCTCGAAGCCCCTCGCCGTATGGGCGCCGATGTTGGCGGCGGCCACCTCGGTGACCGAGAGCCCGACCGCGCCCCCTGTGCCACCGGCGGTACCGGCGGTGGCGGTGGCGGTGGCACGAAGTCCGCCGTGTCCTGGGCCACGAAGACGGGTGCCGGGGCGGGTGCCGGTGGGGGCGGAGGCGGTGGTGGCGGGGCGGTGGCGGTGGCGGCGGCGGTGGTGGGGGCGGCGGTGCGAATGACGGTTCGGGTGCCGGTGTCGTGGGGCTCGACGCATCAGGCTGCGCCGTGAACGCGTCGCTCTGCACATCGAGCACCGGCGGCCGACGACGTCGCCTCCTCGGCGAAGACCGGAGGCGGTGGCGGAGGGGGAGGGGGCGGAGGAGGGGGAGGCGCCGGAGGAGGTGGCGGTGGTGGTGGCGGTGGTGGTGGCGGAGGCGGAGATGCCATGACGATGGTCGACTGCAGGCCTGGTGCGACGGGGAGTGGAGGAGCGTTGTTCGACGCGGTGGAGCTCGACATCGAATGCGCGTCGATGTGTGATTGCGCATTTGCAGCGGCGCGTGGCGTTCCGAGCAAGATGTCGAGGACCTTGTTGTGCTCGGCGGTGACCGGAACTCGGGAAGGCCTGCTGTCAGCCTCCACAGGTTCGAAGGTGGGCTCTTGGGGCAGGCGTGTGTCGGCGTGGGGCATCGGTGAGAGAGGCTCCGGCGTGGCGACGGTGGCCACATCTGCCAGGGGAGCGATGATCGGCCCCGCCGCGTTCGCGGGGCCGAACTCGGATGCCAGCGTGGCGTCGAGAGCGCTCGGAGTGAGCTCCGCGACCGACGTCGCAGGAAGCACTTCCTCGTCGAAGGAAGGGACGTAGAAGACCGGTTCGGGTACGCCTGTCTCGACAGCTGGTTCTCGCACCTCTGCTGCTCCGCTCCATGCCCACTGCGCCGGGGCCTCGACGCTCGTGATGAAACTGTCGGCAGGACCGGCCGCGTCCTTGAATCCGAGAGGGCGATCCTCCATCGGCGGCGGGTTGGGGATCCGGAGGTCGACTGGGGTTCCGGCACAGGCGTCTGAGGCTGGGCACCTCGCCGTCAGGAGCATGGAGGAGGTCGGTGGAGAAGGGGCCCTCGGGGTCCGAGCTGGGAGCCGCCCCGAAGGCGTGGTCCCCGAGCACCGCCGGGTCGTCGGCGCCCAGGGCGTCCTGGACCATCATGCCCAGGACCTCGATGGCGTCGGCCAGCTTGGCCTGGCTCTCCTGGACCTCCCGGAGTCGCTCGAGGATCTCGTGCCACAGCTCGGGGAGACGACAAGGCTGTGATCGGACGAGGTCAGCCGACGACGGCTGGGCTTCGTGTGGACCGTTCTCCATCGTCATGCCCGGGTTTCCCCCCGACAGCCCCTGCAGCATTCGCCGGCGCGTCGGGATTACTGGTCTGCGCCCGCTACCACCCCACCTGACCTGCCGAATCGCAACGAGACCAGGAGCGAAGCGTAGTCAGCCGCCCGCGACGCGGAAAGTCGAAATTCGAGCGTCGGCGCCCGAGGCGGACCAAGCGATTGCGGAGTCGGACCCTGGGGTACGCGCTCGGGGCCCGCCTCGGATCGGGGCCGAGCCGGCTCCGGGCGGGCCGCGTCGCTCAGGCGCGGGCGGCGCTGCGGAGGTCGTCGAGCGAGAGCTCGCCGGTGGCTTCACCACCGCATTGCGCGCAGTGCTCGACGTGACGCCACGACCTGCAGCAGACGGGTGCCTTCGGGGTTGAGCAGGACCACGAAGGACTCGGACACTGGGTCGATGTCCAGCCCGAAGTACGGGCGCCATCCGGTGGACGCAGGGTGGCTGTCGAGGTCGAGGCCCTTCAGGACGCGCCGGAAGCGCATCCGTTCGGTATCGAAGAGCCAGGTGCTGTGGCAGGACTCCAGGACGAGCGGTTCCATGCTAGGATCATCGCCCAAAAGCGCGACGATCAACCCTCAACCGTATTGCGATTGTGTGACGATCGATCGCGCGTGGCTAGCTTGCCACGCTTCGTCAGGTGACCGTGGAGCGTCAGAACTTCACTGTCCCGGTCGCGACCAGGACGCCCAGCGCGATAATCGCCAATGCGACGACAACGAGTGCCGCCGCCAGCACCGCAGATCGGGGTCTCGGGCCCGATCTCGGCGTTGGCCGGCCGGTGGCCACGGCGCTCGCCAGCTGCGCGACCTCGTATTCGAGGCCGTCGGGGTTGTCGCTGGGGACGACGAAACGGTGTGTGCGCGACGCGGTGACCGCCTCGACGATGACGCCCGGGATGCCCGGCCGGGCGTCCGCATCCGCTTGTTGGCGACGCAGTCCCGAGACGTCGTGCCCACGCCACCACGGCGCCGACGTCACCGTCGGGCTTGCGGACCGTGAGCCCCGACTCGTCGAGCACGACCGTGAGTCCCGGGACGGCGACGTTCCCGCCGCTCTCGGCGGTCAGCAGGTAGACGTCGGCAGAGCACGAGGGGCCCGCTGGAGGGGGTCGGTGGCGGCGCCGCCGTGGGCCTCCGGCTCGTTCATCGTCATCTCGGTACCCGCATCGCCTCGTGATCCCGGCGCCTGTCGGCCCGGATCCTGTGTTCATGACCTTGACGCGTGCGCCGGTCCGAGGTCAACGACCCGGATCCGGCCCGGCGGCGGGCATGGGTCGAAAGTCCCATATCCCACGCTGGCACGACGCAATTTTCTGCCACGAAGAGCGCTGAATTCACCACGAAAACAGTTGGAGTAACGCGAGGTAGTCGTTTAAGCTGAGGCCTTCATGAACCGCGACGACCTTGACCGACTGCTCCGCATCCTCGCCGATCTCGACGGCTCGGACATGCACATCAAGGCAGGTGCCCCGCCGCGCGTCCGCGTCGACGGGCTCCTGCGGACGCTCGATGGCGAGCGCGACTTCACCGACGAGGACACCCTGGCCCTGGCCGCGCGAGATCATGCCGCCCAAGATCCTCGAGATCTTCGAGGAGAAGCACGAAGCCGACTTCGCGTACAGCGGTCCCGGGCCTCGGGCGGTTCCGCACCAACGCGTTCTACCAACGCTCGTCGGTGGCGTTGGCCATGCGCCGGGTGCAGACCAACGCCGCCACATTCGAGGACCTCCGCCTGCCCGACGTCGTGCGCCGGCTGAGCGAGCATCACCGTGGCCTGGTCCTCGTGACCGGCCCGACCGGCTCGGGCAAGACCACGACGCTGGCGGCGATGGTCGATCACATCAACCACGTGCGGTCGTGCCACGTCATCACCATCGAGGACCCGATCGAGTACCTCCACAAAGACGACCTCGCCGCCATCGACCAGCGCGAGGTCGGGTTCGACACCGACAGCTTCAGCTCGCGCCATGCGGACGATTCTCCGCCAGGACCCCGACGTGATCCTCGTCGGGGAGATGCGCGACCCCGAGACCGTCCACACCGCGCTCACCGCGGCCGAGACCGGCCACCTGGTGTTCTCGACGCTGCACACCACGACGGCGACCGAGACCGTCAACCGGATCGTCGACTTCTTCCCACCCCACCAGCAGGGGCAGGTCCGGGTCAGCCTGGCCGGGCGCGCTCACGGGGACCATCTGCCAACGGCTCATCCCGCGGGCCGACGGCAAGGGCCGGGTCCCGGCGCTCGAGATCATGGTCGTGAACGGACGGATCCAGCAGGCCATCCTCGACCCGATCCAGACCTCCGACATCAACGAGATCATGGCCGAGGGCGAGTACTACGGGATGCAGACCTTCGACCAGTCGCTGGCGGAGTTGCTGCGCGACGAGGTGATCGACCTGCGCGAGGCCATGAACGCGGCCAGCAACCCGCACGACCTCAAGGTGAGGCTCGAGCGCATGGGGATCGTGTCCACGGGCCGTGGATTCGTCGCTTCCGCGGCGTCCTGACCGACCCCGGTCGGCCGTCACGATCCCGATCGAGCTCCCGGCGACGAACGCGCCGATCAGCGCCGCGCCGGCTCCGACCGCGGCGGCGATGGCGATGCCTCGGCTCGACGTCGCGCGCCGTGGGCGTCGTCTCGTCGAGCAACGCCATGGCACCCGACAACGACGGCGAAGGTCGCGACACCCACGACGGCTCCCGTGGACGCCGACCCAACCCGTCACGGCTCCGGCGGGGATCATGGCCCAGAGCGTCACGTCGGTGCCCCGCCGCTTCGATGCCCGCGGCTGCGGTCAGTCCGCGACGCACCCGCCGACACCGCAATGCCGACGAGCATGCCTCCGAGGTGCCACCAACGACGATCGGCGACGGCGGCCGCCGACAGCAGGACCGCACGCCGACGCCCGTGCCGATGAGCGAGACGGTCCCGGGCGAGGGCAGTCCGTCGAGCTCGATGGCTGCCAGGGCGAGTGCCGTCGCGCGCCAGCGCGCACATGCCGGGCACCGCCCAGTGGGCCCCGAGCGCCCAGGCCACCGCCGCGAAGACCACGCCGGTGAGGAGCTCGACGGCGGGGTACCGGGGCGAGATCGGCTCCCCGCAATGGCGGCACTTGGCCCGCAGGACCAGCCACGAGACGAGCGGGCACGTTGTCCGACGGGCGGATGGGCGTGCCACAGGCGGGGCAGAACGACCCCGGTTGGACCACCGACAGGCCCCGGGGGACCCGGTAGACGACGACGTTCAGGAAGGATCCGATCACGAGACCGAACACTGCGGCCACAAATGTCACCGCGACCCGGGGGCCGCGCCAGCGGTGGCCGACACCATGGTCCGGACTAGCAACTGTGCCTCTGACCAGGGAAAAGGCCACGAGGTCCCGGCTCATTCACAAGGCGGTCACGCTAGCACGGCGCGCTGCGGAGCCCCTGGTGCTCTGGGCGGGCAGGCCGTAGCCACCGAGGGCGTTCAATCCGGGCTCTCCACATGCCGATGCATCTCAGCATGAGCAATGTGGATGCCGTCCGGATGCTCGCGGACGAACACCACCTCGAGTTTGTGGACCTCGAACGGTTCAACTTGGACGCCAGCGCGTCCTCGGTGATCCCCGTCGCCGTCGCCCGCAAACATCACGTGGTCCCCATCGGCCGGAAGTTCGGCGCGCCCGTCGTGGCCATGTCGAATCCGGCGGACGTCGTCGCCATGGACGACCTCCGAGCGGTCATCGGCCGCGAGTTCGTCGCCGTCGTCGCCAGCGGTGAGCAGATCGACTCGTGTCTGGTGCGCATCTACGGGGAGCCGGTCAGCAACGGGCCGACAAGCGCAAGACGGCGGCAACCGGTTCCGAAGGCGCTCGGCGCCGGCGTCGTCGACGAGCGGGACCAACGGGATCGCCACCAAGTCCAACGGCCAGGCGACCTCGACCGAATCCGAGACAGACCCGCGATCCTCGGCACCGCCGCCGCCCACGCGCCCCCTCCGCCCATGCCACCGCTGCCGCCCATGGTGCCCAGCACCAAAGCCCCCGCCCCGCCCGACGCGGTCGCGAGCGCGAGCCCTCCCGCGGCTCCCGCACCGGCTGCCCCGCTCCCCGCTCTCACGCCCACCGGTCCCGCCACGTCGGACAAGCCGGTAGGCCACGAGCGCCCCGAGGACGTCCTCGCCGCCGCGCTCGAAGCGATCGACACGACGCTCGGGACAAGTCGTGTCGACCGACACGCCTCACAACGATCCCGCCACCGACGACGGCGCCATCGCCAATGCCGTCGTGATCGACCCGCTGAAGACGACAGCCGTCGGGCGATGTCGACCATCCGGCGGAGGCCGCCGCCGAGACGGTGGCCGACGTCGTGGCGGCGGCGGACCTGGTCGACGAAGTGGTGGGCGAATTCGAGCACAGCAGCGAGCGCCGTGGACATCGAAGAGGTGCCCGAGGGGCTGGCCGGCTTCCCGCCGCTGGCACGCGTCCTGGTCGAAGGCGAGCGGGTGTCGCTCGAGGAGATGCAGGACGTCCTCGAGGAGCGCGACCGGTCCGGCCAGGCCATCGCCCGGATCCTGACGCTGCGGGGACTTGTGACCGAGGCCGACCTCATGTGGGGCATGGCCCAGGAGATGGGCCTGGAATTCGTCGACCTCGAGATCCAGAGCGTCGACTTCGCGGCCGCCTACCACCTTCCCGAGGCCACGGCGCGCCACCACAACGTGCTCGTCATCGCGCTGCGCGACGACGTCCCGGTGGTGGCGGCGTCGAACCCCACCGACGTCTTCGCCATGGACGACCTGCGCACGATCATCGGGCGCAACTTCTTCACCGTCGTCGCCACCCGGTCGCAGATCAGTGCCTACATCGACAAGGCCTACCACCAAGGTGGCGATGCCAGCGAGGTTGCCTCGGCGGCGGCGTCGGACTTCGAGGACCTCGGCGACGAAGGGCTCGGGAACATCCAGGCCGTCGTCGACGACGCCCCCATCGTCCGTTACGTGAACCTTCTCGTCCTCCAGGCCCTCAACGAGCGGGCCTCGGACATCCACGTCGAGCCCACGGGGGAGAACCTCCGCATCCGCTACCGGATCGACGGCGTCCTTCACGACATCTCGACCGCACCCAGAGCGATCGCATCAGCGGTGACCACGCGTCTCAAGGTCATGGCCGACCTCAACATCGCCGAGCACCGTCTTCCCCAGGACGGCCGGCTCTCGCTGTCGGTGGGCAACCGGCCCATCGACCTCCGCATGGCCACGCTCCCCACGATCTACGGGGAGAAGGTCGTCATGCGAGTCCTGGACAAGTCCAACGTGGTCCTGGGCTTCGAGGACCTCGGCTTCGACGCCGGACCTGATGGAGATCTACGAAGAGATCTTCAACCGACCCTACGGGACGATCCTCGTCACCGGCCCGACCGGGTCGGGCAAGACGACGACGCTCTACGCCACGTTGGCCGCCCTCAACAACCCCGAGAAGAACATCATCACGGTCGAGGACCCCGTCGAGCTCCGCATCAAGGGCATCAGCCAGGTCCAGCTCAACGTCAAGGCGGGCCTCACCTTCGCCGCCGCGCTGCGGTCGATCCTTCGATCCGACCCCGACATCGTGCTCGTCGGAGAGATCCGCGACCGGGAAACGGCCCTGATCTCGATCGAGGCGGCTCTCACCGGGCACATGGTGCTCGCCACCTTGCACACCAACAACTCCGCCAGCACGCCGATGCGCCTGGTCGAGATGGGAATCGAGCCCTATCTCGTCACCTCCGCCATCACCGGTGCGCTGGCGCAACGACTGGCGCGTCGGCTGTGCGTGCACTGTCGAGAGCCGTTACGAAGCCACCGAGGCTGACATCGTGGCGGCCGGCTGGAAGCCGGCAGAGGTCTTCGCCGACGCGTCAAGGCGCCCACGTTGTATCCGGGCGGTGGGCTGCCCGGCATGTTCGAACACCGGATACCGGGGACGCAAAGCGCTCCTCGAGCTCCTCGTCGTCACTGAAGACGTCGAGCGGTTGATCATCGAGGGAGGTACGGCTGATGACATCCACAAGCTCGCAGTCGAACAGGGCATGGTGACCCTGCGACAGAGTGGCGTTCGCAAGGCGCTCGAGGGTGAGACAACCCTCGAGGAAGTGCTGCGGGTGGTCGCATGAGCCCCTCCGCCAGCACCCGAGTCGAATGGGCCCGACGCCTGGCGCACTCCATCGTCACCGACGGATATGCCACCGAGGCCGAGGTCGCGCCCGTTCTCAACGAGGCCACCGATCGGGGCTCCTCGTTCCCGGCCCTGCTCATCTCCCGGGACGTCACGTCCCAAGAGGTGGTGCTCGGTCTGCTTTCCCAGCTCACCAGGTTGCCCGTGGTCGACCTCGACCACGATCGTCCGAGCGACCAGGCCCTGGCGTCGACGCCGGTGACGGTGGCCCGCGAGTACGGGGCCGTCGGGTACCGCCTCGACGGCGACCAGCTGACCACCGCCTTCGGGGATCCCCCCGACGAGGACGACGTCCGGGCGCTGTCGGTGCTCGTCGGTCACGTGGTCGTGCCCGTGCTGGCCAACCCGCTCGCCATCGAGCGCGTCCTCGCGTCGATCGAGCCACCGCAGGCCGCGCCCCTCCACCGCCGCCCCCGTCCGCCGACCGCCAACGGCACGGTGCCCGCGCCCCGTCGGCGCCACGGCCGGCAACGACGCACGCCCGGCCGTCGAGCAACGGTGGCCAGAGCGGAGTCTCTCCATGCCGAGCCCGGATCGAGACGAGAGTCCCGAGTCCGCGCTGCACCTCGACGATCTGCTGCGCTACGCCGTGAGCGTCGGCGCATCGGACCTCCACCTCACCACGGGCCTGCCCGGCGTGCATCCGCCTGCACGGCGCCATCCGGCCCATCGAGGGCTGTCCCGTGCTCAACAACGAGATCATCCGGGACATGGTCTTCGGGATCCTCCCCCAGACGCTGCGGGAGCGCTTCGAGGCCGAGAAGGAGCTCGACACCTCCCACTCGATCGTCGACGTGGGCCGCTTCCGGCTCAACGTCTTCCAGCAGCGAGGAACCGTGGCGGCGGCGCTGCGCGCCATCCCGCACGAGATCCCGCCCTTCGAGGTGCTGGGTATTCCCGGAGTCGATCCGGTCCTTCACCGAGATGCGGCACGGGCTCGTCCTCGTCACCGGGCCCACCGGGCTCGGGCAAGTCGACCACCCTGGCGTCGCTGGTCGACATCATCAACCGCACCAAGCCGCTTGCACATCGTCACCGTCGAGGACCCCATCGAGTTCCTGCACAACCACAAGCGGGCGATGGTGAACCAGCGCGAGGTCGGCCAGGACACGATGTCGTTCTCCGAGGCCCTTCGCCGGGTGTTGCGTGAGGACCCAGACGTCATCCTCGTCGGTGAAATGCGCGACCTCGAGACCATCTCGATGGCTCTCACCGCGGCTGAGACCGGGCACCTCGTCTTCGGGACGTTGCACACCCAGGACGCGCCACAGACCATCGACCGCATCATCGACGTGTTCCCGTCGAACCAGCAGGATCAGATCCGCACGATGCTCGCCGGATCCCTCGAAGGCGTGGTCACCCAGCAACTGCTGCTCAACGCCGACGGGACGGGTCGACTGGCAGCGCTGCGAAGTGATGATCTGCACGTCGGCCATCCGGAACCTCGTCCGGAGCGCCAAGACCCACCAGATCTACTCGTTGATGCAGACCGGTGGGCAGTACGGCATGCAGACGATGGACCAGGGCCTGGCCAAGCTGGTGAAGACGGGACGGATCACCGAGGCAGTCGCGTTCGACCGGTGCCGTAGCGAGGAAGACCTCCGCAACCACCTGAACGCGTAGGAGCCTGACATGGCATTGACATTCGACTACAAGGTTCGGGATCGCACCGGCAATCTCGTGGAGGGCCAGCTCGAGGGCGACAGCCTGGCGCTCGTCGTCGGCAAGCTGCGCGAGATGGGATACCTCCCGTTGGCGGTCACGCCCAAGACCGGGGTGAACGTCCATCGGGAGATCTCGATCCCGGGGTTCACCAACCGGGTCAAGCTCAACGAGATCGCGGTCGCCACCCGGCAGCTGGCCACCATGATCGATTCGGGCCTGTCGGTCGTCCGGTCACTCGGGATCCTGGCGGGCCAGGTCGAGAACAAGGAGCTGGGCAGGGTTCTCGGTGAGGTGCGGATGGAGGTCGAGCGCGGCTCGTCGCTCTCGGCTGCATGTGCCAGGCACCCGAAGGTCTTCAACACGCTGTTCGTCACCATGGTGCAGGCGGGCGAGGCGGGAGGACACCTCGACGAGGTCTTGCTCGACCTCGCCTCGACGATCGAGAAGCAGGCGGTCCTTCGGCGCAAGGTCCGCTCCGCCATGACCTATCCGATCATCGTGCTGAGCGTGATGATCGCTCATCTTCCTGGCGCTTGCTCATCTTCATCGTCCCGGTGTTCCAGAAGCTCTTTGCATCCCTGCACGCCAAGCTGCCGCTCCCCACGCAGATCGTGATCGGGATCTCGAAGATCGTCCTGAGCGTGTGGTCGGTGGTGCTCATCGCCGTGTTGGTGGGGGCCGTCGTCTGGTTCCGGCGATGGATCAAGACCGAGAACGGACGCCTGAAGTGGGACGGCTTCAAGCTCAAGCCCCCCATCTTCGGGCAGCTCGTGCACAAGGTGTCGCTGGCCCGCTTGGCGCACACGTTGGGGTCTCTGATCCAGGCCGGCGTCCCGATCCTGGAGTCGCTCGACATCGTGTCGGAGACGGCCGGCAACCAGGTCGTCGGCAACGCGCTGCTCGACGCCAAGGCCGGGGTGCGCGAGGGACGCTCCTTTGCCGACACGCTGCGGGAGCACGAAGAGGTCATCCCTGCCCTGGTGACCCAGATGGTCGAGGTCGGCGAGCAGACAGGTGCGCTCGACGCCATGTTGCACAAGGTCGGGGAGTTCTACGACGGCGAGGTGGAGACCACGGTGAACAACCTGACGTCGATGCTCGAGCCGATCATGACCGTCTTCATGGGCGCCGGCGTCGGGATCATGGTCATCAGCATGTACCTGCCCATGTTCAGCTACATCAAAGCCGTCCCGACGCACTGAGTCCCGGTCGGCGAAGAACCTGAGCTCGATGGGCACTTCTGTGGTCGACCCTGTCGTGGGTGGCGGCGTCGCCCGATGCCTGCGGCGTCGTTCGTGGCCCGTGGCCGTGACGGTGTTGTCGCTGGTGACAGGGATGGCGTACTGCCTGCTGTGGTCACCGGTCGTCCGGCATTCCCAGGGCTGGGTGGTCCCTTGGGATATCTGGGGTGCCTATCGCTCGGCCCACTTCATCGGCTGGGGCGACCTCGGCAACATCTACGGAGCGGGCACCGGGCTCGTGACCTTCCCCGGCATCCTGCTCCTGTTCGCACCGGTGGCCATGGTCACCGGCACCTTCGGCATGACCGAGAGCTTCCCCTACAACCTTCCCCATCCGACGGCATGGTTGGCCCTCGGCCCCTACGAGATCCTGCTCAGCTGCAGCGCCATCTTCGCCTGTGACGCACTGGCCGAGCGGCTGGGCGTGAGTCGAGGACGCCGGGGGCTGCTGTGTGTCGTCGAAGGTGTCGTGCTGTGGAACGTCTCGGTGATCTGGGGCCACCCCGAAGACGCCGTGGCGGTCGCCCTGGCGTCTACGCGTTGGTGCTCGCCCTCGACGGCCGGTGGAGCGGGGCGGGGTGGCTCTTCGGAGCTGCCGTGGCGACCCAGCCCGTCGTCGTCCTCATGCTGCCGGTGATCCTGGCCCTGGCCGGGAAGAGCCGGGTCCTCCCCTTGCTCGTCCGGGCGTCGCTCCCGTCGGTGCTGTTGCTCGCCACGCCGATCGCGGCCGAGTTCCACGCCACCGCCCACGCCCTTGTCGATCAGCCCAATTTTCCCAACATCGATCACCGGACTCCGTGGACGGCTCTGGCCCCCAGGCTGGGTGGATCGGGCCAGGGGCTCAGCGTGGCGGCCGGCCCCGGTCGTGTCGTCGCCGTGGTTCTCGCCTGCGCCACGGGTTGGGTGGCGCGGCGGTGGCGGGACCGCCCCGAGATGGTCGTGCTGGCCGCGGCGTTCACCCTTGCCCTGCGGTGCTTCACCGAATCGGTCATGGTCTCGTTCTACGTCTGGCCGGTGCTGGCCGTCGGGCTGGTCGTGGTGCTGCGAGGATCCCCGTGGCGCTGGATGGTGGGCCTCCGCCACCGCCCTGGTGGTCACGGTATGTAGCGATTCTCACCTCGGTGAGTGGGCGTGGTGGGGGATCGTGACCGGCGGCATCGTCCTCGCGTTGGCGGCCGGTATTCCGTCAAGGCGTCGGGGCCCCCTGCCGATAACTACATGCGTGGCGGATGAGGCGCCTGCTTCGTGACCATCCCCCCTGTGCTGGTGGGGGCAACACCGTGACCAGGAGATCGGCGACATGGCACAGGTAGTAGGACTCGACATCGGCACGAGCGCGGTGCGCGCCGCCGAGCTCGAGTTCGGATCCGGAGCCCCGGTGCTCGTCGCCTTCGGGCAGGTCGGCCTGCCCCCGGGCGCCATCGTCGACGGCGAGGTGCAGGACCTCTCCGCCGTGTCCGACGCCATCGCCCGCCTGTGGCAGAACGGGAAATTCCAGTCGAAATCGGTGGTGGTCGGCATCGCCGGCCTGCGCGCCATCACGCGCGAGGTCGACCTGCCTTGGGTGCCCGACGAAGACGTCGACAGCGCGGTGCGTTTCCAGTCCGAAGAGGTCATCCCCTTCCCGCCGGACAAGACGATCCTGTCGGCCCAGGTGC
The DNA here is from genome assembly GCA_963739765.1 of uncultured Acidimicrobiales bacterium. GTDB lineage: Bacteria > Actinomycetota > Acidimicrobiia > Acidimicrobiales > UBA8190 > Chersky-840. The sequence goes on along the minus strand of CAVUBP010000003.1, from coordinate 158,364 downwards.
TGTCCGACAACACCGCACCCGACGGCACCAAGACACGGCGGGTGTTGGTGGCCGCCGCCCATCGCGATCTGGTCGAGGGTGTGGTGAGCGCGGCCGAGAAGGCGGGCCTGATCGTCGAAGGCGTCGACCTGGTCTCGTCCGCCTTGGTGCGCGCTCTCGGCGACCCCTCGGTCGCAGCCGAGCGCCCGGAGGCGATCGTCTCCATCGGTGCCGGCCTCACGGTGGTCGTCGTCCATCAGCACGGGCGTCCTCAGTTCGTCCGGACCATCGGCACGGGCGGCAATGCCGCCACCGCTGCGGTGGCGTCTGCGCTCGACCTTCCGCTCATCGACGCCGAGGGGATCAAGCGACGCCTGGGTGAGGCTTCGCCGCAGGTTGCCTCGGCTGAAGCCGCAGTGCAGCCGGCCATCGCCGAGCTGGTCGGGGAGATCCGCAACTCCGTGCAGTACTTCGCCACCCTTCCCGGTCGCGCGCCCATCGCCCGGGTCCTCCTCACCGGTGGGGGTGCCCGCCTGCGAGGCCTGGTAAAGGAACTGCGAGCCCAGGTTCGCATCCCCGTCGAGCACGTCTCGCCCTTGGAGCGGCTCGACCTGTCCAGGATCGACCTCGATCCCGAACAAGCGGCGAGCATCGAACCGGTGCTGGCCACGCCGATCGGTCTGGCGCTCCCCGAGCCGAACCCTTCGGTCAAGAAGTTCAACCTGGTGCCGCCCGAGGTCACCCAGCGCGCCTTCGAGCGCCAGGTGGTCCGCAAGGCGTTCGTGGCCGCCGGTGTGGTCGTGGTTCTCCTTGTGGCCGCCAGCGCCGGGCGATTCCTGCAGGTGCACAGTGCCCAGAACGGCGTGAGCAACCTCCGTAGCGCCGTGGCCGGGCTCAACGCTCAGATCCCGACGCTACGACAAGGTCGTCGCCATCAACAATGAGCTTCGGGTGGCCAAGACCCAAGTCACCACGCTCGGGAGCACCGCCGTCGACTGGTCGGCCGTGGTAGCTCAGCTGGGTAGCCGCATTCCGGCGGGGTTGAGCGTCAACACGTTCACCGGCACAGGCCTGACGGCGGGAGCAGCCTCCGCCAGCACGACGGCGACGGCGTCTTCCACCAGTTCGACGCCCGTCGCCGGATCGATCGGTTCCCTGGCGGTGGGATTGTCCGGCAACTTCCCGAACTCGGCCCACTTCGACCCCGTGGCCCAGTGGATCGACAACCTCACAGCGTCCTCGATGTTCAGCCCTCCCGGCGTGAGCTCGGTCGCGAACACGCCGGCCGGAGCGAACACCACCGTCACGTTCTCCTCGACGCTTTGGCTGTTGCCCACGTCCAACCTGATCAAGAACGCAGGCTTCTGATGGACCAGATCAAGCGATACCGAATCCCGATCCTGACCGGCGTCGGGGCCCTTGTCCTCGCCCTCATCGTCTTCGTAGCGTGGATCTCACCCGAGGGGAGCAAGCTCTCGAGCCTTCACGCCCAGCAGACGCAGCTCGAATCGCAGCAGATACACCTCCAGACCGAGCTCACGTCACTCAAGGCGGCCAAGGCCCACCTGGTGTCCAATTGCCAGGCCCTGTCCAAGGACCTCGGCGAGATCCCTGGGACACCAAGTGTGGACAGCTTCTTCAACCAGGTGACCGCGCTCGCGGTGGCCAGCGGTGACCCCAACACGCCCAGCATCAGCGTCACCCAGGCTGCGACAGCGACGGCAACGGGTGGGGCCAATCCGGTTGTCGTGACGTTCACCTTGACGGGAACCTACGGCCAGATGTCGGCCTTCTTGAAGGGCCTGGACACGTTCCCCCGGCTGTTCACCGTCACCACCATCACGATCAGCGGGGGTGCGGTCGCCACCGGGGGCGCAACGATCAACCCCGCCACGACCGGCTACACCCTGAATCTGACCGGCAACATCTACTACAGCTCCGGGCAGCAGAACGTCTGTTCAACCACAACCACGACCACAACCACGGCTGGCTCCCACTGAGCACCGGGACATCCAGTCGGCCGTTGTGCCGACATTGGGGAATTGCACCCAAAAGCCTAAAGCAACTCTTCGCCATTGCCGATAGTTGTTCCGATAGCCATTGCACATTTAAGGGAGGAAGTCCATGCTCAAGTCCACACTCACGCGCCTGCGTGAGACACGTATGCAGGAGATCGAGGGAGACGGGGCGGCTGAAGCTGGCTTCACCCTGATCGAGCTCATGGTGGTCCTGTTGATCATCGCCATCCTGCTCGCCATTGCCATTCCCACGTTCCTCGGGGTTGCCAACTCGGCCGGTGACCGCGCCGCTCAGTCGAACCTGACCAACGGGCTTACCGAGGCCAAGGCTCTGTACCAGAACGCGGCCACGTACTCGCCGTCGGGAACCGCGATGACCATCGCGACGTTCTCGTCTTCGGCACCGGAGTTCTCGTGGACCACCGGTGGTTGCGATGCCACTCACGCCAACTGCTTGAGCGAGCAGGTGGTCGACGCCACCGCCGTTGGCGACGGGCAGGGCCTCATCCTGGCGGCCTACAGCCCCAAGACCCAGTCGTGCTGGTACTCGCTGGACCTGGAGTCCACGCCGTCGTCGTTCACCGACACCGCACCTGCCAAGGCGTTCATCACCACCGGCGTGGTGCCCACGTCGACGGCCGGGACGTCACCGCTGGCGTGTTCTACGCCCAGAAGAAGAACACCGTGTCGGCGACCAACTGCAACGCCAGCTGGGCCGCGACCCAGGCGCGCGTTCGGTTGGGGTCTGAGCTACGCCAGCCCGGGTGGCGCTGCCTAACCCGTAGTCAGCTGAACCCGAAAGAAGTGGACTGTGGCCCCCGCTACGGCGGGGGCCACAGTCGCGTCCGCGGCGGATGGCGACGCACCCCAGCCGGCGATGAAGGCAGCCAGTAGACCTCAGCCTGGCAGCGTGGAGAGCCCGGTGGTGGGCGCCGCCGTTGCGATCACGTCCAGGATCTCGTTGCCGACGAGCTCGTCGCGCTCGAGCAGGGAGTCGCGCAGGGCTTCGATCACGTTGCGGTTGTCCTCGAGCATGGTGCGGACCTCGTCCTTGGCCCCGCGCAACAGCTGCTCGACCTCTTCGCGGCCGGCAGTCGACAGCGGTGACCTTGGTGACGATGTTGCCGGGCATGTCGAGCGCCGCCGCGGAGATGAGCGTGCTCCCCATCCCGAGGGTCCCGACCATCTGACACGCGGCGACGGTGGCTGCCTGGAGGTCGGCTGCCACACCCGAGCTCGTCTCCCCGAAGAACATCTCCTCGGCCACCATGCCCCCGAAGGCGATCTGGATGAGTGGCCTCGATCTCGGTGCGGGTCTTGGTGAAGCGCTCCTCCTCCTCGGAGTGCGACAGGAGTCCCGAGGGCGTCCTTGCGCTTCACGATGGAGAGGACCTCCATCTTGCGTCCCTTGCCCACCAGCCACGCCACCGTGGCGTGCCCCGACTCGTGGGTGGCGATGGTGCGACGCTCGGCCTCGACGTACTCGACGGGCTGGGCCAGGCCGATCTCCTCGGTCATCTTGGCCTGCTGGATGTCGTCCCAACCGAGCCCGCTGGCGTTGCGACGCAGCGCCCACACCAGGGCCTCGTCGAGGAGGTGCTCGAGCATCACCGGTGAGTACCCGAACGTCATCGCCGCCAGCGTGTCGCGCTTCGCCGGGTCGTCGAGCTCGGCGTCGTGGGCCTTCTTGGCCAGGTAGTAGTCGAGGATCTCGCGACGGCCGGACTTCGACGGCAGGTCGAAGTAGATGGAGCGGTCGAAGCGGCCCGGGCGCACGAGGGCGGGGTCGAGGTCCGCGGCGCGGTTGGTGGCTCCGATGACGAGGATGTTGGCGGGCGGGGTCGGGGGCTTGTGCAGGTGGCGGCCGGGCGGGAGCCAGGCGTTCACGAGGTCGATCAGCGCGCCCCGCAGCCGGACCGACTTCGGGGGCTGGTCGAAGGACTGCAGCTGGATCAACAGCTCGTTCACGACCCCGGCCACGCCGTCGTGGTGCCGCCCGGTGCCCATCCCACCCCGGGCGCCGCCGATGGCGTCGATCTCCTCGATGAAGCCGATGGCCCCGCCCTCACGCCGGGCGTACTTGCGCAGCTCCCGGAAGTACGAGCGGATCTTGCGGTTGGTCTGCCCGTAGAACATGGACTGGAAGGCCGAGGACGACACGAACAGGAAGGGCACGCCCGCTTCGGCCGCCATGGCCTTGGCCATGTAGGTCTTGCCCGTTCCCGGTGGGCCCTCGAACAGGATGCGCGCGCCGGGCCGATCCTCCCATGTGATCGGCGAAGGTCGCGATGGGCCAGAAAGAGGTTGAGGGTCTTCACGACCTCGTCGACGACCACGGGCGCGCCGCGCACGTCGTCGAATCGCACGTCGATCTCGTTCGGTCGGTAGAGGATGTGCGGTGACCGGCCCGCCCCCAGCAGGGGCACGACCATCACCGCGCAGAGGATCACGATGAGGAGGAAGCCCGGGAGGTAGGGAGTGAGACCCGACGGGATGTGGGGGAACCCGAAGGGCCCGCGGTGCAGCACCGTGGCGCGCACGACGAACCAGACGGCGAAGGGGAGTGAGGATGAGCGCGAGGCGGCGCATCTTGCTCTGGCGCATGCGCTCGCGGTGTGTCCCCGACATCGGCGGTGCTGACGCCCATGACACCGGACTGGCCGAGGTCGCAGGCCGGAGGGCTCGCCCCGGCGTCGACGCATCGGTGTCGTCTGTGGGGAGCGAAGTCAGCGGGCGCCGCCGTGTCGGTGCCTGTGCCGTCCTTCACCAGTCGACGGCGGTCTCCCCGGTTCCCGTGACTTCCCATGCCCTCAGCCTTCGCCCCCGGCGCCAATCGCCCTGGTACCGCCCCGGACGGGGGCGCTGGCGCACCTGCACCACTCTCCGCGTCGGTTCTAACGCGCTCCCCAACGAAGGATCAACTCGTCCCCAATAGAGCCGGCGATCGGGCCCGGGGCCCAACAGCCCCGGGGGTCGAGCTGGCGGTCGGGGCGGGACCAACCGGGGGGAGGGCCCGACGGGTGGGGATGGGTCGGGCGGCGCCGCCGACGCGGGTCACATGGGGCCGGTGTCGTGCTTTCGCCCGGGGAGGAGCTCGCGCCGGGAGGACAACACGTCCAGTGCCCGGTGCAGCGCCGGGCGGGTCTCGGCGGGGTCGATGACCTCGTCGACGAACCCGCGCTCGGCCGCCACCCAGGGGGTGAGGAGCTCGGCGTCGTAGCGCTCCTCGAGCGCCCGGCGCTCGTCCGCATCGACGTCGCGGTTGAGGATCTGGACCGCGCCGGTCGCGCCCATCACGGCGATCTCCGCCGACGGCCAGGCCAGGCACAGGTCGTTGCCGATGCCCTTGGAGTCCATGACGATGTAGGCGCCGCCGTAGGCCTTGCGGAGCACGATGCAGACCCGGGGCACGCTCGCCTCGGCGTAGGCGAAGGCGAGCTCGGCGCCGTGGCGGATCATGCCCCGCCACTCGAGGTCCTTGCCGGGGAGGAACCCGGGCGTGTCGACGAGCGTGACGATGGGCAGGTTGAAGGCGTCGCAGAAGTGGACGAAGCGCGCCCCTTTCTGCGAGGCCGGGATGTCGAGGGTGCCCGGCCAGGACCCGCGGCTGGTTGGCCACCACGCCGATGGGCATGCCGCCCACGCTCGCCAACGCCGTGACGAGGTGTGGCGCCCACCCGGGGCGCAGCTCGAGGATGTCACCGTCGTCGACGATGGCCCGCACCACGTCGCGCACGTCGTAGGAGGCCGAGGCCGCCGCCGGCACGCAGGTCCCGCAGCGTCGGTGTGGTGCGGCCGGCGGGGTCGTCGGTGGCGATCGTCGGCGGCGCGGCGTCGGTGTGGTCGGGGAGGTAGCTCGAGCACGGCCCCGAGCAGCCCGTCGCACGGCGTCGGCGTCGGCCGCCAGCAGCGCGCACAGCCCGCTGGCGCGTGGCGTGCACGGCCGCCCCACCGAGGTCGTGCAGCCCCACCCGCATCCCGGTGAACCCCTCCACCGCGTCGGGCCCCGACACGAAGGCGAAGGCGTCGGGTGTCATCACCGTGACGTCGGCCAGGCCCAGCAACAGCGACGGCCCCGAGATGGCCGGCACCGGTCACCGCGGCCAGGACGGGCACCGACCCCGAACAGGCCGCCATGGCCGCCGCGGCCCGGCCCCATCCGTGCAGGGCGTCGATCCCTTCGGAGACCTCGGATCCCGACGACGACAGGACCACGACCAGCGGGAGGCGCTCGGCCAGCGCCACGCGCGCCGCTTCGGCGATGGTGTCGCCGTCGGCCTGGGTGAGCGCGCCGCGGTGGTGGCCCGACACCGAGCGGGCCTGCACGACGCGGCGCCCGCCCAATGGTCTCGACCGCGGCGCGCACCGAGCCCGGGACGTGGGTGCGCAGGGGAAGGTGCGAACCCGAGCCCGGGAACCCAGGCCGGGCAGACCCCGGAGCCGAGAGATCCGGGAGCCAGGGACACCGTTGCCACCGGCGCTCATGTTAGGAGGATGGGCGCGTCGCCAGGTGCCAGGCGCCGCCACCCCGAGGCGCTGTGCCACGATCTGTCCACCGGGACCAAGAGGCGGTGGTGGCGATGCGGGCGTGTGTGATGCGAGAGGGTCGGCTCGTCGTCGACGAGATCGCCGACCCCCGGCCCGAGACGGGCCAGATGCTCGTGCGCATCCTGGCCTGCGGGATCTGCGGGTCCGACCTCCACTTCCTGCGCCACGGCGAGACGATGGTGTCGATGACCGACGCCATGCTCCCCTCCATGGGCGTCCCAGGGCATGGGGATGGCACCCATCGACCTGTCGCGCGACATCGTGATGGGCCACGAGTTCTGCGCCGAGGTGCTCGAGCTCGGGCCCGACACCACGGGCCCGCGGCCCGGCACCCGCGTGGTGTCGGTCCCGGTGCTGCTCTCTTCGACCGGTCTGCACCAGTTGGCCTACAACAACGCCTATCCCGGCGGCTACGCCCAGTACATGGTGCTGTCGCGCACCGCTCGCCCTCGAGGTCCCCAACGGGCTCGACCACCCGGCACGCTGCGCTCACCGAGCCTCTGGCCGTCGGCATCCACGGGGTGGCCCGCTCGGGTGCCACGGCCCGCGACAGCTGCCGTCGTGGTGGGGTGCGGTCCGGTGGGGCTGGCCGTGATCGCCGCCCTGCGGGCCATGGGCGTCGAGTCGATCGTGGCCGCCGACCTGTCCCCGAGCCGCCGGGCCATGGCGCGCACCATGGGGGCCGATCGAGGCCGTCGACCCCTCGAGGAAGGCGTGGTCGACGCCTGGCGCCGCGTCGACGGCCGCCGGCCCCTCGTCGCCTTCGAAGCCGTGGGCGTGCCCGGCATGCTCCAGCAGCTGCTGCACGACCTCCCCCCCGGCACCCGGGTGGCGGTCGTGGGGGTGTGCATGGAGCCCGACCGCATCCTCCCGTTCTTCGCCATCGCCAAGGAGCTGTCGCTGCACTTCGCCCTGGCCTACGGCGCCGACGAGTTCGCCGGCGCCCTGCGCGCCCTGGCCGAAGGGGAGATCGACGTGTCGCCGATGATCACCGGCACCGTCGACCTCGACGGCGTGCCCGGCGCCTTCGAGGCGCTCGCCCGTCCCGACGAGCACGTCAAGATCCTCGTGGAGCCCGCGGCGACGTGACACCGCCGGCGTCGAGGCGTTCGTGGCTTCGGCGCGCCTGGCCGTGGTTGAAGTACGTCGTGGGGTTGGCGCTCGCCGGTCTCGCCCTGTGGGCGCTCACCGGTCGCACCGGCGAGCTCTCGGGGGCGTCGCACTATCTCGACCATCTCCGCTGGTGGTGGCTGGCCCTGGCCGTCGTGGCCGAGGTGGGGTCGCTGGTGGCCTTCGCGCTGATCCAGAAGCGACTGCTCGAAGCGGGTCGGCGTCGACGTGTCGACGGCGCGGCTCACCGGCGTCACCGTCGCCGCCACCGCCATCGCCAATTCGATGCCGGCCGGGCCCGCTCGTCTCGGCGGTGTTCGCCTATCGGCCAGTACCGGCGCCAGGGCGCCGACGAGGCCCTGGCGGGTTGGACGCTGGCGGCGGTCTTCGTGGCCGCCTCGGTGACCCTGGCCATCGTGGCCGCGGTCGGGAGTGACCGTGGCCGGCGCCGAGGGCGCGGGCCTCGACCTGGTCGGGGTCACCGTGCGCGGTGCTCGTGGGGGCCATCGCCCTCGGGGCGGTCTTCCTCCAGCGCCGGGCCGCTGGTGTGGCTCGTGTCGGGGTCGGTGCGCGCCAGCCGGCGCTGGTGCGCTGGCCCCGGGGCGAGCTGGCGGCCCAGGTCGACCGCATCATCGCCCGGCTCACGGTGGTCGCCCTCGACGTCCGCCAGGTCGTCTCGGTCGTCGGATGGGGAGTGGCCAACTGGGTTCTCGACTGCGGGTGCCTGGCGCTGTCGTTCCTGGCCATCGGGGCCGGCATCCCCTGGAGGGGCCTCCTTCTCGCCTATGGGGCGGGCCAGCTGGCCGCCAACCTGCCCATCACCCCCGGGCGGCCTCGGCGTGGTCGAGGGGAGCCTCACCATCGCGCTCGTCCAATTCGGCGGAGCCGAGGCCGTCGACGGTGGCGGCCGTCTTGCTCTACCGGATCCTGAGCTTCTGGGCCGAGCTCCCCCTCGGCTGGGCCACCTGGGGGGTCCTGGCGTGGTGGGGTCGGCCCGTCGCGATCAGCCGGAGAATTGGCGGAGACGGTCATGGGGGAGGTGGCCACGTGAGGATCCGGCGCGTGGGCTCGTTCGAGCGGCTGCTGGTCATCTCGGCGGTCGCGCTGGGCGATGTCGTGGTTGTCGGGTTGCACCGCGGCCCGTGACACCCTGGGGACGAACTCGAGCCCGTGCTTCCATGCCCTGGCCCTGGCCGCAGACGCCGTGCACGACCAAGGGGAGTTCGCCGGCGTGCGCCTGGTGTCGTACGCCACCTTGAAGAAGGACCACCACATCGACTCGGTGCTCGAGGGCCGCTCGTCCACGCCGCTGCACAACGTGTGCCTGGTGGCGTACCGGGGCGACTTCCGCCTCACGCAGGTGATGCGCCCGGCCGGGAGGACGCCGGCCTCGGGGTGGGGCACTTCGCCATCGTGGTGGTCTCGACGCCGCAGAACAAGCTGTTGGCGACGTTCGTGCTCGAGAAGGAGCCGGTGCGGTTCGGCCATCTCGCCCTCGGGGCAGCGCGCCCGCCGGACCCCGGGGCCCGCCCTCAGTCGTCGGGTGACCTCGGTCTGTCCGACGGGCTCGGGGCATCGGGCGCGCTCGGGGGCCCGGCGGGCTCGGGCGGATTCGGGAGGATCGGCCCACGGCACGGCGATGGGGCGCGGGCCGGCCCACGCATGGCGCCGGCGCACCTCTTTCGGCCTGCCCCTTGCGTTCGGCCCGGGCGGCGCGCTCGAGCTGTCGCTCGACCTCGGCCCACGTGAGGGGCTCGCCGTCGTCGCCGTCCGCCGCGGCGTCCTCGACGCGCTGGGCGCGCATGAGCGAGACCCAGGCCGCGCTCCACAGGACCGGGAGCGTGGCCACCTTGGCCACCACTCCGGCCAATTGCTGGTCGACCAGAGGCGAGATCCCGAATGCGCGTCGTGGACGTTGGCGAAGGCGCCGTAGAGCGGGTGACGGGCGAAGACGTAGATGACGGCCGGGAAGCGTCGGGACGACCGACTGGATGAACAGGTAGGCGGCCACTGCCGACCGGCGTGGTGCGATGCGTGCCCGGGATGTGGCGGAGGACCGGGCCCCACAGCACCGCCCCGGCGAACAGCAGGGCGACGTCGGTGAGGGCGCGCCACCACGGCGACGACGCCTGGGCGGCGACAGCCGGGGTGACACGAGCGTGCCCACGGCCACGACGGTGAAGGTCGCCACGGCCACGACCGGGCGGGTGAGGAAGTCGAGACACGCGTCGAGCGGGGCGGGTCGGGTGAGCGCCGCCAGCAGGGGGGTCGGGGTGGCGAGCAGCAGGAGCGGCGCCGCCGCCAGGGTGAGCAGGAGGCGCTGCACCACGAGGGCGGTGAGCGACCAGTGCGCCGCGAGGTCGGCCAATGGCCAGGTGAGCGCGAGCACCAGGGCGACGAGCGCGCCCGGCCAGGCACCAGAGCTGGCGGCGGGTGGGCAGCGTGACCGGCCCCGACCGTCGTCCCATGGTGCGGACCGCGAGCGCGTAGGCGAGCGCCAGCGGCGGCGATGGCGAGCCAGGCCAGCGGGATGGAGGTGCGGGGCCAGGGGATCGCCGGCGACGGTGTGCGGGTGGGCGCGGGCCGCCGCGGCGAGGACGGTCGCGCTCACGGCGACGATCCGGCGCACCGGGAACGGGGCCGTCGAGGGCACGAGTGGCGCCGCCTACGCTCTGCGCCCATGGTGGACAGGCTCGAGCGACTCACCGACCTGGTGCTCGTGCTGCTGCGCGACCAGCGGCCGAAATCGCTGCGGGAGATCGCCGTCGGAGGTGCCCGGGTACCCGGCCCAGGAGGGCGAGGCCCGCCGCCAGGCCTTCGAGCGCGACAAGCGCACGCTGCGCGACGGGGGCATCGAGGTCACGGCCGCGCCCATCGACGGGCCCGAGCAGGTGGGCTACGTCATCCGGCCCGAGGACTACTACCTGCCCGACCTCGATCTGGCACCGGACGAGCAAGCGGCCCTGAACCTCGCGGTCGCCGGGGTCCACCTCGGCGATCCTAGTGGTCGGGATGCGCTGTGGCGCCTGGGCCTCCCGGCCTCCGCCGGGGCGCGACCGGTGGCCGAGCTCCCGGCGCTGCCGGCCCTCCCGGCGCTGCACGGGGCGCTGCGGGCCCGGGCCACGGTGAGCTTCGACTACCGCGGCGAACGGCGCCGGGTCGACCCCGCCCTGCTCCGCTTCCACGGCGGATGGTGGTACCTGGTCGGCTACGACCTCGACCGGGCCGCGCCCCGCACCTTCCGGGTCGACCGGATGGACGGCGACGTGTCCGCGGACGAGCCGGGCTCGGCGGTCCTGCCCGACGGGTTCGACCCCGACGCTGCGCTCCCCGACGTCCCGTGGCGGATCGGTGAGGGTGCGCTCGTCACGGTTGTGGTCCACGTCGACGCCGCGCTGGCGGGGCTCGTGCTCGACGAGGTGGGGGAGTCCGCGTTGGCACGGCGCCACGATGACGGGTCGGTTCGTGCTGCATCTCGAGGTCACCAACACCGCCGCGCTGCGGTCGTGGCTGTTCGAGTTGGGCGACCACGCCGAGGTCGTCGGTCCCGACGAGGTCCGCGCCGGCGTGGTGTCGTGGCTCGAGGCGGTGGCCGGGGTCCCGGCCACGCCCGGGGCGACCGTCATGACCGCGCGCGAGGGCCCGTCGTGACCGTGCGCGCCGATGCCGGGTCGCGGCTGCTGCGCCTGCTGGCGGTGCTCACCTGGCTGGCCCGTCAGGGCCGGGCACCGGTGTCGGAGCTCTCCGAGCGCTTCGGGCTCGATGCCGACGAGCTCATCGCCGATCTCGAGCTCGCCGCCTGCTGCGGCCTCCCGCCGTACTCACCGGACCAGCTCATGGAGATCATCGTCGACGACCAGGAGGTGATCGCCGACCTCGGCACCGAGCTCGGGCGGCCCCGGCGACTCACCGCCGCAGAGGGATTCGCCCTCGCCGCGTCGGCCCGCGCCATCCTGGCCGTCCCGGGGGCCGATCCCGACGGGGCGCTCGGCCGCGCCCTCGGGAAGCTCGAAGCCGTGCTCGGTGGTCGCGGCCTGCTCCGGGTCGACCTGCGCGAGCCGGCGCACCTCGCCCTGATCCGCGAGGCGAGCGACGGCGGTCGCCAGCTCGAGCTGCACTACTACTCGGCATCGAGCGACAGGGAGTCGACCCGCATCGTCGACCCGGTGTCGGTGCGGTTGATCGAAGGGCACTGGTACCTCGACGGGTACTGCCACAACGCCCGGGGCATGCGACGGTTCCGCGTCGACCGGGTCTCCGCAGCGCGACTGACCGGGGAGCGGGCGTGTCACGAGGGCGAAGCACACGTGACCGACCAACGCGCCGCGCAGAGCTCCGAAGCCTTCGTCCCCGGCCCCGAGGCCACCGTCGCCCACCTCGCCGTCGACGACGATGCCGTGTGGATCACCGAGGCATTGTTCAATTCCACCTCCGTGCCCCTGCCCGACGGGCGCACCGAGGTCACCCTGGCGGTGGCGAGCACGGTGTGGTTCGGGCGCCTCCTGCTCCGCCTGGGCCCGCACGCGGAAGTGCTCGACCCTCCCGAGCTCGCCGAGACCGGGCGCCAGGCAGCACGTCAGCTCTTGGCCCGCTACCAGGAGCGCGCCTCGACCTGAGAGCGCCCGGCGCCCCGGCCCGAGAGGTGCTCGGGCAACGGGGACCACTTCAGCGGAGCGAGACGGCAACCTGCTCGAGGTGGTCGAACGCTTCGTTCATGCCGCCCTCCATGCCCGACTGGATGTGTCCGTCGCGCGTCTGTCGGTCCGGGTGCTGCACGAGGATCGTCAGGGTCGTGCGCCCACCCTCCTCGGTGAAGGCGTTGGTCACCACCACCTCCACGTCGGGCATGAGTTCGAAGATCTCGGTCGACACGATGCGCTCGTTGGGCACGATCTCCCGGTATTCGCCGTGGAAGGCGACCTCGAACCCCCCGTTGGCCGTCATGACGTAGCGCCACGTGCCACCGACCCGCAGATCGACGTCGGCGATGGTGACTTCGCCCCGATCCCCGCCCCACCACCGCTTGATGAGCTCGGGGGTGGTCCACGCCTTGTAGAGGAGGTGCCGGGGCGCGTCGAACTCCCGCACGATCAGGATCTGGGTGTCGGTGGGAAGCGTCACCACCGCACGGCCGTTAGTTGTCATCGCATCCATCTCCGTCCTCCGTTTCCTTGAGCTCCTCCAACACGACGTCGAGTCGGTCGAAACGCCGCGACCACGACTGTTCGTAGTTCTTCACCCAGTCGTGGATGGGCTCGAGCGGGTGCCCGTTGAGCCGGTACATCCGCCGCCGCCCGTCGTCACGCACCTCGGCCAGTCCCACCTCCCTGAGGACGCGCAGGTGTTTGGACACCACCGGCTGCGCCAGGCCCAGGAGCGTGACGAGCTCGTTCACCGGCCGCTCCCCCCCGGCGAGGATGTCCAGGATCTGCCGACGGCGGGGCTCGGCCACGGCGTTGAAGGCGTCTGTCGTCGTCGCTGCCCGGGCCATGGGGAGATCATATACCCATATCGGAATGTGTCAAGGAACCCTGGGAGGTGGGGGAGGCCCGACAGGCCGACGAGCCGGCGGCCCGACACGGTCACGGCGCAAGGACCTCGGCGAGGTTGCCGTCCAGGCCAGGTGTCCACCGTGTCGAGAGGGGCATCCCCGGTGTGGTGCCGGGGCCGCCTCTCGGAGGTCAGGTGCTGCGGGTGGCCAAGGTGCGCAAGGGCGGGCACGCCTACTACCTCGAGGTGGCGGGGAACGGGTCCGGAACCGGCATCGAGGCCCCCGGTCGGTGGCTGGGCACCGGGTCGGGCGCCCTCGGCCTGCGGGGTGAGGTGGCGGCCCACGCTCTGGCGGCGGTGCTCGAGGGCGACGACCCCTTCACCTCCCGGCGTCTGGGCCGGTTCCACGACCGCGTCACCGTCGCCGCCTTCGACCTCAGCTTCTGTGCCCCGAAGTCGGTGAGCATGCTCCACGCTTTGAGCCGACCGGACATCGCCGGTGAAGTGCATGCCGCCCACGTGCGCGCCGTCGATGCCGCACTCGGGTACGTCGAACGGCGCGCCGTGGCCGTCCGTCGCCGCAGCGCCGGATCGCTCCTCCCGGTCCAGGCCGAAGCGGTGGCCGCCGCGGGCTTCGTGCACCGGGTCAGTCGAGCCCTCGACCCGCACCTGCACAGCCACGTGGTGATGGCGAACCTCGGGCGCGGGCCCGAGGGCAGCTTCACCGCCCTCGACGGCCGGGGGCTCTACGCCCACGCACCCGCCGCCGACGCGCTGTACCACGCGCAGCTCCGCCACGAGCTCACCACGCGTCTCGGTGTGACGTGGGAGCCGTTGCGCCATGGACGCGCCGATGTGGCGGGCATCGGCCCCGAAGCCCGTCGGGCCTTCTCGCAACGCGCGACGGCCATCGCCGAGCACCTTTCGGCCCGGGGGCTCACGAGCCAAAGAGCGAGAGCCATCGCCGGCCATGCCACACGCCCCGACCGTGACGTGCACCGCTTCGTCGAGGACCTCCGCCCGTCGTGGCGGGCCCGGGCCGAGGCGGTCGGGCTCGGCCCCGACGATCTCGGCGCGGTGGTGGACCGCGTACCGCGCCGTGCGGGCCCCGGCCCCGACCCCTCGCTGGGCGAGGTCGTCGCCGAGGAGCTCGGGCGGCGGGGGCCGACGGTCACCCGCCGCGACGTGGTGCGGGCGTGGTGCGGGTCACTCGACCAGGGGGCTCCCGCCGAGGTGGTGGAGCGCGCCGCCGACCGACTGCTCGAGTCCCTGGCGCCGGCCGGCGCGCAACAAGACCGTCTCGAGCGGCGCGGTGTCGGGGAGCGCCGCCATGTCGTGGGCGGCCGGGAGGTCAGCCGTGAGCGCCGCGACCTCCAGCGGCTGCTCGCGGCGCGCGGCATGGAGATGGCGCCGGGCCTCGAGCCGCGCCGCGCCATGGGCGAGGACCTGGGCCTCGGGCTCGGCTGATCAGGGCGGCGTCGGCAGGATGGGACCGGCGTCGCCGTAGCCCTGGCGCACACCCTGGCCGGCGCGCCGGGTGAGCTGGTCGGGCTCGTAGACCATCCAGTAGGCGTTGCGGGCGTGCTTGCGGGCCCGGTCGACGCACACCGCGGCGAGCCGCGCCGGGTCCTCCTCCTCGTTCTCGTGGACGAAGACCTCGAGCACGTGGGTGGTGGTGAGCAGCTGGGCGAGCATGATGCCCTGCGACGCTTCGTGGGCGCACACCTGGTCGATGGCGGCCTTCCCGGGCATGCCGAGCGCGACGACGATGACACAGCCGTCCTGCTCGATGAGCTTCTTGCACGCCACGCCGAGGTCCTTGAAACCCGGGACCGTCCGGTGGATCACCTCGAAGCGTTCCCCGAAGCCCGGGCACTGCTTGAGCTCGTCGATCGCCTCGGCGCCCATGTCGTAGCGGGCGAACATGGTGTCGACGACGCCGATGCGGTCCATGTCCCGATTCTCCCACGACCCCGGCATGCCTCAGCCCGCACCCTCGACGTCATGGTCACGGCAGCGGGCCACGAACCCGGTCGGGGTGACCACGACGGCCATGCGCCGCCCGCAGCTCCGACAGAACCGCGGTGGGTCGAGCTCACGTCGGCACCCCGTGCAGTCACTCGTCGCCCGGCCGCAGCCGGAGCAGAACGCCGGGCCGGCGCCAAGTCCAGGGTCCACGAGGTGACGCTACCGGCCCACGCGAGGTGGACTGGCGTCCTCCGACCCGGTAGACGGGTGTCTGCACAGAAGGAGCACCGGCATGGACGACGAAGAAGTGGGCGGGCCGGCGGCGCGGCCCGGCGACGCCGGTCTCGCCCCGCCCGGCGAGGTGCCGGGCCCGACTGAGCCAGCACCGCCCGGCGCCCCCGCCGGCTCGGCCGACGTTCCTGCCGGCGAGGACGACATCCCTCTCGCCCCGCTGTGGGCCATGCGGACCCGGATGCACTCGCGGCGGCGCCTCGAGCCGGGGGAGGAGGGCCGCATCCGGCGCACCTTGGGCAGCGAGGAAGACGCCGTCCACGTCATCGACGACGGGCCCGATCACTGCATGGTTGCTCGTGGCGTGGGCCGAGCGGCCGACGGTTGTGTCTATTGCCTGGTGGCGCGTATCTCCCTCGAGCAGTTCGGCGACATCGTGGCGGGGGACCGGGAGCTGGCCGAGGTGTTCTCCGACGCCCGGGACATCTCGCTGTGCGGGGTGTTCGAAGAAGAAGGGGCCGCGCCCAACGTCTTTCTGGTCGAGCACTACCGACGCCCCCGCGACGTTCCCGCCGACTACCTCCCGCCGAGCCCCTTCCTCGAATTCACCGACGACCCCGAGGAGGAGGCCTGAAACCGGTCGCACCGTGTCCCCGGGGACGATCCCGGTGATCGGAGGGTGTCGCCCGGTCTCTAGCCGCGGCGATGGATGTCCCAGGTCGCGGCGACCGTGTCTCCTTCGGAGGCGAGGCGAGCGGTGTCGTACCCGGCAGCATGGAGTCGTCGCTCGACGTGGTCGACCACGGCGTCGGGGTCGGTGGGGTCCACGTCGTCAGCGAGCAGCATGTCCGAGTCGATCCGGCGGAACTCGATCCGACCCTCGCTGTCCCCGACCAACGACCGGTAGTAGACGCCCCAGCCGTGCTTGCGGCTCAGCAGGCGGACGGTCTCGGCCGCGGGTGGGACATTGAGCTGGACGTGGGCGTCCATGGCGTTCCCCCGGCGTAGTCGGCGTCTCGGACTCCCGTAGATGTCGGCACGCCGACACGCCGACTTGAAGCCCGGCCGCGCCGTCACCGGTCGGGGGTCGCCGAGGCCCCAGGTGGGCCCCTCGGGGCAGGAGCGTGAGCCCGGGCTCAGGCCCGGATGGCCCGTGCCGGGCCACCAACACCGGATGGCCCGTGCCGGGCCACCAACACCGGATGGCCCGTGCCGGGCCACCAACACCGGATGGCCCGTGCCGGGCCACGATCAGAGGATGGCCACGCTGTTGGAGTTGTCGAACGTCACCGAGCTCACCGTCTGGTTGGCGGAACACCCTGTCGACAAGACCGCCGAGTCGGCGGCGTCGACGAACACCGTGATCTGATTGAGTGACTTCTCCTCGTACGAGCCGAGGCCCTCCTTGCCCGCAAGCGTGAAGCCCACCTCGGAGTTCTTGTTCGTCGCCGGCGTGGCGGTCTTGGTGGTGAAGTTCGACGTGCCGCCCGCCCCCCCCGTCCACATGACGGCGAGCTTCAGGCCCTTGAGGGCTTTGAGGGTGGAGATCCCGTCGAAGGCCGGGCAGTACCCCGTGGCATAGCTCCGGGTCCCCAGCTTGGTGGCGGGGATCTTGAACACCGTGGTCGGGATGGTGCCGTGGCCCGGTGCCTCGGTGGGGGCCGCCGACAGACAGCCGGCCAGGTGCCCGGAGGCGACGGTGACCGTGGTCACCGCGGTCGCGCTCGTGGTGTGGGTCCCGGCCTTGGTGAGCGCCGGGCTGAAGGTCACCGTGGCGGTGATCTTGCACGCCACGGGGAAGGCCGGTGCCGTGGCCCCGGCGAACAGGCTCGGTGTCCCGAAGACGGCGAATCCGGTGACCGGCACGGCCAGAGCCAGGGCCGCGAACAGGATCCTTCGACGTGTGCTCATGTCTCCCCCTCACCCCGCGCGACGGGCGGCCCCGCCGCGTCGGGCCCACCGTAGCCACATGGCCGGCGCGCGTCTTGGGAAGGTGAAACGCCCTGGGTCAGGCACGGGCGGGCCGGGTGTCGGCGCGCCCCGGCACGGGCGACAGCCCAGCGCCGGCGGCGACGCAGGCGTGACCGGCCCGACGCCAGTGTTCGCCTGACGATGCCCTGCATCACTCGCTGAGCGGCGAATCGAATGCGTCGAGAGATAAGTACGCGGATTCACGTTTCGGATTCCTTTGTGGCCCAGTGAACCGAACGCCACCCTTCCTGTCGGTGGCCCCCAACGAAAAGAGTCGCCGAGTGCCAGGGAAGTCAAGGCTGCCCGGCGACGCGCGTTCCAAGGACCTCGCACGAGCTTGAGATTCAGTCTGCGATCAGGTCGTCACCCCAGAAAGGTGATCCGATGGGGACGGACAGTGATGCTTTGGCTACGCCCCGTCTATCGGCGTCCCCAGAGGCTCGAGCAGTCGACGTTAGTTCGCCGGCTGCAGCGGGACGGGGGACTGGCTGAGGTAGTCGCGCAGGGCGCGCCGCACAAGCTGCGACATCGACAGATCGTCGCTTGCGGCACGTTCCTTGATGGCGGTATGCAGCTCGCTGGGCAGACGAACGATGAGCGGCTGAACCGAGGAGCGGGGGTCTTCCGCAGCTTCCGGCACGGGTGGGTACTCCTTCCCTTGAGGATGGCCAAGGGTACGTCCGCCTAGGCACGGATTGGTGGATTCTTCGGATCGTTTCGATAGGTCCGCGATAGGACGGTCATATCGTGCGAAAATAACCGGGGGGTAGAGGAGGAGACTCTCTTTTTCGCCGAAGGGCGGGGGCGGTGCCGCAGGAGAATCCGAAGACCAGACTGCGGCACACCCTGCGAGTGGGTCGAGTCACCGCGGTTTGGGCCGAACCGCACACCTCGCGTAGTGCCAGGGCAATCATGGTTGTCACTCTCGATGACGAGCTGAAGGCGTTCTGGAAGCGTGGTGACGTGGACCCCCCCGGAGTTCAGGGAGTACGTCGTGAGGTCGCGGCGTACGACTTGGCGCTGGCGCTCGAGTGGGACGAGCTTGTCCCTGTGGCCGCCCTTCGAACCGAGGAGAGAGACGGGCACACGGTGGAGATCGCCTCGATGGAGTACTTGCCCGCAGAGGCTCGCCACAACATCTCGATGGATGAGATCTCGACCGAGGACCGCTACCGAGCTGGCGTATTCGATGCGTTGATCGGAAATCCGGACCGAACGCACCATAACTACTGTGGGATCCCCACACCTGACGGCAGAGAGTTCAGCTTGAAGCTCTACGACCACGAGTTGGCGTTTGCATCGGACGAGGCGACGTCGTGCTTCTGGGACGGCATCAATCACACCATGCCGAACTCCGTCCGCGAGCACTTGAACTCTCGATACGAGGTGGTCCGCCAATCAGCTGAGGTCCGCTGGTTGCTCGGACCCGATTCCTTCGAGTCGATGATCACGCGGATGCAACGACTAATAGACCCCTAGTCGTCAGCCTCGGGGGGCGGCAACACAAAGTTCGTGACGCGCTGGAAAGACACTTTCACCTGGGACCGAGACTCGAATGGACATTTGCTGGTCTTGTGGAGCTCGGTCGCAACTATGTACGGTCCATGAAACGCTTTCCTCAAGCGGACAACAATCGTGGCGCCACGCTCATCAGCGAGGGGCGCAAGAACGCCCATGATGCTCTCGTCCACCTCGTCCTTGACTGCGTAGCCTTTGACATCGGGATCGATGTAGACGCGCATCAGCTGGGTCTGCCGCCCGTTGTCCGGGTCGTTTCGGACGATGTCGACGTGCGTATCCACGACTGGCCTCCGGCGGCCGCGCCCCTGCCCAGCAACGATCCGACCCATGCGCGAGTTATCGGCATGGGAGCGGCCACCTTGAGGCGCCCGGTCTGGTTTTGCGAAGGCCCGGATCTTGGCACGCGATCCGAAAAGGCGCCAATGCGTTTTGTGGCTGATCGCGGGGGAGGCGGGAGGAATGCACCACATTGTGACATGTCCTAGCCAGGGATTCGCGAACGCCCCTGCCCTCCGCGGGCTCGCCACCCTCGGCGGCCACGCTTTCACTGGGAATGTGAGCCCACAGACCACGCTCTGTGTCTGATCCTTCGTCGCGTCAGGTGAACTCGGTTCACCAAACTCAGCGTAATTCCCTTGGAAATGGCCATTCCAAACCACGTTGATCTTTTCGGGTTGGCCGACGAACGCTCTTGGCGTTGGCTGTGAGATCGAGGGCCAGCCTCACGGAAGGTGTTTGGCAAGACATTGTCGGTTCGACGCCGACGGTCCGGGTCGCTTGTGCGGCCCTTCACTATTGTGACGTCGCGAGGAGAACGTGTGGCAGTTCGCTCCGGACCAAAGAGGGCCCGACCCTGCGCCAGTTCCACTCCTTGCAAACGCCAGGCGATGGCGGTTCGACACTCGCTCATCACGACAGACGGGACCGTCGGATCTTGGAACGGAGCTGCCGGCTGCGCCCGACGGTCATGGGATCCGTCTGCCACTTCGCTGACGGGCCGTCCCACCGGTCCCAAGAGTGACGCGCTGTGTCGCCCGACTCTCGCGGCGTGGCCCATGTTGTCGTCTACCCGCCTCGACGCACCTTTGTTCGCTGTTCACCGGGTGTTAACGAACTCCGATCGGCTCAAGCTGGAGCTCGGGTAGCTTGGGTCGGACTGCGACGCCTCGCCGTCCTCGACCGTCCTCCGGACGCACGCCCCGCTGTGGCTGCACGAAGGTCCACATCATCGGAGCATCGTCGGGCATTGGGGCTCCGCTTGCGCCGGTATGAGAGGGCAAACAGAACCCAACGGCTCCGAGTACGCCCATTGGTATCGTCAGTAGCCGACATGCGCCTTACCGATTTGGGCATCGACAGGGACCTGCCAACAGTCGTCGTTCTTGGTGCCAGACTGCTTTCCCCGGTGCCGCCGGGCGTAGCCTGTGGCGGGTGTCGAGCCTCGCCGAACCCTCGACCCGACCCTCGTAGTGTGGGAGCGACCCCGGGCACAGGGCTCCGGTCCGGTGCCGGCGCTGCGAAGCCGATGCCCCGAGCCCGCCCCAGGGTCAGCCGCTTCGGCGCCAGGAGGCCGACATGAGTGAACAGGACGACGCCTTCGACCTCGATATGGCCGCGGCGATGTTGCAGTCCAACGCCACCGACGTCCACATCATGTTGAAAGTCCTCGCCGGGCAGCTGGCAGAGGTCCTCGGGCCCAGGGTCGTCGTCGAGCGGGCGGGCGGGCGCTTTCGCAAGTCCGACGAGGTGAAGGCACTCGAGGTGACCTTGGGTGACGATGTCATGCGCGCCCAGCTCGACAACGGTTCGGTGCGATGCTCGGTGTCCCATTCCTCGGGAGGGATCCGGATCCGCAGTGAGTCTGTGGACCTGGACAGCTGGTTGAAGAGGCTGCTCACGGCGCTGCAGCAAGAGGCCGCCCACAGCGAAGGCGCCCGTCAGGCGCTCGAGCGAATCGTCATCGGAGGTTCGTCGTGACCCAACCCCAGGACCTTCCCAAAGAGGCAGGCCATCGGCTCGAGGAGCTCGAGCACGGCCTGTTCACCTCGGACCTCTCGGTCAACGAATTCCTCCTCATCAAAGAGGCGGGGTTCCACCCCTTGGGCTTCGTCATGGGCTCATCCATCTACCACACCGGGATCCAGGCCCGCCGTTGGAGCAAGAGCCAGGAGCTCACCAAGTTGACCGAGGCCATGTACAACGCCCGCGAGCTGGCCATGACGCGGATGGAGGAAGAAGCCGACCAGTTGGGAGCCGACGGCGTCGTGGGTGTCCGACTCGATGTGAATTACTACGAGTGGGGTCGGGACGCGGCAGAGTTCATCGCGGTGGGAACAGCGGTCAAGGCCGAAGACGGCACATCGCACCGCAACGCAGCCGGCAAGCCGTTCACCTCCGACCTGTCGGGACAGGACTTCTGGACCATCATGCAGACCGGCTACGTCCCCCAGGGACTGGTCATGGGGACCTGTGTCTTTCACATCGCCCACCGCGGCATCGGCCAGACGCTCGGGACGGTGGGCCAGAACGTCGAGCTCCCCAACTTCACCCAGGCGCTCTACGAGGCTCGCGAGCTCGCCATGACCCGCATGCAGGACGAAGCCAACGGCCTCGGGGCGACGGGCATCGTGGGCGTCCGGCTCGAGGAGAAGTCCCATCAGTGGGGCTCGCACACCATCGAATTCCTGTCGCTCGGAACCGCGGTGACGAAGTCGGGGGGCGACGTGACGTTGCCCAAGCCCATCACCGTGATCTCCCTCGACAACTGATGGCCGCTCCGGAGCACCCCGACGGCGAAGACCGGTCCCCCGACCCGGGCGCGACCGGTGCCGACGGCGACCTCCCCGAAGCCGCGGGGCGGCGCCTCGCCAGCGGCTCGTTCTCCTCGGGTCTGACCGTCCCGGACTTCGCCGCCTGCCTGCAGATGGGACTGCGGCCCGTCGGTCTGGTCCAGGGGTTCTGTGTCATGCAGTGGGGCTGGTACGGGGCGGGGTCGCCGTACTCGCGCGGCATGACCCCCTATGCCTTTGGTGGGAGCGCGCCCCGTGGCGTGTACTCCGAGAGCTACAGCTGTCCGCACGGCGGCTTCGTCTACTCCAACGAGCACCGCGTCTGGGGCCAGAACTACCAGCAGCCGTGGGTCGAGTCGGCCTGGGGCCAAGGGTTCGGCTCGTCGTACACGCGCATGATCGAAGA
This sequence comes from uncultured Acidimicrobiales bacterium, assembly GCA_963739765.1. Taxonomy (GTDB): domain Bacteria; phylum Actinomycetota; class Acidimicrobiia; order Acidimicrobiales; family UBA8190; genus Chersky-840. The sequence continues at coordinate 136,333 of CAVUBP010000003.1, read as the reverse complement.
AGCCCGCGAGGTCGGGGCCCATGGCGTCATCGGCGTCGTGGACAGCACTCGGCATCTGGCGGACATGAACGTCACCGAATTCCACATCCTGGGCACCGCCGTGGTCGTCGAGGGCGCCGCCGCCCCGCCGGGCGGCGAGCCGTGGACGACGTATCTGGCGGGCCAGCGCCTGGCCAAGCTCGTCGAGGCGGGCTACATGCCGGTGTCGGTGGTCGCGGCGCTGGCGTCGGTACGGGTGTGGGCGTACTGCGTCACCGAGATGCTCATGGAGGGCACGCTCGCTCGCTTCGGTGGCAACTACATGCCGGTGTCAGAGGTCGAGCAACTCTCGCGTGCGCACATCGCGGCTCGTTCGCTCGCACGCGAGCACATCCGGGGCCAGCTCGGCCACGACACGCTCCAAGGTGCGGTGATCGTGGCCAATACCCAGAGCCTGTCCCAGGGTGACGAGGTCATCGAGTGCACCCTGCGCGGCACCCGGGTCCGTCGGTTCAAGGACTTCGATCCGCTCCCGGCCCCCCGTCCCACGGTCCGGTTGTCGTGAGCGACGCGGGCCAGGCCGGGGCTGCTCCGAGCGCGGTCGATCTGCGGGCCGAGATGCGACGCGCGGCCGACTCCCTGGGCGTGCCGGCCCACGACCCGCCGGACCGGGCGGTGACCTCGGACCTCTCGGTCGACGAGGGGTTGCTCCTCCACAGCATCGGGTGGGAGGCGCTCGACGTCGTCTTCGGCGCCTCGGTCGTCTCGATCCCGCCCATGGTGTGGACGTGGGGCTCGGGCGAGATCACCTCGGCCTCAGAAGCCCACAACCAGGCCGTGCGGTCCGCCGCCCAGCGTCTCGGAGAACAATGCTCCAAGGTCCGTGGGCACGGTGTCGTGGGCGTCCGTGTCGAGGTGGTCGTGCACCGCCACCACGTGGACGTCGAGCTCACCGGGACCGCCGTCCGGCCCGTGAAGGGCAAGGACAGCAGCTGGGCCTTCGTGTCGGACCTCTCGGCCCGTGACTTCACGCTGTTGCACAACGCCGGCTGGGGGCCGATCGGGTTGGCCTTCGGGGCGAGCTTCGTCTACGCGCCCCGGCGCTCGGTGGGAACGACCATGCGCCAGTCGTCGCAGAACGTCGAGCTGACCAATTACACCGAGGCGATGTACGCGGCCCGTGAGGCGGGCATGGAACATATGCAGCGCTCTGCTCTGGACATGGGCGCCCAGGGCATCGTCGCCGTTCGCGTGGCGGAAGGCCCGATGTGGTTCGCCAACCACGCCATCGGCTTCACCGCATGGGGCACGGCCGTGCGTCTCGAAGCGCCGTCCCATCAGTACCTCCGTCCCGAAGTGGTCCTCCCCCTCGACGATGCCGTGGTCGAGTTCGAGGCACAGTCGCTCCGCTAGCCCCCCTCCGGCAGCCGAGAGCCGACAGCTGGGCGCACCCAGACGGCTGGCACCAGACAGCGGCCCCGGATCGTCGGGGGCCGGGCGCGTTGCCTAACGTGGCGACGTGGACCGTTGCGCGCGGTGCGGCTTCGAGTACGACCTCGCCGACGCGCCGTCGGCCGGCCCGGCCATCGTCACCGGTGTCTCGCGTTTCGCCGCGCTCCTGCGGGGCGCTCGGACCGACCTGCGGTGCCGACCGCAACCCGGCACCTGGTCACCTCTCGAATACGGCTGTCACCTGCGAGACGTGTTGCTCGTGCAGCGAGAGCGGGTGCTCGCCGCCCGGCGCGCCGACGGGCCTTCGTTCGAGCCGATGGGCCGCGACGAACGGGTCGACCACGACGGCTACGGCGAGCAGGACCCTGAAGCCGTCGCCCGGCAGATGACCGACGCCGCCACACTGTTCGCCAACGTCTTGTCCCGCCTCGACGGCGCGGACTGGGAACGCACCGTCCACTACAACTTCCCGGCTCGCCTCGAACGATCGCTGCGTTGGGTCGCGGTCCACACCGTGCACGAGGTCCGACACCACCTCTCCGATGTCGCTTGCCATGGCGCCGGCGGTGACGATGCCTGACCGTCCGAAGACCGCGTCGCCGCGCCCCGAACGCTCTCGGCCGCGGCGCGACTGCTCGCCCAACGCGACGAGGTCGTCGCCGCGCTCGTCGACGCCTACGGCCTGCCCCGGCTGTCGCGACGCGACGGCACCCATTTCGCTGCGCTGGTGGAGTCGATCGTCTACCAACAGCTCGCCGGCGCGGCGGCGTCGACCATCCACCGACGCCTCGTGGCCGCCCTGGGGGGAGAGGTCACGCCCGGGGCGATGCTGCGCGCCGGCGCCCGAGGAGCTGCGTGCCGCGGGGTTGTCGGGCAACAAGGCGGCGTCGGTGTGTGACCTGGCGGCGAAGGTCCTCGACGGGACCGTCGTGCTCGACCCTCGGGGCCTGGCTCGCGAAGGCGACGCAGAGGTGATCGAGCGCCTGACGACGGTGCGTGGCATCGGGCGCTGGACGGCCGAGATGTTCCTGTTGTTCCAGCTGGGACGCCTCGACGTCTGGCCCACCGGCGACCTGGGCGTGCGACGAGGCTACGGCGTGGCGTGGGCCGTCCCCATGCCGAGCGCAAAGGAGCTCGAGCCCTTCGGGGACGCCTTCCGGCCCTATCGTTCCGCGGTCGCCTGGTACTGCTGGCGGGCGGCCGAGCAGCCCGGTCGACTGGCCGGCCCCGTGACGGGTTGACGCCGTCCAGCCCGACGGCCGAACCCCCGGACCACCGAACCAGGCAACGACCGAGACCGACACCGTGAACCGCCCACCCGATCAAGTCCATCGACCGGAGGACCACGTGCCCGCAACCCGTCCCGGTGTCTCCCCACCCGACGACGCCGACTGGTGGCGATCGGCGGTGCTGTACCAGGTCTACGTCCGCTCGTTCGCCGACAGCGACGGCGACGGTGTCGGTGACCTGAAGGGCCTGCTGGCCCGGCTCGACCATCTGGCCTGGTTGGGCGTCGACGCCGTGTGGCTCAGCCCGGTCATGCCCTCGCCCAATGCGGACTGGGGATACGACGTCGCCGACTACCGGGCCGTGCTCCCCGAGTACGGGACCATCGATGACCTCGACGAGGTCATCGCGGCGGCGGCGGGGGTCGGCATCCGCGTGTTCCTCGACCTCGTCCCGAACCACACGAGCGATCACCACCAGTGGTTCGTCGAGTCGCGCTCCTCGCCCGACGCGGCGCGTCGTGACTGGTACGTCTGGGCCGACCCGAAGCCCGACGGGTCCGCCCCGAACAACTGGGTGAGCAGCTTCGGTGGTCCGGCGTGGAGCCTCGACCCCGCCTCGGGGCAGTACTACCTGCACAACTTCCTGCCCGAGCAGCCCGACCTCAACTGGTGGTCCGACGGGGTCCGCAGCGCCTTCGAGGACATCTGTCGCTTCTGGTGGGACCGCGGCGTGGCCGGCTTCCGAATCGACGTGTGCAACATGATGGTGAAGGACCGGGGCCTGCGCGACAACCCACCGGCGACCGAGGACGACCCTTTCATCATGCAGATGTTCGGCCAGCGCCCGGTCTACAACGGCAACCGGCCCGAGGCTCACGACGTGCTGCGCCGGTGGCGCACCATCTCGAACGAGTACTCACCGCCGCGCGTGCTCCTGGGCGAGACCAACGTGGACACCCTCGAGAACCTCGCCCTGTACTACGGGTCGGGTGACGACGAGCTGCACCTGGGGTTCAACTTCCCTTTCATCGAGGCCCCCTTCGACCCCGACGAGCTGGCGGGCATCGTGGAGCGCGTCGAGGCCCTCCTGCCCGGCCCGGCGTGGCCGGTGTGGACGGGATCGAACCACGACGTGTCGCGACTGGCCACCCGGTGGTGCGAGGGCGACCTCGCCAAGGTGCGCCTGGCGCTGCTCATGCTCCTCACGCTGCGGGGCACGCCGGTGCTGTACCAGGGCGACGAGATCGGGCTGACCGACCGCGTGTTCGAGCAGGACGAGCTCCTCGATCCGGTGGGGGCCCGGTTCTGGCCCTACTACCCGGGCCGCGACCCCGAACGCACGCCCATGCCCTGGGACGCGGGGCCCAATGCCGGCTTCACCTCGCCGGGGACGGTCCCCTGGCTGCCGATGGCGGACACGCCCGTGAACGTGGCCCAGCAGCGCTCGGACCCGGGATCGGTGCTGCACCTCGTGCGCGACGTCATCGCGCTGCGACGAGCCTCACCCGACCTGCTCGCCGGCGACTACCGGCGCCTGCCCGCCGACCGAGGCGTATGGGCGTGGCGCCGGGGGAGCGGCACCGTCGTGGCGCTCAACTTCTCCGCCGAAGCCCGAGACCTCACCCTGCCCCCCGGGCCCGGCGCGGTCGTCGTGAGCACGCATCGGGGTCGCGAAGGGTCATCGACCGGCGACGTGCTCGGGTTGCAGGCCCGGGAGGGCGTCATCGTCACCAGTCGAGCTTGAGCACCTCGCGCATGGCCTTCTCGAAGGTGGCGTCGTCCATCGAGGCGCGGGCCCCGAGCACCATCTCGGCGTCGGTCCCCACCGGCACCCGCCAGGCCGGCCCCGGCGACTCGATGGCATCGGCGATGGCGGTGGCGACCACTTCGGGCCCCGGCGCCGCGGCCCGGCCCAGCTCGGCTTCGAGCCTTCCCATGATCTCGTCGAGCTCGTCGTAGGGAGGCTCGTCGACGCCGAAGTCGTGATGGGACTCCGAGATGTTGGTCTTGAAGAACCCCGGCTCGATGACGACGGTGCGGATCCCGAAATGCCCGCCCTCGATGTGCAGTGCCTCCGACATCGCCTCGAGCGCGTGCTTCGACGCCGCGTACACCCCGGCCAGGGGCGCCGAGACCCGGCCGGACACCGACGACACGTTCACGATCGTCCCCGAGCCCCGCTCCCGCATCTGCGGGAGGACGGCCTGCATCATGCGCAGCGGCCCGAACGTGTTGGTCTCGAACACCCGCCGCACCTCGGCCATGGGCACGCGCTCGATGGGGCCGCCGGTCCCGACGCCGGCGTTGTTGACGAGCACGTCGACGTTCCCGGCCGCCGCTACCGCCTCGGCGACCGACACGTCGTCGGTGACGTCGAGGGCGAGGTGCGCATCGGCATCGATGTCGGCGATCGTCTCGGGGCGCCGTGCCGTGGCGACCACCTCGTAGCCGCGCTTCTTGAGCTCCACCGCGGTCGCCCGCCCGAAGCCGGTGGAGCACCCGGTGATGAGCGCACGAGCCATCTCCCGCCTCCTGCCCACTCGACCGAGACCGTTCTCCGCCGAAGGCCCCGAGGATAGGGGGAGTGAGCGAGGATGGTCAGGTGCACGATCCCGGCCCGGACCACCGTCTCGACAGCGGGCATCTCGACAGCGGGCATCTCGACAGCGGGCATCTCGACAGCGGGCATCTCGACAGCGGGCATCTCGACAGCGTCCTCGACGCCGCGCTCGTCGGGGGCCGCGAGGAGCGGGTCGTCGTCCTGGCCCAGCCCGATCCTCGGTGGCCACTTGTCTTCGAGCGTCATCGGGTCGCCCTCTCTGGCGCGCTGGGGGACCGGGCCCGGCGCATCGACCACGTGGGGTCCACGTCGGTGCCGGGCCTGGCGGCCAAGCCGATCGTGGACATCCAGGTCACGGTGACCGACCCCGACGACGATCCCGCCTTCGCGCCCGTGCTGGAACAGCTCGGATACGAGCTCCGGGTGCGCGAGCCACGCCACCGCATGTTCCGCACTGCGGCGCGCGACGTGCAGGTCCATGTGTGGGCAGCGGGCTCCGACGACGAGCGCCGCCACGTGTTGTTCCGCGACTGGCTGCGCACCGACGAGGCCGATCGCACCGCTCTACGAGGACACCAAGCGCGCTCTGGCCGACCGGCGCTGGCCCGACGTGAACTACTACGCGCAGGCGAAGTCCCCGCTGATCGCCCGGATCATGGAGCGCGCCGAGTCCTGGGCTGCCACGTCGGGCTGGCGGCTCACCTGATGTTCCCGCCGCCCCGAACCTGCGGCCGGAACCTGCGGCCGAGCGCTACAGGGCGGCGGTGAGTGCCCCGAGCGGCATCCGGAGGTCCTCGAGCATGCGGAGGTCCTCTTCGGGTGAGCGTCCCAGGGTCGTCAGGTAATTGCCGACGATGAGGGCGTTGATCCCCGCCGTCATCCCCATGGCCTGCAGGTCGCGCAGCGTCACCTCTCGGCCCCCGGCGTAGCGCAGGATCACGCCCGGCAGTGCCAGGCGGAAGAGCGCGATCCACCGGATGGCCTCCCAGGCCCCCACCACGGTCCGGTCGCCGAGGGGGGTCCCCGGACGGGGGTTCAAGAAGTTGACCGGCACCTCGGTCGGGTCCAGGGCGCGCAGTTGCAGGAGGAGCTCGACGCGCTGCGCGTCGCTCTCGCCCATGCCCACCAGCGCGCCACAGCACAGCTCCATGCCGTGTTCGCGCACCAGCCGGCAGGTCTCGGCGCGCTCGTCCCAGGCGTGGGTGGTGACGACGGAGGGGAAGTACGACTTCGCCGTCTCGAGGTTGTGGTTGTAGCGGTGCACGCCCCCGGCGGCCAGGCGCCGGGCCTGGTCGTCGGTGAGGATGCCGGCGGAGACCGCCACATTGAGACCGGTGCGCTCGCGTACCAGGGGCACGAGCTCGAGCAGCCGCGCCATGGTGCGCTCGTCGGGCCCGCGCACGGCCAGGACGATGCAGAACTCCGACGCGCCCAGCGCCGCGGTCTCGGCCGCGGCGCCGAGCACCTCGTCGGTGTCGAGGAAGGGGGTGGCCTTCACGGGCGTGTCGAAGCGCGACGACTGCGAGCAGAAATGGCAGTCCTCGGGACAGCCGCCGGTCTTGGCCGACAGGATGCCCTCCACCTCGACGGTGGGCCCGCACCAGGCGAGCCGTACGTCGTGTGCCAATGAGGCCAACCCCATCACCGACTCGTCGGGCACCATGGCGAGGCCCCCCAATTCGTCACCGTCGAGAAGGCGGCGATCGTCGAGAAGGGCCACGCCCGCCGCCGCGATGCGCGCCCTCGCCTCGGACGCGCTCAATGCCGCGGGGAGCCGCACCGGGCAGGGCTCGACGGGCGCTCGCAAGGAGACGGTGCTACGCGTGGGGGAACCGGTGGTGTCGGCTGGCACCGGCACACGGTAGCGGTCGGCCCCCGCTACGAGACAACAGGGGCTCGCACACAGGAGGCAACCAGGTGGCGTGGGACTTCGAGACCGAACCCGAGTACGAGGCCAAGCTGGCCTGGGCGCGTGCCTTCGTGGACGAGGAGGTGCTCCCCCTCGAGACCCTCGACCTCGACTACGACGACCTCCTCCGGGCCATCCGGCCCCTGCAGGACGAGGTGAAACGCCAGGGCCTGTGGGCCGCGCATCTGCCTCCCGAGCTCGGCGGCATGGGCTTCGGCCAGGTCCGTCTGGGGCTGCTCCACGAGGTGCTCGGCCGCTGCGTCGTGGCGCCGGTGGTCTTCGGCAACAACGCGCCGGACTCGGGCAACGCCGAGCTCCTGGCGGTGGGGATCGAGGCCAACGGGCGGACCGAGCAACGCACGCAGTGGCTCGAGCCGCTCCTCGAGGGAAAGCTCCGAAGCGCGTTCTCCATGACCGAGCCCGGGGCGGGCGCGGACCCCACCCTCATCGCCACCACGGCGGTGCGCGACGGCGAGGAGTGGGTCGTCAACGGGCACAAGTGGTTCACCTCCAACGGGTCGGTGGCGGACTTCCTCATCGTGATGTGTGTCACCAACCCCGACGTCCACCCCTACACGGGGTGCTCGATGCTCCTCGTCCCCGTCGACACCCCCGGGGTCGACATCGTGCGCGACGTGCCCACCATGGAGCATCCCTTCCCGCACTTCGGCAAGTTCGGCGGCCACTCCGAGATCGTCTACCGCGACGTGCGCGTGCCGGCCGAGAACCTCGTCGGCAACGAGGGGGACGGCTTCCGCCTGGCCCAGATGCGCCTGGGGCCGGGCCGCATCCATCACTGCATGCGCTGGCTGGGCCAGTCCCAGCGCGCCTTCGACATGCTGTGCGAACGGGCGGTGTCCCGCTATCTCCACGGCTCGCTCCTGGCCGACAAGCAGATGGTCCAGAGCTGGGTGGCCGATTCGATGGCCGAGATGACCGCGGCCCGGCTCATGACGCTGCAGGCGGCGTGGAAGATGGACCGCGAGGGCGCCCCCGCGGCGCGTGTCGAGATCGCCATGATCAAGTACTTCGGCGCCGGGGTGCTCTACAACGTGATCGACCGCGCCATCCAGGCGCACGGCTCGCTGGGGTTCTCCACCGACATGCCCCTCGAGCACATGTACCGTGCCGCTCGGGCGGCGCGCATCTACGACGGCCCCGACGAGGTCCACAAGGTCACCGTGGCCCGCCAGGTCCTCAAGCGGTTCACCCCCACCGAGGTGCCCTCCGAGCACGTGCCCACGCGCCGCGAGGCGGCCCAGAAGAAGTTCGCCGACCTCCTGGCCGAAGTCAGCGCCAACGACTGAGCGGCCCCGGCCCCCGAGGGTGCGCCAGCATCCCCACGCGCACACCAGGGGCCACCCTTGACCGCCGGGGCGCCACGTGGCCAAATCACCTCATGACGTGCCCGCCGGAGTGGACGCGCGCCCGGCGCGCCGGGCGCGTCGGGGCTCCAGGATGAAGGTGACGGTCTGCGGGGCGCGGGGGTCCACGGCGGCTCCGGGTCCCGCGCACGTCCGCTACGGCGGCCACACCTCGTGTGTGGCGCTGGCACACGACGGGCACCGGCCGAGCCTCGTTCTCGATGCCGGCACCGGCATCCGCCGAGTGACCGGGTTGCTGGGCGACCATCCCTTCGCCGGTTCGGTCCTCCTCGGGCACCTGCACTGGGACCACACCATGGGCCTGCCCTTCTTCGCCGCGGCCGACCGTCCCGAGGCGCGCACCGACCTCTACATGCCGGCCCAGGGCGACGCCGAGGAGGTCCTGGCCCGGGTCATGTCGCCTCCGCATTTCCCCATCACCCCGGCCGAGCTGCGGGGCACGTGGCGGTTCCTCGGCCTCGAGCCCGACACCCCGCACGAGATCGAGGGCTTCACCGTCATCGCCCGGGAGATCCCGCACAAGGGGGGGCGTACCTTCGGCTTCCGGGTCTCCGACGACAGCGCCACGATCGCCTATCTGTCCGACCACTGCCCGACGGTGCTCGGCCCCGGGCCCGACGGGCTCGGGGAGTACCACGACGCGGCCACGTCGCTGGCCCGGCACTGCGACCTGCTCATCCACGACGCCCAGTACCTCGACGAGGAACTGCCCACCCGGGCCGCGTTCGGCCACGCCTCGTCGGGCTACGCCGTGGGCCTGGCCCGGCGCGCCCTGGCCCGGCGAGTGCTCCTCTACCACCACGACCCCCCCCGCACCGACGACGCCATCGACGCCATCGTGGCGGGCCACGCCGGCGCCGGGGTCCCGGTGGACGCGGCGGTCGAGGGCATGGTCGTCGACCTCCCCGCCGCCTCGGCGCCCTGAGCCCTCGGCCGGTCGGTCCAGCCCCCTGGCCTACAGTGCGGGGCCATGGCGGTGCGGATCGTGCTGGCGGAGGACAACTACCTCGTGCGCGAGGGAGTGCGGACCCTCGTCGAGACCGAGCCCGACCTCGAGGTGGTCGGGGTGTGCGAGGACTACGACACCCTCATCGCCGCGGTCGAGGAGCAGAAGCCCGACGTGGTCGTGACCGACATCCGCATGCCGCCCACGGGCACCGACGAGGGCATCCGGGCGGCCGAGGTGCTGCGCGAGACCCATCCCGAGATGGGCGTCGTGGTCCTGAGCCAGTACTCGGAGCCGGCCTACGCGCTGGCCTTCCTCGACGGAGGGTCCAAGGGCCGGGCCTATCTGCTGAAAGAGCGTGTGTCCGACATCGGCCAGCTGGCGGGGGCCATCCGCGAGGTGGCCGGCGGCGGGTCGGTGATCGACCCCGAGGTGGTCGACGCCCTGGTGGCGGCGAGGGCGAAGCCCGCCGACTCCCCGTTGCACCGTCTCACGGCCCGGGAGGGCGAGATCCTCTCGGAGATGGCCCAGGGCAAGAACAACGCCGCGGTGGCCGCCTCCCTGGTGCTGTCGGAGCGCGCCGTGGAGAAGCACATCAATTCGATCTTCTCGAAGCTGGCGCTGTCGCAGGAGCCCGACGTCCACCGGCGCGTGAAAGCGGTGCTCCTCTTTCTGTCCACCCAGGAAACTTGACCCGGCCGCGCCCGCCATCCGCAGCGCGCCGGGGGGTGCTGCCACCACCGCCCCGGACGTGCTGTCAGCCTGTGCCACCGACCCGCGGGCTGCCAGGATATGGACGTGGGTGACCGGGCAACCACCGTGTTGATCGTCGACGACCAGTTGCCCTTCCGCATGGCGGCGCGCTCGGTGGTCGGGGTCACGCCCGGGTTCGAGGTGGTGGGGGAGGCCAAGTCGGGCGAGGAGGCCGTCGAGCAGGTGGGGGCGCTTCATCCCGAGCTCATCCTCATGGACATCAACATGGACGGCATCTCCGGCATCGAGGCCACCCGCCGCATCACCGCCGAGCACCCCGGCACCAAGGTCATCCTCCTGTCGACCTACGACGAGGAGGACCTCCCGGCCGACGCCCGCAGCTGCGGGGCGCTGGGCTACGTCCACAAGGAGCAGTTCGGCCCCGACGTGCTCATCGACATGTGGTCGGGGCAGCAGTCGGGCTGCTTCAACACCTAGCGCGACCTCAACACCTGGCGCGACCTCAACACCTGGCGCGACCTCAACACCTGGCGCGACCTCAACACCTGGCGCGACTTCAACACCTGGCGCGACCACCGCGGCCCGGGGACGACGCCACCGACGCGCGCCCGACCGGGAGGGGCGGTCAGTTGTCGAGGGGGATGCGCCCGGCGATGGTCGTCCCTTCGCCCGGCGCGCTCTGCACGGTCACCGTTCCGCCGATGGCCCCCACGCGGTCGCTCATGTTGACGAAGCCGGCGCCGCTGGCGAGCGTGCCCTTGGAGTCGAATCCCGCTCCCGTGTCGTGCACCTTGAAGTTGAGGCTGGTGTCGTCCTGCCACACCCGGACCATGGCGGTGGCCCCGTCGCCGGCGTGTTTGCCCGCGTTCTGCAACGCCTCGAGGCAGCAGAAGTAGACAGCGGACTCACGGTCCGGTGAGTACCGGTCGAGGCCCTCGGCGTCGACCTCGGTGGGGAGCGCGGCGCGCCCCGCGGCGGAGCGCAGGGCTTCGGCGATGCCGCGGTCGATCAGCAGCGGTGGGTAGATGCCGTGCGCCAGCGCCCGCAGCTCCTGGACGGCCTCTTGGACCGACTCCCCCAGCTGGTCGAGGATCTTGCCCGAGGCCTCGGGATCGCGGTCGGCCAACTGACGGGCCAGGCGCACGTTCACCGCCAACGCCACGAGGTGCTGCTGGGCCCCGTCGTGGAGGTTGCGCTCGATCTGGCGTCGGGCCGCGTCCGAGGCGGCCACGATCCGGGCCCGCGACGCCCGCAGCTCGTCGGCCTGGCGCCGGACCTCGTCGAGCGACTCCTGCAGAGCCGAGTCGAGCTCGACGTTGTGCAGTGCCAGGCCCACCTGGCGCGCCAGCTCGGTGAGCATGGTGTCGTCGTCGGTGGTGAACTGATCGCTGTTGGGCGGCCGCACCGCCACGATGAGGCCGAGGACCTGTCCCGAGTGGGTGGTCGGCGCCACCCGGACCACCGAGTCCTCCCGGCCCTTCAACAGGCTGGGCAACCAGATCTCGACCCACGCCGTGCCGGTGACCCCGGCGCGGGCCACCACGGTGGCCTCTTCGTCGTTGAGCGTCATCCGGACCACCGGCACGTCGGGAACCGACACCGTCCGCTCGAGATGGCCCCCGGAGCCGGTCCACACCTCCGCCGAGGCCAGGCCGAGCGTCTTGCGCAGCGACTCGGCCACCTGCAAGAGGAGCTCGTCCATGGGGATGGCGCGCGACAGCCGGCTGCCGAAGGTGCGCAGCACCGTGTCGGGCGCCTCGCGCTCGCCGTAGACGATGCGGTTGGCGTACTGGGTGAGGCGCTGGCGCGCCGGGCCGTAGAGCAGGGCCGCCACCGCGGCGGCGGCCATCGACAACGCCAGCAGCGACCGCTGGTCATGGGTGGGGGTGTGCCCGAGGCCCACCACGATGACGAGGTACACGATGACGACGATGCCGGTCAGCCCCGCCAGTGACACGGTGTGGGCGAGGATGCGGTCGATGCGCCCCGCCAGCCGGCGCGAGCTGCCCATGGCGAGGGCGACGGCCAGCGGGAGGCTCGAGACCATCACCACCAGCCACGTCCGCGTGGGCCAGCCCCACAACACGCGCAGGGCCAGGGCGACGACGAGCATCTCGGCGCCCACGGCCATGGCCCACCCGAACCACTGCATGCGCTGGCGCTCCACCCCCCGCGAGCGCACGTAGCGGCGCTGCGATCCCACCAGGCCGATCGACCCGAAGACGACCGCCTCGATGGCGACGGGCCACAGGGGCAGGGCGGGACGCCGCGTCCACATGACCACACCCACCGCGGCTCCGACCACGTAGCCGCCGATGATGGCGGCGCGGCTCAAGCGGCAGCTGCCGTCGGGCAGCCCCAGCAGCAGGTGCATCACCGCCACCGGCAACAGGGCGACGGTCACGGGCTCGACGAAGCGCGCGATCGAGAGCGCGGTGAGGCCCACGCCGGTGCCGTGCAGGTGCGCCTGGACCACCGCGGCGCTGAGGGCGGCGAAGGCCCCCAGGGCGGTTCCGCACAGTGCCAGCAGGCCCTGGCGCTCGAAGGGACGCCGGACCACGGCGAACGCGCCCGCCAGCGCGAAGGCACCGACCAGGCCGGCGCGCACGGCCTCGGTGGCGAGGTTGCCCTGGCGCCCCAGGACGGGGGCGTAGGCGGCGGCAGCCAGGGCGCACAGCGCCACCAACGCGGCGGTGACCGACGTGGCGGGCCGGTGCGCGACGACGGGCTCGGGCGCGACGCGGCCCGTGCCGGTGGTTGCCGCGGTGCCCGTCTCCGGGGCGACCTGAACGCTCATCCCGTGGTCGTCGGCGTGCTCGCGCCGGCGGCCGCGGTGCTGCGCCCACCCGTCCCGTCGTCCTCGATGCGGCCGTCGCGCATACGCACGATGCGGGTGGCCGCGGCGGCGACGTCGTCGTCGTGGGTGACGAGGAGGATGGCCTGGCCGCCGGTGTGGAGGCGGCGGAACAACTCGAGCACCTCGAGGCCCCCGTCGGAGTCGAGCGCGCCGGTGGGCTCGTCCGCGAGCAGCAGCGTCGGCTTGTTGGCCAGGGCGCGGGCGATGGCCAGGCGCTGGCGCTGCCCACCCGACAACACCCCGGGCGCCGCGGCCTGCTTGTCGGCGAGCCCGAGCATGTCGAGGAGGTCGCGGGCGCGACTCTCGGCCTGGCGTCGCCGCGCCCCGGCGATCACCGCCGGCAGCGTCACGTTCTCGAGCACGCTCATGCCCTCGAGCAGGTTGAAGAATTGGAAGACGATGCCGATGTGGGCCCGGCGCATGCGGGCCAGCGCGTTCTCGTCCTTGTCGGCGAGCGACTCGCCGGCCACGATGATCTCGCCCTCGGTGGGGGTGTCGAGACCGGCCACGAGGTTGAGCAGCGTGGACTTCCCGCATCCCGACGGGCCCATGACCGCCACGAATTCGGTGTCGTCCATGGTGACGTCGATGCCCCGGAGGGCGCGGACGGGCGCACCGTCGGCCTCGTAGGTCTTGCGTACGCCTCGTGCCTCCATGACGTGCATGGCTTACTCCCTGTCTTGGTTGTGGCTGTCTTGGTGGTTGCGGTCTTGGTCGTGGGTGCCGGTTTGGTCCTCGGTGCCGGACCGGCTCGCTGTGGTCCCCGCCGCCACCTTCCAGGCCGAGACCGGCGCCTCTCTGCCCTTGACCAGTGCCGGGGGGATGGCCGTCGCGGGCGGGGGGTTCGACAATGCCAGATAGGTGGCCTCGCTGAGGACGGTCTCGCCGGGCTCGGCCCATTGCTGGAGGCGCTGGGAGAGGTTGACGGTGTCGCCCACCAACGTGTACTCCAGGCGCTCTTCGGAGCCGAGCAGCGCGGCGGCGGCAGGGCCGGTGGTGACCCCGATGCCGAGCTCGAAGGGGGCGAGGCCGGTCTCTACCCAGCGCTCGTTGACCCGGGCCTGCGCGGCGTGCATCTCCAGGGCGGCCTCCACGGCGCGCCCGGCGTGGTCGGGGACCGGCACCGGCGCGCCGAACACCGCCATGACGGCGTCACCCACGAACTGCATGACGGTGCCGTTGGCGTCGATGATGGCCCTGTTCATCTCGGCGCGGTGCACGTTCAACTGTCCCGCCAGCGCACTGGGGTCGGCCCGCTCGGCGATGCTCGAGTAGCCGCGGATGTCGGACATGAGCACGCTCACCACCACGGCCTCGGTCTCACCCAGGCCCCGTCCCTGGCGCACGAGCAGATCGGCGACGCCGCCGGGGAGGAGCCGGCTCAAGGTCTCGCCCTGCTCTTCGCGGTTGACGATCGCCTCGTGCAGCATGCGAAGGCGCCGCAGCGAGTTCTGGCCCCCGGCACTGGCCTGCTGGGCGATGCGGAGAAAGAGCTTCTCGACGGCGTCGCCGGCCGCCGCCGCGGTGGTGCCCTGGGCGACGGCGATGGCCTTGATGGGCCGGCCCTCGGCCACCAGGTGCAGCAGCTCCTCCTCGGCCGCGCTCAGGTCGCCGGCGTCGGTCACGGGGTGCACCATCGACTCCACGATGGTGGGGTCGAGCACCGACCCCCCCGTGGCGACGGCCCGGACGGCCCGGGCCAGCTGGTCGCCCTCGGCGATGTGGTCCTTCAGGAGGTACGCGCACCCGGCGGCCCCTTCGTCGAGCAACGAGATGGCGTACTCGGGGTCGTCGAACTGCGACAGGATCACGATGCCGGTGCCGGGATGGCGCTTGCGGATCTCGTGTGCGGCCTCGATGCCCTCGTTCTGGAAGCTCGGGGGCATGCGGATGTCGGTCACGACCACCTGGGGGGCGAGCTTCCCGGCCCCGGTGACGAGCTCGTCGTAGTCCGCGGCGGTGCCTACGATCTCCACGTCGGGCTCGAGCGCCAGCAAGGCCCGCACCCCTTCTCGCACGATGAGGTTGTCGTCGGCGAGAAACACACTGATGGTGCCCCCGGGCATGCCCCTATTTGGCCTTGTCGGAGGGCACGGGTCAAGGGTGCGCGCCCCCGGCCACGGGGGGGTGCCAGCCGGTGTGTCGCGCCCTCAGATCCGGTGCCGGCGCCGGTCCGACAGCACGCGCCGGCCGCAGTTGTGCCCGGCCATGCCGTGGACGCCTCCCCCCGGGTGCGTCGAGGCCGAGCAGAGGTAGAGCCCCTTCACCGGGGTGCGGTAGGAGAACCACCCCGGCACGGGCCGGAACACGAGCTGCTGGTCGAGCGACGACGACCCCGCCCCCAGATCGCCACCGACGAGGTTGGGGTTCTCGTGCTCGAGGTCGGCGGGGGTCCGCACCGCGCTGCCCACCACCCTGGAGTGCAGCCCCGGGGCGTGGTCCTCCAGCCGTTGCATGACGACCTCGAAGAAGGGGTCGCGCGACAACGCCCACGACCCGCTGTGGCGGGGCACGGGGGGGACGTGGGTCTCGATCCACAGGGTGTGGCCCCCGGCGGGGGCGCGGCCGGGGTCGGCCACGGTCTGCTGGCCCACGATGAGCATGGGCTTGGCCGGGACGAGGCCCCGCCGGGCCTCGTGGGCGGCAGTGGCCATGGAGTCGAGGTCGCCGGTGAGGTGCACGACGCCGGTGTCGGCCAGCCCCGGCGCCGCCCAGGGGGCGGGCCCGTCGAGGGCCAGGTCCACCTTGAACACGCCCGTTCCGTAGCGGAACCGTCGCAGCCCGGCCAGGTAGCGGGGAGGCAGGAGGTCGCCGCCCACGAGGCCGTGGAACAGCGCCCGCGGCCCGGTGTCGGCCAGGACGGCCCGTCGGGCCCGCAGGCCCTGCCCGTCGGCGGTCTCGACGCCGGTGGCCCGGTTGCGCTCCACCACCACCCGCGTGACCTCGGCCGAGGTCCGGACCACGCCGCCCGCGTCGGTGACGGCCCGGACCAGGGCCGCGGCCAGGCGCCCCGCTCCGCCCACCGGCACCGGCATCCCGAGCTGCTGGGCGGCCAGAGCCAGGATGATCGCGGCGGGCGCGCTGCCGGGATGGTCCACGGGCACATCGGCATGGGACGCCCCCGCCGCCAGCAAGGCCCGGGCGACGGGGTCCGCGAAGCGCTCGACACACAGCTCCTCCAGCGGGCCCAGGAGCAGCTGGGTGGTGGCGAGCAGCCCGTCGCGGCGGGCCCGGCGGGCGAAACCGAGCCCCGGCCCCGGGGCGCCCACGGGCCCGAGCATCTGGCGCAGGAAGGACGTGCCGACCTCGCGCCACCACCGGTACAGCTCGAGCCACGCCGGGCCGTCGTCGGCGGCGCGCCGTGCCAGCTCGGCGGCGGTGCGCTCGGGATCGCGGTGGCACACCGCGGCGTCCTCGGGGGACACCGCGGCGGCGACGGGTGCCGGGAAGTGCGCCCACTGCACCGCGGTGTCGAGCCCGAGCTCGGCCAGGACCGGTGAGCAGTGCAGCAGGCCGTAGAACGCGGAGTAGGTGTCGTGGACGTAGCCGGGCACCGTGAGCTCGGCGCTCTGCACCGCCCCGCCGGCGACGGGCGATCGCTCGAGAACCGTCACCCGCCAGCCGGCGCGGGCCAGCAACGCCGCCGCCACGAGGCCGTTGGGCCCCGACCCGATCACCACGGCATCGACGTCGTCCACCGCAGGCCTGCCTAGGCGCGCCGGCGGGGCGACGGCAACTCCACGATCAGCGGTGCTCTTCGCGCCGGTGGCCGCTGCTCAGCTCGGCCAGGGCCTCGCGGTCGATGTTCTGCGCCGCGGCGACGGCGAGCTTGCACGCCGTGACGGCTCGGATCGTCGAGGTGCGACGGCCGCCCTCGAGCACGGCCCGCTCTCCGTGCATCGACCCCGGCCCGTACTCGGCCAGGCGCTCGCCGTCGACCTCGATGCGCACCACGCCGTCGAGGACGAGGAAGATGTCGTCTTCCGCCGCCCCCTGCTCGGTGATGACGGTGCCGGGCTTGACCGTCTTGATCTTGGGCTTGGCGCCGCCCTGCATCAGCGTGAGCGACAGCTGGCGCTCGAGAGCGGACTCCACCTCGGTGGTGAGCGCCTGGGAGTCCTGGTCGCCCCAGGGACTGTGCTTGCCGAAAGCACGGCGGTACCAGTTTGAGAAGTCGATCATCCCCGACTTGAGCGCCAGCTTGTTGTCGCCGCCGTAGACCCAGTGCCGCGGGAAACTGCTGCCGCCGGTCATGGCGAACGACGACGACCCGTCGGCGCGCAACGTGAGCGCCAGGGTGGTCCAGGCGAGCGGGGCCGAGAATTGCACGTAGGGCGCCCGTCGCACCCGGCGGGGGGCGGGCACACCGGTCCGCCCGCCCGCGGTCTGGAAGAAGGTCACCTCGGTGGGCCCCACCTCGGGATCGGGTTGGAGGTCGGGAAGGGCGATGGCTTCGAAGGCCACCTGCTTCTTGCCCAGCTGCAACAGCGTCGAGCACAGCAGTCCTCCTCCGCCCTGGCCGTGACCGACGATGCGGCCACCCTCGACGTCGATCCAGGCCGTGAGCCGGTTGGCGAACCGGAAGCGGCCGTCGCGCTGGAGCGCGTCGATGTCCTCGATCACGTCGGGCGGTGGTTGGTCGTAGTGGGCGACGCCTGTCTCGAAGGGCATCTTGGTCATCCCGCCGATTGCTTCGGAGGGAATCCAGGAGATGGACGTGACTGCGGACTCGATGCGCATGGCGCCTCCCCGTTTCGACTCGTTGTTCGAACCGTACCGAGTGCGGCGCCGGGGCCCAAGGGTGAAAGCTGGTGTCACGGGGTGGGGGTGGCATCCCCCGGGGGCTCTCCCGGGCCGGCCCGAAGGTGCGACCGGCGTGCGGGCTCGGGCCCCAAGCTCGGACGGCGGGGTCAGGCCGACACGAAGCGCAGATCGGCTCGCCGGACGCCGGTGATCACCGACGAAGGGCTGCGTTGCACCTCGCCGGCACGGGTGACATCGGCGAAGCGATCGAGCAGCTCGTCGAGCACCACCCTGCCCTCGAGGCGCGCCAGGGCGGCACCCAGGCAGAAGTGGTTCCCCTGCCCGAAGGCCAGGTGGGGATTGGGGTCGCGGCCGACGTCGAACACCGAGGCGCTCGGCCCGAAGACGTCCTCGTCGCGGTTGGCCGAGGCGAAGAGCATGAGCAGGGGCTCGCCGGCGGCGATGGGCACACCGCCGACCCGGGTGTCACAGGTGGCGGTCCGCATGAACGACACCACCGGTGAGGACCATCGGAGCATCTCTTCCACCGCGCTGGGGACGAGGGTGGGGTCGGCCCGGAGCCGGCTCCACTGCCCCGGGTGGTCGGCGAAGGCGAGAAGCCCGGAGCTGATGAGGTCGCGCGTGGTCTCGTTGCCCGCCACGAGGAGCTGGACCAAGAACATGGCGAGCTCGTCGTCGCTCAGGCGTTCGCCGTCCAGGTCGACCTGGGCCAGCTGGGTCAGCACGTCGTCGCGGGGACGGGCCCGGCGCTCTCTGGCCGCGCCGACCAGGTAGTCGATCATCTCGGTCATCAGCCGCGTCCGCCGTTCCTCGGGCCAGTCGGTGGCGCCGGGAATGACGGCTTCGGACCACTCGTAGCACCGCTCCCACTCGTCGTCGGGCACGCCCAGGATCACACTGATGACCTGCAGTGGCAGCGGCACGCTGAGCACAGAGACCACGTCGGTGGCCGTCCCGGCCTCGATGCGCTCCACGAGGGCGGCGGTGCGGGCCCGGACCAACGGCTCGAGGGCGCGCACGACCGAGGGTTTGAAGGCGGGCTGCACCAGTCGCCGGTAGCGGGTGTGCACCGGTGGATCGGCGTGCATCATGGTCGGTGGGGAGGCGTACGTCGTCCCGATCTCCTCGACGAGGATGCCGCGGCCGGCGCAGAACGTGGCGTGGTCGGACTCGATCGACGACACCTCCGCGTGCTTGGCGATGGCCCAGAATCCCCGCTCTTCGTTCCAGGCCACCGGCGCCCGGGCGCGCAATTCGCGCGTAGAGCGGGTGCGGGTCGGTGCGGTAGAGCTCGGGGTCTGTGAGTCGCGCCGCCAGAGCCACTCCCGGTCGCGCCTCACCCGACACGTTCGGTACCCTACCGATCCTCGTCGACATCTCCGGAGCGGCCGGCCGGATCGGCGAAGCGCGGGGGCCGGCGCGCGCTGAGCGCGGCCACGCCCTCGGCGAAGTCGGGGCCGGTCATCATGACCCGAAGTCGCTCGTCGGCATCGCGTGCCGAAGAGGCCACATCGCGGTGGAGGTCGCTGTAGAGCTGGAGCTTCGTGGCGGCGAGCGAGGCGGGAGACACCTCCGACGCCAACACGCGGGCGAACTCGCCCACGGTGCGCAACAGCTCGTCGGGGGGTGTCACCTTGTTGACGAGCCCGATCTCGGCCGCTTCTTCGGCCAGCACCACCCGGCTCGAGAGCAGCACGTCGGCGGCGCGGGTGAGGCCCACCAGCCGTGGGAGCAACCACGACAGTCCGAACTCGGCGGGCAGGCCCAGCCGGCCGTGCGCCGTTGTCAGCTTGGCGCCCGCGGCGGCGAAGCGAAGGTCGCAGTAGCACGCCAACGCGAACCCCACGCCGGCGGCGGGCCCGTTCACCGCCGCGATGACGGGCTTGGGGATGCCGAAGTGGTAGGCGAACTCGACGTCGAATTCCGGGCGCACGCCGAAGCCGGGGCTCTCGAGGTCGGGCCCGGTCCCGGGGTCGTACCCGCCGCGTTCGACGTGTCCCTCGAGCGCCCGGGTGTCGGCACCGGCGCAGAAGCCCCGCCCCGCGCCGGTCACGACGATGACCCGGACGGCGCGGTCGTCGGTCGCCCGGGCCAGCAGGGACCGGTATTCGGTGTTCATGCGTCCCGTCCAGGCGTTGAGCCGCTCCGGACGGTCGAGGGTGATGGTGGCGACCGCGTCCGCGACCGCGTACCGCGTCACCTTCAACTCGCCGAGATCCACGGGCTTCTCCTGTCCGTTGCGGGTCGGTCACGGTGGCCGCTCTGCCGCACGGTGTTGTTCGGCTGTTGGCCGGCAAAGCCCTCAAGTTCTGCCCTGCGGCGCCGATCATTCTCCACGGACACCTTCAGTTCCAACCCCACACTCCAGCATCCCCAATGTCGAGAACCCCCACCAACCCCGGTGGGGGTTCTCGCGTCCGGGGAGCCTCGTGACGGGCACCGACTCTCGCCGGTCGGCCCCCGGGCCTGACGCGTACCATCGAACGATGACCCCTGCGCCCCCGGTGCTGGGTGCGCTCGACCCCGACGCACCGCTTCCGTTCGGGCGCGACAGCGTGGTCCGGTCGATGGTGGCCGAGCCCGTCACCGCCCTGCTCGTCCAGCGGGCGCTCGTGTTGGAGGTGGCCCATCCGAAGGTCGCCGCCGCGGTGGCCCACCACAGCCACTTCCAACGGCGCCCGTGGAGCCGGGCCTGGGTCACCGTCGACGCCGCCCTTCGGCTCGTCTTCGGCGACGAACACATCGCCCGGGGTGCGGCCCGGCAGATCTACGGCGTCCACGACCACATCCACGGGCGGATCGATGCCCCGTCCGGGCAACACCGCTCCGTCGACGAGGATCACCGGGACGGTGACTACACCGCGCACGACGCCTCCCTGTTGGCCTGGGTGTGGGCCACCCTGGTGGACACCACCGAGACGGCCTATACGCGCTGGGTGCGCCCTTTCGACGCGGTCGAGGCCCGAGCCTTCTACGGCGAGATGCGGTCCTTCGCCCGCTTTCTCGGCATCCCCGACAACCTGCTCCCCGCCGACCGGGAGGCGTTCGCCCGCTACGTGGAGGACGTGCTCGGCGACGAGCAGCTCGGCACGAGCGACGCCAGCCGGTCACTGGCGCGTCAGGTCCTGTGGTTCGAGCACCGGATCGTCCCGTCCCCACTGGTGCGGGTGGAGAGAGTCCTCGCCCTCGCCACTCTCGACCCTCGCCTCGTGGACCGTCTCGGCCTTCGTCCCGACCGGGCCGACATCGAGCTCGGCCGCAGACTCGACGGCTGGCTGGCGGCGAACTACCGGCGCCTACCTCGACCACCCCGGGTCTTCCCGGCCCTCTACGTCCTGATGCGAAGGCCGAGCATCGGCCTCGCCGGACGCGCCCGTGCGGCTGCGGACCGGCTGTGGCGATGAGCTCGGGCCGGGCCGCGCCAGTCCGGCGGTCCACCGGGTCCGCCGGGGCCGCCGGGGCCGGATGCCTTTCACCAGGGCCTTCTTCGGTGACGTGGCGCGCCAGGGTGCGGTGGTCGGGGGCCAAGACGGCTTCGCGCGAGCAGTCCCGGTTCCAAAAAACCACGCTGCACGTTTATTAGCTCGCTACAAGCGGTGAAAGTCCTCTTGACTCTTGTATTGTTGTCCCGATGTGGCCAATATTCTCACTGATGCCACATACGCGGGCACTGAGAGTGATTTCTGCCGAGACGGTCTCTCCAGATATGGGAGTGAACAAGGGGTTTGGAGCGGCCGGCTCCCGTCGAGTGCCGTCCTGGATGTGGTTCCTCGGCGGCGAGCTCGTCCTCGTCACCCTGGCCGTCTCGGGGCTCCTGGGGGCGCTCGAGCCGACCGCGGTCTTCGTCATCGGCATCACCACCCTGGTGGCGCTGGTGCTGGCGGTGCGCCGCCACCGACCGGCGCTCACCTGGCCTTGGTGGGCCATCTCGGCGTCGATGGCCCTGTTCCTCGTGGGCGGGGCGCTGCGGTTCGACTTCCACACGCTGGGCAACATCACCGCCAGCCGGTCCCTCGTCCCCGACCTGTTGTCGCTCCCCGGGTACGGCCTCGGCGCGGCAGGACTTCTCGGGTTCTCGCGTGCCGCGCGACCGGGGTCGCCAACGCCATTTCGGGGTGATCCTCGATGCGGTCATCGCCGCGTTGGCCATCCTCGCGGTGGCCTGGGTCTATGCCATCGACCCGGTGCTGTTCCAATACCACACACCGCTGGCGATCCGGCTGGTGCTGACCTGCTACCCGGCGATGTCGATCTTCCTCGTCGTGGTGACCGTGCGGATCGCATTCAGCTCCGAACAGAATCGCGTCCCGTCGTACTGGTTCTTGCTCGCCGCCATGACGTGCATGTTCGTCGGGGACAGCTTGTACATGTTCGCCGACATCGACTTGATCAGCGTGGCGGGACGGCTCCTCGACCTCCCGTACGCGCTCGCATTCGTGGCGACGGGCACGATGGCGCTGCACCCGTCGATGCGGGCCCTCACCGAGCCGGCGGGCAACCGCCCACAGGCGTCGTCTCCGGGACGCATCGTGCTCGTGGCCGTCGCGCTGCTCGTTCCCGCCGTCATCACCCTGCAGCACCCTTCGAGCTCGCTGCAGGACCGGATCGCCCTGTTCATGATCATCATCCTGTTGACCGTGGCCGCGGTCCTGCGGATCATCCAGGCCCTCCACATCGCCGAGCGATCCGAGGCCAACCTGGCGTACCAGGCCATGCACGACAGCCTGACCGGGCTTCCCAATCGCCGGATGATGCACCAGCACCTGACGAGCGTGCTCGAAAAGGCATCGGTGGACGACACCCACGTGGCGCTGCTGTTCCTCGACCTCGATCGCTTCAAGCTCGTGAACGACACGCTCGGGCACACCCACGGAGACGAGCTGCTCATCGCCGTGGCCAGGCGGTTGAACGCGCATGTGCGACCGTCGGATCTCGTGACCCGGATCGGGGGGGACGAGTTCATGATCGTCCTCGGCCAGGTGGTGAGCGTCTCGCAGGCGCTCGACCTGGCCAACCGGCTGCGCGCCAGCCTGCGGACGCCGTTCGTCGTCAACGACATGGAGTTCTACGTGTCGGCCAGTATCGGCCTGGCCTTCGCGTCGGGAGACGATCCCAACGCCAGTGCGGAGGTGCTGGTGCGCGACGCCGACACGGCGATGTACCAGGCCAAGGACGCAGGCCGCGATGCGGTGGCGGTCTTCGACGAGTCCATGCGGACCAAGGTGTCGGAGCGAGTCGAGCTCGAGCACGACCTGCGGCGGGCGGTCGAGCTCCGCCAGCTCCATCTCGTGTACCAGCCGATCGTCCGCATTCCCCACGGGCCCATCGAAGGGGTCGAGGCGCTCGTCCGGTGGGCGCACCCCACCCTCGGTGTCATCCCCCCGGTCAAGTTCATCCCCTTGGCCGAGGAGAGCGGATTGATCATGGGGATCGGGGAGTGGGTGCTCGAGGAGGCACTGCGCCAGCTGGCCGCATGGCGCCACCAGACCACGGGCTTCGAGGACCTCTACGTCGCCGTCAACCTGTCGGCAGCCCAGCTCCATGACAACGGGCTGGTCGAGCGGGTGCGCGAGGCGTTGTCCCACCACGGGATCGAGGGGGCCGCCCTGTGCCTGGAGCTCACCGAGTCCGTCGTCATGGACAAGCCGCTGGCGGCGGCCGCCGTGCTCAGCGCCCTTCGGGGCCTCGACGTGCGACTGGCCATCGACGACTTCGGGACCGAGTACTCCTCCCTCGCCTATCTGAAGCGCTTCCCGGTCACGAGCCTCAAGATCGACAAGTCGTTCGTGGACACGCTCGAGGACGAAGACAGCTCCGACGCCACGCTCATCGCCGCGGTCGTCGCCATGGCCCACGCACTGGGGATCACGACCATCGCCGAAGGCGTGGAGACCACCAGCCAGGCCAACCGGCTGGTGGAGCTTGGTTGTGACGCCCTTCAGGGGTACCTCTACTCCCGGCCCGTCCGAGCCGAAGGGCTCCCGTACGTCGTCAACTCGCTTTGGAAGCAGAGCGAGAACGTGCTGCAGGGCTCGGCATCGTAGGCAGCGGTGCCGGCGCCACGAGGTCGATGGCACGGACGACATCGAGGGGTCGTAGAGCCGGTTCCATGCCGACGCCTTTGAAGTACAGCGCGTGGAGATCGGGGTCCGAGACCGCCAGGCGGCGCTCGGTGTCACCCACGTTGCACCACACCGGCATGCTCGCCGCCGAGCCCAGGTAGGGCCGGGCGGCCACTCCGGTGAAGCCCGCCATCGGCATGCGCAGCTTCCACCGGATCATCCTGAACACCGGGACGTCGAGGATGGCGAGGAGCCAGTCGATCCCGCACGGCGGCGTGGCCAAGGCGAGCGCCTGGTACAGGCCCATGCTGACCAGTCCCATGGTGGCCTTGCCCCGGTACTCGGGGGCGACGGCCAGGGTGGCGATGTCCCAGGTCCGGGCGAGGTCGAGCTCGATCCCGGTGCGTGCCGCCATGGCCGTGACGGGCTCGCCCCACACCGGAGCGGCGTCGTCGAGGGTCTTGAAGCCGGCTTCGGAAGGAAGCAGTATCCGCATGGTGCCCGCAGGCACGCAGCGAAGGTGGTCGATGACACAGACGAAGATGCTCGCCTGGTCGTACGGCGCGTACTCCTTGGCCAGAAGCTCGGCTGTGTTGCCGAAGGTCTCCATGAACACGACCCGCTCGACGTGGCGGGCGAGCTCGGACGCGGGGTCGTCGGCGCCGAAGACGTAGACGCCCAAAGGTGCGGTGGTGCCCGGCGCGATCGCCTGGCGCGCCAGGTGACGCAGGCCGGTGTCGTCCATGACCGTCGCGCTGCGCATCATCAGAACGCCTTGGCCACGATCCGGCGGGCGTCGAAGAACCGCCGTGTGTACTCGACGGCCTCCTCCATGTCGAAGAGCTTGCAGGTGTAGACGTCGACGCTGAAGAACAGCACCGGCGTGTCCCACGCGTACAGGTGCGCACCGGACCCCTCCCAGTGCACCCAGCCGGCCCACCCGAAACGATCGGACCTGTGGGTCACCGGGTCGAGCAGGATCCTCATGGCGCAGACCTCGGAGAGACCGACGAGGTACTCGGCGATGGCGGTGTCGGTGATCGGCGTGTCGCAGGTCCCCTCGATCACCAAGCGCTGCCGGCAGATCGTGGGCGCCAGGTCGGGCATTGCATCTGCGAACACCAAAGCCGGGATCCCCACACGACAGAGCGTACGAACCCGAACGGTAAGGGGACAAGAGGCGTTCGCCCTCTCACGTGTAGTGGCGAGTCAGCGCTCAGTGTGGTTGGTGTGATGCTTGAGTTTCGGACGGTCCCGGAGGGCCGTGAGGCGCGCGCCGCGGGGATCAGAGGCGCGACAGAAAGTGTTCGACTTCTTGTCCGACGACCACCCGGGTGGCGACCGGGTCGTCGGCATTGGCGACGAGCATCGCCGCCTCGTTCAGCGCCGCGAGCAGGATGTGCGCGAGCGGTTGCACCGGACGACGGGGGACGAGCCCGTCGTCCATGCAGTGCTCGAGGGCTTCGGACACGAGGCCCAGCCCATAGGTGGTGTCGATCTCCCGCCATGCCTGCCAACCGAGGACAGCCGGTGCGTCGAGCAACACGATGCGTCGCACGGCCGGGTCCAACGCGGAGTCGAGGAACGCCAGGCATCCCAGCCGGAGCTGTGCCATGGGGTCGTCGCCGAGCATGGCGGCGGTGGCGATGTGCTCGGCGAGCTCGATCTCGATCGACTCCACCACGGCACGGAAGAGCCGTGATTTCGTCCCGAAATGGTGCGCCAGCGCGCCCCGGGTCACCCCGGCTCGCTCGACGATGTCCTCCTGCCCCGCGCCCGAGAATCCGCGCTCGGCGAAGAGCTCGCGGCCGGCATCGAGCAAGGCGCGGCGCGTCGCCGATCGCCGTTCGGCCTGGGTGCGTCGGCCCGTCTGTGGCGGGGAATCTTCGTTGACACCCATGGGGCCTCCAACTATAAAGGCGTGTAACCCGCATGTAAGTGTCTTCCGAGGAGGACCGTGATGACGCTGTCCCGCACCGACGTGGTCCCCGGCCTGCTGGCCGAGCTCGACGCCTTCGGGGAGCTGATCGGTCCCCTGGACGCGGCAGCGTGGCAGACCTCGACGCGCTGTGAGGGGTGGGCGGTCGGTGACGTGGCGGCACATGTGGTCGGCTCCATCGCCGATGTCGTCTCGGGTCGGCTCGAGGGGCTCGGCTCCGCCGAGGTGACGGCTCGAGAAGTGGCCGAGCGCAAGGGCCGGAGCCCTGCGGAGCTGGCCCAGGAGCTGGTGGCGGTGACCAAGCTCGCCGCCGACCTCGCCGCGGTGTTCGACGACGCCGCGTGGGAGTCGCCCGGGCCGGGCAGCTATGACGGCACCCTGGGCCAGGGAGTCGAGGCGCTGTGGTACGACACCTACCTTCATGCCGACGACGTCCGCGCCGCACTCGGCCGGCCGTCGTCGCGGGGAGCGGGTCTGCGCGCCAGTGTCCACCACGTGGCCCATGAGCTCGGGAAGCGGGGCTGGGGCCCCGCCACGCTTGCGTTCGACGGGATCGAGGAGGTCGCCGTGGGCACCGGTGGCCCGAGGCACACCGGCGACGCGCTCGAGTTCGTCCTGGTCGCCACGGGACGCGCCGACCCGTCGGCGCTCGGGGCTGCGGGCCCCGTCGACATCTACGCGTAGCGCCGACGTAGGTCCGACGCGTCGCTCATCGACGGCCCGGCGTCGGTCAGCGCCGTCTCCCCCGGTGTTGTCCTCTGGCAAACGCGAACCCCGCCAACCAGAAGGCGAAGAAGACGACGGCCAGGATCCACAGCAGATGCACCGCGAACCCGACGCCCAAGAAGACCACAGCCAGCAGTAAGAAGATGGCGACGAGACATCCCATGGCGCCGTCCGGCGTGGTGCCGGCTCAGCCCCCTGCGGGGCGAGGGGCGACCTGATTGAAATTCTCGCGGACGTCGCGCAGGTGCGACCGGATGCGAGTGACCGAAGGAGCCGCGTCGCCGTCGAGGGCGTTGGCCAGCTCGTCGACTGCTTCGGTGAGGTGCGCCACGGCCAGTTCCAGAGCGGCGAGGCGCTTGGCGAGCTCTCGGTCGTCCATGGCGCGGAGTCTACGGCGCGTCGGACGCGCCTCTCCTGCCGCCCCGGGCCACGGCCCCCGGGGCCAAAACCGGCACCCGGGAGACAGATCCGTGCCTGGAGGGAATTCGCGCTCAAGTCGGGTGTCGGACCTGCCGATGGCAACAGGGGGAGATGGGGGACTGGTGCGGGCTCCCGGCGCCGGGCGCCCGGCATCTGCTGACGCCGGTGTGACCTGGCCTCTGGGGCTAATGAGGGCAACGACCCGTGCCGATGGTGTTGAGCATGGGGAGACGTCGCGCCATCAGCGCCCCGGAGTCCGAAGCGTCCGAACCCGACGAGCGGTCGGTGTCGAGGCCGCGACCTCACCGTGGGGTCGCCCGGGTACTGCTCGCGCTGTTCCTGGTGGCCGGGCTGGCCGCTGCGGCCGGGGCGAGCTGGCAGTGGAAGACCGTCCAGGCGCGCCAGAACCGCCAGGCCTTCGACCAGAAGGCATCGAGTGTGGCCGCCAAGGTCACAACGGCGCTGCAGCGTGACACCGACCTCACGACCACCGGCCGGGTGCTCGTCGAGCAGAACCCCGACCTGACCAACGTCCAGCTCGGCTCGTGGTTCTCGGCTCTGCTGCCCACGGCTCCGGGCGACGCCTCGGGGCTCACGTATATCGAGAAGGTGTCAGCGGCCCAGCTGTACTACTTCCGGGTGGCGATCGGCGCCGACCCCACGAGCGCGCTGGCCGCGGGCGAGCCGTTCGCGATCACACCGAGCACGGCGCAACCTCCGTATTGCCTGACGCGTCTCCTGGCCCTTCGCAGCGCACTCAAGGCCACGGGCGACACCGCGCTCCCGCCCGGGCTCGACTGGTGCTCCACCTCGGTGGGCACCGCCCTCGCCTCGTCGCGTGACACCGGCCAGGTGGAGGTCACCAAGCTGCTCGGGGCCGACGAGGGCCGGGTCCTCGGTTTCCGGACCCAGGCCACCACCGCACCGGGGAACTCCGACATCGAGATCCTCAAGTCCCTCGACCAGGCGTTCAGCTCCACCATCGTCGTCGTGGCACCGGTCTACGAAGGGCCCACCCCCTCCACCGTGTCGGGACGGACCGGCGCGCTCGAGGGATGGGTCGGAGGCATCTTCGACACCGGCAAGATCCTGGCCGGCGCTGTGGGCACGCACAGCAATCTCCAAGTGACGCTCACCGGTCAGAACGTCGGATCCGAACCTCAGGTCATCGCCACCAACGACAGCGCCACCAGCGCCGGGGGACTCGTCGACACCATCCACACCGGCGGCAACGGGATCTGGACCGTCACCGTCCGTCAACCGCTCGTGGCCGGATCGGCGACCGGGGGAACCAAGGGGCTCGCCATCGGAGGCGCCATCGCCCTCGCCACCCTGGTCATCTTCTTCGTGCTGCGCCAGCTGGTGGTCACACGCCGCCGCGCCCTCGACGAGGCCCTCGAGCAGACCGGCGAGCTGCAGCACATGGCGCTCCACGACGCGCTCACGGGCCTGCCCAACCGAACGCTCGTCCTGGACCGTGCCGAGCAGATGTTGATCCGGAGCCGCCGGAGCCAGATGCCCACCGCGGCGCTGACCCTCGGCATCGACCAGTTCAAGGAGTTCAACGACACCCACGGGTTCCAGACGGGGGACGAGTTGCTGAAGGCGGTCGCCGACCGCCTGCGTACGGTCCTGCGCGAGGCCGACACCATCGGGCGGGTGCGCGGTGACGAATTCATCGTGTTGACCGACGGCGCCTCGCTCGCGGCCGGACCCGAGCTTGTC
Organism: uncultured Acidimicrobiales bacterium; assembly: GCA_963739765.1. Taxonomy (GTDB): domain Bacteria; phylum Actinomycetota; class Acidimicrobiia; order Acidimicrobiales; family UBA8190; genus Chersky-840. Next base: position 107,666 of record CAVUBP010000003.1, on the reverse strand, counting down.
GCCGAACGGATCCTCGACGTCCTGCGCGAGCCCTTCTACCTCGGCGAGAGCCACCCCGAGCCCTACAGCGTGTCGGCATCGGTGGGTGTCGCGCTCGGGCCCCGCGTCGACGCCGAACAGCTGTTGCACGACGCCGACACCGCTCTGACCCAGGCCAAGGAAACGGGCAAGGGTCGCTACGCATTGTTCGGACAGGACATGCCGCAGGCCATCGAGAGCCGTCTGGCGTTCGAGAACGAGCTGCGCAGCGCGGTGGCAACGGACCAGTTCTTCCTGCGCTACCAACCCATCTTCGACATCGAGACCCGGACCACCACCGGCGTCGAGGCCCTGCTGCGCTGGCAGCACCCCACCCGCCGGGTGATCCCGCCCGATCATTTCCTGCCCCTGCTCGAGGAGAGCGGCCTGATCGTGCCGCTCGGTCGCTGGGTGATCCAGGAAGCCTGCCGACAAGGAGCTGCCCTGCACAACAGCGGCTATCTGATCAGCATGTCGGTGAACGTGTCGGCTCGCCAACTCGAGTCCGAGAGCCTGGTGAACGACGTCGCCGACGCCCTTCGTGAGTCCGGCTTCGAGCCCAACGCCCTGGTCCTCGAGATCACCGAGACGACGATCATGCGAGACACCACCCTCATGGTGGACCGGCTCATCGCGCTGAAGGGTCTCGGCGTCCGGATCGCCATCGACGACTTCGGGACCGGGTACTCGTCGCTCGCCTACCTGCGGCAGTTCCCGGTCGACATCCTCAAGATCGATCGCTCGTTCATCAGCTCCCTGGCCACGACGCGCGACTCGTCGATGTTGATCCACACCCTCGTCCAGTTCGGCAAGACCCTCGGACTCGAGACCATCGCCGAAGGGATCGAGGAGGAGGGCCAGATGGACCCGCTCCTCGCCGAGCAATGCGACACCGGTCAGGGGTTCCTCTACGGGCGCCCCCTGTCGCCGACCCAGCTCGACATCTTCCTGCGTACCCACCTCACCCAAGAGCCACCGTTGTGGGTGGTGCCTCCCAAGCAGGCGGCCAGATAGGCGAACCGCAATCGTGCCGGGAGCCCCCGGCGTGGTACGGATGCCATGATGGACGTCGGGCCGCCGGTGTGAGGCGGCGATGCCCGGGGACGACCCGGGGGAGGGACCCGTGAGAAGGACAGCGCCGGTCACAGAATGGGGCAGCGACTTCGACGTGCTCGACCAGCAGTACGTGGCCGATCCCTTCGGGATCTGGGACGAGCTCCGCACCACGTGCCCGATCGCGCACAGCAACCGGCGGGGGAGCACGTGGTTGCCCACCCGCTACGACGACGTCACCGCCATCGCGCACGACATCGACCACTTCAGCTCGCTCGAGGTGGCGGTCATCCCCTTCGAAGGCGAAGAGCCCGAGGAGCCCGTCCTGCCCTACGGGCTCCCGCCGATCTCGGCCGACCCCCCGCTGCACACCTGGACGCGCCGATTGCTGCTGCCGTGGTTCTCGCACAACCGCGTGGCGGGATATGAGGCCATGACCCGCGGGCTGTGCTCGGGGCTCATCGACGGCTTCATCGCGCAGGGTCGTGCCGACGCCGCCTCGGACTACGCCCAGCAGATCCCGGTCCGGGTCATCGCCCACATCCTGGGAGTCAGCCCCGACCTCTCCGACACCTTCACGGGGTGGGTGCGCGACGTCCTGGAGTTCGCCGACGACCACGATCGTCGCGTGAACGGCGTCCAGGGCCTACTGGAGTACTTCATCGACGAGGTGGCCAAGAGGCGTGCTCAGCCCGGTGACGACCTGTTGAGCGAGCTGTTGCACACCGAGGTCGACGGTGCACCGATCGAGGACAGTCTGGTGCTGGGAGCCGCCGCCCTGGTGCTCATCGCGGGCGTCGACACGACATGGAGCGCCATCGGCTCCTCACTCTGGCACCTGGCCACCCATCCGGCCGACCGCAAGCGGATGGCCGAGGACCCCGACGTCATGTCGCTCGCCGTCGAAGAGCTGTTGCGTGCCTATTCACCGGTCACCATGGCGCGTATCGTCACGAAGGACGTGGAGTACAGCGGGTGCCCCATGAAGGCGGGGGACAAGGTCCTCATGAACTTCCCGGCCGCCAACCGGGACCCCGAGGTGTTCGAGCACGCCGACGAGGTGATCCTCGACCGGGCCCACAACCGCCACGTGGCGTTCGGGTCGGGTATACACCGATGTGCCGGCTCCAACCTGGCCCGCATGGAGTTGCGAGTCGCCCTGGAGGAGTGGCTGCGCCGGATCCCCGACTTCGGCCTGGCCGAGGGCGAGGACGTCACCTGGGCCGGTGGTCAGGTCCGGGGGCCGCGACTTCTCCCGGTGGTGTTCGCGTGAAGATCCGGGTCGACCCCGACAAGTGCCAGGGCCACGCGCGCTGTTACGGGCTCGCGCCCGAGCTCTTCGAAGTCGACGACTACGGACTGTCGACGGTCGTGGGTGACGGCTCGGTGCCGCCCGAGCTCGAGGACAAGGCGCGCCTGGCCATCGCCAACTGCCCCGAGTTCGCCATCGACGAAGTCTGAGGGCGAACCGCTCAGCTCTGGTTGCCCATCTTCGAGTACGGCCGGCACGGCTCGCCTCGCAACGCCCCGCAGGCGGGCATCGCCGCGGGGGGGCTCACGCCGGGCTCGATATTGAGTGCCAGCGACGAGGGCATGGCGCCGCCGAGCGACAGGGTGTCGGTGACCGAGCCGTGCGTGGCCGGTGTCGCGAACGCCCATGAGGGACGGTCGCCTCCGGGGGCGGAGATCACGATGCGCAGCCGGGTTCCGGCCCGGAAGGCGTGCGCGATGGGATCGATCGGGACGCGGACCTTGGTGTAGCTCCCCGCCGTCAGGTTGTGCCGGTCCGACTTGCGGTAGGTGGGCACGGGGTCGAGGACCGTCGATGCGACCGACAAGGTGTGGTTGGAGCTGCGCAGGAACCCGGAGGTGACGTACTCCTCCTGGGTGTCGCCCGGGCGCACCTCGGTCACCGTCACCTGCAGGTCGGGGGTCGGGGCCGACGAGCGCAGCCACAGGTCCAGGCTGGCGGGGCCCACGACGGTGGTGGGAGAGGCGAACGCCGGGGTCTGAAAGGCGAGCCCGTTGGCGGCGGGAACCGCCGTCCAGTCGTATGGAGGTTGTGCGGCCCAGGCGTTGCCCGACGGGAGGTCGATGCCGGGGCGGACCGAAGGGTCGGGCCGGAACGAGGCGTGGGCCGTCGATCCCTTGGCCGAGGCCAGGGTCCCCCCCGAGCCCAGGTAGTACCGGGTCACGGCTCCGTGTGGCGGCCAGGAGGCGTAGTCGGCCTCGAAGGTGGGCTGCAGGGCACCGGGCCCCAGATCGCCGCCGCCGTTGTCGAAGAGCACCCTGACCCGGGGGTCGTGTGCCGCGAAGTCGGACTTGGCCTGTGTCACCGAGGTGTCGGTGGTGAAACGCACCGGGGGAGGGGCCAGGGACTTCGCCCCTCCCGTGGCCTGGGCATAGACCTCGGGCGCGAGCAACGTGAGGAACGGGTTCTGCGCCGGCACCCGGCCGGCCACGTAGATGTCGAGGAACTCGAGCCAGCGCGACAGCGTGTCGGGGCCGAGCGAGTCGATGTGGGTGCCGTTGAGCATGGTGGCGTAGACGTTCTTGTCATGGCTCAGGGCCGAGATCAACACGGGCCACTGTGGTCCGGTCTGCTCGTCCTCGAGGGCCCCCACCAGGAACACGGGGACCTTGACATGGGTGGCCCACACCGCGGGAGCGCGCTGATCGAACAGTGAGGGGACACGGCTCAGGCCGGGGCCCACCAACGACTCGAGCTGCTGGGCCTCGGGATGCAGGACCTGGTTGGCGAGACAGGCGGTGTCGCCGGTGGCGATCTCCGCAGTCGCCCAGGGCTGGCCGCCCTTCGGTGCCGCTTCGGCGTCGACCTTGCGCTGGGCGATCCAGCTCCCCGCGAACCCGTCGTTGTAGATCCCGCCGGGATAGCCGGTCGAGAACAGGTCGTCGGTGGAGCTGAGCGGGGCGATGGCGGCCAGGTCGGGTGGGTCGGTCCCCGCCACCTCGAACTGGGAGATGCCCGAGTACGAGATCCCGACCATGCCCACCTTGTGATGCAGGGCCCAGGACTGCGCCCCGACCGTTTGGATCATGTCGTAGCCGTCGTAGTCCGAGGGCAACCCGAAGAGGTCGAATGCGCCCCCCGAGCACCCCGTGCCCCGCATCTGGACGCTGACGGTGACGAAGCCGAGAAGCGGGGCGATGACGCCTCCCACGATGGTGGCGCTGTCAGGGAGCAGAGCGTCGCTCGACGGCGCCTTGCCCTCGAGCGCGTCGAGCAGGCTGTGGGGGGCGGCGACGGCGTAGCCGGAGTACTCGATGACCGTGGGGAACGGGCCGTCGGCGAGGGTCTTGCCCGGGGGGAGGCGCACGGTGGCGGCGATGGAGATCCCGTCGCGCATCCGCACGTAATTCAGCCCGGCGTGAAGGTGCTGCGCCGAGTAGAGCGAAGGCGATGGCGTCGAGCTCGCCGACAGCACCGCGAACCGCGCCGTCTTGCGGTGCTTGCCACCGGTCTCTTGGAACTGGTAGCCGCGACCGGCGGCGATGTTGCGGATGATGATGCCGCCCAGGGTGTCGACGGTGCCCGAGCCGACGCTCGATCCCGAGCTGTCGAGGAGCGTGAGGTGCTCGCCGGGCGTGGCGCCGGTGGCGTAGGCCTGGCCGATCGACCCGTGTCCCTGGAACGGCGCCGAGGCCGAGGCCGGGGTCGAGGCGGTGGCGAGAAGCACGCCGGCCGTCGTGACACCGGCGAGAACGACGGCCGCCAGCCGCCTTGTCAGGATCCCCCGCACGAACCACTCCCATCAACGCCGGCCACCCCCCGGGCGGCGCATCGCGTCGCCAGGGTAGTCGGCGCTGAGTGGGCCCTGAGGGCTAGGCCGCCTCGACGATGAGGCGCACCAGCCTGCCGTTCACCCGACGGAGCACCGACGCCGGGCGATCGGACTGCGCCACGGCGGCCAGTGCGAGCACGTCCTGGCCGAGATCCTCGGCCAGGGTCGCCTGCTCGTACCCATTGGATGCGGTGTCACTGGTCGCCATGGCGCAAGTCCCCCCCCTGGAGCTGATCCTCAGACCCGGGGATCAACCTGTCTCCAAGCGATGGTCAACTTCTGGGCAACGGGGGGGGTGAGCCCGTGCCGAACGGGCCCACGTCGAAGCCGACGATCCCGTAGGTGAAGCGCAGGGGCTCGGGGACCAGGAGCGGGCTCGACGTCCTCGGCGGGGTGATCTGGAGCCACTTGCCCTCGTAGCACGCGTTGGGGGCGGCGGTCGGACCGGAGCCCGGCGTCAGGATGAGATCGCAGACGTCGGGGTAGGAGAGCTCGAACCAGGCCCGCGCTTCGGGTGCCACGACGACGCGCATCGGCCCGGCCGCCGCGGCACCGGTGCTGACGCCCATCGTGGCCACTTCCTGGGTGGCGGCCGGAAGGGCGGTCCCGTTGGCGCTGTTCACGGCCAGACCCGGATATCCCAGCAAGCTGCACGGCGAGAGCGAGATGTTGGTGAGCGACACCATCTCGTACATCGTCCCGTTGATGGCATTCCAGTTGGACACGGTCCCGCTCAGCTGGCCGCTCACGCACGGGGGCGGCCCGGACGCAATCGTGGTCGTCGGGATGGTCGACGAGGAGGAGGCGTCGCTGCCCTTGGTGGTGTGCGACGGCGACGCGTAGTACTTGCGCAGCGCCACCACCATGCGGTCGATCCCGAAGGCGGCTCCGCCCGCGGCGACGGTCACGGACGCGACGAGGATCGCCACACGAGCCCGGCGCCACAGTTTCCGGCGCCGGACCCGGCGCCGGACCATCTCTTGGACCGTCTCGGGGTTCGTCATGTTGGTGATCGGCTCATTCTCGGCGTCTGAGGGCCCCATTCTCGACCAGATCGTCGCCCCGGGGCCCCGATGCGCCGATCGGTCGGGAAACGTGACCGGTATCTTCGGTCACCGGGCCACTCCGCGAGTAGTCAGCCGCCCGTCCCCCCTCCCCGGCGGGACCACAGGCCATCGCGTCCGAGGTGGCCCCGGGGAGGAGGACGGCTCGACGGAGACGACCCGATCCTCCCGCTCGGGTACGACGGGGCGTTGCCATTGCGGCACCTCGCCGGGGCGAGCGATCCTTGACCCGGCCCGGCGCATGCGGATCGCCTCGCCGACAGGGAGAAAGCGATGCCGGCACGCCGAGCACGGGACGACGAAGTGACCCGCTGGCGTGAGGACGGGTGGGTCCTCCTCGAGGGTCTCGTCCCTGCCGAGGAGATCGACGCCGCCGCGGACGACCTCTTCCTGCAGTTCCCACGCGCCGCGGAGTACCACGCCGACCCCGCAGGCGAGACAGAGCGACGACTCGGACGTCCGGCCCCAGTCGACGAGTTCCCCTGGCCGCCGGAGGGCCCGGGCTTCCGACACGACCAGCACCGCTGGATGGGGGCGTTCCCGTTCCCGGGAACCGGTGCCCTGAACCGCCTGGTGGTGCATCAGTCGATCGTGGACTTCGCCCGGCGAGCTCTCGGCAGCACCGACCTCCGTCTGTACCAGGCGCAGGTGTCGGCCAAGTACACGGGCATCACCAATTACGAGCAACCCATGCACACCGACCGGAACCACTCGTGGCTACCGGCGGTGGGAGAAGCGCCGTGGTGGCACCTCGAGGGGTTCCTGTACCTCTCTGACGTCGGGCCCACCACCGCCCCCACGCACCTGGTCTCGGTGCGCGATTCCTCGCATCGGCGCACGACGACGCCCCTGGTCATGCCCGACAGGGACCCCGAGCTCTACGCGTCGGAGCACGGCGCGACCGGTGTGCGGGGCTCGTATCTCGCCTATCGGCCCGATGTGTTCCACCGCGCCGTCGACCTCATCGAGCCCGGCGGCGCCAGGTTCCTCATGAACGCCAGCTACAAGGTCGCGGGCCAGGACTGGGTCGGCTACCACACCATGCAGTCGCGCTCGACTTCTCCCGACTGGGTGGCGTTCGTCGAAGCTTCGACGCCCAGCGAGTTGGCGCTGTTCGGTTTCCCGGCTCCCGGGCACCCCGTCTGGAGCCAAGCGCTCCTCGATGCCACGCAGCGTCTCTACCCCCGTCTCGATTTGGATCCGTGGCGCTCGGTACTCACCGGGTGAGGTGACCGGGCCCGGCCCCCTCCGACGGCGGGTTCAGCTGGGGAATTCACTCGGCCCGCAAGAGCGCCTCCGTCGACGTGCGGGCCGCGATGCGCCCGGGGATCGCCGCGACGAGATTGGCGAGGGCCACCGCAGCGACGACGATCAGGACGAGCGACAGGCCCGGGACGGCGGGGGCGGGGACGGCATGGATGTTGTGGGCGAACAGATCCCACAAGCTGCGCCCCACGATGATCCCGAGCGGTACCCCCACGATGGTCCCGATGGCCACGGCCACCGTCGACTGCCACGCCACGACGGAGGCCAGTTGCCCGCCGGTGAACCCGAGGGTCTTGAGCAATGCCAGGTCCCGCCGGCGCCGGCGCACCGAGGCGACGAGCGTCAGACCGAGGGCGCAGACCGCTCCGACGGCGAGCCCCACCCCGAGGAAGGCCGGGGTGGCTCCCAGGGAGCGGTAGTTCACGATCTCCGCCGGGCGCTGCACCCCCACCAGGGTGACCCCGAAATCCTCCGGATTGCTGAGCTTGGCCGCGATCTGCTCCAGCGAGCGACGGGCGGCCGCGGTGTCGGACCCGGCACGCAGGCGGAGGAGAATGGCGCCGGGACCGGTATTGGTGGAGCCGTAGCCGGTCAGGGCCCGGGCCGGGAACAGGTGGTAGGACAGCAGCGCCCCCGTCCCCATCTCCGTGTGCTGATTGCCGTTGTTCCCGATGGCGGGCAGAGTGGCCGTCCCCACGATGCGCACGGTCCTCGGCGGCGTGAGCCCGGTCGTGACCACGACCGTGTCCCCCACGTGCTTGTGGAGCCGGGCGAGGGTGACAGGGCCGAGGACCACCTCGTCCTGAGCATCGAGCCCGTGCCCCGAGAGCAACGGGGGCGCCACCGACGCCCCCGGCGGCGCACCGATGACCGGGACGGTCTGGCCCTCGATCCTCAGGGTGCCGAAGTACACGCCCGTCGACGCGGCCACGTCGCGGTCGGCGCGCAGGAGCGGGCCGGCCTGCTGCTGGGGGATGTCGGCGCCCGCCCCCCCGTAGAGGATGTAGCTCCAATTCCACCCGTACAGGGCGGGATGCGAGACGAGGGAATTCAGGCTGGTGCCGAAGGTGACCGTGCTGACCAACACGATCATCGCCAGTGCGGCGCCGAGGATGGCCGAACGCACCGGGACGGCGTTGTGGCCGGTACCGGGATCGAGGGCGAACCGCAGGCCGGTCGCCGCGGGGGCGGGGAGACCCAAGGCCGAGGCCCTTTCGGCCACTTTCGACCGGTTCTCGCCTCGTGATCGCATGCCCGCCGCGACTCGATGGGGCGCTGTTCGCAGCGCCAGGACCACCGCCGCCGCGCTCAACACGAGGACGAGCACGAGGACCCCGAGCCCGAGAACGGTCCAGTCGAAGGCGACACCCGGGTAGGGATAGACGGGGCGCACCGGGCCGATCGGAGACAGCGGTGACAGGCCCACGGCCACCCCGGCGGCCAGGAGCGACCCGCCGACCACGGCGCCGATGACGCCGATGAGCCCGTCGCCGGAGGTCATCGCAGGCCCCGCACCCAGGGCGCGCAGGGTGGCGACGTCGTCGGCCCCGAGCCGGAGTTGCCGGCCGATGACTTGACCGGCGATCAGCAGCGCCGCGAGCGCCACGATCCCCCCGAACACACCGAGCGCCAGGGACTCGGGCTCGAGCGACCGTTGCGCCTTGTCCAGGCCCCCGCCGGGTGCGACGACGGGCGAGGCGCCTGTGGGGAGGGAACCGTTGATCTCGTGCCGGACGACCGAGACGAACCGGCTGCCGCCCGAGACAAAGACATCGGTGGCGGCATAGAAGGCGCAACACGAGAGCAGCGGGCGGGTGAGTGCCGGGGTGAACAGCATCTCGCTCGGGCTGGCGGCGGCGTCGACATCGTCCTGGAAGAGGTCGCCCGGAGACACCACGATCCCGACGAGCGTGGCATCGAGACGCCGGTGCGGTGCCACCGCCCTCGTCCCGAACGTCGGGAGCTCGGTCTCGGGATTGGTGTACGCGCCGAAGGAGACGGTCTCGCCCAGATGGAAGTGGTACAGCCTGGCGGTGGCGGCGTTGGCGATGAACTGGTGGGCGTCATCGGGTTCGGGCATCTTGCCGCGGATCGCCGTGAAGCGGTCCTCGGTGATCCCCTCGCCGTCCACGCTCCCACCCACGAGGCCACCTTGCGCTTGCACGCCGGGGATGTGCTGCGGACCGCCGTCAGGTCCCAACGGCAGGAGGTTGAGCCCCACGAAGATGCCGATCTTCTTCACGTGGGGCAGATGCGCGATGGCGTCCTCGCGGGCGGGAACATATCCGGCACCCGAGGTCGGACCGTAGAACGACGTGATCCCGTTGAGGTCGCCGGGGTCGGCGCTGGCCACGTACGTGGTGAACGACGACTGGGTGCGCCGAGCGGCGGCCACCGCCCCCATGGCCAGCCCCCCCACCAACCCCACCAGGACGACAATGGAGAGGTAGCCGCTCCATCGCCGGCCGAAGGTGGCTCGGAACCGATACAAGGCGACACCAACAGCCCGACCGCTCACCGTGCCGTCCTACCGGTCCTCCACCGTCTCATCTCCGCGGGACCTCCTGGACACGACGGTCGATGTCCGTCGCGGGCATTGTGGCCCGATCGGAGGACAACGCCAAGGTTGGTACCCAGCGTCGCGGTGTTCGTGCCAGCACCAAGCCCCGGGTCGCGCGGGCCGGGTCCACAGAGCGCCCATGGTTGGCGTTCTCCGTGTCGTCTCGTACGTCTGTCGTCAGACGAACATGACCAATTCGACCGACACGACGATCCATCCGACGCCGACGAGCACCGAGGGGACCATCAACCGTCGTCGGGACGACAACAAGATCATGCAACTGAACACGTACAGGTCGTCGAGGCTGCGAAAGCCGACGTCGCCGAGCCATATGCCCGGGGCCAGTGTCAAGGTGATGACTCCGTACACGACCCACGACGCCCGCTCGTAGAGTCGGGCCGTGGTCGTCGACAACGCCAGGGCGGCCGCGACGACGACGAACACTAGGACGAACAGCTCGCCGAACCACAAGAACGCGGACGTCGACGGAAGCCTGCCCCAGTAGTGCCCGAAGCCGTCCACGACTCCGACGAAGGGAACGTCGAGATTGCGCTGACCGGAGGTGAGCAGTGGCCACGAGCCGGTGGCCAGTCGGGCGACGAGCTGCCATCCGATGAACGCCGCGGCGGGAACGATCCACGCCATCGACGCTTTGGCGGTGGCGTCGACCACGGGGGGATCCACGGGCGGGGGTCTCCCGGCTCTGGACAGAAGCCGAGTCCGCACAGAGGACAAAGGACTCTCGACGACGAGCAGGGCCACCACCACCAGGGCCGTCTCACGGCTGAGCACCGCCCCGCTGAAGGCGGCCCCGGCTACGGCGTAGCGGTTGCGCCGCAGCGCGACGACTCCGGCGACGACGAAGCTTGCGGTGACGATCTCGGCCAGATCGCGTGACAACACCCAGACGAACCCGAAGTAGCCGGGGAGAAGGAGGCCCCACCACGAATGACGCCCGGCGTCGCGGGCGATCACGGCGCCGAGCGCGCCCAGACATGCCAATCCGATGACGTTCACGATGACGAGCGACCACGGCACGAGCGACATGCGACCGCCGGCCACCAGCCATCCCAGCGCCGGATACCCGAGGCGCTCGAATCGACTCAGGGTGTCCATCCCGATCCCGTACGCGGTGTGGTGGAAGTTCAGCGGGTTCAGTGCCATCCGGTAATAGAACTGGCCGTCATATCCCTGACCGGAGGTGATCGGCACTCCGGCAGGCACCCGGGCGCGAACGTGATCGGCGCCGACGACGATGAACGAAGCGATGTTGCCGTGGCCGGCGACGACGATCCTGGCCCCTGCCACGACGGCGCCGGCGATACCGGCGATGCCGGCAACCCATCGAGGGTCATCAGCACGGTGGGCTCGCGATAGCAGCCGCTCACGACGAGACACGACGGTCAAGACACGGCTCCCGCGCCGTGCTGACGCGCCCAATGCCTCACGACAGGACGCATGCCTGTGAATCTCCTTGGACCGATCTGGCACGAGGTGGCATTCGGCAGTATGCCCTTCGCGCCGGGTCGGGACGGGTATGGGCCGCAACCTGCCGGGATCACACGACCGGTGGCACACCGGACCCGATGTCCCCGACGCCTCCGGGTGGTTGTTGTCGACCATCGACGACTACTGGGCGTTCGTGCAGATGCTTCTGGACAACGGCGTGTCCGAGGGAGAGCGGATCATCTCGGAGGCCTCTGTGGACCTGACATCGCCGGAGCCCCCTGAGGTATTCCGAGATTTCCGGACCGGCACGTACGGAGCGGTCGCGGACCGAACGTAGGTCGAAGCGCCCGATGGGCACGACATCGTCGCCAGGGCGCTCGCCGTTGACGTCGACGTGGCCCGGAGAGGCATTTTCCATGAGCCTGGTACGGGGCTAGATTTCATGCTCAGGTTGGATCGCGGGTCGACGCTGCGAACCTTCGGTGGGGCAGGGGGGCAATGGACGTTGACGGTTGGCATCCCGACCCATACGGGATCCATGAGGAGCGGCTCTTCGCGCACGGCGAGCCGACCCCACTGGTTCGGGACAACGGCATCGGGTCCTTTGACTCTGCTCCCGTAGCCGACGACCCCTCCCGGCCCGGACCGACGGCAGCTGCATTTGTGTCCGAGCCCATCGGGAGCGCGTTCACGGGGACGACCCCGTGGGCCACGGCCCGGCCGGGGAGGAACTCCAAGAGCACAGAGGTCCGCGGTCGTCCGACCAAGCCGATGTTGGGGCTCGCCGCGCTGCTGATCGGTGCGGGAGTCGTCGCGGGCATCCTCGGGATTGCGGGTGTCGGAGCAGGCGGGAACGCCGTGACCACGACGACGGAGAACCCACTGGTGCGGATCTTCCTCCACCTTCCACCCGCCACGACACAGCTGATCCCGCCACACGAGCTCCAGGCCGCGCCACCGACCACGAACCTGACATCACTCGAACAAGCACTCCGGGCCCTCCCCCGAACGACCACACCTCCGGTGACGCCGCCGCCGACCGCAACGCCCCCGCGAGAGAGCAGCCCCACCCCCAAGGCTGCCGCGTCGCGCGTGACGCAACCTCCCAGACAACCAGCTCCGGTGGTGGCGTCCTCGATCGTCGCCACGACGACGCTCCCGTTGACGACACTGACCACGTCGGTTGGTGACGCCGATCAGGGGTGGCTCGTGGCGTACGGCTCGGCCTTCAACACGGTGCAGACCGACATCGAGAAGCTCGACCGAGCCCTCGGCTCGTCCGGTCCCAGCCTGTACGCCAATGTGCATCCCTACTGGCAGGAGCTCCATGTCGACGCCGGCTACGCCCTGTCGTTACCCCCCATCCCCGACACGGCGAACGAATCCGCCTGGGCCACGGCCCTGGGCGACCTGAGTGAAGGTGCGGCGGAATGCATCATCGGGTCGGCCGGCGCCCCCGGAAGTGCCCAATTCGTCCCGACGATCTTCAATCAGGGCGCGGCCTTCATCACGACCGGGACCACCCAGCTGGACGGAACCCTCGCATCCGTCGAGAGCCTGGCGGCCGCGGCGTCGGCACCGTCACGGGCGGCGGTGCGGGGGTGGAACCAGGCGCACGGCACGGTGTTCGCCGCGCTGCAGAGCGACCTCAACAAGCTGAACAGCGCGTTCTCCTCGGCCGCCGCCTCGGACTACTCGACGGTCGCCCCCTCTTGGCAGGCGCTGTTGAGCGATGCCCAGAGCGCCCTGAAGCTGGCCCCGATCCCTGACGCTCTGATCCAGAGCTATTGGGCAACCGCCCTGAACGACCTGATTCAGGGTTCGAGTGACTGCTTGGGCTCGTCGGAGGCGCTCCCACCCAGCCTCTTCGACCAGGGGGTGGCGTTGATCGACTCCGGGACGACGTGGCTGAGCACGTCCGTGGGGGCGGTCCAGAGCTTGGGCTGAGGATCCGGGGAGCCCGACAGACCTCAGCTGATCTTGTGGCTGTGTTGGCCGCGCCTGATGGCCAGCCGGCTGGCGACGGCGATCTTGGCCATCGCCCAGCGAGAAGCCTCGCGGGGGCCCGGGCCGGTGGCCCGTTTGGGTGAGGGGTCGGGGGCGGCGACCCACGGGGGATCGTTGAACAGGTCGACTCTCTGGGTGTCGGCAAAGACCTGCGAAGGGTCGAACCAGGAGACCGATCCGCTCGAAGACGTGCGCTGCCTGTTCATGGCAAAAATGTAACGGCGCCGGGCTTCCGATTCGGGGATAGGGCCGGGGGTGGTGAGGCGCGAGTTCCCCCCGGCCGCCCGCCCGGGAGCGCTCGGGGTTCTGTCGAGGAGCGTCAGTCGCTACGACGACGGTGCCGGAGGGGCAACACTTCCGTAGGCGACCGCGAAGCCGTCCTTGTTCGGGTTAGGCGCCGAAGGGGTCGAGATCGGCTGTGCACCTTTGAACATCGTGCCCGCATCGGAGATGCTGAAGGCGGGGTTGGCGCCGTTGACCCGGCTGAAGTCGAAGACCACGTTGCTGTCATCGGCCAGCGTCGCCACGTGCCGCCCGATCGTCGGGGCCTCTTGGATCCACTCCTCCGATGTCCTCGGACCGTTGTAGGCCTTCACGATCGCGAAGGCCTTGTGTGTCGTCGTGTCGCTTACCGTGATGGTCCAGCGTGCCGACGCACCCTCGGCTATCGAGACCGACATCACGTCTCCGGGATGGATCGCCAGTGATCCGATGGGCGTCTCGGCGGCCGGAAGGATCTCCCACCACGCCTGGTAGAAGGCCGTCCCGTGTATCCAGTCCTGTTCGGTGCCGGCCTGTATCAGATTGCTGTTGTTGTACCCGTCGATCCCGACCCAGGACGACGAATACCGGCTGACCCTTCGTTTCTTCGCCGGCGCCAGGACCTGTGGGACCTTCCAGCTCCCCACCACACTCGCGATCCTGGAGCCGGTGAGGGCATAGCCCGACCAGTTCAGCGAGGTCCAGGACTGGACCACCGACATTGCCGCGGGTCGAAACGCCGGAGTCCTGGCGGGGACGGGAGCCGGACCTGGGATCCGAGGCGCGTGGACCTCTCCCGGGACCACCACTGCCGACGAGGTCGAGCCCAGGTCACCGAAGGCGACCGTGCCGAGCATGAGCGAAGACAGCACTCCCATTCGAATGGTCGTCCGTCGCCTCACGCTGTCCCCCTTCAGCCCAGGTCCCCGGTCCGAGTCTGACGTCACCCGACCAAGTGATCGTAGGCCGGAACGGCGTCTGACCGCTCGAATCAATGGATGATCTCCCACCGCCAGCCCCCACGGGGCAGGCAAGATCTCCCACCGCCAGCCCCCACGGGGCAGGCAAGGAGCATAGAACCTGCTCGCATACCCATTTTCGGGGTTCCCGGCTCACGTGTCCACCAGGCGTCGGGTGCCCCGGGGCCTTCGAGAACCGGCCAGCGGGCCCGGCGACGCGGGACACACGTGGTCAGCGGGGTGAGCCCTACCCGTCGGTCAACGCATCTCCGCGATCACCCCTTCCCATCCCCGCAGGACCAGCACGTCCTCGAAGCGGTCACCGTCGCGCCCCCGGTCGGTCCCGATGCAGACCTGACCCCGTATCCCGTGGACCTCGGAGTCGTCGTCTCTCAGATTGAGCACCACCACGACACGGTCGCCTCGGCGCCAGGCCCAAACACCTGCGGGCGACGCCATCGTCGCGTACCTGCCGGTCTGCAGGTCCGCGGTCCGCTTGCGGAGTCCGATGACATCCCGAGTCAGCCTGAGCATGGACCGGGCGTCGGACCGCTGTTGCTCGACATTGCAGTGCGCGGTCGGCGACAACGGCAGCCACGGCCGTGTGCCGGGAGCGGTGAACCCTCCTCCTGGTGCATCGCGCCACGGCATCGGTGTCCGCATGGCATCGCGTCCGGCGTAGACGGGCCAGTAGCGAACTCCCAGAGGGTCGCGCAGATCCCCTCGTGACACGGGAACGTCCTCGAGCCCGATCTCGTCACCCTGGTACAACACGGGTGTTCCGCGCAGGCTCAGCAGCATCAGGAGGGCCACGCGTGCTTTGCGCCGGTCGCCCTGTGCCCACCGGGTGGCGAAGCGCGCCATGTCATGGTTCGATCCGGTCCAGGCCGGCCAGGCGCCGGGCGGCAGGAGTGCCTCGGTGTCTTCGACAACCCGACGCATCGCGTCGGAGTCCAATGGAGCGGTGACGAAGGGGAAGTTGAACGAGAGGTGCAGCTCGTCACTGCCGTTCCCGTAGAATTTGACCAACTCCGTGACCTTGACGGGGGTCTCCCCGATCAGAGCCCGAGGTGGGTGGTAGGACTCCGCGACGGTTCTCCATCGCCGGATCACATCGTGGACCTCGGGACGGTTGCCGTTGAAGACCGACCGCTGCCCGAAGAGCTGTGCTTCGAAGTCGTCGTCCTCGCTTGCCGGAGGGTTGTCCCGGAGCAGGGCGTCTTTGACGATGAGGTTGCAGACATCGATCCGGAATCCGGCCACCCCCCGGTCGAACCAGTACCTGAGGATCCTCTCGAATTCGGCCCGGACGTCCCCGTTCCACCAATTGAGGTCGGGTTGCTCGGAAAGGTGGTTGTGCAGGTAGAACTGCCCGGTCTCGGTGTCCAGGGTCCAAGCCGGCCCGCCGAAGCTGCTCACCCAATTGTTGGGGGCGGTGCCATCGGGCTTGGGATCCGCCCAGACGTACCAATCACGTCTGGGCGAGGCGCGCGACGAGCGCGAGTCGGCGAACCATGGGTGCTCCTCGCTCGTATGGTTGGGGACGAGGTCCAGAACAACGCCGATGCCCCGCTGGGCGGCCTCGACAATCAGACGGTCGAATGTGGCCATTGTCCCCAGGTCCGGTTGCACGGAGCAGTATTCGGCCACGTCGTAGCCCCAGTCCGCATTGGGTGAGGCGGTGATGGGGCTCAGCCAGATCCCGTCGACCCCCAACCACTCGAGGTAGTCGAGCCGGTCGATCACTCCCTGGAGGTCGCCGATGCCGTCAGCATTCGAGTCTGCAAACGAGCGAAGATAGATCTGGTACAGGACGCCGCACTTCCACCACGGACCGTGCGCGCTCACCACCCCGGGCATCGGATCATCTCGAGCCGGGCAGCGGTTGCCAGTCGTTCATCGCGACCCAGCACACCCCTTGCGGTATGTGGTCCAACGGGAACTTGCACTGGGTCGACGGGGGAGAGTTGGTATGCAGCCTGACCACCCGGTATTGCACCGGACCATAGAATCTGTCCGGTCCGTAGGTCAGTACCGGCGAGTACCCGCCGGGGAAGTTGGAGATCTTCGCCATGGCGGCGTTGAACGTCCGTCGGTCCAGGTGTGGCCCGGCGGCCGTGGCCGCCGCCGCGAACAGGCGAATCTGCTGGCACCACCCTTGGACGGGCCCTTGCTCCTCGATGTAGTAGTTCTGGTTTCCCTTGGGTACCTGCGGGTACGCCTGGTGCCACGTGGCAAAGCAGCTGCGCACACCGGGGTCATAGCCTCCGTCTGACTCCGGCCGGCTGTCATCGATCCCCCCCAAGGTCTCGGTGGTCACGCCCTCTTGGCCATCGAGCGCCTTTTCGTACGGAAACGGCAGGAGCCCCAGCGCAGACTCGATCGACTCCTCGTAGTCCGACAACAACAGCTTGGGGAAATACTGCTGCTGCGTCTCGGCCGCCAACACGGGGAACAAGACGTTGAAGGGCATGAGTGGGATCACCGAAGTCACACCGTCAGAGCGCAGTTGTTGGACGATCAGCGGGGCCTGGGCGTCGGTGGACGCGGTGTCGGAGGGATCCGCGGCGATCGTCTTGACGATGGGCGTGATTCCGGACCGCCTGAGGTCGGGCAACAGGTAATGGTCGAGAGCCACTTCGTCGCTGGCCCGGTTGCCGGCGATCACTCCCACCTTGACGTTGTTCCCCAGGAGCCCGGTGCTTACGCCCCAGTCCACGGTGGCCTGCAGGATGGCTGCGTCGTCGGGACCGGTCCACCACAGATACGGCGAGCCTTGCTGTGTCCAATTGGTCACTGTCGTCCATTGACTGAGAAGGGGAGTGTGGCCCTCTTGGGTGATGCACAGTTGGTTGTCGCCGGTCCAGGTCCCCACTCCGTCGAGCACGGCGAAGGCCGGCGAACCACCGTCGGTCCAGTCCTTGCACAGCGCCCGCATGGCGGCCTCGTTGGTGGGGTCGAAATTGACGATGCTCGCATCGATCAGACGACCGTGAATGCCACCCGCGTCGTTGATCTTCTTGACGAACAGCTTGATCGCCTTGGCCTGCTCGCTGTACTCGATGTCGCCGGCGAATCCGAAGCTCGACGCCAGAGATGACAGATCGGACACCGGGAAGACGACTCTGATGCGGTGCGCGCTGACCCCTGCGGCACTGGCGCTGGCCCGGACGGGGGTCGCAGCAGTGCCGGTGGGGGAGCTCCCGCGGCGCTCGGGGGAGGTTCCGGCGCCCACGGCGTATGCGATCCCGACGAGGACGATCACCACCATTCCCACCGAGAGGATCTGCACGCTCCCCGGCCGGCGACGGAACCGCCGCCACGATCGCCCCAGTCGCCCACCGCCCGGGCCGGTCATGGTCCCTCCTCGTCTCGCCGAGCCTCGGCCACCGTGTGGAGGCCACCTCCGTGCCGGCCAAACATAGGCGCCCGTCGCGCTGGGCCGTCAGGACCTCCCCGCGTCGTGCCGCGTCCTGAATCGGATTCGACCGCTTGGCCGACTCCAGCTCCGGTGCTTCGCTACGACGGCACCCACTTCGTCGCAGGGGAGGAGAGCCAGCTGAGGACCTGTCGGCGGCTCGTCGGTCCGTGGGGGGTCCAGGCCGACGGTAGTGCCCCGACGTTGCGAAGCTCCGCAGCTTCTTCGATGTTGGCCCTGAGGGGATCGGTCGTCATCCCACAACGCGTCGCGGCTGGGTCGATGCCAAAGAGTTTCGCGGCGTTGAGACCAAAGATCGCCGCCTTCAATTCATCTGTCAGAGCAGGATAGTTGTAGAGGTCTTGGAACTCAGAGGTGATCTGGAAGGCACGCATGGCCATGATCTGCGGCTGAGGACTGCCATACCAGATTGCGTCTGTTCCCCACATGACTCTGGCTTGACCCACCCGACTGAGAAGCTTCCCGAGAGCATGAGCGGCCTGCGTGGGCTGCGTGAGGAGCTGTCGCCACATCGTGGCCAAGTCCACCCAGACGTTGTCGTTCGGAGGGACATCGTGACGATCGAGCGCGGCAAGCAAGCTGTCTATTCCAACGGTCGCAGAGGGGTCGTATGGGCCTTCGATGTGCGAGGGTTGCCAGGCCGCGTGATAGACGACGAAATTCATGTCAGGAAACTGCCGCGAGATCGCCACAACGTCATCGGGATGGTTGAACACAGGGTCGAAATTCACGAGCGGAAGTCCTTTGTGGGCAACGAAGATCTTCACCCCCAGGTCATGGGCGTGTTGGACGGTCGGAAGCCCGACGGCCGGATCTTCCAATGAGAACCCCTGGGCCGTCGGACTCCAAGCTGTGTAGACCTTGAACGCTGCGGGTGGGCCTGATTGCACGGCACCCGACATTGCATCGAGGGTGGCCTCCAAGATTCCGACATTGGGAGCGATGATGTTCTGCACCAGAACTCGGCTCGCACCTCCCACGCTGAGATCACTACTGATCTTCTGGGTGCTCAGAGCGTCGGGGAAGGGAATTGGTGCCGTCGAGGCACCTGAGTTGGGTACGTCACTCAGCATGCTCACCGTCGTGTCGCTGGCCAGGAAGAGATCGTGCAGGTACGTAGCTCGATCGACACAGTCGAGTCGGGGGTTGTCGGAGCAACCGGCGGGGAGCATGTCGAGGATGAGGCCCACGGTCTCCGGAGCAGCTCGGACCCAGGGACCACTGGGGATCACATGGTGGGTGTGGACGTCGAAGATGAACTCGCCGTTTCCGTTCAATGCCTGTTGACATGCAACGGTGTCCTCGGGGCTCGGCGTCTTGAAGGTACCACCCGGGCTCTTCGGGGTTGCGTTCGGCGATTGCCTCGTTGCCGTCGCTCCCGCGCAACCGGCCAGTTCGAAACCGGCCAGTGCTGCTGCCACGGCCCCCGCGCCCTGGAGGAAGCGACGACGGTCCATGTGTCGACGGCGGGATGCTTCATCGATGGACGAGCGGATCAGCTGGTTCGTGGCTCTGTCGCGTGCATTGGCAGCTGACGGGATGAACTCCCCGTTCGACACCGGTCCGGCGAACAAAGGTAGGTGGTCGGGCGCCCCTTCTTGATCTCGCTTCCAACGCGAGAACCGGTCGATCGCGGCCACGGGACGACACTATGCGCCCCACTGCCGGCGATAACAGGCGACCAGACCCGACGGACCTTCTGTCAGTCGGACAGGGTGATAGCCGTCGGCTCCCGCCGGCGAAGAGCCCGGTAGCCGGAGACGTCGGCGGGACTCACTCCTGCACGGGGGGGTCCAGTCCGAGCTCGGCTCTGACCTCTGCGGTGGTGTTCACGTGGGGGAACGGTTGCTTGGGCACATCCAGCCCGAGGGCTGCGCAGATCGGGGCCCATCCGTCACCGGGGCTCCACTCGAGCAACCGACCCACGGGCGCGGTGGCCCGGACGTGATCGTTGTGCGCGAGATACGCAGCCTTGGCCACGCGCTCGTCCTGCCAACCAGGCGTGAACGCGGTCATCATGCCGCGACCCATCCGAGTCCAATCGTCGTCGGGGGCATCGGGCGCGAAGTAGGTGGCCAAGGCGGGAAAGATCGTGCTCGACGCGCTCTTCCACCACGAATCGGGATCTCGGACCGACAACAGGATCACCGCGTCGGGGAACGCCGCGCTCAGCTCGTGCCAGAACGGCGCCGCCGGCCAGTCCACTGCCGCTCGGTACTCGCCGAAGAAGGCAGCCCACACCGGCAGTCTGCCCTCGTAGGCGTCGGCCCAGACCGTCGGGTCGTCGGGGCGTTCCCTCACCTCCAGCATGTGGTAGCAGGGCCCGCCCAGAAGCTCCTCGAGCGCGAGTTTCAGCGAGGTCGTCCCAGTCCGCCCGAGCCCGGCCCCAATCACCTGAAGCGCCATAACCGTTCCTCCCCGTGTCCAGCGGTCGATCGAACCTCGGCCTCCGACCGATCATTCTCGTCGATCGGGCCCGACACGATGCGAGATGATGGCCTGGTGCAGGCATTGCGGCTTCGGGTCCTCGGTGGTTCGAGGTGGAGGGCCTCGAGGCGCCCCGGCTCGGCAGCCGAAAGGCCCGCATTCTCCTGAAGGTCCTGGCACTGGCACGGTCCAAGCCCGTGTCCACCGAATTCCTCGCCGATTGCGTGTGGCCCGACGGCCTGCCCACTCGGGCCGCCGATCAGCTCTCGGTACTCGTGAGCCGATTGCGCAGCGTGCTCGGGCCCGCAGTCCTGGTCCGGTCGGAGGCCGGCTACTCGCTGGCTTTCGAATGGCTCGACCTCGACGCTCATCTGCACACCGGCTTCGCTGTCGCAGGAGGGGGCGCCGCGCTCGGCGCCCAGGCAGGCGAGGCCCGCCTGCGAGAGGTGGCCGATGCCGCGGGGTTCTCGATCTTCCGCCGGGCCGCGGAGACGCCGTTCAATCTGGTGCTCGAGGGCAAACCCTGACGTTGTCGCTCCCGGGCTGCGGTCGGATACCCGTTCCACCGCAGCCCGGGCCGGCACTCCGGCCGTCGCCGGCTCACGATACGGCGAAGGAGCTGATCGCTTGTTGGAGGAGCGGCCGGAACCGGGCGTAATCAGCATCCAGGGAAGCGCCCACGATCACCCAGCTGCCATGTCCGCCGACCACGAGGGCGGCGATCTCCCGGTAGTGGTTGTTCCCTACGCGGGTGAAGTAGTCGTCGAGCACCCCCGATCCGCGACCGCCATGGAACGGTAGGCCCCGCCCCCCACCGTCGTCGTGCACGCGTTGGGCACCGTCATCGCCGAGGTGGTGCAGCCGAAAGGCGGCGAAGTCGGCCAATCGTTCGTCACCCTGGCGTGGCGTGACGTTCAGGTACGCGACGAACTCGGGCCCTCGCCCCACGGCCACCGATACCGAGAGAGGATCACTCTCGACGGGGAGAAACGAAGGCGGATACGACAACGTCGCGGTGCCAGCCGGGGTGAACTCGTGATGCCAGGTCACAGGGGCCGATGTCGGGACCAACCATGTGAACGGCCCTTTCTGCCGGGCGCCCACCGTCACCGTCGCGATGCTGACAACGACCAGTGCGATGAGCGTCAGATCGGAGACCACCCATATCACCGGCGGGCGGTGACGAGTCAGATTGCGCGATGCGTAGGGGGGCACCATGCCAAAGGGATACTGCTGACGGGGCAAAACGTTCATGGAGAGGGCCGAGCATCTCGGTTTGAACCCCGTCATGTTCGTGATCAGGTTCCGTGTGAACACATGCGCGCCCCGCTTCGTAGTCACCGTCGCCTCCGTGTACACGGCGGAGAACCGAAGGGAATGCGAATCATGCGAAAGCGCGTCTTGCTGGCTCTGGCCACCCTCGCAGGTGTCGCGGCCGTCATCAGCGGCTCATTGGCCACCTCCGGCCGTCCATCGTCGACACCAGAGGCAAGTCACCGACACCTGGGTGGAACCACGTCGTCCTCAGCTCAGAATCCTCCTGCGCGGTCGCCGATCACGGTTCCACCGAGGACCGCGTCGTCACCGACCACGGGCGCACCGATGATGGCTGTACCGGCGCCGTCGGCAGTCCCACCGAGACCCGCCGCAGTCCCGGCAACGGTCCCGGCAACGTCTCCTCCGCCACCCACCGGTGTCCCGACCACGGTCCCGCCGAATGCGGTCGTGCCCAACGCGTTCCCGCCCGACGCGCCACCGACGACGGCACCGGCGAACCCCGACGGGCCGCAGCAAGGTGGCGGCGACGGGGACGCCGACAATTTCGGCGGCCCCAGCGACGGGGACGGCGAGCAATGAGCCAGATGCCCACCTCCACTTCGAGCCGGGTCGATCTCGGGCTCTCCTCGAGGCCCGGCGGACGACGGGCCGGAAAGGGCCGATCGATGGCACAGCTGCTCCGGACACGGGGTCCCGCCACGACTTCGCCAACCATGCGAGTGGTGGTGACGACCGCCATGGTGACCGGGGCGGCCCTGACCGCCGCGACGGGCCTCATCCACCTCCACCTGTGGGCATCCGGGTACCGGAACATCCCGACCATCGGGCCGCTGTTCCTGGGTCAGGGCATCGTCGCCCTGCTCGCCGCAGGGGCGTTGGCTGCCACCAGGTGGCTGGTGAGCGCTTTCCTGGGTGCCGCGTTCTTGGCCGCCACAGCCGGCGGCCTGTTCGTCAGCGCCACGGTGGGGCTGTTCGGCTTCCACGACGGCCTCGACGCACCCTGGGCCGGCGTCTCGCTGCTCGTGGAGGGGATCGGTGTGGCGGTTCTGACGGTCACCGGCCTGTTTCTGGCGTGGTCGGCGCGACCCAGCAGGCGCCTGGACCCGAGATCCTCGTCCGCCCGATCTGCTTCAACGCGAGGCGGCTCGGAAGCCTCACGCTGGTAGCCGATGCCCCCTTGGGCGCAACGGTCAGCCTCGAGTCACCAATCGACGGACGATGAAGCCGATCGGAATTGAAACGGCGCGCAATTCGTTCCGAGCCGCGACTACTGCGCGGCCGGCTCTCAGAGCCGGGTTCCCGCGTCGGCGCACGTGTCGCATCCGCCCCAGGGGCACCTCGGAGCACGCCCATAGCTATCGTGACACCCGGCAGAGGCAACTGAGGGCGGGACCACGGCGATGGAAGAACGCTTCGACATGGTGGTGCTGGGAGCGGGACCGGCCGGCGAGAAAGCCGCTGCGCAGGCTGCCTACTTCGGTAGGCGCGTCGCCGTCGTGGAGGAGGCACCGGCACTCGGTGGGGCGATGGCTGCCAGCGCCGTCACCACCAAGGCCATGCGGGAGGCCGCGCTCTATCTGACCGGCTTCCAGCGCCGCCACGTCTATGGAGCAGGGATCGATCTCCACCCCCAGGCCGTCATCGATCGGCTTCGCGCCAGAGCCGTCGGTGTAGCAGGCTCGATGAGCCAGGCGGTGATCGAGAACCTGGCCCGTCATGACATCGAGCTGGTGGCGGGTAGGGCTCGATTGGGTCCGAACCGGACCGTCGCAGTTACCCGCGCAAGTGGCGACCGGGACCGCGTCTTGGCGGGGGACGTCGTGCTCATCGCCACCGGGTCGAGGCCATTTCATCCGGCGGGCATCCCGTTCGACGATCCCGACGTGCTCGACTCCGAAACGGCTCGAGATCTCGACCGGCCCATGCGCAGCCTGGTCGTCGTGGGCGGCGGTGCCGTGGCGTGCGAGTACGCGTCGATCTTCATGGCCCTGGGAGCCGAGGTGATCCTGGTCGACCGGGGAACGAAACTGCTCCCCTTCCTCGACGCCGAGTGCTCGGCCCTCGTGGCGGAGTGCTTTCAATCCTCGGGGATGAAGGTGCTGTCGGAAACCGCGGTCATCGCCATGACCCGCGACTCCGAGGGGTTGGCGCTCCGGACGGATCGTGGCGCCGTGCTCCGACCCGAGAAGGTCATTCTTGCTGCCGGCCGCGTCGGCAACACCGAGGATCTCGGCCTCGCCGACATCGGTGTCGAAACCGACGAGCGAGGGCGGATACGCGTGGACGACCGCTTTCAGACGACCGCTCCCGGGATCTATGCCGCCGGCGACGTCATCGGGCCCCCGGCGCTGGCGTCGGCTTCCATGGAACAGGGCCGGGTGGCTGCCTGCTACGCGCTGGGGATCCCCTTCAAGATGACTGTCGATCCGCTCACGCCTTTCGGCGTGTACTCCATTCCCGAGTGTGCCATGGTCGGAATGACCGAAGAGCAGGCCGCTGCCCAGGGCGTCCACTACCTGACCGGCAAGTCTCGATTTGTCGACAACAGCCGAGCCGCCATCGCCGGAACCACCGAGGGGATGGTGAAGCTGGTCGTCGACGGCGACAACCGCCGGTTGCTGGGCGTGCACATCGTCGGGGAGGGGGCCACCGAACTGGTGCACCAGGGCCAGGCCGTTCTGCACTTCGGGGGAACTGTCGACTACTTCATCCACGCCACCTTCGATGTCCCGACGATGAGCGACGCCTACAAGTATGCGGCGTACGACTGCCTCCAGCGAATGGCTTCGTCTCCCGTTGCTCCTGGGCCATGAATGCCGAACATTGCGTCATGACGAAGTGGAAGTGCCATCAGGAGCAGGTGGCGACGCAGGTGCTCACGCTGCGTCGTGAGCTCACATCGACCGAGCATCAATGAGCACGATGGCGCATCGCCTTTTGATAGGAGATCGGCGCGATGCTGCGCCCGATGGGAGCCAAGAGGGGCAAGATGGCCGCGTTGATCTCCATGCGGGGTCCGCCCATGCGACTGAGCACCAGCTCTGACACTTGCGCTTCGCTTCGACGGACAATCGTCGGGGGGAGAGAGCCCCCGTCGTCGACCCCAGACATCCCCATCGCGGTCGGGACCCATGCCGGGTAGAGGGCATGCACATGGACGCCCCGGTCGGCGACCTCGTGGGCCACCGACTCGGTGAACGCGGCGACCGCGGCCTTGGACGCCGCATAGGCTCCGTGACCGGGCTCAGGCGCTCGAGCCGAGTCCGAGGCGACGTTGACGATGATCCCGGATCGCCTCGCGATCATCCCCGGCAACACCGCCAGCGTGCCCGCAATGAGACCAAACACGTTCACATCGAAGATGTGGAGAAACGCCGGCGAAAGCCCGTCTTCGACCCGCGTGAGTTGTTCAATGCCGGCGTTGTTGATGAGCACATCGATGCACCCGAACTGCTCCTCGGTCTGGACGAGGAGGCGCTCGAACGATTCGATGTCTCCGACATCACAGACGCTCGCGGAGCTGTCCGGAGTTGAAGATCGGAGCAATCTGTCGACCTCGGCGAGCAGTCCAGCTCGACGCGCCACGCCCACCACCGTGGCGCCACGCTCGGCTAGGTCCAGGGCCAGGCGGCGCCCGATCCCCGAAGACACCCCCGTGACAACAGCGATCTTTCCGTCGTAGCGCTCGGGTATCGATGTCCTGTCACGTCTCACGAGCAGAGGATATGCCTGTCGAGCCATCCCCGCCGAGGTGATCTGAGGCGACGCCACCCTGCGGACCTGCGAACTCGACGACGTCCGCGTCATTCATGCATTGACGCGCTCGAGATGATCGAGCACGGCCGGGAAGGTGTCGCGTACGGCGTCGGCGCCGATGAACACGTCCTGATGTCCGTACCCGTCGAAGACGACTCGCCGGAACAAGTCTTCGCCGAGGTTCGAGGTCAGGTGCGAGTGGGTGCGCTCGGTGGATGCCGGCGTCCAGACCATGTTGTGGCGACCCGAGAGCTGGGTGATGGGCCGACGGAGCCGCTCGAGGTGCGGCAGGTAGCGGTCGGCGCCGTCGGCGTCCACGGCTCGCTCGACCCTGGCCATCTCGGACAGGTGCGTCATCATCGTCATGTTGGTCGGGCCGAACAGCTCGTGCATCGTGGCGTGCGACAGGTCGTTCATGTTGTCGTGCCTGACGGCGAGGCCGTAGATGAAGGCCAGGCGGCGGCACACGGCCTGGCCGCACTGCTCCTCCTTGGGGATCGGGTACGCACGCAGGGCCAGGTCGACCGCCCGGGCTCCCGCCGACTCACCGGTGTAGGAGTCCGAGGTCAGCATGCCGACACCGAGCTTGCGTAGCAGTCGCCCGAGGCGCAGCCCGGCCTTGAGCTTCATGATGGGTGGTCCCACGGGGTGCACGCCCACCGAGGAGCAGACCACCGAGGTGGGGTCGGTCGTCCCCGCCAGGGTGGCCATCATCCAGGTCAGGCTGCCCACACAGTGCGCCACCACGTGGAGCTCGGAACGTCCCGTGTGGTGGCGGACCGCCGCCTGGGCGGCAGGGTGGTCGAGGTGCGCCACGGTGTCGGCGTTGAACTGGCTCAGCGCGCTGGGCAGCGACGTGGATGCCCGCCACTCCTGGACCCAGACGTCGAAGCCGCTGTGGACGAGGTACTCCACCATGTTCACCTCGACGGTGTCGAGCAGGAACGTGAGCGAGTTGGCGCCCATCCCATGCACCAGCAGCACGGGGCCGCGCGCGCCGCCCTGGTAGCGAGCCAGCCGCAGGGCGACGCCGTCGTCGGCCCGGTACTCGAACTCCTGGCGCGCCGGGAGGTCGAGGAGACGGCGGCGCCGCGGCGGGGCGTTGCGATTGAACGGTGTGGACCGGTGCAGGACCGACCCGTAGGACTCGTAGAGCCGGTGGGCGAACGCCCGCCCGAAGCGGGCCTCGAGCTCGAGTCGCTCGGGCTCGGTGGCGGGGCCCGTCACCGACAAGGTGCGCAGCTGGGTGGCGAAGTCGTGCGGCTTGATGCGGAGCACACCCCGACCGACGACGTCGCCGTCGGGGCCGTCGCGGCGCAGTGTGACGAACAGCGTCGTGGTGGCCCGCCACACGCCGGCCACGTCCCCCGGCGCCACCACCTTGAACCCCGCGAAGTGGTACAGACGCCCGTCGACGGCCCGGAGTGGGAGCCGGTACCACATGTGGCTGATGGTGGCGTCCGCCTCGTCGTCGGCCACCAGCAGTTGGAAGGTGCCGTCCTCCACCATGAGCGGGTCCTCGCTGAGACCCGACGCCTCCACCGTGCCGGTGGCCCGCATGGGTCGGGCGAGATCGGCCACCGTGGCCCGCAGGTCGTCGGTGGAAAGCGTCAGGGTGAACGACAGGCCGCTCCCGGCCACCTCCCCGGCACTCGCGGCCTGCTCGTACTGCGCGAGGTCGCCGACATCGGGCGTCGTGGCCGGCGACCAGTGGCCGGCCATCCGCTCCGTGAAGCGCAGCCCGGGCCGGTCCGGCACCGGTGCCGGCGCGTCGGCGGGCGCCCCGACAGGGCGGGCCGGTGTGTCGTCGATGGCCCAGCCGCCCTCCGACGCCACCGCGGCGACGGCTCGCTCGGTCAACGCCGAAATGGTGAGCAACGGGTTCACGCCGAGCGGCCTCGGGACGATCGAGCCGTCCCAGACGACCAGGCCGTCGTGGACGGTGTCGCCCGCCGGTCCGGCGAACACGCGGCCCCGGTCGTCCACCACGCCGTCCTGCGCCCGGTCGGCCATGACGCAGCCGCCGAGCGGGTGCACCGTGATCAGACTGTTTCGTAGCAGGCGGGTCCACAACGGATCGTGCAGATAGGTGCCGCCGTCGACCGAGGCCGCCTCGCCCACCACCTCGTTGGCGAATTCGTAGTACCGGCTGGTGCCGACGTGGGGCCAGTCCACCCGCACCGCGTCACCCTCGGGAACGAGGGTCCCCTCGGCGTCGTCGTTGCCCATGACCAGCAGCGTCTGCAGGTGCTCGGTGAAGCCGCGTCGGCCCTTGGTGGCCGCGCCGAGCAACCATGACACGGGCCCGCCGCCGCGCAAGCGGCGCCGGGCCCAATCCGCCGCGTCCTGACCGAGAAGCTCCAAAGGGAGGAGCCCGGCCACCGCTCCCGGCACCACGGCGTCCTCGATGATGATGCCCTCCTCGAGCGGCCGCCCGGCGCGACGGTCGATGAACGCCGTGATGCACGGGCCGGCGGGGTGCGTCGGGTCGGGACGCTCTTGGCCGGCACCGATGGCGCGGACGGTCTGACCAGGGCGGTAGGAGAACCCGAGGACGTCGCCGTTCCCCGTGAAGCGCCGGCCCAGCTGGTCCGACAGTGCCAGACCCTGGTCACGGGACCGGAACAGGACGCGGCTCGTCCCCAGCGTGCCCGCCGCCAGCACGACCAGGTCGGCGCTGAGCGCGAGCGGCGGCGCCCCGAAGCGGTCGCGTCCTGTGGCCAGGGGTTGGGCCCGCACCACCCACGGACCCGGGAGGTGGTCGCCGCCGCCGGGCGCCGGTGGGCGCTCGACCCAACGGACGTCGATCTCGGTGAAGATCTCCGCCCCGTGCGCCACGGCATCGGGCAGGTAGTTCATGACCAGCGTGTTCTTGGCCCCGGAGTTGCAGCCGGTAACGCAGTCACCGCATCCGTTGCACGCGTCCTGGTGGATGCCGGCGGCGTTCGGCCCGGCCTGGAAGGTGACGTTGATGGGGGTCGGCCGGAACGGCGCCCCGTCGGCGGCCCGGCGCAGCGCCTCCATCTTGGCCAGCGGCGGGAAGGACCGGGGATAGGTCCTGGGCGTGAGCATCGCTTCGGCCCTCGTGTACCCGGCGTCGAGCCCGGCCCCGTCCTCGCGCAGCGCCCGGGGCCAACGAGGGTCCTCGAAGATCCTCGGGTCGGGTCGCAACGCCACGTTGGCGTTGACGAGCGACGTCCCCCCGAGGCCGCAGCCCGAGAACACGTTCATCTCGCTGCCCACGTGCATCCAGTACAAGTTGCGGGGGTCGCCGGTGTGGCCGAGGGGGCCGGCTGTCTGGACATGCCGGCTCGCCGCCTCGAGCGACGCCGGGAACTCGCCGGGGAGCAGCTCGCGACCGCGTTCCAACACCGCGACCTTCCGACCGGCGCGGGCGAGCCGGCAGGCGGCGATGCTCCCGCCGTACCCCGAGCCCACGACCACCACGTCGTAATGGGCCTTCAGGTCGGCCAAGGGCCGCGACAGCCGGTCCATCACCGGTCTCCCGGTGCCGAGGCCGATGCGGGCCCCGCCGGGGTGGGCTCCGAACGGTGCCGCCGCCACCGGTGGTGTCCGACGGGGGCGACGTGCTCCGCGGCCTGAGCGGCGAGGCGGTCCCGCAGCTGGAGTCCGCGTTCCTCTTCGACGGTGGCGACTGCCTCGGCCAGGGCCTTCCACGGGTCCCGGGCCGGGTCGATCGTGCTGCGTAGCTCCGACACCAGAGGATTGGCCGCCTCACTGGGCGGACCGTCGATCACGACCTCGTGGCCGGCACCGGCACCCTGGCCGAAGCACCGGAGGGCGGCGATGTTGAGGTCCTCGTCGATGAGGATCACCGCCGCGCCCTTGTTCGGCTCGGGCACGGTGGTGTCCACCACCCACCCGCCGGTGTTCACCACCGTCCCCGGACCGGGCAGCACCGCCGGATGGTCGAGGTCGATGAACGGCTTGTGGGTGTGGCCGAAGACGAATGCCACTTCGGCGGCGGACCCGATCTCGTCGTCGACCTGCCGGGCAACCGGCCCGGAGAGATACGACGTCAGGCCCTTGCGGCCGTTGTCGCTCAGGAGCACAGGCTCGTGGCGTTCGCGCCGCATCGACCGCTTGACCGCGGCGGTCAACCCGCCGTCGAGCAGGAGGCCCTCGAGATGGCTCTTCACACGCGAGGCGGGGCGGTTGGACACCGCTTGCCGCATGGCATCGATCTCCGCATCGATGGCCACGTCGCTCTGCAGGGACTCGTACAGCTGCCGGGCCCAGCGCCCCACGTCGCCGCTGTCTCCCATCGACGACCAGAAGAAGTCGATCCAGGCGCCGTTCTCGGCTTCCACGTCGTCGGCCGAGGGTTGGACGAGATCCTGGCCCTGGCGCAGGTCCTGGAGCGTCGACATGGCGCGGTAGAGCGGCTCGATGAAATGCCCATGGGAGAAGACCACCGCCTTGCGCCCGGCGCTGTCCGCGATCGCGAAGTTCGGATAGCTCTGTTCGACGGTGACCACCGCCCTGGTGTCAGCACGCGCCGCCAGGAGCTCGATCAGGGTGTCGCGCACGGGATACGGGTCGTTGTGGGGGAGCAGCCGGGTGGCGTGGGCCTCGACGGGCAGCGCTTGCGACCTCGGAAGCCCGCTGATGTGCTCGAGGTAGGACGCGCCCCGGGCCCGACTCCACAGGTGGTGATCGTGGTTGCCGGGGACGAACCGGATGGCAGGGGCGATGGCGGCGTCCGCTGTCCCAGGGGCGAGGGCCACCACCAAATGGGCGAATGTCGCCGCGGCGTCCTCGGTCGAGCTGAGCGCCAACTCGAACATGTCGCCGAGCACGATCAGCTCGGGCGGGCCGGTGCCAGTGCGGAGCGAGCGCAGTGCGTCGCACAGCGCCACCAGCACCGGGGACGGCGACGACCCGTCGACGTGCTCCCCGTCGGGGGCGACCGCGGTGAGGACGCTGTTCAACGCTCCGAGGTGCAGGTCGGACACGCACACCCACCGGATGGCAGCCATCACGCAACTCCCGCAGTCCATCGACGGTTGATCCGGTCACGCGCGGTGACCTGCGGGGGGCACGCTAGCGCGATCGGTCGGACTTCGACGGGGCCACGGCGGGCCGGAGCCCGGGGGGTGCCGTTCGTCAGGGGAGCGAGGACAGCGCGGCGATCGCCCGTCGCTCGACCATGGCGTACCCGTGGGCGGCAGCGGTGGCGCGCGCCTGATTCAGCCGGTCCCGCGCCCGCCCCGATCCGTCCGCGCCTCCCCGGGCCGCCAGCATCCGACCCCATTCCAGCTCGGTGGCTGCGGCCGAGAATGTCATCCGGCCCCGGGTGTTGAGGTCGGTGGCTTCGGCGAAGTGCGTTTCGGCGTCGTCGTACCGGCCGAGTACCGACGCCAGGCCGCCGAGCGACCAGGCCGCGGGGAGGAACCCGAGCGTGCCGATGAACGGGATCTGGGCGTGATGAGGTGCCAGGAGGTCGTAGAGCGTCTGGGCGGGCCCGGCGGCGCGCAGCTCGATGGCCACCACCGAGTACGACGTGATCCCCATCATCCAGACGAAGTCGAGCGGCAGCGACGCGAACCTGTCGGCCGCGGCCGACTCGAGCAACCGTAACGCCGTGGCGTTGTTGCCCGCGTCGAGGTGCGCCGTCGCCAGGATCGCCCGGAAGGCCGGGAGGCCGGGGTTCTCCACCGACGCCTGATCGACGAGTGACACGAGCTCGCCCAGCTTCCCCTGTTGGGTGCGGGCGTACATCAGTTGCGATCCGTAGATGGCAAAGGCGTCGGGCTGGCCGCTGTCGGTGCCGACCTGGAGCGAGACGGTGCTGCGCTCCTCGGCCAGCTCGGGGTGGCCGGCCATGAGGGCGGCGCCCGCCTCTTTGAAGGCCGTCATCCACATGAACGTCGGCTGTCGAAGCCGGTCGCTCAGCGCCCGCAGATCGTCGAGGCAGCGAGCGGCCATCTCGAAGTCCCCGGCCTGCATGGCATTGACCTGGCAGTTGCTCCCGGCGTGGTACATGGTCTCGGGATCACCCAACGCCCTTGCCAGCGCCAGCGCCTCGGTGGCGTCGGCCATCCGCTCGTCGAGGGCGGAGGGGATCTGGAGCGGGTTGTTGAGCAGGCACAGGACCCGCAGGAGCGTGGCAGGGTCGCCCAACCGTCGGGCCATGGCCCTGGCCTCGTCGGCGAGCCGCCGCCGTCGCTCGAGGGACCCGAAGCTCAACTCGGTGCACAAGGTGGCCAGCAGCAAGGCCAGCTCGGGGCTGTCGTCGGGGGCCAGGGCGCCGAGGGCGGCCTCGAGCACCGCCACCTTGTCGGTGTCGACCACGCCGCTGGCACTGAACCACCCGCGGTTGTTCTCGAGGGCGGCCTGCACCAGCCGGTCGGTGGCGCCGAGCTCGCCCGCGCGCCGCGCCGCATCGAGGAAGGTCTCCCGGAAGGCGGCCACGCCGGCCTGCCGCTGGGCCTGCCCCAGCCCGATGCGCAGATCGCAGGCGACCAGGGGGTCGCCGCCCGGTGAGACCTCGGCCAGCTGCAGCGCCTGGGAGAAGTAGCGCACGGCGTCATCGGGGGCGAGCGCCGCCAGCGCCGCTTCCCCCGCCTGGCGCGCGTACCTGATGGCCTTGGCGGTGTTGACCGGTTGGGTGGCGTTGAACCAATGATGCGCGAGCTCGCCCACCCGGGGACCGGGGCGATCTCCCACGATGGCTTCGATGGCCTCGGCCACCTGGCGGTGGGCCCGGGCCTGGCGGGTCGAGCCCAGGTCTTGGTACAGCGTGTGCTGGATGAGGGCGTGGGCGAAGCCGTAGCGACCGGCGACGGTGACGACCTCGGCAACGAGCGCCACCGCGGCGGCGGCATCGAGGAGCTCGAGCAGCTCGTCCTCGCTGCGTTCGGTCACCCTGGCGAGCAGGTCGACGTCGAACTCCCGGCCGATGACCGCGGCCAGCGGCAGCACATGACTGGCGGCGTCGCCGAGCCGGGCCACCCGCGAACCGATCACCATGCGCACGCTGTCGGGCATGGCCATGGAACGGAGGTCGGCGTCGGCGGTCCATCGGCCGCTGTCGTCCTGGTAGAGGGCGCCGGTCTCCGAGAGGTGCCGGAGGACCTCTCCGACGAAGAACGGGTTGCCGTCGGTCTCGCGGTAGAGGGCTTGGGCCAGTCCGACCCCGACGTCGTCGAGGTCGTGGCCGGCGGCGGCCTCCATGAACGCGAGTACGCCGACGTCGTCGAGGCCCGAGAGCTCGATCCGGCTCACGCCCGGCTCTCGGCGCAATCCGGCTAGGGCCTCGGTCAGCGGATGGGCGATCGAGAGCTCCGAGCTGCGATACGTGCCGACGACGAGAAGCCGCAGGGAAGTCGTGTTGGCAACCACGTGGCGCAGCAACTGCAGGCTGGGCTTGTCCGCCCACTGCAGGTCGTCGAGCACGAGCACGAGGGGGGTGTGCTCACACACCTGGCCGAGCAGTCCGACCACGGCGTTGTAGAGAAGGTAGCGCTCGGTGTCGGGGTCGGCGCTCTGGGGTGCGGGCAGCTCCCCGAGGCGCTGTCGCAGCGCGGGGACGATCCGGGCGAGCTCGCCACCGAGGGACTGCACATGGGTGCGCAGGGTTTCCTCGGCGGCGTGCGTGACGTAGTGGGCGATGGCCTCGACGAACGGCCCGTAGGGGGCGCCGAGGTCCTCGTCGCACCGACCCAGGAGCACGACCGCCCCCGCGTCGAACGCGGCGCGCGCCCCCTGGGTGGCGAGTGTGGTCTTGCCGATGCCCGCCTCACCCGAGACGAGGACGACCTCGCGCCCTTCGCCCGCCGTCACCCGCTTGAAGGCGTCGGCCATCAGGGCGGCTTCGGTGACCCGTCCGATGACCCCCGTCGCCGGTTCGATCTCGAGACGGGGTGGCGGCGGCATGGTCCGGGCCGCGGCCTCGACGTCGTCGAGCGGCTCCCAGGCCACCTCGAGGGTGTCGAGCGGCTCGGGCAGGCCCTTCAGCTGCAGGGCTCCGCGCGGGGAGAAGGTGTGTGGGCTCCTCCGTCCGGCCATGGCCCGGACGAGGTCGGCCACCAGGATCTGGCCGCCGTCGGCGCGCGCGCACAGGCGGGCGGCCTCGATCACCGGATCGCCGAAGAAGTCGTCGCCCTCGCGGGTGGCCTCCCCGGCACTGATCCCGATGCGCAGCGCCAGCGGTCGCCTGGCGCCCGCGTTGTCCCGGTCGACCGCCTGTTGCATGGACGCGGCGCACGACAGGGCGGCCGAGGTACTCGTGAACACCACCATCACCCCGTCGCCGAGGGTCTTCACCTCGGTCCCCCCCGAGGAGGCCACGGCCTGGCGCAGGGCCGAGAAGTGCCGGCGGCGCAGCTCGTCGGCCTCCTCCTGGGTGAGCGCCGCCGCCAGTTCGGTCGAGCCGACCAGATCGGTGAAGAGCACCGTGACGTTCTCGCTGGCGGTCACCGGTCCTCCTTGTCCTGCCCCGGGGGAAGATTAGGTGAGAGCAGGGACTTTCGCGCCCGGCCAGGCGCGCTGAGCCGGTGTCACCGGTCAGCATTCGGAGGATCAGGTCCTGGGCCCCCGGGTCGGAACGCTCCCGACCTCGGCGACGAGGCACTGCAGCTGAGCGTGGCGATCGCCGGCACCACCGAGGGTCCGCCGGCGCCATCATGGGCACCGACGGGGCCGCGGTCCGGGCCGAGTGGCGGTGGCGCACTAGCTTGTCGGCAATGCTGCGCGTTGTCGGTGTCGTCGTCCTCGGCTTGTTCACGTCACAGGTCGCCCTTCTGGTGACGACGGTGTACCTCCATCGATGCCTCTCGCATCGGGCCCTGGCCCTGTCGCCGACCGCCCGGGGGGTTGGTCGGGTGCTCATCTGGGTGATGACCGGGATGCGACCCCGGCAGTGGGTGGCGGTGCACCGCAAGCACCACGCCTTCACCGACACCGAGCGCGACCCCCATTCGCCCATCGTCCTGGGCTTCCCGCGCGTGCAGTTCGCCAACGCCCTGCTCTACCGCAAGGTGGCGCGCGACCCTGCCGCGGTGGCCCGCTACGCCCGGGACATCCCCGCCGACCGCTGGGACTCGTGGCTCTTCGACCATGCCCTGTTGGGCCTCGGCCTGGGCGTGGTCGTGCTGGTCCTCCTGGTCGGATGGGAGCTGGCGCTCGTCGCCGCCACCGTGCACGCCGCGTACTACCTGCTCGGCGGGGGGGCCATCAACGCCATCGGTCACCGGTGGGGCCGGCGACCGTTCGACAACCTGGCGACCAACAACCAATGGTTGGCATGGCTGGTGGTCGGCGAAGGGCTGCACAACAACCATCACGCCGCGGCCACCTCCAGCCGGCTCAGCATCGCCAAGGGGGAGGTCGATCCCGGGTGGTGGTGCATCCGCCTCCTGGTCCTCCTGCGCTGTGCCACCCTGCGGGAGCCAGGTTCGGTTCCCAGGGCGGTAGCGACGCGCTGAGCTTCCCCGGGGAGCGCTCGCGCCTCAGGGACGGGCCCGGCCCGGCTCCGATGACGCGCCCGCCGTCGGCGCCGCGACCGCCAACCGCCGGGCGAACCCGGCGAGCATGCGCCGCAGCAGGCACTGCAAGAGCCACCCGGTGCCGGGCACCAATGGCACCACCGAGGCGTTCCACACGATGCGAGTCCTGCCGTCGTCGCCGGTCTCCGACCCTTGGCGCGCCGAGCCGCCCACGGTGATGATGCGGACGACGACATCGTAGGAGCGGACCGGCTGGCCACTCAGCAGGCGGTACGCGTGGCGGTGGGGAGGTTCGGCGGCGACGACCTCCTCCCGCACCATGAACGGCGGGCGGCCGAGCCGTCGGACGCCCCCGGTGCCGTCTGCACGCGGCTCGGTCTCCCAGGCGGCACGGGTGATGAGCGGCCCCGCCCATCCGGCCCACGACGGGGCGTCGGCCAGCAACCGGTAGACAGCGTCCGGCGACGCCGGAGTCGTCACCTCGACGCTGAAGCGACGAACGGCGCGCACAGACACGATCACACCGCCCCACAGGGGAAACACTTCAGGTGGGGCACGGCCCGAACCTCTCCCACCTTGACGGCGGTTGTGCGGCAACCTCTCCGGTGCGACGGTGAGTGGCGATGATTCTAAAGACACGACGGCGAGCGGGGGACGCCCAACCTTCCTGGTAAGACCACCTGGTTGTGAGGATCTCGGCGTCACTCGGATCGACCATTCCGTCCAGCATCGCATTCACGAAGCCCGGCGGGTCGTCGTCGGCCCAGCCCAGGTCATCGATGACGAGCAACAACGGGACGTGTCGCGACGCCCGTTCGAAGACGCCTACAACGGCGTGGATCAGAGCCGAGCGGTTCAACAATCCGGGATCGCCACTCGATGAGGGAGCGCCCATGACCGTCGCCACCTGGGCTCCGGCGCTCCCCACGACCGGGCGCCTCGCGCCCGCCGGCATCGCGGCGAGAACGGACTCGAGGATCTTGGCTCAGGGTCCGAACGGAGGGGACAACTCCTCGCTGGGGCACGCTGCCCACCCACCAGGAAGGGGGCGCTCGCTGATCGCTCGATCAGAGCCGTGGCCACCGTGGTCTTGCCGATGCCCGCCTCGCCGGTCAGGACCACGGCCCCGCCCCGGCCTTCGACGGCGCCCTCGAGCATTTCGGTGCGCTCGGCGAGCAGCGAATTCCGTCCAACGCATTGCAGAGCGCGTGCTCCTGACCACGAGACGATTGTGTCCCCCATGCTCCCATTCTCCACCGGCGGGAGCTGGAGGCGCTCAGGGAGACCTACGTCGAGCTGTTCCGCGCCATCGCCGCGTGTCGCCGGCTCCATTCCGTTACCGCGCCACAGGTCCTGGAGGTGCGCGGGTGGGCCAGGTCGGCGCCGAGCGATCGCGGTCGGTCCAGCCGGTCAGGGATACCCCATGGCCGCTCTGGACTGCATCATCGGGCGGGTACCAACCCGCTCACCACTGGACCGTCCGGCGCCCGGCGGCAGCGGCGGCAAGGACCAGCCCTCCGACCAGGGCGATCAGTGCGGCCAGGATCAGCCATGATCGCCATCGGCGCCGGAGTTCAGCGCCAAACACCAGCCAGACACCGCTCACGACGATCCTCCCGGCCCCAGTCTTGTCCGTCAATGCGGCCTGGCCAAGGAGGTCAGCCGGTCGACCCGCCTCGTGGTAGCACCAAGACCGAGACGAACCCCGATTGTGCTCGGCGCGAGGTCTGTGCTGTTCATGAAAGGACGCGCGCAACGAATGCAGCAAGGCGCGGAATGACGCTTTCGCCGTCGTCGGCGCAACGTCGGGGAGTGCGGATCGATCCGGCGAGCGGGCTACGCCGGTCGCCTGAACACGAGGATCTCGGGCATCGTGACGTTCGGTGACCCGTACGAGTTCCCAGCCGAGGTCCCGGCGAGAGCGAAAGCACCGCCTCGACCGACTCCACCGACTCCTCGACGGTCTCCTCGTGAAGCGAAGGTTGTTCACGGGAAAGAAGTGTGAGCCCGTAGCGCCATTGCTTCCGATGCGGCATGGTAGCCAAACCGTGCCGAGTGCCGGCAAGGGGTCACGTACCAGGACATCTGGACAACCAAAGGCTCGAGGTGACAAGGCCACAAGGTTTCATGTGGCGGTTGCCCTCCCGTCGCATGGCGTTCAACTCGACCCCGTACCCTGCCGGTGTGTTCTTCGAGCGCCAGACATCTCGGTTGCACGTCGTCAAAGACGGGAGCCAACGCGTCCACTCGTCACCCAAGACGACCCGGAGATACCCCAAGCCGATAGCCCCAAGGCGAACGATCCTCTACATCGGTGGCGACCCCGACTGTCGGATCGTGCTCTTGCGTATCCTTCGCCGGCTGGAGAATACGCAGCTGGTTGTCGCCGGGACCGGGCGGGAGGGGCGTCTGCTTGCATTCTCCTCCACACCGAGCTTGATCCTTCTCGATACCCAGCTATCTGACTGTGATGCGGTTGACCTCATGGGATACTTCGGGCGCGCCACTCTGGGAGCCACAGTTCCCTTGGCCGTCCTCTCAGGAAACGAGATGGACAGGATGCGGTTCATCCGAGCTGGTGCAGTGGCCTGGATCGCGAAGCCCGTAAGGATCGCTCAGGTCGAACGCTCGGTCATGACCCTGCTCGAATTGGTGGCGACGCGGTAGCCATCTCGATGGGTCGAGCCGCAGTCTCATCCAACGGGCGCCCTATCCAGGATCCCGGAGTGGTCCCATGCCACACAACTCGTGCCGCGTGGCGCTCGACGGCCGTCATGGCCTCCTCTATGGAAGAGCAGCGGAGCGCGATGCCTGGTCCGACAACGGTACAGGTGGCATCAACACATTCGATGACGACGGCTTGGACGCCCTTTCGGCCAACGTCACGTTGGTGAGCCGATTTGGAATGAGGGACGGTCACTCGATCGTAGGAGCTCAATGGCATCATGGAGAACCTCAGGCTGAGGAGAACCTACGGTGAATGCGTACCGCATCGTCTGTGTCGTGACAAAAGGCCGTCATCGGCACGTCAAGAAGGTCGGGCTCGGAAGAGCGTCGTCCGCAAACCTCGACCGGATGATGTCGGTCCAGAAGGTTCGGGCCATGGTCTCTGACGGAGACCTCTTCTACACCGTCGGTCGCAGCCGCGAGCAGATCGCGTTCGTCATCAAGGGTCGCTGCAACGAAGCCGGCTGTAAGCGACGCACCCTGAAATTCGTTCAAACCGGTGGCGACGACGTGAGCAAGGACAATCTCGACCACCTCCCTAGCTGTCCCGAATAGCGCATTGCATGTCCCGAAACCTATGATCGCCCTCGTCTGAGCTCCTTGTCGGCGGCGGAGGACGTCCTTCTATGAGCGAGGTTTCTCAGGGTTCAGGATGGTGGATCGCGTCCGACGGCAAATGGTATCCGCCTGAGTTGCATCCGAGCCTCGCTCCACCCACAACATCGGCCCCTGTGGTCCGCCACGTCGAAGGTCTATTTCGCAATGCTCAACGGACTCTGAATGTTGCTGCTGGGCAGGTTGTCTTTCGAGAGGGCGACGTGGGTACCGAAATGTTTGGCATCATCGAAGGGCAGATCCAACTTCAGACAACTGCACGCGTCATCGCTCGCCTTGGCCCCGAGGACATCTTTGGAGAGATGGCGATCGTCGATTCCTCTCCGCGCATGGCGACCGCCATTGCTGCTGAGGACACTCTGTTGGCCGTCATCGACCGACACCGATTCCTCTTCTTGATCCACGAAACCCCGACGTTTGCGCTTTCGGTCATGTCGGCCATGGCTGATCGTTTTCGGGCGGGAGCCTGAGCGTTTCGCCCTTGTGGTGTATGCGACGGTCGCATCGCATGGCCCATTCGCGTCTTCGCGAACTCGACGAGTGGACGACACAGGCCCGGATCAATGAGCCTCCGGACCATTGTGGCTGTTCGTTGATGCCGGCTCCAGCCAAAGGCTCGACGAAGCTCGGACTTCAAGAGATCGGTCGGTGCCCGGTATCAACCTGTCGCTTTGGCGAGGATCCGGTCCGTTGCGAACCTCGATCGTGACGATCTTCGTAGCCCGGATCGGATAAGGATCGGGATAGTCGACGACCCGGACGCGCCCCGTGGGTTGGTAGCGACCGTTGTCGATCACCTCACGCGGAACATACGGATCGTGACCCATACTCCGGAAGAGCCGCGTAGTGGGCTCCCAGATGGTGACCCGTTCGTGCCAGCGCAACAGGTCCAGCCTTCGCAGGAGGATCATCAAGGTGCCCAGCGCACCGGCCAGGACGCCCGCGACAAGAGCGCCTAAGCCTTGATCCACCGATGAACTAGCGCTGACGGACATCCGCGTATCCGCGGAAAGTGCCTCCCGGACTGGGAAAATTGCGGTGTCGAGTCGCAGTTTCGTCCAGTCCCAAGGAGGCACTTTCAGTGGCTTCAGTATCGCGTCGGTCTTGACCGCATCGAGGTGACCTTCGACGATCCGAGTCTGGTGGCTGACGCCGGGCTGATTGTGCCAGCGACGCTGATGGTCCGGCTGGGGTTGGAGGAGCTGGTCAATGCCACAGTGAGGCTGGTCGGCCGGGTGGGCGGAGCCCGTCCGGGTCGCAAGGTGCTCACATTGGTGACGACGATCCTGGCGGGTGGCTCCCACATCGATCACGCCGACCGGCTGCGGGCGGGTGCCACCCACCGGGTCCTCCCGTTCCGGGTAATGGCGCCTTCGACACTCGGAACGTTCCTGCGCTCGTTCACCTTCGGGCATGTCCGCCAGCTCGACGCCGTGATCGCAGAGACGATCCGTCGGGCCTGGTCGCTCGGCTCCGGTCCGGGCCGCTCGCCGATGACGATCGACATGGACTCGACGATCTGCGGTGTCTATGGCAAAGCCAAGCAGGGTGCGGCCTACGGCTACACGAGGATCCTCGGCTATCACCCGCTCGTAGCCACATGGGCGACGACCGGCGAGGTTCTGCATGCCCGGCTGCGCAAGGGCTCGTCGCAGCGCGGCCACAAGCGGTTCGTCCAAGAGCTGGTGGCCCGGGTGCGTCGGGCGGGGGCCAGTGGTCCGCTCGTGATGCGAGCCGATGCGGGGTTCTTCTCCTACGCG
The DNA here is from genome assembly GCA_963739765.1 of uncultured Acidimicrobiales bacterium. Classification (GTDB taxonomy): domain Bacteria; phylum Actinomycetota; class Acidimicrobiia; order Acidimicrobiales; family UBA8190; genus Chersky-840. The sequence continues at coordinate 67,754 of CAVUBP010000003.1, read as the reverse complement.
CTGATCGACATTCTCACCCGGCTCGGGGTCGCCTGGTCGATCACGGTCCAGATCGGCCCCCGGATCCGTGCCTGCATCGAGGCCATCGACGAGTCGGCGTGGAAGGCCATCGTCTACCCCGACGGCGGTGCCGCCCAGGTGGCCGAGACCACCTATCTGACCGGTGCCAAGGGCGACCACCGACACCTGCGCCTGGTCGTGCGGCGCACCCGGCTCACCGACCCTGCTCAACAGGCTCTCTGGCCCGACTGGCGCCATCACGCATTCATCACCGATCTCGAGATGCCCACCATCGACGTCGACAAGTTCCACCGCGACCACGCCAGGGTCGAGCTGGCCATCCGCGACTTGAAGGAGGGTGCCGGACTCGAGCACTGCCCGTCGGGACGGTTCTTCGCCAACGCGGCGTGGCTCGGCTGTGCCGTGCTTGCGCACAACCTCGTCCGTTGGACCTCTCGCCTTGGCCATGTCCACCATGACGATCACCTCACCGTGGCCCGCACCGTGCGCTCTCGTCTGATCGCCCTCCCGGGCCGGCTCGTGAACCGGAGCGGTCGGCTCGTCCTGCGCCTGCCCGACCGGTGGCCCTGGGCAACGAGCTTCACCGTCGCTCTCGACCGCATCCGCGCCTTGCCCCTGCTCATCTGAACATCCCATGGCGGACCGGCGCGGCCGCAGACGAGTCCACGCGCTCGACAACAGAGGCGACGATCACGAGGGCTTGACGCTCCATGCCCGTCCACTGGTTGCAAGTGGGGGCGATGCCCAACGCGACCTACTGACCCTGCCCGAGGGCGTCATGACGTATTTCGAGAGGGCGGATCGGTGGATTGAGGCTAAGAGGGTGCCGCCTGGCAACACGGCGATGAGGGCGAGGAGCACGAGAAGCAAGAGGAACAGCCCGCTCCACTCGATTGGCGACATGGCCTGGCCGGTCGCGGCCTCGATGAGCGCCCGATATTCGCCCATGTCCACGCCGAGTTGGACCAGCTCCTTGTACACAACCTCTTCCTGGCGGGTGCCGGGATTGAGGGCATAGACGACGTCCATCAGATCAAGATATGAGGGCGAGGCGGCGTGGTAATCGACCAGACGGTAATCGATCTGGTCTGTGAGATGACGGTCGATCAGTGACCGCACTCGGATGCGGTCGTCTTCGCGGAATACGGCCACCATTTGGTGGATCGAGAACAGCGAAGCATTGCTCTTGGCCACCAGGCCGTGCACGAGGGCCAGGCGCTCACGGGTCCGAACAATGGTGAAGGCCAAGAGCGCACCGAAGAGGAAGGCGGCCATGCTGGCCAAGGCAATGTCCACCCCTGATGTCGCCTCTTGTCGGACCGACGAGAAGCGATGTCAGGGCCACGACCGCACCGGCGAGCAACGCAGGCCAGACCACGATCTCTCCATGGGAGAGAGACGCCAACGTCCGCCGAAGGATCTGCATCGGGCGTACACTAAACTGTTCATCTTTCCGGTCGCCATTGACAGCCATGCACGTCAGTGAGACGTCTCTGCGCACCGACGCTCGGGATTTCTGCGAGTTCCAATACCACGACGACGCATAGCGCGCCGGCCTGTACGACCACCCATCTGATGATCGTTCGAGCGCGCCCGGTGCCGTAGTGGCCGGCGGGATCCAGTGGTTGCGGTCGGACACGGCTCACGAGGGCCTGTCCGAGGGCTCTTGCGCCCGGGGCTTGGGTCCCCTCCGGAGCAACCGACGCGACACCAACGTCGGGGATCGGGGCGATGGGTCGACTGTCAGCCAGACCCTCCCTGACCTTCCCCGACGGTGCCTCAAGACCGTGCCATGGCCTCTTTGTGACCATGGACCCTGGGCGCGCCCGAGTTCGCAGCACACGCTGACAGTAAGGAGGTGCCTGGTATGTCGATTCTGGTGACGTACGGTTCAAAGCGCGGCGGAACGGAAGGGCTGGCCCAAATGGTGGCTGACGGGCTGCGCGAGGAGGGTTTCACGGTTGACCTGCTTCCGCCCCGCCACATCAAGGGCCTCGAGGACTACGACGCCGTCGTTGTTGGAGGTGCGCTGTATGCCTTTCGTTGGCATCGTGCGGCCAAGCGGTTCGTCAAGCGCCACTCGGGCGAACTCAGGAAGCGCCCGACCTACTTCTTCTCCTCCGGTCCCCTTGACGACTCCGCTGGCAAGGGAGATATCCCACCTGTGAAAGGAGTTCAGGCGCTCATGGAACGGGTGGGTGCCCGAGAACATGTCACCTTCGGTGGGCGGCTGTCGCCCGACGCCAAGGGCTTCCCGGCGAGCGCAATGGCCAAGAACCGCGCCGGGGACTGGCGTGATGTCGGACAGGTCAGGGAATGGGTACGGTCGATCGCACCGGAACTTCGTACTTCCGTTGCCGCGTTGCACCCGGAGGCCTGACGCTCTGACGGTGATCGCTCCGTTGCGACACACTCAGACTGAGTCGCTTCTTGTACTGAGGTTCCTCGGATCTCCCGTGGTGCCTTCAGATACGGCGAACAGCATGCCTCGTTTCGAGATTCCTCTTCCGTCTGTGGTCGGAGGGCGCAGGCGGAGGGGCGAATGGTCCGTTGGTCCGCCAAGCAGAGAACGTCGGTCTTCGCCCTGTGGCCGGCCCCTGAGTTCCCGTCTGCCCGGCGGGACGGAAGTGAAGACCTGATCACCTGCGTTTCTTCGAGTGGAGGCGACGGGACTCGGACCCACGAACCTCTTGAGTGCCAGGCTTGCGCCGACCGGCCTAACCGCGCCTAACCAATCGCGGTCCCATCCAACGTGGAGCTGGCCTGGAGCGGCGACTTGGTGACTGCGACTTGGCCTGTGACCGAGAGTGCGTTCACATAGTGGCCCGGTGAAGTTGGACAGAACTGAACGTCCGCGCCGCAGCTTTCCCCAGGTGCAAGGCTCGCACAGGTATTCGACGGCACGCTGTAGACGCCGACGGGATGGACGACAATCAAGCTGACTGCAGCCCCTCCGGTGTTGGTGATCGTGACGTGCACGATCGGCATTGGCCAATAGGGAGGAGGGGTCGAAGGAAAGTCGGCGATGGACGGCGAGATCCGCAGGCTCGCCGTCGCCGCCTCAGTGGTCGGAGGAGCCTGGGTCGTCGGAGTGCTGGTGACCGGCGGGGTAGTCGTGGGCGGTGGCACAGCACGAGGCGCTGTAGTGGTGGTCGGCACAGTTGTGGTTGCGCCGACCGTTGTCGTCGAGATCGAATCGACGGTTGTCTTCGTGTGGTAGGTCGTCGAGTCGGCGCCGCGCTTCACCAAGGTTGTCGATGCGACCACCCGAGGCGTCTTGTGGCGTACCAAGGCGGCGGCGCTCACGCCCATCACCACAACCACCGCGCAGGCGAGAACGACGATGGACACGAGCCGCCTCCGGGGATGCCCGTGCGGTATTTGCGCTGTCTCAGTCCCAGGCAGGTCTATGCGTAAATGATCGGACGGCCCGACCAGCTTCTTGAACAGATTCCGTGCCGACAGCAATGCTTAGGGGCCCCGGGCTTGCGGTCGCTAACTGACCAAGACTGCCAGCTTCATGGTTCCTGCCCGGCAAGCTCAGGGAGCCGGGAACGTCCGGGATCGCTCAGGGAGCCGATACGGGGCGGTCGGAGTGGCCTTGCTCACCACCCAGCGGTACCTACGGGTCGGGCCAGATAGATACACGATGCGCACGGGATCCCCGACCACTGGTCGCCCTACCGCCCTCGCGGATGCCTCAGACCTCGGTCGGACCGGCATGTCGCACGTACCCTCGTTCACGGCCATCGGGTCTGAGATACCGGTTCGTGCTTGCGGTCGCGAGCGTCTCCCTACCGGCACCTCGGAGGCATGCCCCACTTGCATATTGCACTGTCAAAGTGGGACACCTCGATGCGCACGCTTGGAGTTGAACGTTGCCGACGTACGCCGTTTCCTCCGTCACCATCTGGGAGCCTCGGCTGGATGTTCGGCTCCCGAGAGGCGATTCAAGGACCCAATGCTCGCGAATGTTCATCGATCAGGAACGGCCCGATCCGGACACCTTCGCTCGAAGTCGTGAATGTCGCCGGAGACTCAGCTGTCGGGCGTGACCGCATCCAATCGGCGCAGAACCTCCGACGTGTTCACGTCGAGAGCGCCCAGCAGCTCCGCCGCAGGATCTGGTGGTTGGAGAGCGAGGATCTGGGCCAGCACCTGCTGGGCCGTGACATAGAGCCTCCGACGGTTGGGCTTAGACGCTTTCTCAAGCACTTTCTTTGCCGCGGGCGCCATGCGGAGTCGGTCCTTTTGCGCGACGTCTCTGATCCTCGGCTTCTTCGGCACGGCGCGCATCGGCAGTGGGGGGGCGTCGGTGCCGGACCCCAGGCCCAGGGCGGCCAGGGCTTCGTGATCGAGCGACTCAAGGGCCTGGCGAGCTTGCTGCAGGCTCACGCCCAACACGACTTCGATCGAGGGATCTTCCAACAAGGCGAGCAAGAGGTGATCGGTGCCCGTTCGGCGATCACCTCGGCGACGAGCCTCCTCACTGGCCCGCATAGAGATGTTCCAGCCGTGAAGCATCTCTGGCACAACGGATTCGGTGGTCATGATGACTCCTTGTTGTACTTGGTGTGCACGGATTGGCGGGTGACGCCCAAGGCGTCTCCGATCTGCTGCCACGACCAGCCCTTTTCCCGGGCCGCCGCGACGTGGTTGGCTTCGACTCTCTCAGCTAGTCGATGGAGCGCCAACGAGGCGCGTAGCCCAATTGCCGGGTCATCCGACGAGAGATTCGCGCTGAGTGTCTCGATGTCCATGCCTGTCAGTATAGACTGACAGGCATGATTTGTCAACCTAAACTGACACCGCAGATCGCCACACCGGAGTGCCCCCGATCGCCGGTTCGGTGGTCGTCACCGAGGCCGGATGGGCGATCGGTGCTGCCTCTGGCAAGCGGTGCCGAACCCATGGCGTGACCGCTCGCACGTGCCGGGTCCGGATCGCCCCGGGAGGTGCCAGGGCCGCCCCCTTCACCGATCGAGATCACCCGGGTTGGGATGGAGGTTGAGTGGTGCTGCGAAGCGATCCACCTCTGGCTGCGATCAGAGCAACCCGCCCGGGATTACGAGACGTGGCGAATATCGGCGCGTAACCACATTCGACGGCAACTTGATAGCACTACGTTCGGATGGCCAATCTGGGATGAGGGGTAACCCGGTATAACCCCGAATACCGGGCGCACTAGCACCGTCGTCAGTCCACCCTCTGGCCAGTCAGCACCGGTACGCAAGGCAGCCCGGATTACTCGTAGTTGGGTCTCTTTTCGCAATGAGGACCCCAGAGCGGACGGCCGTCACGGAGTCCCGAGACAAGCCTCTTTGACCAGATCTGCAACAAGGGCCGGGTTCTCCATCTGAGGAAGGTGCGCCACGCCCTTCATCTCAATGAACCTGCCTGATGGAAGGCGTTCGGCAATCTCTCTGCTCCTCGTCACGAGGAAGGGTACGTCGAAGTCGCCACATGCGACCGTGGTCGGAGCGCGCCTTCGCCGATTCGATCCCAAGTGTCCACGCCGCTCGTACCCGCCTCCTCGTCGGCATCGTTGTGGAGGATGATCTCGTTCATCTCCATGACAGAGATCGGACAGGGTCTCCAACGCGGCCTTCAGGTTGGCCTGGTCCATCCAGCCACAGCCAGGTTTCGAGCCGGTTGACCTCTTCGAGATTTCGCTTCTCGATCGCCTCGTCAAGTAGTGGCTCGAAACGAGACGTGTCGGGGTCCAACTCGAACCTGGAGTCGCCGCTCACCGCAGGAGCGATCAGCACGAGGCCCGCCACTAGTTCGGGAGCCATCAGGGCTGCATCGAGCGCCAATCCTCCACCCATGGAGCTACCTACCAACCAAGTCGGGCCGTCAGCAACAGCTTCGAGCACGGCCAGCAGGTCATCAACATGAGAGAAGGGTGCTCGTGAGACGGGGGTGTCTCCGAATCCCCGCCGGTCGTAGGTCACAGGCGTCAGGGATTGAGTTAGCTGTCGAATGACTTGGCTCCAGCTCCGGCGATCGGTTACTCCTGCGTGGAGAAACACCGTGACGGGACCCGTTCCCCGCCATCGCTCTCCCGCCAAAGTGGTTCCCTTTCTGCTGACCGCCAGCGGATCGCTCTCTGCCACGCAGCTATTCTGCCTTCTCTGGAATATGGAGTGCCGGGCAGCCCAGGGACCGACGGGGCGGCGGCAACAGAGAATCAGCGAGGGCACACGGTATCGCTCGGCAGTGGTGATCCCGGAAGGGTCACCCTGTGACCGGGCCACCCCAAGCCGGTGCAACGTGTCGGACGCAGAGGAGGACACGGGGAGCACATAGCCCCGAGTACCGGACGCCCTCCGGCGCTGCTGGGTGGCTGCCAGAACCTCGACCCGGTTCCGGCATTGCGAGCGGCTCGACGAGCGAATCTCACGTTCGCTGTGTCGACGATCTAAGGTCGAGCGGCCATCGAACAGGAGGCTCAATTGGATCGGGAGCTGCTCAGAGCAACTCAGGCGCCCCTGAAGGCCGAGTACCGGGAGAACCCGACGAGAGCGCTCATCACGCTGCACGCGGACGGGCGGCTAGGCGACGAGGACGTTTCATGCTCGGTCGAAACCGGCAGAGCAATGGTGGAGGCAGGACTCCATCCGGCAACCGGGGGCGACGGCACCTTGGCGTGTTCTGGCGACATGTTGTTGCAGGCCCTAGTTGCCTGCGCGGGTGTAACCCTGCGATCGGTAGCGATCAATCGGGGCCTGAGCGTCGAAGGCAGCCTCCGGGCTGAGGGAGATCTCGACTTCCGGGGAACGCTCGGCGTCGACCGGGATGCCTCAGTCGGCTTCACCACCATTCGCCTGAACTTCGATCTCAGGACCTCGGCAACCGCCGAAGAGGTAGCCGATCTCGTGTCCACGACCGAGCGCTACTGCGTGGTGCTCCAGACGCTGTCAGGGTCCCCGAAGATCACGGTTACCTCCAAGTCGAATTCCGCCTGAGAGGCGGCTTCGGCGCCCGCCTCCGGCAACTTCGGGCCCAGGTCAGACGGGAACGCGGTGCACCGGGATCCCCGATTACCGGGCCCCCGACTCTCGTTGTAAGTACGACCATCCGGCCAGTCGACGCCCGCCCTTTTCAGCCAGCTTCAGCTAGTGCCGCGACGGACAACGTTGCCGCGTCAAACGGAAGGGACTGACCTCATGTTGGCGAGCACCACAGAGCGTCCTTCGGGATCGGCCAACACCACGAACCGACCCCAAAGTGCGTCTTGCGTCGGCCAAACCACGTCGAGCCCTCGCTCGACAGCATCACGCTCGCAGGCATCGGGATCCTCGACGGTGAAACGAACTGCCGCCCCACCGACCCCTGTTCCGGCTGGGAAGATGCCGCGCTCGTCGTGACCCCTGTCATTGCGATGAAGCACGACTCGTCCCGAGGAACTCCCTACTACGACGATGATCTCATCCTCGAACAGAACTGGCAGTCCGAGAGCATCAACATAGAACGATCTCGCCTCGGCTAGGTCCGAGACGAACAGGATCAAGCTCTCCAGTCCTTCGGCGTTCACGACCACGAATGATACGACAGCGGGCGATCGTTGCCTGCTGCCGCTTAGGGGTCGATGCTCCTATCGTCTGAGTTGGCCTGACACGGCAGAAGATCCACCATCCGTGGGATGGGCCTCGCTACGTTCGGGCGTACTCGGGTAGTTGGCCTGACTGAGAAGAAGCGTGACGTCTGGCTGTCTCTTGAAGGGCGTCGTCGGCCAGCGCTCGAGCCACAACAGACGCGGCACGCCCCGTTCCGGAGGGTGACGGGTCGTCCTGTTCCAGCAGGTCGACCAGCACCGGTCTCCTTCCCGGGACGGCCGTGCCACCCCTTGACCATTAAGGAAGGAAGGGATGGCGATGACCATCGTAGAGCGCGACCGCGCTATCACCGGCGGAGTGGACACCCACCTCGACGTCCACGTCGCCGCGGCGCTTGATCCCGTTGGCGGCCTGCTCGGCGTGGAGTCCTTCGAGGTAAACGCTCGTGGCTATCGGGCGCTTCTTCACTGGATGGGATCATTCGGCGCGCTCCACAAGGTCGGGGTCGAGGGCACCGGCGCCTACGGGGCGGGTCTGGCCCGCTACCTGCAGAAGATGGGGATCGACGTCGTCGAGGTCGATCGTCCCAATCGCCAGGCCCGGCGCCAGAGCGGCAAGTCCGACCCGGCTGACGCCGTCGAAGCGGCCCGTGCCGCCCTGTCGGGGCGAGCAGCGGGCACACCCAAGACCAGAGACGGACGCGTCGAGGCCATCAGGGCCCTGGTCGTGGCCAAGCGCTCGGCCCGCCGGGCGCGCATCGCCGCATTGTGCCAGATGCGCCAGCTGAGCTTCACGGCCCCCGATCCCATCCGGGAACGCCTGAAAGGCCTATCCACCACCGCCTTGTGGGAGACCTGCGCCTCGCTTCGCCCCCGCCCGGTAACCGACGTGGTGGACCATGCCACCAAGGTGGCGCTGCGTTCGCTCGGACGGCGCATCGAGGAGCTCGAGGAGGAGGTCGCCGGAATCGACGCCTTGCTCGGCGAGCTCGTGACCCAGATTGCCCCAGGACTGCTCGGCCTCTACGGCGTGGGCATCGACACTGCCGCCACGTTGCTCGTGACGGCCGGCGACAACCCCGGGCGCCTTCGCTCAGAAGCCGCCTTTGCCCATCTCTGCGGGGTGGCGCCCATCGAGGCGTCCTCGGGCAAGGTGATCCGTCACCGGCTCAACCGCGGCGGGGACCGTTACGCCAACCAGGCGCTGTGGCGCATCGTCATGGTGCGTCTCGTCTCGGACCCCAGGACCCGGGCCTACATGGAGCGTCGCACCAAGGATGGCCGCTCGAAGCTCGAGGTGATCCGCATCCTGAAGCGCTATGTAGCCAGGGAGGTCTACCGCCAGCTCCCTCGCCCGTGAGATCTCCGAGGACAAGGCCTGGCCCTGGTGATACCTGGCAGCTTTGACTTGCCTTTCGGTCGATTTGCCGGCCCGCCCTCGGAACACTTTGCATAGACGCATGGCTTGATAGGAGCCCGCCCTCGATCCGAGTGGCTCGTCAGTGGTTTGCCAGCCGTCTACGCAGAACCGTCTTGACAAACGTCAGTGGTATCACTCGGACCAAGGCCTCTAGTCCCGCGGCGATTGCACCCGGGATCCCCGAATCCAGGATGCCCAAGGCCCGGTCGATTTCTGGTCAAGACCCCGCTGGGTACTGGCATGTTACGCACACCCTCGCCCCCGGCCAGCGACTGCGAGATTCCGTGGTGCTTGCAGTCGCGAGCGTCCCCTAACGGCACGTCGGGGACAGGCGGCCCGCTTCGCTCGGAACTAGCGTCAAACGGTTGGATATGACAATCGCCCAACACTACGGAGGTCGCCATGTCTCAGGTCCGTGTCCACAACTTCTCGATCTCCCTGGACGGGTTCGGGACCGGCGAAGGCCTCACGTTCGACGCCCCGTTCGGGCACGCAGGCCATCGTCTGCACGAGTGGGTGATCGCCACTCAGTTCGGGCGCTCCATCATCATGGGTCAGACGGGTGGTTCGACCGGTGTCGACAACGCGTTCGCGGAACGCCTGAATGTCGGGTTCGGCGCCGAAATCATGGGCAGGGCCAAGTTCGGCCCGCAGATCGGCCCGTGGACCGATGTCGGCACCGACGACGAGTGGCGTGGCTGGTGGGGGCCGAACCCACCCTTCCACACGCCGGTGTTCGTGCTCACGCACCATTCGCGCCCGTCGATCGAGATGGAGGGCGGCACCGTGTTCCACTTCGTCGATGCCTCGCCGCAGGAGGCCCTCGACCTCGCCCGGGAGGCCGCCGGTGAACTTGACGTGCGCATCGGCGGTGGCCCGACAGTCGTCCGCGACTTCCTCGCCGCCGACCTCATCGACGCCCTCCACGTCGTACTGGTGCCGATCCTGCTCGGCCGCGGTGTTCGACTTTGGGACGGCCTCGAAGGCATCGAGGAGCGCTACAACCTCGAGGCAGTCTCGTCACCGAGCGGCGTTACCCATCTGACCTTCACACGGCGATGACCGATTCTGCGGACGAGCCGCCGACCTGCCTCTGATCGCACGTAGCCGCCGTGCCGTGATCCGAGGCGGTGCCCCCGAACGCCGGTTCGGTGGTCCAGGGAGCCCATGCGTGAGCGGCGGAGGGAATGGGGTGCGGGATCACCCGAACTCGGATGCCGGCCCACTATCTCGCAGCACCGGATTGCCTATCCTTTCCTACGCTCCGCAAACGTGGGCTGCAGGCGGTAACACTCTGAGCCGCCAATAGAGTGCGGTTTGCACTGATCGCCGGGTTGCTGGATCGGCGTGCTTCTCGCGGGCGACCTCAATAGATGGTGTCGCACGGGATCCCCGAGTACCGGTCTCTCCCGCCCTCGCCGATGCCTTTGAGACCTGGGCGGGACGGGCAAGTTGCGCGTCCTCTCGTTCACCGGCATCGGCTGCGAGATACCGGGTCGTGCTTACGGGCGCGAGCATCCCCGACCGGCACATGGGGGATACGGTGAACGCCGTGGATCTCCCAGAGCTACTTGTCGGGGACGCCGGCGAATGGCGAAGATGGTTGAGCGACCATCACGCCGATTCACAGGGTGTCTGGCTGGTACTGGCCAAGAAGGGAACGGTCGATCCGACAACCGTCTCGTACGACGAGGCGCTTGACGAGGCGATCTGCTTCGGCTGGATTGATGGTCAATTAGGGCGTCGTGACACCGCTACGTTCCGACGACGTTTCACGCCTCGAAAAGCTCGAAGCCCGTGGTCTCAACGGAACGCTGCCATCGCTGAAGGGCTGATGGCCACCGGCCGAATGCATCGATCCGGTGAAGACGAGGTGCGGCAGGCGAAAGAGGACGGTCGATGGGAGGCCGCCTACGCTGGGCAAGCCAGCATTGAGGTGCCGGAGGATCTCGTCACTGCGCTGAGTGCCAATCCTCGCGCAAATGCGATGTTCGAGATGCTCACAAGTGCGAATCGGTACGCCATGCTCTACAGAATCGGAAACGCCAAGAAACCCGAAACCCGCTCCAGGCGCATCGGCCAGTTTGTCGAGATGTTGGCCCGAGGTGAGACCATCCATCCTCAGGCTCCAGGATCACCCGAGTAGAAGACTCACTGCTTCCAGAATGTCCCAAATCGCCGGTTCTGTGATCGTCACAGGGCGGGATGGGCCATCGAAGCTGACTCTGGCAAGCGGTGCAGAACCCATGGACTGACCCGCTCGCCCGGGCGGGTTCTGTCCGCGTGAAGGATTTCCAGTCCAAGCACCATCAGGCCGATCGAGATCACCCACGATCGGGCGGGTCGGAGCCGGGCGAACGTTGCCGGTCACCGCACTAGTCGGGCAACCAGCTCCTCGCTGAGAGCAGCGCCATCGCGTCCTCGATGGCCTGAAGGGCCTCGCGGCGGTCGGGGGCGGTCACCGGCCCATTCTTGGAGCGCGCCCACACCAGCTGGTCAGACGGGCCTAGCAGCGGGTGGCGCACCAGGCACCGTGGTTGTCCGCGGCGTGCACGCCGCCACGCGCCACAGCTCGGGCTGCCAACGACCTCGGGGGGTTCCACGAGCGCGCCGTGACGCTTGAACTCCACCGGATGTCGCGCGCCACGGGCCCGGTCGAAGTCGGTCGAAGTCGGTCGATTGGGTCGTACACGTTGACCCACTACAACGCTGCTACCTGCACTTCCGGTGGAGGCGATGGGACTCGAACCCACGAACCTCTTGACTGCCAGTCAAGCGCTCTACCAACTGAGCTACGCCCCCGGGACGAGCCGCCACGATACCAGCCCGGCTTGGCGCCACCCCCGGTTCTGCGGCCGGGAGGAGACTCGTCTCGAATCGGCGCGGTCCAGCGACTTCCCCAGAGCAGAGGCGCCCGGAGGTGTCCGGGGCGCTTCGCCCTATTCCCTAGAATCCGAGGATGGCGCGGCCCTATGAGGTGCAGGAAGTCGAGCTCAAATGGCAGCAGCGCTGGGCCGACAGCCATCTCTACGAAGTCGACGCCGACGACCCGCGCCCCAGCCAGTACGTCCTGTGCATGTACCCTTATCCGAGCGGCCCTGCTCATCAGGGCCACGTCCGGAACTACACGTTCGGCGATCTGCTCGTGCGGCATCGCACCATGCAGGGCTTCGCCGTCCTCTCGCCGTTCGGCTTCGACTCCTTCGGCCTGCCCGCCGAGAACGCCGCCATACGCACCGGCGAGCACCCTCGGGCCTTTACCGAAGCCCGGATCGCCGAGCTCAAAGCCAGTGTGAAGCGACTCGGCGCCGTCTACGACTGGCGTCGGGAGGTACGCAGCCACGACCCCTCGTACATCCGCTGGAACCAGGTCATCTTCCTGCGGCTGCTCGAAGCCGGACTGGCCTATCGCTCTCTGGCTCCCGTGAACTGGTGCCCCGGTTGTCAGACCGTCCTCGCCAACGAACAGGTGCTCGCCGACGGGACGTGCGAACGCTCTGGCGACCTGGTGATCCAGCGCGAGCTCGAGCAGTGGTTCTTCCGGACCACGGCATACGTGGACGAGCTGTTGGACGCACTCGACGACCTCGACTGGCCCGAGCGCGTGAAGACCATGCAGCGCAACTGGATCGGGCGGTCCGAAGGAGTGGAGTTCGACCTGCCGGTGGTGGGCGAGGACCACGAAGGCCTCGTGCTGCGAGTGTTCACGACCCGACCCGATACGAGCTTCGGAATGACCTATGCCGTGGTCGCGCCCGAGCACCCCCTCGTCGACGTGCTCACCACGCAAGGGCAACGTGCCGAGGTCGAGAGCCTGCGTTCGTCCGCCCAGGGCAAGAGCGAGCTCGATCGGACCTCCGAGCACGGCACTGACACGTTGGCCAAACGGGGCGCGTTCACCGGGGGCTACGTGGTGAACCCCTTCTCCGGGGAGGAGATCCCCGTGTACGTGGCCGACTACGTCCTCATGCGGTACGGAACGGGGGCGATCATGGCCGTCCCGGCCGAGGACGAGCGGGACTGGGAGTTCGCCCTGGCCCATGGGCTACCCATCGTGCGCACGACGCAGCCCCCCCAGGGGTTCGACGACGGTCCGTGGACCGGTGACGGCATCAAGGTGAACTCTGGCTTCCTCGACGGTTTGGACGTCGACACCGCCAAGGAGCGCGCCATCGCCTGGCTCGAGGAGCAGGGGATCGGAAAAGGGACGGTCAATTACCGCCTGCGGGACTGGTTGGTGTCGCGCCAGCGGTACTGGGGATGCCCGATCCCCGTGGTCTACTGCCCGGTCGACGGGATCGTCGGCGTTCCCGAAGACCAGCTTCCCGTCCTCGCTCCCGACGACGTCGAGTTCCTCCCGACCGGCGAGTCCCCCCTGAAGCGCCACCCGACCTTCCGTCACGTGACGTGTCCGAAGTGTGGGGGCCCCGCAGAACGCGAGACCGACACGATGGACACCTTCGTCGACTCGTCGTGGTACTTCCTGCGTTTCTGCGACCCGTGGTCCGATGACCGGCCGTTCGACCCCGGCCGCGCCCGGCACTTCATGCCGGTCGACCAGTACATCGGGGGCATCGAGCACGCCATCTTGCATCTTCTCTACGCGCGCTTCTATACGAGGGCCCTGATCGACGTCGGGCTGGCCCCCGGTGTCCCTCGCGAGCCCTTCCGGAGGCTCTTCACGCAGGGCATGATCCGCATGGACGGCAAGAAGATGTCGAAGTCCAGGGGAAACCTCGTCACTCCGTCGCGGTACTTCGACACCGTGGGCGCCGACGCGCTGCGCCTCTACCACATCTTCGCCGGTCCCCCGGGGGACAACATGGACTGGACGGAGCAGACCGAGAACGTCATCGAAGGTTGCGGTCGATTCTTGGATCGCGTATGGCGGCTCACCGTCGATGCTCCGGATGGCTGTCGCGAAGGAACGCCTTCTGCCCAGGATCTCGAGATCCGTCGGGCGACACACCAGCTCATCGCCAAGGTGAGCGACGACCTCGAGCGGTGGTCGTTCAATACCTCGGTCGCGGCGTGCATGGAGTTCTCCAATGCTCTGCAGCGCTACCAGCGCGAATCGCCCGATGGCCCGCACCGGGCGACGAACGACGCCGCCTCCGATGCTCTGCTCCTGTTGCTGGCCCCCTTGGTCCCCCACATCGCCGCCGAGGCCTGGGAGCGACGGCACGGGGAGGGGGCGATGGTGCACGCCCAGGCCTGGCCCTCGTTCGACCCCGAACTGGCACGCTCCGAGCAGCGTCACCATGGTGGTGCAGGTCAACGGCAAGGTCCGCGACCGGATCGAGGTCTCACCCGACATCACCGAGGACGAGGCCAGGCGGCTCGCCTCGGCGTCTCGCACGCGTGGTGCAAGCCCTCGGTGGCGCCCAGCCGGCCCGGGTGGTCGCCCGGCCGCCCCGGCTCGTCAACTTCGTGACGTGACGAGCCCGATTCCTCGCGTCGGGGCCGTCTTGCCGACCCGCTAGGCCGCCCGGAAGCCCGCCAGCAGCTCCTTGATCCGTTCACGGTCCATGCGGTACGGGGCGTAGAAGCTCACGCGGGTCACCATGTCGCCGTAGCGCTCGACGACCTTGGCCGGGACCTCCCCGATCTCGCCGGTGACGGCGAAGGCGTCGAGCATGTCGGCGGGAATGAGGTCGGCCATCTGCACCCATTCGCCTCGCTTGGACAAGGTGTTGAGCTCGCTGAACAGATCGCCCCATCCGTGGAGGTCGAGCACCGGCTTGTAGGCAGGCGTCGACGCATAGAAGGCCAATTGGGCCTTGACCGCCTGGGTCGCAGCCCGGATCTCCTCCTCGTTGGCTCCCGTGACCATCATGGCCGGGTACGAGATCTCATAGCCCGTCCGGGAACGTCCGGCTCGGGCGAGCCCCCGGTCCAATGCCGGCAACGTCACTTCCCGCATGTAGCGCGCCGTGGTGAACCCATGAGCCAGAAGGCCGTCGGCGACCTCGCCGGCCACTTCGGTCATGAGCTCGCCCACCGCCGCGAGAAACACCTTGGGGACGCCGTACGGATTCGGTCCAGGATTGAAGAACGGCGTCATCAACGTGTGCTTGTAGAAGTCCCCCCGGAACGCGAGCTTGGTTCCCTCGTGCCAGGCGGACCAGATAGCCCGCATGGCGGTGATGAATTCCCGCATACGAGGCGCAGGGTGGGACCAGGGCATCGAGTACCGCTTCTCGATATGAGGCTTGATCTGCGACCCCAGGCCCAGCATGAATCGACCCTTCGAGAAGGACTGGAGGTCGTTGGCCAGCACGGCGGTGCTCATGGGATTGCGGGCGAAGGCGACCGCGATCCCCGTGCCGAGCTCGATCCGTTGCGTGTGCTCGGCCGCGAGCAACAGAGGAAGGAACGGGTCGTGTCCCGTCTCGGCGCACCACAGTCCGTCGAAGCCGTCGTCCTCGGCCCGTTGTGCGGTCTCGACCGCGTCGCTCGGATCGAACCCGATACCCCCGTCGACTTGCATCGCCGCACCATATCCGAAGCTCACGGAAGGCACCCATGCCGGCGAGGGGCATCCGATGCCTGAAAACGGCTCGAAAACCGTTGCAGTTCCGGCCCGAAGTAGCCGACAATTACTGCGATGGGCGCCGACCGATCCCCGCTCCCGGGTGAGCCTGCGGGTATGCCTGCGGGTGTGCCTTCGGGTGGTGTGCCCGACCACGGGGAGGCCGATCCGGGGCTCGTGATCCGCGAGCCGTATCTACGGCGAGTTCTCGCCGAGTTCGAGGCCGGACGCTTGGAGGCGTACGACTACACGCGACGCGTGCTCGCCATCAACGCCGCCGCCTCGGTCGAGGCCATGAACGCCATCGTCGAACAGCCTCCCGATGGCACTGACGGCAATGCCCAACCGGCGCCGTTGCGTGGCCCCGATGCGGTCGACCTGGCCCGCCTGCGCACAGCACGGTTGTCCGAGGCTCGCAGCCCCACCACCCGCTACGTGACGTTGGCGGTCGTCTTCGTGTTGTTCGCCGTGCTCATCGGCATCGGGGTGTGGCTGGCGACACACATGCAGGGCGCGGTGTCGCCCTCGGGAGCCCGAGTTGGAAGCTCTGTCGCCCAAGGTGTCGCCTTCGCGCTGAGCGCCCACCTTCCCGGTTGACCGTCGTGGACATCGGGGCAGCTCAGTGCCCACCGGGGATCTCGATCCAGCTCCGGTCGAGGTCCGAGACCGACCCACAACCCAGCAGGCACAGGGTGCGCACCATCTCGGCGCGGAGGATCTCGAGGATCCGTCGCACGCCCGGCTCTCCGCAGGTCGCCAGCCCGTACAGGTAGGCGCGCCCCACCATGACGGCGTCGGCTCCGGCCGCCATTGCCTTGACGACGTCGCTTCCTCGTCGGACGCCGCTGTCGAGCACGACCGCCGCCGAGCCGCCCAGGGCCTCGACGATCTCGGGGAGCACCCGGAGGGTGGCGGGCGCGCCGTCGAGCTGGCGGCCGCCGTGGTTCGACACGATGACGACATCGCACCCGACGTCGACGGCTCGACGCGCATCGTCGCCGCAGAGCACGCCCTTCACCGCCAGGGGGCCCCTCCACTGGCGACGAATGGTGGCGACGTCGTCCCACGAGAACGGCGATGCGCCCATGGCGACGAGCCGTGCCGTCGGCGCGGCCTCCGCCACGCCGGCGCGGTCCGCGGGATCACGCGATTGGGCTGTCGTCGCACGTGCTCGGATCTGGGCCCGAGCCATCCCCGCCAGCCATCGAGGTCGGAGCGCGACCTGCGCCGCCAGCCGACCGGCGCTGGCCGGCGTGAACCGGAACGGTTGGCTCACCCCATGGCGGACATCGCGTTCGCGGTGCCCGAGGGCGGGGGTGTCCAGGGTGACGACCAACGCGCTGTAGCCGGCATCCTGGGCCCGTCCCACGAGCTGTGCGCTCTGCTCCGGACCGCCCGGCGCGTAGAGCTGGAACCACTTCGGGCCCGTCGTCGAGGTGGCGACCTCTTCGAGTGAGGTGCCGGCCACGGTGCTGAGCACCGACACCGTGCCCGTGGCATGGGCCGCCCGGGCCACCCCCGCGGCGCCGTCGGGGTGCATGAACCGCACCAGGCCACACGGCGCCAGGAGCACCGGGATCGAAAGGGGAGTGCCCAGGAGGACGGTGGAGAGGACCGGCTCTCCCGGGGCGCCTGCCACACGGGGACGAAACGTCGTCTCCCGGAAGGCCCGCTCGTTCTCCAGGAGGGTCACCTCGTCCTCGGCGCCCCCGTCGACGTAGTCGAACAGCGCCCGGGGAACGGACCGGGCGGCGCGGCGCCGTGCGTCCCCGACGCTGTAGATCCGTGAAGCGTCCACCACGACCCCCTGCACGTTCCGAGCCCCAGGGTGCAACGGTTTCTCCGTGTCCCGTGAGTAGTCTGCCCGCCGTGCGTCGGTTCCTCGTCCCCGCGGTGGTCCTCGTCTGTCTCCTCCTGGGCGCGTGCGGGTCGAGCCCGACGTCATCGTCGTCCTCGACGTCGGCGGGGAGCTCGACGTCGGCGGGGAGCCCGACGAGCTCCGGGAGCACGCTGGGCGCAGCCAACCCGCCTGCGCTGCTCGGGGCCACGGACCTCAAGACAGCACCGGTGATCGGACCCGGGACGCCCCCGCCCCCCACCAGCCTCGAAACGAAGGACCTGGTCGTGGGCACCGGGAAGACGGCAACGGCGTCGGACACCGTCGAGGTGCAGTACGTCGGCGCCGACTACACCAACGGCAAGAACTTCGACTCGAGCTGGTCCCGGGGACAACCGGCGTCGTTCCCGCTCAACGGCGTGGTGCCGGGATTCGCGCAGGGCATCGTGGGCATGAAGGTGGGGGGTCGCCGGGAGATCGTGATCCCCCCCGCCCTGGGCTACGGCGCCGACGGCCAGCCGCCGGCGGTGTCGCCCGACGAGACGCTCGTGTTCGTCGTCGACCTTCTGGCGATCCAGTAGGGCGCTGTCGCAGGGTGCGCGGCTCGGGCCGGGCGCCAGGCGCTCAGGGATCCTCGGGTGGGCCGCCGTCGCTGCGTTCGTCGCGTAGGTAGCGCTCGAGCTCGGCGGCGAGCTCGTCACCGGTCGGGAGCGTGCCCACGTCGAGCGGGTTGCCCTCCGCCGCATCGACGCTTCGTTCGAGCTGGCGCACCATGGAGGTGTGCTCGGCGCTCTTGGCGATGAGGTCGTCGACCTGCTGCAGCGACGCGTCGGCGGCGGTGTGGAGGTCAGTGGAGTCGACCGACAGGTCGCCCACCGCGGCCAGGCCGTCGAGCAGCGCCGCACTGGCGGAGGGGAATGCCATGCCCGAGACGTAGTGCGGCACCCTCGCCCACAATCCCACTGTCGGGATGCCCGCCTCACCGAAGGCCAGCTCCAACGCGCCCCAGACCCCCGAGGGCACGTCGATCTCGCCTTGGACGATGCCGACCCGCTCCACCAGGTCGGCGGACTCGCGGGGAGCCGTTGCAGCCAGCCTGACCGGCCTCGTGTGCGGGGCGGGGGCGGGGAACGCCCCCAATCCCACGACAAGTCGGACGCCGAGCTGACTCGACAGTGTCACCACGGAGGCGACGAACGACGGCCACCGGAAGTCCGGCTCGGGGCCCACGAGATAGCAGATGTCGGCGCCGACCCGATCGGTTCCCACCCGCATCTGGATGACCGGCCACGTGAGGCCCTCGTTGACCCCGTGGGAGATGTGGACCACAGGACGCCGGGCGCGTTGGTCGATGAGTGCTTCGCCGTCGAAGGTGGCGACGAGCTCGGTTGCGTCGGCCGACAGGAGTGCGGTGATGGCGCCGTCGGCGCCCAGGCCGGCGTCGACCCAGCCGTCGAGCGCCACCACCAGCACGGGGCGGTCGAGGACTCGGTCGCCATGCCGCTCGTAAAGGGTCAACTCGCTCCGCCTCTGCTCACGAGGCGTCCAGAGCGCCGAGCGCCATCTCCGACAGACGGACCACGCTGTGGCCGAAATCGTCGACACTGGAGCGGTCGCCAGCCGCTGCACCGCCGACGTACCGGGCGTAGACGCCCTGGATGATGCAGGCCAACTTCCAGTAGCCGAAGGCGACGTAGAAGTCGAGGTGTTGGAGATCGCGGCCCGAGGCCGCGCCGTAGCGCGCCCGCATCTCGGCACGGCTGGGGAAGCCCGGCACGGTGGTGGGTGTGACGCCGAGCAGCGCGGCATCGTCCCCGGGATCGGTCCAGTACACCATGAGCAGCCCCACGTCCGCGAGTGGATCGCCGAGGGTGCAGATCTCCCAATCGAGCACGGCGCGCACGTCGCCGTGGGGGCCGAGCACCGTGTTGTCGAGGCGGTAGTCGCCGTGCACGATGGACGTTCCCACCTGCGGGGGGACCTGCGCGGACAACCGGTCGTGCACCGCCCCGACGATGGTTGCGGTGTCGAGCCCTTCGACCTGGGAGTTGCGGAACTGCTCGTACCACCGGCGCAGCTGCCGGCCGATGTACCCGTCGCGCTTGGCGAAATCGCCGAGCCCGACGGCATCGACGTCCACCGCGTGGAGAGCGGCCAGGGTGTCGGCGAGGGATTCGCCCGCTCGCCGACGCGCGGCGGCGTCGAGGTCGCGCTCGGCCGCGCGGGCATCGCGGATGATGTGGCCGTCGACGAATTCCATGACGTAGAAGGGCTGCCCGTTGACCTCGGGGTCCTCGCACAGCCCGAACGTCTCGGGCACGGGCACCGCCGACGACCCCAGAGCGGTGATGACGCGGTGCTCGTGGGCCATGTCGTGGGCGGTGGGCAGGACGTGGCTGAGCGGGGGACGGCGCAGGGCATAGACATGGCCCGAGGCGTCGGCAACCCGGTACGTGAGGTTCGACCGGCCTCCGGCGATGAGCTCGAACGACAGCGGGGGCGCGACACCGTGCACATGTGACGAGAACCACTTCGTCACCCGGTCGGCGTCGATGCCCTCGACGCCGCCGTCGACGAGGTCGGCAGTCGTCATGGGATGAACGCTACCCGCCGAGCACCGAACGGCATGAGCCGTGACCTGCGCCCGGTATCGTCTTTGGCGTGATCGACGTGACCGACGCCACCTTCGAGCAGGACGTTCTCGTGCGCTCCGAGCAAGTGCCGGTCGTCGTGGACCTCTGGGCGCCTTGGTGTGGGCCCTGTCGCACCCTGGGGCCCATCCTGGAGAAGGCCGTGGAGGCCAAGGATGGTTCGGTCGAGCTCGTGAAGGTCAACGTGGACGAGAACCCGAGGATCTCCGCCTCCTTCCAGGTGCAGTCGATCCCGGCCGTGTTCGCACTCAAGGACCGTCAGGTCGTGGACGGGTTCATCGGGGCGGTCCCCGAGACCCAGGTCACCGAGTTCGTCGAACGGCTCGCCCCCGTGCCCTCGGAGGCAGACACGCTGGTGTCCGCCGGTGACGAGTCGTCGCTGCGGCGAGCCCTCGAGCTCGAGCCCGACCATCCCGGTGCCGTCGTGGCGCTGGCCCGGCTGCTCGTCGAGCGCGGTGATCCGGCCGAGGCGCTGCGATTGCTCGGGCGTATCCCCGAGACGCCCGATGGGCGCCAGGTGGCGGCCGAGGCCCGATTGGCGGCCCAGCAGGTCGAGGTGCCCGCCGACGGCGTGGATGCGCTGCTCGATGCGCTGTTGCCCAAGGTGAAGAGCGACGAGGTGGCGCGCCAGGAGTTTCTCGACCTCCTCGAGACCTTGGGTCCCGACGACCCCCGGACCGCCGGGTACCGCAAAGCGCTCGCCGCCCGTCTGTTCTGAGCCTGGCGCACCCTGCTCGGTGCGCCCCGCCCACCGACGGCGCCATGGCCGGCGTGTAGGTTCTCGCGGTGCACCTCCGTCTCGGTGATCGGACGTTCGATCTGACCACGCAGGGGTTGGTCATGGGCATCTTGAACCGGACCCCCGATTCCTTCTACGACAAGGGCGCCACCTTCTCACTCGACGCGCTCTTGGGCCGCGCCGACCAACTGGCTGCCGACGGTGCCGACATCCTGGACGTCGGGGGGGTCAAGGCGGGCCCGGGCCCCGAGGTGACCGAGGACGAGGAGCTCGATCGCGTCATCCCCGCCATCGAGGCTCTGCACCGCAGGATCGACCTGCCACTGTCGGTCGACACCTGGCGGGCGTCGGTCGCGCTCGCCGCGTATCGGGCCGGTGCCGTCGTAGGCAACGACATCAGCGGGTTCGCCGATCCCGACTACCTGCGGGTCGCGGCCGACGCCGGCGCCACCGTGGTCGCCACCCACATCCGCATCGGCCCCCGGGTCCCCGATCCTGCGCCCGAGTACGACGACGTCGTCGCGTCGGTGGGGGATTTTCTGGCCGAACGCGCCGAGCAGGCACGCGCAGCCGGCGTCGGTGCCGACCGCATCGTGCTCGATGCGGGCCTCGACCTCGGGAAGACCGCGCCGCAGTCCCTGGAGTTGCTGCGCGCCTCCGGCGTGCTGGCGGGACTGGGCTACCCGTTGCTTCTCTCCGCCTCGAACAAGACCTTTCTCGGGGTGACGCTCGACCTCGACATCGATCACCGCCAGGACGCGTCGCTCGCCGCCGCGGCCCTGGGCGTCTCGCTGGGGTGCCGCATCGTACGCGCCCACGATGTCGCGGGGACCAGGCGCGTCTGTGATGCGCTGGCCGCGGTGCTCGAGGCCGCATGAGCCCCTCGGCCGGCGCCGGGGCGTCGAAAGCCGCGCCCCCGGGCGTGGACCTCTCGCCGGTCTACCTCGTGCGCGGCGATGACGCCTCGCTCGTGGGGCAGCGCCTGCACGACCTGCTCGGCGAGCTCGTGGGCGACAACGACACGGCCATGGTGGCCGAGGAGCACGGTGGAGCCGGCGCCGACGAACTCGATGTCGGCACCGTCGTCGACGCGCTGACGACACCCCCGTTCCTCACCGACAGGAGGATCGTGGTGTTGCGCGACGCCGGTCGACTGGTTGCCTCCGAGGCGGCACGCCTGGTGGCCTGCCTCGACGACCCCCTGCCCGGTGTCACGCTGGTCCTGGCCGCCGGGAGCGGCACCATCCCCGCCGCCCTCGTGAAGACCACCGAACGCCTGGGGATCGTCGTCGACACCTCGGTGGGGACCGGTCGGGCCCGCACCCAGTGGCTCGTGGACCGACTTCACGACGCTCCGGTGAAGCTCGACGCCCGCGCCGGTTCGCGGCTGGGCGAACACCTGGGTGGCGACATGAGCCGACTGCGGGGTCTCCTCGACGCGCTGGCGGCGGCTTACGGCGAGGGCGCGTCGATCGACATCGAAAAGCTCGAGCCGTTCTTGGGTGAAGCGGGCTCGGTGGCTCCGTGGGATCTCACCGACGCCATCGACGGCGGTGACACCGCCGGCGCTCTCGGGGCCCTCCGGCGGCTCTTCGGGGCGGGAGGGCTCCATCCCCTGCAGGTGCTCGCCATCCTGCACCGGCACTACCAGGCCATGCTCCGCCTCGACGGGTCGGGGGTCACGACTCCCGACGAAGCCGCGGCGCGGCTCGGAATGCGCAGCGCCTATCCGGCGCGCAAGGCGCTCGAGCAGGGTCGACGGCTGGGCCCGACGGGGATCAGCAGAGCCGTGACGTTGTTGGCAGAAGCGGACCTCGACGTCCGGGGACGCAGTGCGCTGCCGTCGGAGACCGTGCTCGAGGTCCTCGTGGGTCGCCTCAGCCGTTTGGGTGCGTCGAGGGAGTCGACAACGCGGCGCTCGACCGCCGGGGCTTCGCGACGCAGGTCGTGAAGCTCAGGCGTCGCCGGCGGCGTTGGCCCGGCGCATGAGACGGGACTTTCGGTTCGCAGCCTGATTCTTGTGGATGACGCCCTGTGCGGCGGCCTTGTCGATGCGCCTCACCGCGGCACGCGTGGCTTCGGCGGCGTCATCGGCCCCGGCGTCGAGCGCCGTGACCGCCGTCTTGGTCCGCGTGCGGATCTCGGAGCGCACCGACTTGTTGCTGAGTCGGCGGCGCTCGTTCTGGCGGTTCCGCTTGATCTGGCTCCGAATGTTTGCCATCAGGCTCTTGCTCCGGGACGTGCTCCGCTGTGGGCGGCTCGTCGATGATCGAGTTGAAGGAGATTGCTGGCGGCCCGACGGGGAATCCCGTCCGAACCGGTGGGCTGCCCGGTGGGGCCTGGGGCGCCACCAGGGGTGCAAGCGTAGCAGGACGACGCTGCGGGCCCGCCTGGCACCGGGGCCCGATGCCGGCACCGGTACGCTCCGAGTGCCGTGCTCAGCCAAGACCGCATCCGCAATTTCTCGATTATCAGCCATGTCGACCACGGAAAGTCGACGCTGTCGGACCGTATCCTCGAGCTGACCCACGCCGTCGACCCGCGTCTCATGCGCGAGCAGTACCTCGACTCGATGGAGCTCGAGCGGGAGCGTGGGATCACGATCAAGGCCCAGAACGTCCGGGTCCGCTTCAAGGACCACATCCTGCACCTCATCGACACCCCGGGCCACGTCGACTTCGGCTACGAGGTGAGCCGGTCCCTGGCGGCCTGTGAAGGGGCCGTGCTGCTCGTGGACGCCTCCCAGGGCATCCAAGCCCAGACCCTCGCCACCTGTTACCAGGCGCTCGAGCACGACCTCGAGATCGTCGCCGCCCTCAACAAGATCGACCTCCCCGCCGCGGAGCCCGAGAAGTACGCGGCGGAGATCGAGCGTGTCCTCGGCATCCCGGCCGAGTCGATCCTGCGCATCTCGGCCAAGACGGGGGAGGGAGTCGAACAGCTCCTCGACGCCGTGGTGGAGCGCGTGCCCGCCCCGGCCGGGGATGCGAGCGCAGCGCTGCGTGCCCTGATCTTCGACTCGGCCTACGACCAGTATCGAGGGGTCGTGAGCTCGATCAGGGTCATGGACGGCGTCCTGCGCAGCGCCACCAAGGTCAGGTACATGCAGGCGGGCTTCGCCCAGGAGGTCGAGGAGATCGGCGTGCGGATGCCGATCCCGACTCCGGTCACCGAGCTCGGTCCGGGAGAAGTGGGCTACCTCATCGCCGGCATCAAGGACGTCGGCCAGGCCCGCTCGGGAGAGACGGTCACCGACGCCGCCCACCCCGCCCCCGAGCCCCTGGCGGGGTATCGGGACCCCAAACCCATGGTGTTCTGTGGGCTGTACCCGATCGACGGCGACGAGCTGACGGCGCTGCGCGAGGCGCTCGAGAAGCTCAGGCTGAACGACTCGAGCTTCACCTTCGAGCCCGAGTCCTCGGGGGCGCTCGGTTTCGGCTTTCGCTGCGGGTTCCTGGGCCTCTTGCACATGGAGATCGTCCGGGAGCGACTCGAGCGTGAGTTCGACCTGTCGCTCATCGCCACGGCGCCATCGGTGGCGTACGTGGCGCATCTGACCGACGGCGGCGACCTGCGCTTCGACAATCCGAGCGAGATGCCCGACGCCAGCCGGCTCGACCACATCGAGGAGCCCATGCTTCGGGCGACGGTCATAGTGCCGTCGGAGTACATCGGAACCGTGATGGAACTGTGCCAGGCGCGACGCGGCGACCTCGACCATATGGAGTACCTGTCGCCCGAACGCCTCGAGCTCATCTACCGCATCCCCCTGGCCGAGGTGGT
The DNA here is from genome assembly GCA_963739765.1 of uncultured Acidimicrobiales bacterium. Taxonomy (GTDB): domain Bacteria; phylum Actinomycetota; class Acidimicrobiia; order Acidimicrobiales; family UBA8190; genus Chersky-840. Next base: position 43,213 of record CAVUBP010000003.1, on the reverse strand, counting down.
CGTGGACTTCTTCGACCAGTTGAAGAGCCGGACCAAGGGATACGCCAGCCTCGACTACGAAGCCCACGGGTATCAGAGCGCCAATCTGGTCAAGGTCGATCTGCTCATCAACCACGTTCCCGTCGACGCGTTCTCCACCGTCGTGCACCGATCGCAGGCCGACGCCTACGGCCGGCGCATGACAGAGAAGTTGCGCGCCCTCATCCCTCGTCAACTCTTCGACGTTCCCATCCAGGCTGCGGTGGGTGGCCGCGTCATCGCACGCGAGACCGTCAAGGCCAAGCGCAAGGACGTTCTCGCCAAGTGCTACGGAGGTGACATCACCCGCAAGCGCAAGCTGCTCGAACGCCAGAAGGAGGGGAAGAAGAAGATGAAGTCCATCGGTCGCGTGGAGGTCCCCCAGGAGGCTTTCATCTCGGCGCTTCGCCTCGAGGACTGATCCACCGACCGGGTCTGTTCCCCGACCACCCCGCCACCGACCGCGCTGTCCGCACACCGGTCCCGGCACACCTGTCCCGGCACACCTGTCCCGGCACGGACCATTTCGGCAGCGGACCGCCTCGGCCCCGCCGGCTCCTCACCCGGGGATGACCCGGCCCGAGCCCGACCTGGGGCCACCACCAGGTGCGCAGCCCCGCCCGGCCCCCGCACAGCCGATGGGACCGAGGTAGCACTCGGTAGACTCGACTGCCAGGACCATGAAGGCCAACCGGACCCCGCGCGTCGAGCGCAAAGAGGACCCCCGGCGTGCTGTCGGGCAGCCGTCGCAGCCGCCACCGCGCCAGAGCGGGGCCCCATCGGCGCGGGGCGGGCGAGACAGGGGCCGGTCGGGCCGCGGCACCGTGCGCCCACGACGGCGCGAGGGCAGCGTCGCCGACGTCGAGGTGCAGCTCGATCACCGCAAGGCCGCCATCTTGAACGCGGTGGTGTCGGAGTACATCGAGACCGCGCAACCCGTCGGATCAGCGCACATCACGGGCAATCCCGGCGTCGAGGTGTCGTCCGCGACGGTCCGCAGCGAGATGGCGGCGCTCGAGCGCGACGGCTACCTGGCGCAACCGCATACCAGCGCAGGGCGGATCCCGACGGACAAGGGCTACCGCTTCTTCGTCGACCACCTCGGGCGGCCGGGAACCCTCGGGCCGCACGATCGTCACGAGGTGCGCAAGTTCTTCGCCCACGTGCACGGTGAGGTCGAGGACCTCCTCGGTCGGACGAGCGGTCTTCTGGCCGGGCTCACCGATTATGCCGCCGTGGTTGTCGGGCCCCGCCACGAGTCGGCCACGATCCGGTCCGTGCAGCTCGTCGGGCTCTCGGCGCGACTTGCTCTCCTGGTCGTCGTGCTTTCGGACGGGGCGGTGGAGAAGCGGACGATCGACCTGCCCGCAGACACCTCCGACGACCTGCTGGCGGAGGCGGCCACCCACCTCAACGCCGGCACACGCGGTGGCACCCTGGCGAACCCCGGCGTGGTGGCGGAGTTGCGCGACCCCGTGCTCAACGCCGTCGTCCGCTGCGGCGTCGCCGCCCTCGGGGAGCTCGGAGCGGCGGGCGAGCCCGACCACGTCTTCGTGGGAGGGTCGTCGCGTATGGCCTCCGCGTTCGACGCGGTGGAGACGGTCCGGTCGGTGCTCTCGATCCTCGAGCAGCAGCTGGTGGTGGTCGAGCTCATCGAGGACATCCTCGACCGGGGATTGTCGGTGGCCATCGGCGCCGAACACGGCTTCGAACCGCTGGCGGCATGCGCCCTGGTGCTGGCACCGGTGGCCATCGAAGGCGAAATCGCAGGCACCATCGGTGTGGTCGGCCCGACCCGGATGCACTACCCGCGCGCTCTGGCCGCAGTCGAGCTCGTGGGCGAGCAGCTGGGTGAGCATCTCGGCGCCGCCACGTCCACGGGTCGCTCCCCCTCGGGTGGCTCGAAGGGCGCGGGTGGCCGGTCCAAGCGACGGGGGGAGGCCGACGGTGGCGGCTGACTACTACGCACTCCTCGGCGTGGCGTCGGACGCCTCCGACGACGACATCAAAAGGGCCTACCGGCGCATGGCCAGGGAGCTCCACCCCGACAGCACCGGAGGCGACGCCGCGGCCGAAGCTCGTTTCAAAGAGGTGTCGCGAGCCTACGAAGTGCTCCGTGATCCCCAACGGCGGGCCCGCTATGACCGGTTCGGCCCCGAAGGCGTGGACGGCTCACCGCCCGGGGCGGGCGATCTCTTCGGCGGGGGTCTGGGTGACCTCTTCGACGCCTTCTTCGGCGGGTCCGGCGGCGGCGCTCGGCGACGGGGGGGCCCGGTCCGGGGTGACGACACCGAGATGGTCCTCGAACTCGACTTCAGAGAGGCGGTGTTCGGCACCTCGCGCGAGCTGACGCTCGACACACCGGTGGCGTGCGAGACCTGCCAGGGGACCGGGGCCCGGGCCGGCACCACCGCTATCAGGTGCCCCGAGTGCCAAGGGGCGGGCGAGCTGCACCGGGTGCGCCAGTCGATCCTGGGCCAGGTGGTGACGGCGGTGCCGTGCCGCCGCTGCGGCGGGAACGGTGAAGTCATCTCGAGCCCGTGCTCGGACTGTCGCGGCGACGGCCGGGTCACCCAGGCGCGCACCTTCACCGTCGACGTCCCCGCCGGCGTCGACCATGCCTCGACGCTGCGGCTCTCGGGCCGGGGCCCCGCCGGGCCGCGCGGCGGGCCCCCCGGGGACCTGTACGTGCACCTGGCGGTGCGACCCGACGACACCTTCGTGCGCTCCGGCGACGACCTGGCCGCCGACCTCCACGTGTCGATCGCCCAAGCCGCACTGGGGGCGTCCCCGGTATTCGAGACGCTCGACGGAACCGAGACCCTGGCGGTGAACCCCGGAACCCAGACCGGCCACCTCATCCGACTGCGCGGACGCGGCGTGCCGCACGTGCGCGGGCGTGGACGCGGTGACCTCGTCATCCAGGTCGTGGTGGACACCCCCACGCACCTGTCGAAGGCGCAGGAGGATCTTCTCCGCAAGTTCGCGGCCGAGAGCGGGGAGGACGTCGGCCCTCCCGACGAGGGTCTCATGTCTCGACTGCGCTCCGCGTTCGGCTGATCGGCGCGCGCCATGCGCAACACGGACGCCTCGCCCGGTCCTCGGTCGGACGGCGAACCGGTGACGCCGGCGACGCTCGGTGCGGCTGCCCAGGTCTTCGTGGTCGACCTCGAGGCACTCCCCTTGGCACCCGATGACGCGCACCATCTGGCGCAGGTGCTGCGGCTGAGAGCCGGGGAAGCCGTCGTGGCCTCCGACGGCGCAGGTCGGTGGCGCGGATGTCGGTTCGCAACGCGGACCGGCGCTGCTCGCTCTCCGATTCTCGAGCCGGTCGGCCCCGTGGTGGGCGCAGTGCGAGCCGAGCCCGAGGTGACCGTCGGGTTCGTGCCGGTGAAAGGAGAGCGTCCCGAATGGGTGGTCCAGAAGCTCACCGAAGCCGGTGTCGACCGCATCGTTGTGCTCGCGTCCCGACGCGCCGTGGTCCGCTGGGAGGGAGAGCGCCGGGCCCGGGCCGTCGAACGGCTACGCCGGGTGGCGCGAGAAGCGGCGGCCCAGAGCCGGCGTCCGTGGCTGCCCGAAGTGCTCGGCACCGCCGACCTCGATGGGCTCTCCGCCCTCCTCGCGCCGGTTCCCCTGGCGTTGGCGCAACATGGCGGGGAACCCCCGAGCATGGCGGCCCCGGCGGTGGCGGTGGGCCCCGAAGGTGGCTGGGACCCGGCTGAGGTTGCGGGGCACAGCCTCGTGGGCCTCGGTCCCAACGTCTTTCGGGCCGAGACCGCCGCGGTGGCGGCCGGCCTGCTCCTCTGTGCCGTGCGAGGGGGCGTGGTGCGATCCTCGGGGGCCCCGGAGGGCCGATCCGGCCCAGGCACGGGCCATCGATGAGCCTGCCGGGTCAGACAGGTCGATTTCGAGCGTCGTGCGCCGATCCGGCATGGCGTCGAGCCCTCCGAGCAGCCGATTCTCACCTCGGCGGTGCGGGAACCGTGGACCGGGCCGCCGATCGCCGATGTGACCGCCGGGGCGACGGGTTCTTGCAATCACCACGCTGAGTGAGGGACACTAAAAGGGATTATCCGCGCATGTGCCCGACGGTGGGGATCAGGCACGGTTGTCAAGCTCTCGCGGGGGTCGCACGGGGGCCGTCGGCAGGTACGGGGACGAGCGCAGCGAGGATCTCGATTGTCATGGTGAACACGGTGTTGCCCGAAGAGGACGAGCAGGAAGAGTCCGCGCGGGCGGCATACGCCCGGGCGGTGGGGTCTCGACTGCGCGCGGTGCGCAAGCAGATGCGGCTCTCGCTCCAGGCGGTCGAGGCCATGTCGGACCAGGAGTTCAAGGCGTCGGTGCTGGGCGCCTACGAACGAGGTGAGCGCGCCATCTCGGTGCCAAGGCTGCAGCGCCTGGCCAAGCTCTACGACGTTCCCGTCGATCAGCTCCTGCCCCAGGACGACGACGCCACACGCTGGGGCCCCAACGGAGAGGGCAACGGCAACGGCGAGAGCCCGGGCCGTGCCCGGCGCCAGCTGCGACCCTGGGACGGCCACGACAAGGTCACGATCGACCTCACCAAGCTCAACTCGGTGAGCGGCCCCGAGCGCGACCTGCTGCGCCGGTTCCTGTCGATGATCCAGGTGCAGCGTCAGGACTTCAACGGACGCATGATCACGATCCGCGCCGAGGACCTGCGGGCGATCGCCTGCCTGTTCGGCGTCACCCCCGACGCCATGAGCCGACGCCTCGACGAGCTGGGCCTGCGCGTCATCTCCTGACGGTCACTGCTCGGCCCACGCCCGAGGCGGGTTGGCGCCGTCCCGGGCGAAGCGGACCGGGTGGCACTGAGCACCCGGGCTGCGTGCGGCCGGGATTGCCGATCGAGTCGCTCTTCGGGGAACAGGGAGGTCGCGGGCGCGGTCGAAGCGCGAAGGGCACCGGATAGCATGACGATGCACGGTGCGATACGGAGCGCCGGGCTCTGGAGATGCCGTGAGCGAACAGATCCGGTGGATGAGCACCAAGGAGGCCGCCGAGCACCTCGGCGTGACCCTGCGCAGCCTCTACCGCTTCATCGATGAAGGAGCCCTGGCCGCCTTCAAGTTCGGGCGGGTCATCCGGCTCAAGGGCGACGACGTGGACGCCTTCATCGAGAAGTGCCGCATCGCCCCGGGCAGCCTGGAGCACCTCTACCCCGAAGTGAAGGGCTCGAGTGTGCTGCGCGGCCGCGCCGAGACCCTGTAGGGGACCGACCGCGGTCCGGTGAGCGACTCCGTGGACTGTCTGTTCTGCCGCATCGTCGCCGGGGACATCCCGGCCGAGGTGGTGCACAGCACCGAGCTGGCGGTGGCCTTTCGCGACCTCAACCCCCAGGCCCCGGTGCACGTGCTCGTGGTGCCGCGCCGCCACATCGACAACGCCGGGGTGCTCGAGCCCGGCGACGCCGAGGCGCTCGGTGGCGTCTTCGTGGCCGCCCGCCAGGTGGCCGAGTCCGAGGGGATCGCGGATCGCGGGTACCGGCTCGTGTTCAACGTGGGGGAGGACGCGTCGAATTCGGTCCCCCATCTCCACCTGCACGTGCTGGGCGGCAGGGGTCTGGCCTGGCCGCCGGGATGAGCGTCCCGGGAGACCCGCCACGCGGCTGATCACGGCACCTGGCGGCGTTCTCCCGACCTGCTGGTAGCCTCGCGACGAGCGCCAGTGTCGTCGACCCAGGTCAAGATCCTCGTCCCCGGGAACCACCTCATGGTGGGTCTGCTCGGGCAGCGAGACGAACTGCTGCGGCTCATCGAAGACGCCTTCAGCGGGTCTCGCATCGTCGTCCGGGGCAACGAGATCACGATCGACGGCGAGGAATCCGAGCGGGTGGGCCGATTGTTCGAAGAGCTCGTCACGCTCCTCGAACAGGGCCAGGGCCTCGACGCGGGCGACGTCGGTCGCACGATCACGATGGTCAAAGACGACGTGAGCCCGGCGGAGGTGCTCACCACCGAGCTGTTGCGCTCGGCCCGGGGTCGCACCGTCCGGCCCAAGACCGCCGGCCAGAAGCGGTACACCGATGCCATCGCCACCCATGTGGTGACCTTCGGCATCGGCCCTGCCGGCACGGGCAAGTCGTATCTGGCCGTGGCGCTCGCGGTCCAGGCGCTCCAAGCGCGCGAAGCCGACCGCATCATCCTGACCCGGCCCGCGGTGGAGGCCGGAGAGCGTCTGGGGTTCTTGCCCGGCGACATCATGGCGAAGGTCGACCCCTATCTGCGTCCCCTCTACGACGCCCTGTACGACCTGCTCGGTCCCGAGGGCGCACAGCGACTCCTCGAGCGCGGGACCATCGAGGTGGCGCCGTTGGCGTTCATGCGGGGCCGGACCCTCAACCGCAGCTTCATCATCCTCGACGAGGCGCAGAACACGACTCCCGAACAGATGAAGATGTTCCTGACCCGCATCGGGTTCGGGTCCAAGGTCGTGGTCACCGGTGATGTCACCCAGATCGACGTGCCCGGTGGTCGCTCGGGGCTTCCGGGCCTCGAAGCGGTGCTGGGGTCGGTGCCGGGCCTCGCCTTCGTCCACCTGACCCAGCGCGACGTGGTGCGCGCCAGGATCGTGGCGGACATCGTGTCCGCCTACGAGCGGGCCGACGACGCCAACGGCTCCGGGCCCGGTGCGGTCAGCCGCGCCAATCGAGGTGGCGGCGGCCGCAGCCCACGCGCCACGCGCCCGGAACACGGTGGGAGGTCCGGTGGCGGTTGACGTCTTCGCCGCCGACGAGCAGTCCGAACGCGAGATCGACATCGTGCGGTGGGTGAAGCTCGCCCGCGACGTCCTCGACGCCCAGGGCGTGAAGGAGGACGTCGAGGTATCGCTGCTCTTCGTGGACGAGCCCACCATCGCCGAGCTCCATGAGCGCTTCCTGGGCGAGGCCGGGCCCACCGACGTGCTCGCCTTTCCCATCGACGAGGAGCCCGAGCTCGGTGGGCGGTCACCCGACGAGGGTGGCACCGGGCCCGGCGGCGGCCTTCCCAGCGACGAATTCGACGTGCCGACCCTGCTCGGTGATGTCTTGGTGTGTCCCTCGGTGGCGGCGCGCAACGCCGAGGAACACGGGGTGAGCCTCGAGGACGAGGTGGCGCTGTTGGTGGTCCACGGCTTGTTGCACCTGCTCGGCATGGATCACGGCGAGGACGAAGAAGCCGAGACGATGGAACGCCGCGAGCGGGAGTTGCTGGCACGGTTCCATCGGGCTGCCTCGTAGCCGACATCGTGCCCTCCGCCGTGTTCGCCACGGAGCGCTTCGGGACGACCGAGGTCATCCTCGTCGTCGTGATCGTGGTCCTGCTGGTCGGGTCCGCGCTTCTGGCCCTGGCGGAGACGGCGCTGGTTCGTACGAGCAAGGCCAAGGCACTGTCGTTGCGCGACGAGCGGAGGCGAGGGTCGGGCCGACTGGTGCGACTGGTCGAGAACCCCCAGGCGTTCCTCAACCCCGTCCTCCTCCTGGTGCTCATCTGCCAATTGGTGACCGCCACGCTCGTGGGCATCCTGGCCGAGCGGTTCTTCGGTGCCCTGGGCGTGCTGGCCGCGACGTTCTTCGAGGTCGTGGTCATCTTCGTGCTGGCCGAGGCGCTGCCCAAGAACTGGGCCGTCTACAACCCCGAACGCTCGGCGCTGTTCGTCGCCCCCATCGTCTCCGCGCTGGTGGGCTTCCCGCCCGTCCGCATTCTCGCCAACGGCCTCAACGGTCTGGCGAACCTCCTCATGCGGCCCCGGAACCGGGAGTCGCGGGGGATGCGCGAGTCCGAGCTCCTCGCCATGGCCGACGTCGCCATGGAGGAAGAAGTGATCGAGACCCAAGAGCGCGAGCTCATCCACTCCATCATCGGGTTCGGCGACACGATCGTGCGCGAGGTCATGGTGCCCCGTCCCGACATGCGCACGGTGGAGGCCGATGTGCCGGTGTCCCAGGCGCTCGACGTGGCCATCGCCGTGGGCTTCTCGCGGCTTCCTGTCCACACCGGCAACCTCGACGACATCGTCGGCATCGCCTTTGCCAAGGACCTCATCCGGGCCGAGCGCGAGGGGGACGGTGACCGGCCGGTGAGTGACGTCGTGCGTCCCCCGCACTTCGTGCCCGAGACCAAGCGCGTCTCGCGGCTGATGCGGGAGATGCAGGATCGCAAATTCCACCAGGCCGTCGTCGTCGACGAGTACGGCGGCACGGCCGGCCTCGTGACCCTGGAGGACCTCATCGAGGAGTTGGTGGGCGAGATCGTCGACGAGTACGACGTCGAGGAGCCACCTGTGCAGACCATGGCCGACGGCGAGGTCTCGGTGTCGGCCCGGTTCCCAGTGGACGAGGTCAACGAGCTGCTCGACGCCGAGCTCCCCGAAGGCGACTGGGACACCGTGGGGGGCCTGTTGTTCAACGTGCTGGGCCGGGTCCCCGTCGAGGGCGAGTCCGTCGAGGTCGACGGCGTCCGCCTCGTCGCAGAGAGGGTCGAGGGACACCGCATCGGCCGCATCCGCATCTCGCCGTTGCACGCCCCCGGGGCGCACGGCGCACGTCGTGACGCGCCGCAGCACCGGGAATGAGCACCCGGCGCCGCGGGCGCGATGACCGGGGACCTGACCGACGGCGACGCGGAGGTCGCGGCGCTCCGTTCGGGGTTCGTGACCGTCGTGGGCCGGCCCAACGTCGGCAAGTCCACGCTTGTGAACCGCATCCTGGGCACGAAGGTCACGATCACCTCGCCCCGGCCCAACACCACCCGCCGGGCCGTGCGCGGCGTGCTGCACCGACCCGGCGTCCAGGCGGTGTTCGTGGACACCCCGGGCCTGCACCGGCCCCGCACCGCCTTGGGGACGAGGCTCAACGAACAGGTGGCCGACGCCCTCGACGACATCGACGTGGTCGTGCCCGTCCTCGATGCCACCGGCCCGATCGGCCCCGGCGACCGGTATGTGCTCGAACGGGCCGCCACGACCTGCCGGGGACCGGCGGCCACGGGCGCCACCGGTCCGTTGTCACGGGTCCTCGTCGTGGTGAACAAGGTCGACCGTGCCACCAAGGCGCAGATCCTCGAGCGGCTCCAGGGTGCGCATGCGGTCCTCGAGGGCGAAGGTGCCGACGCCGGCGTGGAGTACTTCCCGGTGTCGGCGGTGTCGGGTCAGGGGATCGACGCGCTCGTGGCGGCCGTACTCGCCCGGTTGCCCGAGGGGCCGCCGTACTTCCCCGAGGGGATGGTCACCGACGTGCCCGAGGCGTTCTGGGTCGCCGAGCTCGTGCGAGAGCAGCTCCTGGCGCACGTGCGCGAGGAGCTGCCCCACTCCATCGCGTGTCGAGTGACCGAGTGGGAATGGCCCCGCGTCTGCATCGAGATCATCGTCGAGCGTGAGTCACAGAAGGGCATGGTCATCGGCAAGGGCGGAGCGATGCTCAAAGATGTCGGCACCGCCGTGCGTGCCCAGCTGCCTCCGGGCGCCTTCGTCGAGCTGCGGGTGCGCGTCGAGAAGCACTGGCAGCAGCGCCCCGACATGATCGAGCGCCTCGGGTACTGAGACGCCCGGTGCCCTGCCCCTGGTCCCCGGCTAGCGGGCCGGCGTCGTGCCCGACGGCGGGGAGGCCGGCTCGGCGTCCCGGGCGATCGCCTCGAGGAAGGAGACGACCTCGTCGTGGTCGATCGTCCGCCGCATCGGCGGAAGCCCGGCCAGGAGGTCGTGTCGGTAGTTGGCGGTGGCGAGGCGCGAGTCGAGCACCGCCACCACGCCGTTGTCGGTCGACGAGCGGATGAGCCGTCCTGCTCCCTGGGCCAGCAGGGTGGCGGCGCGGGGGAGGTCGACGTCGCGGAACGCCGACGCGCCGGCGCGGTCCCGACGCGCCTGCAGGAGCGGGTCGTCGGGCCGGGAGAAGGGGAGGCGGTCCAGGGTCACGAGCGAGAGGGTCGGCCCGGGCACATCCACCCCCTGCCAGAACGACATGGTGGCGAACAGACACGCGGCGTGGTCCGACGAAAAGGCGTCGAGGAGCTTCGCCTTGGGCTTGTCACCCTGGGCGAGCACCTCGAAGGGCAGCGTGGGTCGCAGCGCGTCGGCAGCCTCGTGCATGGCGCGCCAACTGGTGAACAGGGCCAGGGTGCGCCCGCCCGCGGCGGAGATGAGCGAGCCCAGCTCCTGGTGCAGCGCCTCACGAGCGCCGGGTCGACGGGGATCGGGGAGGTGCTTGGCGCAGTAGAGCAGCGCGCAGGTCTCGAAAGGGAAGGGGCTCCCCACATCGAGATGATCGGTGCTGTGGGCCGGGAGACCGAGGCGTCTGTCGAGGTGGGGAGGCACCGTCGCCGAGGTGAGCACCGCCGTGACGTTCGGCCACAGCCGCTGCGCGAGCAGCGGGCCGACGTCGATGGGTGCCACCCGCAGTGTCGGGTTGCGACCCGAGACTCCCGAGGCCTCGACCCACGCCACTTGCTCGTCGCCCGTCCCGATGACCCTCGACAGCTCCTCGCCCAGATGGCCGACCGCCAGCAGGGCCCGGCTGCGGCGTGTCCCGTCGTCGTCGCCCCCGGCGTCGGCACCCCCCGGCCCGGTGGCCTCGGCCGAGGCGCGCCGCAACGCGCCGTTGAGCGCACCGAGGCGACCCCCCGCCAGCTCGAGCACCGCCGCGAGTTCCTGGGACTGCGGAGCGAGCTCGCCGGCCCCGTGACGCAGGACGCGCTGTCCGGCCAGCGCGCTGAGCACGGTGTCGAGCCGGTCGGCGACCTCGGCGACAGCGTCGGCCACGCCCTCGTCGTCGGCACCGATGAGCCCGCGGGTCGCCTGGGCCACGGCCCGCAGGCGGCCCGGGGTGATCTCGACGCCCAGCGCCTCGGTCATCACGTCCTCCACCGCGTGCGCCTCGTCGAGCACCACGATGTCGTGCTCGGGAAGGACCGCACCGTCACTGGCGATGTGGGTGGCGTAGAGATGCGTGTTGACCACGACCACATCGGCTGCTGCGGCGCGCTCACGCGCCTTTTCGGCGAAGCAGATGGTGCCCGAAGGGCAGCGGAAAGCACCCGGGCACTCTCGTGCCGACACCGACAGCGCTGCCCAGGCGCGGGGGTTGGGCTCGAACTCGAGCTCGGCGCGGTCGCCGGTCGGGGAGGTCTCGGCCCAGGCGATGAGCCGGCGCAGTTGGCCACCCAGGCGCCCGATGTCGATCGTCTCGGGTGCGCGGTGCGCCGCGCCCGCGCCGCGCACCGCGCTGTCGGCGTCGTCCTCGAAGAGCACCATGCCCGACAAGCCGTCCTCCTCCGCCCCGCCCATCTCCGCCGCTCGCTGACGGCAGAGATAGTTCGACCGACCCTTCAAGACCGCGAACTGCACGTTGCGCCGGTCCCGCAGCGCTTGGGCCACGAGGGGCAGGTCCTTGGTCGCGAGCTGGTCCTGCAGGGCCCGGGTCGCGGTGGCGACCACGACCGAGCGCCCCGACAGCACGGCGGGGACGAGGTAGGCGAGGGATTTCCCCGTGCCCGTGCCCGCGCCCACCACGAGATGGCGCCGCTCCTCGATGGCACGCCCCACCGCCTCGGCCATGGCCAGCTGGCCGGGCCGGTCCTCTCCGCCACCGGGGAGCGAGGCGGTCACCGTGGCCAGCACCTGCGCGACGTCGGGAGAGCCTGGCACCGGGTCGACGGTAGTGGAGCGGAGCTTGTGAAGAACGCGTGAACGACCCTCGAAAAGTGCACCCGATACCGGCGCGGCTCGGTACCATGGGCGCACCAGAGAAAGGAGGTGGTCCAACTGAGTGGATATCAACTAGGGACCCTGGAGGTGGCTGGCCGCTGAGGCGGCTCGCTGGACCACCTGGCGAATTCCAGCCAGTTACCCGCTGAGCACCCCGGTCGGGAAGTCGTCCCGCCCGACGAGGTACGGGGCCTCGGTGCCTTTCCAGCAACAACTCGACCGAGGGGCGTCCGCGAGGGCGCCCCTCGGTCATTTCCGTCGTCCGAGGCCCGGGCCCGCCAACCGCCGCAGCCCCCGGCCCGGTGCCCGGGCCGACGCCCTGCGCAGGCCCCGTACCACGGGATACTCGACGCCGCCGGGGGGTCGGCTGCTACGATCTTTCGAGCGTTCGGTGGATCACGCAGGCCGTGCGTCGTTGTCGGTTGACGTTCGTGTCTCCCGCAAGTGTTCGTGCGTGGAGAAGCGAGGTACGGCAATGGCCGAGGGCACGGTGAAGTGGTTCAACGCAACGAAGGGGTACGGGTTCGTCACGCCTGACGACGGTTCGCCCGACGTCTTCGTCCACTTCTCGGCAATCGACGGCACCGGCTACCGCGAGCTCATCGAAGGTGAGCGCGTGGAGTTCGAGCAGACCCAGGGCCAGAAGGGCCCGCAAGCCACCAAGGTCCGCAAGCTCTAGGACGTCTGAGCCAACGCGGGGCAGCCATCGGGCTGCCCCGCGTTGTCGCGTCCGGGGGCAGACGTCGGGGGGTCATCTGGCCCCGGGGCCGCAGCGGCGCCCCGCCCGGCCCCGCCGGCACCGGCGGGGCGAACCCCCGAGCCTCAGCAAGTAGGTTCGGTACGTGGTGTTGCCTCCCAACGGACGAGTGCCGGAGGGCATCGACCCCTCCGACATACCCGCCCACGTGGCGTGTGTGATGGACGGCAACGGCCGTTGGGCCAGCCAGCGCGGGCCTGGCGCGCACCGAGGGTCATGCCGCGGGGGAGGAGGCGCTCCTCGACACCGTCAATGGGGCCCTCGACCTCGGGATCGGGTGGCTCACCATGTTCGCCTTCTCGACCGAGAATTGGCGCCGGCCGGCCGACGAGGTCCGGTACCTCATGGGGTTCAACGAGTCTCTCCTCGTGCGCCGGCGCGACGAGCTGCACGACAAGGGCGTCCGGATCCGCTTCGCCGGGCGCCGGGACTGGCGGGTGCCGCGCCGGGTGCTGCGGCGCATGGACGAGTCCGTCGCACTCACCGAGGGCAACCGGCAGATGACGCTCACGATGGCGTTCAACTACGGAGGACGGGCAGAGATCGTGGACGCGGTGCGGGCGCTGGTGGTCGAGGGCGTGGCCGCGGCGAAGATCGACGAACGGGCCATCCGCTCGCACCTGTACTACCCCGACCAGCCCGACCCCGACCTCGTGATCCGCACCTCGGGCGAATACCGCATCTCGAACTTCCTGTTGTGGCAGCTGGCCTATTCCGAGCTCGTGTTCACCGACGTGCTGTGGCCGGACTTCCGCCGGGAACGGCTGTTCGAGGCCGTGGCCGAGTACCAACGGCGCGAGCGTCGCTTCGGCCGCGTGAAGACATGAGGGTGGCTGCGTTCCTCCTCGGCCTCGCCCTCTTCGGTGGATTGATCGTGCTGGCGGTGGCGGGCGTGTCGGCGGCGACGGCGGTGCTGGTCACCGGGGGAGCCGTGGTGGTCATGATCGGCCTGGGCAACGCCGTGGGCGGGCGCCACACCCCGAACCGGGCCCCGTATCCGCCCGAGACGGGCCCGGCGGACGAGACCTCCGAGACCCACGAGGACCGAGGGCCCGACGACGCCGGTGCCGACGCCGGTGCCGCGCCGGTGCCGCCGGCGAGGCGGACGCCGAGCGGTGAGCCTCTATCGCGACGAAGGCGTCGTCCTGCGCACGATCCGCCTGGGAGAGGCTGATCGCATCATCACGATGATCACCAAGGGTCACGGCAAGGTGCGTGCGGTGGCCAAGGGGGTTCGCCGCACCAAGTCGAAGTTCGGCGCCCGTCTCGAGCCGCTCAGTCACGTGACCCTGCTGTGCTGGCAGGGCCGCGAGCTCGACATCGTGAACCAGGCCGAGGTCACCGACACCTTCCGGGCCGTGCGCGAGGACCTCGCCCGCGTGGCCAAGGCCTACACCGTGCTCGAGGTCACCGACCAGCTCTCCCAGGAGCGCCACGCCAACCCCCGCCTCTACGACATGGTGGTGGGGGCACTTCGGGCCCTCGACGCCCACGACGCCCCGCTCCTGGTGCCCGCCTTCTGCCTGAAGGTCCTGGCCCTCGAGGGATCGTCACCGATGGTCGACGAGTGCGTGTCGTGCGGTGAGCGAGACGGCCTCGTGGCCTTCGACATCATCGAGGGTGGCGTGTTGTGCCGGTCGTGCCGGCGCGGTCGGTCCATATCCCCCGACGTGCTGGAGCTGGTGCGGCGGATACTGGGCGGGGGCCTCGCCTCGGCATTGTCCGAGCCCGACGGCCCCCTGGCCGGGGAGATCACCGATCTGGCCACCGAGGCCATGGAGGCCCACTTGGACCGGCGTCTGCGCAGCGTCCGCTCGAGCCCCACGGCGTAGATGTCGGCACAGTTCGGCGTGTACGTGCACGTGCCGTTCTGCGCGTCGCGTTGTGACTACTGCGCCTTCGCCACCTGGACCGACCGCGACGGGCTGATGGCGGACTACGCGCACGCGTGTGTCCTCGAAGCGCGCCGCGCCGCACGTGCCGAGGACCTGCCCCCGGCGACCAGCGTGTACGTGGGAGGGGGGACGCCCTCCCGGCTGCCGGCCGAGTTGCTGGCCGAGGTCCTCGGGGCCGTCGGCGCGAGCGACGACGCCGAGGTCACCGCCGAGTGCAACCCCGAGGACGCCACGGCGAAGCGATTCGCACGGTGGCGCGCGGCGGGGGTGAACCGCGTGTCCTTCGGCGTGCAGTCGATGGTCCCCCACGTCCTGCGGAGCCTGGGTCGCCGCCACGGCACGACGCAGGTGGCGCGCGCGGTGGAGCTCGCCGGCGAGGCCGGCTTCGCGTCGGTGAACGTGGATCTCATCCTGGGTGCGGCGACCGAGACCGACGGGGATGTCGATGCCACCCTCGAGGCGGTGCTCGGCCTCGAGCCGAGGCCGGCGCACGTGAGCGCCTACGGGCTGACCGTGGAGCCGGGGACGCCGCTGGCGCGTGACCCGGCCCGTCATCCCGACGACGATGTCGTGGCCCGTCGCTACGCGCGGGTCGACGCGGCGTTGTCGGCGGCGGGATACCGGTGGTACGAGGTGTCGAATTGGGCCGTGCCGGGCCACGAGTGCCGCCACAACCGCCTGTACTGGGCCCAGGGCGACTACCGGGGCATCGGGTGCGCGGCCCACTCGCACCGGGGCCGGCGCCGGTGGTGGAACCTCCGCACGCCCGAGCGCTACATCGAGGCCGTGCGAACGGGAGCGCCGGCGACCGCGGCCGACGAGGTCCTCACCGACGAGCAATGGGAGTTCGAGGGCCTCGCTCTGGCGCTGCGAACGTCGGTGGGAGTGCCCGCATCGGTGATGCCCGATGATCCCGATCTCGAGGGGCTCGTCGATCGATGCGGCGACCGGGCCGTGCTCACGGTGCGGGGACGGTTGCTCGCCAACGAGGTGACGGTGCGCCTCCGCGCCCAGGGGCACGGTGCGCCTGCGCGCCCAGGGCACGGTGCGCCTGCGCGTGCCCGATAACCTCCACGCATGACCGAGCACACGGGGAGCGACACCGCGGCCGAGGGCCCCGAGTACCCCGGCCTCGTGGACCGGATCGTCAACCTCTCCAAGCGCCGGGGCTTCATCTTCCCGTCGGCCGAGATCTACGGGGGGTTCCGGTCCACCTACGACTACGGGCCGCTCGGCGTCCTCATGCTGCGCAACGTCAAGGACGCCTGGTGGCGCTCGATGGTCCAGCTACGCGACGACGTGGTCGGCATCGACGCGGCGATCCTCTCGACACCGAAGATCTGGGAGGCCTCGGGCCACCTGGACAACTTCACCGACCCCCTTGTCGACTGTCGCAACTGCCACGAGCGTTGGCGCGCCGACAAGATCGACGGCGTCTGCCCCAACTGCGGGTCGGAGGACCTCACCGAGCCACGCGCCTTCAACCTCATGTTCAAGACGTTCGCAGGCCCGGTCGAAGAAGACGCCACCGTCGCCTACCTGCGCCCCGAAACGGCTCAGGGGATGTTCGTGAACTTCTTGAACGTGCTCACTACGACGCGGAAGAAGCCTCCCTTCGGCATCGCCCAGGTGGGCAAGTCCTTTCGCAACGAGATCACCCCGCAGAACTTCGTGTTCCGCACCCGGGAATTCGAGCAGATGGAGATGGAGTACTTCGTCCCCCCCGACGAGGCCGACAAGTGGTTCCATTACTGGCTCGACGAGCGGATGCGCTGGTATCTCGACCTCGGCATCCCCGAGACCAAGCTGCGACTGCGCCACCACGAGGCCGACGAGCTCTCGCACTACTCCGCCGCCACCGCGGATGTGGAGTTCCTGTTTCCCTGGGGCTGGGACGAGCTCGAGGGTATCGCCAACCGGACCGACTTCGACTTGAAGGCCCACGCCGCGCACTCGGGCGAGAAGCTCGAGTACTTCGAGCAGTCGACCGGCGAGCGCTACGTCCCGTACGTGATCGAGCCCGCCGCCGGCGCCACCCGCACCATGATGGCGTTCCTCCTCTCCGCCTACGACGAGGACGAGGTGGGCGGCGAACGCCGCGTCGGTCCTGCACCTCGACCCCCGGCTGGCGCCGTACCAGGTGGCGGTGCTGCCCCTTTCGAAGAAGGACGAGCTCATGCCCCTCGCCCGCCAGGTGCTCGGACTTCTCCAGCCCGTGGCCGTGTGCGACTTCGACACCACCCAGTCCATCGGCCGGCGCTACCGTCGCCAGGACGAGGTTGGCACGCCGTACTGCGTGACGGTCGACTTCGACTCTCTGGAGGACCGCGCCGTCACAGTGCGCGACCGTGACACGACCGAGCAGGTGCGGGTGCCGATCGACCGTGTCGCCGAGGAGATCGCCGGGCGCCTGCGCCGCTGAGCGCCCCCGCACGACCGGTAGGCTCGCGGTGTCCCGGAACCGCCACACGTGCCCTGCGCGGCACGGCCAGGAGCCCCCATGCCGTTCGTCTACGACTTCGACCACACGCACCGCCGGCCGCCCATGGAGCTCAAGGACCTCCTGGGTGGCAAGGGGGCCAACCTGGCGGAGATGACATCGGTGCTGCGCTTGCCGGTGCCCCACGGATTCACCATCACCACCGACGCCTGTCGCGCCTACATGGCCGGTGGATGGCCCGCCGGGCTGTCGGGAGAGGTGAAACGGGCCCGGGTCCGCCTCGAGAAGAAGATGGGCAAGCGCCTCGGGGACCCCGTCGACCCGTTGCTCGTGAGCGTCCGCTCCGGAGCCAAGTTCTCCATGCCGGGGATGATGGACACGGTTCTGAACCTCGGGCTCAACGACGAGTCGGTGCAGGGCCTGGTGAAGCAGACCGACGACGAACGCTTCGCGTACGACTCCTACCGACGGTTCGTGTCGATGTACGGGCGCATCGTGCTGGGCATTTCCGCAGAGGCCTTCGACGCACTGCTCGACGACGCCAAGGAACGCTCGGGCGCCGCGTCCGATGCCGATGTCCCGGTGGCCGAACTGCACGCGCTCATCGAGGCCTACAAACAGATCGTTCGCGGCCACACCGGCTCGGCCTTCCCGCAGGATCCCGACGCGCAGTTGCAGGGCGCGATCGAGGCGGTGTTCGGCTCCTGGAACGGGCCGCGGGCCATCGCGTACCGGGAGCACGAGGGCATCGCCCACAGTCTCGGCACGGCGGTCAACGTCCAGGCCATGGTGTTCGGCAACCGCGACGACCGGTCGGGGACCGGTGTGGGGTTCACCCGTGACCCCGCCACCGGCGCCAAGGGGGAATACGGCGACTTCCTCGTGAACGCCCAGGGCGAGGACGTCGTCGCCGGGATCCGCAACACCGAGCCCCTGTCGGCGTTGAAGGACAAGTTCCCCAAGATCCATGCCGAGCTTCTGGCCATCTTCGTGCGCCTGGAGCGCCACTACCGCGACATGTGCGACACCGAGTTCACGATCGAGCAGGGCAAGCTCTGGATGTTGCAGACCCGGGTGGGCAAGCGCACGGGTCGCGCCGCGCTTCGCATGGCGGTGGAGATGACGACCGACCGCGGCATCCGCCTGACGCGTGCCGAGGCCGTGCAGCGGGTGACCGCGGAGCACCTCGACCAGGTGCTGCATCCCCAATTCGCCGGCTCGGGGTACTCCGTGCTGACCAAGGGCCTCGGCGCCTCGCCCGGTGCCGCGGTGGGCCGGGTCTATCTGACCGCCGACGACGCCGCCGCGGCCGCCGAACGGGGCGAGCGTGTGATCCTGGTCCGCACCGAGACCTCACCCGAGGACGTCCACGGCATGCTGGCGTCGGAGGGCATCCTCACCGCCCGGGGCGGCCTGGTGTCGCACGCCGCGGTCGTGGCCCGGGGTTGGGGCAAGCCTGCGGTGGTGGGGGCGGAGAAGGTCCGCATCGCCGGCAAGGCCTTCTCGGTGGGCCCGACCGTGGTCCACGAAGGGGACTGGATCTCGATCGACGGCACGGCCGGTCACGTCGTCCTGGGTCAGGTGGAGTTGGCCGAGGCCAAGGCCTCCGCCGAGTTCGAGACGCTGCTGGGTTGGGCCGATGCCATCCGCAAGGGCCACCTCAAGGTGCGCGCCAATGCCGACAACGGTCCTGACGCCGCCAACGGCCGGCGCATGGGGGCCGAGGGCATCGGCCTGTGTCGGACCGAGCACATGTTCATCGCCGAGGACCGCCTTCCCATCGTGCGCCGCATGATCCTCGCTGACGACACCGCGGCCGAGGACTCCGCCCTCGAGGAGCTGCGGGTGGCGCAGCGCGCCGACTTCATCGAGATCCTGCAGGCCATGGACGGGCTCCCGGTGACCGTGCGCCTGCTCGACCCGCCGCTGCACGAATTCCTCCCGGACACCGGTGAGCTCGCCATCAAAGAAGCGACGGTCGGCCTCGACGCCGAGGAACAGGCGCTCTTCGAGGCGGCCAAGCAATGGCACGAGTTCAACCCCATGTTGGGCACGCGAGGAGTGCGCCTCGGGGTCATCAAGCCCGGCCTCTATTCGATGCAGGTCCGGGCGCTCATGGAGGCGGCGATCCAGCGTGTGGCCGACGGGGGCAAGCCGGTCATCGAGATCATGATCCCGCTGACGGTCAGCCGCGAGGAGCTCGCGCTGGCCAGGAGCTGGGTGGAAGATGCCGTGGCGAGGACCCTGGCGGCGTCGCCGCCCTCGACGCGCCGTCGACTCGAGGTCCTCATCGGCACCATGATCGAGACGCCGCGTGCCGCGTTGCGCGTGGACGAGATCGCCGAGGTCGCCGACTTCTTCTCGTTCGGGACCAATGACCTCACCCAGATGACCTTCGGCTTCAGCCGCGACGACGTCGAGGGCCGGATGATGTCCGCCTACCTGGAGAAGGGCCTCCTCAAGCACAACCCCTTCGAGACCGTGGACGCCGATGGCGTGGGCGAGCTCGTCCGCCTCGGGGTGACGCGGGGGAGGGCGACCCGGCCCTCGCTCAAGATCGGCGTGTGCGGCGAGCACGGCGGTGACCCCGAGTCGATCAGGGTCTTCGCCGATGCCGGGTGTGACTACGTGAGCTGCTCTCCCTTCCGCGTCCCCATCGCCCGGCTCTCGGCTGCCCAGGTGGTGCTGGCCCATGCGGACAGGCGCACGCCGGCAACCAAGAAGCGCACCCCGGCCACCAAGAAGCGCACCGCGGCTCGCAAGGCCACCGCGACTTCCAAGAAGCGCACCGCGGCTCGCAAGGCGGTGGCAAAGAAGACCACGGCCCGAAAGACCACGGCCCGAAAGACCACGGCCCGAAAGACCACGGCCCGAAAGACCAGCCAAAGACCACGGCCCGAAAGACCACGGCCCGAAAGTCCACGGCCCGAAAGACCACGGCCCGAAAGACAGCGGCTCGCACAGCGGGGGCCCGCAAAGCGGTGGCGGCCAAGCGGCGCGCACCGGCCCGGGTCGCCAAGCGCCCCGGCACCACCAAGCGCGGCGCCTCGGCGAGGCGGGCGGCGCGATCGAGGGCCAGGTAGCAGACCCGGTAGCGATCCCGGTCCCTACCGATACCCCGGCGCGGTACCGTCCGGGCGTGGCCATCCTTGACGAGGACGTCGTCCGTGTGCGCTCTGCCACCGACATCGTGGCGCTCATCAGCGAGCACGCCGCGCTCAAGAAGCAGGGCACCCGCTGGGTGGGACTGTGTCCGTTCCACCAGGAGAAGACACCGTCGTTCAGCGTCAACGCCGAGATGGGCGTGTTCCACTGCTTCGGCTGCCAGCAATCGGGAGACGCCATCACCTTCGTGCGCGAGATCGACCACGTCGACTTCGTCGAGGCGGTGCGACGCCTCGCCGAGCGCAGCGGCATCACCATCACCGAGGATCCCACCGCGACCGCGGACCGCCAGCGCCGAGCCCCGCTGCACGAGGCCATGGCCAAAGCAGTCGACTTCTACCACGACCGGCTCCTGTCGTCGCCCGACGCCGGCCCGGCACGCGACTACCTGCGCTCGCGGGGCTACGACGGCGAGGTGGTGCGCAGGTTCCGTATCGGCTGGGCCCCCGACGACTGGGACGCGCTGGCGAAGCACCTCAAGGTGTCAGACAAGGTGCTCACCGAATCGGGCCTTGGCTTCGTCAACCGACGAGGCCGCTCACAAGATGCCTTCCGGGCGCGCGTCATCTTCCCCATCTTCGACACCTCGGGCAAGCCCATCGCCCTGGGCGGACGCATCCTGCCCGCGCCGGTCGGTGAGGCGGTGGGCGGCTCGGGCCCGGTCGGCCCCAAGTACAAGAACTCCCAGGACGGCCCGATCTACTCCAAGCGCCGCACGTTGTACGGCCTCAACTGGGCCAAGCACGATGTCATCGAGACCGGCGAGGTCATCGTGTGCGAGGGCTACACCGACGTCATCGCGTTCTTCCTGGCCGGGATGCCCCGGGCCGTCGCCACCTGTGGCACCGCCCTGGGCGAGGAGCACTTCCGGCTCCTGCGGAACTTCGCCCGACGGGTCGTGCTCGCCTACGACGCCGATGCCGCGGGCCAGGAGGGGGCCGGTCGCGTGTACGAATGGGAGCGCCACCACGAGGTCGACGTGGCCGTGGCCGCGCTTCCGCCCGGCGCGGATCCGGCCGACCTGGCCCGGGACGATCCCGAGGCGCTGCGCGCGGCGATCGCCGCGGCCCAGCCCTTCCTGGCCTTCCGGGTGGACCGGGTCCTACAGTCGGCCGACCTGCGCTCGGCCGAAGGACGGGCCAAAGCCGCCGAGGCCGCGCTGGTGGTGATCGCCGAGCATCCCAACGAGCTCGTGCGCGACCAGTACCTGATGCTCGTCGCCGACCGGTGCCGCCTCGAACCCGCCGCCCTCCGTGCGCTGGTGGGACGGGTGCAAGAGCGCGCCCGGACATCACCGGGGGAGTCCAACGGCTCTCGACCCCGCCGGGCCGACGCGCCGATCTCGGGGCGCCCCCCGAGCGACGCCGGGGAGCCGGACCGAGGACGCGGCCGGGGGGCCGGTCCCGACATCTCCCGACCGGGGCTCGAGGCACTGCGCCTGGCCGTGCACCGGCCCGAAGGTGTCGCCGACCGGCTGGAGGCGGTCCTCTTCCCCGACGAGCTCCAGCGGGCCGCCTTCGAGGCGCTCACCGGGTCCGAGGACCTCCACGAGGCGGTGGAGGCGGCCGAGGACAGCGATCCCCGGGTGGCGAGCCTCCTCCGGCGTCTGGCGGTTGAGGAACCGGCCACCGATGCCGATGACGTAGTGGTGACTCTCGTGCGCAACGCCTCGCGCCGGGCCCTTGCCGTGGCCGAGGCCCAGGCCCGACTGTCTCCCAACACCGTGGGCGAAATCGCGCCTGTGATCGCACGTGTGCGCCATGACCTCGATGAACTCGACGACGGCGATCGGTGCCTCGCAGCCGCGGACCGGTTGCTAGCCTGGCTCGTTGGAAGGGACGACACGAATGAGTGAGGTTCACCAACCGGCCGGATCCGTCCGTCCACCCCCTGAAGGTGTGGCGGTCGAAGGGTTCGAGACGTTGCTCTCGGTCGGCCGACGGCGCGGGTACCTCACGCAGGACGACCTGATCCTGGTTCTCCAAGCGGTGGAGCTCACCCACGACGTCATCGAGGACGTGGTGTCGCGCGTGCGTGAAGAGGGCATCGAGTACGTGGAGCAGACGCGCAACGGCGCGGCGCCGGTCGTGCTCGAAGAGGCCGTGGCCGAAGCGGTGGCCGAGGTCGTGGCCGAGGAGGTCGTGGAGGCGCTTCCCGCCAACCTCGGCGTCGTGGAGCCCGTCGCCGAGCCCGACGAAGGCGATGTCGGCGACGAAGGTGACGGCCCACTGCAACGGCTACGCCGCCGGGCGTTCAAGCGCGAACCGGTCGACGAGGTCATGGACCGCCAGACACCGCGGCCCGGCCGCGGGCGGATCGCCTCGTACACGTCGCCCGACCACGGCGGCGGCACGGCGGCCGACCCCGTCCACACCTATCTGAAGGAGATCGGCAAAGTCCCCCTGCTCACCGGCGAGCTCGAAGTCGAGCTGGCCAAGCGCATCGAGGCCGGGAACGACGCCGCCACCGAGATCGCCCTGCACGAGGCGGCGGGGAGTCGCAAGATCCCCTCCGAGGAGCGCACCCGACTGCGCATGCAGGTCCGACGGGGCCAGCAGGCCAAAGAAGCCCTCATCGAGGCGAACCTCCGGCTCGTGGTCTCGATCGCCAAGCGCTACCGCAACCGCGGGCTTGCCTTCCTGGACCTCATCCAGGAGGGGAACCTCGGCCTCATGCGCGCCGTGGAGAAGTTCGACTACACCAAGGGCTTCAAGTTCTCGACCTACGCCACGTGGTGGATCCGCCAGGCGATCACCCGTGCCCTCGCCGACCAGGGACGCACCATCCGCATCCCCGTGCACATGGTCGAGACCATCAACAAGGTCGTGCGGGTCCAGCGCCAACTGCTCCAAGAGCTCGGTCGCGAGCCGACGGTCGAGGAGATCGCCAGTCGGGTGGAGTTCCCGATCGAGCGTGTGCGCGAGATCCAGCGCATCAACCAGGACACCGTGTCGCTGGAGCAGCCCATGGGAGACGAGGAGGACTTCAGTCTGTCCGACCTCATCGAGGACCAGGGCGCCGAGGTCCCCGACGACGCCGCCACGCGCTCGATGCTGCACGAGGCGGTGCGCGATGCGTTGGCGACCCTGCCCAAGCGCGAGCGCGAGGTCATGGAGCTCCGCTTCGGCTTGGAGGACGGCCGCGTGCGCACCCTCGAAGAGGTGGGGAAGGCCTTCGGCGTCACCCGCGAGCGGATCCGCCAGATCGAGGCGAAGACGCTCGCCAAGCTTCGTCACCCCAATGCGGCCCAGCCTTTGCGGGATTTCCTCGACGAGGTGTGAGAAACCTCGCTGCTATCGTTGCCCGATCTGTGCCGAGGGCGCGGTGTCATTCCGGGGTAGCTCAATTGGCAGAGCAAGCGGCTGTTAACCGCTAGGTTGAGAGTTCGAGTCTCTCCCCCGGAGCTGAGTTCCCCGTCGTCTCGGTGGCGCCGGGCCGTTTCGCCGACGGGCTCCCAGCTACGCTGATCGTTCCGACCGGGCCGAGTGTGTGGCAGGCGGAGGACAAGGTGAGGGGCCGTAGCTCAGTGGTCAGAGCAGGGGACTCATAATCCCTGGGTCGGAGGTTCGATCCCTCCCGGCCCCACGCTGATCGTGTCGTTTCCGAGCCGAGCGAGGCGCAGGAGCCACGAAGCGTCGACACCGACGGGAGGGTCATGGACATCGAGGAGTTCTACGAGGCCGACGAGCGTCGACGTCGTTCCGAGGAGATCGAGCTCGGCACCGAGTGGACCGACGCGCAGGGCGTGCGCCACGAGGTGTCGTGGGTGGCTGACACCGGGGAGCTCTACGTCATGCGCGAGCCGGCGGCGCGGATGAGCGAGGACGGCTTCGGCGACGAGTACTCCGGCTCGCTGCCCGTCGACGCCGTGACGGTCGGCGTCGTGGGTTGGATCCCCACCCGCGAGCGTTTGGAGCAGGTGCTCAACGGGTGGGAAGACGCCATGGCGGGCACAGACAGCATCGGGTGGCTGGACAGCCGCCTGCGCGCCGAAGAGGTGCCCGAGGCGCCTCCCGCGCGCTGAGCGCGAGCCCCGCCATGCAGAGCACGCCGCGGGCGCTGCCCTTCGTTCTCGTGGGCGCGCTGGTCCTGCTGCTTGCCGGCGGCATCGTGCTGTCGTTGTCGAGCGCCCCGCCACTGGCCCAGCAGCAGCTGCAGAACGCGGCGACCGCCACCATGTCGGCTTCGAGCTTCGCCATCGTCGACACCAATTCGGTCACGAGCGCGGACACCTCCCCCTCGGCGCGCGCCCACCAGAACGCGAGCGCCAGGTTCCTCGTGCTCTACCAGGCCCCCGACGCCATCGAGGAGACCGAGCAGGGCCCGCAGGGCCAGACCGCCTCGGTGATCTTGATCGGCGCCCGGCGCTTTCGAGGGACGAACTCGCAGTGGATCGAGCTCCCCCCCAGCAAGGGTCTGGGTGCCCGTGCCGTGACGACGATCATGTCCCCGTTGCTCGCCGCCACGACCGCGACCTCGGTCACCCGCCACGGCGAGGTCTACGGCTTCGTTCCCCGCCACCTGGCCACGCTCCTCACGACCGTGCTCGCCGTCAACGCGCCGCAGCTGTCGTCGCCCCGGCTGACCGCGGTGGTGCACGACGGCCTGCTCACCCGGGAAAAGGTCACCGCCGTGGTCGCCCACCAGCGCCTGGCGGTGGACCTGGTGTTCTCCTCCATCGGCTCGGCGCCGCCGGTGACGGTCCCGCCGACCGTCCCGGGACGAGGCGCCACCTCGGGTGCCCCGAGCGCGCCCTGAGGTGCCCCCGGGCCGCGGTGGGCACCGGGTGCGGTGGCCGGCTCCGGCTGTCGGACCCCGGGGCGGATAGGTAGCATCGGGGAAACAGGTTTCACTTTTGAGGAGGGGAACGTGAAGGCCTACGACCGGCTGTTCATCGGTGGGGAATGGGTGGCTCCTTCGGGGACCGGCACCATCGAGGTGATCAACCCGACGACCGAAGAGGTCGTCGGCCGCGTTCCTGACGCGACGGAGGCGGACGTCGACAAGGCGGTCGCGCTGGCGCGAGACGCCTTCGACAACGGCCCGTGGCCGCGGATGACCCCGACAGAACGCGCCGAGATCCTGACCAAGGTGTCGCAGGCGATCCAGGCCGACATGCAGGGGTTCGCCGAGCTCATCACCATGGAGATGGGATCGCCGGTGGCGTGGGGGACGATGGCCCAGGTCTTCGCACCGACGATGATCCTCGACTACTACGCCGGCCTGGCCGCCACCTTCCAATTCGACGAGGTGCGCCAGGGGCTCATGGGCGAAGTGCTCGTCGCCAAGGAGCCCGTCGGGGTCGTCGGGGCCATCAGCCCCTGGAACGTGCCCATGTTCATCGCGGCGGCCAAGCTCGCCCCCGCGCTCGTGGCCGGGTGCACGGTGGTGTTCAAGCCCGCCCCGGAGACCCCCCTCGACGCCTTCCGTCTGGCCGAGGTGTTCGAGGAGCTCGGGCTGCCCAAGGGCGTGCTGAGCGTGCTCCCCGCCGGCCGCGAGGTCGGAGAGCACCTGGTCCGCCATCCGGGGGTCAACAAGGTGTCGTTCACCGGGTCGACCGTCGCCGGCAAGAAGATCGGCGGCATCTGCGGCGAGCAGCTCAAGCGGTTCAGCCTCGAGCTCGGCGGGAAGTCGGCGGCTGTCCTCCTCGACGACGTCAACCTCGCCGAGGCCCTGCCGATGCTGCTCCCCAACGCGCTCATGAACAACGGGGAGGCCTGCATCGCCCAGACGCGAATCCTCGCTCCTCGCGACCGCTACCAGGAAGTCGTCGACGCGCTGGTCGAGTCGGTGTCGGCCATGAAGGTCGGCGACCCGCTCGACCCCACCGTCGAGGTGGGACCGCTCGTGGCCGAGCGCCAGCGTGATCGGGTCGAGGGCTACATCAAGCTCGGACAGGAAGAGGGCGCCAAGGTCGCTGTGGGCGGAGGCCGTCCCGCGGCGATGGGCAAGGGCTGGTTCGTCGAGCCCACCGTCTTCGTGAACGTCGACAACTCCATGCGCATCGCCCAGGAGGAGATCTTCGGCCCCGTGCTGGCGGTGATCCCCTATGACGGTGGGGACGACGAGGCGGTGTCGATCGCCAACGACTCGAGCTACGGCCTGTGCGGCTCGGTCTGGACCAACGACCCCGAGCGGGGCCTCAAGGTCGCCCGCGGTGTGCGGACCGGGACCTACATGCTCAACAGCCCCATCCCCATCGACTTCTCCACGCCCTTCGGGGGGTACAAGGAGTCGGGCATGGGCCGTGAGTTCGGTCCCGACGGCCTCGAGCTGTTCCTCGAGAAGAAGTCCATCAACCTCCCCGCGGGCTTCAGCCCCTCGGTCTGATCGGGGCATCCGGGCGCAGTACCGGCCCGGGGAGGTCGTGTCGTGGTGCCGGGGCCTTCGGGCCCCGGTTCCGCGTCCGGGGCGCCGAGGCCATGCACGTCAGGCCCGTCGGCGACTCCGCCGGGCCCGGCTCAGAGCCCCGTGGGCGGGGGGCGCGTAGCGGGCGTCAAGGCCGTGGGCGCCGGCGAGGGGGCGAGGCCGGTGTCGGAGTCGGCGGCCGCACACTGCGCACCGAGCGCGTGGACCAGGAGGGACTCCGGCAGGTGGTCGCTCTCGGAAAGCGTGGCCATGAGGGCCTGGTACTGCCCGGCCTGGCCCGCCGCGGTCGCCGCGATGGGGAGGGCGTCGCGCAGCTGGGCCACCGCCTCTGAACGCTCCGCCGCCGCCACGGCCGGACTCGTGGCATGCAGCGAGGCCTGGTAGAGGCTGATCGACCGCTCGACGTGCCCGCAGGCCTGACGGGCCAGGTCGGTCCCGTCGCGGCCGGCGCATCCGCCCAGGCCACAGGCGACTGCAGCCATGGTGCACAAGGCCACCGAGGCGCGCGCCGCTCGGGACAGTCGCGACAGGCCCCCGGGGCGGACGCGGCGCCGCCGGGAGCGGCGACACGTCATCCGTCGAGCCACCCCGGGGCGGCATCGAGGAGGTATCGGCTGACCGCCAGGCAGCGGTCGAACACCTCGCACAGGAGCTCCTCGCCCCCGAGGACGCGGGCCAGCGACACCGGGTACCGGGCCACGATCGACAGGCGGCGCTCGGGGGCGTCGGTGGCCGACGCAAAGGAGTCGATCGCCGACACCTCGAGCGGGAGGTCGATCCCCCCGACTCCCGCCAGGTCGATGGCCAGGCGGAGGAGGTCGGGGCCGTGCGGGAGCGGCGGGAGCCCCCAGGTGAAGGTCAGGGGGAAGTGGTACTCGTCGGGTGGTTCCGCGTCCTCGGGGAGGTCGACGACCGCGTCCTCGAACGACAACAGGGTCCTCGGGTCGACCTCGAGCGCCAGGTGGAGGTCGAGAGGCCCGCCGCAGCCCTCCTCGGGGTGCAGGTCCACCTCCCAGGTCTGGCGCAGGGAGTACGTCTCGACGAAATGACGCTCGTCGTGCACGTGGAAGCCGTGTTGGTCCGAATGGTCCTTCAGATCCGCGACATAACCCGCGACGTCGATGACGGCCACAGTGGCGAGAGCCTACCGGCTCGGCCAGCGCGGTCGGTCGGGTGGACCCGGCGCCGGTATGGTCCGGGAGGTGGACGACGACCTGCTCCTGGCGCTGTGTCATCGGGTGGTCGACGCCGTGCCCGTCGCCTTGGCGCCGGTCCGGGACTGGCGACCTCGCGGGGAGCGTCCCGGGCAGTACGCGATCGACCTCGTGGCCGACAGGGCCGTCCTCGACGTCCTCGACGACGCCGGGATCGGGGTGGTCTCCGAAGAGAGCGGCGTGCACCGCCCCGGATCGCCGCTGGTGGCGGTGGTCGACCCGGTCGACGGCTCCACCAATGCCTCCCGGGGGATCCCGTGGTACGCCTCGAGCATCTGCGTGCTCGACGCGGCCGGTCCTCGCGTGTCGGTCGTGGCCAACCTCGCCAACGGGGTGCGCTACCACGCGGTGCGGGGCGGCGGCGCGTGGCGCGGGACCACCCGAGTGGTGCCTTCGGGCTGCCGGTCGCTGCGAGAGGCGATCGTGGGCATCTCGGGCATGCCCGACCGGCACCTCGGCTGGGCCCAGTTCCGGGCGTTCGGGGCTGCCGCGCTGGAGCTGTGCGCCGTGGCGGACGGCACCCTCGACGCCTTCGTCGTGGGCACCCACGCCGCCCTCGCCCCCTGGGACTACCTGGGGGCCATGCTCGTATGCCAGGAGGCCGGGGCCGTCATCGGTGAGCTCCGAGGTCGGGAGCTCGTGACCCGGGAGCCCGACGCACGCCGAGCGGTGGTGGCGGCGGCCACCGCCGGACTGCTCGACGAGCTCGCCAATGCCGCGTCGGGGCCGCCCCCCTCGCCCCCCGGGCCGAAGGGGCCGACGGGCCCGGGCCCGGGCGGTTCGGCGCCGTGACGGCCAGCCGGCGCCGGCTCCGGCGCACGTCGTCGACACGACCGGTCCGTCTCCCGCACTGGCGGGCCGACGGGCAGCCCAAGACGCGCTTCGGCTCCGAGCAGGAGGCCAACCGGGCCGCCTTCAGCTCCCGGCTCGACCACGGCGTCGACCTCGCCGCCTACCGGTGCGACATGTGCGGTGGGTGGCATCTGGGGACCAACGCCGAGGAGTGAGTGCCCCGCGCTACGGCGCGGTGTTCGGCACCCGGGCCACGAGAGCCCACACGCGATGGGGGACCGCCAGTGGCTCGCTCGGGAAGTCCCGCGCCAGAAGGGCGGCGAGCTCGTCGTCGAAGGCGGCGACGGCGTCGGCTGGGAGAGAAGCAGCCACGCCCGCGCTGGCGCGGATGCGACCGCGCCAGGCGTCGTGGCTGTAGGGGACCTCCACGTCGAAGGAGAACGTCTCGAGGCGGGTGAACCCGGCCTCGGCCACGTCGAGCGTCCACAGCGGATAGATGCCCAACCCCCCGGAGAGGGGCCATTCGGGGTTGTGCTCGAGGATCAGCGCCTCGGTGGCGGCGACCACGTTCCCGGGCAGGGGAAGCCAGTCGAAATAGCAGATGGCCAGAGCCCCGCGGGCGCGAGGACCCGCCTGCACTCGGCCGCCGCCACCGGCCGATCGAACCAGTGCCAGCACTGACCCGCGGTCACGGCGTCGAAGGCGGCGTCGGGCGCGTCGATGTCCTCTGCCCTGCCTACCCGGTAGTCGACCTGGACGCCTTCGTGGCGCGAAAGGCGCCGCGCTTCGACGAGAAGGGGCTCGGAGGGGTCGACGCCGACGACCGAGGCGCCTCGCCGCGCGAAGCCGCGCGCCAAGGTCCCGGTCCCGGTCCCGAGGTCCAGCAGGCGTTGTCCCGATCGGCCGATGCCGAGCGCCGCCAGGCGGTCGAAGAGCTCCTTCGGGAACCCGGCCCGGTACGCGGCATAGTCCCGCGCCGTCCTGCCGAAATCGACCCCCACGTCCCGAGTCTCGCGTGGATCGACACCGGTGCGGCGCCGCAACGCGACCGGATGGACCGGGGCCGACCCCCACACCATCATGGGTGATCTTCGGGGAACCAGAGCGGCACAGGAAGGAAGGCGCGATGCAAGAGCCGAGGGCGAGTCGTCCACACATGCCCGGTTACGGCGTCGTCGGCCCACTCCAAGGGCGTGGTCTGTTGCCGTGGGCGTGGGCCGAGGAACGCCTCGTGAGCTCCCACGACTACTGGTTGGCCACGGTGAGCCCCGCCGGCCGCCCGCACGTCATGCCCGTGTGGGGCGTGTGGAGCGAGGGCGGAGCGTGGTTCAGCTCGAGCCCGCAGTCGCGCAAGTCCAGGAACATCTCGACCGAGCCGTGGGCGGTCATCACGACGGACAATCCCCTGCAGCCCGTGGTGGTCGAAGGAGTGGTGGAACAGATCGTGGACCACCGGGCGGTCGAGACGTTCACCGCATGGGTCAACTCGAAGTACCACACCGAGCTCAGCGTGGACTTCTTCACCGAGAATGCGTGCTTCCGCCTCGACCCGCGCCGGGTCTTCAGCCTCGACGAATCCGACTTCACCGGCACCCCCACCCGCTGGGTCTTCGGGGAGGGCTCCCCCCCGGGAGGTTCGTCGCCGGGTTGAGCCTCAGGCCGTCTTGGCGATGATGACGTTGCAGGGGGCGCGATGCGCCACACTATTGGGGACCGACCCGATCAGGCGTCGGGCCCCCTTCATGCCCTTGGAGCCGACCACGATCAGGTCAGCGCCGACCGATTCCGCCACGCTGATCAAGACATCGGCGGGGGCACCGGGGACGGCATGTGTCTGCACCGGGATCGATCCCGCTCGCTTGGCCACGTCGGCCAGCAGCTCCTCACAGGCACCTTGGACTTCGAAGGCGGTGAAGCTGAGGTCGGGAACCGCAACCGCCCCGGTGTGCGCCACGGCGATCGCGGTCGCGGGATCCCGGTACGCCGAGACCAGGTGCACGGTGGCCCCACAGCGCTGGGCGAGGTCGAGGGCCAGCGCCACGGCACCAGCCGCGGTATCGGAACCGTCGGTTCCTACGACGATCTCGGAGAACATCGATACCCCCTCGTGAAGGCCGAATTCGGCGCCGTAATAATGACACCAAACGGACTGGCTCGCTGCGCCGGAACCTGAAGGCCGGGCGTCACATGCCGCACCCGCCGTGGATCAGATCACACATCGGACCCGCGCTCTCTCTCGCCGGCGTAGGGGCACGTCGACACCGCTCGAGATCGTCTCGGTGTTCGTGGCGGGCCGGAGTCAACATGACTCGCCAGGTAGATTGACGGGACGGGCGCTTAGCTCAGCTGGTTAGAGCAGCTGGCTTACAACCAGCAGGTCGGGGGTTCGAGTCCCTCAGCGCCCACCTCGGTTTCCACCAATGTGGTCATCACTGACCAGCTCCATCTTAACCGGATGGTGTCAGGTTGGCATCGCCGCAATCGATCGAACCACGCGCGGCGACCAACTCGAATGAGAAGCGTCAGGCAGGTGAGACAACCGCGATGCCTGATTCGGTTGCAGCTGCGCAGAGGCGACTGTCATATGCGACCAGGGCAGTTAGATTCGCCTTTACCGATAATGCACTTGCCAAGTGGATCGCATCAAGGCTACGGAGCTCGGTCGGGACGAGCAAAGCAGCCTGCTCGACAATGGCGCGATCCATGGGAAGAAGGTCGATACCTCCGAGCAACACGTTGGCATTCCCAACGGCACCCGCGTCGACGCGTCGACACGTACGGAGAAGTTCAACGGTGGACAGATCGCTACTGATCTTGGGGACGTCTGGCCTCAGGGTCACCCACTCGGCGAGGGCATCGCTTTCGGCTTCGTCGAAGATCAGCTTCACCAACGCGGACGTGTCGAAGTAGATCACGCAAGTCGTTCCCGGCGTAGGTCGGTAAGGGCGTCACTACCGGTTGTCTCTTCCGACGCGACCTGTCGACGCTCCGGCAGATGGAACGCAGTCTTCGCCGGCTCAAGGCGACCAGAGGCGATGAGTTGATCCCGAACCGCAACAGCAGGAGTAGGGGAAACCAAGAGAGCGACGAGCTTCCCTCGTTCCGTTACCTCGACAATTTCGCCCGCCTTTACCTGTGCCAAGTATCGGCTGGCGTGTTGGCGAAGCTCTCGTACTCCGATCCGGGTCATTCGATAAATGTAGCACAGTACGTGCTACATTTTCAACTCCCGTTTCTCATCCCAACACGCGTCCCAACAATCGTGGATGGTGGCTTCACCATGAGATTCCACGGTTCGTGGGGTGGCCCGAACTCGAGCTCGACTGCGATGGCGATCAACTCGCCTTTTTCACCCGGATGTCCACCTGCAACCCGGCGGCGCCGAGCATGTTGACCAGACTGTCGATACTGAACAGGTCGACCTTGCCTCGGGTGAGGTCGGAGATGCGCGGCTGCGTGACCCCGAGTCGCTTGGCAGCTTCTGACTGGGTCATGCCTGACGCGGTGATGTGACCCACGAGCTTGCGCATGAGGGCGGCTCGGATCTTCAGGTTCTCGGCCGTAGCCGGATCCTCTCCGATTGCGTCCCAGACGCTCTTGTATCGCTTGGTCGTCACTTGTGTCCCTCCGCTCCTACAATCTCCATCATCTGCTGATATCGGCGCTTTCCCAGGGCGAGAGCAGCCTGCGGAGTCTGCTGGGTCTTCTTCTGGAAGCAGTG
Source organism: uncultured Acidimicrobiales bacterium (assembly GCA_963739765.1). GTDB lineage: Bacteria > Actinomycetota > Acidimicrobiia > Acidimicrobiales > UBA8190 > Chersky-840. Next base: position 11,139 of record CAVUBP010000003.1, on the reverse strand, counting down.
CAGCACGTACACGTCTTTCCCGACGCTCGCAACGAAGAACACGCGAAACGCTCCACTTGACTCGCGCACGCGAATCTCTCGGCACCCCGGCCCGACCGACGGCATGAGTTTGCTGTCGTGTGGGGCGTCCCCCATCTGCACCAAGGAGAGCTGGTAGCCGGCTCGGTGCCGTGCCACAGCGGGAAATGCACAAAGTTCCTCGTCAGAGCCCTATGAAGGTGACTGGCTTCACTGCACAGAGTATACAAGACTTTGTATCGATACAACTACGAAGCTGGGTCTCCAAGGCGGGCTTCAGACCTAGGGAGCGGGCATGATGGTGGGCCTGTTCGACACCACCGCCACTCTTCGCCAGGAGACTGGACCGCCCACCGCGTCGACCACTCACGGTGTCGGTTGCACCATCGGCGACAGAGTGAGATCGCCTCACCGGTACACCGCTACTACGACCCGGTGACGAGCCAGTTCTTGAGTGTCGACCCGATGGTGCACAAAACGGGAACGCCATATGCGTACACCGGTGGGGATCCAGTCAACGGGAGCGATCCGACTGGCCTCTGGTGGTGCCTTCCGCAGGGAGCAGCGGGTCCATGTCCGGCGGGATACACACCCGGACCACCGTACGGCACGAGATCGCCCCAGCCTCCGAGTAGCGATCTGATACCAGTGCCAGGGGTCTCGCGCATAGACCGCCGCATCGCTGAGCTTGAGCTCGGCTCCCGCCGACATCAGCTCCGCGGCCCGGGGCTGCCGAGCATCGTGTCTCCTATGGTGTTCCGAACCAGGTAGTCAGGGCGTCACGCAATCCGGTCTCTGTGCCCTCCCCCACCCAGGCCACATATCCGTCGGGTCGGATCAACGCGCCAGTGGGAGCGGTGACCGCGCCAAGTACCGGAAGCTCCCACAGGCCGACGTATTCAGCATCGATCATCTGGACCCTGTCAGCCCATGGCGTGATGTCAGAGCCGCCGGGCTCACCGAGGTTGAGCAGCACCGGCTTGGCCGCGTGCAGCAGGGTGAAGACCCGCAGCGGGCCGTCGGCGGTCACGAGGTCCAGATCGGGCATGCGGCGTCCGAGCAGTGGGTGGCCCTCGCCGAGGTCGTAATGAATGTCCAGCCCGGAGATGATCCCGGCGAACCGCTTGCGAGGTTCGTCCATGCTCAGAAGCTCGGTCATCGTGTCGCGCAACGCATCGGTTCGCTCGTCAGTTCCGCTGAGCGCCACCTGCGCCATGGTGTTGTGCAGTACGCGGGCGCCAACCGGGTGCCGCTCGGCGTGGTAGGTGTCCAGGAGGCCGTCTGGTGATGTCCCGTTGACCACCTGGGCCAGCTTCCATCCGAGGTTCACGGCATCCTGCACACCGGTGTTGAGGCCCTGTCCACCTTGCGGGGGATGCACGTGTGCGGCGTCGCCCGCAAGCAGTACACGTCCCTGGCGGTAGGACGCCGCCTGCCGCGTCATGTCGGTGAAACGGGAGATCCAGGTAGGGCTGTGCGCACCGTAGTCCGTCCCGTCAGCGGCGATGAGTGCCTCGCTGAGATCCCGCATGGTGGGCTCGCCGGCGTGTTCGACGTGTCGCTCTTTGAGTACGACCCCTACTCGCCCTGTGGCCTCCACCGGGCCGATGCCACCACCCTCGCGCATGCCGAACTCCGGCTGCTGTCTCATCTCGACCTCGGCGATGATCCAACTCGTTGTCGGGTCCCACCCGGGGAACTCGATGCCGGCCGCCTTTCGGATCATGCTGCGTCCGCCGTCGCACCCGACGAGGTAGTCCGCCCGTAGCGACTGGCCGTCGGACAGCTCGACGTGGACGCCGGTGTCGTCCTGAGCCAAGCCTGTCACCTCACGTTCGCGAGCGATCGGCACCCCCAGCTCGCTGACCCAAGCGGCCAGTATGCGCTCGAAGTGGCTCTGCAAGAGCGCGAGCCCGTAGTTGTGGCGAGTGGGGAAGTCACTGATGTCCAACGGGATCCGGGCGAAGCTCTGGACCTGCATCGCCTGGCCCTCCGCCAGGAACCGATCGGCGATGCCGCGCTGATCGAGCACCTCGATGGTGCGCGAGTGCAGACCGCGGGAGCGCGAACTGTCGAGGTCCTGGCTGGCACGCCGCTCGACGATGACGATGTCGATTCCCGCCAATGCCAACTCGCCCGCCAACATCAGCCCGGTCGGCCCTCCTCCGGCGACAACCACTGCATGATCGGTCATGCGCATCACCCTCTCTCTTCCGTGGGTTCTGGTTCGGGCCGGAGATTTTGCGCACGGACCGGCGCCTTGCTGCAAGCGCCCTATGAGCGCTACATTGAGAGTGGCAAGGAGTAGGACCCGCCTCCTCTGTTCGGTGCGGACGGCTCAGCCCTTAACGATTTCGGCTGGGCGGCGCGGTATGGTGGAGCCCGAAACCAGCACTGGATGCAGCACGAGCATCGACGTCACCACTCGCCCGTGGTGTCGTGGTGTCCCGCCTGAACACGCCGGCTCAAGACACCAAGCGCGCGTTCAGTGCTGTGTCTTTTCTGACTCCGCCGCCAGGCGTGATGCGAGTTGGCGCGAAATGCCGAGGGCCCGGGCTACGTCGCTGACCCTTGCCCCTTGCTCCTTGGCCAAGGCGAACATCGCGAGCCGTACCCGGTGGCGAGCCGCCTCGAACTCGTCGAGGGCATCGGTGACCTCGCTCCGGCGCACCGGCCCCCCGAGGCTCTGAAGTGCAGGCACGAGGTGGGCACCGTCGGCGACGAGCGTGGCCACCTGGTCACTGGCCTTGTTGTACCGCAGGAGGACGGCGCGGCAGACGTTCTGCGACCTCGTTGAGCTCCGAGAAGCTGTGCACCAACTGCTTGCTCTTGCTCGGCACTACCTTCCGGTCCTCTCCCGCCCGAAACACAATCGAACAGCACGAAGGTTAGTTCCACCGCAACCAGTGGCGTGACGCGAAACCGCCCCCGCCAAGGGGGCGTCTTCGCCGGGTCACGCGCTGTCAGAGGTTGTTGCGTGGGGGGCACGGCAACAGCCTCGAGCCACGGCCTCAAGCCATAGCCTTGCCGATTGGGGCAGGGCTGTCAACAGGTATGGACACCCGATCCCCGATCGGCTCTACCATGGACGACGGACAACGGTGCTGGGGGACCGATACCAACCCCCGAGATGAGGTAGTGGTGGACAGGGCGCCGGAGATCACACCTTCGCTGGCTGACGAGCAGCAGGAGCTCACCCGTTCTCGCATCAGGCGAGCTGCTATGACCGTCGTGGCACGACGCGGCTTCGACGCCACTGTCGACGAGATCGCTCGAGAATCCGGGGTGAGCCCTCGCACCATCTTTCGCCACTACGCGAGCCATGATCAGTTGGTCGCCGCCACGGTCAAGGACATGTTCGAGGCCTGCGGCCTGCCTCGGGTGGTGGACGACCTAGCCGGATGGATCGAGGACCTCCCTCGCCTCTTTGACGACGTCGACAGCCTGATCGAAGGAATGGCAGTGAGGTTCCACACCCGAAGCGCGTCGATCTTCGGGGCGGCCTTCTGGGACATCTGCGCCCCACGTCCCCAGGTATCAGAGGTCCTCTCCCAAGTGGACGCCCTCAGACGTGAGTACCGGCTCCGAGGGATGAGCCACGCGGCGAACCTCGCCTGGCGGACGGCCGGCGGTGGGGGAGAGCCGCCAGAGGAGTTGGTATTGGCCTTCGCCCTATATCTCTCAGTGTTCGCCACCCAGGCGCTCATGGTGGACTTCGACCAGACACCGGTCGAAATCGGGGCACTGACCGCTGAGATCTTGAAGATGCTGCTCCGACGCGCCCTCCAAGCGCAGCGTTCGACGGAGGACGACGTCGTCCTCGAGGTCGATGCCGGCGACCACTGATCAAGGCGCCACGCGCCACGAGTCGCCAAGAGGTCGCTCTTGGGATGCAGCCATCGGAGAAGCCCTCGGACACGCGCCACCGGGTCAGACCTCCAGCGTGCCCGTCAGCCCCTCCAGCGCCCACCCGCCAGGTAGTTGTGAATCTCGAAGAACTGAGTCTCGGGCGGTCGGGGTATGCCGACCTCTCCATAGATCGGATTGAGCTTCTCCCGCTCGAACGTCTCGAACGTGTCTCGCGATTCCCACACGTCAACGACGCGAAAACCGTCGTCGGTCTTCGCGACCCAATGAAAGAGCTCCTGAGGCGAGGGCGGCCCTCCTGGCAGGAGCCCGATCCGCTCGTTTATCTCGTCGTACTGCTCGAGCGTGGCGCCCCGAAAATCAAGCTGCACCGCAACTGCCACTGGGACCCCCTGTTGTGGGTGCTATTCCACGATATCGCGCCGGTTCGCCCGCTGCCCGCCTGGGGCGCTGTCCCGGAAACCCCGGCCTAGCTCGTCGGGGCTTCGGCCTCTTCCTTCAAGTTGGCGAGAGTGGTGCGGATGTTCTGGAGGTTCCATTGCCCCCGGTCCTTCATACGGAGAGCGAAGCGCACATAGGCGTCGTCGATGTGGCGGTCCGGTTCGGACCGGCGATCCGTCCAGCGCTCGGTCACCGTGCAACTCCCACCGGCCCCCTCGAAGCAGTAGCACCATTCCGCCACCTTCCTGCCAAGGAACGCAACGGTGAATGCAAACCGGTGTCCGGGATCGACTTCGGTGACCGTGCACACCGTGTGCCAACGGAGCGCACCGTTGGGGTTGGGGCCGCGTAAGCCTCTGCGATTGTCGCCCCGGAACATTGCGCCCACCTCCAACGTCGTGGCGCCCAGCCATCTCCCGCCGACGTTCTCCGGGCTCCAATCTCCCATTCGAGCGATATCAGTCACCATGGCGTAGACGGTCGTTGCATCGGCATCGATGATGATGCTGTCTTCGACGTGGTTCATGACGAGCATCATCTCGTGTGCGTGCAATGGTCGCAAGCACGTCGGGGAGATCCGAGGCGGCGTCCACAGGCCGGATGAGCCCCAGGTAGACCAGCGGGCGATCAGGTCAAGGTTTCGGGTACCCGGACCCCAGACGACGGGCGAAGGTGATTCCCGATGGCTCAGCCTGGGCTGGGGCTCGAGGCCGATGTCGCCACCGGGAGGGGCCGCGACTGAGGGAACCTCCTGACTCCGGATGCGCCGTCCCCCGTGTGACCGCTGTCGCTCCCGAGAATCGATACCGTTGGCCGGTGCGCCAGCGCTGGCGGCCATCAAGGTCGACGAATGCCATGCTCACGAAGGCCTTCACAAGGGAGACGCGATGATCGACAATCCGATACAGCAGCCCGTCAAGACGCGCCATCACATCGGCCAAGCGATCAGTGTTCGTGGGCTCCGAGCCGAAGTCACGAGGGCCGATGGACTCAACGCCAAGATCGCAGTCTTCCTGACCAACATTGTTGGATCCATGTGGTGCGCCTATGTCTTTGCCGGCATCGCCCTGATCGGACTACCGGCCGCATTGAGACCTGGCGGCGAGGGCATCATCGTGTGGATCGCGCAGACGTTCCTCCAGTTGGTGCTTCTGTCTGTGATCATGGTGGGTCAGAACGTGCAGAGTGTGGCGAGCGACATCCGATCGCAACGCACCTATGACGACACGGTGCAGATCCTGGACAGGCTCGACATACACACCGATGGTGGGCTCAAGGATCTGGCTGACCGAATCGATGCCTTGGAGGCGAAGATCAGCCGTACATGATCGTGATTGACCGGGACGACCCCCGGTGTGCGTTGCCGGACGACGACGGGCAATCGGACTCGTCGGGGAAGATCCTGGCGACGTTGTCGAGGTGGAGCAGGGGAGGCGCCCGCCACATCGTCGGTCGGTCAGCCGAGCCCCCCATGGCCGGCAAGACGGGTGTTGGCACGAGACCCGCACACCGGCTGACCTTCTTGGTCGCCTCGCCTCGCCAACCTGCGTGCCCTCGCGTCCGCTCTCGTCGCCACGAGGTCTCAACCCGGGCAGCTCCAGCGAACTCAGTGAGAAACGCCGGGATCTATGACTTCAAGTGGGTGTCGAAGAAGGCGACGATTCTCCTGCGGGCATCTTGGGCCGACGGCTCGTCATATCCGCCCCCGATGATCCTCCCCATCACCGCGAACAACGCGCTGTCGTGGTCGTTGAGGAACGAGTGCCCGGCCTCGGGGTACTCCTTCACGTCGTGGTCCACACCGCCCGCGACGAGGGCGCGCTCCAGCCGGTCCGCGGCACCGCGCAGTGTGCGGTCCTTGGCGCCGAAGCTCCCGACGATCGGACATGCCCCCGACAAGAAGCTGTCAGCGTCCTTCGGCACCTGCCCGTAGTTGACGCTCGACACCGAGAATCCGTGGCCGGGAGCGAGGAGAAGGGCGAATCCGCCCCCCATGCAATAGCCGATGACGCCGATCTGGCCCGTGCAGTCGTCGCGCTCGACCAACCAATTGCGCACTGCGTCCACGTCGTCGAACGCCCTTCCGTGGCGGGCCCGAAGATCGCCGAAGACGGACCGCACACACGTCATCTTCTTGCCCCAATGGAACAAGTCGGGTGCGACTGCCAAGTACCCCTCGCTTGCCAGCCAATTGGCTTGGTTCTGTACGTCTTGGCTCATTCCCAAGGCGTCGTGGATCACGACGACCCCCGGCCACGGACCTTGGCCGGGGGGGATGGCCAGGTAGGCCGGCACTTCGCCGGCTGTGGCAATACTGACAACGGCCATTGATCACCTCTCACACCATCCCCGAAGGATCGGTGCTGTCTCGGCTATCGGAAAAGGATGCGCGCGTCGATTCCCCAGATGCAACATCGTGGTTTGGCCCTGAGCCGATGGTCGGCACCTGCGGCGGTGAAGGGTGGACCCGACCAAGGGCTGAACGGAGCCCGGAGGTCGGTTGGGCTCATCGCGGTCCACCCCATCTCGAGACGGGGCGAACGATTTCTGGCATTGGCCCAGGTCACGGCCATTCGACGCTTCCCCCTGCGCCTAAAGCAGGCCGACGGCGGGACCGATCTAACCGGTGGACTCTTAGGATCGACCCTGGAGGGTTGCGTCATGTCCCTGCTGCGCGGCAGGAAGCTCAAGCCAGGAATCGACGGGACGAGGATGCCGTTGGACTGGCGCCAGAGAGCAATGATCGTCGGTGTTCCGAAGAGCGCAAGGACGCTGTTGGAGCAACTCGAAGCGAGGGCCACGTCGGAGCCAGGGTTCGTGGAACACGTCGCGGAGATCGTCAGAGAGTTGGAAGACGATCCGGCGATGGTCACATTCGGGCTCTTCCACACCCCGGACTACACCGTGACAGGTGTGGTCGTCGTGGTGGGAAAAGTGGGCCTTGTTCTGCTCGATGCCAAGGACAGGCATCCGTTCGCGGAGTTCCGTTGGCCGACGCTTTGCCGGTTCGACCTGAAGCATGATCGCAACCACCAGATCGTCGGTCTCGCCTGGTACGAAGGGGAGCGGGACATCACCGAGCGGATCGGGGAGGCAACACCGCTCGAGCTCTCGGAGATGCGGTTCGCCTATATGTACCTGCACGCCGACAGTGAACTTCTTGCATTCATCTCGGACGCTTTCGAACAAGCGGCGATACCCGAGGAACTCCATCGCAGACCGCCGTTGCTCTGACCCGATGAGCGACGAGCTGGAGTCGTCGCGGCAGGCGGCAGGCGGCAGGCGGCAGGCCCCACGGACCATCGCAGGCACCGGGACACGGTGCTTTCCCAGCCTCAGTCCGCGACGGACCGAACGCACTCGATCATGGTCATCGCCCCCGCGCCCGGTTGCGGCGTTCCCGTCGCACTCTCAGGATGGCGAGCAACTTGCGAAAGATGAAACCCACGCTCAAACCCTACCGGCACAGGCCGGCGCCTGACTTCCCCCGGGGCACGCCCCTCTGCGCTCACGCGACCCGGGCCAAGCGCAACGGGTGTGCGATGAATCAGTTGGACGCGCCTGGCGCCATAGGGGGAACGTACCCATCGTGGGTTGAGTCGTCAGCTCGAGGCCGCTCCGGCCGCAGGCGCAACATCTCGGCATCGGCGGCCTCGGCAGCTTCTTGGAGTTCGTGTAGGTGCTGAGACCACTCCTGCGCTGACTCATCAGGAGACAGCACCTTGCGCTTCGCGTCTTCGTACACTCTGCGTGTGTGATCTTGCTTTCTCCGTGCTTCGCGAAGCGTTTCAGCGGGATCCATTCCGCCAATCGTACGTTCCACGGCTCCCTACTGGTGAGAGGGTGGTCCGTCTCCATCCAACCGGCCGTGGCCGGCTGTCCCGGGTCCTCATCTCAGCGGGGGAACTAGTGTCGGTGCCACGTGACCGAGGTGGCGGTCGAGGATCACCCGCCGGATTGTGAAGGACGTGTCGATGATCTTCATCGTGGTGAAGTTCACGGTAAAGCCCGAGTTTGCCGACGAATGGATAGCGCGGACCGACGACTTCACGACGGCGACGGGGCAGGAACCGGGTTGCTTGTGGTTCGAATGGTCACGAAGTGTGGAGGACCCGAGCCAGTTCGTCTTGCTCGAAGCATTCCGCGACGGCAACGCCGGCGCCGAGCACGTCCAGTCCGAGCACTTCAAGGCGGCCATCAGAGATCAGCCCTCGATGCTGGCCAGGATCCCGCAGATCGTCAACGTCGAGATCCCTGGGAGCGACTGGTCCGAGTTGGCGGAGATGGCAATCCCCGAGAGTGGCGGGGACCGGTAGCGGGCCCACCCACGTGCCCACCCCGGTCCTACGCCTGCCCATCACCCTGGCGCCGACGACGGCGGTCTGGCGCCGTACCCGACGGTGGCAATGCCGCCACCGCACGCCGTTGGCGCATCAGCCTCCCGGCCGGTGATGCGCGATGAGCTCGATCCAGGTGATGCTCGACGGTGGACCGGTGATCCCCCCCGTGGCGAGCGCCGCCGCTAGGCGTTGCTCCATGAATCGCGCCTGGTGCTCGGGCGTGTCCCACACCTCGGTCACGACCAAGTGGCCATCGTCGTTGAGGCCCGCTGCGTGAGTGATCAACCCGTCGGGCCAGTCACCTTTCCCGGTGTCCATGTCAATGCCCAGTGCCGCGTTGACGGCCTCGTACTCCTTGGTCGTGACGCCTTCGAACTCCAGAATCAACTCGGCGACCATGAGAATCCCCTTTCTTCTCGGCGTCGGACAGTCCGTCCTCGGTGGGCCTGCTTGACGTCGGTGGCTGTCGTGTCAGTGGACCGGTGATGCTCGGCCCCATGACCGATGCAACCGGATGGTAGCGGTCCGTCGGGGCTCGCGCCGTAGAACCGACCGATGGCATCGGTCAACCTTCGTGCGCGGGTGCCGACGAGCGACAACGACTACCGCGAGGACGTACCGTGGCAATACAGGAGGCGGGGGAGCAGCTGGGAATCCGGGCGGACGCTTGGGCACGATCCCGCCGGTGTCGGCTCTCATGGCCTGACGCCCTGCTCCCACACGGCCTGCTCCAGGACCGCTTCGGGTGGTCAGAGAGCGGGTGGCCCGACGGCTGTCCAGTGCCGATCGAACCATCGTCGGATGCGGCTCGTGCCGAATTCGCTCTTGTCGGCTGTGATCACCTCCGACGGGCCTTCGAGGCCCCCGACCGGCGTTGCCCCACTCAAGAACGTGACGTCGACTCAGCGACTTGGTCGCGACCGAACTCGAGATAGCACGTCCCGTGGCCGTCGTACGTCGCGGAGCTCGAACCACCACGAATACGCGAGATGATCTGTTCTGCGACCACCGAGGCTTGCCCCTCGGCGAAGACACCGGCTTTCGGTGTTCCCACACTCGCCACGTCTCCGATGGCGTACACGTCGGGAAACTCGGTCTCCAACGTCAGGGGATTCACCGCGATCCACCCGTCGACAGTCATCCCGGACTCCACCACGACAGCAGGAGCTCTGTGAACCGGGACGCCGAGGAAGAGGTCGTAGGGCATCTCGGATCTGTCGCTGAGCATCACCACCTTTCGATCGGGATCCAAGGCGCGCACCAGCCGCTCGGGATGCCAGTTGATCTCGCGTTCGGCAAACGCCACGAGCAGCGCCTCCGATGCCGCCGGTGAGGGTGGGATGGGGACGCCCAGCGGCATCACCAGCGATATGTCGGAATGCTCCCGAAGCCCCCGGTCGGCAAGGAAGTCGTGCATCAGAAGGGCGGTCTCGCTCGGAGCTGGAGGGCACTTGAACGGTGTGGACGTGACGCCGACGATGACTCTGCCCCCTTGGAAGCTCGACAACACATCACGCAGCGCAAATGCCCCGGGCTCGGTATCGAACTCATGGCCACCTTCGACGAGCCCCGGCGTGGCTGACGGGTCCAGATCGGCTCCCAACGCCACGACCATGATCTCGGCGTCGTACCGGCCGGAGTCGGTCTGAAATGTTTTGCCGTGGGGTCGATCGACCTGATGGTGCTCTGCACGAAACGGAGGCCCGGCTTGGAAAGGTCCCGGTAGGGATGAACGACAGTCGACGGTAGGGCCCGACCGACATGACATCGAGTTTCGAGAATCCGAAGACGAACCCTCGCTCTGGTCGATCAGCACAACCTCGAGTGCCTCGCCGAATCATCCGACAGTCTCGTCGACAACTCCAGGCCGCCGAAGCCCCCACCGAGCCCAGGATCTGCATCCTGCCGAAGATATCGGATGAGCCAGACAGCCCGCTTTGGAGCCTTCGCGCCCGAGATGAGGCAGCGCACGATCCGAGGGGCACCGAATGACACCGTCGCCGATAAAGGGCCAACCGTGAACCGGGAGACGGAAGGCGGACGGACACGACGAACACGGTTGAGGAGCTAGCGGCTGAGGTTGCGGCGCTCACACTGCGAGTGGCCTCGAGCGAGAGTGTGCTCGCCATCCAATCCCTCAAAGCACGATACGCAGAGTCTTGTCCACCGTCGGTTCTCGGCAGGCGCGGTCGTTGACGCCGACACCCTGGCCGAGTCGCCGACGACGTGGCGGCGCTGTTCACCTCGCAAGGCGTATGGGACGGAGGGTCCGGCCTCGGGAGAGCGACTGGTCGTCAAGCCATTGCCCAGCGTCTCCGTCAGCCTACGCCTCGTGTTCTCACGTCATTTCTTTGTCAACCCGCGGGATCCAGGTGGACGGCGACACGGCCCGGGCCCGGTGGGACCTGCTGAGCCCGTGCCGTCGCGCCCATCCACGTCGTACTGGATGTGCGGCTACGAGGACGACGAGTAC